>NZ_LT009718.1:0-375000 GCF_900013495.1 Agrobacterium genomosp. 2 str. CFBP 5494
CGTTGTTTTAGAATGATAGTTTCCAGAACCGGCTGAAATACCGACCTTTGTCGGCCGATAACATGGCGTCTGGTCCTGTTTCGGGAAACATGTAATAGGATCGAGCAGGAATTTAGACCGATCAGGGCGTTTGACGTCCTGTAAAGACAAGAATTGGAGAGCCCGTGCGCATTCTCGATGAAGCCGTCATTCCCGAGCTGCCGAATTACTACCGCGGCAAGGTGCGGGAAAATTACGACCTGCCCGACGGCAATCGCATCATCATATCCACCGATCGTCTCAGCGCCTTTGATCGTATCCTCACCTGCATACCTTATAAGGGGCAGGTTCTGACACAGACGGCCCGCTACTGGTTCGAGCTGACGAAGGACATCTGCCCCAATCATGTGGTCGAATATCCCGACCCCAATGTCGTCATCGGCAAGCGGCTCGAAATACTGCCGGTCGAAGTGGTCGTTCGCGGTTATCTGGCCGGCACGACAGGCACCTCGATCCTCACCCTTTATAAGAAGGGCGAACGGCAGATGTACGGTATGAGCCTGCCCGATGGGATGAAGGACAACCAGATCCTGCCCGAACCGGTGATCACACCCACCAGCAAAGCCTTTGATGGCGGCCATGATGAACCTTTGACGCCTTCGGAGATCGTAGAGAAGAAACTCCTGACGCAGGAGCAATGGAACGTGCTTTCCCATTACGCGCTGGCACTGTTCAAGCGCGGGCAGGAGATTGCCGCCAGACAGGGCCTCATTCTCGTTGACACGAAATACGAATTCGGAACGGATGAAAACGGGACGATCATTCTGGCCGACGAGATACACACACCGGACAGCAGCCGCTACTGGATGGCTGACAGCTATGAGGAAAGCTTTCGAAACGGCACAAGGCCGGCAAGCTTCGACAAGGACTTTGTCAGAGCCTGGGTTGCCGAACGCTGCGACCCTTACAAGGACGAGGTGCCTGAAATTCCGCAGGACCTCGTCTTGCAAACCTCGAAGGTCTATATTGATGCTTACGAACGTATCACCGGACAGAGCTTCGTTCCCGACGATAGCGGCGAGACGCCGCTTGCAAGAGTACGCCGGAATCTGGAGCGGTTCTTCCCCGGAGTCTGACTGTGAACAAAATGATCGAACAGGCGAGAAAGGCCGACAGGAAGGGTGACCGTCCTGTCAGACGCCGGCCCCGCCGTTCCGCCGAGGAAACCCGGCGGGACATTCTCGCCAAGGCGGAAGAGCTTTTCCGGGAGCGCGGTTTCAATGCCGTTGCGATTGCCGATATCGCCGCGGCGCTCGGTATGTCTCCCGCCAATGTCTTCAAGAATTTCAGCTCGAAGAACGCCCTTGTCGACGCCCTTGGCTTCGAACAGATCGGTGCTTTCGAACGCCAGATCTGTCCGCTCGACAAAAGCCATGCGCCGCTTTCCAGATTGCGTCATCTGGCGCGCAACCTGATGGAGCAACACCATCAGGATCTCAATAAGAACCCCTATGTCTTCGAAATGATCCTGATGACCGCCAAGCAGGACATGAAGTGCGGAGACTATTACAAGTCCGTCATCGTGAAGCTGCTCGGCGAGATCATTCAGGATGGGATCGAAGCCGGAATCTATGCCGCCACGGATGTTTCTCCTCTGGCGGAAACCGTGCTCCATGCGCTGACCAGCGTCATTCATCCCGTCCTTATCGCGCGGGAAGATATCGGCAATTTGGCAACACGTTGCGATCAACTCGTCGATTTAGTCGATGCGGGATTGCGCAATCCGCTTGCTAAGTGACGATTCCCAATTTACGTCACCTTCTCGCAGTTGCTTGCGAAGCGCAAAAGCCTGCGCTTCTATGCGCATGCGGTCCGGATAGAATAAGCGAATCGGGTCCCTTCCAAGGCCTTCGCCTGTCGTATCTGTCTCCGGACGCGCATCCGCCGAGCGACATTGCGCTTATAGTTGAATGCGATCGATACGCAGGGAAGAACAATGAGCCGACGTATTTTACCCCTACTTGCTTCTCTGTGTGTGACCGCGATTCTGGCGGGCTGCAGCGATGGCGGCGAAAGCAGCCAGAACGCCGCCCAGGGCGCAGCGCGTCCGCCGTCTCCGGTCAGCGTCATTTTGATGAAGACCAGCGAATATCCGTTGACCACTGTTCTGCCCGGCCGCGCCAGCGCGTTCCAGACGGCTGAAATCCGGCCGCGGGTCACCGGCATCATCCGTGAAATTCCCTTCAAGGAAGGCAGCGAGGTGAAGCAGGGCGACGTTCTCTACCAGATCGAAGACAATACCTATCTGGCGGAAGTGGCGCAGGCCAAGGCAAACGTGGCGAAGGCGGAAGCGAGTGTCCCGAGCGCCGAAGCCAACCTTGCCCGGTACGAACGGCTGGTTAACAGCGGTGCCACCCAGATCGAATATGAAAACGCTAAGGTGACGCTGCTGCAGGCGCAGGCCGATGTGGCCCAGACCAAGGCGGCGCTGGAAACGGCGGAGATCAATCTCGATCTCACGAAGGTCCGTGCACCCTTCGACGGCATTACCAGCGCAACGGCCTTCAGCATCGGCAACGTGGTGACCGCGAACCAGACGACCGCTTTGACGACGCTTCGTCGCATCGATCCGATTTACATCGACCTGATGGAATCCAGCACCAATCTCCTGCGTCTGAAAAAGGCGATATCGTCCGGTCAGCTTGGTGGCGACACGAAAGAGACCGGCATTCATCTGACACTGGAAGATGGCACCGAATATAAGCATGACGGCAAGATCGACATGTCTGACATGGCGGTGAGCGAAACGACAGGCACCTTCTCCATCCGCGCCCTCTTCGATAATCCGGACGATCTCCTGCTTCCCGGCACCTATGTTCGCGCCACGCTGACCATCGGCAAGGAAAAGGGCTTCCGTATCCCGCAGCGCGCGGCGAGCCGAAACGCCAATGGCGAGCTGACGGCAAAATTCGTGACGGCGGAAAACAAGGTGGAAACCCGCACCTTCCCTTCCAGCCAGCAGTCGGGCAACGCCTGGCTGGTGACGGAAAACGTCAAGGATGGCGACAAGCTCATTGTCGACGGCTTCCAGTGGATCGCGGACGGCGCAACCGTGGCGCCGGTGGAAGTGACCATTGACGATCGGGGTATCGTCGTTGTGCCGCAGCAGGCTCAGCCTGCCGCCGCGCCTTCGAAATAAGCATGAGCGCGAGACCTCCGGTCGAAGCTCGTAAAAGGTAAGGCAAGGACTGCCATGGCCCATTTCTTCATCAGGCGCCCCGTTTTTGCATGGGTTATCGCCATCGTCATCATGCTGGGCGGCGCCCTTGCGATCTGGACTCTCTCCATTTCGCAATATCCCGACATTGCACCGACAACGGTCCGCGTCAGCGCGACCTACAATGGCGCCAGCGCCGAGACCGTGGAAAAATCGGTGACAACCATCATTGAGGACGGCATGACCGGCCTCGATGACCTCACCTATATGACCTCGTCGTCCTCGACCGGCAGTTCCGAAGTGACGCTGACATTCGGTAACAGCATCCTGCCTGACATCGCGCAGGTTCAGGTGCAGAACAAGCTGCAGCTTGTCCAGTCGCAATTGCCCGATACCGTGCAGCAGCGGGGTATCCAGGTCAGCCGCTCGACATCGAGCATTCTGATGGTTGGTGCACTGATCTCCACCGACGGCAAGCGCAATTCGGCCGATCTCGGCGACGTCTTCTCCTCGCGTGTCGAAGACCAGATCAAGCGCCTGGAAGGCGTGGGCAGCATCAATGTCTTCGGCTCCGAATATGCGATGCGTATCTGGCTGGATCCCTTCAAGCTCAACAAATACCAGCTGACCACCGCAGACGTCACCGGCGCCATCGAAAGCCAGAACACCCAGGTTTCGGTCGGTTCGCTCGGTGCCGTTCCCGCCGTCAAGGGTCAGCAGCTCAACGTGACGGTGACGGCGCAGAGCCAGCTCACCACTGTCGCCGACTTCGAATCGGTCATCCTGAAAGTCGAAAAGGATGGCGCAACCGTCCGCCTCAGCGATGTTGCCCGTATTGAAATCGGCCAGGAAACCTATGGCGGCGATTCCCGCTCCAATGGCCGCCCTTCGGCCGGTTTCGCGGTCAACCTTGCCACGGGTGCCAACGCGCTCGACACTGCGGCGCGTGTAAAAGCTGCCCTGACCAACGTCGAAGGTTCGCTGCCTGAAGGCGTCGCGATCGAATATCCCTATGACACGACGCCGTTCGTGAAACTGTCGATCGAAAAAGTGGTGCATACGCTGATCGAGGCGATCATCCTCGTCTTCGTCGTGCTTCTGGTGTTCCTGCAGAACCTCAGAGCCACCTTTATTCCGATGATCGCCGTGCCGGTCGTGCTTCTCGGCACCTTCGGCGTTCTCGCGCTCACCGGGTATTCCATCAATACGCTCACCATGTTCGCCATGGTTCTGGCCATCGGTCTGCTCGTTGATGACGCCATCGTCGTTGTCGAAAACGTCGAACGAATCATGTCGGAGGAGGGTTTGTCGCCGGTCGAGGCCACCGAGAAGTCGATGGGTGAGATCACCGGAGCCATCATCGGTATCGCGCTTGTGCTCACCGCCGTGTTCATTCCTATGGCCTTCTTCGGCGGATCGACGGGCATCATCTACCGCCAGTTCTCGATCACCATCGTTTCGGCCATGCTGCTTTCGGCCGTAGTCGCCATCGTGCTGACGCCGGCGCTCTGCGCCACCATGCTGAAGCCGATCGACCATCACAAGAAGCAGCGCGGGCCGGGCGCGTGGTTCAACCGCGGCTTCGGCAAGACGACGGACGGCTACGTGTCCTCCATCGGTTATCTGCTGAAGCGGCCCCTGCGCGTCATGATCATCTTCGCAATCGTCATCGGCGGCTGCGTCTGGTTCTTCAGCAAGCTCCCCAGCTCGTTCCTGCCGCAGGAAGACCAGGGCGTGCTCCTGACCATCATCCAGACGCCGACCGGTTCGAATATCGAGCGAACCAATGAGGTGGTGAAGCAGGTTGAAAACTACTTCCGCGAAAAGGAAGCCGCCAATGTCGAATCGGTTTTCGGCGTTCTCGGCTTCAGCTTCAGTGGTTCGGGCCAGAACAACGCCATCGTCTTCACCAAACTCAAGGATTTCGCCGAGCGAACGGCTCCCGACCAGCACGCGGGCGCCATCGTCCAGCGCGCCATGGGCACCTTCTTCGGTTTCCGCGATGCCCAGGTCTTCCCGCTTCTGCCGCCGGCCATTCAGGGCATGGGTACATCGAGCGGCTTCTCGATGTATCTCGTGGATAGCGGCCGCAACGGCACCGATGCCCTGACCGCTTCGTCCAAGGAATTGATTGCGCTTGCCACCGGCAATCCGAAGATCAGCTCGCTTCGAAGCGACAGCCAGGACAACGAAACCCAGATGAAGATCATCCTCGATCAGGAGAAGATGGGGGCAATGGGTGTCGATCTTTCCTCTGTCAATCTGATGCTGTCGACGATCTTCGCCGGCCGTGACGTCAATGACTTCACCCTCAACGGTGAACTCAAGCCCGTCTATGTCCAGGGCGACGCGCCTTACCGCATGCAGCCGGACGATCTCAAGTTCTGGTATGCCCGCAACACCAGCGGCGAGATGGTGCCATTCTCTTCCTTCAGCGAGGTGAAATGGATCAACGCTCCTCCGTCTCTGGCGCGCTTTAACGGCACGGGCGCCATCTCGCTCGAAGGCACTGCCGGCGCAGGCGTAGCCTCCGGTGATGCCATGGACGAGATGGAACGGCTGACGGCGAGCCTGCCGGGCGGTTACACGGTCGCGTGGCAGGGCATCTCCTATCAGGAACGCCTTTCCGGCTCACAGGCGCCGATGCTCTATGCGCTCTCGGTGCTGATCGTGTTCCTTTGCCTTGCCGCCCTTTATGAAAGCTGGTCCATCCCCTTCTCCGTCATCATGGCCGTGCCGGTGGGTGTCCTCGGCGCCTTGGCCGCGGCGCATTTCTTCGGCCAGTCGAACGACGTCTACTTCAAGGTGGGCCTGCTGACGACCATCGGCCTCGCGGCAAAGAATGCGATCCTGATCGTCGAATTCGCCAAGGAGAGACAGGAGCACGGGCTGAGTCTCATGGAAGCGACACTGGAGGCCGCGAAGCTGCGCCTGCGGCCGATCATCATGACATCGCTGGCCTTCATCCTCGGTGTTGTGCCTCTCGCAATCGCAACCGGTGCGGGTTCAGCCGCCCAAAATGCAATCGGGATTGGAGTGTTGGGTGGTATGCTTTCTGCAACACTGCTCGGAATTTTCTTCGTTCCGTCCTTTTTCGTCATCATTCGTCGCCTTTCAAGGCGTTAACAAAACAAAAATGGGCTGTGCCAACCGTTAATACGCTGCTAGAAATGTTGCCGATTTGGCAATTGCACGTTTCTACGGCAGATCGACCGCGCAGCCCATTTTTCACCAAGCCGCGCTCGGTAAGCCAACCAGAGAATTGGGAAAATTATATGCTGTCTATTCGCGCTACTCTTCCCCTGACAATGCTGCTGCTCTCAGGCTGCGTTGTCGGACCCGACCACAAGACACCGGAAATCCAATTGCCGGGAAAGTTTGCGGAAGCCGGAAAAACCAGTAACGGCGACATCAGCACCGTTGCGTGGTGGACAGCCTTCAATGACAGCCGCCTGAACGGTTACGTTGCTACCGGCCTGAAGCAGAACCTGACGGTGATGCAGGCCATAGAGCGTATCAACCAGGCTGAAGCCAACGTGATTTCAGCCGGCGCAGGCGGCCTGCCCAGCCTGACCGCCAATGGCAGCCACACGACCAGCGAAACGAAGGGCAGCTACCGCGACGTTCCTGTTACCAACGTCTCTTCCGGCAGCCTCAGCGTTTCCTGGCTGCTCGATCTCTTCGGCCGCTACCGTCGCGCCACGGAAAGCGCCAATGCATCGCTCGATGCGGCTTATTCAAGCGTCGACGTTCAGCGCCTGACGCTGATTTCCTCGGTTGCCTCGGCTTACATCGACGTACGCTATTATCAGGAGCGTCTGGCGATCGCCCGCCATAACCTGGCTTCCCGCCGTGAAACACTGGATCTGACCAAGCTTCAGCTTGAAGCCGGTGCGGCTTCGCGACTCGACGTTGTCCAGTCCGAGGGTCTGGTCAACTCCACCCTGTCCGACATACCGGGCCTCGAAACCAACTTCCGCAAGGCGGCGCACCGCATCGCCACGCTGCTCGGCCTGCCAGCTTCGTCGCTGATCGCCGAGTTGCAGAAGGGCGCGCGTCAGCCCGTGGCCCGCAGTGTGCCACGCACCGGCATTCCGGCAGATCTCATTCGCAATCGTCCGGATATCCGCGTCGCCGAGCGTGAACTTGCGGCAGCCGTGGCAAAGATCGGCGTTGCCGAATCGCAGCTTTATCCGAGCATTGAACTCGGCGGCGCCATCACCCCGAGCTACAACTTCGTAAGCGGCGGCAACAGAGGTACGGCAAACAGCTGGTCCTTCGGCCCGAGCCTTGTTCTTCCGATCCTCGATGGCGGCAGCATCCGCGCCAATATCGACCTCGCCAACTCGCAGGCGCGCGAAGAATATCTCGCATGGAAGCAGACGGTCCTCAACGCCGTCGAAGAGGTTGAAAACGCCCTTGCCGCAGTCAATCGCGACCAGCGCACCGCCGACGCATTGCGCAAGACGGTCGCTTCCTACCAGGAAGCGTTGCAGCTCTCGACCGCCAGCTACCGCGACGGTGCCTCTTCGCTGCTCGACGTTCTCGATGCGCAGCGTCAGGTGTCAGCCGCACAGGCAAGCCTTGCCACGGCGATCCAGCAGACCGCGCAGGACTATGTGTCGCTGAACGTGGCGCTGGGCGGCGGTTATGCCTTTGGCCAGACGACCGCGCCGAAGAAACCGGCAGGCCCGACCGTCACGGCGGCCAAGGGCATGTAATCAACAGCCCGAAAAGGCAAAAAGCCCGCGTCTCGACGCGGGCTTTTTGTTATTCGCGGCATGGAATAAAAAAAGCACCGGGAACCGGTGCTTTTTTGTCTACTCGATCGCCAGGATCAGTTCTTGGCGCGCTCGACGTAGGAATTGTCTTCCGTCGCGATGACCACGCGAATGCCGGCATCGATATGCGGCGGCACCATGGTGCGGATCCCGTTGGAAAGAATGGCGGGCTTGTAAGAAGAAGACGCCGTCTGGCCTTTTACGACCGGCTCGGTTTCCGTGATCTCAAGCGTGACGTGGCGCGGCAGTTCGACGGCCAGCGGATTGCCTTCGTGGATGGAAAGAACGCAGGTCATGCCTTCCTGAAGATAGGCCTTCTGGTCACCCATCGTCTCCGCATCCACCACGACCTGATCGTAATTCTCAGGGTTCATGAAGTGGAAGCCTTCGCCATCTTCATAGAGAAACTGGAAGTTCAGGTCTTCAACAAAAGCACGCTCGACCTGCTCGGTGGTGCGCCAGCGCTCGGAGACCTTCACGCCATCGACGATGCGGCGCATGTCCACCTGCGTGACCGGCGTGCCCTTGCCGGGATGAAAGTTCTGCGCGGTGAGAACGACGTAAAGCTTGCCGTCCACGTCGAGAACATTGCCCTTGCGGACGGATGAGGCGATAACCTTGACCATATGACTTCCTTGTAACTCGATGAAATGCGTCGTAAAGGACTGCGCGGCAGCACCAGCCCCGGCAGACGTTTTGTCTTTTTTCTGGGGCGCAACTACCTTAAATCCGCACGGATTGCCAGCCTTCTACAGCAATTCGCGGAAGAGTACCTAGCGGTTTTCGCCCCGGAACCGCTTTAAATAACGCAACCAGGTGTTTTGCAGCCTGTTTATCCGCAATCCGGGGCGGGGCAGAAGACGGAAACGAAGAACGATGCGCGCAAGCAACGAAACAATGTCGCCATGGTGGACGCCCGACGTCCATGCCGACCGTCGCGCCTTCCTGCTTGGCCGCAACGCCGTCCAGTCGGCCTTTCGCGGCTATTTCGCCCGCGCCGATTTTCTGGAGGTCGATACCTCCACCCTGCAGATCTCGCCAGGCAACGAGGCACATCTCCACGCATTTGCCACTGAAGGCGTGACGCCGGGCGGCGACGCCGTGCCGCTTTATCTTCACACGTCTCCGGAATTCGCCTGCAAGAAGCTGCTTGCCGCGGGTGAAAAACGCATCTCCTGTTTCGCCCATGTCTACAGGAACCGGGAGCGGGGCCCGCTGCACCACCCCGAATTCACCATGCTGGAATGGTATCGCGCAGGCGAAACCTATGAGAGCCTGATGAAGGACAGCGCCACTCTTCTCGCTCTCGCGGCCGAAACCACGGGTACGAAACATTTTTCCTATCGCGGGCGCAGCGTTGATCCCTTTCTCGAGCCCGAACGCCTGAGTGTCGCTGAGGCCTTCGAACGCTATGCCGGAATCGACCTTCTGGCCACAATCAGCGGAGACGGCGAGACCGACAGCCGGCACCTTGCCGCAAGCCTCGCCAGTGCCGGCATCCGGGTGGCCGAGGATGATACCTGGGCGGATATGTTCAGCCGTGTCATCGTCGAACGGGTCGAGCCGGAACTTGGCTTCGGACGCGCGACAATTCTCGATGAATATCCGGCAAGCGAAGCAGCCCTCGCCCGCAGATCCCCGAGGGATGCGCGCGTGGCGGAACGTTTCGAGCTTTATGCCTGCGGCGTGGAACTTGCCAATGCCTTCGGTGAATTGACCGACGCTGCCGAGCAGAGGCGGCGTTTTGAAACGGAGATGGCGGAAAAGCAGCGCGTGTATGGCGAGACCTATCCGCTGGACGAGGATTTTCTGGCTGCGCTCGCCATCATGCCGCCGGCAAGCGGCATAGCCCTGGGTTTCGACCGGCTGGTGATGCTGGCCACAGGCGCACCCCGCATCGATCTCGTCATGTGGGCCCCGGTTGCGGAATACGGACGATGACAGGCTCTGATACCATCAAGACACCGGAGGCACTGCTGGAAGCAGGGCTGATCGAAGCCGACGCACTCGACAACCTGCGGCCGGTCACGCAGCGTTACGCACTGGCTATCACGCCAGCGGTTGCCGAACTGATCGACATCGGCGATCCGAACGATCCCATCGCCCGGCAGTTCGTGCCGGATGCGGCCGAGCTTATCCATCTTGCCGAAGAGCGGGAGGATCCGATAGGCGATGACGCCCATAGCCCCGTGCATGGCATCGTTCACCGTTATCCGGACCGGGTTCTTTTAAAGGCGGTGCATATATGCCCCGTTTATTGCCGTTTCTGTTTTCGCCGTGAAATGGTCGGGCCGCAGGGTAATGGCATGATGAGCCCGCAGCAGCTGGACGCCGCATTCGACTATATAAAGGCGGACCCGGCGATCTGGGAGGTCATCCTCACCGGCGGCGATCCACTGGTGCTCTCCCCGCGGCGACTTTTCGATCTGATGCAACGACTGAAAGACATATCGCATGTGAAGATCGTCCGCTTCCACACCCGCGTGCCCGTAGTCGATCCCGATCGCATCGATGAAGCGATGATCGACGCGCTGAAATCCAGCGGCAAGACGACTTATGTTGCCCTGCATGCGAATCACGCGCGGGAACTCGGCGACGCCGCAAGACTAGCCTCGGCACGCCTCATTGATGCGGGGATCGCCATGGTCAGCCAGACCGTGCTTTTAAAAGGTGTCAACGACGATCCGGCGATTCTTGCCGAACTGATGCGGGCATTCGTCGAGACCCGTATCAAGCCCTATTATCTTCACCACCCCGATCTGGCGCCCGGCACCAGCCACTTCCGCCTGTCGATAGAAGAAGGGCAGCGAATCGTGTCTGCCCTGCGTGGACGCATCTCCGGTCTCTGCCAGCCGACCTATGTTCTCGACATACCCGGCGGCCACGGCAAGGCGCCCATTGGCGGAAATGCGGCCGAAAAGACCCGGGACGGCCGTTTTTCAATATCTGACTTCAACGGAAACGATCATATTTATCCGCCGCAGCCATCCGGACGCGATTAAAAAAGCTAAAAAAGCCCTTTGCGCCGGGCCTTTTGACGCCGGCCCCGAGCGGAAACAAAAATTTCACAATTCCGCCCCTCTCCTGTCATCATAAAGAAAAATATTCTACCTATAACAATCAGCATTGATTTTAGTGCTGGTCTGGGTTATCAGTGTGGAACTGGAGAACGAGTCTCCTGATTCCGGATCAACACCAATACAGGGAGTGTGTCATGTCAAAATACAATCGCATCAACGCAATCCTTGGTCTTGAATCCTGGAATGCTGGATTTAAATCCACGTGTTCCCGCTGCTGTCGAATGTGACTTAACAGTCTCAATTTCCTGAAAATCAGTTCGACAACATGCTGTGAGAAGTAGCCACAGCGGGAGTTTATCTATGCAGAAGCAAGTTATTGAATTCGCCGGCGAGCCCGTCGGCATCGTCATCCCGGACAACGACCGGCTGAAGTTTATTGCGGTGAAGTTCCACGTTCACGATCTGGACGAGCAGAAGTTCGACAGTGCGGACGATGTGCGGATCGCGATTCGCGACCTCGTGCGTAATCGGAACCTGGCCGCGGTAGCCTGATGCGCGAAAGCCATCGCCCGCTTACAAAACCGTCAAAACGAAAGCGCGCCCCATATCGGACCCGACATTGTGGGCCTGCGGCGCGCTTTTCCTTGGCTGACAGTCCTGCCTGCAAGACACCGCCTTCCACTTTAATAGGTCTGCCTATGCAGGTTTTTGCGAAATTCGCAAACGCGCCTAAGCCCCCACATTTCCTTGTTCCGACAAGGCGCTGAGCTGACAGGCTCCCGGGACGGGCAGAATGAGAGGCCGTCGCTGACTCTCAAGTTTGATGTCAGAAGGCCGTAAAGGTCAGCGTTGTCAGCGAACGAACGATGCCCGGAATATTGACGATGTTCTGATTGATGAATTTGCCGATATCCTCTTCCGGCGGAAGATAGATTTTCAGCAGAAGATCATATTCACCGCTGGTGGAATAAAGTTCGGAAACCAGTTCGGTTTTATAGATGGCGTCGGCGACATCATAAGTCTTGCCGGGCTCGCATTGAAGCTGAACAAAAATGGGCTTCACGGACATCTCCCGTATTGAAACTTTCAGGGCACGGCTCTGGCGCCACGCGTCACAGCGCACTATTGGCTGAGCCGCATCGTTCTTGCAAGACCGCGCAAGGGTTTAAGCGGAAAACTCCCCGGCCTCGACGCCGGTTCCACCTCCTGCCTCGGAAACGATCCAGCGCCGAAAGCTTTCAAGCGGCGCGTAACCGGCGCGATCCGGCATGCAGGCGAGATAATACGCCTCCTCGCTTTCCGCCTCGCCGGCAACGGCCGCGACAAGTCGGCCACTTCGCAACTCCTCTTCGATCATGAAAGCAGGAATGAGCGACACACCGAGACCGGCGCTCGCCGCTTCGGCGATGGTGGTGAACTGATCGAAAAGCATGCCGTGTACGTTGTCGAATACCACGCCGTGACTGCGAAACCATTGCTCCCAGGCATCTGGTCGGGTTGTCATGTGGAGTAGCGGCACATGAAGCAGATCATCAGGCGTTGAAAATCGGTGTCGCGTTTTGAAAGCGGGGCTGCATACGGCAACGATCTTTTCGTGCATCAGGAAAACAAGTTCGGTACCCGGCCAGTGCGGCAAGCCGAAATGAATCGCCGCATCGACCGTATCGGTCTTGAAATCGAAAAGCGAAGACCGCGTCAGAAGATTGACGGAAATACCCGGGTGGCGTGCGATAAAAGCGGGCAGGCGCGGCACGAGCCAGCGTGTGCCGAAGCTTGGCAGCACCCCGAGATTGAGCGTGCCGCCATCCGGATTGGCGCGTAGATTGAGGGAAGCCGTCGATATGCGCCGCAGGGCTTCGCGTATTTCCCGGCCATAACCCTCCCCTGCCCTTGTCAACCGGATCGTCTGTCGCTCGCGAAGGAACAGCGCCACCCCGAGCTGTTCTTCGAGGGCCAGGATTTGCCGGCTGACGGCACCCTGGGTCAGGCCGAGCTCCCGCGCAGCCGCGGTAACGCTGCCGGTGCGCGAAGCGGCTTCGAATGCCGCGAGTAGCGAAAGCGACGGCAAAAAACGGCGGGGCGGCAGAACCATATTCCCTCACGGAATGAACTCTTGACGATATGTCGATATTCAACAGGCGGCGAGGCTTGTAAAGTCTTATAAACAAGGGCTTGTCACTCATACAAAAACCAAATGAACTCGCCCGGACATGGTGGAACGATGTATAATGACCCCCGCTCGCACGGCCTCTGGGAAAAGACCGCGCCGCAGCCACCCGCAACAGCTGCGTTAAAAGGCTCCGTGGCTGCCGATGTCGTTATCGTCGGTGGCGGTTTCACCGGGCAATCTGCGGCGCTCCACCTTGCCGACCGGAACATAGATGTCGCCCTGCTCGAAGCCAGGAAAATCGGCTTCGGCGGCGCGGGGCGCAATGTCGGCCTTGTCAATGGCGGCATGTGGGTCATGCCGAAGGAATTGCCTGGCGTGCTGGGCGAAACTTACGGCGAGCGGCTTCTCGGCCTTCTGGGCAATGCGCCACTTCTCGTGCGAGACCTGGTGGAAAAACACGCAATTCCCTGCGAGATCGAAAAAAACGGAACGCTGCATTGCGCAGTTGGTGAAAAAGGGCTCCGTGAAATCCGCGAACGCTGCGAACAATGGGCCGAAAGGGGCGCGCCCGTTCGTGTTCTCGATGCAGAGGAAACGGCCAGACGCACGGGCACGACAGCCTATTCCGGCGCACTTCTGGATACCCGCGCAGGCACAATTCAGCCGCTCGCCTATGTTCGCGGTCTCGCCGCTGCCGCGCAGAAGGCGGGCGCACGGCTGTATACGGATAGCCCCGTGGTAGCCACCGAACGCAACGGTGGACAATGGGTCGTGAAGACGCCAAACGGATCGGTAACCGCCAAATGGATCGTGGTGGCGACCGAAGCCTACAGCACGGGACCGTGGCAGGTCGTTCGCGATGAACAGATTTATCTGCCCTATTTCAACTTCGCGACCAGACCTCTCGGCGACAATCTGCAGAAAAGCATCCTCCCCGGCCGCGAGGGCTGCTGGGACACGAAGGAAATTCTCTCATCCTTCCGCATGGACAAGGCTGGCCGGCTGGTCTTCGGCAGTGTCGGGGCGCTGCGCGGCACGGGTGCCGCCATTCACCGCGCCTGGGCGAAACGGTCGTTGAAGCGGCTTTTTCCGCAGCTTGGGGATACCGAGTTCGAGTGTGAATGGTATGGCCAGATCGGTATGACCGACAATGCCGTGCCCCGCTTTCACAAATTCGCCGAAAATGTCGTCGGCTTTTCAGGCTATAATGGCCGCGGCATCGCACCGGGCACGGCCTTCGGCAAAGTCATTGCACAGCATGTTCTCGGTGAGATAACCGAGGCGGAATTGCCTTTGCCTTTAACGGAACCAAAAGCGCAGCCCTTCAGGGCTCTGAAGGAAGCCTATTACGAAGCAGGTGCACAGATAGCCCATTTCGCCGGCGAGCGTTTTTGATCCGACTTACGGTCCGACAGAAACATCGGGCCCGATATCTGATTACGACCTTTTGCCGTTTCTTGTGTGCTTGCCATCCCCCACAGCTGTCACGGCGTTTCAGTCAGCCCAAATCTTCGGTCTGAAAAGACACTCCCGTGGCGCAGACGCTCATCCCATGCATTCCTGTTGCAAGCAGAGAACTGAGGTTGGAAGCCCCCCAACCCCGGGAATTTTGTCATCCTTCGATATATCCTTGAAAATATAATGAATGCGCGATAGGCCTATCGATATATTCATAGGAATATCTCGTACCGGGGCATCACACCATGAGACTTTTGCGTCGCAGCTTCTTCAAAACCATCGCCACAGTGACGTCCTTCTGGCTGGCGGCCTCCTTTGCAGCCGTTCCGGCCCATGCCGCCGAAAAAGTCACGGTGTTTGCCGCAGCCAGCATGAAAAACGCACTGGACGGCATCAACGCCGAGTGGGCGAAGGAAAGCGGTAATGAAGCGGCGGCTTCTTATGCCGCAAGTTCAGCGCTCGCCAAGCAGATCGAGCAGGGCGCACCAACGGATATCTTCATTTCCGCCGACCTTGCATGGATGGATTATGTCGCTGAAAAGAAGCTGATCAACGCTGACAGCCGCTCCAATCTTCTAGGCAACCGCATCGTTCTCGTCGCTCCCGCCGACAAGGCCAAGCCGGTCGAGATCAAGCAGGGCTTTGATCTTGGGGCTCTGGTAGGTGACGGCCGCCTGGCCATGGGCGCGGTGGATTCCGTACCCGCCGGCAAATACGGCAAGGCCGCGCTGGAAAAACTCGGCGTCTGGTCGTCGGTCGAACAAAAGGTCGCCGGCGCGGAAAGCGTGCGTGCCGCCCTGCTGCTCGTCTCGCGCGGAGAGGCGCCCTATGGCATCGTCTACCAGACCGATGCGGCTGCCGATCCCGGTGTGAAGATCGTCGGCACGTTCCCTGAAGACAGCCATCCACCGATCATCTATCCCGTGGCCATTCTTTCGGAGGCAAAATCGCCAGCGGCAAAAGCCTATCTGGATTTCCTGAAGTCCGAAAAGGCAACGCCCTTCTTCGAAAAGCAAGGCTTTACGGTTTTGAAATAAACTGCTTTTCCTGGCCCAGGGGGCCGCAAGAGATGACGGTTACGGGATATGGCGTTGCATTGGTGGACACTCAGCCCTGAAGAATGGACGGCGATCAGGCTCAGCCTGTGGGTGTCCTCCGTTGCCATGCTCGCCAGCCTGCCGTTCGGCATTCTCATCGCCTTGGCGTTGGCGCGCGGCCGCTTCTGGGGCAAGTCTCTCCTCAACGGCATCGTCCACCTGCCGCTTATCCTGCCGCCCGTCGTAACCGGTTTTCTGCTGCTGGTTCTCTTCGGCCGCCGGGGCGCCATCGGACAATTTCTCGACAGCTGGTTCGGCATCGTCTTCTCCTTCCGGTGGACGGGGGCAGCTCTCGCATGCGCTGTCATGGCCTTTCCGCTGATGGTGCGCTCCATCCGCCTTTCCATCGAAGCGGTGGATCGCAAGCTGGAAGAGGCGGCGGGAACATTGGGGGCCAATTCGCTCTGGGTGTTCCTCACCGTTACCCTGCCCCTGACCCTGCCCGGCATCATCGCCGGCATGATTCTCGCTTTCGCCAAGGCCATGGGCGAATTTGGCGCGACCATCACTTTCGTCTCAAACATTCCGGGTGAAACGCAGACATTGTCCGCCGCCATCTACACCTTCACGCAGGTCCCGGGCGGCGACGCCGGTGCGCTGCGGCTTACAATCGTTTCGGTTGCGATCTCCATGCTCGCTCTGCTCCTCTCGGAATTGCTGGCCCGCGTAATCGGCAAACGGATTAGCATGGAATGACGCTTTCGGTTTCCATCCGCCACCGTCTTGGCGCCTTCGAACTTGACGCGTCATTCACGTCCGAAGGCGGAGTGACCGCGCTTTTCGGGCGCTCGGGCTCTGGCAAAACCTCAATGATGCGCATCATCGCCGGCCTGCTGCGGCCGGATGATGGACAGGTTTCACTTGATGGCAAAGTGTTGACCGACAGCGAAAAACGACTGTTTCTACCGGCACATAAACGCCATTTCGGTTATGTTTTTCAGGAAGCGCGGCTCTTCCCGCATCTCAGCGTCGCCCAAAACCTGAACTATGGCAGGTGGTTCACTGCAAATAAAACGACGGGCACGGATGGGGACCATATCGTCGACATGCTCGGCATTGGCCATCTTCTGCACCGACGCCCGAACAAACTTTCCGGCGGCGAAAAGCAACGTGTGGCTATCGGCCGCGCCCTGCTTTCTTCACCCAGATTGCTGCTGATGGACGAGCCGCTCGCCTCGCTGGACGAACAGCGGAAAGCGGAGATCATTCCCTATCTCGAACGGCTGCGGGACGAGACGAAAATCCCTGTTGTCTATGTCAGCCACTCGATCCACGAGGTCGCCCGTCTGGCCGATCGCATCGTTGTTATGAAGGACGGAACGGTGGAAACGCAGGGAAAAGCCGCCGAAGTGCTGGCAAGACCCGATTTCAGCACCCATCTCGAAAGGCGCGAGGCGGGCAGCATTCTTTCCGGGCGCATTGAAAGCTTCGACGAGCGGCATGGGCTTGCCGCCGTAAAGCTAAAAACCATGCTGCTTCACGTTCCGGCAAAAAGCGGAATATGCGGCAGCCCGGTGCGCGTGCTCATACCCGCACGCGATGTAATGCTTGCAACCGTAAAACCTGAAGGCTTGAGCGCGCTCAACATTCTCAACGGCCGTGTCGCAAACGTTTCCGTGAGCGAAGACGCCATGGTCACGGTTCAGGTGGATTGCGGCGGTGACATCATCCAGTCGCGCATCACAGACCTCTCTCGCGAAAGGTTGCAGCTGGAACCCGGAAAACCGGTGCATGCAATCATAAAGTCAGCGGCTATCGATCCCTATTGAGAGCAGCGTCAGGATTGCGGTTGGCCTCCAGCCAGTCGATATCCTGATGTAAGGCCTCGTTCATCCGCTTTTGCATGTCGCGATAACGCGCCAGCAATTCGGTGCCGAAGACGGTCAGCGCCGCCCCGCCGCCCTGTTTGCCGCCGCGCTGCGATTCGATAACCGGTTGTCGAAACATATGGTTCAGCGCATCCACCAACAGCCACGCGCGGCGATATGACATGTCCATCGCCCGCCCGGCGGCGGAGATCGAGCCGGTTTCGACAATCAGTTCCATCAATTCGATCTTGCCGTGGCCGAGGCGTTCTCCGGGCGGAAAATCAATGCGAAGGACAGGTTTCAGTGGCGGAAGAGCCTCACTCATCGGTTAAAGGCTCCGTCCATGAAGATCGCGATAGGCCTTTTGCGCTCCATCCACCGGCAAGGCCGTCGCCTCATAGACGCCACGCGCCACGGCCCGCGCCATCACAATGGTGGCAAGATGGCAAAGTTCGGCGAAATGAACGCCGCCCTCAAGCGGCTTCTCGCCCGTCGCGGCCGCGAACATGGTGTCACCGTCACTCGGCAAATGGGCGGGCAGAACGGCGCGGGCCAACCCGTCATGCGCCATGATGGAAAGGCGATGTGCCTGCGCTTTCGTGAGTGCGGCATCCGTCACCACCGTACCGATGGTCGTTGCCGTGAGATTGACCCCCTTGAGGCGCAAGGCGGTATTTTCAGGCTCAAACCGTTGCGGAAAACCGCTTCCGCCAAACTCATCCGCCACCTCAAACGGAGCCGACCAGAAATGGCGGCTCGCGCCGAGGGTTGCCGAGCCAAGCGCATTGACGGCGACAATAGCCGCCACTTTATATCCGCCGGAACTGACAGCACTTGCCGACCCCAGCCCTCCCTTGAAGGTCGCGGTCGTTGCTCCCGTCCCGGCACCGACCGTCCCGAGTTCGAAGGGCGCCGCACGCGCCGCCTTGAAAGCCGCATATCCCATGTCGCGATAGGGCGAATGCAAACCCCAGTCCTTGTCGCCGCCATTCAGAAGATCCATGAGGATCGCCTGCGGCACGATGGGAACGCGGGTGGAACCGACCTGAAGGCCGCGGCCGATCTCGCGCAGCCCGGCCTGAACGCCGCCTGCCGCATCCAGCCCAAAGGCCGAGCCGCCCGACAGCACGAAGGCATCCACGGTTTCAACCGTCATCGCCGGGTCGAGCAGGCCCGTGTCACGCCCGCCAGGCGCACCGCCCAGAACAGAAACTGAGGCAATGGCGGGCTTTTCAAAAACAATCGCCGTAACACCGGAGCCGAGGGAAAGATCGGTAACATTACCGACCGAAACGCCGTCTATGTCAGTCAGAAGATTGGTGAGTGCCGCCATGCCTTTTCCCTTTTCTCCCGGTATCCCGCCACCATCAGGCACTGTCAACGCAAAACGTGACACGCCTGAGGTCGGCGACGAGCCGCGATCAGGAAAAAGCCGCAGTCCCGATCACGGGCGTCGAGGGAACGGCCATGTCCCGCGGCTCCAGCGGTCCGGAAAGATATGCCTGATGGCCGGCTTCTATCGCCAGAGCAAAAGCTTCGGCCATGCCCGCCGGGTCTCCCGCTCCCGCCACCGCCGTGTTGAGCAGAACGGCATCGTATCCAAGCTCCATTACGGTGACTGCATGCGACGGGCGGCCGATACCGGCATCAACGATCAAAGGTGTGTCGGGGAAACGCGCCCGCATGGATTTCAGCGCCGCCAGATTGAGCGGTCCCATGGCGCTACCAATCGGTGCGCACCACGGCATCAAAACCTTGCAGCCCGCCTCCAGCAGCTTCTCGGCGACGACCAGATCGTCGGTCGTATAGGGAAAGACCTCAAAACCATCGTCGCAGAGGATTTTCGCGGCTTCCACAAGCGCAAAGACATCGGGCTGCAGCGTATCGTGATGGCCGATGACCTCCAGCTTGATCCAGTTGGTGCGAAACACCTCGCGCGCCATCTTTGCCGTCAGCACAGCTTCCTTGGCGGTGTGGCAGCCAGCCGTATTCGGCAGGACGTTTCGATCCAGTTCGCGGATCAGTTCGAAAAACTGCCCGCCTTTCCTGCCGCCCGCCATTTCCCGGCGCAGCGAAATCGTCAGAATATCCGTGTTGCTGGCCCGGACCGCATCCGCGAGCACGGCGGGGGATGGGTATCGCGCCGTACCAAGGAGAAGACGGGACGAGATTTCACGGCCATAAAGCATCAGCATAGCTCAGCCTCCCTGCATCGGCGAGAGAATTTCGACACGGTCAAAATCCTTCAGTTGATAATCGGCGCGCTCTTCCGAGTGCACGAGTTCGCCATTCACCGCCGTCGCCAGCCAATCGCCTTCGTATTCGAGGCTGGCGAGCAGGCCGGCCAGCGTCTCGGCGGCGAGATCAAGCTCCTCGCCATTGACAAGAAGTTTCATGATCCTGTTCCTTCTGAGAGAGTTTGGCGAATGATGTCAGCCGCCTGCCGCGCCATGGCCGGAGAAAGCAGAAAGCCGTGCCGGTGCGCGCCGTTGATGAAAATGGTCCGGCAGTCCTGCATGACCTTGGGGAGATTGTCGGGATAAGCAGGACGCACACCCGTGCCGGATTCGATGATCCGAGCTTCCGCAAAAGCCGGATGCACGGCATAGGCGGCATTCAGGAACTCCATCATCGAACGGACGGAAATGGCCCCGGCATCCTCCGTCTCGATCATCGTGGCGCCCACCATGAAGCGGCCAGACTCGCGCGGGACGATGTAAAGCGGAATGCGCGGATGCAACAGCCGGACGGGACGGGAGAGGGATAGCTCCGACGTAGCGAGGTAGAGCATCTCTCCACGCACGCCGCGTAGGTTGGAAATTTCTCCCACTGCCGCAGCTCCGGTGCAGTCCACCACCCGGTCGAACAATCGTTCATCGACGGGGATGCCCATGTGGAACCGCACACCCATGGCAGAAAGCCGCTCATGCAGCGATTTCAGCGCGAGACGCGGATCGAGATGCCCCTCGCCCGGGAAATAAAGCCCGGAGCGGAAGCGATCCGCAAGATCAGGCTCCAGAGCGGCGATCTCGCCCTCATCCACCCAGCGATAACCGGTGGTCCGCGATGCGAAACGTGTGAGCTCTGCCCTGTCGCGTTCTGGCGCGACGACCAGCGTGCCATTGCGAACCACAAGGCCGGGAGTTGCCTCGTCCCACCAGTCAAGCGCCACCTTGCCAAGCGTCAGGACCGCTTCCTCCGCATTTTCGCGCTCGCACCAGGGCGCTAGCATGCCGCCGGCATAAAACGACGCTCCACGAGAAGGCTCGCCACTGCGCTCCGACACCTCGACAACAACGCCCCTCCGTGCCAATTCGAAGGCCGCCGTCAAACCGGCGACCCCCGTTCCCTTGACAAGGACGTGCATTTTATTCGGCATTCGCAGGCGTCGGAAGCGGCATGTAAAGCTCACCGCCTTCCTTGAAGCGCGCGGCCATGGCCTCAAGCCCCTCCTTCTGCGCCTCGGCGCGGATATCGTGGGAAATCCGCATCGAGCAGAATTTCGGTCCGCACATGGAGCAGAAATGCGCAACCTTGTGCGCCTCCTTCGGCAGCGTCTCGTCATGGAAGGACCGAGCCGTATCGGGATCGAGCGACAGGTTGAACTGATCCTCCCAGCGGAACTCGAACCTTGCACGTGACAACGCGTCGTCCCGCACTTTCGCGGCCGGATGACCCTTGGCAAGATCGGCGGCGTGAGCGGCGATCTTGTAGGTAATGACACCCACCTTCACGTCATTACGATCCGGCAGACCGAGGTGTTCCTTCGGCGTAACGTAGCAGAGCATGGCGGTCCCGAACCAGCCGATCATTGCAGCACCAATGCCAGACGTGATGTGGTCGTAACCGGGCGCAATGTCCGTGGTCAGCGGCCCAAGCGTATAGAAGGGCGCTTCGCCGCAGGTCTTCAACTGCTTGTCCATATTCTCCTTGATCTTGTGCATCGGCACGTGGCCGGGGCCTTCGATCATCACCTGGCAATCCTTTGCCCAGGCGATCTGCGTCAACTCGCCCAGCGTTTCCAGCTCCGCAAACTGCGCCGCATCATTGGCGTCAGCGATCGAGCCGGGACGCAGGCCATCGCCCAGCGAGAAGGAGACGTCGTAAGCGCGGCAGATGTCGCAAATCTCGTCGAAATGCTCATAGAGGAAACTTTCCTTGTGGTGATGCAGACACCACTTGGCCATGATCGAGCCGCCGCGTGAGACGATGCCGGTGACGCGGTTGACGGTGAGGGGTATGTAATGCAGCCGCACGCCGGCATGGATGGTGAAATAATCCACGCCCTGCTCCGCCTGCTCGATCAGCGTATCGCGGAACACTTCCCAATTGAGGTCTTCGGCAATGCCGTTCACCTTCTCCAGCGCCTGATAAAGCGGCACGGTACCGATCGGAACCGGCGAATTACGGATGATCCATTCGCGGATATTGTGGATGTTGCGGCCGGTTGAAAGGTCCATGACCGTATCCGCACCCCAGCGGATCGCCCAGACCATCTTCTCAACCTCTTCCGCCATTGAGGAGGTGACGGCGGAATTGCCGATATTGGCGTTGATCTTCACCAGAAAATTACGGCCGATGATCATCGGCTCAAGTTCAGGGTGGTTGATATTGGCTGGAATGATGGCGCGGCCCGACGCCACTTCCTGACGCACAAATTCCGCCGTGACATAATCAGGAATATGCGCGCCGAAACTCTCACCGTCACGCGCGAGCTTCTCCTTCGCTGCCTCGCGCCCGAGATTTTCGCGAATGGCGATGAATTCCATTTCGGGCGTGATAATGCCCGCCCGCGCATAGGCAAGTTGCGTCACCGCCTTGCCCGCCGTCGCTTTCAGCGGCTGATGACGTACACCAAATTCAGGCGTCAGGCGCTCACCGGTGGCAAAACCATTATCCTCCGGCTTGACGTGCCGACCCTCATAGGCCTCGACATCACCGCGCGCGACGATCCAGTCATGACGCAGACGCGGCAGACCCTTTTCGATAAGGACTGTATGAGCATGATCGGTATAAGGGCCGGAGGAATCATAGACCGTCACCGGCGGCTCGCCCGCCGTCGGGTGCACCGCGATCTCGCGCATCGGCACGCGGATATTCGGATGCAAAATTCCGGGCTTATGGATTTTCGTGGAGGCGGCATGCGGTCCGGTGGTGACCGTAAGCGGTATAGTCTTGGCAGCGATATTCATCTTGAGGCTCCAAAGTTTAACAGTGGAGACCCAGTTCGAGCCGGAATGATGGAAAATACCTGTGTGCCGAAACGCGGCGCCATGCGCCGCCCGACATCAGGTCTTTGCACCGTCCCTACGCCAGTATGAACTGGATCAGGTTCAACGGGTCACTGCGCATGAAAGCAGAATCTCAGCCCCTTGACGGGACACCCCTGGTGAATGGCCCCAGCAAAAAACACCCTTAGGCTTTTGTCAAGACCGGCGATCCATGCTTGGCAAAGGTGCGGGAATGGCGCATGCTGCCGTTAGTTGTAATTAACCTAACGGTTTAGGCGAATATTATCGTTTGCAACGTAACCATAAGCACAAACCATCCTGATGTGAAATTCATGGGAGATACGTCGGAATGAATGCGACTATACGTGAAATACTGGCAAAATTCGGCCAGCTTCCAACCCCCGTCGATACGATTGCAGATGAAGCCGATCTTTACGCGGCGGGCCTTTCTTCCTTTGCATCGGTGCAATTGATGCTCGGCATCGAAGAAGCATTCGATATCGAATTCCCGGACAATCTGCTGAACCGCAAGTCTTTCGCCAGCATCAAGGCCATTGAAGACACTGTTAAACTCATTCTCGATGGTAAAGAGGCAGCCTGATGAACGTCACCGTCGCGCCGCAGGATGAAACGCTGTCCGCGCGCGCGGGCCGTGTCGCGGCAATTGCCGCCAAATATGCGGACGAGGTGGATGTCACCGGTCGCTTTCCGCAGGAAGCCATTGATGCATTGAGGCAGGAACGTCTGCTCGGCATACAGGTCCCCTCACTGCTGGGCGGCGAAGGCGCCTCCCTTCAGGAAATCGCCGATATCTGCGCCCGGCTTGGGCAGGGCTGTTCGGCAACGGCGATGATTTTCGCCATGCACCACATCAAACTGTCGAGTCTTGTGGAACATGGAGAGGCGAGCGCATGGCACGCGGACTTCATGCGCCGCGTCGCCGGCGAACAGCTTCTGCTCGGTTCCGCCACCACCGAAGGCGGCATCGGCGGCAATCTGCGTAACTCCATCTGCGCAATCGAAGTCGAAGGTGATAGCTGCCGGCTGGAGAAGGACGCCACGGTCATTTCTTATGGCAGCAACGCCGATGCGATCCTGATTACGTCGCGCGCCCACAAGGATGCCGCGCCCGCCGATCAGGTGATGACCGTCTTCCTGAAAAACCAGTATACGCTTGAGAAGACCCATGTTTGGGATACGCTCGGCATGCGTGGCACCTGTTCGGACGGCTTCCTGTTCCGCGGCGAAGCGCCGGCGGCGCAGATTTTCCCAAAGCCTTTCGCAGAAATCGCTGCACAATCCATGCTTGCAAGCTCGCATCTGCTGTGGAGCGCCGTCTGGTATGGTATCGCGTCGGATGCGGTGCTGCGCGCCCAATCTTTTGTCAGAGCTGCGGCCCGCAAGTCGCCCGGAACGGCTCCTCCCGGCGCGATCCGCCTTGCCGAGGTTTCCACCAAGCTGCAGGTGGTGAAATCCAACATCATAGCCGGTATCAAGGCCTATGAGGACACCAAGAGCGATCCGGAAAAATTGATGTCGATGGCCTTTGCCGTTGCCATGAACAATGTGAAAATCTGCTCTTCGGAAACCATTCTCGAGATCATCCACCACGCCATGCTGGTCTGCGGCATCATGGGCTACAAGAATGGCACGCCCTACAGCCTCGGCCGGCATCTGCGCGACGCGCACTCCGCCCGTCTGATGATTTCCAACGACCGTATTCTCGGCAATTCCGCCAATCTCCTGCTGGTTCACAGGCAGGACACCAGCCTCTTGGGATAAGACCATGGACATGCAAACATCGTTCCTCGATCGACTGTTCGAAGAAGGCCTGCTGATTGAAACGGGTGTGGACGGTCTTTATGGACGCAGCGGCCAGTTCGAGGACGTGATTGCCGCTTTCGAGCGGCTGATCGACCGCACCGGTGGCGCCGATGGCGCTGAAGCGATCCGTTTCCCGCCCGGCATCAACCGCGCCTATTTCGAAAAAAGCGGTTACATGAAGAGCTTCCCGCAGCTCGCCGGCACGGTCCATTCCTTTTGCGGCTGCGAACTGGACCATGTCAGCCTGCTGAAGACCATGGATGAGGGCGGCGACTGGACCAAGGATCAGAAAGCAACCGATATCGTACTGACGCCAGCGGCCTGCTACCCGCTTTATCCAACGATCGCCAAGCGTGGCGCGCTGCCTGCCGGCGGCGGTCTCTATGACATCCAGTCCTATTGCTTCCGCCACGAGCCCTCCAAGGATCCGGCCCGCCAGCAGCTTTTCCGCATGCGCGAATATGTCTGCATGGGCACCGAGGCCAACGTCACCGAATTCCGCCAGACCTGGATGGATCGCGGCGTTGAGATGATGAAAGCGGTCGGGCTCGATGTCACCATCGATATCGCCAACGATCCTTTCTTCGGCCGCGCGGGCAAGATGCTCGCCAACAACCAGCGCGACCAGAACCTGAAATTCGAACTGTTGATCCCGGTCACGTCAACGACCAGCCCGACAGCCTGCATGAGCTTTAACTACCATCAGGACGCCTTCGGCCAGAAATGGGGTCTGAACCTCGATAATGGCGATGTCGCCCACACCGCCTGCGTCGGTTTCGGCCTTGAACGCATCGCGCTGGCACTGTTTGCCCATCACGGTCTCGATGTGAAGAAATGGCCTGCGAAAGTCGTGGAAACACTCTGGGGCTGATTATCCATGCAGCAGATTTTTCCCGGTCTCGATCCCAAAAACTATGTGCAGCATCCGCTTCATTCTTCCGAAAGAATGTGGCCGGAAACCAATTGCTATATTGATTTATGGATCGAGGTGCTGGCTTCGAAAGGCTTATCCCCGGAAGCCATGTTCGGTTTCACCCTGACGCAGGACTTCGAAGGCGACCAATTCACCTTCTTCAAGGTGCCGCTGGAAGACCTCGAAGCCCTTTATGGCGTTCGCGCCACCGAGCTTGCGATCTTCGATAAGGTGGAAAACCACATCGAGGCGCAGCTGGAACGCGGCCGCATCTGTCTGATCGAGATGGACAGTTTCTATATGCCCGATACCCATGGGGTGGGCTACCGCAAGGAACACGGCAAGACCACGATCGCCATCAACCGGCTCGATCTCGAAAAGCGGGAACTCGACTATTTCCACAATGCCGGCTTCTTCCATCTCTCCGGCGAGGACTTTGATGGGCTTTTCCAGCATCATCTGGCTGAAACCGACCCGCCTTTCCTGCCTTATACGGAATTTGCGAAATTCGCGGACGGCAATCCTTCGCCGGCGCATGTTCGCAAGACCGCCGAACGGCTCCTGAAGTTTCATTTTTCCCGGCGGCCATCCTCCAACCCGGTCCGGGCCTTTGCAAAGGTGTTTCCGGCACAGGTGGAAAAGGTCGCAGACCGGCCCTTCGGGTTTTTCCACAAATACGCGTTCAATACGCTACGCCAGCTCGGTGCCAATTTCGAACTGGCGGCAAGCCACTTCGAATGGTTGGACGCGGATAGTTTTTCTGAGGCAAAGAACCACGCGCTAAAAATCTCCGAGGTTGCCAAGACCGTGCAGTTCCAGCTTGCGCGCGCCGTCACCCGCCGCAAATTCGATGCGCTGGCCACCGTTCTCGATCCGGCCGCGGATGCATGGGATGGTCTGATGCAAAGCCTTGGCAAAAAACTGTCTGATGCCAGCGAGGCCGCGTGAGGACCTATCTTCCGGGTGAAAGCGAGGAATTGCTGAGCGAAGGCTGGACGCTGGCGCTGACGCCCGCCGATGCCTATGAAACGCCCTCCGATATTCCCGCCTCGCTCGAAAGCCTCCATGTCTCCGTTCCCGGAACCGTGGCGCAGGCTTTGGAAGCCGCTGAAAAGTTCGACCGCCTCGCTCCGACGCCCCTCAATGACAGGGACGCCTGGTACAGGCTGACGATGATTTCCGATGTCCGGGAGCGTGCCACCCTGCGCTTCGACGGTCTTTCCACCATCGCGGAGATCTTCTTCAACGGTGAGCTGATCGCGGCAAGCCAAAGCATGTTTGAAAGACTGGAAGTGCCTGTGGAACTGACGGGTGCGGATGAACTCGCGATCTGCTTCAGAGCGCTGGCACCCCGACTTGAAAAAACCGGTCCCCGCGCTCGCTGGCGGCCGCAAATGATGAATACGCAGGGGCTGCGGCTGATCCGCACCACTGCACTGGGTTATATGCCTGGATGGTGCCCGGAAATACACGCCGCCGGCCCATGGCGACCCATCAGCCTGATACGGCAGAACGGAATTCTCTGCACGCTGCAATCTTCGCTGGACGGGGCCGGAACGGGAACGGTCAGCATCGCGCTACAAGGTAGCCGCCCGATAAAGTCGGCAAAGCTTGGCTGCGCCGGTTACAGCGCCGATCTTTCTCTAGACGAAGGCGGCACACTTTCCGGCGAACTGCGCATAACTGATGTGGAGCAATGGTGGCCACACACGCATGGCAGGCCAACTCTGCATGACGTCGTTCTTGAGCTGGACGGCACGCAACATCGCCTTGCACGCACGGGCTTCCGGCAGGTCGAGATCGATCACGGCGAAGACGGTAAAGGTTTCGGCCTCAGGGTGAACGGTCAACCGGTGTTCTGCCGTGGCGCGGTCTGGACGACGGCCGACATCGTGCGCCTGCCGGGAACGAGGCCGGACTACGAGCCATGGCTTCGAAAAGCAGCGGAAGCGGGCATGAACATGATCCGCATCGGCGGCACCATGACCTATGAGACCCCGGAATTCTTCGCACTTTGCGACGAACTCGGCATCATGGTCTGGCAGGACGCCATGCTCGCCAATTTCGATTATCCGGCAAGGGACGAGAGTCTGCGCCAGCACATCGTCACGGAAATCTCGCAGTTCCTTGAAGCCACCGCGCTTTCTCCATCGCTCGCCATTTTTTGCGGTGGCAGTGAAATGTACCAGCAGGGCGCGATGCTCGGCCTTCCGGAACAGATATGGAAGGGAACGCTGACCGAAGAGGTTCTGCCGGAACTTCTTGCCGACAAGCGGCCGGACGCGGCCTATGTCGCTAATTCCCCCTCCGGCGGCGCATTGCCCTTTTTTCCGAACACCGGGGTCGGCCATTATTACGGCGTCGGCGCCTATTGCCGTCCGCTGGAAGATGCGCGTCGCGCCGGTCTGCGCTTTGCCGCAGAGTGCCTGGCCTTCGCCAATGTACCCGAACAGGAAACGCTGGACAGGTATCTACCCGGCGTGGCCGTGCACGATCCACGGTGGAAAGCGCATGCACCGCGTGATCGCGGCGCCTCCTGGGATTTCGAGGATGTTCGCGATCACTATCTGAAGCTGCTTTATGATGTCGAACCGGACGTTCTGCGGCGAGAAGACGGCGGTCTTTATCTCGACATGTCCCGGGCCGCGACGGCCGAAGTTATGGAGGCGACTTTCGCCGAATGGCGGCGCAGCGGTTCACCCTGCCAGGGCGCTCTTGTCTGGACCCTGCAGGACCTCCTTCCCGGTGCAGGCTGGGGTATCATCGATGCCACCGGCAGGCCGAAATCCGTCTGGCATGCGCTGAAAAGGGCGTTTCGCCCCGTCCAGGTCAATCTGCTCGACGAGGGCACGAACGGGTTGGACATTCAGCTGATCAACGAGACCGGCAACGCCTTGGAGGGCATGCTCGAACTCACCTGCCTGCGCGACGGCGCCCAACCCGTGGTTCATGCCAAGCGATCGATCACGCTGTCATCGCGACAGAGCCAGACGATTGCCGCGACTGATCTGTTCGGGGCGTTTTTCGATACGACCTACACTTACCGTTTCGGCCCGCCGTCCCATGATGTCACGGTGGCCCGGCTTCGCGACGTTGCGACCGGACAAGTCATTGCTGATGCATTCCATTTTCCGCTCGGCCGGAAAAAGGCGCTGCACGCGGCAAACCTCCAGGTCGCCATCAGCCAAAACAACGATATCTGGTCGCTTGAGATCGGCACTGACCGTCTGGCGCAGTCCGTCCATGTTGCCGCAGAAGGTTACCGCGCTTCGGAAAACTGGTTCCACCTTGCCCCCGACGAGAGCAGAAAGATCGGCCTTGTGCCGGAGACCGTAGGATCTCAGACGCCTCCTTCCGGTGACGTGGTGTCATTGGGGTCCAGACGACAATTTTCCTTTTAGGGCCACGCTCTTCACGGTCTCCATATAGGTTCTCTTCGCCTCAGGCGTGGAGAGGTTGTGGTCGGCATCGGGGATGATGGTCAGCGACACATTTCGATAGGCGGACAGCCCCTGCCCGTCGGCGTCGAAATAATAGCGGAAATGCTCCAGACCATCATCATTGTCGCTGTAAAGCAGATTGACGGCAGTCCCTTTTGCTTTCAGCAGATCGAAAGCGCGGTATACGGCCCGTCCCTCCTCGCTGCCACGGCGGAACAGCCTCGCCGTTTTTGTCGAAAGCTTCTTCATCGTCGCCTTGACGATATTCAATCCGGCACTGACAACATCCACATCGCCGCTGATGAGACGCTTGAACGTGGCGCCCTGACGAAACCGCTGACTGTATTCCCCAAAGGAGCGAGGCCGCTTGTGCAACGCCTCATCGACCGAACGGCCTTTCCGCCAGTGGAAGACAACCGGGTTCACGGCAACCACCGCTTCAATCCTGTCATCGACAAGCGCGCCATTAAAGGCAAGGTATGCGCCGCTACATCGGCCCGCCGCGATGAACGGACCATTGCTGCCCCGTTCGAGGAAATCGAGCGCGGCGGACACATCGTCATTCTGCGCGGCATCGTAAAGAACCTGATCCGGCACGCCTTTGACCGGCGGACTATCGGCAATGTTGGCCGCATCGAAACGGAGGGAAGCGACACCCTCCCGGGCAAGCGCCCGGGCGATCTGCACCGAAAGCCTGCCCCAGCCCGCGTGCCGGTCATAGGCCGCCCCGAGCAGCAAAACCGAGGAGACCGCACGCCGGTCGTCCGGTGTGCAGGAAACGCCAAAAAGTCGCCCGCCCTCACCAAACTGCACCGGCTGTTCGAAAAAACCCTGACCGCGCTGCGCCGCGTTGATGACGAAATCAGCCGGGCAGGCCGCGGAGCCTGAGGCCTGTGTCTGAGAAGAGACCCAGCCCACCAGCCGGCTCACCACATTTTCCGATATTTTCGACAGCGTGGGACTGGAAACGAGATCGTCATAGCCCGAAAATTCGGCCTCCTCCACCTCACCGCCGATTGCGGTGAGGTGTGTGGCGAAATCACCGTCCGTGACGCGGCCCGGCCTCGACAAAACGAGAATGCGGCGAGCCGGAGCGGCATCGAGATTCGAAAGATTGATCTTCTTGACGGTATCGGCCACACCGGCTGGCATCGCCATGCCGGCGATTGCACCAGCCTGTGGCATGCGTTGGCTGGCACGCAGGCCAAGTCCATCGTCGATCATCGAGGACCACATCGCCAGTTCGCGCAGATAGGCACGTCCTGAGACGACGGGTGCCAGAAACGCCATGGAACTGGCGGCTCCGGCAAGCGCCTCGGCAGCGATCGGGCAACCGAGGCCCTGGGCGATGACGACCACGCCCGAGCATCCGGAGAGGCGCCTGAGATAGTTCAGCGCCGCCCGCGTATCGGAAAGCCAGTCCGCCACGCGGCTCGCATCTTCCGGATCAAGTGCATCTCCGGTGCCAAGATAGTCAAACCGCAGGCTGGCGACGCCGCAAGCCGCAAGCCGTTCGGCCAGAACCCTTTGGAACTTGCGGCTGCAAAGCTCCTCCATGCCCCACGGACTGACAAAAAGAACGGCGTGTTCCTGCCGCAAGTCCTGGCGTGCCGGATGAAAAATACCCGCAAGCCCGTCAAAGGAAACCGGACGGGCGATCGTGCCGTCCGCCGCGGTGCCGGAAAGCAATAATGCATCGAGGGAAGAATTGCTGCTTGTATGCTCTGAAATATCTATTGCCATAGACCTTGCCACCATTGCGCCAGCGTCGGGCTCAACCATTACGGGATCACTATACCGAAGTGTCTTAATGCCTGTTCTACAATAAAAACAATAACATTAGAGAATCCTAAAAATACCATGTCGTCTGGATCGACGAAAACGCATGCGATGCAGACAGAATGGCTTCGCGTGGCGACAGGTCGCGTTTGAGCCGCTATTTTTCTCGAAACCGCTTGAATATGCTGATAAATAGCGAGTCACATACCTATTTGCAGGAGGAGGTTGCGCCACCCGGCCGCCGGATCATCTAGACACCGCGCAAACCAACACGCCGGGCCCGCCCCGACAGGTCATAGAAGTTTTATATGGAACAAAGCCTTACGCGTTACATCTGGTCGCATACCAAGCGGCAGCAGCTTTTCATTCTGCTGATCGTCGCCCTGTCCATGATCCCTTATTTCCTCGCCTTCGACCTGCCCAAGCAGATCGTCAACGGCCCCATTCAGGGAGACGGCTTCGAAGGAGCGAATGCAACCCAGCTCTTCATGCATCTCACGGTCGATATCCCGTATTGGGGCACCGTGACCCTGTTCCCGGGGCTTGAGCTCAACCGCATGTCGATGCTGATGGCGCTCAGCCTGACGTTCCTTGCGCTTGTTATCATCAATGGGCTCTTCAAATATTACATCAATACCTACAAGGGCCGGCTTGGCGAACGGCTTCTGCGGCGTATTCGCTTCGAACTTATCGACAAGATCCTGAGGTTTCCGCCCAGCCATTTCAAACGGGTGAAGGGTGCAGAAATCTCCAGCATGGTGAAGGACGAGGTAGAGCCGCTCGGCGGTTTTACCGGCGACGCCTTCGTGCAGCCGGCCCTTCTCGGCGGCCAGGCGCTCTCCGCCCTCTTCTTCATTCTCGTGCAGAACTTCTGGCTCGGCCTGATCGCGGCCTTCATGGCAGCAATTCAGGTCGGCATCATTCCCAAGATGCGCCGCCGCCTCATCGAACTCGGCCGTCAGCGGCAGCTGAGTGCACGCCAGCTCGCCGGACGTATCGGTGAAATGGTCGACGGCATCGGCACGATTCATGCCTATGACACGTCCAATTACGAGCGTGCGGATGCTTCGCATCGCCTCGGCGACATCTTCAAGATTCGCTACGATCTCTACCAGTGGAAGTTTCTGGTCAAATTCATCAATAACTTCCTTGCCCAGCTGACCCCCTTCTTCTTTTATGCGCTGGGCGGATATCTGACCCTGAAGGGCAGCCTCGATGTGGGGCAGCTGGTCGCCGTCATCAACGCCTATAAGGAACTGCCAGGTCCGCTGAAGGAGCTGATCGACTGGGATCAGGCCCGGCAGGATGTGCAGGTAAAGTACGAGCAGGTCTTCGAACAGTTCGATGCGCCGAACATGATCGACGAGAAGGTGCAGAAACTTTCTCCCGGTGCCGTCGCAGCCATCAGCGCACCGCTCGTCGTCGCCAATCTGACGCTCGAAGACGATAGCGGCAGCCGGCTTCTGGAACAGGCATCCCTCAAGATCGAGCCGGGTGAGGTTATCGCCATCGTCGGTGGTGCGGGAGGCGAGGCACTGGCGGATGCGATAGGCCGCACGCTCTGGCCGAGCTCAGGCAAGATCAGCATCAACGACGTCGACATTCTGGAATTGCCGGAATCGCTGACGGGACGGCGCATCTCCTACGTGTCCTCGGACAGCTATTTCTTCCATGCCAGCCTGAAGGACAACCTGCTATACGGTCTCAAACACGCGCCGCTTGCAGAGAAAAACTATGAGGGCCCGGCGCTGGACCATCGCAAATGGGAAATCCGTGAAGCGAAGATGGCCGGCAATCCGCTGATCGACATCAACAGCGAATGGATCGATTATGCTTCGAGTCCGGCAGGCGACGGCAAACCGGAAAATCTCATACAGGCGATTCTAGCTGTTCTCGACAGTGTGGAACTGTCGCAGGACATTCTGGAATTCGCCCTGCGATCGTCGATCGACCCGTTGACAGACCTGCATCTCGCCGCCCGGATCGTTGAATTGCGACATGTCCTGCGCGCCGAGCTGGAAAAGGAAAATCTGAGCGGCCTGATCGCGCCTTTCGAGCTGGAGAGCTACAATAGCGAGGCGACGGTCGGCGAAAACCTGCTTTTCGGCACCATGCGGGACTCGTCCCAGTCAATCAGGACGGTCATCGAAAGCGACTATTTCCGCTCTTTGATGCGCGAGACCGGCCTGGTCAAAACCCTGTTCGAAATGGGCTACACGATCGCCGAGAACATCGTGGAAATCTTCGCCGATCTGCCGGGGGATCACCCCTTCTTCCAGCAGCTCACCTTCATGACGCCTGACGATATTCCTGTCTATCAGCAGATGCTGCAACGCCTTCAGGGCCGGAATTTCGACGAGGCCAATGAAAGCGAAAAACGCGCGATGCTGCGGCTGAGCTTCTTCTATATCGAGCCCCGCCAGCGTTTCGGCCTGCTGACGCCGGAAATCATGAACCGCATCGTCGAGGTCCGGCACATGTTCCACGAGAAGCTGCCCGACAGTCTGAAAAATGTGATCGAAATCTACGATCCGACCAAATACATGAGCGCCACCAGTCTTCTGGATAATATTCTCTTCGGCAAGGTAAGCCACCGCTACACCGATGCTTCAAGGCGCATCACCCGCATCGTTGCTGACGTCATGCGCAAGCAGGGCGTTTACGAACGGGTGCTGGCGGTGGGTCTGGATTTCAATCTGGGTGCAGGCGGCAAGCGGCTAGGCCCGCTACAGCGCCAGAAGCTTAATCTGGCAAGGGCGCTGATCCGGAAATCCGACATTTACGTCTTCAACCGCCCGCTTCCGGGCCTCGACCCGAGACAGCAGGAAGAAATTGTTGAACGGGTCATCACACTCCTGAAACAGAACAACAATAACCCCTCGATCATATGGGTTCTGTCGAATGCGCACCTCTCGCGCATGTTCGAGAGGGTCATCGTTGTTCATCAGGGGCTGATCACCGCTGACGGAAGTTACGAGACTCTGGTCGAGGAAAACGGTACATTCAAGGAGATGGTCGCGACATAATTCCAAGAATGTGACCGAGGTGGAACAATAACAGGGTAAGGCAATGCTGTTCAAAGACGAAATTCAGATGCTGAAAAGGGTGCCGTTTTTTTCCGAAATGGAACCCTCCAAGTTGAAACTGCTCGCATTCGCATCGGACCGCGTTTCCTATCACGCCGGCGACGTGCTGTTCCGGCAGGGTGACGTCGGCGACGCGGCCTATGTGCTGCTGACTGGAAAGGTGGATGTTCTGGTCGATTCTCCCTCTGGCACTTTGAAAGTGGCGGAAATGACCGGCAACGCCATCGTCGGGGAAATCGCAATTCTCTGCGACAGCGTCAGAACCGCCACCGTCCGCGCCTCCACCAATGTGGAAGCTCTTCGGATCGGCAAGGAACAATTCTTCAAGCTGATGTCTGATTTCCCCGATATCACTATCAAGGTCATGCGCGTTCTGGCCGAACGTCTCACCCAGACGACGGCTGAACTCAGCAAAGCCAGGACAAACGCCAGAACATAAGCGGCAATTCTATGCTACCCCGGCGGTCGATATTGGAAAAATAAATGTCGTACTATTGCAATATAAATGAAATGCTGACTGAATAAGGGGTAAAGGCATCCGCCCGAAAAGGGCGGGAAATAAGATCTATAGAGACAACGGGCTTCATGGGAGGAAAGCGTGCAAGATTCCGTTGTCATTGGGGTGTGTCATGGCGTTCAATTCCGACACTGCGGGTCGGGAAAGTAACAGAAATTTTCGGGTGAAGATCTGGGGGGCGCGGGGAACGCTTCCTGTTTCAGGTGAAAACTTCCGAAAATACGGTGGGAATACCATCTGCATCGAGGTTCGATGCGGCGACCATGTCCTTTTGTTCGATGCGGGGTCGGGACTTCATCCTGCGGGCATGGCGCTTCGGGCGGAGGGGGTTACCGACGTCGATCTTTTCTTCTCCCATTGCCACTACGACCACATTGTCGGTTTTCCCTATTTCAAGCCATTCTATAATAGCTGCAATGACGTCTCGATTTGGTCGGGTCATCTCGCGGGCGCCATGACGACACGGGAAATGCTCAAGGACTTCATGAGCCCGCCCTGGTTTCCCGTGCCGCTGGAAATTTGCTGCGCAAAAATCGACACGCGGGATTTCATGCCCGGTGATACCCTAGACGTCCATCCGGGCCTCTCGATCCGAACCGGCATGCTGAACCATCCTGGCAACGCCGTCGGATACCGGCTGGACTGGGAGGGAAAGTCCCTCGCCATCATCACCGATACCGAACACGAGCCCGGCGGCATCGACGAAACTGTGCTTGATCTCATCCGGGATACCGATCTTTTCCTTTATGACGCCATGTTTACCGATGACGAGATGGGCCTTTATCGCGGCTATGGCCATTCGTCCTGGCAGCAGGCGATCCGCCTCGCCCAGTTGGCCGATGCGAAAAATGTCGGTTTCATCCATCACGCCCCAAGCCGCAGCGACGAAGAGCTGGACATGATCGAAAAACAGGCGAAAGCCCTGTTCAGCGGCGCATTCGCAGCCATGGACGGTCAGGTCATCGAAATCTGATAGCCGCCGTCATGGTGTTTTTGACTTCGCGTGACTATTTGACCGGAAATCTGAAGGGGCCTCACCAGTCATTGGTGGCTTCGGGTACTTAAACACGCATAATTGACCATCGCCGCTCGTTTGCTCCACGATATTGCCACGAGATGTCATGCACTAAAGACGCGACGATCGACCGACTGATGATTCTGGGCCGAACGACCTCACGATGGGATTTGCATGATCCGTTTCTTTTCGGAAACCAGTTTGAGACGCGCCCGGATTTTATCCGGCCTGATTATATTTGCCTTTGTCTTTTCGCATCTTTTCAATCATTCCCTTGCGCTCATTTCCATCGACACCGCCGAACGGGCACGAAAATGGTTCAGCCTCATCTGGCTCAACCCTGTTAGCAGCCTGCTTTTCTACGGCTCGGTCCTGGTGCATGTCAGCCTGGTCCTGCGCTCGCTTTACCAGCGCCGAACGTTGCGCATGCCGCTTCGTGAAGCGCTTCAGGTCATCTTCGGCCTGTCGATCCCCTTCCTCATTCTGAGCCATGCAGTGAATATCCGCGTGTCGCACATGCTCTACGGCATCGACATCGGTTATTATACCGTCGTCCGCCGGCTCTGGATCAACAATCCCATGGGTGGCGCGTGGCAAAGTCTCGCCCTGATCGTCATCTGGATACACGGATGTATCGGCCTCTATTTCTGGCTGCGTTATCGCGACTGGTACCCGAAAATCGCCGGCATCTTCATGACCATAGCTGTAATGCTGCCGCTTCTGGCGCTGCTGGGCTTCAGTGATGCCGGCCGTTGGCTCGAGGAAGTCGACCGCAAATATGCGCTCCCTCCGGGACTGGGCGACACCATCGTTCAGAGAGACGAACTTCCGCTGCAGCGGGAGATGGAAACACGAATCCGGTTTATCACCGGGACGACAGAGGCGATTTTTGCCGGCGCGGTGATGCTGGTCTTCGCGATGCGCGGTGTAAGAAGCTGGCGACAGCGGTTGACGGCCATCGAAATCCGCTACGAACATGGTGCGCAGGCGCGCGTGCCGGCGGGACTCAGCATTCTGGAAGCCAGCCGTCTGGCAGGCATCCCGCATTATTCCGTATGCGGCGGTAAAGGACGATGTTCGACCTGCCGGGTTAGAGTCATGGAAAGCAAGGGGCCGCTCCCTCCACCCGGAGACATCGAGCAAACCACATTAAGGCGCATCCATGCCGATTCGGATGTGCGGCTCGGCTGCCAGCTGCGTCCCACCCATGATCTCGGCGTTGCCCTTCTGGTTTCACCGCCCCAGCACAGTGACCTGCCGGCGGACGCCCAGCCGGCCCGGCCGGGCCGGGAAGAGGAGATCGCCATTCTCTTCTGCGATCTGCGCAATTTCACAACTTTGTCGGAAGCGAAGCTGCCCTACGATGTCGTCTTTCTCCTGAACCGCTATTTCACCATCGTCGGCCAGGCCGTCGAACAGGCAGGGGGCCATCTCGACAAATTTATCGGTGACGGCGCCATGGCGCTTTTTGGACTAGGCGACGACAGCCAGCACGCCTGTCGCAATGCCATGAAGGCGGCAGCAATCATATTGCGCGATATTGCGATCCTGAACGAAGGGCTGGAGAAACAATTCGCCGTGCGTCTTGAGGTGGTGGTTGGCATTCACGCAGGTCCGAGCATCGTCGGGGTCATGGGATATGGGGCTGCCAAAACGCTGACGGCCATTGGCGATACCGTCAACGTGGCAAGCAGGCTTGAATCCAAAGCCAAGGAATTTGGCGCCGCAATCGTGGTCTCCGAACCGGCCATCATACAGGCGGGACAGGATATTACCGATCTCAGAAGCGAACAGGTCGCCATTCGCGGTCGAAACTCACAAATGAAGGTGTTTCTACTCTCGGAGGAAGAGAGCGAACGCTATTTGTGACAGGACCCGGAAGTTTGGGGTCGGACCGATCTTTTATATCTTGCGATAGAGAAAATAACGGTCCGTCGGCACGCTCTCCGGAACCGGCAACGGTTTCAGCAGGGGATGATCGAGAGGCAGACCGCTGACAGCGACGCCGCCTTTCGCCAGCATGCCGGCGGCGAGATCGGGCAACCATGTCAATGTGATCGCATCTTTTTCCGGATAGCCCGTGCCGATATCGGCATGCACCATTGCCGCTTCCGCACCGACGAATGCGGGAGCGGTCTGCGATATCTCGCCGATCACCAGGTCTTCGTCTGCCGGAACGGACGAGGCATGGGCACCCATGGCCCTGTCAAACGCAATGATCCTGCGCCCCGGAAACAGTTCCCGCAGATGATTGAAAGTTCGCCCGTTTCCAAGGCCGATTTCCATGAGCGCACCCTCATCCGGCATATCAAGATTGGCGGCGACATGATTGAGAATGTCACGCTGCGCGGTCAACCGGCGAATGAAACTGTCCAGTCTGCTCATGATCCGTCCGTTATCAGGCCTTGATGATGTGTCTTGCGGAAATGCCCCGGCGCGCGAAGGCGTTTCGCGTGTCGATGATCAGCGGAGCCCATTCGGCAAGGGCGGCATAGTCCACATTGTCATGGTCGGTCGCAACCAGAACAGCATCGAAAGCGCTGATGGACTGCCTGTCCCAGGAGACGGACTTCATGCCCATCAGGTGGCTGTATTCCCGTGTCTTCGGGATTTCGGCCACATGCGGATCAAAATAGGCCGCTTCGCCACCGCGCTCCTGAACAAGCTCGATGAGCTTCAATGAAGGGCTTTCACGAATATCGGGCACATTTTTCTTGTAGGCGAGACCGACGACCAGCACCTTCGAGCGGCTGAGCGCCTTGCCGGAATGGATGTCGAGCGCTTCCGCAACCCGCCCCACAACGTGGCGCGGCATGCCGGTGTTGATTTCACCTGCAAGCTCGATGAACCGCGTTGGCAATTCATATTCGCGAGATTTCCAGGTGAGATAGAAAGGGTCGATCGGTATGCAGTGACCGCCAAGACCGGGGCCGGGATAAAATGGCATGAAACCGAACGGCTTGGTTTTTGCCGCATCGATGACTTCCCATATATCGATACCCATGGCCTCGTAGACGACCTTAAGTTCGTTGACGAGCGCAATATTGACGGCGCGGAAGACATTTTCGGTGATCTTCACGGCCTCCGCCGTCGCGTTGGTCGAGACCGGAACGATTTTCTTGACCACCGATCCGTAAAAAGCCGCCATTAGCTGCCCAGCAGCCTCGCCGTCACCCGCAACGACCTTCGGAATGGTCGACGTTTCAAAGTCCCGGTTGCCGGGATCTTCCCGCTCAGGGGAAAAGCCGATGAAGAAATCGATACCTGAGACGAGACCGGTGCTCTCCAGAATGGTTTTCACAATCCCATCGGTAGTGCCGGGATAGGTGGTGGATTCCAGCACCACAAGCTGCCCCTTGCGCAGATGCGCGGCAATGTCGTGACAGGTCTTCTCGACATAGGAAAGGTCTGGCTCGCGATACTTCGTCAACGGCGTCGGTACGCAGATGGCGATCACGTCACACTCGGCCAATCTGGAGAAGTCGCATGTGGCAACAAAGCCGTCATTTTGCCTGGCTCCTGCGAGCACGGCATCCGAAACCGCCTCGATATAGCTCTGACCCGCATCTATCGCAGTAATTTTACCGGGGTCGATGTCGAAACCGACAACCTTGAAACCAGCTCTGGCGATTGTCATGGCAAGCGGCAGGCCCACATAGCCGAGGCCGATCACGCCCGCTTTGGCGCTCTTGTTCTCGATGCTGGAAAGCAGGGCTTGGGAAATGTCTGGAGAAGTCAAAGCGTGTCACGCTCCGCGCATGTGCAAAAGATGTCTTTCAGTTGGGCAAGAATGGCGAGGCTGTCAAGGCTCCGCGTCTTCAAATTCCGGTTGACGCCAGAGGCACGACCAACGCACAACCATCCGCATGAAGATCGCGTTTTATTCGCCGCTCAAAGCACCCAACCACCCCGTTCCTTCCGGCGACCGGTTGATGGCCCGCCTGTTGATGCAGGCGATGGCAATGGGTAGCCATGAGGTTTTTGTCGCGTCCGAGCTGCGAAGCTTCCTGAGACAGCCGGATGATCCCGAGCGGTCGTCCCTCGCCGACCGGGCCGAACGTGAAGTAGAGACTATTGCGGAGCGCTGGCGGTTGCACGGCGCACCGGACCTGTGGTTTTGTTATCACCCGTACTACAAGGCTCCAGACCTGCTCGGACCGGAACTCACCAGCCGTTTCAATATATCCTACGTCACCGCCGAAGCATCCTATTCGCCAAAGCGCAACGCCATGGGCTGGCAGGCAGTGCAGGACGGGTTGTTGTCGTCGTTGAACGAAGCCGCAGTCAATATCTGCTTCACCGAACGGGATCGCGAAGGGCTCGTACAGGCCTCTCCTGGGCTTCAATGGGCGATGCTTCCGCCTTTCATCGACCCCGCGCCCTTCCTCAAGGTTGTTCCCCAGCCGAAACGGACACGGCTCATCACCGTCGCCATGATGAGGGCGGGCGACAAACTTGAGAGCTATCGCGCCCTGTCGAACGCTCTCGCCCTGCTACCACAAGACCTAGACTGGACACTTGAGATCGTTGGCGACGGTCCGGAACGCGAGGCGGTGCGAGCCATGTTCAGCGGCTTCCCTGAAAATCGCCTCGTCTGGCACGGGCAAAAAGCCGCAGACGAGATCGCAGCGCTTCTCTCGAAAGCTGCCATTTATGTCTGGCCGGGTCACGGCGAGGCCTACGGCCTTGCCTATCTGGAAGCACAGGCAGCCGGCCTGCCCGTCATCGCCGAAAAAGTGGCGGGCGTTCCCGAAGTCGTAAAATCTGGCGCCACCGGATTACTGACACCTGAAAATGATAGTGCCGCTTATGCCGATGCGATCAAGGCCTTGCTCTACGACGACAGGCGGCGACAGGAACTGGCAAAAGCAGCCCGCCGGTTCGTCATGCATGAACGGTCTCTGGAAAATGCCGCAACCAAGCTGAACGATATTTTGATGCAAGCAAAGGCACGAAGATCATGAGTCTCGAAAAACTCGTCGCAGCACTGGACGAATGCGGACGTCGCGGCATTTCGGCCGATCTGTGGCTCAGGGACGACGATGCAGTGGACCCGACGGGGGCACTCGATACCCTGCTTGATCTTTGCGAAAGTTTCTCGGTTCCGGTCACCCTCGCGGTCATTCCCGAAACGACGACCCGCAGGCTCGCGCAGCATCTGGATGCCTCGGACATTGCCCAGGTGGCGGTTCACGGCTGGTCGCATACCAATTATGCCGGCGATGGACAAAAGAAACAGGAGCTTGGCCTCCACCGGGAACTTCCCCTCGTTCTCGACGAGCTGCAGTCCGGGCTGGAAAAACTCTACGATCTGCATGGACCACGTGTCGTGCCCATGCTGGTGCCCCCATGGAACCGCATCGACGCCCATATAGTGAGGGAACTGACAGGGCTTGGATATCGGGCCCTCTCCGTTTTCGGTCCGGAGAAGGACACAGCGCCGCCATGTCTGAATACGCATGTGGATGTGATCGATTGGCATGGCAGCCGCGGCGGCCGTGACCACGATGTCCTGTTTGCCGAGACGGCGGCCCGCATCCTGCGCGCTGCCGAGGAAGGCGGCACAATCGGCATCCTTACCCATCATCTCGTGCACGATGACACCGTCTGGCATTTCCTCCGGCGGCTTTTCGAGGTGACCGCACGGCACCGCGCAGCACGCTGGTGCTCCTCTGAAGACCTCGTCGAAGCAATCTCACCATGATTTCCAGGCGATCAGCAGCCCGCCGGCATCCTTGGCCAGATCCCGCCTGATCGCATCAACTGTATCAAACGGCGTTCGGTCCGGAACGGATGCCGCGACAAACGCTGCCGGTGCAAGGCTGATGCTTCCCTGCCGGGCAATAACGGTGAAAATCAACGGGCCGGTGGACCACCACGCCGGCGCGCGCGGCATTTCTTCGAGAATGTCGGGAAAGGCGGCCAGCATTTTGCGAAAGACCGGATGCGCAGCTGGAGCGGCAATAAAGGAATTAGCGAGAAGCATACTTCCCTGTCCGGTATTCCTCGGCGTTTTTTCATCAAATGCCGTGAGACCCGCAAGGGGAAGGAATGAATCGAAACTCACGTCGTCGCGCACCGGATACCAGTCGCAGTCGAGATAGATGCCGCCGAACCGCTCGAGCAGGATGTAGCGGGCGACGTCAACAGCACCCGGATAGTCGCCCTCGCCCAGCATCCTGTTAAAGACGCTATTCGCAAAAACCCCTTCCCGCTCAAGATCGGCTTCCCGCCAAAGGCGATAATCGTAGCCGTGCTTCAGCGCATGGGCAGCCCAGGCCTCGACCGACATGGGCGGCGATTTCTCGCCAATCCATATCTGATGAATGAGCCTCGGCACATCCTCCCGGCTTTTGAGGTTTATTGTGCGGCGTTCTTCCACGGAAAATCGCGCATATTTTTCCAGCACCTGCGGGGGTGGCACCAGCGTATACTGATAACCGATCTTCGCGACCATATCGCCTTCGGCCTTGGCAAGACGCAGCCGTGCGGCATGCAGCCGGCGCGGCAGGCCGAGCACCGTCTGCTCTCCCATCAGATGCCCGTCCTTTGCTGCAACCAGCGATAAGAGAAGCGCGTTCGCCTCAGCATATTGGCCGTTATTCTGCAACTGACGCGCATCGTTCAGCTTGGCGTCGTAATATTTCTTGTCGGACATGGATCCTCGTTCGAAAGCTCCCGTCAGCATATTACGAAACAAGCGCGGTGGGGCAAGTCGCAGCATTTCGGAAGCCGGCTTCAAATTTGCTAAAGAATTCGATGTTTCAGAAGGATAGACAGACAACAAACCCTGCGATAACGTTGCTTTAAGCCCTCCCGAGCAATTGTCACAAGGCAACGATAAAGAGGCGGCAAGGAACCCTTTGGCATGAGCGCAGGCGCAGATTTGCTCCGTATCGAAAATCTGCAGGTCTCGTTTTCTCTCATGGGTGGAACGATCGATGCAGTCAGGGGGGCGAGCCTCCGCATTCTTCCGGGAAAAGTAACCGCATTGGTCGGTGAATCCGGCTCCGGAAAATCCGTCATTGGCCAGACGATCATGGGCATCCATCCCAAGACCGCTCGTGTGAATGGCCGCGTGCTGTTCACCGATCCGGAAAACACTGCGGGCGGTCCCGTCGATCTTTTGCAATTGCCCAAAGACGGCCGCGAAATCCGCGCCATCCGTGGCAACCGCATCGGGCTGATCTTTCAGGAGCCCATGACCTCTTTTTCGCCGCTGCACACCATCGGCAACCAGATTGACGAGGCGCTCAGAATCCACAGCATCCTTTCGCCGGCGGAACGTGCGGAAAAAATGTATGAGACACTCGATCTCGTCGGGTTTTCGAACCCGAAGAAGGTCGTGAACATGTATCCTTTCGAGCTTTCAGGCGGCATGCGCCAGCGCGCCATGATCGCCATGGCGCTGATCTGTCGTCCCGCGCTTCTGATCGCCGACGAACCCACGACGGCGCTTGATGTGACCATTCAGGCGCAAATCCTCAAGCTGCTGCGTGACCTGCAGAGCAGGCTGAATATGAGCATGCTGCTAATCACCCATGACCTCGGCGTGGTGGCGAACATTGCAGATGAGGTTGCCGTGATCTATCAGGGCGAGATCATGGAAGCCGGCACGGTCGATGATATCTTCAAATCGCCAGCCCATCCCTATCTCAAGGGTTTGATGGCAGCCGTTCCGCATTTCGACATGAAGCCGGGCGAGAGGCTGAAGGCGCTACGCGAAATCAACGTCGACCATGAAAGCCTGGTGGGCAAGAAAACCGCGACGGTCAACAAAACCCCTGGTCCGCTTTTGACCGTGGACAATATCAGCAAGACGTTCACGACGCGCAAATCGAGCTGGTTCCGCAAAGGTGACGCCAGCGCAACCAAAGCGGTAAACAGCGTCAGCTTTGAGATCCGTCGTGGAGAATGTCTGGGGCTGGTCGGCGAAAGCGGCAGCGGCAAGACAACCGTCAGCAAAATCCTCATGCGCGCCGTTCGCCCGGATCAGGGTTCCGTCACCTTCCACCGTCCGCAGGGCGATATCGATGTCCTCAACGCCCGGGACGATGACCTGAAAGAGCTCCGGTCGAAGATACAGATGGTCTTTCAGGACCCGATATCGTCGCTATCGCCGCGCATGACCGTGGGAAACATCCTGAGCGAGCCGTTGGAAATCCACGGTCGGGGTGATGCGAAATATCGCTCCGAAAAAGTGCGCAATCTCGTCAGGGCCATCGGGCTTGGGGAAAGCGCGCTGAACCGTTATCCGCACAGTTTTTCGGGCGGGCAAAGACAACGTATCGGCATTGCAAGAGCCCTCGCACTTGGCCCGGAACTGCTGATCTGCGACGAACCCGTCTCCGCTCTCGATGTTTCCGTGCAGGCGCAAATTCTCAATCTGCTGAAAGATTTGCAGCAGGATCTCGGGCTTACCTACCTCTTCATCTCGCATAATCTTGCGGTGGTGGATTATATGGCCGATCGCGTGGCGGTCATGTGCGAGGGCCGCATCGTGGAGCTGGCGCCACGGGAAATCCTGATGCGCGCTCCAGTGCATCCCTATACGAAATCCCTGCTGGCCGCCGTGCCTTTCCCCGATCTCGACCGTCCGCTCGATTTCCGCACCATCGGCAAGATCAGCGCGACGGGCAAATTTGACTGGGGCAAACAGTTCCGCGACGAGGGGGACGGCGAGATGGTATCGGCCGATCTTGGGGAAGGCCATTTCGTACTTGCGAACGGCAATGCCGACATGCGGGAGCTTCGCCCTTGATCACGCGTCGCACCGCTCTTGCCCTCTTGGCCTCTGTCTTTGTGCCGGCTTATGCGCGGGCCTCCTATACCGACCCCACCTATTTCAAGGAAAAACGCGAAAAGGGCGAATTGCCCGACATCGCCGAGCGCCTGCCGAAAAACCCGCGCGTCATCGACATGAAGGCACTTGGCCGAGAGCCGGGGAAACATGGCGGCTCGGTACGGATGCTCATTGGCGGCCAACGCGACATTCGCCTGATGCCGATCAGCAGCTATGCCCGCCTTGTCGGTTACGACGAAAAATTCGAACTTCATCCGGATATTCTCGAAAGCTACGACGTACAGGAAGAACGCATCTTCACCTTCAGGCTGCGCGAAGGCCATAAGTGGTCCGATGGCAGTGATTTCACGTCAGAGGATTTCCGCTATTTCTGGGAAGATGTTGCCCTCAATAAGGAAATCCACAAGGGCGGTCCGCCGATCGAGCTTCTGGTCAATGGCAAACCGCCCCAGATCGAGGTCGTTGACCGGCTGACCGTGCGATACACCTGGGACGGCCCCAATCCAGATTTTCTGGCGAAACTGGCGGCCGCCTCGCCGGCGCGGCTGTTCTTGCCTGCCGCCTATATGAAACAGTTCCACATCAAATATCAGACGGCGGAAAAGCTCGCCAAGCTGATCAAGAAAAACAAGACAGACGACTGGAGCGGGCTGCATATCAAGATGTCGCGGCAGGTGCGTCCCGAAAATCCGGATCTGCCGACGCTCGATGCCTGGCGTAACACCACCGCGCCGCCGGCCGAACAATTCGTGTTCGAACGCAACCCCTATTATCACCGCGTCGATGAAAACGGCCTGCAACTGCCCTATCTCGACCGCTTCCTGCTCAACGTCACCTCGTCGGATATCATCTCGGCCAAGACGGCGTCGGGCGATAGCGACCTGCAATATTTCGGCCTCGATTTCGCTGATTACACTTTCCTGAAGGATGCTGAAAAGCGCTTCCCCCTGAAAGTTAACCTCTACAAGCGCTCCCAGGGCTCGCGCATCGCGCTGCTGCCAAATCTCAATTGCGCCGACCCGGTCTGGCGCAGCGCTTTCCAGGATGTGCGTGTGCGCCGCGCGCTCTCGCTCGCGATCAACCGGCACGAAATCAACATGGTCTGTTTTTACGGGCTCGCGAAGGAAAGCGCAGATACCGTACTGCCGGAAAGCCCGCTTTACCGGCAGGAATTTGCGGACGCCTGGAGCGCTTTCGACCGCGCAGCGGCCAACAGGCTGCTCGATGAAGCGGGTCTCGACAAGCGCGACAGTGCCGGCCTTCGGCTCCTGCCTGATGGTCGACCCGCCTATATCATTGTCGAGACGACAGGCGAAAGCACGCTCGAAACAGACGTGATGGAGCTGGTGACGGATCACTGGCGACATATCGGCATTGCCGTTTCTGTACGCCCCACCCAGCGCGATGTTTTCCGCAAGCGCGCCATGGGCGGAGAAGTACTGATGTCGGTGTGGATGGGTATGGACAATGGCGTGCCAACGGCCGACATGCTGCCTTCCGGCCTTGCCCCCACCGGTGACGACCAGTTGCAATGGCCGGTCTGGGGGATTCACTATCTATCCGGCGGCCGTGAAGGCAAAGAGCCCGATCTGCCGGAAGCGGCCCATTTGCTTGATCTTCTGAAAAAATGGCGTCGAAGCGTCACCGAGGAAGAACGTCAGGCAATCTGGCTGGAAATGCTTGGCGTCTATACGCAGCAAGTATTTTCCATCGGCATCGTCAACGGCGCGCTGCAGCCCGTCGTCCATGTCAAGCGCATGCGGAACGTGCCGGAAAAGGCGCTTTTCGGTTATGAACCCACTTCCTATCTCGGCGTCTACATGCCGGATAGCTTCTGGTATGACGGAGACGCCTGATATGCTGCGGTATATTCTGAAGCGCGTCCTCGTCATGATCCCGACGCTCATCCTGATCTCGATGCTGGTTTTCACCATCATCGAACTGCCCCCAGGCGATTATTTCGAAAGCTATGTCGCTGAGCTGCGCGCCATGGGCGAAACGGCAAATCTTGCCGAAATCGAGGAACTGCGCGTCCGTTACGGCTTCGATCAGCCGGCCCCGATCCGCTATTTCCGCTGGGCGACCGGCATGCTTGTCGGCGATTTCGGTTATTCCTTCGAATATCAGCTACCCGTGAGCGACGTGGTGGGAGATCGCCTGTGGCTGACGGTTCTGGTTTCCTTCGTTACCATCATTGTCACCTGGCTGCTGGCTTTTCCAATCGGCATCTATTCCGCCACGCATAAATACAGCTGGGGCGATTACGGGCTAACCTTCCTCGGCCTGCTCGGCATCGCGATCCCCAACTTCATGCTGGCATTAATTCTGATGTACTTCGCCAACATATGGTTCGGCATCTCCATAGGCCATCTGATGGACCGGGAATATCTGAACCAGGCGATGAGCTGGGCGAAGTTCAAGTCGATCCTTGAGCATATCTGGATTCCCGTTCTCATCATCGGAACGGCGGGCACGGCCGGCATGATCCGCCGCCTGCGCGCCAACCTTCTGGATGAATTACAGAAGCAATATGTGGTCACCGCCCGCGCCAAGGGCCTGCACCCTTTCAGGGTATTGACCAAATATCCGCTGCGCATGGCCCTGAATTTTTTCATCTCGGATATCGGCTCGATCCTGCCTGCCATCATATCGGGCGCGGAAATTACCGCCGTCGTCCTGTCGCTCGAGACCACCGGCCCCATGCTCATCCGGGCGTTGCAAAGCCAGGACATGTATCTGGCGGGTTCGTTCCTGATGTTCCTTGCGTTCCTGACGGTGATCGGCGTTCTGGTGTCGGATATCGCCCTTGCCATACTCGATCCGAGAATCCGCTTCGGAGGTGGTAACGTCAAATGACTTCATCCATTCCGAATCCCGGCGAAGCCCTGCCGCACTATGTCTCGACCGCGCCCTTCGACCCGTCGCTGATCGAACCCAACACGTCTGGCATGGCGGCCTTCAGCAAAGCCTCGCAGTTGAAGCTCATGTGGTGGCAGTTCCGCCAGCACAAGATCGCGGTGTGGTCCGGCGCCTTTCTGGTGGTGCTTTACCTTTCGATTCTGATCTGCGAGTTCCTCGCCCCCTATAATCTCCACACACGCAATATCGAACACATATACGCCCCGCCCCAGGCCATCCACCTCTTCAATGACGGGAAATTTGTCGGCCCCTTCGTGTATGGCCGTGAAATGACGCTCGACATGGAAAATCTGAGGCGTGTCTACCGGGACGTGCCGACCGATATCCAGCCGCTGCGTTTCTTCTGCAAGGGTGACACCTATCGTTTCTGGGGCATGTTCGAGGGCAGAACCCATCTCGTTTGCCCGGCAGAAGGCGGTGAACTGTTCCTTCTCGGCACCGACCGCCTCGGACGTGACGTGCTGTCCCGTATCATCTACGGCGCGCGCATTTCACTGACCATCGGCCTCCTCGGCGTCGCCATGAGCTTCGTTCTCGGCATTGTGATCGGTGGCCTGGCGGGATATCGCGGCGGCACGTTTGACCTGATTGTCCAGCGCATCATCGAGGTCCTGCAATCCATTCCCAGCATTCCGCTATGGCTGGCGCTCGCGGCCATCATGCCGGTAACCTGGAGTCCGATCCTCGTTTATCTCGGCATCACCATCATTCTCGGCATGCTGGACTGGACCGGGCTAGCGCGCGCCGTGCGTTCAAAGCTACTGGCGTTGCGCGAGGAAGACTATGTTTTGGCTGCGCAATTGATGGGAGCGGGCACACCGCGTATCATTGGCCGACATCTTATTCCGGGCTTCATGTCCCATCTTATCGCCTCGGCCACCCTGACGATACCGGGCATGATCCTTGGCGAAACAGCGCTCAGCTTCCTGGGCCTCGGCCTGCGCCCCCCGATCACAAGTTGGGGAATTCTGCTCACGGAGGCGCGCAGCGTCAGCGTCATTGCGCTATATCCCTGGCTTCTCATCCCGACGATCCCTGTCGTTCTCGTCATTCTGGCCTTTAATTTCTTCGGTGACGGACTACGTGATGCTGCGGACCCCTTCAGATAAAATGGAATACACCTTGATAAACTGCCCTTCCGAAGCCGCCTTCATCGTGAAAGGCAAAAAGAGGTGTGGCCCATGAGCTCCCGTTTGAACGACGCGCGCATTCTCATGTACAGCCACGATTCCTTCGGTCTCGGCCATCTGCGGCGGTGTCGCACCATTGCGCATGCCCTGGTGGAGGATTATCGCGGTCTCAACGTCCTCATCATTTCAGGGGCTACCATTGCAGGTGCCTTCGATTATCGCGCCCGCGTCGATTTCGTGAAAATTCCGAGCGTCATCAAGCTGCGCAATGGCGAATACACCTCGATGGACAGGCATATCGATCTTCAGGAAACGCTGAAGATGCGCCGGTCCATCATCTACCATACCGCCGAAAGCTTCCAGCCTGACATCTTCATCGTCGACAAGGAGCCGATGGGCCTTCGCGGCGAGGTGGAGGAAACACTCGCTTATCTCAAGGGACAGGGCACCAAGCTCGTTATCGGCCTGCGTGATGTCATGGATGCGCCGCAGCTGCTCGAGGCGGAGTGGAAGCGCAACAACGTCATGACCAAGATCGGCCAGTTCTATGACCATGTCTGGGTCTATGGCCCGCCGGATTTCCACGATCCGCTGACAGGGCTCGACGTTCCGCAGACGGTGCGCGACAAGATGGATTTCGTGGGCTTTCTTCAGAGATCGAAGACACAGGCGGAGACCGCGGCGCATCGGCCGGAAGGCGATTATCTTCTCATCACCACAGGCGGCGGTGGCGACGGCAGTGAATTGATCGATGACGTCATCAACGCCTACCGACATGACCCGGAGCTGACGCACAAGGCGCTGGTCGTGCTCGGCCCTTATATGCCGGCGGATCAGCGCCAGCGCTTCATGAGCAGCGTAGCCGATATACCGCACATCGAAATCATCGAATTCGACAATCGCATGGAAGATCTCGTCGCTGGTGCGCAGGCCGTGGTCTCCATGGGTGGCTATAACACTGTCTGCGAAATATTGTCCTTCGACAAACCCGCACTCGTCGTGCCCCGCACGGTGCCGCGGGAGGAGCAGCTTATCCGCGCCAGCCGCGCATCGGAGCTGGGTCTTTTCGACATGCTCCTGCCGGAAGATGCCGAGAACCCAGCCAAGATGGCGGCCGCCCTCAAAGCCCTGCCGCACCGCGCGCCGCCATCCGTCAATTCGTGCGGGCTGAAGCTCGACGGGTTGGAAAACATATCACGCAGGATTGCCGAATGGCTGCCGCCCGAGGGCGACAAGACGCCGATCACGCTCAGCGCGTAACCCGGCCTCGGCAACCAACGTTCAGAAGAGACGCGCGCAACGTGACTGATGCAAAAAAAATCGTGGTGCTCCTCAAGGGCTATCCGCGCCTGTCCGAGACTTTTATCGCCCAGGAATTGCTGGGGCTTGAGAAGGCCGGGCTGAAGCTCGAACTCATGTCCATGCGCCGGCCAACGGACAAGAAACGCCATCCCGTTCATGATGAGATCCGCGCGCCCGTCACCTACCTGCCGGAGTATCTGCATGAGGAACCTCTGCGTGTGCTGAAAGCCCTGTGGGTATGTCGCAAAAAGCCGGGCTTCACCAAGGCGCTTCGCCAGTTTCTCAGCGACCTGCCCCATGATCTCAGCCGCAACCGCTTTCGCCGTTTCGGTCAGGCGGCCGTGCTGGCCAATGAATGGCCGGAGGATGCCGGGTGGCTGCATGTGCATTTCATTCATACGCCCGCCTCAGTCGCGGCCTATACCCATCTCATCACGGGCACGCCCTGGACGATTTCGGCCCACGCCAAGGACATCTGGACCTCCAGCGACCGTGACCTTGCCGCCAAGCTGCAAAGCGCCCGCTGGGCCGTGACCTGCACTGCCAGCGGCTTTCGGCATCTGTCGACCCTTTCCGGGGTGAGGCAGAACGTGCATCTGAGTTATCATGGCCTCGATCTCACGCGTTTCCCGCATTTCGACACGCCGCGGCCGGCGAGAGACGGTTCAGACGCCGAGGATCCGGTCAGGATTTTGAGTGTCGGCCGTGCGGTCAAGAAAAAGGGAATCGATATTCTGTTGCGCGCGCTCGCCTCGCTGCCACGCAATATCCATTGGCGCTTTACCCATATCGGCGGCGGGGACGAATTGGCTGCGCTGAAAAAACTCGCGGACGAACTTGGCGTCTCCGACAGGGTCGTCTGGACGGGAGCCATGGACCAGAAGCAGGTGCTGGAGAATTACCGGCAAGCGGACCTCTTTGCCCTTGCCTGCCGCATCACCAGCGATGGCGACCGCGACGGTCTTCCCAACGTGTTGGTCGAGGCTGCGAGCCAGGCGATGACCTGCATCTCCACCAACATATCGGGCATTCCGGAGTTCTTCGTCGGTGGTGAAAACGGCCTGCTCACAGAGCCGGAAAATCCAGCGGCCTTCGCAGATGCCCTGCGCTTGGCTATTACCGATCCGCAATTGCGCCTGCGTCTTGGCAACGCCGCCGAAAACCGCGTGCGCACCGCCTTCGATCATCGCACCAGCATTGCCGAACTGAAGACGCTCTTCGAGACCGAATGGGAAAAGACACCATGACCGAGATGGAAAAGCGGCCCTGTGTTTTCTTTTATGTCCAGCATCTTCTTGGCATCGGCCATATAGCCCGCGCCAGCCGCATCGCCAATGCCCTTCAGACGGATGGTTTCGACGTAGTTCTGGTGACGGGCGGAACGCCTGTCCCGGGTTTTCCGGGTGAAGGCATCCGTCATGTCGAATTGCCGCCGATTGCCGTCAGCGATGGCAGTTTTGCCGGCCTGGTCGACAGTTCCGGCAAACCGGTGGATGACGACTTCAAGAGGCTCAGGACCGATATGCTGATCGGTGCCTATCATGGCGCCAAACCCGATATCGTCATCATTGAGGCTTTTCCCTTCGGCCGCAGGCAGGTGCGGTTCGAACTGCTTCCGCTTCTCGATGAGATCGAGGATAGCGAACCGCGCCCGCTCGTCATGGCGTCATTGCGAGATATATTGCAGGAAAAACCAAGCCGGGCCGGGATGAAGAAACCGTCTCGCTGGTAAAGAAACATTTCGACGCCGTGCTCGTGCACGGCGACCCGGATTTCGCCCGGCTGGAAGATACCTTTCCCCTCGCCAGCGAGATACGTCAGCGTATTGTCTATACCGGCCTGGTGGCCCCGCTTCCACCGCCGGAACCGGTCGAGAAATTCGATATTGTGGTCTCCGCCGGCGGCGGCGCTGTCGGTGCGGCCCTTGTCCGGGCCGCCCTTGAGGCCGCGCCGCTGCTGGACGGTATCAAGAGCTGGTGTCTCGTCACCGGTCCCAATATGCCACAGGCGGATTTCGATGCGATATTGGCTGCGGCACCGGAAAATATCTCCGTTTTCCGCTTCCGCAAGGATTTCGCGAGCTTGCTCGCCGGCGCGCGCCTTTCGGTATCACAGGCCGGCTACAACACCGTCTGCGATATTCTTCAGGCAAAATGCCGTTCGCTCCTCATCCCTTTCGCGGCCGGCGGTGAAACCGAACAGAGCGCCCGTGCGGAGCGGCTGGCCGGGCTTGGGCTTGCCCATGTGCTGGAAGAGAAAGATATTTCGCCAGCCTCCATGGCCGAAGCGATCAAGGCGGCACTCGTCCTGCCGCCACCCGGTACGGTCCACCTCAATCTCGATGGCGCCGCCGGGACGGCTAGGACGCTGCATCGGCTTTATGATGAGCGGTAAGGATCGCCTTTAGTTCACGCACCGCTGCCTCATCCGTGACTTTGCGCCCCGCCCCGGTGAAACCGAGCTTCGCCACGCGGCTTTCCGGATCATAATGAGGAACGGCGGAACAGGATGCGTGGATTTCGGTGATTGGAAGCCGGTCAAGCAGCGTCTGCACGCTTTGCGGACGCACGCCGGCACCCGGCATGATAGCGATCCGGCCGGCAGCGACCTCCGACAAGCGGGCCAGAGTGTCCACCCCTTCCAGCGCTGAACGTGCGCCGCCGGAAGTGAGAATTCTGGAAAAGCCCAGCGCAACGGCGGCCTCGAGGGCTTCATCCATGGCGGGAACGACATCGAAAGCCCGGTGAAGCGTCACATCCAGACCGTTGGCATGACGACGCAGCTCTTCGAGCAACGGAAGATCGAGGGAGCCGTCCTCGCGCGATGCACCGAGCACCACGCCGGAAAGGCCCGCGGCGCGCGCCGCATCTATATCGCGTTTCATCACATCCGCTTCATCACGCGTGAAAACGAAATCGCCGGCGCGTGGCCTGATCATCACGCTGACGGGCAACCCATAAGCCGCAGCGCGGTGCATAAAGCCGACAGACGGGGTGACCCCGCCGCCGGACAGTGCCGCGCAAAGTTCGATACGGTCCGCCCCGCCTCTCACTGCGGCTTCCAGGCCGGCCACATCGTCCACGCAAATCTCGAGAATCATCATAGCCTCTTTCATTCGATGGCGGTTACCTGCGGCGACCGATCCCATCAAGGGCGTAGAGCATATAAACCCCGCCAATCCCGACGATCGCCCCGAGGATCGACGTTCCCGAATAATTGGAGACGAGCGTGCCAAGGGCAAAAATCAGGGCGCCCAGACCCGCTCCAAGAAAAATATTGACAGCGATCAGCGAACTGCCGAGGCCCGGCCGGTCCGCGATCAGTTCCTGCAGGTAGGTGATGGGTATGCTGATGATCGCCGCCGCCCCCAGTGCGCTGATGACGGTCTGGGCATAGATATGCCACGGCGCCGATGCGAGCCCCTGCAGGATCAGGTAAACAGCGTAAAGCAGTGCGCCCGCGGCAAGCGTCAGCGTCTGGGGCACCTTCTTTTCTATCCAGCCCCACAGCAGGATGAAAACGATTTCCAGCGCGGCGACGATACCGGCGACGATCCCGATATCGGCCACCGTACCCTTGGCCTGGCCGGTAATGATGAGGGAGCGCACGGAATCGTTCAAATGCAGCATCGAGCAGATCAATGCGATGGCGACGATCCGAAGCAGCACCCGACGTGATCCGATTTCACCAAGCGAGGCGCGCAGGCCAAAACGCGCTTCGGTACTGGCCGAGGCGGGCGTGGCGGCGCGCGGCAGGCAGAAGGCCACCAGCAGAAAACAGACGAGCGCGCAGACGCCCGAGAACAAAAACGCGGTCAGCATGTTTCCGGAATTAACCAGAAATACCCCTACAAGCCCCGGCACCAGCACCCAGGAAAGCGAGATCGTCGCCCGCATGATGGAATTCACCGCGATCATCTCGCCCGTCGAAAGATTGCGGGCGTCGGCACGCACATGCGCAAAGATCAGCGAATTCATAGCGCCGAAAATTGGCAAAAGCACGAGTTTGGAGGCCACAAAGGCAGTGGCATTACCGGCGAGATAAACCAGCAGGTAACCGCTGACACCGAACAGCGCAATATAGAGCATTGGCTTGCGATATTCACCCAGCCTGTCAGCGACGATGCCCATCAGCACACTGGCGCTGACATTGATGACGGCGGCAAACAGCATCAGCAGCGAATAGACGGTGTTGCTGAGCCCGATTTCGCGAATGCCGATCACCGCCTGATAGGGCGCGGTCGCCGCATTCGAAAATCCGAAGAACAGGATGGCGAGCGCCCCGATGCGGATCGACGGATTGTTGATGACGATGGAAAGAGCCGACGGCATGGATGTTCGCCTGAGATGATCCGGCAAAGCCGGATCGCTGGATTGAAGCTACCGGACCGCTGTCATCGCCAGCGGACCGAAAGGGCAGGATTCGGGATATAATCGAAGTGCGGCTTCCAGGGATAAAAATCGCCCTCCCGACGGCGATTGGGAAGATTTTCAATATCCTGATTGATTACCCCCTCCGTCAACGCCATGAGGTTGGGATTGGCGATCGGCGCAAGCTCCGGCGACAGGTAACCGGATTTCACCACCAGAAGCCGCACGTCCTTCGGATCGAAGCCAAGACGGGTAAAATCCGAAATCATGTGATAGGGCCGGCGACGGGCGGCCAGAATGACCGTGATTCCGCCGATGACGATCACAGCCTGTCGCTGATCCGCCGCACCGGGATCGTCCAGTGTCACAACCTCGGCTTCAACGGTGACGGACGGGCTCTTCGGATCAAGACTTCCGCCGATCTTCAGGGAAAGGATCGCGCCTTCGCCCGCCGCAAAACAGGCTTCGACCGCAGGCCTGTCGGTAATGCCGCCCACCAATGCACCCTGCCAGTCACGCGCAAGGAGCGCCGCCAGAACATCGGCGCGATCGCCCACCCCGCCGCCAGTGGGGTTATCGCCCGAGTCCGCCAGAATGATCGGCCGGGTGGTCGTCGTTTCCGCAATATCCAGAATTTTCGCGAGCGGCTCCGTCACGGGACCGAAATGAAAATCCTGCCGGGCGTCCCAGTAGGATTGCGCGATCTCGGCCGCAATTGCCTGTGCGGCCGCTTTATCCGTTCCCGTCACCACGGCGCAAGCAGTCGCTCTCGGTTCATCCGCCCAGACGTAGCCGATCATGAAATTCGCATCCCAGATGCCAGGGCGGGCGTCATGATCAGGAAGGAAAGCATAAAGGCTCTTGGCCGGCTCGTCTTCCGTGGAAGTCTTCTCGCCGGGCAGCAGAACGGGGATTTTCGCCCAGGCGATACCGGGTCTTGTCCCTGTCTCCAGGGCCCTGATCAACATCGTCCAGGCGCGCACCATCGTCTCCCGCACATCGATATGCGGCGCAGTTCGATAGCCGGCAAATATGTCGAGTTGATCGATGATCGTCTGGCTGACATTGCCGTGCAGGTCGTAGCTCGCGGAGATGACGACATCCGGTCCGACCACGGTGCGGGCGCTTGAAATCCAGTCGCCCTCCGCATCGTCCATGCCTTCAACATTCATCGCGCCATGCATGGCGAGATAAAGTCCGTCCAAGGGCAATGAGGCTTTCAGACGCTCGAGGAATTCCCGCTTGAAAGCGTCGTAGGCCGGGCGCGACACCGGACCGCCCGGCACCGCCCGGGCGTGCAGAAGCGGCAGCACCTCCGCTCCGCCTTCGGCGAGAAAGTTGAAATATTCGGCCTCCAGCAACTCCGCGCCGCGAAAGACGCGAAAATCCTCCTGCCCCATCAACACCGGCGAGTAGGTGCTGCACTCGGTATGGATTCCACCAACGGCAATACGCATGTCACCTTCCCCTCAATACACCGGACTAAAGGGAACGATGGCCGCAAAACGCAACCAATCCTTCTGCGCCTTCGGTGTCCAGGCCGCCTCGGCAATGGCCGGTAGCCGCGGGAAGACCAGATGGTTGAAATAGGCGCGGTTGAGGAAATGTTCTGACCAGATGCAGGCCTGAACGCCCTTCATCCTCTCCTTCAACTCCTCTGGAAAATCACCGATCGCCTCATAAGAGTAGGTGTGGGAAGGCGGAACGGTGCCGGCCCAGCTGGCACCCGGCTCCTGCCAGGCTTCGTCCTGAACCATGTCGAGATAATAGGCCTGCCCCGGGGTCATCACCACATCGTAACCCTGCCTTGCGAGTTCAAGGCCGACCTCCGGCTTCTGCCACGCCATCAGCAATGTTCCCGCGGGGTCGACGCCGCCGCCGTGAGAAACCTCGTCCCAGCCGGCCAGCTGACGGCCGCGCTCGTGCAACATGGCCTGAATGCGTTTCATGAAGTGGGACTGGATACCGAAAGTACCATCCAGTCCCTCCTTTTCCATCAGCGCCTTGGCGAGTGGCGAGGCGAGCCAGGATCCGTCCGCAACCTCATCGCCGCCGATGTGGATCAGCCGAGACGGGAACAGCTCTACCATCTCGTCGAAAACCTTGCCGAGGAATTCGTAAGTGAGTTCGATGGCCGGATTGAGCGCGTTGTTAGGATATCCCTGCACGGAGCGATAGCTGTCAGGGGCTTCCTGCCCGTCCGTCAGTTCCGGATAGGCGACGAGGGCAGCCGTACTATGGCCGGGAATATCGACTTCCGGCACGATTTCCACATTCAGCGCCGCAGCATGGGCAACGACCATGCGCACATCGTCCTGGGTATAATAACCGGAGACCGGTTCCGCGCCGTTGCCAAGCTGCGGCAGAAGCGGCGCATCCGGGCCGCGTGTGGCGCCGACCGTGGTCAATAACGGATAAGCCTTGATTTCAAGACGCCACGCCTCATCATCCGTCAGATGCCAGTGGAAGCGGTTCATGCGCAGCCATGCAAGAATATCGATGAGCCGCACGACATCCTGCGTCGGATAAAATTGCCGCGAGACATCCAAGTGGCAGCCGCGCCAGCTATAACGCGGCGCATCGCTGATTGTGCCGGACGCGGGAAAACGGAACCTCGGATCGAGACGGGCGCCATGCAGCAATTGCGCCAGAACCGTCAGGCCATACTGCAGCCCGGCAGCGGCCGAGTATTCCACGACAACAAAGTCAGAGGAAAAGGAAAGGCGATAACCTTCCGCCTCCAGTCCGCTATGCTGTTTGAAGTGCAGGGCCTTTCCCTCATGCACAGGGGCGAGGCTGAAGGGCACGTGCCCGACGGCAAATAGCCTGCGGAACAGCGAAAGCACGGTTTCCACCGCAAGGACTTCATTGGCCTTGGCATCTTCCGACGGGAAGAGCGCGACGGGAAAGCCGTCGCCGGGTTCGGCATCGATTTCGGCAGGCCAGGGCTGGATGGCAAAAGGCAGAACAAGCTTGCCTTCTGGAAGCAGCACCGGCGCCGGCTCGCTGTGACGCCCGTCCAACATCAGGTCCCCGACATCAACGGCGCGATGCGTGCCGTCGGCAAGGCTGATATAGGCGGATTTTGCACCATCCGTGCGATGCCTGGCGGGCCTCAGCAACCCATCGACGGTGAAACGCCAGGATTTGCCGGGTTCCAGCACGAAACCGGCAGGCGGCGCGAATTCATGGAAATTGGCGTTACGGCGCAGATAAACCGCATTGCCGCAAACCGGCTTGTCTACCGTCCGCGTCAGCGACGTGTAAACGATACGGAAATCCCTCAGCGGCTCTCGGGAAAGATTGATCAGCGTGAAGGTGAAGCCTCCGGATGCCGATTCCGCCAGTGGATGCCATGAATTTTCGAGACGATAGTTTGCGAGCGCCATGATGCTCCCCTTTATTGCGCATTTGACCCTATGAAAGGGCTCGGTCAGTAGTGTTCGGATTGCGAAAAAGTGCGGGCCAGCGGCGCCTGCCCCGCCGTGAGACCGCAATCGACCGGCAGGCACACGCCGCTGATGGCCGCCGCCTGCGGTCCCGCCAGAAAGGCGACCGCGTTCGCCACGTCTTCGGGTTTCACGATGCGCCGCAGCGGATACCAGCGCTTCGCCTCCTCGAAGACCTGGGGATTGGCAGCGGCCCGCACCTCCCACGCCTGGGTGCGAACGGTGCCCGGCGCGACAGCGTTGGAACGGATACCGAATTTCCCGTATTCGACGGCGATGAGTTTCGTCAGGTGGATCAATCCGGCCTTCGCCGCACTATAGGCTGGATGGCCAAAAACCGACATGCCGTTGACCGACGTAATATTGACAACGGAACCCTGTGTCCGCTTCAGCGCGTCTTCAAAAGCGCGAAAGCAGAGAAACGGTGCTTCGAGATTAAGGGCATTGTCCTGCCGCCATATTTCGGCGGTCGTGTCGTGCAGACTGACAGCCCTCGCGGCACCGGCATTGTTGACGAGTGTCGCGACATCGCCCAGCTCCGCGACGTCAGCCGCCAGCCTCGAAAGATCTGCAGGATCGGTGACATCGCAGGTTTTTGCAACGAAACCGGATCCGGAAAGCAGAGAAAGCGCATTGGAAAGGGCTTCAGCATCGATATCAACCAGCACCACCTTCGCATGGCTTTCAGAAAGCGCCGCGGCAATCGCCCGCCCGATATCACCTGCCGCGCCGGTCACGATGGCGAGCTGGTCTTTCCTGTCCTTCATCTCCTGCAACTCCCTTGAAGTTTCACGACCCCTGTTGCGGGGTCTCGGGCCGAGCAGCCCACGTTTTCATCATCCCACCTTCAGTCGCCGAGCAATTGCTTGTCATCCGAATCGCGATGCTCCACGAGCTGCTGCTTGATGTGACGCAACGTCACCATCGATCTTTGCCGGTGGTGATAAGCAGCAAGCGTCGCCAGAACATCGACGGCAGCCAGATAGGCGTAGCGCGATGAAGTCGGGCGGAAGATATTGTTTCCCTCGGGCACGTTGACACCCACCACCATATCCGCGGCCGCGGCAAGCGGCGTGTCGCTCTGGGTAAGCGCGATGGTGGTAACCCCCATGTCGCGAGCCAGCCTGAAACACTTCACCAGCTCCATGTTGCGGCCGGAAAAGGAGGAGCCGATAATCACGTCCTCCTTTCGGGCCGCGGCGGTCATCATCAGCTGCATGCTGTGATCGGCGCTGGTGGAGACACGCAAACCCAGGCGAAAAAGCCGGTTCTGGATTTCCGAAGCGATCATTGAGGAGTTGCCGCCCGCGCCGAAGGCATAGATCATGCCGCTATTGGCGATCTTGATCGCCGCTTCATCGGCAAGGGCAGGATCGAGCGTCCTGTCCAACAGGAAAAGTGCTTCCTGAGCCTTGGCAAGCACCTCTTCCGCGACGTCCGAGGGGCCGGTGCTGGACGGTTCGGAGGTGAGGTACCGGATACCGACATAGGCCGTCTTGGCGAGACTGACCTTGAAATCCGAAAAGCTCTGGCAGCCCAGCCGGCGGCAAAACCGCGTCACCGTCGGCGGCGACACTTCGGCGCGGGCGGCAAGTTCAATGATCGACGCATTGACGGCGAATTCGAAATCCGAAACCAGAATATCGGCAATCCGCCGCTCCGATTGCGAGAATTGTCCCCTGTCTTCCTGTATTCTTGCGAAAATATCCATGCTCACCGGTCTCCGTTCCGCCAAAACTTAAGGCTTGGCCCCGTTTCCGATGCACCCTAATCCAGGCCGCCCGTCAACCGAATAAAGCCGGGAACCGCCGTTGTTCCGTCCTCCCGAAGACACGCCTGACATCCTCGACATGAAAACGGTTTTCTCTGTTGATTGGAAGATGAGCATATGCCAACAATAATCACCAGAGAAATTTCCAATTCCTGAAAATAATTTCAACAACGGACCAGAATCATGCGCGATCCCTTCCAAAACCCCTTCGCCGAAACCGACAGCGCCCGCCATTCCATCTGGGAGATGCTGGTAACGCGGGACATCGACGCTTTCCTTACAGCCGACTGGTCCAGGGTAGCGGATGATTTCGTTGAAGACGGCTTCCTCGGCATCAATGCCAGTCGGGATGCAAATCCTGACAACTGGCGCCTGTCTTTCCCCTCCCTTGCCGCCTATCGCGACGAATGGCTGCGGCAGGCGAAGGATTTCCAAACCCAGCAATTTGCTGAAGACCCACGCCATGCGATCTTCACCACTACCACGCTTGAGGAAATCGAAGTGGAAGGCGAAACCGCGCTGGTTCGCAAGAAATTCGACGGCGGAATTCGCAGGGCCGATGGCGGTTTCGACGTCATGAAGTGGCAGACGCTTTATTACTGCCGGCTGCATGAAGGACGCTGGAAGATCAGCGGCTTTACCGGCTACATGCCCAACCCCATGCCGTGATCCAACGGAGATGCTGGAGTTCAGTGAAGGCCGGGCCAAAAGCCCGGCGTTGTTTTTTCGCCCGGTGACGGACAAAAATCGCCGGACACCGATCGCATCAGGAAAAGCCGGGCGCGTTAGGACAGAGTGCATGGCCCGACTCCCAGCCGTTATTGTATCAGCTTGAGGACGGAAAGATCGACGCGCCGCTCGAGAGCAATGCCGCTTTCGTCGAACAGGTGACAATCCGATGCCTTGATGCCGGTGACGATGGGCTCGTCCACCACCACGGGTGCGGAGCCGGAAAGCAGCGCGCAATAATTTTCACCTGTCGGCGCGACGCCATAGGCAATCGTGTTCACACCGAGCCGCTCGATGACACTGGGAGCCACCTTGATGTTGAGGTCCGCCGGCTCGAGGCCGGTATGTTCGGGGCGAATGCCAAGCGTTAGCTGGGCGCCTTCCAGAGCAGCGCGAGGTTCCACCGGCACGGTGATCGTCTGGCCCTCATAAGCCACCGTTACACCCTCGGGACCGACGGATTTGCAGGTGACCTTCAGGAAGTTCATTTTCGGATTACCGATGAACCCCGCGACGAACAGGTTCGCCGGCTTATGATAAAGTTCGAGCGGCGCGCCCACTTGGGCGATTTCGCCGGCATTCAGCACAACGATGCGGTCCGCCATGGTCATGGCCTCCACCTGATCGTGTGTGACATAGATCATCGTTGCCTTGAGCGTCTTGTGAAGATTGGTGAGCTCGATGCGCATATCGGCGCGAAGGGCGGCATCAAGATTGGAAAGCGGTTCGTCGAACAGGAATATCTTCGGTTCACGAACGATGGCGCGACCGATGGCAACGCGCTGGCGCTGTCCGCCGGACAACATGCCGGGGCGTTGCTGCAGGCGCTGGTCGAGCTGAAGAATCTTTGCGACGCTCTCCACCTTGTCCTTGATCTTGCCCTCTTCCATCTTTTCGACGCGCAAAGGAAAAGCGATGTTTTCGAAAACAGTCATATGCGGATAGAGAGCATAGGACTGGAAGACCATGGCGATACCACGCTTGACCGGCGGCAGTTCATTGACCTTCACGCCGTTGATGACGACGTCGCCGCCGGAAATATCCTCAAGGCCGGCGATCATGCGCAGCAAAGTGGACTTGCCGCATCCCGAGGGGCCGACAAAAACGACGAACTCGCCATCCCTGATGTCGAGCTGAACGCCCTTGATGACTTCGAAATGTCCATAGTTCTTGCGGACGTTGTTGAGATAAAGCTGACCCAAGACTTGCCTCTCCCGTCAGCGGCCGAAATCTGGCCGCATTCAGAGACGTTCCGGACCATGAGGCGGAAACCGCGTCAGACCGGAACCGTTGAAAAACACGAGAAAGAGCAGCCACAGGGGGCGGCGACCAATCTCACGGCGAAACGGACCGGCTGCGGGCATTGCGCCCGCAACCGTCGCAATCGGATTATTTATATTGCTCGAGAGCGCCAGAAGCCTTCTTTGCCGCATCTTCCGGCGTTGCCTTGCCGGTAACGACAGACTGAACCATCTCGATCATCACGTCCTGGAAACCCTTGTAGTCCGTGAAGAGCGGCTCCGGCCCACCATAGGCGATACCGTCGATCAGCGGCTTCCAGAAGGGATCCTTCGCAACGAATTCGTCTACCTTGGCAGACGGACGCAGCGGGGTGAGGCCCGCGCCGCCCTGCAGCTCATATTCGCCCTGAGGGCCGGGCGACGTGATGAACTTGGCAAATTCGGTCGCCTTTTCTTCAACCCCGGTTCCCTTGAAGATCGCCAGGCTGTCGGTGATGAGCAGCGTGCCGGGACCCTTGGCTTCCGGGCCGAGCGGCAGGGTCGCGATACCCCAGTTGATCTTGGTTTCCTGCAGGCGTGTTGCGGCGCCCGAGCCGGCCTGGATCATGCCGACCTTACCATCGAGGAAGATGGCGCGGATTTCATTCTGCTCATAGGCCGTTGGGCCTTCCACGGAATAGGGCGTGATGTCCTTATAGGCCGTCAGCGCCGCGACAACCTGCGGGCTGTCGACCGTGATCTTGTCGCCGTCGATCACCTTGCCGTTGTTGGTATAAACCCAATGCATGAACTGGTGCATGGTGTTGTCGAAGGTCTTGGCGGGGAGGCCGTAACCGGCAATACCCGTCTTTTCCTTGATCTGCTTGGCGAAGGCTATTTCTTCAGCCCATGTCTTCGGCGGCACTTCGGGATCGAGACCAGCCTGCTTGAACAGGTCCTTGTTCCAATAGAGCGCCTTGGTCGAGAATGCGACGGGAACGCCCCACTGCGTGTCCTCGAACGTCACCGTGTCGACGATGTTGGGGTAATAGCTCTTCTTTTCGTCTTCGGTCATCGGCACCGGAACGATCAGATCGTTCTGCGCGAACTGCTTCAGCGTGCGCGAACCGACATAGGCCATGGCGACGGGCGTGCCGGCAGCGGCAAGCGTTGTCGCCTTGTCCTGGCACTGCGCCCAGCCGACGACCTCGGGCACAACCTTCCAGCCCTCGTTCTTGCCTTCCCATTCCTTGATGTATTTTTCGTGGATCGGGTCCATCTTGTCGCCGCAATAGATCCAGCTGATCTCCTTGTCGGCCGCGTGCGCCGTCACCGTGGTAAGGGCAGTGGAACCGGCAAATGCGAAAGCGCAGAGCGCCAATCCGTAATGTTTCAGTGCCATAGGTAGTCTCCCGTTTTGGTGGTCGTTCCGGTTGTTGTTTATTTCACCGCGCCGGCGGTCAGCCCGCTGACGAGATATCGTTGCATGAAGAAGATCACGACCATGGCCGGCGCAATGCCGACGAAGCTGGCCGCCATCAACTCATTCCAGATGACTTCCTGACGACCGAAATAGGCGAAGAGGCCGATGGGCAGCGGCATATATTCGGTCTTGGAATTGAAAGTGAGCGCGAAGATGAACTGCTGCGCATAAGCGCCGATGAAGGTTGTGATGGAGACCACGGCGATACCCGGCATCGCAAGCGGCAGGATCACCCGACGGAAGGTGTAGAAGTAGCTTGCGCCATCCACATAGGCCGCCTCTTCCAGTTCCCGCGGGATACGCAGCATATAGGTGCGCAAAAGCCAGATCGCGGTCGGGATCAGGAAAGCGGCTCCGGGAATGATCATCGCCAGATAGGTGTTCAGCACACCCATATTGCGCATCAGCCGGTAAAGCGGGATCAGGAGCACGGCGCCGGAGAACATGTTGATCGCCAGAAATGCACCGAGCAATTGCCCGCGGCCGCGAAACTGGAACCGGGCGAAGGCATATGACGCCGGAACCACCAGAAGCAGAACGATGATCGTGGAGATCGTCGAAATGAAGAACGAGTTGAAAACGTAGCGGGCGAAGCCCGGAACGCTGACCCACATGGTGCGGTAGGCCTCGAAGGAACCGTTTGTCGGCCAGAACTTGTAAGGCGAGGAAAACAGCAGGCTGAGCGGTTTCAGCGAAACCAGGAATCCTTCGACGAAGGGCGCCAGCACGAAGGTCAGGAACACGGCGATACCGCAATAAATCCCGACAATTTCATACCACCTGTAGCGGTTGATCATCGCATTCTTGTCGGTCATCGGCTGGCCTCCTGCGAGATGCGGCTGGTAATGCGGAAGTAGAAATAGGTGAAGATCGACAGGAAGATGCAGATCAGCACGGCGCGCGCGGCACCCTCACCATATTTGTAAGAGCCGATCGCCGTCTTGTACGTGTCGATGATCATGGTCGTGGTCTGGCCGGTCGGTCCGCCCTGCGTCAGGATCCAGATGATATCGAAGGAATTAAAGGTCGAAATCAGCGAGATCATCGACATGGTAATCATCGCGGGCAGCATCAGCGGCAGCGTGATGCGGCGGAAGCGGTAGAGGCGGCTTGCCCCGTCTGTCCATGCGGCCTCGTAGAGATCCTGCGGAATGGCCTGGATGGCCGCCAGCAAATAGAGCGTCACCATCGGCACGCCGATCCAGACGTCAGTGACGATCGTTGCCCAGAATGCCGTTCTGCCATAGGCGAGGAATGCGACCGGACCATCCACCAGGCCGAGGTTCTGCAGCACGCCGGAAATCATGCCGAACTGGCCGTTATACATCCAGCCCCACATGAAGATGCCGATAGCCATCGGCACGATCCATGGCGGCATTGTCAGGATGCGAAACAGCGCCCGGCCGGGAACGGCGGAGTTCAGCAGCACTGCACCAAAGGTGCCGATGATCATCTTTATCGAGACGGAAAAGAACGTCCAGATAAAGGTCCGCGTGATGACATCGGCAAAAGTAGCGTTGAAGATCTTCTCGTAATTGATGAAGCCGACCCAATTTGTCGTTTTCCTGAGCGACGCATCGGTAAAGGACAGGATGAAGGTATCGACAAGCGGATAAGCAACGATAACCGTGATGTATAAAAGCGCCGGCAAAAGAAGGAGCCAGGCAAAGACGACAGCGCTGCGTTTCGCTTCCATCGCGCTGCCCCTCAAGCCGTTTTCACGGCGGGGGATTTCGGCTGCCCATGCAGGGCCAGATCATATGCCTCCCAAACCGGCTTCAGATCGACCACCTTGCGGCCATGACGCGCTTCATCCATCGCAAGCGCCAGAATACCGGCCTCGATTGCGTCGAGCGCGGAAACCGGAAGCGGCGCGCCCTCGACGACATGGGCGATGACATCCTCCGCCATCTGCTCGTCCGCACCATAATGCTGCGAGAGCGTGGTTGCCGCCGAATAGGTCTTGGCCAGGGTCTTTTCATTGGTGCGGGCATTATGCACGTTGAGAAAACCGCGCACGAAATCGCCCTCCGCCATGCCCTTGGCGCCGATGACGCAGAAACGGCGGAAATCATCGGGAACGTTGAGATTGGTATGGAAAGCAAGCGAAGCGCCGTTTTCATATTCGACGATCGCCGTCTGATAATCGATGATGTCGCCGTCGCTGTCGAAAACCTTGTCGGATCCCATCCAGCCGCTCGGCTTGCGATGGTAAACCTCCATGTCGTTGATGCCATCATTCTGCGGCGCATTGGCCGGCGTGAAGCTTTTGCGCCCGCCAAAGCTCGATACGAAACGGGGTCGCGCGCCGACAACACCATTGTAGAGATCGAGATCGTGGCAGCATTTTTCGAGCATGAAGGAGCCGGAATAGTGCTCATAACGCCGCCAGTCGCGCATGAAGAATGCGCCGTGATAGGGCGGAATATGCTCGGAAGCCTCGATGGAAACGACATCGCCAAGCTTACCTTCAGCCTGTGCGGCGCGCAGATCGCGGTAAAGCGGCGAATATCGCAGAACGAGACCCACCAGCAACCGCTCGTGACCATGCTTGTTGAGGAGCCGGGCAAGTTCGAGGCTTTCCTCGATGCTGACGACGATCGGCTTTTCGGAGAAGATGGTGCAACCCGCCTCAAGACCGATGCGGATATGGTCGAGATGCATGTGGTTCGGCGAACCGATCATCAGGAGATCGAATTTTTCATTGGCGATCAAGGCCTCGGGGCTGTCGTAAGCCTTGCCGGCCGAGATCCCCTTTTCCTTGAGACCCGGCAAGCCCGCCGGCGCCGGATCGACATAACCGACGATCTCGAAATCCTTGTCGATCTCATGAAAAACGTAGCCCAGATAACCGAGACGGAATCCGAGTCCGATAATTCCCACCTTCATGAACTTTGTTCCCTGCTCATTAGTAAATAATTTTCGCAGATTCAGCCAATTCTCCGCTGGCTATTCAGTTATCTGCGATAATTTCCAACCATGATGAAATTAGTTTTCAAAACGGTCAAGCAAAATTCGATTTACTCTGGCAAGTCGCGGATATGAAACCGATTCTTCCAGGCCAGCAGGACGCGCAACAGCTATTCACCGGCAACCGATGCCAAAACAATACCAAAAAAATGCCAATCGTCTAGAGCAATTACAATGCTCAGAAAATTTTTTTGGTTAATGCGGAAATTTCGATCATAAGGCCTTAAATTGAGGCACTAGAACGAAAAAAGCTCCGATTAATAATACAAGTTCGCCAATGGTTCTATTTTGGTATTGCTGATCGCGACTTGTGTGGTATAGCCAGAAGCAGCCATATCGTATTGTAACAGAGGTTATGGATGAACGGGGCAGCGCTTAATCTGGAGGATCTGCAATCGGGTGGCGGCCCGCTTTACCTAAAGCTGCGCCAGACGATTGAAGACGCCATCAATGGTGGCCGCCTGAAACATGGCGATGCCTTGCCGCCAGAGCGCGACATTGCGGAAAGTGCCTGCGTCAGCCGCGTCACGGTGCGCAAGGCTGTGGATGACCTCGTGCGCGACGGCCTCCTCGTCCGGCGGCACGGTTCCGGTACCTTTGTCGTCAAGCCGATCACCCGCATGCAACAGCCTCTGACCAAGCTCACTTCGTTTACGGAGGACATGCGCCGGCGTGGCATGACGGCGAGCACCCGATGGCTGGACAGAGGCCTCTTTCACCCCACCGGCGACGAAATGATGGCGCTTGGTCTTTCACAATCGGCCATGGTGGCGCGGCTCACCCGTCTGCGCCTTGCCAATGACCAGCCGATCGCGCTCGAAGTCACGAGCCTGCCAGGCGATATTCTGCCCGACCCGCAACAGGTCGAAAATTCGCTCTATCTTGAGCTTGAGAAAAGTGGCATTCGCCCGGTGCGCGCCATCCAGCGCATCTCTGCCCGTAACCTTACCGATGAAGAAACCCTGCTGCTTGGCGTTCCGCCGGGCTCGGCAGCGCTTTCCGTTCAGCGAATGGCCTATCTGGAAAGCGGGCGCCTCATGGAAATCTCCCGTGCGCTGTACCGCAGCGACGCCTATGACCTCGTCGCCGAACTGACGATGGGCCCCGAGTGACCACCAGTGATCAAGGACAGAAACAATGACAACCCTGATGCGCCAGGAAATCGATGAGATTCCCGATGCAGTCGCCCGCCTGCTCGACAATGCCAATTCGGACTTCCAGGAAGCCGGCGCCAAGCTGAAGGCCCGTGATCCGGCCGTTATCGTCACAATCGCCCGTGGATCTTCCGATCACGCCGCCCATTTCCTGAAATATGCCGTCGAACTGCAGACCGGGCTTCCGGTCGCCTCGCTCGGCCCGTCGCTCGCCTCGATCTACCAGACCAAGCTGCGGCTGGAACGGGCGGCGGCCATTGCCGTTTCGCAATCGGGCAAGAGCCCGGATATCGTCGCCTTGGCGCAAAGTGCGCGCGATGGCGGCGCGCTCACTTTCTCGCTCGTCAACACCCTGCCATCTGCGCTCGGCGATGCCGCCGATCACGCCATCGATATACAGGCTGGCCCGGAAAAAGCCGTGGCTGCCACCAAATCCTTCGTCAACTCCATCGTTGCCGGTCTCGCGATCCTTGCCGAATGGACGGAAGACAACCTGCTTGCCAAGGCGATCAGCGCCCTGCCGCAGAATTTCGCCCGGGCTGTCGCCCTTGACTGGAGCCACATCGGCGAGGCGGTCAAGGGTGAGGAATCGCTTTATATGCTTGGCCGTGGTCCTGCTCTCGCCATCGCCGCGGAAGCCGCGCTGAAATGCAAGGAAACCTGCGAACTGCACGCGGAAGCCTATTCGTCGGCGGAAGTCATGCATGGCCCGGTTTCGCTGGTCGCGCCGAGATTTCCGGTCATCGCCTTTGCCGCCCGTGACCGCGCCGAGACCTCCGTGACGGAAATTGCCGCAAATCTCTCCCGCAAGGGCGCCAATGTTTTCGTTACATCCTCAAAAGGCAGCCCCGCCAAGTCCCTGCCCTTCGTGGAAACCAACCATCCGCTGACCGATGCATTGTTGTTGATCGCGCCGTTTTACGGCTTCATCGAGCAATTGTCGCGCCTGCGCGGCTTCAACCCGGATGCGCCGGTGGCGTTGAAGAAGGTGACGGAAACTCAATGAGCGGCATAAAGGCATTTGTCGGCGCCCGCATTTTCGATGGTGCCGCATGGCACGACGACAGGGTGCTCGTGACCGTGGATGGCCGTGTCGGCGACATCAGTGGCCGCATGTCCGCACCGGCAGAAGCCGAGATCATCGACGCGCCAGGATTGCTTATCACGCCTGGCTTCATTGACCTTCAGGTCAACGGCGGCGGTGGGGTGATGTTCAATAACCAGCCGGATGCGAAAGGAATAGCCCGGATCTGCTCTGCCCATGCGAAATTCGGCACCACGGCGCTAATGGTCACGCTCATCACCGACCGGCCGGATATCACATTGCGAGCCGCCGAAGCGGGCATTGACGCCCAAAGAGAAAGGGTGCCCGGCTTTCTCGGCCTGCATTTCGAGGGCCCGCATCTTTCGGTTGCCCGCAAGGGCACACATGATCCGGCACTGATCCGCAAAATGGAAGCGCCTGATCTGGCGGTGCTGACCGGATGCAAGGCAAAACTCCCCTTCGTGATGACGACCGTTGCCCCAGAGAATGTAACCTTGGAACAGGTCAAGGCGCTGGCAGAAGCCGGCATCGTCGTCAGTCTCGGCCACACGGACACAGGACTCGACATGGCGACTGCCTATGCCGAAGCAGGTGCTTCGATGGTCACACATCTTTTCAATGCCATGAGCCCGCTCGGTCATCGCGAGCCGGGGCTCGTGGGGGCGGCACTTTCAAACGGCAAGCTCGATTGTGGATTGATCGCCGACGGTTTCCATGTCGATCCGGCCGCGATCGGCATTGCGCTGCGCGCAAAGAATGGCCCGGCCCACATCTTCCTCGTCACGGATGCCATGTCGACTATCGGCACCGACGATGATGGTTTTGAACTGAATGGCAGGCGTGTCTATCGCAACGGCGGCCGGCTGACGCTTGAAGACGGTACGCTGGCGGGGGCGGATATCGATATGCTCTCCTGCATTCGCTTCATGCACGAAAAGCTGGACGCGCCGCTGGAAGAGGCCTTGAGAATGGCGTCAGCCTATCCTGCCGAGGCAATCGGCGCTTCTGGCAAAGGCAGACTTCTGCCTGGTTTCGATGCGGATTTTGTCATGCTTACACCTGACCTTCAGATGCATTCGACATGGATCGGCGGAGATAAGATCCACGATGCCGCACGCTCCGGAGGCTGAATCATGATCGTTTGTTTCGATATAGGCGGAACGACCATCAAGGGCGCGATTGCCTACGCTCCTGACGATATTCGCCCCGTGCCGCGCATCCCGACTCCAAAGACCAGCTTTGAAGACTTTGCCGCCGGCCTGAAATCCGTCATCGACAATAGTGGCGGCACACCCGCCTGCGTGTCGCTGTCGATTGCCGGCGTCATCGATGCCGACACCGGCAGGGCCACTGTCGCCAATATTCCAAGTATTCATGGCCGCGCGCTGAAGGACGAACTGGAACAGGCGCTGGGCCTTCCTGTCATCGTCTCCAACGATGCCGACTGTTTCGTGATGGCCGAATCGGAGATCGGTTCCGGGCGGGGCCATCGCGTGGTTTTTGGCGTCATCCTCGGAACCGGTGTCGGCGGAGGTCTGGTGATCGACGGCCGGCTCATCAACAGCGAGGGTGGCTTCGCCGGCGAATGGGGCCACGGACCCGTGGCTGCAACGCGGGCCGGCAACCCGCCGGTCGAGTTGCCTCGGTTCGAATGCGGCTGTGGCCTCACGGGTTGTATCGATGCCATTGGCAGCGCCCGCGGCATGGAAAAGCTTCATATGCATCTCCACCGGCAGGACATGACCAGCGAGGAGATCATCGCAGCCTGGCTGGGCGGCAACCCGGACGCCGCAAGAACCATCGATATCCTTGTCGATATTCTCGCTTCGCCGCTGGCGATGGTGATAAACGTCACCGGGGCAACCATCGTGCCGGTCGGCGGCGGCCTGTCAAACTCCAGGGAACTGCTTGCCACACTGGATGAAGCGGTCAGAGCCCGAATTCTCCGTCGCTTCGCCCGGCCGCTTGTCGTACCTGCCATCTGCAGGATTGAACCGGGACTGATCGGCTCGGCCGTTCTCGGGCTTAAACATGCACGGGTGATCGAAGAGGCCTGAGCGGACGCTTGCACGCCACCGAAGGATCAACGGGTCAACTTCTCCCGTCGGAAACCGAGGCCGATCAAACGGCCGGCGAGATGGGCGAGAAGCGGAACGCGGGCAATGATGCGCACGAAAGCGGGGGGCCCTTTCGCCTTGCGGCTATCGCCTTGATCCTTCTTCCGGCTGCTGCGCATCATCAATTGCAGCTTTTGTGTCGCCTTTGTCGGAAATGAGCGCCGCGCTTCGATGGCCATCAATTCCCGCTCGCCGGGCTTTTCGCCCCGCGCAAGAACGGGAATGAGAATATTTGCGGCGGCAACGGCATCCTGAATGGCAAGATTGACACCGACGCCGCCAATGGGCGACATGGCGTGAGCCGCGTCACCGATGCAGATGAGGCCAGGCTTCCACCATCGCTTCAGCCGGTCGATCCTGACCGTCAGCAGATGCACATCGTCAAAGGTCTGAAGTTCGAGAAGCCGTTCCTGCGGCAGCGGGCACACTTTCGCCACCGCATCGCGGAACGCTGCGATACCCTGAACCTTCATCTCGGCGAAGGTTCCGCGGCGGACCACAAAACCGCACTGCCAATAATCGCCGCGATCTATCAGGACGAAACCCTGCTGGGGGCCGGCATGCCCCATGGTTTCCGCCGGATCGCCCGGCTGCCTGGATAGTTTCATCCAGAGAACCTCCGTCGGCTGCCCGAAGCTTTCCACCAACAGACCTGCCTTGTCCCGCACGATTGAATTGCGGCCATCCGCCCCGATCACGAGCTCGGCATCGATCTCCAGCGGCCCGTCGGACGTATCCACCACGAGACCCGCAACAACGCCATCGCGCTCGCGCAGACCCGAGACACCTGCATTCATGAGCAGCGTGAAATTCTCATATTGCCCTGCCTTGCCGGCAAGAAAGCTTAGGAAATCCCATTGCGGCATGAAGGCGATGAAACGGTTTCTCGCAGGCAGCCGGGAAAAATCGGCGATGGTGACCGTCCGACCCGCAATCTCGGCATGAAGTTTCTGCGCTCTCGTATGCGGCAGCGCCAGAAACTCCCGAATGAAGCCTAGCTGCTCAACAATATCGAGAGTGGAAGGATGAATGGTATCGCCCCGAAAATCGCGCAGGAAATCGCCATGCTTTTCAACGATGGTGACATCGATACCTGCTCTCGCAAGGAGGAGCCCGAGCATGAGCCCGGCAGGGCCAGCTCCGGCAATGGCAACCCTTGTGATGATCCGCTTCCGCTCTGGCATTTCGGCGTCAAGGCTCCCGGCAACCATACGATCCCCCACCACCATCAAGTCTTTTGCGCAGGTAAGGCCACGTTTTTCGGTTGCGGCCACCCCTGTGCGTCGAACCGGAACAACATATCGGACCTGGCGAAGATAAAGGCGAAGGCCATGGCCGTCCACATGCCGAGCAGCAGCCCGGCCGCCACATCGCTCGGATAATGCGCGCCGACAATGACACGTGAGACACCGATCACAAGGGCAAGCAGAAGAAACGCCCAGCGAAAGCGCGGCATAAGCATGGCAAAGACACCGAAAAACGCTCCGGCAGCCGTGGAATGGCCGGAAGGAAAGCTTTCATAAAGATTGTCTCCGGTGAAGGGTGTGAGGCTATACGCCCCCATTTCCAGAAGGAGCTCCGGTCGCGCCCGGCCGATCAGGAACTTTAGCGTATGAACGAGAATGCTCGCGGTCCCGATTGTCAGAAAGAAATAGGAGAGAAGCCGCCACGCTGTCCGCAACCGGCCATGATAGGTCTGCGCGCTGAGAACCCGCGCCGCGACATAGGCAAGAATGGCCAGCGCGCCGGCGGAATAAAGCATCCAGCGGAAAGTTCCGAAATCGGTAATCGCACGATTAAAGGATACCACTGCACCGGGCAACGCCTGCGCGCTTTCCGAGAGGCGCGGATCAAAAGGGATAAAGGCCGCAACCAGCACAAGGCTCGCCGCAAAAATCCATCCGCTGGAAACGAGAAAACGCCGCATCAATATCCTCTCATCGTTTTTCTTGCATATGGCTTTGCCATCCGCAAAAACAATAGGCTGGCTTTGTCCTTGTTATGGCTTGTTTTCGCGGGTAGAGGCTAAAGCATATAGCCCGAAAACGTGCAGTACCTTCGGGAGAACGGCACGCCCGAAGAATTGCGACCAGCAACGGACCGACGGACTGAAAATGACGAATGCCAGTGAAATGCCCCGCAAGCTGACGATCTTGGGTTCGACGGGTTCGATCGGCTCCAATACGCTGGATGTGGTCCGTCAACTGGGCGGCAGGGGCCAATTCGAGATCGTGGCTTTGACCGGCGCCGGGAATATCGCCCTTCTGGCGGAGCAGGCGCGACAATTCGGCGCGGAGCTTGCCGTCACCGCCGAGGACGACAAATACGAAGACCTCAAGTCCGCTCTCGCAGGAACGGGCATAAAGACCGCGGCAGGCAAATCCGGTCTTGAAGAGGCGGCTTCGATGGATGCCGGCTGGGTGATGGCGGCCATTGCCGGAACCCCCGGTCTGGCCCCCACGGTGACTGCGGCCAGGCGTGGCGCAGATATCGCTCTCGCCAACAAGGAGTGCCTCGTTTCGGCGGGCGATGTTTTTATACGCACGGTCAAGCAGGGTGGCGGCAGGCTGATCCCGGTCGACAGCGAGCACAGCGCAATCTTCCAGTGCCTCACGGGCGATCACAGAGAGGCTGTGGAACGCATCATCCTGACGGCTTCCGGCGGCCCGTTCCGCACATGGTCGCGCGAAGAAATGGCCAATGTCACGGCGGACGTCGCCCGCGCCCATCCCAACTGGTCAATGGGGTTGAAGGTTTCCATCGGCAGCGCCTCCATGTTCAACAAGGGACTGGAGATGATCGAGGCGAAATATCTCTTCGATCTCAGGCCCGATCAGGTTGAGGTAATAGTCCATCCGCAGTCGATCGTGCATTCGATGGTTGGCTACAGCGACGGCTCTTATATCGCGCAGATCGGATCTCCCGATATGCGCACCGCCATTTCTTACGCCCTTACCTATCCTGAGCGCGGACAGCTGAACGTCGAACGGCTGGATTTCGCAAAACTGGCGAGGCTCGATTTTGAGGCGCCGGATGAGGCACGGTTCCCGGCACTTCGGCTGGCGCGAACCGCGCTGGAGCGCGGTGGCTTACAGGGTGCCGCCCTGAACGCCGCCGAGGAGACCGCCTTTCACGCCTTCGTCGACGGCGCCATCGGTTTCCTCGATATGGCGGACATCGTGGAAACGGTTATGGACCGGATGGATGACGGCCGCAGCGCTGGCACGATCGAAGATGTATTCGCGGCAGATGAGGAAGCCCGCCGCCATGCCGGCGAACTCATCTCCACCAAAGAAAAGGCCGCGTAAACGCGGCCCGATTTCCCTATCCGAAGAGTTTCCTTACGCCACCGCACGCGCCAGCGCACAATGCGACCAGAGTTGATGCAGCGCGCCGACCAGATGCTCGATGTCCGCGTCGCTATGCAGCGGGGTCGGGGTGATGCGCAGACGCTCGGTCTTACGCGGCACGGTCGGATAATTGATCGGCTGCACATAGACGCCGTGACTGTCGAGCAGGATATCAGATATCCATTTGCACTTGGCAGCATCGCCCACCATGACCGGCACGATGTGGCTTGGATTGTCCATATGCGGAATGCCGCGCGCATCGAGAAGTCCACGCAGCTTCCGCACGCGGTCCTGATGCCGGGCCCGCTCGAAAGGGCTTGCCTTTAGATGCTGGATCGAAGCAATCGCTCCGGCGGCGAGCGACGGCGGCAATGCCGTGGTGAAGATGAAGCCGGAAGCGAAGGAGCGGATGAAATCGCAGACCGCGGTGGAGCCGGTAATGTAACCCCCCATGACGCCGAAGGCCTTGCCGAGCGTTCCCTCGATGATCGTCAGGCGATCCATCAGGCCTTCGCGCTCGGCAATGCCGCCGCCGCGCGGGCCGTACATGCCCACAGCGTGGACTTCATCGAGATAGGTCATGGCGCCATAACGATCGGCAAGATCGCAGATTTCCCTGATCGGCGCGATATCGCCGTCCATGGAATAAACGGATTCGAAAGCGATGAGCTTCGGCGCGTTCGGATCAGCGGCCTGGAGCTTGGCCTCGAGGTCCTCGAGATCATTGTGCTTCCAGATCACCCTCTCACAACGGCCATAACGGATGCCCTCGATCATTGAGGCATGGTTGAGCGCGTCCGAAAAGATGATCAGGCCAGGTATCTTCTGGCCGAGCGTGCCGAGGGTAGCCCAGTTGGACACATAGCCTGAGGTGAAGATCAGCGCCGATTCCTTGCCATGGAGGTCAGCAAGTTCGCGCTCGAGCAGGACGTGATAGTGGTTGGTGCCAGAAATATTCCGGGTGCCTCCCGCACCCGCGCCACAGTGATCAATGGCGGCTTTCATGGCTTCGACAACCTTCGGGTTCTGGCCCATGCCGAGATAGTCGTTGGAACACCAGACAGTAACGTCCTTGCGTTCACCATTGGCGTTATACCGGGTCGCGCGGGGGAAATTGCCCTGCTGGCGTTCGATATCCGCAAAAACGCGATAGCGTCCCTCAGAATGCAGGCTTTGCAGTTCCGTCGTGAAAAATGCCTCGAAGTCCATGCCATGCTCCAGAATTGACCAGCTCGTTCTCTGCCTCGTTGCCGGGACCGTCAACCCTTCCGGGCTATTTTAGCCGCCACTGCGTCAATTCGCCGTTGTTTTGAACCATTCCAATAAACCGTTTATAGCCGCTCATGAAAAGCGCAAAATTGATTCACATCAAAAAAGCGGATTTTTGGAACCTTTTTTGCGCCGCGCCGTTGTTTGGGGCACAATCGATTTACGCTCGGAGGAATGCCTTAAGTGGAGGCTTCCCTAAACGACATCGAATTGTTAGTTATCTGTGGCGGTCGGAGGTAGCAGTCGCCGCAGATAAATATGGGACGCCTACCGAGCCAAAGAGCTCATTGTAACGTTGGAGAGAGTTTCATGAAAAAGGCAATCATATTTGCGCTGGTCGGCCTGTCGCTCGCAAGCTGCACGCAGACTGAAAAGGGTGCTTCGATTGGTGCCGTTTCCGGCGCCGTTATCGGTGGCGCGGTCACTGGCAACGTTCGTGGCGCAGCTGTTGGCGCAGCGATCGGTGGCGTCGGTGGTGCTTTGATTGGCAACGCTTCCGAGCCGGGCTATTGCTATTACCGCGACCAGTACGGCCAGCGTTACACGGCACGTTGCCGCTAATCGCTTCGCGAAATACCGTTGCACAGAAGCCCCGGTCATCCGGGGCTTTTTGCGTTATGGGCTGCAAAACAGATGCCGAGGGTCCTCAAAGCCGTTTATTTATGATTAAATTGCAATGTTAACGGAGAGGAAACGGGTTAGGGCGACAATAAAGGCTCAACCATAAAGCAGCTTATGCGAAGAACACGAACTAACCCGAAGACAGGTATTGCGTATCGGAAAGCTGGCACCGCGCTTGCGGTTGCTGTGACGTTCGCCCTGTATCCGGCTTTTGCGCGTGATGCCTTCGCCTTTAAACTGTTCGGCATGCGCCTGTGGGGTTCGGAAGAACCGGAGGTCGAGGTTATCAACCCCGTCAAATATGCCGTCACGCTCAACGCTCCCGACGCCGACAAATCCCTGACGGACAGCCTCGAAAACAGTTCCCTTCTTTTGGCCGACAAGGACAAGCCTGCCTCAGGCGATCTCGGACTCCTGATAAAGGCAAGGGACGACAGGGACAGGCTGATTGCAGCGCTTTATGAAAACGCCCGCTATGGCGGTATTGTCAATGTCACCGTGGCCGGGAGGAATGTCGACGACCTGCCGCCCAACCCGGTTTTCGACCATAGCGCGCCCGTTCCCGTGGTCATAACCGTTACGCCCGGTCCCAAATTCACACTCGGCAATATCCGTCTCGAAGGCGACGTCACAGGCCGCAATCTCGAGGAATACGGCCTGACGACGGGCGGCGATGCCGGCTCCCTGGCGATCATCCGCGCCGGCAACAAGCTGATCGATGATCTGAAGGCCGAAGGCCGCCCGCTTGCCAAGCTGACGAAACGCGAGGCCGTTGCAAACCACGCGACAAACACTGTCGACATCACCATGGCGGCCGAAGGCGGCCCCGTCGCCCCACTCGGCACGGTCACCGTCACCGGTGAAAAAACCGTCGATGGGGATTTCATCCGCCGCTATTCGCGCCTCAATGGCGGCGAGCCCTATTCGCCGGAAAAACTGCGCAAGGCCGCCGATCGCCTGCGCCAGCTCGGCGTTTTTTCCAGCCTGACGATCAAGGAGGCAGGAACGCTCGCCCGCGACGGCACCATTCCGTTGACCATCGAAGTGTCCGAAGGCAAGCACCGCTATTTCGGCGTCGGCGCACAATATTCCACCACCGAAGGCATTGGTCTTCAGGGCTACTGGGGCCACAGAAACCTGTTCGGCCAGGCCGAATCGCTGCGCATCGAGGGCTCGGTCTCGCGCATTGCAGAGGCATCGAGCGTGGAAGGCATGGACTATTCGGCGGGCATTACCTTTACGAAGCCCGGAATGTTCAATCCCCGCACGACATTCAAGACCAGCCTGATTGCCAAGACCGAGCATCCGGACACCTACGAAGCCAAGACGCTGACTGGGACTGCCGGTTTCAGTTATGAACTAAACGATACCGACACGGCTGCCGCGGGCCTGGAGGTGCAGTGGGCCGATACAGACGACGCCTTCGGAAAGAACGAATATCTTACCACGTCCATTCCGCTGGAATTCGTTCGCGATACCCGCGACGACAAGCTCAACCCAACCGAAGGCTTTCGTGCATCGGTGGCCGCCAAGCCCAGCTATGAGGCCCTGAACGGCACCTTCTTCTCCTCTTTCGAAGGTTCGATTACCGGGTACAAGGGGCTGGGCGCCGAAGACAGGCTGATCATGGCCGGAAAACTGTCGGGCGGCGTGCTCGTCGGCGGAAGCGACCTGCAGGACATCCCCACCACCCGCCGCTTTTATGCCGGGGGCGGCGGGTCCGTGCGTGGCTATAGCTATCAGGAAATATCGCCTTATAATGCGGCAGGCGACGCGACCGGCGGTCGCTCCTATGTCGTTGGCTCCATTGAAGCCCGCATCAAGGTCACCGACACGATCGGTATCGTACCTTTTATCGATGCGGGTGTGGTCTCGGAAGACGTGACCCCGGACTTTTCCGACATTCGGGCTGGCGCCGGTATCGGGCTGCGTTACGCGACACCCTTCGGGCCTCTGCGTCTGGATGTCGCCACGCCGCTAGACAAATACGATGGCGGCAACAGTTTCGGCATTTATGCTGGCATCGGTCAGTCTTTTTAAACGCCGCAGTCGAACACCCTTGCAACAGAGTGTAGATTACCCTTTATGAAAACGTTGATTCGATTGCTGAAATGGCTGGGCTACGCTGCCTTGTGCGGCGTGGTACTTCTGTTGCTTGCAGCCTTTTTCGTCGGTTTTACGCCGATGGGCGCGAGAATAGCCGCAAAGCAGATTTCATCGCTTGTATCGACACCCGATCAGATAATCGAGATTTCTCCGCCCAGCGGGCTTTTGACGGGGCATCTGAGGCTCGACAACGTCACTCTTTCGGATCGGCAGGGCCCTTATGCCCGCGTGAACCAGATCGCCGTCGACTGGTCACCCTTCTCGCTTCTTGCCGGCACCTTCCATGCGGACCGGGTATCGGCGGGATCGATCGATGTCCAGCGCCAACCGGTTCCGGTGGAGGAAACGACGAGCAAAAGCTCCGGCAGTTCCTCTCTGCCGATTGAAATAGCGATCGACAATTTCAGCTTTCCCGATATTCGTCTCGGCCAGCCCCTTCTCGGCCGCCCCTTTGAACTGACGGCCGAAGGCAACCTCAAGGCCGCCAGCGACGATATCAGACTGTCGCTCACGGCCCACCGGCTGAATGCCCCGGATGCGGCCGTTAACGCCGACATCGCATTTCTTCCCAACGAAAATGTCCTGAAGCTGAAAGCGGAGATGCGGGAGCCTGAGGGCGGACTTCTTGCCACGCTGCTGTCTCTGCCCGGCACACCTGCGGTCGCCATCGACCTTAACGGCGAAGGACCGCTTTCAAACTGGACCGGCAGCATGCGCGGCAACGTCGCTGGTAACCCTGTTGTCAACGTCACCGGCCGGCACCTCCTCGCGGAGGATGGCACCCGCCGCATCGAAGTTGCGGGTGGCGGCCAGCCCGATCTGCTTCTGCCGCCCGCCTTCCGGCAGCTTTTTGCCGGTGAGACGAAGCTCGACGCAAACGCCACCCTTTCCCCACAGGGGCGCATCGAAATCGGCAGCAGTACACTGGAAACCGGCACCCTGCTGCTGACGGCCTCCGGCACCATTGATCCGAACGGCCAGAACGACCTTGCCGCCAACCTCATCGGCACAGCCGGGCCCGTCGATTTTCGCTGGCCGCTGAGCGATGGGGAGGTGCAGGCCCTCATCAACGGCCTCGATCTTTCGTTAAAGGGTGGGGCAGACGCCGCACATCTTGACACGACCGTTTCCCTGCGCAGCCTCTCTTTGCCGCAAGGCAGGCTGGACGACGTCAAACTGACGGCGCAAAGCGCTGATCTCAATATCGCTGACCGGAGCGGCACAATCGCCACCGCTCTCTCCGTAGCGCAATCGTCCTTTGTCAGCCCGGATATTGATCGGCTGGTGCGTGCGCCGCTCACCATCAATGCACCGCTCCGCCTGAGCCCATCCGCCATCGGCTTTGACAGCGCGACGCTTGAAAGCGCCAGCGTTGGCGGAACACTGAACGGCAGTTTTGACCTTACCGGCAACCGCCTCACCTCCCGCGTGCAGCTCTTCGCACTGCCCGCTACCCTTCCACCGGCTCTCGCGGAAAAGTTCGACACCACCATCGCCCTCCAGGGTGATGTCGACGTGACCATCGGTGGACGCACCAGCGTTGAAAACCTCGTCGTCAAGTCGGGAACGATCGAGGCGACAGGCAATGCCAGTCTCGAAAACGATGCATTGAGCGCCAGCCTGACGGGTAAATTTCTCGCTCTTGAAAAGTTGACGCCACAGGCAAAGGGCGTCGCCGATTTTGCGATCGAGGCCACCGGCGCGCTGGCAGCGCCGGATTTCAACGTGACCCTGACTTCCGAGAGCGCAATCCTTGCCGGACGTACGCTTGAATCATTGCAAGTCAATGCGACAGGCAAGGCCGATCCCGCCGCTCCTCAGGCGAAACTTACCGCCAGCGGCAGCCTTGACCGACAGAAGATCGATGCCAATGCCGAATTGGTGCAAACCGAAAACGGCACTGCGATTCCCGAGCTGCGCGTGGCGGTAGGCCGGAATATCTTGAACGGGCAACTGCAATTCTCGCAGCAGTTTCTGCCATCCGGCAATCTTTCCTTCAACTTTCCCGACCTTGCGCTACTCGCCGCTCTCGCTGCGCAGCAGGCGGATGGCGATATTGCCGGCGACATCGCCCTTAGCAACGCCAATGGCCGGATCGCCGCGACGATCAAAGCCAATGGCAGCAGCATCCGTCAGGGCACGGCAACGATCTCCGGGTTGGCGGCCGATATTTCAATAGACGACCTTCAGGCAATCGCCATCAACGGCAAGGTCAACGCCGATACCGTCAATGCCGGCGCGGCTGCGATATCTGACCTGAAAGCCACAATCGGTCATTCCGGCACAACGACGCAGTTCGACGTCAACGCGCGTTACGACAACGCACCGCTGGTGGTGAATGGCAGCGCCGAGACGGGCGGATCGCCCATGACGGTAAGACTCGACGCCTTTTCCGCCGCGCCCAAGGGCATTGCCGTGCGCCTTGAAAAGCCCACCACCATTGCCATCCAGAACGGTACGGCCCGGATCTCCGATTTGACCATCATCACGGGCGAAGGACGTGTCGAGGTCAACGGCACCGCCGGGTCGACGCTTGATATCAATGCCGATATCCGTTCGCTGCCCGCAAGTCTCGCAAATGCCTTTGCCACCGGACTGGATGCGGCGGGCAGCATCTCCGGCACGGTGAAGGCCAAGGGTGCGGCATCGAACCCTGCGGTCGACTATAATCTCAACTGGGTAAATGCCGAGGTCGCGCAGACGCGCGCGGCGGGTCTCGCCGCCCTCGGCATCAAGGCGAACGGTCAATTTTCCGGTGGCACCCTGCAGATCGACACGAATGTCTCCGGTCAGGGCGGCATGGCGCTTTCAGGCGGCGGCTCGCTCGGTATCGCCGGCAATCGTCCGCTTTCGATGGCGTTTTCCGGCAGACTGCCTTTCTCAGCCGTCGCGGCACAAACAGCAGCGCAGGGCCTCGATGTGAATGGCACCGCCGCCATCGACGTGAAGATTTCCGGCAGCGCTTCCGCACCTGTCATTAGCGGCAGCATCACCACTGATGGCACGCGCCTGACCGACGTGCGCCGAAACCTCACCATCAACGATCTGGGCGCCACCATCACCTTCGACCGTGATCGTGCCGTCATCTCCCGATTGACCGGCAGGCTGGCAGGCGGTGGAACGATCTCGGGAACCGGCAGCGTCGGCATAACCGGTGGTTCGGGTTTTCCTGCCGATATATCGATTACGCTTAATCGCGCCGGTTACAACGACGGCACGCTGGTAACGACAGTGGTGAGCGGCACGCTGACGCTGAAAGGCCCGTTGCTGAATTCCCCCGTGCTGGGCGGCAACCTGACGCTGGACAGAAGCGCCATCACCATTCCGGAGAAGCTGCCGGCTTCACTGACGGAGATCGACGTCAAGCACAAGAACGCACCACCCAAGGTACGCGCGCAGGCCAAGGCGCTTGGAGCCGATCAGGGCGGAAGCGGGAGCTCGTCCACCATCAATCTCGATCTGCAGGTCAATGCACCGAGCGGTATATTCGTGCGCGGTCGGGGTATCGATGCAGAACTGACCGGCAATCTGACGATCCGTGGCACGGCAGCGGTTCCGGTCATTTCCGGCGGCTTCGAAATGCGTCGGGGCAGGCTTGAAATCCTCACTCGCCGCCTTGATTTCACGACAGGAAATATCAGTTTCGGTGGCGGCCTCGTTCCGGTCCTCGACATGAAGGCGGACTCAACGGTTGGTTCAACGACCATCACCGTATCTGTTTCCGGTACTGCCAACGATCCGACCTTTGCGTTCTCCTCGGCTCCCGCTCTGCCACAGGATGAGGTGATGGCACAGCTGATCTTCGGCCAGTCCATGTCAAAACTATCCGCGCTGCAGATCGCGCGGTTGGCGGATGCCGCCGCTCAACTGGCCGGCGGGCGTTCCACATCGCTGTTCGACAAGCTCAGAAGCAATCTCGGCGTCGATGATCTTGATATTTCGACCGACTCCGAAGGACAGGCCCGTGTTTCCGCCGGTAAATACCTGAACGAAAGAACCTATCTGGAGCTGCAGCAAAGCGGCGAATCCGGCGCAAAAGCCATCATCAATCTCGACGTAGGACGCGGTGTGAAGCTGCGCGGGGAAGCGGGCGGCGATGGCGAAGGCGCAGCAGGCATATTTTACGAGAAAGAGTATTGAGATGGTTCGCATTTAGGTTTGCGAAACCATCTCATGCTAGGAATCTTCCATTGAAGGCGGAAATATTGTTTCCGGCTGTTCAGGCACCAGGCAGAACGCCAAATTCGCATTGCAAGTGTCGGTGCACTTGCGCCGGCCTCCACAGCGAGCATTGGGAAGAATTCTGATGGCAATGATTAACTCTACCAATTTTGGCGGTGAGACGCTCGAAATCATCGCATTCCGCCTGCATGATCAGGAATTCTGCGTGAAGACGACGACCATTCGCGAAATCCGCGGCTGGGCGCCTTCGACGCCCATTCCCCACGCACCGAAAGACGTCATCGGCGTCATGAACCTGCGCGGCTCTGTTATCCCGATCATCGATCTGGCTCACAAACTCGGCATGAAAAGCACCGTTGCCAATGAGCGCAGCGCAATCGTAGTGGCCGAAGTGCATAACATGGTCATCGGCATGCTGGTGGATCGCGTTTCAGACATTCTGACGATCCCGGCAAACCAGGTCCAGCCGGTTCCCGAAATTTCAGCCTCCTTCGACAAGTCCTATTCCGAAGGGATCATCGCCAACGAACATGGCATGATCTGCTTCCTGAACCTTGCGAAAATGTTCAAGGGCACTGAGGCGGAAGATCTCGCGGCCTGACAAGGTCTGCGCAGGCCTCGCTGAAGAATGATAAGGAACAATCCAGACCGCCGGAGCACCTGCCGGCGGTTTTGTTTTTTCTTTCAAGCATTTTATTAAATAAGAACATTTTAATATTATAGATATCTAATATTAACGCCATAGATCAGTACCGCGCCGGCAAGCCTATACGCGGGCCGATACCTGACCCAGGGCCAACATAGAGAAGTGCCTGCATTGCTGCCTTCGGCGGCAAAACCTGTTCGGTGTTCAACGTGATATGGCGTGGACCGCATCTTCTTTGCGGCTTGCCGCGCCGTGGGCTGACTTTGGGGGACTTGTAATGCTGGGGTTAGGAAAAAGCGCAGACAGTAGAAATATGCTCGATGCGATATCAAGATCGCAGGCGGTCATCGAATTCGATCTCAAAGGTAATATCCTCACCGCAAATAAGAATTTCTGCGCGGCGCTGGGTTACGATCTCACCGAGATCGTCGGTAAGCACCACCGCATATTCTGCGACAGCGAGCTTGCCGCGTCTCGCGCCTATCAGGAATTCTGGGACTCTCTCGCCCGTGGCGAGTTTCAGGCCAGGGAATTTCGCCGTATCCGCAAGGACGGCTCGGTGATCTGGATCGAGGCCTCCTACAACCCGGTTTTCCGTTCGGGCAAGCCCTATAAAGTGGTCAAGATCGCAACAGATATCACCGCAAAAAAGATCACGGCCGCGGAAGATGCGGGCAAACTGGAGGCGCTCTCCCGCTCGCAAGCCACCATTGAGTTCTTTCCTGACGGTACGATCATCACCGCCAATCCAAACTTCTGCGCTGCGGTGAACTATGACCTCAAGGAAATCGAGGGCAGGCACCACCGCATGTTCTGTGATCCTGCCTATGCCGCCTCGCCCGCCTATGCAAATTTCTGGCAACGACTGGCATCAGGCGAATTCATCTCGGACGAGTTTGTCCGCTACGGGAAGAACGGCAAGGAAATATGGATCCAGGCCGCCTATAATCCGGTTGTCGATGAAACCGGTAAAGTGGTGAAGGTGGTGAAATTTGCCACCGACGTCACACCGCGCATGAGCGCCATTCGCATGCTTGCAGATGCCCTGCGGGCGCTGGCCGAAGGCGACCTTGTACAACGCCTCGACAACAGCTTCGTGCCCAGCATGGAAAAACTGCGGGCAGATTTCAACGAGGTCGTCGCCAAGCTGCAGGCCACGATGCAGACAATCGCGCACAATGCCTCGACAATCGCATCAGGATCCGGCGAAATCCGCATCGCCGCCGATCAGCTCTCGCAACGCACCGAACAGCAAGCCGCCTCACTGGAGGAGACCGCTGCGGCGCTGGAGGAGATCACCACCACCGTAACCGATGCAAGCCACCGCGCAGGTGAGGCCGGTAAACTGGTGCTGCGGACAAGAGAACATGCCGAGCATTCCGGCGACATCGTTCAGCAGGCAATTTCCGCCATGGATGCGATTTCGAGGTCCTCAGGCGAAATCACCAACATCATTGGCGTTATAGACGACATCGCTTTCCAGACCAATCTTCTGGCCCTCAATGCGGGCGTTGAAGCAGCGCGCGCCGGGGAAGCGGGCAAGGGGTTCGCCGTCGTCGCACAGGAGGTCCGGGAACTCGCACAGCGATCCGCCGTTGCGGCCAAGGAGATCAAATCCCTCATCAACACCTCTCGCGAGCAGGTCTCCAACGGCGTGGATCTGGTGGGCAGAACCGGCGACGCCCTGCGGGACATCCAGTCGCAGATGGGCGAGATCGACACTAATGTCTCGGCCATCGTTGAAGCATCCCGCGAACAGGCGAACGGTCTCAGGGAGATCAATCAGGCCGTCAACGTTATGGATCAGGCCACCCAGAAGAACGCTGCGATGGTAGAAGAAACCAGCGCCGCCAGCCACGGGCTCGCTACAGAAGCGGAAAATCTGCATGAACTGCTGCGGCAGTTCAGAATCGCGCACGACGCGTCACCCGCACGCCCCGTCGACAAGAAACCAGCCGTCCTCACCAGGCTGCCGGTGCCGCAACCGCGATATGCTGCTTTGCCAAGGTCTCATGGAAACGCAGCAGCCGAATGGGCGGAGTTCTAAGGGTCTCTTTGAAGTCTAAAGGCCGTCGGTAGCGGCGGCCTCTACGTCATAAAATGATACGATCCGCCTTGGTGAATATCTCAAAATCTTCACCCCGCACGAGTGCGACAAGGGTGATACCCGAGCTTTCAGCGGTTTCGATGGCGAGCGCGGTGGGTGCGGAAATCGCCGCCAGAATGGGACTGCCAAGGATGGCGGTCTTTTGGACCATTTCTACCGACAGGCGGCTGGTCACAACCACAATGCCGGCATTCGGCGGCAGGCCTGCATTGACAACTGCACCTGCAAGCTTGTCGAGCGCATTATGGCGACCGACGTCTTCACGAACAGCAAGCAGCCCCTTTTGAGGATTGTAGAAACCCGCGCCGTGAACCGCTCTCGTTTCGCGATTAAGGCTTTGCGCTTCATTCAGTGCTTTCATCGCAGCAACAATATCATCCCCGTAGACGGAGAGTTCAGAGCCGCTCAGGACCGGGACCACTCGGACCGCCTGTTCTATCGATTCGATGCCACAAAGACCGCAGCCGACAGGGCCTGCCATATGCCGCCGTCTCGCCCTGAGCGCATCCGCATTGGCATCCTGCAAATCCACCTGAACGTCGAAGCCCTGCCCCGCCTCGATCACCTCGATTGACCGGATTTCCGCCCGTGTGGATATGATGCCTTCCGTCAGACTAAATCCGACTGCAAAATCGACAAGATCTGCGGGGCTGGCCATCATCACGGCATGGGTGCTGCCACCATAGGAAAAAGCAACCGGCACTTCCTCGGGCACCGCTCTCTCGCCCTCGATCAGGGTCCCTGACCGCAACGCGGTTCTCGCGACCCCTCTGTAGCTCGCTTTTGCCGACACGCCGATCACTCCTCCATCACCAAATCTGCTTCGTGTTGCGCACAGCCCAAGCAGCATTTCTTCGGGATATCACATCTAAACGAAAGCTCTGAAAATCGGAATCGGTTTCCGAGGCTGCCCCGGTTGAAACGCAATCGTTGAAGCGCGCCTTTGCTGGACTCATGTTCCATAGGCGATAATTGATGCAACCCGGTCAACGTGATTTTGAAGCTTATGTAGGCAGGCTGAGGACGACGAAGGCAATCGTACCCGCTGACCCGTTAAGCAGCAGGTCAAAACAAAAAAAGCGACCGAGACGGCCGCTTTCTGGTTCGGATTTTTTGTGGGCAGTCATTCTTTCGAACCCGCCCGGTGCTTTCAAGCAGCGACGAGAACCTCATGCAGGTTCGTCAGTTCGTAAAGGTGCTTTTCAAGCTTGGTCAGATGCTCGTGGTGATGATTGCCTTCTTCGATTTCGGCCTTGGCCGCATCGATGCGACGCTGCAACGTGTCGGGAGACATGTCATCGGCCGAAACAGCGGATTCGGCAAGAAGTGTGCAGCCCGTCGGGAGAATATCGGCGAAGCCACCGAAGACGACATATTTATGCGTTTCACCAGAAGCGAACTTCACCGTGACCAAACCCGGCTTGATCGTGGTCATCGTCGGCGCATGGTTGGCCAGAACGGTCATTTCACCCAGCGTGGCCGGGATGACGACTTCCGTAACCGTTTCGGAAACGAGCAGACGCTCCGGGGAAACGAGATCGAATTTGAAACTGTCAGCCATGGCTATTCACTTCTTTTCAATTACGCGGGCGTCACGGACTTGTCTGTTACAACGCCGACAAAGCCTTATCGGTTTCGCCACCATTGTCGGCAAGGCGCGCGGCTGAACCACGCGCCCGCCAATTCATGATCAGGCAGCTTCGGCAGCCAGCTTCTTGGCCTTTTCAATGGCTTCTTCCATCGAACCGACCATGTAGAAGGCAGCTTCCGGCAGGCTGTCATATTCACCGTTGACCAGGCCCTTGAAGCCCTTGATCGTGTCTTCGAGCGCAACGAGCTTGCCCGGCGAACCGGTGAAGACTTCGGCAACGAAGAACGGCTGCGACAGGAAGCGCTCGATCTTACGGGCGCGGGCAACCGTCAGCTTGTCTTCTTCCGACAGTTCGTCCATGCCGAGGATGGCGATGATGTCCTGAAGAGCCTTGTAGCGCTGAAGGGTCGACTGAACCTTACGAGCCACTTCATAGTGTTCTTCGCCGACGATCATCGGGTCGAGCATGCGCGAGGTGGAGTCGAGCGGGTCAACGGCCGGGTAGATGCCCTTTTCAGCGATCGAGCGCGACAGAACCGTCGTGGCGTCCAGGTGGGCGAACGAGGTAGCAGGAGCCGGGTCGGTCAAGTCGTCGGCGGGGACGTAAATAGCCTGAACCGAGGTGATCGAACCCTTGGTCGTGGTGGTGATGCGTTCCTGCATCTGGCCCATGTCGGTTGCCAGCGTCGGCTGATAACCCACGGCCGAAGGAATACGGCCGAGCAGAGCCGACACTTCCGAACCAGCCTGCGTGAAGCGGAAGATGTTGTCCACGAAGAACAGAACGTCCTGGCCTTCGTCACGGAAGTTTTCAGCGATCGTCAGACCGGTCAGAGCGACACGAGCGCGGGCGCCCGGCGGTTCGTTCATCTGGCCGTAAACCAGCGCAGCCTTGGAGCCTTCGCCGCCGCCGAGCTTGTTGACGTTCGATTCGATCATTTCATGATAGAGGTCGTTACCTTCACGGGTACGCTCACCAACGCCGGCGAATACCGAGTAACCGCCGTGTGCCTTGGCAACGTTGTTGATGAGTTCCATGATGAGAACGGTCTTGCCAACGCCGGCGCCGCCGAACAGGCCGATCTTACCACCCTTGGCGTAAGGAGCCAGAAGGTCGACGACCTTGATGCCGGTGACGAGGATCTGTGCTTCGGTCGACTGTTCGACGTAAGCAGGAGCGTCCTGATGGATGGCGCGCTTGGAAGCGGTCACGATCGGACCAGCTTCGTCAACCGGCTCGCCGATGACGTTCATGATACGGCCGAGCGTTTCCGGACCAACCGGAACGGAGATCGGAGCGCCGGTGTTCGAAACGCTCTGACCGCGAACGAGACCTTCGGTCGAGTCCATGGCGATCGTGCGAACGACGTTTTCACCGAGGTGCTGCGCGACTTCCAGAACCAGGCGGTTGCCGTTGTTCTCGGTTTCGAGCGCGTTCAGGATCGGAGGCAGTTCGCCTTCGAACGCCACGTCGACAACAGCGCCGATAACCTGGGTAACCTTGCCCGCGCCGTTCACCGCTGCGGTTTTCTTGGGGGTAGCTGCCTTAGCCATTATCCTTACCCTCTTTCCTTACCTCAGAGCGCTTCCGCGCCCGAAATGATTTCAATGAGTTCCTTGGTGATCTGAGCCTGACGCTGACGGTTGTAGGACAGCGTCAGCTTGTTGATCATCTCACCGGCATTGCGCGTTGCGTTATCCATCGCGCTCATCTTGGCGCCCATTTCACCGGCAACGTTTTCGAGCAGAGCCCGGAAAACCTGAACCGAAATGTTGCGCGGAATAAGGTCTTCCAGAATAGAAGCCGCATCCGGCTCATATTCATAGACAGCGTTCTGCGTTGCTGCATCCTCTTCCACAACAGGCGTTGCGGCCGGAATGAGCTGCAGGCCGGTCGGGATCTGGCTGATGACGGACTTGAATTCCGAATAGATCAGCGTGCAGACATCGAACTCACCGGCGTTGAAGAGCGAGATCACCTTCTTGGCGATCTGGTCGGCATTTTCGAAACCAACCTTCTTCACGTCGCGCAACTCGATGCGCTCGATGATGTTGGCTGCAAATTCGCGACGCAGGGCGTCGTAACCCTTCTTGCCGACCGTGATGATCTTGACCGTCTTGCCTTCCGAAATCAGCTTGCGGGCGTGATCGCGGGCAAAACGGGCGATTTGCGAGTTGAAACCGCCGCAAAGACCACGCTCAGCCGTGCAGACGACGAGCAGATGCACGTCGTTCTTGCCGGTGCCGGTCATCAGCGCCGGAGCAACGTCCGCCTCGACCGCATTCGCGATGTTGGCAAGAACGGCGCTCATGCGCTGAGAATAAGGCCGGGCGGCCTCCGCAGCTTCCTGGGCGCGCCGAAGCTTCGCCGCGGCGACCATTTTCATCGCCTTGGTAATCTTCTGCGTCGCCTTTACGGAGGCAATGCGGTTTTTCAGATCCTTTAGTGAAGGCATCCGTTATCCGTCCGAGTAAAAGAGCCCTGATTTAAGAGAAAGACTTGGCGAAGCTATCAAGAGCGCCCTTGAGCTTGCCCTTGGTATCGTCGCTGATAGCCTTTTCCGTGCGGATGGTGTCGAGGATCGCCTTGCCTTCCGACCGGAGGTAGGAGAGCAGACCCTGCTCGAACTTGCCGACCTGTGCGACCGGAACCTTGTCGAGGTAACCGTTGACGCCGGCGAAGATCACCGCAACCTGTTCTTCCGTCTTGAGCGGCGAGAACTGCGGCTGCTTCAGGAGTTCGGTCAGGCGTGCTCCGCGGTTCAGCAGGCGCTGCGTCGAGGCATCGAGGTCCGAACCGAACTGGGCGAAGGCGGCCATTTCGCGATACTGGGCGAGTTCACCCTTGATCGAGCCGGCAACCTGCTTCATCGCCTTGATCTGGGCGGCAGAGCCAACGCGCGAAACCGACAGACCGACGTTAACAGCCGGACGGATACCCTGATAGAACAGGTCGGTTTCAAGGAAGATCTGGCCGTCGGTGATCGAGATCACGTTGGTCGGAATAAAGGCCGAAACGTCGTTACCCTGGGTTTCGATGACAGGCAGAGCTGTCAGCGAGCCGGCGCCCATTTCGTCGGAGAGCTTTGCAGCGCGCTCGAGAAGACGGGAGTGGAGGTAGAAAACGTCGCCCGGATAAGCTTCGCGGCCCGGAGGACGGCGCAGCAGAAGCGACATCTGACGGTAAGCAACGGCCTGCTTGGAAAGGTCGTCGTAACCGATGAGGGCGTGTTTGCCGTTGTCGCGGAAGTATTCGCCCATGGCGCAACCGGCAAACGGTGCCAGGTACTGCATCGGAGCCGGATCGGAAGCGGTCGCAGCAACGATGATCGAGTACTGCAGCGCGCCGCGCTCTTCCAGAACCTTCACGAACTGGGCAACGGTCGAACGCTTCTGACCGATAGCGACGTAGACGCAATAAAGCTTGTCGCCGTCAGGACCATTGTCGTGAATGGCCTTCTGGTTCAGGATCGTGTCGAGAATGATTGCGGTCTTGCCGGTCTGGCGGTCGCCGATGACAAGCTCGCGCTGGCCGCGACCAACCGGGATGAGCGCATCGATGGCCTTGAGGCCGGTCGACATCGGCTCGTGAACCGACTTGCGCGGAATGATGCCCGGAGCCTTGACGTCAACGCGCGAACGCTTGGCGGCGTTGATCGGGCCCTTGCCGTCGATCGGGTTACCGAGCGCGTCAACGACGCGGCCCAGCAGTTCCGGACCAACGGGAACGTCAACGATAGCGCCAGTCCGCTTTACGGTGTCGCCTTCCTTGATGTCACGGTCGGAACCGAAGATAACCACACCGACATTGTCGGCTTCGAGGTTGAGCGCCATACCGCGGATGCCGCCCGGAAACTCGACCATTTCACCAGCCTGAACATTGTCGAGACCGTAAACGCGAGCAATACCGTCACCGACGGAAAGCACCTGGCCGACTTCCGAGACTTCCGCCTCGTTGCCGAAATTTTTGATTTGATCTTTCAGAATTGCGGAAATTTCCGCGGCGCGGATATCCATCAGCCAACCTCTTTCAGTGCAAGCTTAAGGGTGGAAAGTTTGGTGCGAAGAGACGTATCGATCTGGCGGGAGCCGACCTTGACGATCAGACCACCGAGGATCGAGGGATCGACGGTAACGGAAACCGCCACATCCTTGCCGGTAACGCTCTTCAGCGCCGCCTTCAGTTCAGTTTCCTGCGCCTCGTCGAGCGCATGTGCCGAGGTGACCTCGGCGGTAATTTCGCCGCGGTGGGCGGCAGCAATGGTGCGGTAGGCGCGGATCATGCCGGGAACGGCGAAGAGACGGCGGTTATTCGCAACAACCTTGAGGAAATTCAGCGCAAGACCGGTGATGCCGGCCTTTTCGCAAATAGCGGTGATTGCCTTGAACTGGTCCTCGGCGGAGAACACCGGACTCGCAACCAGACGCTTCAAATCGTCACTTTCGTCGAGAAGTGCGCCAAACTTGTCCAGTTCGGCCTGAACCGCTTCGACCGTACCCGCTTCCAAAGCAAGCTCGAAAAGCGACGACGCATACCTTTCCGCTACACCGGATGTTCCCTGGGAGGTCTCTGCCACGGGCACTTTTTCCCTGCTAATCGTCCAAGACCATCAGCGATGGGGCTCCACCGCATCAAATTCTTGAAATCGTTTCAATTTCCCCGAAAAAGACCGGAATTCCCCCCTGCCTTTTCCCAATTTCGCGGTCCGTCTAGCATAGGATGCCGGGACTCGCAACACGCGTAATAGCGGAAAGCGCCGTTTGGGCAAGGGGGAATGCGTTAAATTTTCCGATTTCGCTCAGGATGCGGTGCCTGTGCGGCACAAAAGGCAAAAACCCGGCTTCACACCAGCCCGAACACGTAGCTCAACGAGAGTGCGGCGAGCAGAAAGTGCACAACCAGAAGTAAGAGATTCCGCATGGTTGCGCCACCATCCGAGAGGATGGAGAGTATCCCGCCGAACACGCTGAGGCCGAATGCCGCACCGAAGGCGAGATAGACCATGGGCTGAGCGAGAAGCAGGGCGGCGGCGCCGAGGCCCAGATAAAAGCCGGCAAGCGACGAGCGCACCAACGCATAGCCATCCCGGCGTTCGCCGGCGGGCAGCAGACCGAAAGCGCGAAGCGTCAAGCCGGGTGCGAACATGAAAAACAGCCCGATGATGGCTGATACCACCGCCGCGCCGAAGGCCAATTGTTCGCCGAACTCGGTCGGAAAATAAAACTCCATATCGTTCCCCAAATCATTCTGTTTCCCGCTGGCGTTATGACACGGTCATGACAGCAGGAAAAAGCCCTTCTTTGCTAAAGTTCAAAGGAAACTTTGCGGATCGATATCCAGCTGAACATGCACGCTGCCGCGCTCTTTAGGGCCATTTGCCAGAAGCGCTCGCAGGAACGATTGCATGTCGGAGTTGCGTCGCCCGTGCACCAGCAACCGGAAGCGATGGCGGCCGCGGATGAGCGCGAGCGGCGCTTCCGCCGGGCCGAGCAGCATGATGCCGGTTACCTGCGGGGCCGCAGCCCGCAATCCACGCGCGTGGGTTTCCGCCTCTGCGCGCGTATCGGCTGAGACGATGATCGAGGCAAGCCGTCCGAAGGGCGGCAGGACAGCCTTTTCGCGCTCCACGATTTCCCTCTCGTAAAAAGCCGAGGCGTCACCGGAGACGATCGCCTGCATAACCGGATGCTGCGGCTGATAGGTCTGGAGCAGGCCATGACTCTTGCGCCCCGTCCGTCCGGCGCGACCCGTCACCTGCGAAAGCAGCTGGAAGGTTCGCTCCGCCGCCCGCGGATCGCCATTGGCTAGGCCGAGATCGGCATCGACGATGCCAACGAGCGTCATCAGCGGGAAATTATGCCCCTTGGCGACGAGCTGCGTGCCGATGACGATATCCGCCTCGCCTTTGACGATCGCCTCCAGCTCCAACCGCAACCGCTTGACGCCCATGAGATCGGAAGAGAGCACGATGGTGCGGGCATCGGGGAAATGTTTCTCCACCTCTTCGGCGATGCGCTCAACCCCCGGCCCGCAGGCCACGAGATGATCGAAGGTGCCGCATTCCCGGCAATGGTCGGGCGTCGGCTCATTATGGCCGCACTGATGGCACTGCAACTGATTGCGGAAACGATGCTCCACCAGCCAGCTGGAACATTGTGGGCACTGAAAACGATGGCCGCAGACGCGGCACAGCGTCAGCGGCGCATAACCGCGTCGATTAAGGAACAGCAGCGCCTGCTCGCCCTTCTCGATGGTCTTGCCGATTCCGCGGAGCAGGACAGGTGACAGAAACCCTCCCCGCTCTGGCGGATGACGGCGCATATCGACAAGATGCAGATCGGGCATTGCCGCATCGCCGAAACGCGTATGCAGGTGAATGGTGTTGTAACGCCCCGAACTGCCGTTGACCTGGCTTTCCACCGAAGGCGTGGCCGAAACCAGCACGACCGGGAATTCGGCGATACGCGCCCTCACCACCGCCATGTCGCGGGCATTATAGAAGACGCGATCTTCCTGCTTGTAAGCGGGGTCGTGCTCTTCATCGACAATGATGAGACCAAGATTGTCGAACGGCAGGAAAAGCGCCGAACGTGCCCCAGCCACCACCTTCACCTCGCCGGACACCGCCTGCCGCCAGACCTTTTCGCGCATCCGCGGCGACAGGTCCGAATGCCATTCGGCCGGCTTGGCGCCGAAACGATCCTGGAAACGCTCCAGAAACGCCGCCGTCAACGCGATTTCGGGCAGCAGGATGAGGACCTGCTTGCCTTGCCTGAGCGTCTCGGCCACGGCCTCGAAATAGACCTCGGTCTTGCCGGAGCCGGTCACGCCATCGATGAGCGAGACGTGAAAACCGCCCTTGCGCACATCCTCGAGAATCTCCGATGCCGCCTGTCTCTGCGGGCCTTCCAGACGCGGCTCGACATAATCGGGGTCAGGCTCGGGCACCACTGGCGGCGCGGGCAGGAATATCGTCTCGAACACGCCCTGTTTGACAAGCCCGTCGATGACACTGGTCGAAACACCTGCAGCGTGGGCAAGCCCGCTCTTCGTCCAGCCGTGCCCTTCGGCCGCCAGCTCCATCACCCGTTCGCGGGCGGGGGTCAGGCGCTCCGGCCTACCTTCGGTCAGCCGAAGCCCCTCGATCATCGGTTCGGGATCGAAAGCGGCGGGCGCACGCAACGCCATGCGTGCCACGAGGCCGGGCGGAGAAAGCGTATAGGCGGCGACCCAGTCCACGAAGCGGCGCATTTCCGTCTTCATGGGCGGGCACTCGAAACTCTTGGTAATGGGCCGCAACTTCTTCGGATCGACAGCTTTCTCTCCGGTTTCGTCCCACACCACGCCGAACACCTGCCGGGGGCCAAGCGGCACCTGAACAACGGAACCAGTTTCCACCACCATATCTTCAGGCACAGCGTAGCTATAGGGCCCGGGCGCCGGCATGGGCACAAGAACGGGCACCGTGCGCGTGGGCGACGGCGGGTCGAACAGAGCCCCAAACAGATCGGACGAATCTTTTGCCATGATGTGGCGACCATGCCCCGGCGACAGGAAAAAGGAAACCGCCCGGATGTAGTGGCCGCGCCACGCAAAGTCCACCTCTTAACCAAATGCTGACCACAAGCGCATAGTTTCAAATTGTGGAATGGAGCGCCGCGTGACCGAAATCCTGACATTTGCCGAACCCGATCTGCTCGCCGAGCGCCAAGCCTGGCTGACGGCGCTTGCAGGCGAGCGCCGCCTCTCCGACAACACCGTCGAGGCCTATGAGCGCGATACGCGTCAGTTCCTGACGTTCCTGACCGGCTACATCGGCAAACCAGCCTCCATAATCGATATTGCCGATCTGCGCCCCGTTGATCTTCGCGCCTTTCTGGCCAATAGACGCAAGGAGGGCGCCGGCGCGCGGTCGCTTGGGCGGCATCTGGCGGGCCTGCGCTCGCTACTGCACCACCTGCAGAAAAAGGGACTCGTCAATGCGGCCGGCGCCACGGCAATGCGCGCGCCAAAACAGCCGAAATCGCTGCCGAAGCCGCTGACCGACCGTCAGGCGCTGAAGATCACCACGGCCGAGGCACAGTTGAACGATGAACCCTGGATTGCCGCCCGCAACGCTGCGGTCCTGTCGCTGCTTTACGGCTGTGGCCTGCGCATTTCCGAGGCACTGGGTCTTACCCCGGTCGATTTCCCACCCGGCGCGCGCAGCCTGCGCATCACCGGCAAGGGCAACAAGACGCGGATCGTGCCGCTGCTCGCAGTGGTGACGGAAGCGGTCGATACATACAAAAAGCTCTGCCCCTATGCCCTGTCGGCGGACGAACCGATGTTCCTCGGGGCACGCGGCGGCAAGCTCCAGCCTGCAATCATCCAGCGTGAAATGCAGAAGCTGCGCGGCGCTTTCGGCCTGCCGGAAAACGCCACCCCGCATGCGTTGCGCCATTCCTTCGCCACCCATCTTCTGGCCGGCGGTGGGGATCTGCGCACCATTCAGGAACTGCTCGGCCATGCCAGCCTCTCCACCACACAGGTCTATACCGGCGTCGATACGGCGAGACTGTTGGAGATCTACGACAACGCTCACCCACGTGCATGATGCAGGAAAATGGTTAACCATAGGCATTAACCAGACGTCCAAACCGCCGTTCTATAAGCGAACAAGAACCGGATTGGACCGATGCACAGCCTGATAAAGCCTCAAAATCTCACCGCCACCCTGATGGGCAAGACCGGCGACGCGCTGCTCTGGCTGCTGGCCGCCCTGCATGTCACCGCCGTTGCCATCCTGCTCATGACCTTGCTGTCACTCAGTGAAGCGGGGGCCACAGAGCGGAAGATCACCTGCACGGGCAGCGATATTCTCGTAGAGATGCGCAAAACCGATCCGCAAGCTTTCGCAAAGATTGAACAGGAAGCGGCCGCGATCCCGAACGGCAAGGGCAATTTCTGGCGCATCGAAAAGGCAGATACGGCCCCATCCTATCTTCTCGGCACCATGCATGTGACCGATCCGCGCGTTCTGGAGATGCCGGCCGCCGCCAGCCCCGCTTTTGAGAAGGCAGCGACTGTCATCGTGGAATCGGACGAGATCCTTGATGACAAGAAAATAGCGGCATCCCTGCTGGGCAAGCCCGAACTCACCATGTTTCTGGACGGCAAATCGATCACCGACATCCTGCCGCCCGACAATGTCGCGCGCCTCGAAAAGGGCCTGAAGGAGCGCGGCATTCCACTCAATGCCGTGTCGCGCATGAAGCCCTGGATGCTCTCGAGCTTCGTTGCCCTTCCCGCCTGCGAGTTTGCCCGCAAGGCAACGGGCCTTTCCTTTCTCGACAAGAAGCTTGCCGAAGATGCGGCTGCGAACGGAAAGCGCCTCGTCGGACTGGAGACCATGGTCGAACAACTGACCGCCATATCCGAACTGCCGATGGAATTTCATCTGCAGGCGCTTATCGAAACGCTTGAGCTTGGCGACCGCATGGATGACGTGATGACGACCATGACCGATCTTTACGTCGCGGGCGACATCGGCATGACCATGCCGATGCTGAAAAGTCTGGATCCCAAGAAGGCCACCGACAACGATAAGGGCTACGCCGCTTTCGAACAGCGCATCATCACCGATCGCAACCATGTGATGGCGGACCGCTCCACCAATGAGCTTGCCAAGGGTAATGTCTTCATGGCCGTCGGCGCGCTGCACCTGCCGGGCGAAGGAGGCCTCGTGGAACTGCTGCGCGCGAAAGGCTTCACGCTGACGCGGGTTGAGTGACCGGAACAGTTCCTGTTTCGACGGGCCGGATAGAGGCGCAGAACGGTCGCATCGTCGCAGGCACGATGCGGCGGTGAAACGGACCAACGAGAAGAAGATAAAACCGACCGAACAGGTTCTTGCGCCTGACGATGGTGGTGACGCTCGCCAGCTGGCGGTCTGCCGCATCTTCGAGATCGATGACGATGCGAAAATCGAGGTGGTGGTCATCAAAGCCGAGGACCGTTCGCTCTGGCGTGGAGGTGATGACCGGGAACCCGCCCGCAGAACTGCCCGCCGCCAGCTCGACCGTTTTTAAACCGACCATCGAAACGATACCGTTTCGAAGCGACATCAGGCCGCTGATCCATGCCGGAGGATGCTCCAGAAAAAGCCTGCTCACATCGAGCGAGGACGTTACAGGCGTTGTCAATTCACCCTGAAAGCAATCGTACCAATCGGCACCTGGCAATATATCTTCAATATTTGGCATCTTTGATCCCCAGCCGCTCCTTTGCAGCAAGGGAAACATGCCGTTTTTACGCGGCAGGGGGAACGTGACAAACCGCCGCTCAGCCGTGTGTCATGCGCCGGAGGAGACTGGTGCGCCAATAGAACTGATGAACAAGGACAGCCGCGACATGGCCCGCGATCAAAACCCACATCAGCACCTTGAACGGGCCGGAGTGTAGCTCCCCTGCCGCGCTCACCCCAAAGTAATAGGCGGCGATGCCAGAGAGTGGCAGGATGAAGAACAGCGCGTAAAGCGTAAAATGCGCCATCTTGGCGGCAATCTGCGCGAAACGCGGCTCTTCAGGCGGATGTGACGGAACGCCCTGGATCAGCCGCAGACAGAAGCGCAGTACCGCAAGAAACAGCACGGCGAAGCCGACATAGGCATGGATATTGGCAGAAGAAATCTGATCTGGCGTCACTGTTTCACCCCGCCGCATCAGCCGGTAGGCATGGGCCATGGCATCGGGAAACAAGAGGTTGAAGAAAATCAGAAGCGCCATTGTCCAATGGATGACACGCTGCGGAATGGAGAAGGAAACTTGAGTGGAATGCGCCATTTTATTGCCTTTTATCAAAAGGTTAGACAGGCTTTAGCGCGAGTATGAGAAACCCCGGCCTGCATGGCAAGCCGGGGTTCAGCAGATGACGGAAATTTAATATTCGAGCGTCGGGCTCAAACGCCGATCACATGTGGATCGGCTTGAAGAACGTTGCCAGCGCCGCTTCCTTCACGGCTTCCGACATGGTCGGGTGCGCATGGCAGGTACGGCCGAGATCTTCCGAGGAACCGCCAAACTCCATCAGTACGGTGATCTCGTGGATCATTTCGCCAGCGCCGAAGCCGACAATGTGACCGCCGAGAACCCGGTCGGTTTCCTTGTCGGCAAGGATCTTCACGAAACCATCCGTCACCTGCATGGCGCGGGCGCGGCCATTGGCGGTGAAGGGGAACTTGCCAACCTTGTAAGCGACGCCGGCGGCCTTGAGTTCCTCTTCGGTCTTGCCGACGGAAGCCACTTCCGGCTGCGTGTAAACGACTGCCGGAATGACGTCGTAATTCACGTGACCGCGCTGGCCGGCAAGGATTTCCGCAAGCGCAACACCCTCGTCTTCCGCTTTGTGCGCCAGCATCGGGCCCTTCACCACGTCGCCGATCGCATAGATGCCATCGACATTGGTCTTGTAGTGGCCGTCGATTTCAACGCGGCCACGGCTGTCGAGCACGACACCAGCTTCGGCAAGGCCGAGACCTTCGGTGTAGGGCTTGCGGCCGGTGGAGATCAGCACGACGTTTGCTTCCAGCGTTTCGGCAGCGCCGCCCTTGACCGGCTCGAACACGACCTTGGCGCCGGCAGCGGTTTTTTCAACAGCCGTTACCTTTGCGCCGAGCTTGAAATCGAGGCCCTGCTTGGCGAGCAGACGCTGCGCCTGCTTGGAAACCTCGGCATCCATGCCGCCGAGAATGTTGTCGAGATATTCGACGACGGTAACCTTGGCGCCGAGACGCGACCAGACCGAACCGAGTTCAAGGCCGATGACGCCGCCGCCGACAACGATCAGCTTTTCCGGAACCTTGGAGAGAGCGATTGCGCCGGTGGAGGACACGATGACGCTTTCATCGATATCAACCTGAACACCCGGAATGCCGGCAACGTCAGAACCCGTGGCGATGACGATATTCTTTGCTTCGATTTCCTGTGTCTCGCCCTTGTCGTTGGTGACGGAAACCTTGCCGGCCGACACAACCTTGCCGGTGCCCTGGAAAGCATCGATCTTGTTCTTCTTGAACAGGAAGGCAACGCCATCGACATTGGCCTTCACCACGCCGTCCTTGTGACCCATCATCTTTTCAAGGTTCAGCTTGGGCGCTGCAACTTCGATGCCGAGCGAGTCGACACCATGGGCAACATGTGCGAAGGTTTCGGACGCGTGCAGCAGCGCCTTGGAGGGAATGCAGCCGACATTGAGGCAGGTGCCGCCATAGGTCGCGCGCTTTTCGATGACAGCGACCTTGAGGCCCAGCTGCGCCGCCTTGACCGCGCAAACATAACCGCCGGGGCCGGTGCCGATTACAACTACATCATATGCCATGTTCTGGTTCCTGTTTTATAGGGGCAAGATATCGGATCATTGCCCAGCTTCCATTTGACCTGAAACTCAGGCCGCTTTTTCCGTTGCGAGTTTTATACCGAGGGCGATGAAAACCACCCCGCTGGTGCGGTCGATCCATTGGCTGGCGCGCTGAAACGCGGCGCGCATCCGTGGTGTCGTCATGAACAGGCTGACGCCGACGAACCAAAGGATGAGGCAGCTTGCCATGACGAGACCGTATCCGAATTTGACGGCCACCGGCGTGTGGGCGTGAACCACCGTCGAAAAGATCGACAGAAAGAAAAACACCGGCTTGGGGTTGAGCGCATTGGCCGCAAAACCGAGCGTAAACGCCTTCAGCGCCGTCTGACTGCTTTTCGCCTGAACGTCTTCACCTTCGGCAGCGGGCAATTCGGTCTTGCCAGCGCGCAGCGCCTTGATGCCGATATAGATCAGATAGGCGACACCCAGCCATTTGACGATGTTGAACAGATAGATCGACTGGGAAATGATCAGGCCAAGGCCGAGGATCGTATAGGTGACATGGAACATCAGCGATGTCCCGACGCCGAAGCTGGTGATAATGGCCTGCTTGCGCCCATGCACCATCGCCTGACGCATGACCATGGCGAGATCGGCGCCAGGCGACACGATCGCGAAGGAGAAAATCGCCATCAGGGATGCAAGTTCGATGAGATATTGATGCATCGTAAAGCAGCCTTCAGAACATCAGCACGACAAACATGAGCGCCAGGCCGAGCATCGACCCCAGCCAGACGAAAGACCGTATATAGGGGATGCCCGCCAGATAGAGCGGAATATAGATCACCCGGCAGATCAGCCAGATCCAGGCGCCAGTGAGCGCCAGACCGGCAGGATCACCCGCCATGATGACCCCGAAAGCGAGCGCCAGAAAAGCCGGATATGTTTCCCGGAAATTCGCAGACGCGCGTGAGGCACGGCCGGAAAGCCTGCCCTCCGGCTCTCGGCTGCCATCCCTCGGGCCGGCATTCCATTCAAGCCCGAATTCCGTGGTCGCCGTCATCCCCTGCAACATGACGTGCACGACGAGGAGAAGAACGCTCAGACCGACAAGCGGCAAAAAAGGCGAAGCGGCTAGAAATGTCGGCTGCACGTCTGCTCTCCCTGTTAGTCTTTCAGCGGGGCTTCACTTGAAGCCCCGCTGAAACGAAAAGCAAGAGCGATTAGAGGTCAAGAACCAGACGTTCCGGATCCTCGAGGCTTTCCTTGACGCGAACGAGGAAGGTCACGGCTTCCTTGCCGTCAACGATACGGTGATCGTAGGAGAGCGCCAGATACATCATCGGGCGAATGACGACCTGCCCGCCGATGGCGACCGGACGCTCCTGGATTTTGTGCATGCCTAGAATACCCGACTGCGGTGCATTGAGGATTGGCGAAGACATCAGCGAGCCGTAAACGCCACCATTGGTGATGGTGAAGGTGCCGCCCTGCATGTCGGCCATGCCGAGCGAACCATCGCGCGCCGCCTTCGCAAGACGGCCGAGTTCCTTTTCGACGCCGGCGATGGAAAGCTGGTCGGCATCGCGGATGACCGGAACGACAAGACCCTTGTCCGTGCCGACAGCCATGCCGACGTGACAATAATTCTTGTAGATGATGTCCGTGCCGTCGATTTCGGCGTTGACGGCAGGCAGTTCCTTCAGCGCGTGGGTCACGGCCTTGGTGAAGAAGCCCATGAAGCCGAGCTTGACGCCATGCTTTTTCTCGAACACGTCCTTGTAACGGTTACGCAGGTCCATAACCGCGCTCATGTCCACTTCGTTGTAAGTGGTGAGCATGGCGGCGGTGTTCTGCGCGTCCTTGAGGCGCTTGGCGATGGTCTGACGCAGGCGCGTCATCTTCACACGCTCTTCGCGAACCTGATCCTGTTCGGCGGAAACCGGACGCGGTGCAGCAGCAGGAGCCGGAGCGGCCGGAGCCGAAACGCCCTTGGCGACAGCAGCGAGCACATCGCCCTTCAGCACCTGGCCACGCTTGCCGGAACCGTCGACCTGATCGGCAGACAGGTTGCTTTCAGCAAGCAGCTTGCCAGCGGCAGGTGCCGGCGGCATGGCGCTTGCGGCAGAAGCAGCGGGAGCCGGAGCGGCGGCCGCGGCAGCAGCAGGCTTTGCCGGTTCGGCAGCCGGTGCGGAGGTCGCAGCGCCGGCAGCACCTTCGGCGATCTGGCCGAGAAGCGCGTCGAGCCCAACGGTCTCGCCGTTCTGCGCAACGATTTCAGTCAGAACGCCAGAGGCAGGCGCCGGGACTTCGACGGTAACCTTGTCGGTTTCCAGTTCAACGAGAGGTTCGTCGGCCTTGACGGTGTCGCCGACCTTCTTGAACCAGGTGCCGACGGTCGCTTCGCTGACGGATTCGCCGAGGGTTGGTACGCGGATTTCAGTGGCCATGATCTAGTTCCGTTATTCAGGTGTCTTTTTTGCGGGGCGATGCGGGAGAGTTCTCACTCTCCCAGCGCGTCTTCCAGGAACGCAGCAAGCTGCGCCAGATGCTTGGACATCAGGCCGGTCGCCGGAGAGGCGGCAGCCGGACGGCCCGTGTAACGGACCTTCTGGTACTTGGCGTCGATATGCGCCAGGACCCATTCCAGGTAAGGGTCGATAAACGACCACGCACCCATGTTCTTCGGCTCTTCCTGGCACCAGACCATCTCCGCATTGCGGAAGCGCGACAGCTCGTTGATGAGCGCCTTGGCCGGGAACGGATAGAGCTGTTCGATACGCAGCAGATAGATATCGTCGATGCCGCGCTTCTCACGTTCTTCCAGCAGATCATAATAGACCTTGCCCGTGCACATGACGACACGGCGGATTTTCGAATCCTTCTGCAGCTTGATCGGGCCGTCCTTGATGACTTCAGCATCGTCCCACAGGAGACGGTGGAAGGAGGACTCGCCTGCAAGCTCGGCCAGCGAAGAGGTGGCGCGCTTGTGACGCAGCAGCGACTTCGGCGTCATCAGGATCAGCGGCTTGCGGAAGTCGCGCTTCACCTGGCGGCGCAGGATGTGGAAATAGTTTGCCGGCGTCGTGCAGTTGGCAACCTGCATGTTGTCTTCCGCGCACATCTGCAGCCAGCGCTCCAGACGGGCGGACGAATGTTCCGGACCCTGGCCTTCGTAACCATGCGGCAGCAGGCAGACCAGACCGGACATGCGCAGCCACTTGCGTTCACCCGACGAGATGAACTGGTCGAACACCACCTGTGCGCCGTTGGCGAAGTCGCCAAACTGGGCTTCCCAGAGCGTCAGCGCATTCGGACGGGCGAGCGAGTAACCATATTCGAAACCAAGCACGGCTTCTTCCGAAAGCATCGAGTTGATGACTTCGTAACGGGCCTGCGTCGGCGCGAGGTTTGCGAGCGGGATGTAACGCTCTTCAGTTTCCTGATCGTAGAGAACCGAATGGCGCTGCGAGAAGGTGCCGCGTTCGCAATCCTGACCGGAGAGGCGGATCTTGTGGCCTTCGACGGCGAGCGAACCGAAAGCAAGCGCTTCCGCCATCGCCCAATCGATGCCTTCGCCGGTCTCGACCATCTGCGAGCGGTTTTCCATGAAACGCTGGATCGTTCGGTGGGCGTTGAAACCCTCGGGAATGGTCGACAGTTTCTTGCCGATTTCCTTCAGCTGCTTCATCGGCACGCCGGTCTTGCCGCGACGCTGCTCATCCGCATTGTCGGCGGCACGCAGGCCGGACCACTGACCGTCCAGCCAGTCGGCCTTGTTCGGCTTGTAGGACTGCCCCGCCTCGAATTCCTGCTCGAGATGGGCGCGCCAGTCGGCCTTCATCTTTTCGAATTCGCCTTCGCTGAGCAGGCCTTCGGCGATCAGACGGTCGGCATAGATGCGCGCGACGGTCTTGTGGCCGCGGATGACCTTGTACATCTTCGGCTGCGTGAACGCCGGCTCATCGCCTTCGTTGTGGCCGAAGCGGCGGTAGCAGAACATGTCCACGACGACGGGCTTGTGGAACTTCATGCGGTATTCGGTGGCAACCTTGGCCGCATAGGTCACAGCTTCCGGATCGTCACCGTTGACGTGGAAGATCGGCGCTTCGATCATCTTGGCGACGTCGGACGGATAGGGCGACGAACGGGAGAAGGCCGGGTTCGTCGTAAAGCCGATCTGGTTGTTGATGATGAAGTGCATGGTACCGGCAACGCGGTGACCGCGCAGGCCGGAGAGGCCGAGAATTTCAGCAACCACGCCCTGGCCCGCAAAAGCGGCATCGCCGTGCAGAAGCAGCGGCAGAACCTTGGCGCGCTCGGAAAGCGGAATGACATCGCCTTCCCACACCTTGGCCAGCTGGTCCTGCTTGGCACGGGCCTTGCCCATGACGACAGGGTTGACGATTTCAAGATGCGACGGGTTGGCCGTCAGCGACAGGTGCACCTTGTTGCCGTCGAACTCGCGGTCCGAGGAGGCACCGAGGTGATACTTCACGTCACCCGAACCTTCGACGTCGTCTGGCTTGAACGAACCACCCTTGAACTCGTGGAATACGGCGCGGTGCGGCTTGCCCATGACGTTGGTCAGAACGTTCAGGCGGCCGCGGTGGGCCATGCCGAGAACGACTTCTTCGAGACCTTCCTGGCCGCCGCGCTTGATGATCTGCTCGAGCGCCGGGATCAGCGATTCACCGCCATCGAGGCCGAAACGCTTGGTGCCCTTGAAACGCACGTCGAGGAACTGCTCATAACCTTCGGCTTCGACCAGCTTTGACAGAATGGCCTTCTTGCCTTCGGCCGTGAAAGCAACGCCCTTGTCCGGACCTTCGATGCGCTCCTGAATCCAGGCCTTCTCTTCCGGGCTGGACATGTGCATGAATTCGACGCCGATAGTGGAGCAATAGGTGCGCTCCAGAATATCGATCATCTCGCGCACGGTCGCATATTCGAGGCCGAGCACGTTATCGATGAAAATCTTGCGGTCGTAATCGCTTTCTTCAAAGCCGTAGGACTTCGGCGAAAGCTCGTTATAGTCCTCGACGGCAACGGCAATACCGAGTGGATCGAGCTTGGCATGCAGGTGGCCGCGCATGCGGTAGGCGCGGATCATCATGATGGCGCGAACGCTGTCACGGGTCGCCTGCAGCACTTCGGCTTCGCTGACCGGCTTGCCGGTATCGGCGCTCTTGGCCTCAGCCTTTGCCTGAACCTTCTTTTCGATGGCCTTTTCGACCGTGGCCCAGTTGCCATCAAGTGCGGAAACCAGGTCGCCATTTGCCGGGATCGGCCAGTTGGCACGCTTCCAGGAGGCGCCCTTGGCCGCCTTCTTCACATCTTCCGGATTATCGGACAGTGCCTTGAAGAAGCTCTGCCACTCCGGCGACACGGAAGAGGGGTCCTCTTCGTACCGGGCATAGAGCTGCTCGATATAGGCTGCATTCGCGCCGTCCAGAAACGACGTGATCTGAAACTGCTCGTTCGCTTCTTGCCTTGCCATTGTGTTCTTGCGGACTTGTCCGTCCGCCTCCTCGATGCCGTTAGGGCCGTTCGACCGGCCTGCCGCTCTGATTATTGCTGTCTGCCGCCGGGGCGGTATGCCGTCTGTCTGTCTTCTTGCGGCATCGGGCAGCGCGAGCTTGAAGCCGCGCCGCCCGTCACCGTTTCATGTGGTCTCAGCCCTTGAGGACTTCAACCAGCGTCTTGCCGAGGCGCGCCGGGGAAGGCGAAACCTTGATGCCCGCTGCTTCCATGGCAGCGATCTTGGATTCCGCATCGCCCTTGCCGCCGGAAACAACAGCGCCGGCGTGGCCCATGGTGCGGCCCTTCGGAGCCGTACGACCCGCGATGAAGCCGGCCATCGGCTTCTTGCGGCCCTTCTTGGCTTCGTCGATCAGGAACTGCGCCGCATCTTCTTCAGCCGAACCGCCAATTTCGCCGATCATGATGATCGACTGCGTGGCGTCGTCAGCGAGGAACATTTCCAAGACGTCGATGAACTCGGTGCCCTTGACCGGGTCGCCGCCGATGCCGACAGCCGTCGTCTGGCCGAGGCCTTCGTTGGACGTCTGGAACACGGCTTCATAGGTCAGCGTGCCGGAGCGCGATACGATACCGACCGAACCCTTGCGGAAAATTGAGCCCGGCATGATGCCGATCTTGCATTCTTCCGGCGTCAGGATGCCGGGGCAGTTCGGGCCGAGCAGGCGAGACTTCGAACGGTCGAGGCGAGCCTTGACGCGAACCATGTCCATGACCGGAATGCCTTCGGTGATGCAGGTGATGAACGGAATTTCCGCATCGATGGCTTCGATGATCGCGTCTGCTGCACCTGCCGGCGGAACATAGATCACGGATGCATCTGCACCGGTCTTTTCCTTGGCTTCGGCAACCGTTGCGAAGATCGGCAGGGTTTCGCCCTTGGAACCGGTCCAGGTTTCGCCACCCTTCTTCGGATGAATACCGCCGACCATCTGCGTGCCGTAATAGGCAAGCGCCTGTTCGGTGTGGAAGGTACCGGTCTTGCCGGTCAGACCCTGAACGAGGATCTTGGTGTCTTTATTAACGAGAATAGACATTATTTCCGGTCCCTCAATTAGCCGTTGATCGCCGCGACGATCTTCTTGGCTGCGTCGTCCAGATCGTCAGCAGCCGTAATCGCAAGGCCCGATTCATTCAGAAGCTTCTTGCCAAGTTCGACGTTGGTGCCTTCGAGGCGAACAACGAGCGGAACCTGCAGACCGACTTCCTTCACCGCGGCGATAACGCCCTCGGCGATAACGTCGCACTTCATGATGCCACCGAAGATGTTGACGAGGATGCCCTCGACCTTCGGGTCGGCAGTGATGATCTTGAAAGCTGCCGCAACCTTCTCCTTGCCGGCGCCGCCGCCGACGTCGCAGAAGTTTGCCGGCTCCTTGCCGTAAAGCTTGATGATGTCCATGGTGGCCATCGCAAGACCTGCGCCGTTGACCATGCAGCCGATGTTGCCGTCGAGCGCGACGTAAGCGAGGTCCCACTTGGAGGCTTCGATTTCCTTGGCGTCTTCTTCGGTCTCGTCGCGCAGCGCCTTGACGTCGTCATGGCGGAACATGGCGTTGCCGTCGAAGGAAACCTTGGCGTCGAGAACGCGCAGATGGCCATTTTCCATGACGATCAGCGGGTTGATCTCGAGGAGAGCCATGTCCTTCTCGCTGAAGGCCTTGTAAAGGATCGGGAAGAGCGACTTGGCATCTTCGGCTGCAACGCCGTCAAGCTCAAGCGCCTTGGAGATCGCAGCAACGTCGGCATCGGAAACGCCCTTTTCAGGGTTGATGGCGATGGTGTGGATCTTTTCAGGCGTGTCGTGGGCGACGGCTTCGATGTCCATGCCGCCCTCCGTGGAAACCACGAAGGCAACCTGGCCGACCGAACGGTCAACCAGCAGCGAGCAATAGAGTTCGCGAGCGATATCAGCGCCGTCTTCGATGTAGAGACGGTTGACCTGCTTGCCGGCATCGCCCGTCTGCGCCGTTACCAGCGTGTTGCCGAGCATGTCCTTGGCGTGGGAAACGACTTCTTCAATGGACTTGGCCAGACGAACGCCGCCCTTGGCGTCCGGGCCGAGTTCCTTGAACTTGCCCTTGCCGCGGCCGCCAGCATGAATCTGGCTCTTGACGACATAGAGCGGGCCCGGAAGCTGCTTTGCGGCAGCTTCGGCTTCTTCGACCTTGAGAATGGCAACGCCTTCGGCAACCGGCGCGCCGTAGCCCTTCAGAAGAGCCTTGGCCTGATATTCGTGAATATTCATGGAATAATCCCTGTTTGGAACCGCTTGAAGTTGTTACTTCAGCGACGGAGCGATGTTGATGCAGGCTTCGCAGAGACCAGCGACAGCGCCGACGGACTTCTGGAAGGCAGCTTCTTCTTCCTTGTTGAGTTCGATCTCGATGATGCGCTCGATACCGCCTGCACCGATGATGGTGGGAACGCCGACATACATGTCGTCTACGCCATACTGGCCCGAAAGGTGGGCAGCGGCGGGCAGAACGCGCTTCTTGTCCTTGAGGTAGGATTCAGCCATCTCGATTGCCGAGGCAGCCGGGGCGTAATAGGCCGAGCCGGTCTTCAAGAGACCAACGATTTCGGCGCCGCCGTCGCGGGTGCGCTGGATGATCTCTTCGAGACGCTCGGCCGTCAGCCAGCCCATCTTTACGAGATCGGTCAGCGGAACGCCGGCAACGGTGGAGTAACGGGCGAGCGGCACCATGGTGTCGCCGTGGCCGCCGAGAACGAAGGCGGTGACGTCTTCAACCGAAACGTTGAACTCTTCGGCGAGGAAGAGGCGGAAACGCGCGCTGTCGAGAACGCCGGCCATGCCGACGACCTTGTTCTTCGGCAGGCCGGAGAACTTCTGCAGCGCCCAGACCATGGCGTCGAGCGGATTGGTGATGCAGATGACGAAAGCGTTCGGCGCGTATTTTTTGATGCCGGCGCCGACCTGTTCCATGACCTTGAGGTTGATGCCGAGAAGATCGTCGCGGCTCATGCCGGGCTTGCGGGCAACTCCAGCGGTGACGATGCACACGTCAGCGCCTTCGATGGCAGCGTAATCGGATGCGCCGGTGAGCTTTGCATTGAAGCCTTCAACCGGGCCGGACTGGGCAATATCCAGGCCCTTGCCCTGCGGGATGCCGTCAGCAATATCGAAGAGGACGATATCGCCCAGTTCCTTCAGGCTGGCCAGATGCGCCAGCGTGCCGCCGATCATGCCAGAACCAATAAGTGCAATCTTTTTGCGAGCCATCGAATGCTTCCTCTTGAGCTTCAATTCAATTTCACCGCGCCAAACCGGCAGCCAAATTGTCGCACTCCGATTAGACCCATTGGCCAGAATAGGCAACAGATTCTTTTCTGCTGAGTATTTTCAATCGTTTAGATCAATATTTTCTTACGTAAACGTAAGAAAATGCGTCACGAAAGTGTCAAACTTTCTGCCGTTTTTCTTGATGAAGCGCCAGATAATCGGCGCTACGCATTTCAAACAGACGCGAGGCGGTGCGATCGAACTCGAAACCTTCCGTTCCCTTGCGTTTGCCGAGCAGATCTTCCGGCATCGCTGCAGCCGACGCGAACAGCCTGACGCTGTGATCATAAAGCGCGTCGATGAGGATGATGAAACGCTTGGTTTCGTTCCGTTTGTCCGCGTTCAAAAATGGAATGTGGTCGATGAAGACCGTGTCGAAACGATTGGCGATGGCAAGGAAGTCGGAAGCCCCGAGCGGCTTCTCGCAAAGGTCGGAAAAGGAAAAACGCGCCACACGGCCGCTGGCACGCGGCACCAGGATGGAACGACCCTTCATGGGTATCTCGGTTGGTGCAACAAGGTGCCCGCCGGTCATGTGCCGCCACGCCATATCCATCGCCTGATCGGCCGCGCCATCAAGCGGCGTCACATAGACCGGCAGGCTTTCCAGCTTCTCCATCCGATAATCGGTGGGACTGTCCAGCGTCACCACCTCCACATGCTTCTTCAGCAGCTCGACAAAGGGCAGGAACAGGCCGCGATTGAGACCATCCTTGTAGAGATTGTCCGGAACGACATTGGAGGTCGTCACCAATGTGCAGCCGTTGGCGAAGAGCTCGCTGAATAGCCGCGCGAGGATCATCGCATCAGCAATATCCGTCACGGTGAATTCATCGAAACACAGGAGTTCGGCCTCCGCTAGAAGCTGGGCGGCGACAGGCGGAATCGGATCGGCCTGTTTGGTCTCGCCATTCTTCAGCTTCTGCCGGTGCGCATGCACACGATTATGCACATCCGCCATGAATTCATGAAAATGGCAACGCCGCTTGGAAGAAACGGGCGCCATTTCGTAAAACATGTCCATCAGCATCGTCTTGCCGCGGCCGACACTGCCATAGACATAAAGCCCTTTCACCGTCGTTGCTGGACCGGCCTTGCGTGCGAACATCCAGCCGAGCGCGCTCTTCTTCTTGGCAGGCTTGCGGGCCTTCAGATCGGCGAGAATTCTGTCGAGATGGGCCGCCACACCAAGCTGGGCGGCATCGGCCTGCAAGGTGCCAGCTGCCGTCAATGCGTTGAGCTGTTCAACGACACTATGATTGTAATCAGGCAATGGCTTCATGAAAAGACGCCCCGGTCGCGGATGCAGCACGGAACCCGCGACGAATGGAATGGCTTAGAGCAGAATGAACGTTCCGGCTGCACCGGAACAACTCATCGGCTGAGGCTGAGCGGCTGCCCGCTATTGGTCGTGCCGTCGAAGCGTGCGTCTGCGCTCTTGTAGACGCGGCCGATCGTGTCACCCGAGCGATTCTTGAAGACGACCATCTTGCCGGATACTTCCCAGGACCCCATCGCCGTCAGCTCGCCGGAGCAGCCACGCGTGCCGCCACGCGATCCGCTGCCCAGATTGGTGAGCGTCAGGAACATATCGCAATTGGCCCCGCCATTAGAAACGCGCCAGTTGCCGACCATGGATTCCTTGGTCACGTCGAGAGCTGTTGCCGGTGGAGCAGCGGATGCAACATTGGTGCCGCCGGGTGTCGCCGAAGCAGGCGCCGACGGGAACTGGCTGCCGTTGGCACCACCGGGCGGCGGCAGGGCGCCAGACTGAACGGAGGGCACCGGCTGCGCCTGCAGGGGCGGCGTATAACCGGGATTGTTGCTGGCGTTGTTGTTGTAATCGTAGGAGGTACGTTGGCAACCGGCAAGGCTCATCACAACCGCAAGGCCCGTCACCACATATCTGAATTGCATATCAAGCTCCCGATTCTCTCGCTTCCGGAAAGACGATGATCAAACAAGAAGGCTGAATTATTACCAAAGCCTTATCTTGCGCAAGCGATGGCCGGGATAATTACCATTTCGGTCAATTTTTACCGAATTTTCCCACGCCGGGTTGAAAAAAGGGCCACGGTCGAGACCGCGGCCCGATAAATCTCTGTGGTCTGCGATTCGTCCTCAGACGCGGCGCTCAACCATCATCTTCTTGATTTCCGCAATCGCCTTGGCCGGGTTCAAGCCCTTCGGGCAAGCCTGCGCGCAGTTCATGATCGTATGGCAGCGATAGAGACGGAACGGGTCCTCGAGATTGTCGAGACGCTCGCCGGTCGCCTCATCGCGGCTGTCGATCAGCCAGCGATAGGCCTGCAGCAGAACGGCCGGACCCAGATAACGGTCGCCATTCCACCAGTAGCTGGGACAGGACGTGGAGCAGCAGGCGCAGAGAATGCACTCATAAAGACCGTCCAGCTTCAGGCGATCCTCATGGCTCTGCTTCCATTCCTTGGCGGGTGTGGGCGAAACCGTCTTCAGCCAGGGCTCGATCGAGCGGTGCTGCGCGTAGAAGTTCGACAGGTCAGGAACAAGGTCCTTCACGACAGGCATATGCGGCAGCGGATAAACCTTCACCGTGCCGTTGATCTCGTCCATGCCCTTGGTGCAGGCGAGCGTATTGGTGCCATCGATGTTCATTGCGCAGGAACCGCAGATGCCTTCGCGGCAGGAGCGGCGTAGCGTCAGCGTCGGGTCGATGTTGTTCTTGATGTAAAGAAGCGCATCGAGAACCATCGGTCCGCAATCATCGACATCAATATAGAAAGTGTCGATGCGCGGGTTCTGGCCGTCATCCGGGTTCCAGCGATAGACGCGGTATTCGCGCACATTCTTGGCACCATCCGGCTTCGGCCAGACCTTGCCTTCGTTGATCTGGGAATTCTTGGGGAGAGCAAGTTCAACCATATCCAGTTCCTCAAATCAGTAGACACGCGCCTTCGGCTCGATCTTTTTCGGATCGATGCCGTCGGCGATCAGGTCGGTGTGAACCGGGCGATAGTCGAGCTTCACGTCGCCTTCGGGGCTGACCCAGGCAAGCGTATGCTTGCGCCAGTTCACGTCGTCGCGACCACCGAACGGACCGTCGACGAAATCCTCGCGGGCATGCGAACCACGGCTTTCCTTGCGCGCTTCCGCGCCGTAGACCGTGGTGATGGCATTGGCCATGAGGTTATGCAACTCGAGCGTTTCGACCAGGTCGGAATTCCAGACCATCGAACGGTCGGTGACCTTGACGTCGGGCAGTTCCTTCCAGATCGCCGAGAGACGGCGGCAGCCGCTTTCGAGCGATTCCTGTGTGCGGAACACTGCCGCATCGTCCTGCATGGCGCGCTGCATCTTGTCGCGCAGCACCGCCGTCGGCGTCGAGCCGTTGGCATAACGCAGGCTGTCAAAGCGTTCCATGATCCTGTCGCAGGCAGCCGTATCGAGAGCAGGAATCGCCTCGTCACGATTAATGACCTGAGCGGCGCGGATGGCGGCGGCACGACCGAAGACCACAAGGTCGATCAGCGAGTTGGAGCCAAGACGGTTGGCGCCGTGAACCGAGGCGCAACCGGCTTCGCCGACCGCCATCAGGCCGGGCGCGATGCGTTCCGGGTTGTTGGCATCGGCATTCAGCACTTCACCCCAATAGTTGGTCGGAATGCCGCCCATGTTGTAGTGAACCGTCGGCAGGACCGGGATCGGCTCCCGGGTCACGTCAACGCCGGCGAAGATCTTGGCGCTTTCGGAAATACCCGGAAGGCGCTCATGCAGGATCGCAGGATCGAGATGATCGAGATGCAGGAAGATGTGGTCCTTGTTCTTGCCGACGCCGCGGCCTTCACGGATTTCCATCGTCATGCAGCGCGAGACAACGTCACGCGAGGCAAGGTCCTTCGCGGAAGGTGCATAACGCTCCATGAAGCGTTCGCCTTCGGAGTTGACGAGATAGCCGCCTTCGCCGCGCGCGCCTTCGGTGATGAGGCAGCCCGCGCCATAAATACCGGTCGGGTGGAACTGCACGAATTCCATGTCCTGAAGCGGCAGGCCCGCACGGGCGATCATGCCGCCGCCGTCGCCGGTGCAGGTGTGGGCAGACGTCGCCGAGAAATAGGCGCGGCCGTAACCGCCGGTCGCCAGAACCACCATCTTGGCAGCGAAGCGGTGGATCGTGCCGTCATCGAGGTTCCAGGCAACGACGCCAGTGCAGCGGCCATCCGGCGCCATGATGAGGTCGAGCGCGAAATATTCGATAAAGAATTCCGCATTGTTGCGCAGCGACTGGCCATAAAGCGTGTGCAGAATGGCGTGACCGGTACGGTCGGCGGCGGCACAGGTGCGCTGCACCGGTGGGCCTTCGCCGTAATTCTGCATATGGCCGCCGAAGGGGCGCTGGTAGATCTTGCCTTCTTCGTTACGCGAGAAAGGCACGCCGTAATGCTCCAGCTCATAGACCGCCTTCGGCGCTTCCATGGCGAGATATTGCATCGCGTCGACATCGCCCAGCCAGTCGGAGCCCTTTACGGTGTCGTAAAGGTGCCACTGCCAACAGTCCGGCGTCATGTTGGTGAGCGATGCGGCGATGCCGCCCTGCGCTGCGACGGTGTGGGAGCGCGTCGGGAAAACCTTGGTGATGCAGGCGGTCTTGAAACCCTGTTCGGCCATGCCGAGTGTAGCGCGCAGACCGGCGCCGCCGGCGCCCACCACGATCACGTCATAGGAGTGATCGACATAGGTGTAGGCCTTGCCATTCTGGGAAGGTGAACTGATCGAAGCCATGACGAACTTATCCTACGAATGCGATTTTCAGGATGGCGAAGACAGACAGGCCACCGATGAGGATCGCGAAAAATGTATTCAGCATCAGAAGAACGAGTTTCGAAACTTCGGCGTGAATGTAGTCTTCGATGATGACCTGCATGCCGAGCTTCATGTGGATGAGACCGGAGACCAGCACCAGAGCCATGATGACAGCGACGAGCGGGTTGGAAAGCGCAGCGACGACTTCCGGATAGGGCGCGCCGGCATATTTGATCAGGAAGACAACAAAAAAGGTCAGCAACGGAATGTTCGAAACGGCCGTCAGGCGCTGGCGCCAGAAATGGTCGGTGCCCTCCTTGGCGGAGCCGAGACCGCGAACCTTCCCGAGAGGTGTACGCATATCCATGTAAGTATCTCCTCAGCGCACGATCAGGACGATGACCCAGATCAGCGCGGTCAGACAGATAGACGCCACGAAGGAGGCCTTTGCCAGCTTGGTGGTGAAGTGCTTCTCGAAGCCGTGCCCGAGGTCCCACATAAGGTGGCGCAGGCCGCCGATCATGTGGTGAACCAGCGCCCAGGTGTAGCCAACGAGAACGATCTTGCCGATGATGGTGCCCATCGCCCAGCTGACCCAGTCATAATAAGCTGGACCGGATGCCAGCGCGATAAGCCACCAGGCGACCAGGAGCGTACCGAAATAGAGCGCGCCACCGGTCACGCGGTGGATGATGGAGGCCACCATCGTCGGAATCGGCTTGTAAATTTGAAGATGCGGCGACAGAGGCCGGTTATTTGTCACATTCGCCATCAGAACCTCGCGGCGTTTTCCCGTGCGTCCACAAGACAGGACGCCCCCAAGCAACAGCACATGACGAAGGAATGTGCATTGCACCAACCGCGACGTTTAATCACATGGGCGCATCACCACAAGCACATTTCATGGCGGATTCCAATTTAATCGATTGGTTCGCGGATTTTTTTTGGAATTTTTTTGCATGAAAATAAAAAATCGAGCGTTTCCAAGATTTACGCCCTCAAAATATTTACCTTTACGTAATTCCGAAAAGGTGTAATTTACGATTGGTTAACTCAAAAAACCGGAGCATGAAGCTCATGTTACAGCACCGAATCGTTGCCTTGGTCATGATCGTTTCAGGCGGGATTTCAACTTACGCGCTGCCCTCTTTGGCGGGCGATTTTCATAGTCAGAATTCCTATCGTCACAGTCAATCGCAAGTCAGCTTTTCAACTGACGGCCTGCCGTCCACGCTGCCTGGGGGCACCTATGTCGGAAGCATTTCCGCACTAAGAGTTCGAGGCAACGGCAATTATTTCGCGACTGGCAGCGAAATATCGCCGCAGATTGCCACGACCGGACCCCGTTTATTGCCGGCACCCAGAGCAAAAATCATTACCGTGAATACCGATAATGCGGATGATGCCTGCGTTTACCAGCACGGTGTCTGCATTATTCGCCCCTGATCAGAGGAAGCGCCAGACGGTGGTCTTCTTCACTTCACTGTCTTCCAGCGCACGGCTGACGGTAACCTGATAGGTCGCGAGGGCCTCAAGACGCTGTTTCGGCAGATAGGCTCTGCCTGGATCTCCAACGAGAACGCTGACGCCCCGGTCAGTCAGGTTTATAAACCATGGCACGAGGAGATCCGCAAAGGCCCGGTCGTAAAAGACATCTCCTGCCAGCAGGACATCAGCCTCAATGGCACGGCCGATCAGATCGGCGTGGGTAAAGCCGATATCAACCCCATTCAGGCCTGCATTCATGCGAACAGCCGTTTCCGTCCACGGATCTATATCGGCGGCAAGCACGGTCGCAGCGCCGGCCTTTGCAGCAGCTATGGCAACCAACCCGGAGCCGCTGGCAAAATCCACCACACGCTTGCCGCTTACGCTTTCCGTGTGATCGAGCACATAACGGGCAAGACCCTGCCCGCCGGCCCAGGCAAAAGCCCAGAAAGGCGGCGGCAAGCCAATCTGCTCCAGTTCCTCTTCCGTCTTCAGCCAGAGCTCATGCGCTTCGGTCGCGAGATGAAGGGAGAGTTCCGGCACATGAGGCGGATGCATGATGCCGGTATTGTCGAGGATGAAGCGTTCGGGATCGGTCCTCACCGACGCTTCAATCCGGGGATTTCGGAGGATTTGCGAGCCCGCCCATGCGGCAGACCTCAAGATACTCCTCTTCCGTCACCGGCTGCACGGAAAGCCGCATGGAGGTGACAAGCGACATATTCGCCAGCTTCGGATTGGCCTTAACATCCTTTAGCGAAACCGGCTGCGGCATATCGCAGACGGCGCGGATGTCGACACAATCCCACTTCAGATCACCTTCGGCGGTCGAGTCCGGATGCGACAACGCACAGACTTCGACGATGCCGACAACATCCAGTCCCTCATTGGAGTGGTAAAAGAAGCCCTTGTCGCCAATCTTCATGGCGCGCATGTTGTTGCGCGCCTGATAATTGCGCACGCCGGTCCACTCTTCGCCCGCCTCGCCCTTGGCCTTCTGCATCTCCCACGACCATTTGAACGGCTCGGACTTGTAAAGCCAATAATTCGCCATGCCCGCTCAAGCTCCCGGATTGTTGAAGACCCAGTTATAGGGCTTCACGTCCACGCTTTCGAACAGGCCAGCCTTTGCATAGGGATCGGCTTCGGCAAGAGCCTTGGCCGCATCGATATCGGCGGCTTCCACGATGACGAGGCTGCCATTCGGCTTGCCTTCGGCGTCGAGAAAAGGCCCGGCGATCTTCAGCGTGCCCTCGGAATTGAGCCTGTTCAGATGCTCCAGATGCGCCGGGCGCGTTTCCATGCGCACGTTCAGGTGGCCGGGCTTGTCCTTGCAGATAAAAGCGAACAGCATTTTCGTCTCCTTATGCCTTATTCGGTTGTGATGGGCCGTGTCATCAATTGTTGCATGGCGCTCGCCACATCCAGATTTCCGTCGATGATAGCGGCCACCGCTTCGGTAACCGGCATGTCCACGGTGTGACTTTCTCCCAGCCGGGCGGCGACGGCAGCCGCAAAGGCACCCTCTACCAGCCCGCCGGACATGTCCTTGCCGTTACCGCGGCCAAGCGCGATGCCGAAACGCAGGTTGCGCGACTGGTGGCTGGTGGCGGTCAGCACCAGATCGCCAAGACCAGAGAGGCCGCGTACCGTATCGGCCTTGCCGCCCATGGCAACGATGAGGCGCGACATTTCGGCAAGCCCGCGCGATATCAGCGCCGCCCGGGCGGAATCGCCGAGGCCCGCGCCTTCAACGATGCCGGCGGCAATGGCGAGGATATTTTTCAGTGCGCCGCCAAGCTGCACGCCGATGCGGTCTGTCGAGGCATAAAGCCGGAAGGTCTTGCCGGAGATCGTAGTCGCAAGCCGCTCGGCTATTGTTGCATCTTCCGCCGCAATCGCCATGGCCGTCGGTAGACCTCGAGCAATATCGGCCGCGAAGCCCGGACCGGAGAGAACCGCGATCGGATGACGGGGCAATTCCGCTTCCAGAAGTTCCGTGAGCAGCCGACCGGAACTCCGGTCGATACCCTTCGCGCAGGTAACGACGATCGAGTCATTAGCCAGATAAGGACGATAATGACGAGCCGCATCGGCATGAGCCTGCGAAGGCATCGCAAAGAGGACGATGCCGGCACTGGTCAGAATATCCGGCTCGGCGGAAAATTCAAGCACATCCGGCAGTTCGACGCCAGGCAGCGCCGCCTCATGTACGCGGTCGCTCCTGAGGTCGGCCATCAGGGATGGATCGCGGCCGAGCAGGATCACGTCGTGCCGGTTTTCCAGCGCGATGACGACGGCAAGCGCAGTTCCGAAGGCGCCGGCGCCGATGACGACGATTTTCTCCCGCTGCATCAGGCCTTGGCTCCCCTTTTACCGAAACCGATCAATGTCTCCGCACTGCCGTCGAGCGGCCAGCGCGAGCGCGGCGGGATTTCCAGCGGATCGGCTTCCCGGCCGTCGGCCATTCGCTCCAGCCCGGCCCATGCGATCATGGCCGCATTATCGGTGCAGAGCCGGTGCGGCGGCGCAACGAAACGAAAGCCATGGGTATCGCAAAGCGACTGCAGCGTCTGGCGGATTTCCTGATTGGCCGCAACGCCGCCTGCGACGACCAAGGCAGGCTGGGTTTCCATATGCGGAAACTCCTGCTTGAAACGGGCAAGGCCACGGCCAATCCGGTCCTTGAGTGTGCGTGAGACCGCTTTCTGGAACGATGCGCAGATATCGGCAATGTCCTGTTCGGACAGCGGCGCGATCGCGGTCGCCGCCTGCCGTACCGCCGTTTTCAGGCCGGAAAAGGAAAAATCGAGCCTGGTCTCGCCGACCATCGGACGAGGAAGCGGAAAGCGGTCGGGATCGCCCTTTGCCGCCGCCTTCTCAACCGCAGGGCCCCCGGGATAGGGCAGGCCGAGAAGTTTCGCGGTCTTGTCGAAGGCCTCGCCGAGCGCATCATCGATGGTGGTGCCCCAGCGCTCATAATCGCCAACGCCACGCACCAGCACCAGCTGAGTATGGCCACCGGACACGAGCAGCATCAGATAGGGAAAAGATAGACCATCGGTGAGGCGCGCCGTCAGTGCATGTCCTTCCAGATGGTTGATCGCATAAAGCGGCTTGCCTGCTGCTTTTGCGATGGCCTTGCCCGTCATCAAGCCCACCAGCAGGCCGCCGATCAGCCCGGGGCCGGAGGTAGCAGCAACGGCATCGACGTCGGCAAGGGTCACGCCCGCCTGCTCCAGCGCTTCTTCCACAAGCGTATCCAGCGCCTCGACATGGGCCCGTGCGGCAATTTCCGGCACCACACCGCCATAGGCGCTGTGTTCCTCGAGCTGCGACAAAACGACGTCGGAGACGATCTCGCCGCGCCCATCCGCATGCCGAACCACAATGGATGCAGCGGTTTCGTCACAGCTTGTCTCTATGCCGAGGATACGAAGAAAGGGGGTCATCACATCTGTTCGTTCATTGCGATCATGCGCGGAGTTGGTCTAAGACAACTCCGGTAACAATGGATAGACGCGGATGCAAACAAAACCTTTCCGAATCGGCACGCGCGGCAGCCCGCTGGCGCTCGCACAGGCTTATGAGACGCGCAACCGACTGATGGCGGCGCATGGTCTGCCGGAAGACATGTTCGAAATTGTCGTGCTATCCACCAAGGGCGACCGGATAACCGATCGCGCCTTGTCCGAAATCGGCGGCAAGGGCCTGTTTACCGAAGAACTGGAAAGCCAGCTACTGTCAGGCGAACTCGATATGGCCGTGCATTCCTCAAAGGACATGCCGACCGTTTTGCCGCAAGGCCTTTATCTGTCCGCCTTCCTGCCGCGTGAAGACATACGCGACGCCTTCATCGGCCGCACCGCGCTAAAGCTGCTCGAACTGCCGCATGGCGCCGTGGTCGGCTCCGCATCCCTGCGTCGCCAGGCGCTGATCCGTCGCCTGCGGCCGGATCTGAGCGTGATCATTTTTCGCGGTCAGGTCGATACAAGGCTGCGTAAGCTGGAGGAAGGCCAGGCGGACGCGACACTTCTTGCCCTTGCGGGCCTGAAGCGGCTCGGAAAGGACACCGTTCCGACGGAAATTCTTGACCCGAAGGAGTTCCCTCCCGCTCCAGCCCAAGGCGCAATCGGCGTGGAAAGCCGCATCGGCGATACGCGCATGGACGAACTGCTCGCGCCCATAAACGACAGGTCCACTCATGATTCAGTGAGCTGTGAGCGCGCCTTTCTGGCGGCGCTTGACGGCTCCTGTCGCACGCCGATTGCCGGTTATGCCACCTGTGACGGCGAGGAACTGCATTTTTACGGCCTCATCCTCACCCCCGATGGCCAGACGAGCCATGGCATCGAAATCTCTGGCAACCGCAGGGATGCGGCGAGACTGGGCCAACAGGCCGGCGAAGAGGTACGCGCCAAGGCAGGCAGCAGTTTCTTCGAAGGCTGGAGCTGAGCCAATGCGGATCGTCGTCACCCGGCCGCAGCGTTCGGGCGAAAGGACGGCCGCAAAACTCGAAGCGCTCGGCCACACGCCGGTGCTACTGCCGCTGTTCTATCCCGTCCATCATCACGAGCGCGCCATCTCGGCGCTGTCGCACCCAATGGCGGCCATCGCCGTGACCAGCGCAGAGGCTTTGCGGGCACTGGAGACATCACGAGACCGGCTGGTTCCCAATCTGTCAAAACCGCTGTTCGCCGTCGGAAGGGCAACGGCTGAAGCGGCGGAAAAAATCGGTTTCAAACACATTCTCACCGCTTCCGGCGACGCCGTAAGTCTGAACGCGCTGATGACTGAACGCGCGGCCCTATTTTCCGAGAAAGAACCCCTGCTTTATCTCGCCGGCCGACCCCGTGGCGCCGTCTTCGAGGAAGGCCTTGCCGCCGCCGGCATTGCCTTCAAAACGGTCGACTGTTACGAGATGCTGCCCTGCAACGTTCCTGAAACTGTGCTCGAAACGGCCCTGGTGAAAAACGCGGCGGATGTGGTCCTGCTTTATTCATCGGAAGCGGCGCGGGCATTTTTCCATCATGTATCGACGGAAAAATACGAAAAGGCGTTGGCGAGAACACAATTCATCTGCATCAGCCGCAACGTGTTTTCTCTCGTTCCGGAAATCTTCCGCGTAAACGCGGTTGCTGCCAAAGAGCCGAGCGAGGCTGCAATGTTTGAACTTCTGCACCGCAACTCTGGAACCTAATTCGAGCTCGCCTCTTTCCTTTGCCGCCGTCACTGACTAGGTTTAGAGTACTGCAGGCAGAAATGAGGTTGTCATGGTATCGGGAAAGCCGCCACGCCACTCCAAGTCCAAAGCCGAACCGGTCACGATCGACCTGGACGCCAAAGACGTGAAAGCAGTTTCCGCCGACGTGGATGCCGCCGAGACCGACAAAAAGCCCGGTCACAAAACCCCGGAGACCGCGGCGGATTCCGCAGTTTCGGATATCAGATCGGAAGCAACCGCAACAGGCAATGCCGCACCGATATGGGATCAGCCAAAGAGACCCCCTCTCGAGCCCGAGCCCAATGTCGGGAAAGCGGACGCCGTGGCGGCGACACCGAAGGCGGAGAACCTGGATAACGGACAGAACGCGCCTGTCACGCCCTCCCCCGCTCCGGCTCAAACCGATACTAAATCTTCGACAGGCACCGCCCAGACGAGCGCTGCCGCTGCTGCAACAGCAAAGCCTGCCTCCGGATCCACAGCCTCCACCAGCGCATCCGGCGGCGCCACCACGGCAAAGCCTTCGACCGCGACCTCGTCCTCAGGACCGGCAAAGCCCTCCATACCGCAGCGGGTCGAAAGCAAACAGGCGGCGACCTCGGGCCTGATCGCGGCAGGTATCGTCGGCGGCCTTGTGGCGCTCGCCGCCGCCGGCAGCATGCAATATGCAGGCATCCTGCCCTCCTTTAATGCAGGCAAGGCGGGAAGCGAGGAAATCGCTGCCCTTAAAACCGATCTGGACAGCTTGCGCCAGCAGCTTGCCAATGCGCCAGCCTCCGACACCTCGGCGCTGGAACAGCGCATCGCAACCCTCGAAGGCGTGAACGGGGAGGCCTCGCAGGTCGATGGGCTGTTAGAGAAAGTCACCGCCCTCGAAGCGGCTCTCCAGTCGGAACGGTCTGCGCAGAGTTCGGCGACAGCGGAACTGACACGCCGTCTCGCTGACGCTGAAGCCAAGATCAACGAGCCGCGCGACGATATCGAAGTCGCCCGCGCTATAGCATCGGCCGCGCTGAAGGCCGCGATCGATCGCGGTGGACCGTTCCTGACGGAACTGGATACCCTGTCCAAGGTAACGCCCGACGATCCGGCCATCGCATCGCTGCAATCCTTCGCCGCAACCGGCGTACCATCACGCTCGGAGCTGATGCAGAAGTTCCCCGATGTCGCCAATGCGATGCTCTCAGCCATAAACCAGCCTGACCCCAATCAGGGCATCATGGAACGCCTGACCGAAAGCGCCTTTTCGCTGGTGAAGGTGCGACCCGTCGGAAACATCGAAGGAGAAACCCCCGAAGCCAGGATCGCACGCATGGAAAACAAGCTGCGCAATGGCGATCTTCAGGGCGCGGCACTTGAGTGGAACGGTCTTCCGGATGCCGCCAAGACGGCATCCGCTGAATACAAGAAATCTCTGGATGCGCGCGTCGAGGTCGAAAATCTGGTGGGCGGCACGTTGAACCGCGCCATCACCAGCACCGGCAGGCAGGGGTAAGGGCATGACCAGAATTCTGACTTTCGCCGTTATCGTTCTGGCCCTCGGTTTCGGTTTCTCATGGCTGGCTGACAGGCCGGGCGTCCTTTCCATCGTCTGGCAAGGTCAGCTGATCGAAATGAGCCTGATGGTCGCAGCCTCCATCATCGCGGCGCTCATCGCTGCTGTCATGCTGCTCTGGTGGATCGTCAACGCCGTATGGACTTCGCCCAATGCCGCCCGTCGTTATTTCCGCGCGCGCAAGCGCGACCGCGGTTATCAGGCGCTCTCCACTGGCCTCATCGCCGCTGGCGCTGGCAATGCCATTCTTGCACGGAAGATGACGGCCCGCACGCAGGGACTACTGAGTGCCGATCAGGAGCCGCTGATCCACCTGCTCGATGCACAGGCCGATCTCATCGAAGGCAAATATGATGAGGCGCGCCGTAAGTTCGAGGCCATGGCGCGCGATCCCGAAACGCGTGAACTCGGCCTTCGCGGCCTCTATATCGAGGCACGTCGTCAGGGCGCTTACGAAGCCGCCCAGCAATATGCCGAGGACGCCGCGGAAAAAGCACCCTATCTGCCATGGGCGGCACAGGCGACGCTGGAAAACCGATGCCGCAATGGGCAGTGGGACGATGCCATCCGTCTGCTTGATCAGCAGAAGGCGGCCAGCGTCATCGAACGCGGCGAGGCGGAGCGGCTGAAAGCCGTGCTTCTCACTGCCAAGGCCGGCGAGAAACTGGAAAGCGACCCGGTAGGTGCGCGCGAGGACGCGAAGCACGCTCTCAAGCTTGCAAAAGGCCTCGTCCCGGCAGCGCTTATCGCGGCAAAGTCCTACCTGCGCGAAGACAATCTGCGCAAGGCCGCCGCGATTCTTGAACCCGTCTGGAAAAACGATCCGCATCCGCAGATCGCCGAACTTTACGCACGCGCCCGCAGCGGCGATACCGCCATCGACCGTCTGAAGCGGGCAGAGCGGCTTGAAAGTCTGAAGCCCAACAACATCGAATCCCTGTTTGCAGTGGCGCAGGCGGCGCTCGACGCCAAGGAATTCGCCAAGGCCCGGACGAAGGCCGAGGCCGCCGCCCGGATCGAGCCGCGCGAAAGCATCTTCCTCTTGATGGCCGATATCGAGGAGGCCGAAACCGGGGATCAGGGCCGTGTGCGCTACTGGATGGCGCAGGCACTGCGCGCGCCGCGTGATCCGGCATGGGTCGCCGACGGTATCGTCTCTGAAAAATGGCTGCCGGTCTCGCCTGTCACGGGTCGTCTCGATGCCTTCGAATGGAAAGCGCCTTTCGGGCAGCTGGAAGGCCCTGTTGAAGATCTGACAATCGAAAACGCGATTGCCGCAGCACCCGCAAGGACCGAACCGACGGTAAAGACGGTCGTCGTGGAAACCGCGCCCGAGACCCGTGCGGAGCCAAAGCGGGCTTCGGCTGAGCCCATAGAGGTAAAACCGAGTGTTTCGGCTCCGACGGAGAAAAAGCCCGTCGCGATCGAAGCGCCGGTGGAAACCGAAGCGGCGAATGAAAAGGCCGAAGCAGTGCCCTTTTTCGGCGGTGCGCCAGATGATCCGGGTGTGAAGAAATCCGGCGCGGAAGCCGAACCCAAGACACGGCTCAAACTCTTCTGACGAGCAGGCTATCGATGTTCCAGCAAATACAGTCGTTTATTCAGAACCTCGTCGGCCCGCAGGCAGGTGATTTCAGTCCCGATGATCTGAGGGTGGCGGTAGCCGCCCTCTGTTTCCAGGTCATGGAAGCCGATGGCACCATCTCGAAAAGCGAGCGTGATCGTCTTCGCGAAATTCTGCATGAATATTATCATCTCGACGGCGGAAAGCTTGATGCCCTGCTCGCCGCCGGCCAGGAGGCCGGCAAGCAAGCCGTCGATTATTACCGCTTTACCACCGATATCCGTCGCCACCTGGATGAAGATCAGCGCGTGGAGCTTATTGGCATATTATGGGATATTGTTTACGCTGACGGCGAACGAAGCGAGATGGAAGACCATGTGATCTGGCGTGTCGCGGATCTGCTGGGTGTTTCCGTGCGCGACAGGGTCCTGCAACGTCAGCAGGCTGCCACGAGGTCCGGACCCGCTGAAGAAAGCGAAAACGAAGACGATGCTGTTTGACCCCTCCAGGCAACAGAAACAACAACCTTCGCTGCTCATCGTCCTGCATCAGGAACGCTCCACGCCCGGTCGCGTCGGCCAGATGCTGGTGGAAAAAGGGTATCGTCTGGATATAAGGCGTCCCGCGCTCGGCGATGACCTGCCACAGACGCTGGAAAAACACGCCGGAGCCATCATTTTCGGCGGCCCGATGAGCGCCAATGATCCGCATGATTATGTCAAAGCCGAAATCGACTGGCTGAAAGTGCCGCTGAAGGAAAACAAGCCTTTTCTCGGCATCTGTCTCGGTGCGCAGATGTTGTCCAAACATTTGGGCGGCAGGGTGGAAGCCGACAGGGACGGCAAGGTGGAGATTGGCTGGTATCCGCTCCATGCCACCGAACATGGGCGGCTGCTGATGCCGCACTGGCCGAAGATGGTCTATCACTTCCATCGCGAAGGCTTTGAGCTGCCGCGTGGAGCCGAACTTCTGGCATCGGGCGAAACCTACCCCAACCAGGCCTATCGATATGGAAAAAATGCCTGGGGCCTGCAGTTTCACGCCGAGCTGACCCGTGCCATGATGCATAGCTGGGTGGTGCGCGGCGCGCAGCGTTTCGGCATGCCCAATGCCCAGGTGGGCAGCCAGCATCTGGAAGGCCGCATGCTGTTCGATACGCCGCTCAGGGCATGGCTCAGCAATTTTCTCGATCTGGTTTTTGAGGGCAAGGCGCAGCGCTAGAGCATTTCCGGTAAAGATGCGCTGCGGCTTTACGTCCGGATAATCGGTGAAAACAAAAAGTTAGATCGCTTTTGCGCTTCGAAGAAAAGCCAAGACGATCTGAGACCCATCGCTGTCAGTGCGGCGCGTCGAGATTGTCGATCTTGCGCAGCTTGGAAAAGCCGAGCGCCCAGATGACCGCCACGGCGAGCGTGCCAGCCCCGCCGATGACAACGGCTGGAACGGCACCCACAACATGAGCCATGGTGCCGGCACGAAACTCACCCAGTTCGTTCGATGCGCCGACGAAGACCATGTTCACCGCGTTCACACGCCCCCGTACCTCATCCGGTGTCCAAAGCGCGATCAAAGTTTCTCGCACATAAACCGATACCATGTCCGATGCGCCCATGACTACCAACGCGGCGATGGACAGCCACGCGGTTTGCGAAAGTCCGAAGACCACGGTTGAAACGCCGAAAAGGCCAACGCCAGCGAACATCAGCAGGCCGGCATGGTGACGAATGGGCTTGAATGCCAGAATAACGGCGACGGTGATGGCGCCGATACCGGGCGCCGCGCGCAGAAGCCCGAGGCCCCACGGGCCGAGCGTCAGCACTTCCTTGGCAAAGATCGGCATCAATGCAACCGCGCCACCCAGCAACACCGCGAAGAGATCGAGCGATATTGCACCGAGGACGATCTTTTCCTGCGAGATGAATTTAAACCCGGCGAGCATGGTTTCGAGGCTGATCGCCTTTGCCGGGCCGCGTTGCTCCGGCTTGCGGATCGCCACCGCAAGTCCTGCGGAGACGATAAAGAGCACGAGCGCCACACTGTAGGCAACGGAGGCGCCGAGACCATAAAGCAGGCCGCCGGCAACGGGACCGAGAATGGAGGCCATCTGCCAGGAAGAAGAATTCCAGGCGATGGCGTTCGGCAAATCCTCCACCGGCACGAGATTGGGCGCCAGCGACTGGACCGCCGGTCCCATGAAAGCGCGCTCTATGCCGAAGACGACAAGAATGGCAAAGACCGGCCAAGGGGAAAAGCTGTGCGTGAGTGTCAGCGCCAGAAGAGCGACGGCACAGAGCGCCGCAACCATCAGGCATATGGCCATAATACGCCGGCGATTGTGACGGTCGGCAACCGTTCCCGTAACAAGGATCAAGAGAAGGGACGGCAGAAACTGGAAAAGACCGATCAGGCCGAGATAAAAGGCATTGCCGGTCACTTCATACATTTGCCACCCAACCGAAACACTGACGATCTGTATGGCAAAGGCTGAAAAAAACCGGGCGCTGAAGAAACGTCGATAGGATGAATGCCGGAATGCACCGAAACGGTTTTCGGCAGAAGGAAGAGACATCGGCTGGGTGCTCGCGAAGAAAATGTGTGATGGCAATAAAGCGATATGACAGGAATCACCAGCCCTCACCATCGCGATCGCGCAAAGTGTGAGCGGTTTTTGCGTGAAATCCTGCCGCCCGGTTATGAGTTAGACCACGATCACAGCAGGTGGATCTAACCGGTGATGATTACGATTCGGCGCAACACTTGCCGGTTCAGCGACGAATGTCTAAATGTCTTGCAACCAAGATACGGAGATATTGATGCTTGCCCTGTTTCAGACCATCGATCTGGCCTTGAACCTCTATACCTGGGTGCTGATTGGCAGCGCCATTTTTTCATGGCTTTACGCCTTCAACGTCATCAATTCCCGCAACCAGTTCGTGAACGCCATCGGCAGCTTTCTGTTCAATGTCACGGAACCGGTTCTGCGCCCCATCCGTCGCGTTCTGCCCAATCTCGGTGGCATCGACATTTCGCCGATCATCGTGCTCCTGATCATCTTCTTCATCCGCTCCTTCATGTGGAACACGCTGTACCCGATGTTCGCGTGAACGGCTGCTGGCAAAAACACGGTGATCATATCCGGCTCTCCGTTCGCCTCACGCCGAATGGCGGGCGGGACGCGATTGATGGCGTGGAGCTTGATGCGGACGGAAACGCGCAGCTAAAGGCCCGGGTCAGCGCCGTGCCGGAAGGCGGTAAGGCGAACAAGGCCCTGGCTGTTTTGCTGGCAAAGAAACTTGGCGTACCCAAAACCGCCATCAGCTTCGTTTCGGGCGAAACAGCGCGCAAAAAAATCCTCCGGATCGACACCGACCCGGAGGATTTTGAAGACCGATTCAAGAAGCTTTAGACCAGATCAGCCCTGCGCCTTGTAGCGCTCGATGGCTTCGACGATCAGCTTCTTGGCAACGTCAACATCCTGCCAGCCGCCCATCTTCACCCACTTGCCGGGCTCCAGATCCTTGTAGTGCTCGAAGAAGTGCTCGATCTGCTTCAGCGTGATTTCCGGAAGATCGGTGTAATTATTGACCTTGTCGTAACGACGGGTCAGTTTCGGAACCGGAACCGCCAGAATCTTCTCGTCCTTGCCGCCATCATCTTCCATGATCATCACGCCGATGGGACGAACATTGATGACGCAGCCCGGTACCAGCGGGCGGGTGTTGCAGATGAGAACGTCGATCGGATCGCCATCGTCGGACAGGGTGTGCGGTACGAAACCATAGTTACCCGGATAGGTCATCGGCGTGTAGAGGAAGCGATCAACGATCAGCGCACCGGCATCCTTGTCCATCTCGTACTTGATCGGGTGTCCACCGACCGGCACTTCAACGATAACATTAACGTCTTCCGGCGGATTTTTGCCTACGGAAATTGCATCGATACGCATTCGCTTCCCTCATTCGACGGGTTGGATTTGGTTTTCGATACTGGGAAAGTCTGCGCATTGCAACACGGCTGTGGGCATATAAGGCATAATGGATAAATTGGGTGCCAGCGATGCGGTCACGACCGGACGCGAAAAGACAATCCCGGAATTTGCGCCGTCAGTTCCAGACGAAACCGACCTTGCGAAGTGATTTGCCACCGAAATCTTCCATGCCTTCGGCAATGTCGCGCCCACCATGCGAGCGGAAAAAGCGATTGGCTACATCGCTGTCCTCAAGGCACCAGACGACAATACCGTTGCAGCCAAGCGAGGTCAGCAACCGGCGCGCTTCCGTGAAAAGCAGTGATCCGAGGCCGATGCCCTGATATTCCGGACGGAGATAGAGTTCGTAAATTTCGCCGTCATGCGGCAGTCCGCGCGCCCGGCTGAGGCCCAGCGTCGCGTAGCCGGCAACAACGCCCGCCACTTCAACCACCAGCATGGTTGCTGAACCCTTGGTTGCCTTTTTCCACCAGATTTCGCCACGGCGCTCAAGCATCTGCGTCAACGGCCGATGCGGGATAAGCCCGGCATAGGCCTGTTGCCACGACAGACGGTGCGCCTCGGATATGGCGCGCGCATCATGCGGTTCAGCACGGCGAACATCGATGGATAACGTTTTCATAACGCGATTCTGGCCCCGGCCACGGAAACTTACCAGTCATAAAGGTTAACGCCGGCAAGCTTACCCACAGCCTATTCATGTGGACGACCAGAAAAAATTAACGCATCCTTAACCTTTGGCAAAGCTCCTTTCGACTCATGCACACATAAAAAAGAATGCATAAAAAAACCCGGCGCAAGGCCGGGTTTTCGAAACAGGGATCGAACCGATCAGCTGGCAGCAAGCTTTGCCTTTTCGAAACGCTTGCGGTCATTCGGATCGAGATAAAGCTTGCGAAGACGGATCGACTTCGGCGTGACTTCAACGAGTTCGTCATCCTGAATCCAGGAAAGCGCGCGCTCCAGCGTGAACTTGATCGGGGGGGTGAGCTTCACGGCTTCATCCTTGCCGGCGGCGCGGATGTTGGTGAGCTTCTTGCCCTTCAGCACGTTCACGTCGAGGTCGTTGTCACGGCTGTGAATGCCGATGATCATGCCTGCATAAACCTTCTCACCGGCATCGATGATCATCGGGCCGCGATCTTCGAGGTTGAACAGAGCATAGGCAACAGCTTCGCCCGACTCGTTCGACAGCAGAACGCCGTTGACGCGACCGCCGATCTCGCCCTTGTAAGGCTGGTAGTCGTGGAACAGGCGGTTCATGACGGCCGTACCGCGCGTGTCGGTCAGAAGTTCCGACTGGTAACCGATCAGACCACGGGTCGGCGCGAAGAACACCAGACGGACGCGGTTGCCGCCCGAGGGGCGAAGCTCGACCATTTCGGCCTTGCGCTCGGACATCTTCTGCACGACGACGCCGGAATGCTCCTCATCCACGTCGATGACAACTTCTTCGACCGGCTCCATCAGCTGGCCGTTCTCATCCTTGTGCATGACGACGCGCGGACGCGAAACGGCAAGCTCAAAACCTTCGCGGCGCATGTTTTCGATCAGAACCGCCAGCTGCAATTCGCCACGGCCAGATACGAAGAAGGAATCCTTGTCGGCGGATTCTTCAATCTTCAGCGCAACGTTACCTTCGGCCTCCTTGAACAGACGGTCACGGATGACGCGGCTCGTCACCTTGTCGCCTTCGGTGCCGGCGAGCGGCGAATCGTTGACGATGAAGGACATGGTAACGGTTGGCGGATCGATCGGCTGCGCCTGCATCGGCTCCATGACGGCCGGGTCACAGAACGTGTCGGCGACGGTGCCCTTGGAGAGACCTGCTATGGCGACGATGTCGCCTGCATGGGCTTCTTCGATCGAGGTGCGCTCGATGCCACGGAAAGCAAGAATCTTGGAGATGCGGCCGTTTTCAATCAGCTTGCCATCCTGGCCGAGAACCTTGACCGCCTGGTTCGGCTTGATCGAACCGGAAGCGATACGGCCGGTGATGATGCGGCCGAGGAAGTTGTTGGCTTCGAGGATCGTGCCGATCATGCGGAACGGACCTTCTTCCACCTTGGGCTCCGGCACGTGCTTGACGACGAGATCGAGAAGCGGCGCAAGACCTTCATCAGTCGGGCCTTCCGGATTGACGTTCATCCAGCCGGAACGGCCCGAGCCGTAGAGGATCGGGAAGTCGAGCTGCTCGTCGGTTGCATCCAGAGCCGCGAAAAGGTCGAAGACTTCGTTGACGACTTCCTCATGGCGGGCATCCGGACGGTCGATCTTGTTGATGGCGACGATCGGGCGAAGGCCGACCTTCAGCGCCTTGCCAACCACGAACTTCGTCTGCGGCATAGGGCCTTCGGCAGCGTCAACGAGAACGATGGCGCCATCCACCATCGACAGGATACGCTCGACTTCACCGCCGAAGTCGGCGTGGCCGGGGGTGTCGACGATGTTGATGCGGGTATCTTTCCACTCGATCGAGGTCGCCTTGGCGAGAATAGTGATGCCGCGCTCTTTTTCGATGTCGTTGGAATCCATCACGCGTTCCATCACGCGCTGGTTTTCACGGAACGAACCGGATTGCTTCAGAAGCTCGTCAACAAGCGTCGTTTTTCCATGGTCAACGTGCGCGATGATCGCGATGTTGCGAAGTGCCATTGTTCAAAATCTCTGAGGTTGGGCGCTATATTGATGAGAAACGCCAATTTAGTTTGGCGCGCTCATAACCTTTTTTTTGCAAATGCGAAAGGGGGGCTCATGTCATAAGCCCCCTGCGCTCAGCTTCTAGCTCAGAAATATGACAGTCTCTTATAGGAGACCGCGCTTCGAAAGCATCGCGTCCGGGCTCGGCATCTTGCCGCGGAAGGCGAGATAGGCTTCCTCGGGATCCACGGAACCACCGACGGAGTAGATGTTGTCCTTCAGCCGCCGCGCCATATCGCTATCGAAGGCATTGCCGGTTTCCTCGAAGGCGGAAAAGGCATCGGCATCCAGCACTTCCGACCACATGTAAGAATAATATCCAGCGGAATAACCGTCGCCGGAGAAAACGTGCTGAAAATGCGGTGTCGCATGGCGCATGACGATGGATTTAGGCATGTTGAGCGTTGAAAGAACCTCACCCTGCACGGCCATCGGGTCGTCGACGCTGTCGCGCGTATGGAACGCCATGTCGACAATCGCCGAAGAGGTAAACTCCACCGTGCTGAAGCCGGCATTGAAGGTCTGTGCGGCCAGAACCTTGTCCAGCAGCGCCTTCGGCATTGCCGCACCAGTTTCATAATGCAGGGCGTATTTTTCCAGGATTTCCGGCACAGTCAGCCAGTGCTCGTAAAGCTGCGAGGGCAATTCGACGAAATCGCGCGATACGCCCGTTCCCGACACCGAGGGGTAGGTGACATCGGACAACATGCCATGCAGCGCGTGGCCGAATTCGTGGAAGAGTGTACGCGCATCGTCAAGCGAAAGAAGCGCGGGCTTACCTTCGGCCGGTTTGGCGAAGTTGCAGACATTATAGATGATCGGGATTTCTCCGACCGTACCATTTTTCAGCGGCAACTTGTGCTGCGATTGGAACGAACTCATCCATGCGCCTGATCGCTTGGAGGGCCGCGCGAAATAATCGCCGAGGAACATGGCCTTCAGATCGCCCTGGTCGTCGCGGATCTCGAAAATCCGGACGTCCGGGTGATAGGCGGCGACACCCTTGACCTCGACGGCACGAATTCCAAACAGCCGCCCGGCCACATCGAAGCAGGCTTCAATGATCTTTTCCAGCTGCAGATAAGGTTTCAGTTCCGCCTCGGAGAAATTGAATTTCTGAGCGCGGAGCTTTTCGGCGTAATGTCGCCAGTCCCATGGCAGAACGTCGTGGTTTTTGCCCTCCGCGGCGATGATGGCGGCAAGCTCAGCCTCCTCCTCACCCGCGCGGCGAACGGCCTTTTCCCAGACCTGCCCCAGAAGGCCGTTCACAGCATCGGGCGTCTTTGCCATCGTGTCGTCAAGCTTGTAGGCGGCGAAATTCACATAACCGAGAAGCTTCGCCTTCCCTTCGCGCAGTTCAAGCGTGCGGCGGACGATCTCGCGGTTGTCGGTCTCGCCGCCGTTTTCACCGCGCGCCACCCATGCCCTGAAGGCCTGTTCGCGCAGGTCTCGACGTTCGGAAAAGGTCAGGAAGGGCTCGATGATGGAACGGGAAAGGGTGACGGCGAACTTGCCATCCTCGCCATGCTCCCGGGCCGCACCCGCCATTGCGTCGCGCAGAAAACCGGGAATGCCGGCAAGTTCCTCTTCCGTGGAAAGCAAGAGCTTCCAGTTCTTTTCATCCGCCAGCACGTTCTGCCCGAACTTTGCACCGAGACCGGCCAGCTCCTCATTGATCGCCGCCAGCCTCTCCTGCCGGTCTTTCGGCAATTTCGCGCCGGAGCGCACGAAACCCTTCCAGTGCCGTTCGAGAACACGGTTTTCCTCACTTGTCAGCCCAAGCGTCTCGCGTTTTTCCCACAAGGTATCGATGCGCTTGAACAGAGACTCGTTCATGCCGATCGTAGAATAGTGCCGCGACATTTTCGGAGCAATCTCCCGCTCCAGCGCCTGGATCACGCCATTGGTGTTCGCTCCTGCCCTGTTCCAGAACAGCGCCGAAATGCGTGAAAGATCGTCACCCGCGACCTCAAGCGCAGTTACAGTGTTTACAAATGTCGGCGCCTCGACATTGGCTGCGATCGCATCGATCTCCTGCTCATGGGAACCAAGTGCGGCGTCAAAGGCCGGAGCGAAATCCTCATCCCTGACTGCATCGAATTTTGGCAGACCATTGTGACCGTTCCAGTGAACGAGTGCGGGATAAAGCGCGGTCTCAGATGGCATTTCATGTTCCTCGTACAATTCCGGTTTAGCCATATGGGCACGCCGCCGCCGCCAATTCAATATCGGAATTTGGTGTGGAATACGCACTCGCCTTCATTTCCAAGTATTGACCGATATGACGACATCATGGTCTGCCTCTTTAAATAATATCCCATGACGGAGATATGTATTATGGAGATTTATTCTTTAAGGGCCTCTAATAATTTCCTTTTCAGGGACAATTCCAGAAACGCAAGATCCGTGGGCATTGCCGATTTCGGCAAGGCCGGAAAATCCGATGCAGCCTCAGGCTTTGAAGAGACGGTAAGAGGGATAGATTTTACCCGCATCAGCCCGCGCGACCTGCGCGAAATCGCCCGAGATTATTACCATGCGGGAAAAATCAGCCAGGACACCCTTTTTGAACTTTCGTCCGAACTTCCGGCACAAACCCTTAGTGCCAGCGGTGAGGTCATCGACATAGCTGATGTGACCGAGGACACGGAATTCGACTTCCTGACCTATTTTTCCGACCGAGCTGAAATTGCCCGTTCCATCGGCACCGCAGACGAGGTTGAAAAAATGCAGGACGTTCTGTCTTTTTTTGCTTTGGCGTGACGGTCCTAGACCGGGTTGCGGGATACCTTGCGATCGAAGTGACATATAGTTTACTCGATTTTCGGTAATATGATTTGTGTACCATTGATTATCGCCTGGATTTTAGTAAGGCTGACTTACGAAAAGGCGAAGCATGGGCACGAAACGCGAAAAAGATTCATTGGCATTTTTGCTGAACAGCGGTGCACGCCTGCTGAACAGTGCTTTTGAGCGCCGTATATCCGAGGCCGGACTGGGCCTGACCCCCGGCGAGGCGCGCGCGCTGCTGACGGTCGCTGTCGCTGACGGCAGCAAACAGTCGGACATCGCCGCTCGCCTCGGAATAGAACCCATGACGATCTGCGCCTATCTTGATAAGTTGCAGTCCCTCGATCTCATCGAGCGGCAGCAGGACCCGCAGGACAGACGCTCCAAGCGTATTGTGCTGACCAAATCCTCAGCCGACATGCTGGAAGCCGTGCGGCAGGAAATAGATGAACTCGTTCGCCACGCTACCCAGGGCCTGAATGACGAGGAGATGGCGCTGTTCCGCCACTTTCTGCAAACCCTTCGTGACAATCTGCAGCCGGAACAACCGGGGCAGAACGGCTGATCACCATGTCGCCAAAACCGATCATGTCCACGAAACGCACGGCGATGCTTGGTGCGTTTTTGACGGCGCTTGCGCCCATATCCATGGCGATTTACACACCCGCCATGCCGGAACTGACGCGGGTTTTTGCCACTGACCAGTCCGCCGTCAAGCTCAGCCTGTCCCTCTATTTTGCCGGGTTCGCGCTGGCGCAACTGCTCGCCGGGCCGGCATCGGATGCCTTCGGTCGGCGAAAGGCAAGCATCGTCTTCCTCCTGATCTTTCTGGGCGGCGGCCTGGTGGCCATTTCCGCGCCGACGATCGAAGTGCTGCTTTTCGCCCGGCTGGTTCAGGGCATCGGTGCTTCGGTCGGTATGACGGTGGCGCGTGCCGTGGTGCGCGACCAGTTTACCGGCGCCGAAGCCTCCAGCATCATGAATCTCATTGGTATCATGCTGGCGGTCGGTCCTGCCCTCGGACCGACGATCGGTGGACTTTCACTCGCGGCTTTCGGCTGGAAATCCGTGTTTTTTCTGATGGTCGGCCTCGGAGCCATCGCCATTTTATCCGTCGTGATTTTTTTGCGGGAAACAACGGTTCCGGACAGGAGCCTGATCCGGCCCAGGCGGCTCCTGTCGGCCTATGGCACGCTGCTCAGCGCGCCACGTTTCCTTCTGGCTGCACTGGTGCTCGGTGGTTCCATCGGCGCGCTTTATGCGCAGGCCACCATGCTGACTTTCATCCTTATCAACGAGGTCGGCATGACACCCACCGCCTTCGGCATCGGCATGCTGATGCAGACAGGCGCCTACTTCTTCGGCTCGATTGCCCTGCGTTACATCGCACCCCGACTGGGTGACCGGCGCTCGGTCGTGATCGGCCTCTGTTTTTCCGGAACCGGCGGCCTCCTTATTTTATTGTCGGTTTTCCTGATGCCGCCATCGTTCCTTTCGATCATGGGGCCCGTTGCAGTCGCGACTGTCGGCATCGCCCTGCTGACCCCTTCGATGGTGACAGCAGCGCTTGCGCCCTTCCCGCATATCGCCGGTTCGGCATCGGCCATGATGGGATTTATCCAGATGGGATCGGGCTTCGCCGGCGGCGCTGCAGCCTCCCTCATCGGTTCACCTTTGACCGGCTTCGGCGTCATCATTCCCATGATGGAATTCACGGCCGTTGCCAGCTACATCGGCTTCCGCATCGTCTCCAGAAGAGCGACATGAAAAACCCGCCGGTGTCACCACCAGCGGGTTTCGTTATTTTTTCAAGAACAGAATTACTTGCTGAGATTGCGCTTTGCCAACGTGCGAAGACGCAGCGCATTGAGCTTGATGAAGCCTGCCGCATCCTTCTGGTCATAAGCGCCGTGGTCGTCCTCAAAGGTCACCAGCGCGTCGGAGTAGAGCGACTTGGCACTCTCGCGGCCGGTTACCATGACGTTGCCCTTATAGAGCTTCAGCGTCACTTCGCCTTCCACATGCTCCTGGCTCTTGTCGATCAGGGCCTGCAGCATTTCGCGCTCCGGCGAGAACCAGAAGCCGTAATAGATCAACTCGGCGTAGCGCGGCATCAGCTCGTCCTTCAGATGCGCAGCACCCCGGTCGAGCGTGATGGACTCGATGGCGCGATGCGCGGCAAGAAGGATGGTACCGCCGGGCGTTTCGTAAACGCCGCGCGACTTCATGCCGACGAAGCGATTCTCGACCAGATCGAGACGGCCGATGCCGTTTTCACGGCCATAATTGTTGAGCGTGGCAAGAAGCGTCGCAGGCGACATCTCGACACCATTGATCGAGCAGGCATCACCCTTTCGGAAACCAACCTTGATGACGGTTGCCTTGTCGGGAGCGGCTTCCGGGGAGATCGTGCGCATATGCACATATTCAGGAGCTTCCACCGCCGGGTCTTCCAGAACCTTGCCCTCGGACGAGGAGTGCAGCAGGTTGGCGTCGACGGAGAACGGCGCTTCGCCCTTCTTGTCCTTGGCAACCGGAATCTGGTGCTGTTCGGCAAAGTTCAGGAGGTCGGTACGGCTCTTGAACGTCCAGTCGCGCCACGGGGCGATGATCTTGATGTCAGGGTTCAGCGCATAGGCCGAAAGCTCGAAACGGACCTGGTCGTTGCCTTTGCCGGTCGCACCATGGGCGATGGCGTCGGCGCCGGTCTTCCTGGCGATTTCGATCAGGTGCTTGGAAATCAGCGGCCGGGCAATGGAGGTGCCGAGCAGATAGACGCCTTCGTAGACGGCGTTGGCGCGGAACATCGGAAACACGAAATCGCGCACGAACTCTTCACGGACGTCCTCGATGAAAATTTCCTTGATGCCCAGCATCTCGGCCTTCTTGCGTGCCGGCTCAAGCTCTTCGCCCTGGCCGAGATCGGCGGTGAAGGTAACGACCTCAGCGCCGAGTTCCGTCTGAAGCCATTTCAGAATGATCGAGGTGTCGAGGCCGCCGGAATAGGCGAGAACGACTTTCTTAACGTCTTTCGGGAGTGCCATAGTGATGTCCATCTGCATGATGACGGCATCGGGACACCGCCATTTCCTTGGGATTTCGGCACTTTTACAGTGCAACCCGAAATGTGTGAAGCGCTTTTCCGTGAGATAAGCGACAAAACAATTGATGGACACGCGTGACGCACGTGACGACAGCTACACCGAGGGGAACGAAGCCGTTGTCACATGCATTTAGAAAATTCGCGCTTTATGATGAAGCGGCGCGATCGACTTGAAAACCGTGAATGAAGCCACTCAGGTTCAGGCAACGTTGCAAACCGCTGGAACAGCAGAAACGACGCGAAGGAAAAACCTATGACGACCATCCACCCCGCATTCAAGGAAGATAATGTCGCCGTCATAACAGGTGCGGCCTCTGGCATCGGACTCGCCGCCGCCCGCAAATTCGCCGGTTTCGGCATGAGTGTCGTGCTCGTCGATCTCGATGGCGAGAAACTTGCCGCCGCGCATGCGGACGTTCTGGCACTTGCCCGGGACGGCGAGGCGCAAATCGTTGCGATCCCGACCGACGTCTCGAAACTCGATGAGCTGGAGGCGCTGGAACGCGCCGTAATTCAGCGTTTCGGGCGCGTTCACGTCCTCATGAACAATGCCGGCATCCAGCCTGGCAGCGCCATTTTCGGTCCCCAGGCCAACTGGGAAAAGATTATCAGCGTCAATCTGATGGGCGTTGTGAATGGCAGCCGTGTCTTCGGTCAGGGCATGATCGCCCATGGTGAGCCGGCACTCATCATCAACACCGGCTCGAAACAGGGCATCACCACGCCTCCCGGCGATCCCGCCTACAATGTCTCGAAATCGGGCGTCAAAACCTTCACGGAAGCGCTTCAACACGAGTTGCGCAATGTTCCAAATGGTAGAGTTTCCGCCCATCTCCTCATCCCCGGCTTCGTCTTCACAGGCCTTACAGCCCACGGCAGAACGGAAAAACCGGAAGGCGCCTGGACCGGCGAACAGACCATCGAGTTCATGCTCGAAAGCATCGGCCGGGGCGATTTCTACATTCTCTGCCCGGATGGCGAGGTTGACCGCCCGACGGACGAGAAACGCATTCTCTGGGCGGCTTATGATATCGTCCAGAACCGCCCGCCGCTCTCGCGCTGGCACACGGAATATTCCGCCGCCTTCACCAGCTTCCTCAAGAACTGACGCCAAGGGGCCGCCGCGATCTGAAAATTGCGGTGCCCCGCCCTGCTTAATCCACCACTGCGCTAGGGCCGCCACTCAAAAACATTGGCAGAAATCCGCAATCACGTTAAACAACGGCCCTCTCCAGCTTTACGGGTGCCGCGATGGATTTCGTTCCAAGCCTGCCAACACTGATCGCCTTCACCATCGCCATCCTTCTCCTGGCGGTAACGCCGGGTCCGGACATGACGCTCTGGATCAGCCGCTCCCTGCGCGAAGGCCGGGCGGCGGGCTTCATGACCCTGGTAGGAACCAATATCGGCATCACCGTGCACACGATACTGGTCGCCTTCGGTGTCGCCGCCCTCATCGTCGCCTCGCCGACGGCTTTCATGATCCTGAAGACCGGCGGAGCCGCTTATCTTGTCTGGCTCGCCATTCAGGCGATCCGCAAGGGCTCGGATTTCGTGATGGTCAGAGGCACCAGCGAAAAAGCGCAGGCCTCCCTCAAATCCGCCCTGCTGAACGGCATCTGGGTCAACCTGCTGAATCCGAAGATCATCATCTTCTTCATGACCTTCCTGCCGCAATTCGTCAGCGCATCCGATCCGCATGTGACCGGCAAGCTGATTTTCCTCGGCATCTGGTCAATCATCGTCGCACTGCCGATCGGCATCGGCATCGTGATCGCCGCAGATGTTCTCTCCGCCTGGCTGCAACGCAACCGGAAAATTCTGCGCGGACTGGATTATACGATCGCCGGCGTCTTTTCGCTTTTCGCCGTCAAGATTTTCTTCACACAGGCGCGCTGACGGCAAACAAAAAGGCGCCTTACGGCGCCTTTTTACAATCAACCGATCAGCAACTCATCGTCATCGAGCTTCTGGCCGCGTATCTTGCGGAACATGTCGATCAGATCCTCCACCTCAAGATCCTTGCGGCTGTCGCCGGAAACGTCGAGCACGATCTCACCGGCATGCAGCATGATCGTGCGCGTGCCATAGTCCAGCGCCTGACGCATGGAATGGGTGACCATCAGCGTCGTCAGCTTGCGCTCCGATACCACCTTGCGGGTCAATTCCATCACGAATTCCGCCATGCCAGGATCGAGCGCTGCCGTATGTTCGTCCAATAGAAGCACGTCCGAGCCTGATAGTGTCGCCATGACGAGAGAGACCGCCTGCCTCTGGCCGCCCGACAGAAGGTCCATGCGGTCCTTCAGACGATTTTCCAGACCGAGATTGAGCGAAGCGATACGCTCCTTGAAAAAATCCCGCCGGCCACGTCCGAGCGCAGGCAAAAGACCGCGACGTTCACCACGTGATGCCGCCAGCGCGAGATTCTCCTCGATGGTAAGCGCGCCGCAGCTGCCCGCCAGCGGGTCCTGAAACACGCGTGCCACCCGCCCCGCCCGGCTGGCGGTCGGCTTGCGGGTAACATCGGCGCCACCGATCATCACCCTGCCTGCCGTGGGCAGCACATCGCCGGCCAGAACACCGAGAAGTGTCGATTTGCCCGCACCATTGGAACCGATGACCGTGACGAACGAACCATCCTCAATGGTGAGGTCTATCTTGGACAGCGCCTGCTTCTGCAGCGGCGTGCCGCGCCCGAAGACGACCTGGATGTCGGAAAGCGAAATCACGATGTTGCTCCCCCGCGGCGCAGTCGGGGCAGGATCAATGCGATGGCCACCAGTACCGCCGTTACAAAATTGAGATCGGACGCCTTGAGACCCAACACATCACTCGACAGAGCAAGCTGGATGGCGAGACGATAGGCGATGGAGCCGAAGACACAGCCAATCAGCGCGATCAGGATGCCGCGCGCGCCAAACAGGGTTTCACCGATGATGACGGCCGCAAGCCCGACAACAATGGTGCCGACACCGGAAGTCACATCCGCAAAACCATTGGTCTGGGCAAACAGCGCACCACCAAGAGCCACAAGCGCATTTGAAAGCGCCATGCCAAGATAGATCTGGCTACCGGTCTTCACGCCCTGCGCCCGCGCCATCCGCGCATTGGCACCCGTCGCGCGCATGGCAAGACCCGCATCGCTTTCAAGGAAACGCCAGACGAGAATGACCGCAATCAGCACCAAAGCGCCGACGAAGAGCGGCCGCACCAGATATTCAGAAAGGCCGAGGCCGTAAAACGGCGATATCATCGTGTCCTGATTGAGCAGCGCGACATTCGGCTTTCCCATCACGCGCAGGTTGACCGAAAACAGTGCGATCATCGTCAGGATCGAGGCAAGCAGGTTCAGAATCTTGAAACGCACATTGAGTGTGGCGGTCACGATGCCGGCAGCCGCACCGGCCACCATCGCAATCGCCGTCGCGACCCAGGCATTCAGACCGGCGATGATCAGCACGGCTGCCACGGCAGCGCCAAGCGGAAACGAACCGTCCACGGTCAGGTCAGGAAAATCAAGCACCCGGAAAGCGAGGTAAACGCCGATCGCCACGAAAGCGAAGACCAGTCCCAGCTCCACGGCACCCCAGAAGGCGATTTGGCTCACGGTAATGTCCTTGTTATTGCCGCCATCGGGCGGATACGGGCACCGTCTCGTGCCACGTAAAACGGGCGGCGAGTTTGCCGCCGCCCGTTATTCAGTCAGGTTTCGGTTCAGTCGATGACCTTGGTAGCGCGCTTCGTAATGCTTTCGGGGAAGGTGACGCCTGCTTTTTCAGCGGCCTTCTTGTTGATCACGAGATCGGTGCCAACAGCAACGGTTGCCGGAATATCGCCCGGCTTTTCACCCTTGAGGATGCGGACAACGACGGCACCGGTCTGCTTGCCAACGTCGAAATAGTTGAAGCCGAGGGCAGCAACCGCACCGCGAGCAACGGAATCCGTATCGGCGGCATAAAGCGGGATCTTGGCTTCAGACGCAACACCGGCAGCAGCCTCGAAAGCCGAAACGATGGTGTTGTCAGTCGGAACGTAGATCACGTCGGCCTTGCCGACCAGCGCACGGGTCGCACCCTGCACCTCAGCCGACTTGGTGGCGACGGATTCAACAACCTTGAGACCCGCCTTCTCGGCCTCGGTCTTCAAGAGGGCGAGTGTCGAAACGGAGTTTGCCTCGGCCGAATTGTAGATGAAGCCGATGGACTTGGCGTTCGGCGAGATTTCCTTGATGAGCGCCAGATGTTCGCCGACCGGCAACATGTCGGAAAGGCCGGTGACGTTACGGCCCGGCTTCTGCATATCCTTGACGAGCTGCGCGCCGACCGGATCGGAAACCGCCGTGAAGACGACCGGAATGTCGCGCGTGGCGGCAACGACGGCCTGGGCAGACGGCGTGGAAATCGGCACGATGACAGCAGGTGCCTCGCCAACGAACTGGCGCGCGATCTGTGCTGCGGTGCCGGGATTGCCCTGCGCGGATTCGTAAAGGAACTTGAGATTCTCACCTTCCTTGTAGCCCGCTTCGGCAAGGGCAGCCTTCACGCCATCGCGGGCGGCATCGAGTGCCGGATGTTCGACGATGGCGGTCACGGCAACGGTGACGGTTTCAGCCTTCGCCGGCAGAACGATGGCGCTCGCAGCGGCGAGAGCCAGAATGAATGCGCGCATGGATATCCTCCTGTTGGTTCCCTGTTTTCGTCTTCTTAGGAACAAGACAGGCCGAAATCAATCGGAGAACCGCCGGAAACCCAGCTTTATGAGGCAAAACCGGCTTATTCAGTCGTCTGCGCCGTGGTTGGCGATCATCATCGCCTCGAAAGCCAGCCTTTCGGTCTTGCGCATGCGCTCGGATTCCGACTTCAGCTGGCCACAGGCCGCTAGGATATCGCGGCCGCGCGGCGTGCGGATCGGCGAGGCGTAACCTGCCTGATTGATGAAATCGGCAAACTTCTCGATCTGCGCCCAGTCCGAGCACTGGTAATTCGTGCCCGGCCACGGGTTGAACGGAATGAGGTTGATCTTGGCCGGAACCCCCTTCAGAAGCTGCACCAGCATCTTGGCGTCTTCCAGGCTGTCATTGACGTCCTTGAGCATCACATATTCGAAGGTGATGCGCCGGGCGTTGGAGAGGCCCGGATATCTGCGGCAGGCTTCGATCAGTTCCTTCAACGGATATTTCTTGTTGATGGGCACCAGCATGTCGCGCAACTCGTCACGCACCGCATGCAGCGAAATCGCCAGCATGACGCCGATCTCATCGCCGGTGCGGAAGATTTCCGGCACCACACCCGAGGTGGAGAGTGTGACGCGGCGCTTGGAAAGCGACAGGCCATCGCCATCGGTGGCGATCAGAAGCGCGGTCTTTACATGCTCGAAATTGTAGAGCGGCTCGCCCATGCCCATCATCACGATGTTGGAGACCTTGCGGCCTTCGCTCGGCACATAAGCGCCAACCGGCGTCGAACCATCGGGGAAGTCACCGAGCCGATCACGCGCCAGCAACAGCTGCGAGAGGATTTCCTCGGCCGTCAGGTTGCGCACCAGACGCTGCGTGCCGGTGTGACAGAAAGAACAGGTCAGCGAACAGCCCACCTGGCTCGAAATGCACAGCGTGCCGCGCCCTTCTTCCGGAATATAAACCGTTTCGATCTCGACGGGACGACCAGCGCCCCGCGGCGGAAAACGCATCAGCCATTTGCGGGTGCCGTCATTGGAGATCTGCTCCTCGACGATTTCAGGTCGAGCGATGGTGAAGGCCGCCTTCAGCTTCTCGCGAAGCTCCTTGGCGACATTGGTCATATTGTCGAAATCGGAAACGCCGCGCACATAAAGCCAGTTCCACAACTGGCTGACGCGCATCTTCACCTGCTTTTGCGGCACACCGATTTCCGCGAGCGCCTCACCCATCTCCTCACGGGTCATGCCGATCAGCGACGGCTTGCCGGACATGAGATCGCTATTGGCGATCAGCGGGGTTTTGACTGCCAGACCGGCAGGAGCTTGCATTACGGACATCACGTTATCCCATCGTTCCATGCGTCGCACGACCGGCCTGTCGGGAAGGCGGAAAATCGTCTGCATGTCGAGAAAATCAAAGGCGGAGCACTTTTCGCGCATCCGCCTGTCAATATTGCCGCGCCTTTAGCATCAAACTGGCAAAAACGCAAATGGCCGGTCGAGGACCGGCCATTGTCACACGCGATGAAGGGTCAGCGTTACTTGCAGCTCTCGATCTGCTTGAGAGCAGCCGAAATACCCGACAGCGAATAGGAATAGGAGGTCGCGGTGCCACGGCCGGAAACAGCCTTGACGGTCATGGACTTGCCGCCCTTCATGGCAGCCACGAGAGCCGGTTCTTCCGCAGCGTTTTCAACCCAGGCGGCCTTGTCCTTGGTGAACATGACGAAATTCTTGTTGTCGATCGTCACATTGACCTTCGAACCCTGCTTCAGCGGATAACCTACCATGGCCTGCGGCTCGTAGGAGATGTTCTGGCCCGGGCGCTGGGAGACGATGAAGAATATATCGCCGTGGTCGACGCTCGCCGGTTCCTTGGCGGTGGGAATGGAAAGAACGTAGCAGACGGTGCTGTTGCCCGATTTGTACGAATAGGCACCCCAAGCATTGAACTGCTGGATGCGCGTGGGCGACTGTGCAGATGCTACGCCGACGCTGGTCAGCAAAATGGCCGCTGCGGTTGCTACACTTCTTACAAACATAGAATTTCCTGCCGGGTTATTGTCTTCCATTGGCCCGAAGCATCGGCGAGCCCAGAGTCTGGATCGGCCACGTTCAGGTGCGGATCGTCTTTTCTCATTGTGGTCGGGAAGCGGTTACCAAACCGTCAACAACACGCATAAAATGCCGGAAACGTCTTGCAGTGTTACAGATTGGCGACTCCCGACGCCCTGAGGAGAAGGGCGTGCGACACCCTTCCTCCGTGTGTATGACACATAAATTCAGGCAAGAATTTGTCGCCCGTCGGGCGCGCCCGAACGGGCAGATCACAGAGGCGTTACCCGGCTTCCTGCTGCCGCTTCAACATGGCGTCCGCCGCGTCGTAATGTTCCATCTTGATATTGGCGCGGATCATCGCGAGCGCTGCGGTAATGACGGCTATGTCATCAGTAAAACCGACGACGGCCAGCATGTCCGGCACGGCATCAAAAGGCATGATGAAATAAGCCAGCGCAGCGAGGATGATACCCTTGGCGCGCAGCGGCGTGTCGCGATCGATCGCGCAATAATAGGCCGCGGCCGCATCGCGGGCAAACGGCACTTTCGACATGACACGTTTCAGCTTCGGCCAGAACCTGGTCCGAACAACCTCTTCGCGCTCACGCTGCCTGTCGGTTTCACCCGGCAGAAGAATTTCACCGATTTTCACATCATCCATGATCGACGGTCCTCCGGTCACGGCTATTATATGGGATTTAAGGCGGAGCGTTCAATTACCTCGGCCGGCAGCGGCCTTCTGCATGGCCTCGGCCAGAAGAAAATCGCGCTCCGTCACACCCTGCGAATCGTGGGTCGTGAGGCATACCTTGACCCGCGAATAGACGTTGGACCATTCGGGATGATGATTGAGCCTCTCTGCGACGAGTGCGGATTCAGCCATGAAACCGAAGGCTTCCGCAAAGCTGGAAAACTTGAAGGAACGGACGATCGCCGCCCCGTCTTCGCGCAGGGACCAACCCTCCAGTTTCTGCAGGGCCTGCCGGATGGCATCGGGCTCGAGTCTGGGATATTTCATGAATTTGCCTCCGCTTTAAACCCATTAACGCTTCAACGACCGGATCGACGCATATTCCATGAAACATACAGCTATTCTCTTCGTCTGCATGGGCAATATCTGCCGCTCACCGTTGGCCGAAGGGATTTTGAGGAACCTTGCCGACAGCGCAGCGCTTCATCAGCTTACCGTCGATTCCGCCGGCACCGGCGGATGGCACAGGGGTGACGCGCCCGATCCGCGATCCATCGCCATGGCGCGCCGGCACGGTATCGATATTTCACTTCAACGGGCGAGACAGGTCACTGCGGCGGATTTCGAGACCTTCGATCTGGTATTCGCCATGGACGAAAACAATCTGGCGAACCTGCTGCGATTGAGCTCCGAAAGGCACCGGCACAAAATCCATCTTTTCATGGAATATGCCGCCGGGCATCGCGAGAACGTCCCCGATCCCTACTACGGGGCCGAGGACGCATTCTTCACAGTTTACAACATGCTTTTGGCGGGATGCAGATCGCTGCTCGAAAAGATCGAGCTGGACCGCGCCTCGTGAAGCGGAAACACCTCTTCGACGATATAGGGCCCGCCACCCACCGATTCCTTCGACGACATCAGCACAAAGCGCCCGACCGTAAAGGGTGAGGTGCGGAAGTTGCCGCGTCCGGAAAGATACTGCACCACATCGTCCACGCGGGAGGAGCGCAACCGCGCCAGCGTGACGTGGGGCATGAACTTGCGCGGATCGGGCGGGAGACCGATCCTTTGGCAGATTCTCTCGATTTCCGCCTGCAGCGCATGCATTTCGGGCGAGGGAGAAACGCCAGCCCAGATGGAATGCGGCTTCTTGGAGCCGAAGGAGCCCATTCCGGTGAGGTTGAGCTGGAATTCCGGCCGGTCTATCCGGTCCAGCCTGTCAACGACCTCATCGGCGGTACGACCGTCGATGTCACCGATAAAACGCAGGGTTATGTGATAATTCTCCACATCGATCCACCGGGCTCCCGGCAGACCACCGCGCAACAATGAGAGGCTCATCGCCGCATTGCGCGGAATTTCGAGGGCGGTAAACAGTCTCGGCATGGCGAGCTCCCCGAATCTCTTGGCAGAACAAGCATAGCGAATCACGCAATGCAGACGGGCGCAAGTGCTTATTTTTTTTGCGCACCGATTGTCTTGATGAAGCTTTCAACAGCCGGCAAAGATTTTTCGACCATCACTGCCACCCCCTTGGTATTGGGGTGCATCTTGTCGTCCAGCTTCAGCGCATCATCCGTCACCACGCCATCCAGAAAGAAGGGATAAAGCGGCAGGTTGTATTTTTCCGCAAGCTTCGGGAATATCGGATTGAAGCGCTTTGCATAATCATCGCCCATATTTGGCGGCGCCATAATACCGACCAGCAACACGGCTATGTTGCGCTTCTGAAAACCGAAAATGATGGTGTCGAGGTTCTTTTCGGTCTGTTCCGGCGGAATTCCCCGCAGTGCGTCGTTGGCGCCCAGTTCCAGAATGACGCCGTCAGCGCCATCGGGAACAGACCATTCCGCCCGCGCCAGACCGCCTGAGGAAGTGTCACCGGACACACCTGCGTTGGCGATGGCGACATTGATCCCCTTGGCCTTTAATGCAGCTTCAAGCTGTGCGGTATAGCTGTCAGTCGGGGGAAGCTGATAACCGGCCATCAGGCTGTCGCCGAGGCCAACCAGCTGCAATGTCCGCTCCTGGGCGAAGCCAGCAGTGGCGGAAAGGGAGGTGGCGAAAATGACGATGAAGTGAAACAGGGCAGCTTTAAATCTCATCACGGCTTTCCTAACTTGGTTCCCATTGCCTGGAATACTGACCGCATCTACCGCCAGATCGTTTTCATCACCCTATATAGGAACGAGAATTGTGACGAAAAGCATCATAGAGCTGAAGAAAGCCGACCTCACGCTCGGCAATGCCGCCGCCTCCGTCCACGTTCTCAAGAACATCGATCTCTCAATCAGAGAGAGCGAGGCGGTTGGCATCGTCGGCCCCTCCGGATCGGGAAAGTCGACACTTCTGATGGTGCTTGCCGGGCTCGAGAGGCTCGACAGCGGCGAAATCATCATTGCGGATACGCCGCTGCACGAGCTCGGTGAGGACGCGCTCGCGGATTTCCGCGGCCGCAACATTGGCATCGTTTTTCAGTCCTTCCACCTCATCGCCAACATGACCGCACTGGAAAATGTCGCAGTGCCGCTGGAATTGGCAAACGTTCCGAACCCGTTCGAAATCGCCGAGCGTGAACTGGTCGCTGTCGGTCTCGGCGAGCGCCTCAATCATTATCCCGGACAGCTCTCCGGCGGCGAGCAGCAGCGTGTGGCCATCGCCCGCGCACTCGCCCCGTCGCCAGCCGTATTGATAGCCGATGAACCGACCGGCAACCTCGATACCGACACGGGCAAACAGATCGCCGATCTTCTGTTTGCCAAACAGGCCGAGCGCGGCATGACGATGATCCTCGTTACCCATGATCCCTCGCTGGCGGCCCGATGCTCACGGCAGATCAAGGTCCGCTCCGGCGAAATCGAGGGCGACAGCGCCCGCTCACAGATGGCTCGGGCGGTATCCGCATGACCGGAATCTTTCTTCCGTCTTTTGCAAATGTCAGAAACGCCGCAAGGCTCGCGCGGCGCGAAATTCGCGGCGGCCTGCGGGGCTTTTACATCTTCCTCGCCTGCATCGCGCTTGGAACCGGCGCCATCGCCGCCGTCAATTCCGTCTCGCGCGCGGTCACCAGCGCCATCGCCACGGAGGGGCAGTCCATACTGGCAGGCGACGTGCGTTTTGAGCTGCGCAACAGGGAAGTGACGGCAGAAGAGCGCGCTTACCTCGATAGTCTCGGCACCGTCGCGGTTTCCACCGGTCTACGCTCCATGGCGCGCCTCGCCAATGGCTCAGAACAGACCCTGACGGAAGTAAAGGCCGTTGACGGCTCCTACCCGCTCTATGGAACGTTCGTGGCCGAGCCGAACCGGCCGCTGAGCGAGCTTCTGGCCGGAAATGACGACACCTATGGCGCGATTGCCGCGCCGCTTCTGCTGGAACGGCTCGGAATCAAGGTCGGCGATGAGATCCTGCTCGGTAATGTGACGTTGAAACTGAACGGCACCGTGATCGATGAGCCGGATGCCCTATCTGATGGTTTCGGTTTTGCTCCTCGACTGATGGTCAGCCGCGACGCCCTTTTCGCCTCTGGTCTCGTCCAGACGGGCAGTCTCGTCGAACACGCCTACAAGATCAAGCTGAACGACCCTGCAGCACGGGCGGCAATGACCGATGCAGCCAACAAGGCGTTTCCCGATGCCGGCTGGTCGATCCGCACCAGCGACCGGGCTGCCCCGTCGCTCACCGAAAACGTCAACAGGTTCTCGCAGTTTCTGACGCTGGTTGGCCTCACTGCCCTGATCGTCGGCGGTGTCGGCGTCGCCAATGCCGTTCGCGCATTTCTGGATTCCAAGCGCACTACCATCGCCTCGCTGAAATGCCTGGGTGCGCCGGCCTCCGTGGTCACCATGACCTATCTCTTCCAGATCGCCTTCATTGCGGCCGTCGGCATTGTCATCGGGCTTGTGGTCGGTGCCGTTGCGCCACTCATCGCCATGCGGTTTCTGGAAGGCGTGCTGCCAGTGCCGGAAGAACTTGCCTTCTATCCCGGCGCGCTCGGTCTCGCCGCCCTGTTCGGCCTCCTGACGACACTCGCCTTCGCCATCGTACCACTCGGTCAGGCACGCGAGGTGCCGGCTACGGCGCTCTTCCGCGAACAGGGTTTCGAGGAGGGAAGCTGGCCGTCCTGGCCTTATCTGACCGCGACCGGTGCGCTTCTGGCGGCGCTTGCGGCCCTTGCTGTCTTGTCGGCGGAAGACCGTTTCATAGCCTCGGTCTTCCTCGCGGCCATTGCCTTTGCCTTCGTAGTGCTGCGGCTGGTCGCCTCCGGCGTAAAGGCCATCGCCAAGCGCAGTCCGCGCGTTCATTCGGCTGCGCTGAGACTGGCGATCGGCAATATTCACCGACCGGGCGCACTCACCCCCTCGGTGGTTCTTTCTCTCGGCCTCGGCCTGACCCTCCTCGTGACGCTGACGCTTATCGACGGCAACCTGCGCCGCGAACTAACGGACAGCCTGCCGGAGAAGGCGCCGAATTTCTTCTTCGTCGATATTCAGGGCAGCGAAGTGCAAGGCTTCCGCGATCTTCTCAAACAGGAAGCGCCGCATGGCACCCTGACGGAAGTGCCCATGCTGCGCGGCCGCATCCTCGCTCTCAACGGAGAAGACGTGACGAAAATGGACGTACCCTCGTCCGGGCGATGGGTGCTGCGTGGTGACCGCGGCATCACCTATTCCGAAAACATTCCTGAAAATGCCAAGCTGACGGAAGGCGCCTGGTGGGCACCGGATTATAGCGGCGAACCACTGGTCTCCTTCGCAGCGAAAGAGGCGGGTGATCTGGGCCTGAAGATTGGCGACAGCGTTACCGTCAACGTGCTTGGCCGCAGCATTACGGCGAAGATCGCCAATCTGCGCAATGTCGAATGGGAATCCCTGTCGATCAACTTCGTCATGGTGTTTTCGCCCAATACTTTCCGCGGCGCGCCCCATGCCTGGCTGGCAACACTTGCCGATCCTTCCGCAACTGCGGCCGACGAAGGCCGCATATTGCGCGCCATCACCAATACTTATCCCACAATCACCAGCGTCCGCGTGAAGGATGCGCTCGACGTCGTCAACCGGCTTGTCGGCCAGCTCGCGACCGCGATCCGCGCCGCCGCAGCCGTTGCGCTCATTGCGTCCGTCCTGGTTCTCGCCGGCGCGCTTGCGGCCGGCAATCGCGCCCGTACGCATGACGCCGTCATCCTGAAAACGCTGGGCGGCACGCGAAGCCTGCTCATACGCGCCTTCTCCTATGAATACATGATCCTCGGTCTCGCCACCGCCGTCTTCGCGCTTTTCGCCGGCGGTGTCTCCGCATGGTTCGTGATCGCCCGCATCATGAAGCTACCCTCCAGCTTCCTGCCGGATGTGGCAATCGGAACCCTTGTCGTCGCCCTTGTGATGACTGTGGGCATCGGCCTCATCGGCACCTGGCGGATTCTCGGGCAGAAGGCAGCGCCTGTTCTCAGACAGGCCGGTGAATGATCATCGGTTGTGCGCCGCTTAACTTTAACGATTAATTCTTTGTAATGATCGCCAAAACGTGAGCGCTTTTCGCGCATACGGTGTCTTTTCGGCGGGAAAAGGCCTTGTATCGAACACGTTCTGCCATCATATTCTTGAGCAGGCTTGCTGAAGCTCCGCAGCGGCGCCCGGGAGGTATCCCGACACCGTAGCAATTACGGAGCTCAAAAGAGGAAACAATGGCTGACTTTAATAACTACCAGAACCGCATGGCGCAGACGCGTGCACAGTCTGGTGCGCTGATCGACGAAGGTCTTCGCGCCTATATGCTCAAGGTTTACAACCTTATGGCGCTGGCTCTGGTCATCACCGGCGTTGCCGCGTTCGGCACTTATACGCTCGCCGCTTCCAATCCGGCTGTCCAGCAGCTGCTTTTCGCGTCGCCGCTTCGTTGGGTCGTGATGCTCGCGCCGCTGGCACTGGTCTTCTTCCTTAGCTTCCGCATCCAGAACATGAGCGTTTCCGCTGCGCAGACGACCTTCTGGGTTTACGCCGCGCTGATGGGTGTTTCGCTCTCCTCGATCTTCCTGGTCTACACCGGCCAGAGTATCGTGCAGACCTTCTTCGTGACCGCGGCCTCGTTCGGTGCGCTCTCGCTTTACGGTTACACGACCAAGAAAGACCTGTCTGGCATGGGTTCGTTCTTGATCATGGGCCTGTTCGGTCTGATCATCGCTTCGATCGTCAACATCTTCCTTGCATCCTCCGCGCTGCAGTTCGCGATTTCCGCGATTGGCGTGCTGATCTTCGCAGGCCTGACCGCCTACGACACCCAGAAGATCAAGGAAATGTATTTCGATGCTGACGATGTTGCCGTCGCCGGCCGCAAGGCCATCATGGGTGCGCTGACGCTCTATCTCGACTTCATCAACCTCTTCACCTTCCTCCTGCAGTTCCTCGGGAACCGCGACGACTAAGGGATTGGATCCTACGGAAAAAGAAAGGCGACCTCAGGGTCGCCTTTTTTATTACCTCATTTCGCTCAATGCGCCTGATCGTCCGTCAAGGCAGGAGACTGACGTTACTGGAGCTCATTCGATAAGTTTCAAAACCTTGTCGAAAACCTTGAGGACTTGCGGCAGCTCGTGGCCGCGCTTCAGAATGCGGCCATCCACATTCACGACGCTGTAAGCTCCCTGCTTCGCCGCCAGCCTGGGGTTCTTTTCGATCCTGTAGAGCGGCATTTCTCCCGACCGTTTAAAGACGGAAAACACCGCTTTTTCCTTCAGATGATCGATGGCGTAATCCCGCCACTCCCCTTCTCCCACCATGCGGCCATAAATGCGCAAAATCGCATCCAGCTCGCGGCGGTGAAAGGTCACCGGCAATGGATCCTTGTTCTTCTTGTATTCACGGAGATCGATAACGGTGGAGCTGTCGCGTGAAGCGGTTTGAGCCTGCTGCACATCCGGTTGATCGGTCATCCAGTACCTCCGATTCCACCCAAATCATCAGATCAATGTGAGCTTGGCGGCTCGAAATTGCAAGTGTCGTCGACTTACGGCGCTCACAGGAACCAGATGGGGTTTCTCGGCTTCGAAAGCTCTGCAGGCAGAAAAACAATGCGACAACGAGCATCTGCCCCAACATCACCGACAAACCGTCCCGCGCAAAAGCAGGGTAAAAACGGTAACCATTTAGGCACCCATTTTACGGGCGCCTGCCGTATTTCGGTCAAACCATGGCCTGAATTGGGTGGAATAGTCGCATTGTCAATTGATGCCTAGGCACCAAGATGACCCGGTCCGGTGCATTGACCCTTTACCCCCAGCCCCCAGTGCCCGGACCGGATCTTCAATCGCCAGATCGGCGATTATGGCGTTTCGTTCCCCAATAAAATACTTGCACCGACAATCGCCGCGGGATCACCGCTTGCATTCGCCGTCTGCAACAGCACGGCGCAGCCGCCCTTTTTTACCTTGGCGACCACGCTCGCCGGCAGCTTTACCGTCATCGGCGAACCGTCCCACATGCCGACCGTCTGCACGTCATAAACGCTGTGCCAGTAGGACATTTTTTTTCCCTGGTTTTCACCCTTCTGCACATCCACGGTCTGCTCCCGGGTGAAATATGCGACGACGACATCGGCCTTGCCGCTGCCGGCACCGATATCGATCTCCACCTCATCACCCGCAAATTTTGACGAGACGGGCACGTTCAATCCCTTGCCCTCACGCTTGAACGAGTCGAGCCTGTCATAGATCCCGCGCACATCCGCGCCCTTGACGTGGTCACGGCCGTTCAGAATGGCCTGCGGCGTGTAGACCCCGTTGCGGCCGAGTGCACGCATGTAACCGTATTGCCGTTCGGTATTTTCCTTGGATGCGAGCGAATCCGTCCAGCCGAGATAGTTCCAATAATCGACATGATAGGAGAGACCGACGACGTCGCCCTTCTGGATCATCTTGCGCAGGGCCTCATCCGCCGGGGGGCAGGATGCACATCCCTGCGATGTGAACAATTCGACGACGCCCTTCACCGCCTCCTGCGCCTGCGCGGAGGTGACGAGCAACGTGCCGAGAAGACATATCGACAGGGGGAATTTCAGCGGCATTACAAAAACCTTTGTCCGGAAGAGATCCAGACGAATTGATGCGATCAATCCCGCCGGGATGCAAACCGGAAAATAACGTCTAACGCCCTTCAATAGAAAGTCACGAAGGGGTGAGCGACAATCACAAAACAAGCGACTTGAAACGGAAAGACGCCGGGATTCCTCCCGGCGCCTTCGATTGTCGAAGCTTTACGCAGCCAGATCGCGCAGAACGGTCTGCAGAATACCGCCATTGTTCATGTAGATCACTTCATCAAGCGTATCGATACGGCAAAGAAGCGGAACTTCCTTCACCGTGCCGTCGCTGTAAGTGATCTTGGCGATCTTCTTTTCACGCGGCTTGATCTCGCCTTCGAGACCGTCGATCTCAACGATTTCATCGCCTTTGAGGTCGAGGCTCGCCCAGGACGTTCCCTCTTCAAAGACGAAGGGGACGACGCCCATGCCGACCAGATTCGAACGGTGAATACGCTCGAAGGACTGCGCGATGACCGCCTTGACGCCGAGCAGGTTGGTACCCTTGGCCGCCCAGTCACGGGATGAGCCGTTGCCATATTCGACACCCGCAAAGATGACGAGCGGAACGCCCTCAGCCTTGTACTTCATGGCCGCGTCATAGATCGACATCTCTTCCTTGGACGGATAGTGAATGGTGTAGCCACCTTCCTTGCCGTTCGGGCCGAGCATGTGGTTGCGGATGCGGATGTTGGCGAAGGTGCCGCGCATCATCACTTCGTGGTTGCCACGACGTGTGCCGTACTGGTTGAAGTCGGCAACGCCGACACCATGCTCGGTGAGATAAGCACCGGCAGGCGATGCCGCCTTGATCGAACCGGCCGGAGAAATATGGTCGGTAGTGATCTTGTCGCCGAAGAGACCGAGAACGCGCGCGCCCTTGATGTTCTTGAGACCCGAACCCGTCTTGCCCATGCCCACGAAGTAGGGTGGGTTCTGGACATAGGTCGAGTTGTCGTCCCAGGCATAGGTCTGACCCGGCGGCACCTGAACGGCCTGCCAGTTGGCATCACCCTTGAAGACGTCGGCGTACTTCGTCTCGTAAAGCTCGCGCGTGACGTATTTCAGGATGAACTCCTGAATTTCCTTCGAGGTCGGCCAGATATCCTTGAGATAGACCGGGTTGCCGTCCTTATCATTGCCGATCGGCTCCTTGGTCAGGTCCTTCTGGACCGTACCGGCAAGAGCGTAAGCGACGACGAGGGGCGGAGAGGCGAGATAGTTCGCCTGCACGTCAGGCGAGATACGGCCTTCGAAGTTGCGGTTACCGGAGAGAACGCCGGCCGCAATCAGGCCCTTGTCGTTGATCGTCTTGGAGATCGGCGCCGGCAGCGGGCCGGAGTTGCCGATGCAGGTCGTGCAGCCGAAGCCAACGAGGTTGAAACCGATCGCATCGAGATCCTTTTGAAGGCCCGACTTGTCGAGATATTCGGCAACCACCTGTGATCCAGGTGCAAGCGACGTCTTCACCCATGGCTTGGAGGTCAGCCCCTTGGCGACAGCGTTACGGGCGAGAAGGCCGGCAGCGATGAGGACGGAGGGGTTGGAGGTGTTGGTGCAGGAGGTGATGGCGGCAATCGCCACATCGCCGTGACCAAGATCGAAATCCTCGCCTTCCACCGCGTAGCGGCTCGAAAGCTGGCCGGGCTTCTTGTAGTCGTTTTCGAGAGCCGTCGCGAAATTGGGCGCGATGGTTTCGAGCGGCAGGCGGCCTTCCGGACGCTTCGGGCCGGCCATGGACGGTACGACGTCGCCGAGGTCGAGTTCGAGCGTGTCGGTAAAGACAAGATCGGAACCGTCGCCGGTGCGCCACATGTCCTGGGCCTTGGAGTAGGCTTCCACGAGGGCAATACGATCCTTTGTACGGCCGGACATCGTCAGGTAATTGATGGTTTCGCTGTCAACCGGGAAGAAGCCGCAGGTCGCGCCATATTCCGGGCCCATATTGCCGATGGTCGCTCGGTCGGCCAAAGACATTGAATCAAGGCCGGGGCCGAAGAATTCGACGAACTTGGAAACGACGCCCTTCTTGCGCAGCATCTGCACGACGGTCAGAACGAGGTCGGTCGCGGTGACGCCCTCCTTCACCTTGCCAGTCAGCTTGAAGCCGATGACCTCAGGCAGAAGCATGGAAACCGGCTGGCCAAGCATGGCCGCTTCAGCCTCGATACCGCCGACGCCCCAGCCGAGAACGCCGAGGCCGTTGATCATGGTCGTGTGGCTATCCGTGCCGACGCAGGTATCCGGATAAGCGATGGTCTCGCCGTCCTCTTCCTTGGTCCAGACGGTCTGGCCGAGATATTCCAGGTTGACCTGGTGACAGATGCCCGTGCCGGGGGGAACAACGCGGAAGTTCTTGAATGCCTGCTGGCCCCACTTGAGGAAGCGGTAACGCTCGCCATTGCGCTCATATTCAAGTTCGACGTTGCGGGCAAAAGCGTTCGGCGTACCGAATTCGTCAACGATAACGGAGTGGTCGATGACGAGATCGACAGGAACCAGCGGATTGATCTTTTCGGGATCTCCACCGAGAGCCTTGATACCATCACGCATCGCGGCAAGATCGACCACGGCAGGAACGCCGGTAAAGTCCTGCATGAGAACGCGGGCGGGGCGGTAGGCGATTTCGTTTTCAGTGAGGCCCTTGTTGTTGAGCCATTCGGAAACCGCCAGAATGTGTTCCTTGGTAACGGACTGGCCGTCCTCGAAACGCAGGAGGTTTTCGAGCAGGACCTTCATGGAATAGGGCAGCTTGGAAACGCCCTTCAGGCCATTGGCTTCAGCCTTGGGCAGGCTGAAATAGACATAGTCCTTACCATCGACGGTAAGAACGGAACGACATTTGAAACTGTCGAGTGATTTGGGCATGGATAAAAACCCCGCTTACACTGATAGCCAACACGTTCGTGCGGACACCTATGCACTCATGCACATCAGGATGCGGGTACGACCATTTCCGCTGTCCGCACGTGAAAATTGCTCCTCGCAATCGTCAAGTCCGGCGCAAGATGATGTTCACGCCGGCCGCTGGCGTGTTGACACCCATATAGATAATTTCAGACAAACGTGCCAGACCATTCCACGACGCTAATCGATTTTTTTATGATCGAACGGCAAATTTTAATTGGAACCGCAGCATGCATCTGACGGCGGAAAATCTTGGCGTGCGACGCGGCGAAGATTTCATATTCATGAACATTTCCTTCAAGTTAAGCGACGGTGAGGCGCTGGTGCTGACCGGGCGTAACGGCTCGGGAAAATCGACGCTGCTGCGCACGGTGGCCGGTCTGTTGCGACCCGAGCGGGGGCAAGTGAAGATAGCCGGCGAAGGAATAGAAGCCGAGATGCGACCTTCGGAAGCGTGCCATTATCTCGGCCATCGCAATGCGATGAAGACGGAACTGACAGTTTCCGAGAACCTGCACTTCTGGAAGGATTTCCTTGGAGACTTTCATGGCGCGGCGGGCGTAGCGATTGACGAAGCGGCCGAGAGTGTCGGCCTTGACAGCATTATCCACCTGCCTTTCGGTTACCTGTCCGCCGGTCAACAGCGCCGCTTCGCGATGGCAAAGCTCCTTGTCGCATGGCGACCGGTATGGATTCTCGATGAACCGACTGCGGCGCTCGACAGGGCGGCAGACGACATGTTTACCGACCTTGTGAAAGGCCATCTTGCAAAAGGCGGGATCGTGCTGGCGGCAACCCATCAGCCTTTGGGGCTGGAGAAGGCGCAGGAGTTGCAAATGGCCGGGTTCGCGGGCGTGGAGGCTTGGGCGTGATGGCGATGTGCACGCGGCTTACCCCCCTCTGCCCTGCCGGGCATCTCCCCCTCAAGGGGGGAGATCGGCAAGAGGCGCTACAGCCACTCGATTCTCGAGCATTGAGTTGGACGAAACCTAACCGCGAGTCGATCTCCCCCCTTGAGGTGGAGATGTCCGGCAGGACAGAGGGGGGTAAACTACACCCACCGAGGTCGCCCCAATGACCGCTCTCTTCCTCCGCGATCTCAAGCTCTCCATCCGCGCCGGCGGCGGCGCGCTGATCGGCGTCCTGTTCTTCATGACAGTGGTTGCCGTCATCCCTTTCGGCGTTGGACCCGATCTCAACCTGCTTGCTCGTATCGGCCCGGCCATTGTCTGGATCGGCGCACTTCTGTCCGCCCTTCTCGGCCTCGACCGGTTGTTCCAGGCCGAACGCGACGACGGCTCCCTCGATCTCATCCTGATGCAGGAAACGCCGCTGGTGCTGACCGTCTTCGTCAAATGCCTGGCGCACTGGGTATCAACGGGCCTGCCCCTGGTGCTGGCATCGCCCCTTCTCGGCCTGTTCATGAACATGGACGAGGTGGCAATCGGCGCGGTGATGCTCACCCTTCTCGTCGGCTCTCCCGCCATCACCTTCATCGGCGCGGTAGGGGCGGCGGTTGCCGTTGCCCTGCCACGCGGCGGCCTTCTGGTCTCCATCCTCGTCCTGCCGCTCGCCATTCCGGTGCTGATCTTCGGTGTCAGCGCTTCCTACGCGGCAGTGCAGGACCCGGCGCCTTTCCTGCCACCCTTTCTCATTCTCTGCGCGATCACGTTATTTTCAGCCGTGACCGGCCCTTTCTTTGCCGCTTCGGCACTGCGCAATGTTATGGATTGAGGAAACCGCAACGCACGATACCCTGTTGACAGGGATCAATTGCGGGGCGGCCATTCTCGGGTTACACAAACGGCATGAACGAGCAGACTTTCTCCATCACCAAGTTCAGCGATCTCGCCAATCCCACGCGGTTTCTGGCGCTGGCGGCACGCATCCTGCCATGGCTCGCCGGTTTGACCGCGCTGGTGCTGGCGGCCGGCCTCTACATGTCCTTCACCTCGGAAGGAGATTACCAGCAGGGTTACACGGTGCGCATCATGTATGTGCACGTGCCCTCCGCCTGGCTGGCCATGATGTGTTATTCGGTCATGGCAATATCCGCTATCGGCACCCTCGTCTGGCGCCATCCGCTAGCCGATGTCAGCCATAAGGCCGCAGCCCCCATTGGCGCGGCCTTCACGCTCATCGCACTTATCACCGGCTCGCTCTGGGGCAAGCCTATGTGGGGAACCTGGTGGGTGTGGGATGCGCGGCTGACCTCCGTTTTCGTGCTTTTCCTGATGTATCTCGGGCTCATCGCACTCAACCGCGCCATGGACGATCCATCCAGAGCCGCCCGCGTCAGCGCGGTGCTGATCCTCGTCGGGTTCGTGAATATTCCGATCATCAAGTTTTCGGTCGAGTGGTGGAATACGTTGCACCAGCCGGCAAGCGTCATCCGGATGGGCGGCTCCGCCATCGACGCGGAGTTTCTCTGGCCGCTTCTGACCATGGCGATCGGTTTCACGTTGCTGTTCTTCACCCTGCATATCGCCGCCATGCGCAATGAAATCTGGCGCCGACGCGTGGCCGCGCAACGCCGGCTTGCCGCTCGCATGGCGAACCGGGAGGGTTGAGGGATGACACACGCCTTTTATATCGGCATGTCCTATGCGGCGACCGGCCTTGTCGTTCTCTGTCTCATCGCCTGGGTCGTCGTTGACGGCCAGGCACGCAAGCGGGAACTGAAGGAACTCGAAGCATCCGGCGTGCGCCGCAGGACAAGAGCCGGTTCCGCTGGTGACGGCAAATGACGCAGACTAACCAGAATGACGCATCAAAATCCAGGTCGTCTGGCCGCGCACGTTACGCGCTGGCGCTTCTTCCCTTGCTGCTGTTCGGCGGCTTTGCCCTCGTTGCCGGCAAGATGCTATATGATCAGGATGTCAACGGGCTGGATGTCAGCGCCATACCGTCAGCGCTTATCGGTACCAGGGCGCCGACCCTGTCGCTGCCGCCACTGGAAGGTTCGAACCTGCCGGCACTGACGGATGCCGCCATCAAGGGCAAGCTGACACTGGTCAATGTCTTCGCTTCCTGGTGCATTCCCTGCCGGCAGGAACATCCGCTGTTGCAGGAACTGGCGAAAGACGACCGCATCACTGTCGTCGGCATCAATTACAAGGACAAGCCGGACAATGCCCTGCGCTTCCTCGGCGAGCTCGGCAACCCCTTTGCTGCCATAGGTATCGATCCCAGCGGCAAGGCGGCGATTGACTGGGGTGTGTATGGCATTCCCGAAAGTTACCTGGTCGGCGCGGACGGCACGATCCTTTACAAAAAGGTCGGCCCCTTCGATGCCCGCAGCGTCGAGCGCGACCTGCGACCGGCCATTGCGGCCGCAGCCGGGAAATAACCGCTCGTAAGGCATCACGCCTTGTTAACGACCCTCAGAGGCGGGCCTTCCGCCGGCAGACGCATGCCTTCCAGCACCACCTGATCGCGACCGCCGCGTTTTGCGGCATAAAGACTGTCATCAGCACGCTTGATGGCGTCGTGAATGGAATGATCGCCCCTCGCGACCGCGGAAACACCGAAGCTCGCCGTGATCTGACTGGTCACACCCCGGCTGCGCCAATCCAGTGACGACAGGCCTGTCCGCATGCCATTGGCAAGCTGGCTGGCCGCAGCAGCCGTCCGACCGGGCAGGAACACCACGAATTCCTCGCCGCCGAAACGCGCTACCAGCGCATCCTCGGGCGCATTTTTTGTGAGAAGATCGGAAAGGCCGATGAGGACGATATCTCCCGCCGCATGGCCGTAGACATCATTGATGCGCTTGAAATGGTCTATGTCGCAGGCAATCACCGCGCCATCAGGCGTATCATTACGAAAGTCGGGCACACGCCGGTCGAAGCCACGGCGGTTCAGCACGTCCGTCAGGGGGTCATGCTCCGCCGCGTGCTGATGCCGGTCCACGGTGACGGAAATCTGGCTCGCGAGCACCGAAAGCGCGAGCAGGAAACCAAAAATACTCGCAGCAAGCTGCATGTAGAAAGCATAATCCGACTCGAAGAACTCGCTGAGCTCGATCATCGAGCCTCCCGGCGTCATCACCAGCAGCAAGCCGATGCGCACCAGCGTCTCCACCACCACGAGACAGGCGATCCCCACCATCAGCCTGTCGGCAAGCGCAGCCGGGCGCTTTCGCACGAGCCAGACCGGGATCGCGAGCAAAAGGGCGCAAACGAGATCGCCGATGACGAGTTCGCGTTTCAGATCGGGCGTGATGAAAACATGGAAAGAAACCAGCAACACCGCAACCACGACGATCGACAGCCGCGCCTTGGTATAGAGCGGCCGCCCGAAATGGGTGAGCAACGCGTGGCCATAGAGGAAGAAGGCGGAAAAGAACAACAGATTCGAAAGGATCGCCTGAACTTCAAAAGGCAGCCCGCCAAGCACCAGCGGTGTTGCAAAAGCAAAGGCCGCCGAAAGATATCCGATACCCCAGTAGCGGGCGGAAGCCTGCCCGGTCCTCTGCAGGAACAGAAACACCACGCCGAATGTCAGCATGATAAAGGGAAGAAGATAGGCGAAATTGTCTTGCAATGGGTTCTGCCGGAGGGAGAGACGAGCCTTTGAACCCGGATGTTACCGCAATGCCCTTAAGAAAGCCTGCATATATCGCGCGATTCCAGGGCCGTTCGGACTGCAACGTCGGCGAACCCCGTTCACATTTGCGGGAGCGCGTTCTGCCATTCCTTTATGGCTTCAACAGGCCAGACAAGCATGACGACGTTGAGCGTCAGGTTGTCGCGGATCAGCCAGCCGGTGAATATCTCGAAGAAGATGGCGACCACCACCGTTAGCCACACCGGCGCACGGGCGGCGAAGAAGAAACCCAACGCCATGAAAACCGTGTCCATCGCCGAGTTCAGGATACTGTCGCCCGTGTACCCCAGCGCCATCGTCGCGGTTCGGTAGCGATCGATGATGATGGGCGAGTTTTCAAGAATTTCCCACGCGGCCTCTACCAGCACCGCAAGGGAAAGCCGCATGGAAAGCGGCTTGTTGCGGAACAGCAGCCACGCAAACCAGTAGAACAGGAAGCCGTGGATGATATGTGACGGGGTGTACCAGTCAGCGATGTGCTGGGAGTTGCCCGGTGTATTCACGCCAGGCTCGAACAGCTTAACATAACCGCATTCACAAATCGGAATGCGGCCCATGGCGTAGAGAATGATGATCTGCAGGAGAAGCAGCCCGGCGGCCACGCCGAACCATCTAAGCGAACGCGAACGGGAAGCCGGCATCTCCGCAACTGTCATTTTTCGTCCTTGCCAAGCGGCTCGACAGAATGGCGCATCACAAGCGGCATCTGCGCCATGGTGAAGATGATGGTGATCGGCATGGTGCCCCAGACCTTGAAGGCCACCCAGGTGTCTGTGGAGAACATGCGCCAGACAACCTCGTTCAGCACCGCCAGAAAGAGGAAAAAGATGCCCCAGCGCAGCGTCAGCTTGCGCCAGCCCTCATCCGTAAGCTTGAAGGCGGAATTGAAGACGTAACCGAGCAGCGACTGCCCGAAGAACAGGCCGCCCAGCAGAATGACGCCAAACAGCGTGTTGACGATGGTCGGCTTCATCTTGATGAAAGTGTCGTTCTGCAACCACAACGTCAGAGCGCCGAACACGAAGACCACGATGCCTGAAATCAGCGGCATGATCGGCAGCTTGCGCGTCAGCACCCAGGAAACGGAGAGCGCAATCGCTGTCGCGATCATGAACAGGCCGGTGGCGATGAAGATCGGGCCACCGAACTCTGTTAGAACCGGAAAAGTGGTGGCAAGCCATTCGCCGCGGGAATTGGCGAAAAAGAAAACGACGAGCGGGCCAAGCTCAAGCACGAATTTCAGGAGCGGGCTGATTTCCGCCACCATCTTTTCGCTTTCCTTGGAATTGCTTTCAATATCCATACTCAAACTCCCGCAATGGCCTTGGCGAAATCTTCCGCCTCGAAGGGCTCCAGATCGTCAACACCTTCACCCACACCGATGAAATAAACCGGCAGCCTGTGTTTGGCGGCAATGGCGACGAGGATACCACCGCGCGCCGTGCCATCCAATTTTGTCATAATCAGGCCCGAAACGCCCGCAACATTGCGGAATATTTCCACCTGGTTCATGGCGTTCTGGCCCGTCGTTGCGTCCAGAGTCTGTAACACGGTGTGCGGCGCATCCGGATCGAGCTTGCCGAGCACGCGCACGATCTTTTCCAGCTCCGCCATCAGTTCCGTCTTGTTCTGCAAACGGCCAGCGGTATCGATGATGAGCACATCGCTTTTCTGCGCCCGCGCCTGCTCATAGGCATCGTAAGCCAGACCCGAGGCATCTGCCCCAAGCTTGGTGCCGATAAAGTCCGAGCCGGTGCGGTCGGCCCATATCTTCAACTGCTCAATCGCTGCCGCGCGGAAAGTATCGCCGGCCGCCAGCATCACCTTGAGGCCCGAGCCAGAAAGCTTGGCGGCGAGCTTGCCGATGGTCGTCGTCTTGCCCGTACCGTTGACACCGACCACGAGAATGACATGCGGCTTGTGCGAGAGATCGAGTTCCAAAGGTCTGGCAACAGGCTTCAGAACCTTGGTGATCTCGCCCGCCATGATGCGCGCCACATCTTCACCGCTCACATCCTTGCCGTAACGCTCCGAAGACAGGGCGCCGGTGATGCGCATGGCGGTCTCGACGCCGAGATCGGACTGGATGAGAAGGTCTTCCAGCTCGTCGAGCGTATCTTCATCCAGCTTGCGTTTGGTGAAAAGCGCCGAAATCTGTGTGGTTAGCTGCGAAGACGTGCGGGCAAGCCCGTTTCGCAGGCGCTGGAACCATGTCAGTTTCACCTCAGCTACGGCAGGCGCAGGCTCCTGCCGTTCGCTGGCGGACGAAAAGCCCTTTGGCAGAGCTGGTGGAACCGCAATGGGTTCAGGCGCGGTCGCGGCTTCCGCCTCGTCAAGCAGCGCATCCATCGCATCGGCATCAAGCACGACGTCGGCAGCCTCCGGAGTCGGCTCGACCTGCTCCTCGGCAGCCGCTTCCGCCTGTAGCAACGACAATGGCACCAGGCCCATATCGCCGGACAGCTCGGCACCGGGAAGAAGCGGCGCGTCCTCGTCTTCATTCTCGCCGGAGGAGGCTAGATCTTCCGCCTCGTCGGGGGCCGGGCCGCCGGCCGTCTCCATCTCCAGTTTGGAAACAGGATCCCTGTCGACAGCATCATGCGCTTCGGCGTCGTTCAGCGCCGCTTCGAAAGAGGCGTTTTCATTGCCGCGCTCAAGCGCAGCATTCTCTTGTGGCCGCTCTTCCGTTTCGGCCTTGTCCTTGCCGAACGAAAAGACTTTTTTGATGAAGCCGAGGGCCATGGTTGTTCCCGTGTCTCTTTTCTTGCGCTGCCTCAGGCCGCATCTGCCGCCAGAAGCCTCATATTCAGATGTTTGCCGTTGTGGCCGGTAATCGCAACCCGCGCAAGGGTGCGCGGGGCAAGATCAGGTGCCGCCACCAGCGTGAAATTGTCCGTATGGGCAAAACCGTTGTTTTCAACAAGAATGGTCTGCACCGAACCAACCATTCCTTGCAGATGCGCCACCTTAAGCGACTCCCCCCGCACGCGAAGCCTCGCCGCCCGCTCCTTCACAAGCGCTCGGTCCAGCTGCGGCATGCGTGCGGCGGGCGTGCCGGCACGCGGGCTGTAGGGAAAGACATGCAGGTTGGAAATGCCGCATTCTTCCGCAAGCGTCGCCGCGTTCTCGAACATCTCTTCAGTCTCGGTCGGAAAACCGGCGATCATATCCGCGCCGAAGGCCACATCGGGCCTGAGGGCCCGCACCTCGTGACAGAAGCGGATGGCATCGGCACGTGAATGGCGGCGTTTCATGCGTTTCAAAATCATGTCGTCGCCATGCTGGAGTGACAGGTGCAGATGCGGCATGAAACGCGGCTCACCGGCAATCAGATCCATCAGATGGTGGTCGGCCTCGATACTGTCGATGGAAGAAAGGCGCAGGCGCAGGATGTCGGGCACCTGCTTCAGCAATGTCTTGGCAAGATAACCAAGAGAAGGCTCACCCGGCAGATCGGCGCCGTAACTGGTCGCATCCACGCCGGTCAGCACGATCTCGCAATAACCGCTCTCCGTCAGCCGGCGGGCCTGATCCACCACCGCACCCATCGGCACGGAGCGCGAATTGCCGCGCCCATAGGGAATGATGCAGAAGGTGCAGCGATGATCACAGCCGTTCTGCACCTGAATGAAGGCGCGCACATGCCCGTCTATGTGCTTGACCATCTGAGGTGCGGTCGCCTTGATGCTCATGATATCGTTGACGCGCAGTTTTTCTTCCGCCGAAACGCCAAAATCCGGCAGCGCGCGATAAGAGGCGCTTTTCAGCTTTTCCTCATTGCCCAATACCGCGTCTACCTCGGGCATCTCGGCAAAGGTCTGCTTCTCGGTCTGGGCGGCACAGCCCGTCACGATGATGCGCGCATGTGGGTTGTCGCGCCGGGCGCGGCGGATCGCCTGACGAGCCTGTCGCACCGCTTCCCCGGTCACCGCGCAGGTATTGACCAGCACGGCATTGTTAAGCCCGGCCTTTTCGGCCTCCGCCCGCATCACTTCCGATTCATAGGTGTTGAGACGACAGCCGAAGGTTATGACCTCGACCCCGCTCATACAGCCCCCCGCTCGACAGCATCCCGCGCCCACAAGCCGGTAATGGGATCGACGGAGCCCGACCATTCCCATTCGGCCGGGCCGGTCATGATGACGTGGTTATCTTCACGCCAGTCGATAGTCAGCGGCACGCGGATCGGGCTTGAGGCGACATCGATGCTGACCTTGCGGCCGGTGCGGCCGGTGCGGGCAGCGGAAACAGCTGAAGCACAGGCGGCCGAACCGCAGGCAAGCGTTAGCCCGGCGCCCCGCTCCCAGGTGCGGGTGCGAAGCGCGCTGTCTGAAATCACCTGCGCCAGCGTGATATTGGCCTTTTCCGGAAACACCGGATGGTTTTCGAGCAACGGGCCGAAGCGTTCGAGATCAAACGTCATCGGGTCACGATCAACCCAGAAAATAGCGTGCGGATTGCCCATCGACATGACGGCCGGCGAATGCAGGATCGGCGCATCGATCGGCCCGATCTGCAATTCGATGCGGCTGGTATCGTGGAATTCCTCAGAAAGCGGAATGTCGCTCCAGCGGAAACGCGGGAGCCCCATATCGACCGATATCATGCCGTCTTCATGCTCGACGGCATTCAGGATACCGGCGACCGTCTGGAAGGTGAAGCTGGTCTTGCCGGTTTCGGACGACAGGGCCTGCACCACGCAACGCGTGCCGTTGCCGCAGGCCTGCGCCTTGGTGCCATCGCAGTTGAGGATGTCAATATAGGCATCCGTTCCCGCGATACGCGGATCGTGGATGGCCATGATCTGGTCGAACTGGGTGGCAGGATCGGCATTGAGGGCAATTGCTGCCTCTGGCGTGACCATATCCTGTCGGCCGCGCATATTGACAACCAGGATCTTGTTGCCAAGCCCGTTCATCTTCGCAAATTCGACCGTGTTCGCCATCGCTTTAAACCTGAAAACCGCTTTTCATACGGGATTTTCCCGTGCTTTCGCCCTATATGGCGGAAACACCGGCAAATTACCAGACTGTTGCGTCGCAAACGGGGCGGCTGTCAGGCAGAAGGCACGTCGAAAACATGGCGGAAACACCGGCAAATTACCAGACTGTTGCGTCGCAAACGGGGCGGCTGTCAGGCAGAAGGCACGTCGAAAACCTCGCCGGGGCGCATCGGCCGGAAACGGCTCTCCTCCACCCCGTGTTCGCTCAACGCAACCTTGAGGGCTGCGAGCGGCGCATCGACCGCCTCATCGGTCAGCTGTACCGTACCCCAATGGTGGCCGCAGACATGCGCCGCACCGCAAAGCTCCATGCCTTCCACGGCTTCCGCCGGGTTCTGGTGTTGGCCCTTCATGAACCAGCGTGGCTCATAGGCGCCGAAGGGCAGGTTGGCGAGGCGGAACTCACCATGCTTCTTGCGCGCGGCGTGATAGTTGAGGCCCTCGTGAAAGCCGGTATCGCCAATATGGTAGATTTTCCCACCCGGCGTTTCGATGACGAACGCCGCCCAGAGTGCCATGCGCCGGTCGTTCAGACCACGCGCCGACCAATGATGGCACGGCTCGAAGTGAATTTTCACCGCACCGGCATCAATCACATCACCCCAGTCGCCCACCTCGATGCGCGCGGCCTGAACGCCGGTACGGATGATGGCATCATTGCCGAGCGGCGTGATGAAAAGCGGCTTGTGCGCCACATGCAGGCGCTTCAGCGTCTCCATATCCAGATGATCGTAGTGATTATGCGTTACCAGCACCAGATCGATGGGCGGCAGATCCTCAAAACGGATACCGGGCGGGTTGACGCGCTTGGGCCCGGCGAAGCTGAAGGGGCTGGTGCGCTCAGACCACACGGGATCGACGAGAATATTCAGGCCCGCTGTCTGGATAAGAAAGGAAGCATGGCCGATGAAGGTGACACGCATGTCTTTACCCTCGACCCGGCTGTCCGGTTTCGCAAACGGAAACGGGCTCGCATAGCTTTCCGGCCACTTGGCGCGTTCACCGTTGAAGCGCCATTTCAGCAGACCCATGAAGTTGCTGGGCGGCGTACCACCGGGATTGAAAAAGCGTATCCCGTCGAAATGATCGGAGATAGGGCCGCTGTAATAAGCGCTGGCGCTTGAACGACGGGCATAAAGGCCGCCGCCCGCCAGAGCGAGCAGACCAACAGCGGAAAAACGGAAAAATTTTCGACGGTTCATGACAAATGTATAGGGAGCAGAATCGCGCCGTTCAAGCACCGCCTCTGGCGGCCGACGACCGATCACGCAAAGATGAAATGCAGGCTTTGTCGGGCGGAAACCAACGCTGCCTTGACTTTTCCGGCACTTTCCTGTTTATCCCGCCCATCAGCTGGCAGTTTCACGACTCCAAGCCGCCGACCGGGACCCGAAAAGGTATAAAGAGATCCCGGAGGTCAACACCCGACAGCGCGATGCGCCCTCGGGTGCTTTTTGGCTTTGCGTCTTGTTTTTGCCAGCGAAAGCACCGACGTTTCGGAAACCCGGAACGAAGAAGGAAGAAACGATGTTTGAAAACCTCCAGGACCGCCTTGGTTCCATTCTGAATGGACTGACCGGCCGTGGCGCGCTGACGGAAGCCGATGTTGCCGCCGCCCTGCGCGAGGTTCGCCGTGCGCTGCTGGAAGCGGATGTGGCCTTGGAAGTCGTACGTTCCTTCACCGACAGAGTGCGTGAAAAGGCCGTCGGCGCGGCCGTTCTGAAATCCATCAAGCCCGGCCAGATGGTCGTCAAGATCGTCCATGACGAGCTTGTCGAAATGCTCGGCACCGAAGGCGTCTCGATCGACCTTCATGCGACCGCCCCCGTCGTCATCATGATGGTAGGTCTGCAGGGCTCGGGTAAAACAACAACCACCGGCAAGATCGCCAAGCGCCTGACCGACCGCGACAAGAAGAAGGTGCTGATGGCATCTCTCGACACGCGTCGTCCGGCCGCCCAGGAGCAGCTTCGCCAGCTCGGCGTCCAGACCGGCGTCGACACGCTGCCGATCATTGCCGGCCAGTCGCCGACGGATATTGCCGCACGTGCCGTGCAGGCCGCAAAGCTCGGCGGGCATGACGTCGTCATTCTCGATACCGCCGGCCGCACACACATCGACGAACCCTTGATGCTGGAAATGGCAGACATCAAGAAGAAGTCCAATCCGCATGAAATCCTGCTGGTCGCGGATTCTCTGACCGGTCAGGACGCCGTCAATCTGGCGCGCAATTTCGATGAGCGTGTCGGTATAACCGGCCTTGTTCTCACCCGCATGGACGGTGACGGCCGCGGCGGTGCGGCCCTCTCCATGCGCGCCGTCACCGGCAAGCCGATCAAGCTGATCGGTATCGGCGAGCGCATGAACGAACTCGACGAGTTCCACCCGCGCCGTATCGCCGACCGTATTCTCGGCATGGGCGACATCGTCTCGCTGGTCGAAAAGGCCGCCGAAAACATCGATGCGGAAAAAGCCCGCGCCATGGCCGAGAAGATGGCCAAGGGCAAGTTCGACCTCAACGATCTGGCCGACCAGCTTGCCCAGATGAAGAAGATGGGCGGCATGGGCGGCATCATGGGGCTGATGCCCGGCATGGCCGGCATGAAGGACAAGATGGCTTCAGCCGGCATGAACGACAAGATGTTCGACCGCCAGATTGCCATCATCTCCTCCATGACCAAGGCGGAGCGCGCCAATCCGGATATTCTGAAACACAGCCGCAAGAAGCGCATCGCCGCCGGTTCCGGCACCGATGCCGCCGAAATCAACAAGCTCTTGAAGATGCATCGCGGCATGGCCGACATGATGAAAGCCATGGGCGGCAAGGGCAAAGGCGGCATCATGAAGCAGATGATGGGCGGCCTTGCCGGCAAGATGGGTCTCGGTGGCATGATGGGCGGCGGCATGCCTGATTTGTCCAACATCGATCCGAAGCAGCTTGAAGCGCTCCAGAAGCAGGCGGAAGCCGCCGGCCTCGGCAAGCCGGGTGGAATGCCCGGCCTTGGCGGTCTGCCGGGCGGATTGCCGGGCCTCGGAGGCACAAAGCTGCCGGGTCTTGGCGGCATGCCGGGCCTTCCCGGCTTTCCGAAAAAGAAGTGAGGGGGACGCCAATGAACAATACAGAGGTGAAAGCCCAGCTTTCCGAATACCGCCAGTCGATCGACAACATCGATGCCGCACTGGTTCACATTCTTGCCGAACGTTTCCGCTGTACCAAGGCGGTGGGCGTGCTGAAGGCAAAGTACAATTTGCCGCCGGCAGACCCGGCGCGCGAGGAATACCAGATCGAACGCCTTCGCCACCTGGCAAAGGACGCCAATCTGGACCCGGATTTCGCCGAGAAGTTCCTGAACTTCATCATCAAGGAAGTCATCCGGCATCATGAAGCAATCGCCGCCGAACATGGCGGCACAGAAAAGACCGCCTGAAAGGCGGACAAGCCATCCTAAGGAGTAAATGACATGGCACTCAAAATTCGTCTCGCACGCGGTGGTTCCAAGAAGCGCCCGTATTACCAGATCGTTGTTGCTGACGCCCGTTCGCCCCGCGACGGCCGCTTCCTCGAGAAGGTCGGTTCCTGGAACCCGATGCTTGCCAAGGACAACCCGCAGCGCGTTGAGCTGAAGGCTGACCTCATCAAGGAATGGATCGCCAAGGGCGCACAGCCGACCGACCGCGTTCTGCGCTTCCTCGCAGAAGCCGGCCTTGCCGAGCGCGCCGCTCGCAGCAACCCGGAAAAGGCAAAGCCGGGCAAGCGCGCTCTGGAACGCGTTGCTGAAAAGAAGCAGAAGGCTGAAGATGCAGCCGCTGCCGCTGCGGAAGCCTCTGCTGCAGAATAATCTGCACGGAAACTTTTGAGGAACGGGTGGCGTGGATTTCCACGCCGCCCGTTTTTTGTTTATTTTGGCGTCAACAGACCTTAAAGCTGACGCAACCAATACCAGAAGACGGACGGCCCGATGGCAAAGCTGGAAAACCCGATACTCATGGCAAAAATCGGTGGCGCGCAGGGTCTGCGTGGCGAAGTCCGTGTCAGCACATATACTGATGACCCGCTGGCGCTCGGCGATTACGGCAATCTGGTCAGCGCCGATGGCCGCATTTTTGAAATTCTGGAAATTCGCGAGGGCAAGAACGTTGTCATTGTGCGCTTCAGGGGCGTCAACGACCGCAATGCGGCCGAAAGCCTGAATGGGCTCGAACTCTTCATCGAACGCGACAATCTGCCCGACGACGAGCTTGATGACGACGAATTCTATTATGCCGATCTCGAAGGGCTGGAGGCAGTTGATGCCGAAGGCAAGAGTTATGGCGCCGTCAGTGCGGTCTATGATTTCGGCGCGGGTGATCTGCTGGAGCTGAAGGGTGCGGGCCGTCGCCCGGCCCTCATTCCCTTTTCAGAGGCGGCGGTGCTGGAGATCGACCTCGAAGCCGGACGCATTCTTATCGATCCGATGGCCGCCGGCCTGATCGACAATCCCGACGACAAGGACGAAACCGGCGTACGGCCGTTCGGCAAGAAGTAACCGATGACCTTCAAGGCTACCGTGCTGACGCTTTACCCGGAAATGTTCCCGGGACATCTCGGATATTCGCTGGCCGGCAAGGCGCTGGAGCGGGGACAATGGTCGCTGGACGCCGTGCAGATCCGCGAATTCGCCACCGACAGGCACAGAAGCGTCGATGACACGCCCGCAGGCGGCGGCGCTGGCATGGTGCTGAAACCCGATGTCCTGGCCGCGGCCATCGACCACGTTTCCAATGGTGACACGCGCCCGCGCCTGCTGATGAGCCCGCGCGGCAAGCCTTTGTCCCAGAACCGTGTGCGCGAACTTGCGGCGGGTGACGGCGCAATCATCGTCTGCGGCCGTTTTGAAGGCGTCGACCAGCGGGTGATCGAGGCGCGCGCGCTGGAGGAGGTGTCGATCGGCGATTACATCCTCTCCGGCGGTGAGCCGGCGGCGCTGACGCTGCTGGACGCCGTCGTCCGCATCCTGCCGGGCGTCATGGGCAATGACCTTTCCGGCGTGCATGAAAGCTTCGAGGGCGGGCTGCTGGAACATCCTCATTATACCCGCCCGCAGGTCTGGGAAGGCCGCGATATCCCCGCCGTTCTCACCTCCGGCAATCACGCCGTCATCGACAAATGGCGTCATGAACAGGCGCTGAAGCTGACGAAGGAAAGGCGGCCCGACCTTCTTGAGAAGCCTCAGGTCGAGACGAAATAATAAGCCGTCAGCACCAGCCCGACCGCAATCACCAGCCAGCGAATGACCCACTGCGGCACCCGCCGCGCCGTGTGCACGCCCGCATAGCCGCCAAGCGCTGCCGCGGGAAACATGATGAGCGCCGCCCACCAGGAGACAACACCGCCGCTGACGAAGATCGTAATCGCGATGACCGCGATCACCACCGACAGCAGGTTCTTCAAAGCGTTCAGATGATGATAGCTTCCGCCCGAGGTTATTCCGAGGATGGCAAGCATCATGATGCCCATTCCTGCGCCGAAAAAGCCGCCATAGATGGAGGCAAGCCCCTGGAAGACGAGGCTCGGCAGATTGCCGGGAGAGCGCTCGGTGCTTGCCTTCGGCCTGAGCCACGGGCCGGCGGCAAAAACGGCGGTGGCGGCGAGAAGCAGCCATGGAACCAGCTGACGAAAGGAGGGGTTGTCGAGCGACAGAAGCAGGAGCGATCCACCCAGCCCACCGACGACGGAAACAGCCGACAGAAGGATCGCCTCGCGCCAATGGGCGCGTATCTCCGGCCCATAGGCGATGACGGACGTGACGTAGCCCGGAAACTGCACGATCGCCGACGTGGCGTTTGCGACAATCGGCGGCAGGCCGGCCAGCGTCATCGCACCGAAGGTCAGGAATGTGCCGCCGCCGGCAATCGCATTGACGACACCTGACAGAAAGCCGGTTGCAAACAGCATGAGAACGATGAATATGGACATGGCCCCTCCCAAGGTTTTCATGCCATATCCGGCCGAAAGCCGCTTCGCAACTGTCGGAGCGCGGTGAAGAATTGATAAAAATTGTCATGAAGGGATGACAAACGGTGCATCCTCGTGTATGTGCCCGCGTGGAATTGGGGTTTACCCCTTTAACCGCAAGCAAAGAATGGCGAACCCGCTCCTGCCGCAAGGCATGGCCTGAAGGCAATCGACCGATAGGCAACCGTTGAGCGCTCTGGCTGTTTCAGAAGAAATCAGAGGTTAACATGACCAATATCATTCAGCAGCTGGAAGCCGAACAGGCTGCCAAGATCGAAGCAAAGCGCACCCTGCCTGAGTTTTCTCCGGGCGACACGCTGCGCGTGAACGTCCGCGTTACCGAAGGTAACCGTACCCGCGTTCAGGCTTATGAAGGCGTTTGCATCGCCCGTTCCGGCGGCGGCCTTTCCGAAAGCTTCACCGTTCGCAAGATCTCCTACGGCGAAGGCGTAGAGCGCGTATTCCCGATCTACTCGCCGCTGGTCGAAGGCGTTGAAATCGTTCGCCGCGGTAAGGTTCGTCGTGCGAAGCTCTACTATCTGCGCGACCGTCGCGGCAAGGCTGCCCGTATCGTTGAAAACACCGGTACGCGCGCCCGTAAGCTGAACGAGTCCGAGCGCCAGGCAGCTGCCGAAGAAAAGGCACGTCTGGAAGCTGAAAAGGTAGCAGCAGCACAGGCTCTCGCCGCCGAAAAGGCAGCAGCCGAAGCTGCTGAAGCCAAGGCAGCAGAAGAAGCAGCAAAGGCTGCAGAAACCGCAGCAGAATAAGATTTCCAGTTTACTGGATTTACGGAAAAGGCGGTCTTGGGACCGCCTTTTTTGTTGCGCTCACATGTCTTGCTCTCGCTCCGGCAAGCGTGCAATTTGAGAAAAATCGCTCCGGAGCCTTTCATGATCGCCAGACGCCCGTTTCTCGCCGCCCTCGCCGTATTGGCCATGACGCCTGCACTCGCCGGCGCCGTCGATCTGCCGGATCTTGAGGGACGCACCGTCGTCGTGGTCACGGAAAATGCCTATCCGCCGCTGCAATTCGTCGACCCGAAAAGCGGAAAAGCCATCGGATGGGAATATGATGCGATGGAAGAGATCGCCAGACGGCTGAATTTCAAGGTCGAATATCAGAATATTTCCTGGGACGCGATGATCCAGTCAGTTTCTGCGGGGCAATACGACATCGGCATGACCGGAATCAGCATCAAGGACGACCGCAGGGAAAAGTGGATTTCTCCGTCCCTTATATGCGTTCGGAAATGTTCATGCTGGTGCGGGCAGACGAAAACCGCTTTACCGACGCAAAAAGTTTCGCCGCCTTCGATAAAGGTCTCGTTGGCGCACAGGCCGGCACCACGCCCTTCTACACCGCCGTTTACGATGTTCTGGATGGCAACGAGCAAAATCCGCGCCTTCGTCTGATGGAAACCTTCGGCGCCAGCGTTCAGGCGTTGAAAACAGGCGATGTCGACCTCGTGCTCACCGATGGCGTTGCCGGCAAGGGTTATGTCGATGCGTCAAACGGCACGCTCAAACTGATCGGTGGTCCGCTTGGCGGCGATGACTTCGGTTTCATCTTCAAAAAAGGTTCCGATCTCGTTGCCCCTGTCAATGCCGCGATCGCGGCGCTGAAGGCGGACGGCACCTTCGCCGCACTCGATAAGAAGTGGTTCCTCGACTACAAGCTTGGCGAATGACGCTGCACGACGCCACAACAAAGCGGAACACGCAGAACAGCACGAGCGAGGATTTTCCCTGGTGGCTGCTCGCGATCCTCGTGATCGGCATTGCCCTTGCCGCGATGATCGCTGTCAATGGCATTTACACGCAGGTGTTCAGCACCGTGGCAAAAGGTGTCGGCATCACGGTTTCCGTCACGCTCACGGCCTTTATGCTGGCAACATTGCTCGGCCTTTGCATCGCCATCGTCGGAATGGCTGATAATATCGTGGCACGGCAAGTGGCGCGGTTTTACATCGAAGTGGTTCGCGGCATACCGATCATCGTTCTGCTTTTCTACATCGCTTTTGTGGGAACGCCAGGCCTGGTGGCGCTCTATAACGGGCTGACTGCTCCGCTTGTCTCACAGGGATGGGTGGAGCCTTTGCTTGTGCGGGACGTATCGATGATCTGGCGGGCGATCATCGCACTGACCATCGGTTATGCGGCCTTCATTGCAGAGATATTCCGCGCCGGCATACAGGCCGTTCCGGAGGGGCAGATCGAGGCAGCAAAGGCCCTCGGTTTCAGCCGCTATCAGCGCTTCAGGCTGATCACTCTGCCACAGGCGACCCGGACGATCTTTCCGCCGCTTTCGAACGATTTCGTCTCGATGGTGAAGGACAGCTCACTTGTTTCGGTGCTCGGCGTCACCGACATCACCCAAATGGGAAAAGTCTATGCCGCCGGTTCTTTCCGGTTTTTCGAGACCTATTCGATCGTCGCCTATATCTACCTGATCCTGATCATAGGCCTGTCACTGATATTGCGGCGGATTGAAAAGGCGATGCGCTCGAAACAAGGATGAAGGAAAAGGGACAGCCGGAAGCAATCCGGCTATCCCTCTCTTTTGGTTCAGGCGGTTTGAGCCTGATTGCCCATCTTGCGGGTGGCGATGATGACTAGCACACCGGCAAGCGCGAGGCAGAAGGCAAGGAAGAACATCGGCGCAATGGTGCTGCCGGTCTGATCCTTGATCCAGGGCACGACGTTTTGCGCCACGAAGCCACCGAGATTGCCGACCGAATTGATGGCGGCGATACCCGCAGCAGCGCCCGCTCCCTTGAGGAAGCGGCCGGGCAGACTCCAGAACACCGGCTGGCCTGCAAAGATACCTGCAGCGGCGATGCAGAGGAAAGCGAACTGCAACACCGGGTCGCTCAGCAATGCCGACATCAGCAGGCAAAACGCGCCGATAAAGGCAGGACCAACGATATAGGGCGTCTTGTTCTTTGCCTTATCGGCCGCCAGAGGCACGACGAACAAGGCAACGGCAACGATCACCCAGGGGATGATGTTGATGAAACCGTTCGCGGTGTTGGAAACGCCAAAGCTCTTCACGATGGTTGGAAGCCAGTAGCTGAGACCATAGGCGGCCAGCGGAAATCCAACATAGCAGAGCGACATGAACAGAACCCGCGGATTGATCAGGGCTTTGAAGCCATCTTCCGCATGCTCTTCCATGCCCTTGTTCTCTTCGGCAAGCCGGTTCTTCAGCCAGTCCTTCTCGTCCTGCGACAGAAACTTGGCCTTTTCGGGCGTATCATCCAGATAGAAGAAGGTGGCTATCCCAGCGATCACAGCCGGAATACCAGTGGCAAGGAATACCCATTCCCACCCGGCATAACCGAGGAAACCGTCGAGATCGAGCAACATGCCGCCGAGCGGCGCGCCGATGGCATTGGCGAGCGCGCTGAAGATCATGAACAGGCCGATCATGCGGCCGCGATAATCGCGCGGGAACCAGAGCGTCATCAGGAACAGCACACCCGGGAAGAAGCCCGCCTCGCAAAGCCCGAGCAGGAAGCGCAGGATGTAAAACATCGTGGCGTTCTGCGTATAGGCAAGCGCGATGGTGACGGCCCCCCAGGAAACCAGAATGCGGGCAAACCATTTGCTGGCGCCGAAGCGGTTGAGGAACAGGTTGCTTGGCACTTCGAAGATGAAGTAGCCGATGAAGAACAGCGACGCGCCAAGTCCATAGGCGTATTCGCTGAGGCTCAACGCGTCGACCATCTGCAGCTTGGCATAGCTGACATTCTGTCGGTCGATATAGGCGATGAGATAGAGAAGGCCAAGAAACGGCATGAGCCGCCAGGTGATCTTCGAGATAAGGGCCTTTTCGGATACCATATGCTTTCCTCCCTTCGATTTCTCGTCGAATGCAAATGATAAGGGAACCCATCTATATGTGCGCTGCAAAATAGGCAAGTTGCGTTGCATCATAACAACCGCAAAGCGTTGCTGGGCAGGCCGTCTCGCCGTGATGCAGTGCATAGTGTTGGCACGATCCTGTCCTTCAGCCTGTCTCCTGCGCATTCATGTTGCCGTAAAACCATCGATCTGCTATGAAAGTTGCCATGGGATCTAAATTCGGATGTCTCGCTCAGAATGTGTATGTGCTGCAGGACCACAAGCGTCTGCCGGCACGCTTCTTTGCGCGCATTTCCGGGGCGCTCACCAGCCGACTTAGGCTCGCCTGACAGCACCGCTGTCCACCGCCTTACTGAACCCTACTATCCTTTTCCATGACAAGGCACAGAGCCATGAGCGCACCCCGCACTTTGTATGACAAGATCTGGGACGACCACGTCGTCAATCGCGACCCAGATGGAACCTGTCTTCTCTATATCGACCGTCACCTCGTTCATGAGGTGACGAGCCCGCAGGCCTTCGAAGGTCTGCGCATCGCCGGCCGTCCGGTGCATTCGCCGGCCCGCACGCTCGCTGTGGTCGATCATAACGTGCCGACCACCGCCGACCGGCTGGAAGGCATCAAGAACGAAGAAAGCCGAATTCAGGTGGAAGCGCTGGCGCAGAACGCCAGGGACTTCGGCGTTGAATATTATTCCGAACGCGATAAGCGCCAGGGCATCGTTCACATCGTCGGCCCCGAACAGGGTTTCACCCTGCCGGGTATGACGATCGTCTGCGGCGACAGCCACACCTCCACCCACGGCGCATTCGGCGCACTGGCGCATGGCATCGGCACCTCCGAAGTAGAGCATGTTCTGGCCACACAGACGCTGATCCAAAAGAAAGCCAAGAACATGCTGGTGCGTGTCGATGGCAAAATCCCCGAGGGCGTTACCGCCAAGGACATCATCCTTGCCATTATCGGCGAGATAGGCACCGCCGGTGGCACTGGCCATGTCATCGAGTTTGCCGGTGAGGCGATCCGTTCGCTCTCCATGGAAGGTCGCATGACGGTCTGCAACATGACCATCGAGGGCGGTGCGCGCGCCGGCTTGATTGCGCCTGACGAAACGACCTTCGAATACATCAAGGACAAGCCGCGTGCGCCGAAGGGCGAAACGCTGGAACAGGCGATCGCCTACTGGAAGACTCTGAAATCCGACGAGGGCGCCCATTACGACAAGGTCGTCATCCTCGATGCGGCCAATCTTCCGCCTATCGTCTCCTGGGGCTCTTCTCCGGAAGATGTAACCTCTGTTCAAGGCATTGTTCCCAATCCCGATGATATCGATGAAGAAAACAAGCGGGCCTCCAAGTGGCGCGCGCTTGACTACATGGGCCTCAAGCCCGGCACGCGCATTACCGATATCGCCATTGACCGCGTCTTCATCGGCTCCTGCACCAATGGCCGCATCGAGGATTTGCGCGCCGCGGCCAAGATCGTCGATGGCCGCAAGGTGGCTCCCAGCGTTTCGGCCATGATCGTGCCCGGATCCGGCCTTGTGAAGGAACAGGCGGAAAAGGAAGGACTGGACAGGATTTTCCTCGACGCCGGTTTCGAATGGCGCGAGCCCGGATGTTCCATGTGCCTCGCCATGAACGACGATCGCCTGAAGCCCGGCGAGCGCTGCGCCTCCACCTCGAACCGCAATTTCGAAGGCCGTCAGGGCTATAAGAGCCGTACCCACCTCGTCTCCCCCGCCATGGCGGCGGCGGCGGCCATTGCGGGTCATTTTGTTGACGTTCGTGAGTGGCAGTGATTGCCGGGTGAAGGCCTGAACATAAAACCCCGGGGCTATCCGGGGTTTTTGTTATTCAGAGATGATCTTTACCCTTTGCCCGGGCTGAATCGTGGCCGTGGCGCCCATCGCATTGATCATGCGGAACATGTCAAGCTTCCGCTCCGTTCCCATCATCCGCGCCGCCATCGTGGCCACGGTTTCACCCGGCTTCACCGTCACTACCCGCACTCTTAGCGGCTTCAGGGAGGCGATCTCCTGCGGCGTCATCTTGCGGAAGCTGGTGCGCAAGGTATTGGCGATGGAATCGAGTTGCGTATTGCCCTTCGGCACCGCGGTCAGGAACCGGAATATCTGCTGGCCGACGCGGATGACCGTGACGTCGAAATCCCATTTATCCGCGCTTGCCCGGGCTGTCGCGGCCTCCAGTCCGTTGATCTGCGTTTCCTTTACCGTTTCAGGCAGCAGGCCGGCGACCCAGCCGCTCGTCAGGTAATTGGCAAGGCTCGTCTGTTTCGGATCGGCGACGCCGTCGAAACGGATTGCGACCTCGCCCGGCCCTGTCGCCAGCACAGCCTCAACCTTGTTGTCGATCACGAAACCTTCCGGCACGTCGAAACGAATGCCGAGCGTTCCATGCAGGAATGTCTGGCCGCGGACATAACCTTCCTGCGGGCTATCGCCGTAAAGCAGCCCGTCTATACCATCCAGAAACCAGTCTCGGCCACGATCTCCGACCTGGCCTTCCTGGCCGAAGGCACGGGCATGCCGGCGCGCAAGCTCGATGCGCTGTGGTGTATTGGGGTGACTCGAAAGGAAGTCGAGGCTCTGATCGTTTTCCGGATCGGCCGAAGAGAACCGCGCATAGGCCGCCATGGAATCGAGAAAGCGCGGCGATGCGTAAGGATCGTAACCCGCCTCGCCAAGCATGCGTACCCCGATCACATCCGCCTGCAACTCCTGCTGGCGCGAAAAAGCTGCAAGCCGCAGCTTGCCACGGGCAAGCGCCTGCTTGCCGGCGAGATCGCTGGACAGGACCTCTGCAACCACGCGGCTCGCAATCACTTCCGCTTCTTCGCGGCGCTGACGTTCGATCCCGTGGTTGGCGGTGACGTGACCCATTTCGTGCGACAGCACGGCCGCCACTTCCGAGGCGTCATTGGCGAGCGCCAGAAGACCGCGCGTCACGTAAAGATACCCGCCGGGCAAAGCGAAAGCGTTGATGGCGGGCGAATTGAGAATGGTGATGCGGTAGGATTGCTGCGGATTTTCGGAGACGGCCGTCAGCGCTCCGGCAATCCGGGCGACAAGCCGCTCCGTCTTGGCATCACGATATTCGCCGCCATAGCTTGCCACGATGCGTGGATGTTCGCGTGCGCCCATCTGCGCGCGCGGATCGTTCTTCTGAACCTCTTCCACCGTCTGCGGATTGTCCGAGGGACGCAATGTGGACTGGTAGGCCGGGCTGAAAAGAGATTGGCACGATGACAGCAACACGGCAGAAGCGGTCAGCGCGCACCACGCCGCAGCGAGCCGGCCGGAACGGCGAAGGCCTGAACCGGAGAAGAGCCTCCGCTGTGCAGTCATGCTATTTTTCATTCTCTATGCCTGCCCCTTAACGTTCCTGATCATCCGTTAATTGCAGACCAGAATAACAGATTCGCCCCAACGGGCGATGAATGCCGAGACGGTAAAATCGATCCATCAAATCCGGAATATTCCTGAAGAACGCAATAATTCTCATCTTTTCTCGGGCAACAACTTAAAACTGGCAAGTGCAAATTAGCGCCATTGAAGTCATCTAAAGCGATTGCCAGCGGCGCGCGTCGAAAATAAGGCGGTCACCCGTTCAGGAAACTGTCCACGGCCTTCACATTTTGTGTGGCAAAGAAATCCGCTGTCGCTCCGGCAAAAACGACACGGCCACGATCAAGAAAAACCACCCGCCGCGCTAATCTTTTTATGTCTTCCGGGTGATGGCTCACAATAATCACCGCATTATTTGTTTCTTGATGCAAGTCAAGCAACAGAGAACTCATGCCCGCCCGTAGCCCTGGATCAAGTGCGGCGAAAGGTTCATCGAGCAGCATGACGGGCTTCTTCCTGACCAATGCGCGCGCAAGCGCCGCCCTCTGCCTTTCTCCTCCGGAGAGCGTGCCCGGCAAACGCTTGTCGAAACCCGAAAGACCAACGCGCGCAAGCGCAACATTTATCCTTTGCCGGTCTTCCGCGTGTAATCTGAGCGTGGGGCTTATACCAAGCGCGACATTGGTAAAAACGTCGAGATGGGCAAAAAGATTATTGTCCTGAAAAATCGAAGAGACAGGCCTTTCGGAAGGGTCGAGCGTCGTCACGTCCCGTCCGCCGATCATCACGCGGCCGGAATCCGGCAACTCGAAACCGGCAACGAGGTTAAGCAGTGTCGATTTTCCCGAACCGGATGCACCGACGACAGCGGTGACCTGCCCCTGCGGAAACGCACAGTCGAGGTCGAAATCCTGCGTTCCAAGCCGCAGCCTGACCCTGTCAAGCTGCACTGCGAAATCGTCGCCCTTCATGTCATCGCCTCTGCCGCTTTTACCCGCTTCGATTGTGAATGTCGCGATACGCCGGTTGCAGCAAGCAACAGGCAGACCACACCGAGAAGAAAGGCGTGACCGGCGGCATCGTTGGTCCGGTAGCTGCCCATATTGCTATAGACGAGCCACGGCAAGGTGACGAAATTCTCTGAACCGAACAGGGCAACCGCGCCGAGATCGCCAAGCGACAGGGCCATCGCGAAGGAAAATGCCATGGCCAGCGGCCGCCACAGGACGGGCAGATCGGCGAACCGCAGTCGCGGCAGACCCTGAAGCCCGAGGCTGGCGGAAAGTCGGCCGGTGCGGAGAAAATGGCTGGTGACGGCCGGCTCCAGCACCCGCATGGCAAGCGGCAGGGCCATCAGCATGTTGATGAGCGCCACGAGAACCGGGGCATAAACAGCGACGTCACCGAAAGGCCGCAAGAGAAGGAACCATCCGCTTCCGAGCACCACAGGCGGAACCAGCAGAACCAGAGACGATCCCGCGCCGAGAACGCTGGACAAGACGTGAAGAGGCCGCGCGGCCCGCCGTTTCGCGCTGACCGCCTGACGTGCGCGGATGATCGCCATGCTGACGATGATCACGAAAATTGCCGAGAACGCGGCAATCCCAAGACTTGTCGCCGCCGCGCGCAGGAAGACCGGTGCTGTGATGAGGCGCGGCAGGTCTGCCTGGACGCCCGAGAACACAATGGCGACCAGCGGCAGTCCGATCAACAGCACCGCGGAAACGATGATTAGACCGTCCCACAGGCGGGCCGCCGCGCGGCCCGCATCGAAACGGCGCACAGGCCGGCCAAGTGAAGCGATTTCCGCTTCCGGCGACGGCAGGAAGGCCAGAAGGCCGAGCAGGGCCGCGGTGAGGACGATCTGCAGAACCGAGAGCGCGATCGCCCGCTGCGGATCGAAATCGAACCGCAGCGCCTGGTATATAGCGACCTCCAGGGTGGTCGCCGCCGGCCCGCCGCCCAGAAGGAGCACGAGCGTAAAACTGGTGGCGCAAAGCATGAAGATGAGGCCGGCGATACCCGGAACAAGCCGGGACACGGCCGGCCATTCGACAAAACGGAAAACCGAGATCGGCCCCATGCCGAGGCTCGCCGCCATGCGCCAATATTCGCCCGGAATACGCTCCAGCCCGGCCAGCAACAACCGGACGGAAAGCGGCAGATTGAAAAACACATGAGCAATGAGGATGCCGGAAAGACCGTAAATGCTGAAAGGTTCTTCCGCGCCGGCGAAAACAAGAAGCGTATTCAAGACACCCTGCCTCCCCCAGATGGTAATGATACCGAAGGCGCCGACGATCACCGGCAGCCCCATCGGCACTGCCATCAACCGGATGATCCAGATCCTTCCCGGAAACTCCCGCTGCCGGGAGAGTGCCAAGGCCACGGGAAGACCAAGAATGATGGAAAGAAGGGTGGAGAGCGTCGCCTGATAAACCGTGAAGCGCAGAATACGCAATGTATAAGGGTCCAAAATGCCGGAAGCGGATGCACCCGCATCAAAGGACAGAAGCGCAAACACGGCGAGCGCCATGAACAGGAAAACGGCGGCAAAAGCCGCCGTCCCGAAAATGATTGACCGCCGGTAATCGCGACGCAGCATCATGCGTGGACGCGCCTCTTCTTCAATTCATGCTCATGGCCGTCAGCCATTCGTCTATCCATGCCTTGCGGTTTTTCGCGACCTCTTCCGGCTGCATCAGGAAAGTCTTCTGCGGCACGACGAGCCTGGAAAAGGCCTCCGGCAGGGGGGCGGAGGTTGCCGCAACCGGCATCATCCAGTTGTTTTCGGGAATGGTATCCTGAAAACCGGAGGTGAGGGTGAATGCGAGAAACTGCTTTGCGAGATCCTTGTGCGGCGCGTTTTTGAGAAGGCCTGAAACTTCGATCTGGATGTAATGTCCTTCGGAGAAAGCTGCGGCCTGATAACGATCGGACTTTTCGGCGACCATATGATAGGCGGGCGAAGTCGTGTAGGACAGCACCATCGGCACCTCCCCCTTGGTGAAGAGCCCGTAGGACTCCGACCAGCCCGGCGTAACGGTAAGGATCCGCTTCCTGAGCTTTGCCCAGGCTTCCGGCGCCTGGTCGCCATAAACCGATTTCACCCACAGAAGCAGCCCCAGTCCCGGCGTCGAGGTGCGCGGGTCCTGAATGGCTATCTTCTGGGCGGGGTCGCCGTCCACGAGTTCTTTGAGGCTCGTTGGTGGGCTTTTCAGCGTCTGGGTGTCATAGACGATAGCGAAATGGCCGTAATCATAGGGAACGAACACATCGTCCTCATAGCCGCCGGGTACCTTGGCCGCTGATGCATCAACGCCGCTGACATCGAAAAGGCCGGTCTGTTTCGCCTCCGCGACCAGATTTGTATCAAGTCCCACGACGACATCCGCCTTGGACCCCGGACCTTCCAATTTCAGCCGGTTGAGAAGCGCCACGCCGTCCGCCACGCCGACAAAATTGACGGTGCAAGCGCACACCTTCTCGAAAGCTTCCTTTATTTTGGGACCGGGCCCCCATTCAGAAACGAAGCTCTCATAGGTGTAGACCGTCAGTTCCGGTTTTTCCTGCGCAACTGCGAAGCCGGGCAGAAGCATGGAAACGGCAATGATGGAATTTACAAAAAGACGACGGCGCACGAATATCTCCTCAAAACGAGGAGGGAAATAGCCGCCTGCAGGAAAGCCGTCTAATCCCTCCGCCGGTATGAACCGGATCAGGTTCTTCGGGTTGGCAAGCCTCTCAGCCTTTTGCGCCCAAGCGCGAAAGACACCCCGTTAGATCAAGATAATGGTGTAGTCCCGCAGACCCATCTTGGCAAGATGGCTGCCATCAACCCTGCGGCGCCATGTGCACCAGTTCCCAGACGTGGCCGTCGGGATCCTGAAAACTGCCTGCATACATGAATCCGTGATCCTGAATGGGTTTCCAGTGGCTGCCGCCTGACGCGAGCGCTGCCTCGATCATACGGTCGATTTCCTCCCGGCTTCCGGCGGAAAGACAGGTCAGTACCTCGGTACTCCGCTTGGCGTCGGCGATGTCGCCGTTGATGAAATCACGGAAACGCTCTTCCTGAAGGAGCATGACGAAGATGTTCTCCTCGACAATCATGCAGAGCGTGCGGTCATCGGAATATTCCGGATTGAAGGTGAAACCCAGTGTCGTGAAGAAGGCTCTCGATGTCTCGATATTCTTGACGGGCAGGTTGACGAAGATCATGCGCATGGTGTTGAACTCCTCCGAACCGGGACAGCAAACGGCATTTCCGCGGTCCTGTCAAAGGCGGATGGCGGGGCGGCCGGAAAGATCGTCCTCAGCCTTCCAGTTCCTCGCGCAGCATCTCCAGCTCCAGCCACTCCTCTTCCATGGCCTCAAGTTTTTCGCGCAGCTTTTCCATTTCCTGCGCCAGCTTGTTGAAGGCCGCCTGATCCTTGGCGAAGAGTTCCGGGTCGGCCATGCGCTGCTCGCGTTTTGCAATCTCTTCCTGCGCCTTCTCCATCTCCTTGGGGAGATTTTCGAGGGCGAATTTCTGCTTGAACGAAAGCTTGGCCTTGGCCTTTCCAGGCTCCTGCGAAGACGGGGCTGAAGGTGCGGCTTTCGCCTTTTCCTGTCTCTCAGCTTTTCGTTTCTCTTCCGCAGCTCCCTTGCGCTGCGCCATCATATCCGAATAGCCACCGGCATATTCGATCCAGCGTCCGTCCGGTTGATCGGGATTGGCCGGCGCGATGGTGGAGGTGACCGTACGGTCAAGAAAATCACGGTCGTGGCTGACAAGGATGACCGTGCCGGAAAAACCGGCCACGATCTCCTGCAACAGATCCAGCGTTTCGATATCGAGATCGTTGGTCGGTTCGTCGAGAATCAGAAGATTGGTCGGCCGGGCGAGAATACGCGCCAGAATGAGCCTTGCACGCTCGCCGCCGGAAAGGTTGCGGATGGGTGTGCGGGCCTGTTCCGGCTGGAACAGAAAGTCCTTCATATAACCCGTGACATGCTTCACCTCGCCATTGACGAGAAGATTGTCGCCCCGGCCGTCGGTCAAATAATGTGCGAGCGTATCGTTGGGATTGAGCTCCTCGCGCTTCTGGTCAAGCGTTGCGATCTCGAGATTGGTGCCGAGCTTCACCCAGCCGCTGTCTGGTTCAAGCTGGCCGGTGAGCATCTTCAGCAACGTTGTCTTGCCCGCGCCATTCGGTCCGACGAGACCGATGCAATCGCCGCGATGCACCCGCAGTGAGAACGGCGCAACAATCATGCGCTCACCGTAAGCCTTGGTGATGGCCTCCGCCTCGATGACCAGCTTGCCGGACTCCCGGCCTTCCGTGACGGTCGCCTGCACCGTCCCCTGCGGCCCCTTGTGCCCACGATATTCCGCCCGCATGGCCTGAAGCTCACCGACACGGCGCATGTTGCGCTTGCGCCTTGCGGTCACGCCGTAACGCATCCAGTGTTCTTCGCGCTCGATGGCCTTGCCGAGCTTGTGTTGTTCAAGCTCTTCCTCTTCAAGCACCTTGTCGCGCCATTCCTCGAAATGGGCAAAACCACGATTGAGACGGCGGGACTGGCCGCGATCGAGCCAGACGGTCGAGGTCGAAACCCGTTCGAGAAAACGACGGTCGTGCGAAATCAGCACCAGCGCGCTGCGCGTCTGCTGGAGTTCGCTTTCAAGCCATTCGATTGTCGGCAGATCCAGATGGTTGGTGGGTTCGTCCAGCATCAGAATATCGGGCTCCGGCGCCATGACACGGGCAAGCGCGGCGCGGCGCGCTTCACCACCGGAGAGGTTTGCCGGGTTTTCCTGACCTGTAAGCCCGAGATGCTCGAGAAGATAAGTAACCCGATAAGCATCGTCGCCAGGCCCGAGTCCCGCCTCGGCATAGGCCAGAACGGTATCGTAACCGGCAAAATCCGGAGCCTGTTCCAGATAACGGATGGTTGCAGCGGGATGACGGAAAACCTCGCCCGACTGGGCCTCGACAAGGCCCGCTGCGATCTTCATCAGCGTGGACTTGCCGGAACCGTTGCGTCCAACAAGGCAGATGCGGTCGCCCGGCTCCACCTGGAGATTGGCGCCGTCCAGCAGCGGGGTAACGCCGAAGGTCAGCTTGATGTCATCGAGTTTCAAAATAGGGGGTGCCAAGGCGTCAGGCTCCGGTCAGATCATAAGGGCGGGCGAGCACGATGGCTTTTCCGCTTTTAAGCGAAAAATGCACAGGGCCGCCATTCGCGACATTGGAAATAGTGCGGGAGGAACCGAAAGCAAGCGCGAAATCCTCCAGCGGGTAACGCACATTGCCGATATCCAGCCCCTTCAGGGCTGTGAAGCCGGCCACCGAGAAAAGCGAGCCTGCGGGTAGAGAGACATTAAGCGAGCCCGGGAGCAGCGGCCGGGCCTCTTCCTCGCCGGAGGTGAGCGAAACATCGAGACCACGTTCGGCAAGCGCGACGGCGTAAAGGAGGTGCTGGAGGGCATGGTCGCTTCGTGCACCCCCGAGCGCGCCGACAAGCACCAGCGTACCGGCGCCGCGGGCGAGCGCCTCCGAGACCGCTATCTCACCATCGGTCACCGCCTTTGCTGCCGGGTAAGGCTGCCGTGTCACACCGGGCCAGGCATCCAGCAACTCTTTGCTGGCGGAATCGAAATCCCCGACCCACAACTCCGGTGTGAGGCCAAGCGGCCGGGCGTGGCGCATGCCGCCATCAGCCGCGATCACGCGGCTACCCGCCACCGCGTCCCTGAGACGATCAGTAACCGAAACATCGCCGCCGAGCAGAATGGTGAAGTGCGCTTTATCCATGCCCTGCCTTATCGCACCTCGGCCGAAAATGGAAAGCCGAAAGCCTCCGAAAACCGTCCATATTGATTTTCGTCGGCTTCGGGATTATGAAACGCCTTAGTGGTGATTTGCCGACCGGCTTGCAGCCACTTTAAAGAAGTCGCTAAAGGGTCGAGGAAAAAGGCAATTTCCTGGGACCGGTCGCGATTTCCGCTGCCGGTTTTTTTGTTTTCGCAACGTTCTTTACGTGATCCGGAAAAGAGAGTTCGACATGCCGATCAAGATTCCCGATACGCTTCCCGCCTTTGAGACCCTCGTTCACGAGGGCGTGCGGGTCATGACCGAAACGGCGGCCATCCGGCAGGATATCCGCCCGCTCCAGATCGGGCTTCTCAACCTCATGCCGAACAAGATCAAGACGGAAATCCAGATGGCGCGCCTCGTTGGCGCCTCGCCGCTTCAGGTTGAGTTGTCGCTCGTGCGCATCGGCGGTCATCGCGCCAAGAACACACCGGAAGAACATCTCCTCTCCTTCTACGAGACGTGGGAAGAGGTGCGTCACCGCAAGTTCGACGGTTTCATCATCACCGGTGCTCCCATTGAGCTGCTGGACTATGAGGACGTGACCTACTGGAATGAAATGCAAAAGATTTTCGAGTGGACGCGGACCAATGTCCATTCGACCCTCAACGTCTGCTGGGGCGCGATGGCCGCCATCTATCACTTCCACGGCGTGCCTAAATACGAGCTGAAGGAAAAGGCTTTCGGTGTTTACCGCCACCGCAATCTTTGCCCCTCGTCGATCTACCTCAATGGTTTTTCGGACGATTTCCAGGTTCCCGTGTCACGCTGGACGGAAGTGCGCCGCGCCGACATCGAAAAACATCCGGAACTCGAAATCCTCATGGAGTCGGAGGAAATGGGTGTATGTCTGGTACATGAGAAGGCAGGCAACCGTCTCTATATGTTCAATCATGTCGAATATGATTCGACATCGCTTTCGGAAGAGTATTTCCGCGATGTTCACGCCGGCGTGCCGATCAAGCTGCCGCATGATTATTTTCCGCATAACGACCCCGAACTCGCGCCCCTTAACCGCTGGCGCAGTCATGCCCATCTGTTTTTCGGAAACTGGATCAACGAGATATACCAGACCACACCGTATGAACTCGAGGCCATCGGCCAGCTGGCGGCCTGAATTTGCGGGATTGCGAATTGCCGGGAAATGACGCAACGTCCGCCCGGCAATTCATGGCAACCGGGAGAATGATGTTATGAGCGACGGGGCAGCACGGGAGAATTTTGGTTTCACGGCAACGGGCGAAAAGGTCGAGCGTGTCACCATTTCGAAAGGTGGGCTTACAGCGAAGGTCATTACCTGGGGTGCCGTCATCCAGGATTTGCGCCTTGAGGGTCACCAGCCGCCGCTCGTTCTCGGCTTCGACAAATTCGAGGACTATAAATATTCCTCCTATTTCGGCGCCACACCCGGCCGTAACGCCAACCGCATCGGCAATGGCAGATTTTCGATCGACGGTCACGAATACCAGCTGGAGCTGAATGAAAAGGGCGTAACCCACCTGCACGGCGGCAGCGACGGCATGGGCAAACGCAACTGGATGCTGATGGAACACGGCGAAAGCCACGCGGTTCTGCAGATCATCGACCCCGATGGCCGTGCCGGTTATCCCGGCAACTGCACGGTCACAGCCACCTACACGATCCGTGACGGCGGCGTACTTTCGGTGGTCTATGAAACGGTGACCGACAAGCCGACCATCGCCAACGTGTGCCAGCATTCCTATTTCAATCTCGATGGCGCCGACACCGCACTTGGGCATGAGATCAGCATCGCGGCTGACTTTTACCTGCCCACCAACGACAAGCAGATACCGACCGGCGAAATCCGCTCCGTCGAAGGCACCGTCTTCGACCTTCGCCACCCGACGCCGATGCGGCGCAGCGAAAATGGTGAGCAGGTTCTCTACGACCATAATTTCTGCCTTTCGCCCGAGCGCCGCGCCAAGCGCAAGGTCGCCCGCGCTTATTCGCCAGCCTCCGATATAGCTCTAGAGGTTCACACCACCGAACCCGGTGTGCAGTTTTATTCGGCTTTCAAACTGGACGTTCCCGTTCCGGGCCTCGATGGCCGTCACTACGGTCCCTTTGCCGGTTTCTGCCTGGAAACACAGATCTGGCCGGATGCCGTCAACCACCGTGATTTTCCGCATGCCATCCTACGGCCGGGCGAGACGCTGCGCCAGGAAACCGACTATATTTTCAAGAAGGGCTGAAGCGGCGCGCTGGTATCAATCCAGCACGCAGCCGACATAGCTGCCCGAGGCGCGGGCGCGGCGCTCGATAAGGCCGGCGAGCCTCTGCAACCCGCGCCCCGGCTTGCTGGCCACACGATCAATGGGATTGGGAAGCGAAACGGCCAGAAGTGCGGCCTGTCGGGAACTGAGCTTGGCGGCCGGCACCTTGAAATGGTGCTGGGCGGCAGCCTCGATGCCGTAAATACCCGGTCCCCATTCGGCGACGTTGAGATAAATCTCCATCATCCGCTTTTTTGACCATACGAAATCGGCGGCAATCGCCAGCGGCAATTCCAGTCCCTTGCGCAGAAACGAACGACCGTTCCATAAAAACAGGTTTTTGGCCGTCTGCATCGGGATGGTGCTGGCACCGCGCGTCGCGGCCCCGTCGAGCGCATTGCTGACCACGGACTGCATCTGGTTCCAGTCAACCCCGCCGTGAAAACAGAATTGCCCATCCTCGGACATCATCACCGATTGCACGAGGCGCGGTGAAATATCCTCTAGTGGCACCCAGCGCCTGTCATAGCCTTGCAGCGTGACCAGATCGGCAAGCATCAGCGTCGACACGGGCCGGATGAAGGGCAACGCATAAACCGGAATCAGCAGATAAGGCAGGATGAGCAATGCCAGCAAGGTCATGATGATGCGCTTGGCCAACGTGCGAAAATCCACCTTCGGACTGCTCCGGTCTTCCGCCAGCACGGCGTAATCTGCGTCGCTTTCAGGCGTACTGCTCACTATCCGTCCCCGCACCCCACGCCAGTTGAAGCCTTTCATAGTCCATTGCCGTCTTCAAGGCGAGTCCGGCGCGACAGTTGAGTTGGGGAATCACGAAAAGGTTTGCCTGCATTCGCGCGGCGTGCCAAAGAGCGCGGCATGGACGCTCAGATGACGAATTTCGAAACGCGGCTGCGCGAGAACGCCGCCAGGACCGAAGCCCTGCTTGGCCGCCTGCTCTCCGGCGAGACACGCGCGGATGAGATCGCGCGTCCGCAGAATCTGCTCGAGGCCATGCGCCACGGCGTGCTGAACGGCGGTAAACGCCTGCGGCCCTTCCTAGTCATCGAAAGCGCCGCACTCCTCGGCGGAGATGGAGAAGCTGCGCTTTTTGCCGGTGCCGCGCTGGAATGCCTCCATTGCTATTCGCTGGTTCACGACGATCTGCCGGCTATGGATGACGACGACCTCCGTCGTGGCCAGCCAACGGTGCATCGCAAATTCGACGAGGCGACCGCCATCCTCGCTGGCGACAGCCTGCTGACGCTGGCCTTTGATATCATTGCATCGGAAGAAAATCCGCTCGCGGCCGGGCGCAAGGCCGCGCTCGTGCTTTCGCTTGCCCGCGCAGCGGGCATCGGCGGCATGGCCGGCGGGCAGGCGCTTGATCTCGCCGCGGAAAAGAACGCACCGGACGAAACCGGCATTATTACATTGCAGGCTATGAAAACCGGCGCACTGCTGCGCTTCGCCTGCGAGGCGGGCGCAATCATCGCCGGTAGCGATGATTGCGAAAGGCAGAGGCTACGCCTCTTTGGAGAAAAAATCGGCCTCGCCTTCCAGCTTGCAGACGATCTCCTGGATTTGACGGCCGACGCCGCCACCATGGGCAAGGCGACCGGCAAGGATGCCGCACGCGGCAAGGGAACGCTGGTGGCGCTGCGCGGCCAAGACTGGGCGCGTCGCAAACTTCAGGAACAAGTGGCAGAGGCCAGCGAACTCCTGGCTCCCTATGGCGAAAAGGCCGCGATTCTCATCGCGGCCGCCAGATTTATCGCAGAACGAAAAAGCTGAGTGGGTTTTCCCGCTCAGCCTCTCCAGTCGATCAGCCCTTGAGCGGCGAAATCAACACTTCCACACGGCGGTTTTGGGCGCGACCATCAGACGTTGCGTTCGAGGCGATGGGCTGCGAAGGCCCAAAGCCAAGTGTTGAAATGCGTCGTTGATCGACACCGCGTGCGCCGAGATAGTTGGCAACCGACGCGGCGCGGCGTTCCGAAAGCCCCTGATTGTGGGCGAGGCTACCGGTCGAGTCGGTATGGCCGTTGATGTCGATCAGCGTGCGGTTGAACTTGTTCAGCACGATCGCAACGGAATCGAGCGTCTGATAGAAGGGCGGAATGACCTGATCCTGATCCGTGGCAAAGGTGATATTCGACGGCATGTTGAGAACAATGCTGTCGCCACGGCGGGTCACCGAAACGCCGGTCCCCTGAAGCTGCGCGCGGAGTTCCGCTTCCTGGCCATCCATGTAATTGCCGATGGCGCCGCCAGCGAGCGCGCCGATGCCGGCACCGATCAGGGCAGCGTTACGGCGTCCGACCGGCGAACCGCCCACAGCCAGACCGCCGAGCGCACCGACAACAGCGCCGATACCCGCGCCGCCGGCCGTGTTCGACATTTTCTGCTCGCCCGTATAGGGATCGGTGGTGGTGCAGGCGGAAAGATAGGTGCCGCAAAGGGCGACGATCGCGATTTTTTTGATCATGTGTTTTGATGCTCCGAAAGGGTCAGGAGGTATGACAGTGGAATTGCGGCCTTTTCACGCTACTCGTTACTCCGCCGCGTCTTTCCGGCCAAAACGCTTTTCGATGTAATCGGTCACAAGCGCTTCGAAATCAGCGGCTATGTTGGGGCCACGCAGGGTGAGGGCTTTCTCTCCGTCGATAAAGACCGGCGCCGCCGGGCTTTCGCCCGTTCCGGGCAGCGAAATGCCGATATCCGCGTGCTTGCTTTCACCGGGACCATTTACGATGCAACCCATGACGGCGACATTTAATGCCTCGACGCCGGGATATTTTTCACGCCAGACCGGCATATTCTTGCGGATATCGTTCTGGATGTTCTGGGCCAGTTCCTGAAATACCGTCGACGTGGTACGCCCGCAGCCGGGACATGCCGCAACCACCGGAATGAACTGACGGAAACCCATGACCTGCAGCAATTCCTGCGCCACCTGCACCTCGCGGGTCCGGTCGCCATTCGGCTCAGGCGTCAGTGAAACGCGGATCGTATCGCCAATACCATGCTGCAACACATAACCCATGGCGGCGGACGAGGCGACGATACCCTTTGAACCCATGCCGGCTTCCGTGAGACCGAGATGGAGGGCATGGTCGGAGCGTTCAGACAACATCGAATAGACGGCAATCAGGTCCTGCACCTGGCTGACCTTGGCCGAGAGGATGATACGGTTGCGCGGCAGGCCGATCTCTTCAGCAAGCTCGGCGGAAATCAGCGCCGACTGAACAATGGCCTCCCGCGTGACCTGACGGGCGGAAAGCGGAAAGCCCTCTTCCTTGTTCCTGTCCATCAGCGTAGTCAGCAATTCCTGATCCAGAGATCCCCAGTTGACACCGATGCGAACGGGCTTGTCGTAACGGATCGCCATTTCGACGATCTCACCAAACTGCTTGTCCTTCTTGTCCTTGAAACCGACATTGCCCGGGTTGATGCGGTACTTCGCCAGCGCTTCGGCGCAGGCCGGATGGTCGGCCAGAAGCTTGTGGCCGATATAATGAAAATCACCGACCAGCGGCACATCCATCCCAAGACGCAGCAGCCGTTCGCGAATTTTCGGCACGGCGGCCGCACTCTCATCACGGTCTACGGTGATACGGACGATTTCCGAACCGGCCCGGAACAGCGCCGCCACTTGGCTGACGGTGGCGTCGATATCAGCCGTATCGGTATTGGTCATCGACTGCACGACGACGGGTGCGCCGCCACCGACGATGACGCCGCCGACGTCTACGGCGACGGAGGCGCGGCGGGGCTTCGGGTCGTAATCGGCATGTGACGTCATGGCGGTCTCTGGAGCTTGCGGCAAGGTCTTGCAATTGAGGTGAAACAAGGGGGACTTCTTGTCAACACCCAACGCGCTGGAGCTTCTACTTTACCGCAATCATGGCAAAATTCGATACGCCTATTCCTTGCCCGCACCGTCGGCATGACGGGCGAGCCGCGAAAGTAGCAGAACCACCACATGCAGTAACGGGAGAAACAGGAAGACGCTGGCGAGACCGGTATGTTCCGCAATGAAGCCAATCGCCGATGGCGCCACCAGAATGCCGGAATAACCCATGGTGGTGACGACCGAAAGGCCGATTCCCGGTGCCAGGCCCGGCATATTGCCCGCCGCCGAGAAGGCAATGGGCACCATGTTGGAGATGCCGATGCCCGCAATCGCGAAGCCAACGATCGCGATGGTGGAATTTCCCGCAATACCGGCGATAAGAAGACCGATAATCGACATGGCCGAACAGAAGCGCAGGGTCGTCACAGCCCCGAAGCGGTCGCGCACCAGATCGCCGGCAAAACGCATGGCCGCCATGGTCATCGAGAAAGCCGCAAAGGCGAAGCCGGATTGTGACACCGAAGCTCCGAGCTCGTTGCGCAGATAAAGAGCGCCCCAGTCGAGGATTGCGCCTTCCGGGATCATCGAGAAAAGGGCCATCAGGCCGATGATCCACGGCAGCGGCGTCAGCGGCAGGCCGCCTTTCGGGCGCTCTTCCTCCGGGTGCGGACGATCTGCAAGCACACGCGGCCATGCCACGATCAGCAGTACGAATGCGATGACCGTCAGCGCAATGGCATGCCCCTGCACGCCGATGGCCGTGATGAGATAACCGCCGAGACCGGCCCCGATGAGGCCGCCGAGGCTCCAGAAAGCGTGGCAGGATGACATGATGGCGCGGCGCATATCGCGCTCAACCGCTACCGCATTGGCATTCATGGCGACATCCATCGCTCCCGTTAGGCCGCCAAACAGGAAAACCGCGATTACCCCGGCCCAGACGGTTCCCGCCCAGGAAATGAAAAGCAGTGTGGGCAGAAAGATCGCCGCGGTCACGAGACTGACCGTCCGGGAGCCAAAACGGGCGATCTGCGAGCCGGCGATCGGCATGAAAACCAGCGAGCCGATACCGAAGACCAGGATGATGAGACCAAGCGCGCTTTCACTAAGGGAAAGACGCGCCGCAAATTCGGGAATCTTGGGCGCCCATGATCCCATCATGAACCCGTTCATCAAGAACAGCAGAGAAACGCCGATACGATGACGCGTCAGATAGGACGAGCGTGCACCCGTCTGCGAAAATGTGGTGGGGCCATTCATCGGCTATATCCTTCAGACTTGACCATGTGAAAATCAGGCGACGGCATCGTCGCCGCAATAAACGTCTACACCTCGGCTGGACACGCCCTCGACCAATACGCGGTCGGCATCCCGTTCCAGCACAAGGGAAAGCGGCGGGGAAAAATCATGCACGTGGAACGCTGCCTTATGCCCCAGCTTCTCGGTGGTGATTGCAGCGACAATCCGCTGGCTGGCGCTGCAGGCGAGCCGCTTGAAAACGGCATCCTCGAAGACATCGGCCGACAGGCCGGTCTCGACCGCGACACCACAGACCCCGAGAACACAGAGATCGGGTCGCATCAATTCGAGCTGCCGCAGCGCCATTGCATCGATTGCCGCACCAACGGCGGGATCAACCTTGCCACCGATCAGCACAAGATCGATATCCGCCCGCCCCGTGAGTTCGGCGGCAATGGCGGGCGTATTCGTCACCACCGTTACATTGAGACCAGCCGGGATCGCCCTGGCAATGGCGAGGTTCGTCGAACCGGCATCGATGAAAACGACCATGCCCGGCTTGAGAAGCGGGACAACGGCGCGGGCCAGCAGAGCCTTGCGGTCCGCATCCTCGGCGATCCGCGTCTTCAGCGGCACCGTCTTGCTATCGGAGAGCAGGGCGCCGCCATAAACGCGCATGCATTCGCCGCGGGCCGCCATCTCTCGCAGGTCGCGGCGAACCGTGTCTTCAGAAACGCCAAAGTTTTGGGCGAGGTCCTGCGCCAGCACACGGCCGCTCTGCCGCAACTGTTCGAGGATGAGCGCCTGCCGCTCGCTGACGAAATGATCACTCATGCAGACTCATGCATAAACAGGAATAAACGTGCATGAACATGCATATTCGAGTTTCCAGGGAAGCGCAATAAAAAACGCCCGCCGGGAAGGCGGGCGTCTGACTGTTCAATCGACGACTGTATTTATTCCGCGTAAGCGATCAGTAGATCCTTCGCATCGATCTGGTCGCCCGGGCGCACCAGAACTTCCGCGATCTTGCCATCCCGCTCTGCGTGAAGCGCCGTTTCCATCTTCATCGCCTCGATGGAGAGCAACACATCGCCAGCCTTGACCTCCTGGCCTTGAGTGACGAAGACGCGGCTGATGACACCCGGCATCGGTGCCCCGACATGCGACACGTTGCCAGGTTCGGCCTTGCGGCGCACGGCAGAGCCGGAAGCACCATGCGTCCGATCCGGCACCTTGATACGGCGCGGCTGACCATTGATTTCGAAAAACACCGTCACCATGCCCTTGTCGTCAACGCCGGACGAAGCCTGATTGACGATGACCAGCGTCTTGCCGCGCTCGATATCGGCAAACAGTTCCTCGCCATCCTCCATTCCGTAGAAATAGGCATGGGTGGGAAGCACCGAGACCGGACCATAAGTTTCGGCGGTGAGCGCGAAATCCGTGAATACCTTCGGATACATCAGATAGGACGCGAACTCGAAATCATCGACCTTGCGCTCCAGCTTGGTCTCGATGGTCTCCCGTTCGGCATCGAGATCGGCATCCGCCAATAGTGAACCCGGACGAACGGTATAGGGCGCTTCGCCCTTCAACGCTTTTTTCTGCAGGGCTTCCGGCCAACCGCCGGGCGATTGTCCGAGATCGCCCTTCAGCATGGAAACCACGGACTCCGGGAAAGAGACCTCGCGCTCCGGATTCTGTACGTCGGCCACTGTCAGATCCTGACTGACCATCATCAGCGCCATATCACCGACGACTTTCGAAGACGGCGTCACCTTGACGATATCGCCGAACATCCTGTTGGCATCGGCGTAAGCCTGCGCCACTTCGTGCCAACGGCTTTCGAGACCCAGCGAACGCGCCTGCTCCTTGAGGTTAGTGAACTGACCACCCGGCATTTCGTGCAGATAGACTTCCGACGCCGGCCCCTTGAGATCGCTTTCGAAAGCCACATACTGGTTGCGCACGGCCTCCCAATAGAAGGAAATGCGGCGAATCCATTCGGTATCAAGGCCCGTATCGCGTTCCGACCCGGCAAGCGCTTCCACGATCGAACCAAGGCACGGCTGCGACGTATTGCCAGAGAAGGCGTCCATCGCGGCATCGACCGCGTCGACACCCGCATCCACGGCGGCAAGAACCGTCGCTGCCGCAATTCCGGACGTATCATGGGTGTGGAAATGGATCGGCAGACCCGTTTCTTCCCGCAGCGCCTTGAACAGAACCTTGGCGGCAGCCGGTTTCAGCAGGCCCGCCATATCCTTGACGGCAATAATATGCGCGCCTGCGCGTTCCAGTTCCTGGGCGAGATTGGTGTAATATTTCAGGTCGTATTTCGGACGCGCTGAATTGAGGATGTCTCCGGTGTAGCAGATGGCCGCTTCACAGAGCTTGTTTTCCTCCGAGATGGCATCCATCGAGACCCGCATATTCTCCACCCAGTTCAGGCAATCGAAGACACGGAAAAGATCAATGCCGCCCTTTGCGGCCTGACGGACAAAATACTTCACGACGTTATCCGGGTAGTTCTTGTACCCGACGCCGTTTGCCCCGCGCAGAAGCATCTGCAGCAGCAGGTTGGGAGCACCTTCGCGGATCAGCGCCAGACGCTCCCACGGGTCTTCGGTCAAGAAGCGCATGGAAACGTCGAATGTCGCACCGCCCCAGCACTCCAGCGACAGAAGCTGTGGCAACGCTTTGGCATAGGCGCTGGCGACGCGGGCGATATCATGGGTACGGACACGGGTCGCAAGCAGCGACTGATGTCCGTCGCGCATCGTCGTATCCGTGACGAGTACCCGCTTTTCGTTGCGCATCCAGTCTGCGAAACCCTTCGGGCCGAGCTTGTCCAGCAACTGCTTGGTGCCGTCGGGCGTCGGCGCATCGATATAGGGCACGATGGGCTTTGCCGCCTTGTCCGAGGGCCTTGCGCGTCCCTTGGTTTCCGGGTGGCCGTTCACGGTCACATCGGCGAGATAGGTCAAAAGCTTGGTAGCGCGGTCCTGCCGTTTGACCTGGGCAAAAAGCTCGGGGGTCGAATCGATGAAGCGTGTTGTATAGGTATTGTTGCGGAAACTGTCATGGCCGATGATGGCCTCTAGGAATGTGAGGTTGGTCGCCACGCCGCGAATACGGAATTCGCGCAAAGCGCGATCCATACGGTTGATCGCCTCGTCAGGCCGCGGCGCCCAGGCCGTCACCTTCACAAGCAACGGATCATAGTAGCGGGTGATGACAGCGCCAGTATAGGACGTGCCGCCGTCCAGACGGATACCGAAGCCTGAAGCGGAGCGATAAGCGGTGATACGGCCATAATCCGGAATGAAATTGTGTTCCGGGTCTTCCGTCGTAATGCGGCACTGAAGGGCGTGGCCATTCAGGCGGATATCCTCCTGCCTCGGCACCCCGGATTCCGGCGTGCCGATGGCGGCGCCTTCCAGAATGTGAATCTGTGCCTTGACGATATCGATACCGGTGACGACTTCCGTGACAGTATGTTCCACCTGAATGCGCGGATTGACCTCGATGAAGTAGAATTTGCCGGTGTCGGCATCCATCAGATATTCGACCGTGCCTGCACCGATATAGCTGGTCGCGGCGGCGATCTTCAGGGAATAGGCGGCCAGTTCCTGGCGTTGCGCTTCCGACAGATAGGGCGCAGGCGCACGCTCGACGACCTTTTGATTACGCCGCTGGATCGAACAATCACGCTCGAACAGATGCACGACATTGCCGTGCGTGTCGCCGAGAATCTGGCTTTCGACGTGGCGCGCACGCTCGACCAGCTTTTCGAGATAGACTTCGTCCTTGCCGAAGGCGGCCTTGGCCTCGCGCTTGGCTTCCGTCACCTCGCGGGCAAGGTCTTCCTTTTTGCGGATGGCGCGCATGCCACGGCCACCACCGCCCCAGGAGGCCTTGAGCATGACGGGATAACCGATCTCCTCGGCCATACGCTCCACTTCCGCCATGTCGTCCGGCAGCGGGTCGGTGGCGGGAACGACGGGAACGCCAACCGAAATCGCCAGATTACGGGCGGCGACCTTGTTGCCGAGCTGGCGCATCGTATCCGCCGTCGGTCCGATGAAGGTGATGCCCGCCTTGTTGCAGGCCTCCACGAATTCGGGGCTTTCAGACAGAAGACCGTAACCGGGATGTATCGCGTCCGCTCCGGAGAGCTTCGCAACGCGGATAACCTCCTCGATCGAAAGATAGCTCTCGATCGGTCCCATATCCTTGGCGAGATGCGGCCCCCTGCCGACCTGATAGGACTCGTCCGCCTTGAAGCGGTGCAAAGACAGCTTGTCCTCTTCCGCCCAAATCGCAACGGTTTTAATCCCGAGCTCGTTGGCTGCCCGGAAAACGCGGATCGCAATTTCGGATCGGTTGGCAACAAGTATTTTCGATATTTTCAAGACGGTCTCCCCACACGCCAAAACAAAATTCTGCTGCACTGCGGAATTAAGCAGCAAAACCCCGTCTTGGAAAGGGCAATTCCGGCGAGAACTGTTCTGTTTGCGCTAGCTCAGCAAGCCATGGCGGAACGCGAGTGCGACGGTGTGCTGCCGGTTCTTGGCGCTGAAACGACGCTGAATCCCGTTTATATACCAGTCGACCGTATGGTTGGAGATGGATAGCTTGCGGCCGATCTCCGCCGATGTCATGCCATCCGCCATCAGCGCCAGCACTTCCGTCTCACGCCGTGTGAGCTCAAGAGCGGAACCGTCTGGAATATTGCTGAGATCATGGGCCTGACCTGAAAGATCGAGCAGGCGCCAGAAGACCGCCCGGGTCGCCGCATCAAGCAGTTCCACCTGCAAGGAGGGCAATTGCCGGTCCTGTCCACCTATGAACACGGCACCTATGAATCCCGCCCGTCCATGCACGGGAAAAGCATAACCGCCCTGCAAGCCGTAACGGCCGGCATCGTGGAAAAACACGCTCGCCCTTTTCCGATGCATGGCGCGGGGAAGCCCTTCCAGCGCCTCTTTCCAATGAAAGGGTTTGTGCACCATGCCGATGACTTTGCGGACGGGATCGACGAGGTTGTATTTCTTGGCCCTGTAGACCTCTATCCAGCCTTCCGGCAAATGTTGCGCAAGGATTTGGCCGGTGGAGGCCAGCTCGCCGGTCATGCGTCTGCTGACAAGGAAATATTCGAAACCATATTCCCGAATGAGCGTTGCAAATTCTGAACGCACACGTTCGGCGTTTCCCGCCTGGTAACACGCAGAGATGAAGTGAAGAATATCATGCATAAAGACACATGGTCCGGACTTGGCTTGAAGGGGATGACACGAAGGACATGGTCCCGCGATGACGTCATGTTACTCGGGCGCCGGTCGGGTGAGATTGAACATATCGTCGTTAGCAATCCCTGAAACGAAGATGCGAAATCTTGTGACGGCAGGCCCCGGGAAACACCGGGAGGTTTTTTCGGTTCGCATGGACGGCCAATCTGTTAAGCCGCCATTCAGACAGAAAGAGCGATAATTACACAAAATTCGCCGTCTCATGCAACCTTGCTAAAGTAGCATCGTATTGAGGCCGAACAATCAACCGCTCGAAAAGACGCCCGGACTGGATTGAAAATTTGACCTTGTTTCAGGTTTACACACGCGCTCTGCGCTATCTGACCGTTCATAAATGGCGTGTGGCTGTCGTCGTCATCGCCAACGTCATTCTTGCAGCGATCACCATTGCCGAACCCGTGCTGTTCGGCCGGATCATCGACGCCATTTCTTCTGGCTCCAATGTCACGTCCATTCTCATATTGTGGGCGGGGTTCGGCGTCTTCAACACCGTGGCTTACGTAGCCGTCGCCCGCGAAGCCGACCGGCTGGCGCATGGCAGGCGCGCTTCGCTCCTGACGGAGGCCTTCGGGCGCATCATCTCGATGCCGCTTTCCTGGCACCATCAGCGCGGCACGTCCAATGCCCTGCACACCCTCTTGCGCGCCAGCGAAACGCTCTTCGGCCTATGGCTGGAATTCATGCGCACCCATCTCGCGACCTTCGTTGCGCTGGTGCTGCTTGTGCCCACCGCCATGTCCATGGACCTGCGCCTCAGCTTCGTGCTGATTGGCCTCGGCATCGTCTACTGGTTCATCGGCAAATGGGTGATGGGCCGCACCAAGGATGGTCAGGCTTCGGTCGAAGAGCATTATCACAGCGTTTTTGCCCATGTCAGCGATTCCATCAGCAACGTTTCCGTGCTGCACAGCTACAACCGCATCGAGGCTGAAACCAAAGCGCTGAAATCCTTCACCGAAAAGCTGCTAAGTGCGCAATATCCAGTGCTCGACTGGTGGGCCTTTGCGAGCGCTCTGAACCGCACGGCCTCCACCGTTTCGATGATGATCATTCTCGTGATCGGCACCGTGCTGGTGAAGAACGGCGAGCTGCGCGTCGGCGATGTCATCGCCTTCATCGGTTTCGCCAATCTCCTGATAGGCCGTCTGGACCAGATGCGCCAGTTCGTGACGCAGATTTTCGAAGCCCGCGCCAAGCTTGAGGACTTCTTCGTCCTCGAGGATTCCGTCAAGGAACGCGAAGAACCGGGCGATGCCCGTGAATTGTCGAATGTCTCCGGCACCGTGGAATTCCGCAATGTCAATTTCGGTTTTGCCAACACAAAGCAGGGCGTTCACGATGTCTCGTTTACGGCCAGGGCCGGCGAGACGATCGCGATTGTCGGACCGACAGGTGCCGGCAAGACGACGCTCATCAACCTGCTGCAGCGGGTCTATGATCCCGATTCCGGCCAGATCCTGATCGATGGAACCGATATTTCGACGGTGACGAAAAATTCGCTCCGCAACTCCATCGCCACGGTGTTTCAGGATGCCGGCCTGCTGAACCGCTCGATCCGCGAAAATATACGCCTTGGTCGTGAATCGGCCACCGATGCCGAAGTGGTGGAAGCAGCGGCGGCCGCTGCGGCGACGGATTTCATCGACAGCCGCATCAACGGCTATCTGACCCAGGTTGGTGAACGCGGCAACCGCCTGTCCGGCGGCGAGCGCCAGCGTATCGCCATCGCCCGTGCGATCCTGAAGAACGCCCCCATTTTGGTTCTCGACGAGGCAACCAGTGCACTCGACGTGGAAACCGAAGCCCGTGTGAAGGCCGCAGTGGATGCGCTGAGAAAGAACCGCACGACCTTCATCATCGCCCATCGCCTTTCCACTGTCCGCGATGCCGATCTCGTCCTGTTCCTCGATCAGGGCCGGATCATCGAAAAGGGCACCTTCGATGAGCTAAGCCAACGCGGCGGTCGCTTTACCTCGCTGCTGCGCACCAGCGGCCTGCTGACGGAAGACGAAGGCCAGCAGCCCCGGCCAAAGGCGATAGCCTCCTGAGGCTCAACGAATGGAATGCAAAAAGGGCGGGCACTGTCGTGTCCGCCCTTTTTCGTTGTCTGCTTCGAAAATATCGGGACATCACGAAGCTTCTACCTCAGTCTCCCAACCGTCATAGTCACCACCCAATTTTTGCAGCCGTTGTGCTGAGAAGCTCGTATTCCTCGGTCGATCTCGTTCGGAGCTTGCGGCTTGGAAAACTCTATTCCCCATCGCGCTGTCTGCGATGCATCCATCGCCTCACGGTTGATGCTGTAGCCACGGGGGACCAAGAAGTCTCTGTACAGCATCTGCCCTTCATGCGTCGGAAAATATGCGAAATGGTCTATCGGTCTCGATTTGCTGCCATCGTGCCCTTGCTTCGCATTGACCGCCCGTTGAGCGTTCTTGCCGGCCCTGTATCGCCGTACCGGCGCCATGCCCCAGACGCCAAACAACATCGAAGGCGGGGGAACCTCATAACAAAATTCGGGCCCCTGCGTCACCGCAGGAGCCCGACTTAAAAAGCAAACCGAAGGCCCGCTCGTCTCAGTCGAAGGGGATCACCCTCTCGCCGGCCGCCAAGTCCTTGCCATCGACAGATACCGAAATCTCCGCCGTGCCAGGCTTGCGGCTGACGGCAATGTCTCTAGCCTTGCCGTCGAGCGTGATCTTCACCGAGAAACCGCTCCAGTCCTCCGGCAGCGACGGTGAAATATGCAGCCTGCCGTCAGTGCGGGTGATGCCGAGAATACCCTCGACAGCGGCACGGTAGAGCCAGCCGGCCGAGCCGGTGTACCAGCTCCAGCCGCCACGGCCCGCATAAGCGCCTTCACCGTATACATCCGCGGTCACCACATAAGGTTCGACCCGATAGGTTTCCGACGCTGCCGCATCGAGCGCGTGGTTGACCGGGTTGAGCAGCTTGAAGCAGTTCCAGGCCTCCTGCGCCCTGCCCTGCTTGGCAAGAGCGAGAACCACCCAGGTCGCCGCGTGGGTATATTGTCCGCCATTTTCGCGCACACCTGGCGGATATCCCTTGATGTAGCCCGGATCGTGCGGCGCGCGCGAGAATGGCGGCGTGAATAGCCGGATGATGCCGGTCTTTTCATCCACCAGATGCTCCATGACCGCATCCATTGCCTGCCGCGACCGGGCCTCTTCGCCTTCGCCGGAGAGAACGCTCCAGCTTTGGCCGAGCGAATCGATCCGGCATTCCTCGCTTCCGGCGGAACCCAGCGGCGTGCCGTCGTCGAAATAGCCGCGACGATAATAGCTGCCATCCCACCCCGCGGTTTCGAGCACATTGCGCAGTTTTTCGCGGTGCGAGGCCCATCTGCCGACCCGATCCGTGTCACCGCGCTTTTCCGCAATTTCAATGAAATCGCGCAAGGCGCCGGAAAGGAACCAGCCGAGCCAGACACTGGTACCCTTGCCGCCAATGCCGACGCGGTTCATGCCGTCGTTCCAGTCACCGCCGAGGATCAGCGGCAGGCCGTTCTCCCCGGTGCGATGAATGGCAAGATCGAGCGCCAGCGCCGCGTGTTCGTAGAGCGTCGCGGATTTGTCGCTGGTTTCCGGCTGGAAGAAAGCGTCGTGCTGGCCGGGCATCAGCGCCGGCCCCTTCAGGAAGGGAATGCTCTCATCCAGAATGGCGATATCACCGGTCGCCGAAACATACTGGTTGATCGCATAAGCAAGCCATACCACGTCGTCCGAGATAGTGGTGCGGACACCGGCGCCTGTCAGCGGCAGCCACCAGTGCTGAACGTCGCCTTCCGGGAACTGCCGGCCGGCTGCGCGCAGGATCTGCTTGCGAGCGAGATCCGGCTGGTAGAGCAGGAACGCCAGGGTATCCTGAAGCTGGTCACGGAAGCCGAAGGCGCCGCTCGACTGATAGAAGGCCGTGCGCGCCAGAATGCGGCACGCCAGCGCCTGGTAGGGCAGCCAATTGTTGACCATGTGGTTGAAGCCGGCATCCGGCGTGGACACCTGTAACTGGCCGGTAAAACCGGTCCAGAACGCCTTGCTTTCCTCCAGCACCGACTGGAAATCCACACGGCGGACATCCTTCACCAGCGCCTCGGCTTCTTCCGCATTATCGGCATCGCCCAGAATGAAGGTCATGTGTCGTTCTTCGCCGGGCTTAAGGTGGATTTCCTGCATCAGCGCCGCACAGGGATCGCCGTCAACCTCGGTGCTGCCGCTGAGTGCGTTACCCGACACGATCGCCTGCGGGGCCTGTGCCGAACCAAAGCGGCCAATGAATTCCCGACGACTGGTAGTGAAACCGCTCGCCTCCGTATCAAGCGTCAGGAACGCCGTGCGTGCGCTGTAGTCGATGCTGTAGGGGTTCGACGCGAAGATTGCGTTGTTGCCCGCATCATGTCTGCTCAGAATGAACGGCGCTGATTTCTGTCCGTTATTGCCCAGCACCCATTCGACATAGGCATAAACCTTCAGCCTGCGGCTTTTGGACCCTTTGTTGCGAACGATGACCTGCGAGAACTTGACCGGCTTTTCACGATCGACGGTCTGTGTCACCTCGACTTCAAGTGTGTCGGCAACGCCGGTCAGGATGGAGTAACCCAGGCCGTGACGGGTTTCGAACATGGCTTCTGGATCACGCGACAACGCGGCACACGGCGTATAGAGCTTTCCTGTGTCCACATCGGCGACATAGAAGGCCTCGCCCGGCCGGTTGATGACAGGGTCATTGCTCCACGGTGTCAATTGATAATCGCGCGAATTGCGGCTCCAGCTGAAACCTGCGCCTTCGGCCGAAATATGGAAGCCGAAATTCTCGTTCGATATGACGTTGATCCACGGATGCGGGGTGGACTGCCCACCATGGAGACGCACCACATATTCCTGTCCGTTCCTGGCGAAGCCGCCGAAACCGTTCCAGAAATCGAGATCACCCGCGTCTTCGACCGGCTCCGCAACCGGGAAAGCCGGGACCGGCAGACGGGCCTGTGCGGCGTCGCTTGTGCCATCGGGACCACGATGGGCCGCAAACAGCGATACCGCGCGGTTGATCTGGTCCACGATCTTGCCGTTGCGCACATGGAGTACAACGCGGGAAGCGGCCAGAAGCGCGCTCCACGTCTCTTCATCCATCAGGTCACGGCGCACGGAGAAGACGTGCGGGCGACCGCCATCGGCGGGATTGATGCGGCGTTGTGCTTCGGAAATATGATCCAGCGCATGCTGCATGTCCTGCGCGTAGGATGCGGCCCGTTCGTTGACGATAACGAGATCGAAGATCACGCCGCGCGAACGCAGATATTCATGGGCACTCAGCGCCTCACGGGCGATGTCCATGTCCATATCGTCGTTGATGCGCAGGCTGAAAATCGGGAAATCGCCGGAAATCGCAAGCGGCCACAAGGCGCGCTGCGAAGCGAGTCCTGTTTTCAGCGTTTCCGAATCCGCCCGCAGATGCATGTCGGGATAGGTCAGATATCGGCCGAGATGCTGGAAGGCGGCCGCCTGCTGTGAGGTGACGCCCACATGGCGCATCTGCACCTGTGTGCGCGTCCAGGCATGAACGAGTTCATGCGCGAAAGCGTCCGGATGACGATAACGGTCGATCGCCTTGTCGACTTCCTCGCGGCTCGGCGCGGCAATCGTCCAGAAGATCACGCTCACCTTCTTGCCTGCCGGCACGCGCACGGTGCGTCGCAGCGACAGGATGGGGTCGAGCGTGAAGCCGTCAGTGCTGGAAAGCGTCGCATCGGCATCGAAAGCCGCCGCTTCGCGCAGCGAACGGCCACGACCGATGAATTTGGCGCGATCCGTCTCGAATTCCGTCGGGCGCGACGGGCCGGCATTATCGGCGGCCAGATGCGCAATGACGGTGCCCGGCTCGTTCGGGCTGCGACGGTTGCGCCAGGCGCGGATGACGTCGCCACGCCGGCCGATCTCCGTCTGCACGAACATGCGCGAGAAGAGCGGATGGGCGTTGTCGTCATCCTCAGACGCAATGACCGGCTCCATATAGGAAGTCACTTCGATATAGCGATCCTCGGAACCGACATTGAGCAGGGTGACGCGTCGGCCTTCTGCATCGTGCTCGGTGGCGACGATGCATTCGACAACGCTCTGCAGGTCGCCGGTGGTCTTGTGGAACTCGGCCTTGTCGTCGGTGAAGACCGTCTTGGTCTTTTCACCCTCGAAGACACGCGGCTCCGCAGTCGCACTCCACCATTGCCCGTTGGTGGTGTCGCGCAGGAAGATGAAGGTGCCCCAGCGGTCTTCGGTCGGATCGGCCTTCCAGCGGGAAATCGCCTGCCCGTTCCATTTCGAATAACCTGCACCCGTCGAGGTAAGCATGGTCGAGTAGTGACCATTCGACAGGAACACCACCTCACGGTCGCGCGCCGCCGGATCGGTAATGGAGCGCACTTCCGCCCGCAGCAGGTCGGCCTGTTCCTTGCCGGGGGTCTCCGGCTCGTATTTGGCGCTCATGACCGGCACTTCGCGCGGCGCCTTTTCCTGCAGCAGCAGTTCAGCCGCCTCGATCACCGGATCGGAATGGAAGAGCTCGCGCAGCACGCCGTCAAAGGCGACGTTGGCGACGGCCGCAATCGACATGCCATGGTGGTGGGCATAATAGTTGTAGACCACCGCACAGACCTTGCCATCAGGCACACGCGTTGGCGTGAAATCCACCGCATCGTGGAAACCGTATTGGCCAAGCGCGCCAAGCTTGCGCAGCTTGTCGAGGTTTTCAAGTGCACCATCCGGATCGTATTGGCTGGCGAGGATCGATGCATAGGGCGCGATTACCGCATTCTGGCCAAGGCCACGCTTGAGGCCCAGCGTCGGCACACCGAAGTTGGTGTACTGGTAGTTCATGTTGTGATCGCGGGCATTAAACGCCGCTTCGGAAATGCCCCATGGCGTGCCGAGACGGCGACCGTGATTCATCTGTTCCTTGACGATCAGGTTGTTGGTCTGGTTGAGTATACCCCCCTGACGCTCCTGCATCACAAGCGGCGGCATCAGATATTCGAACATGGAGCCCGACCAGGACACCAGCGCGCCCTGCGCACCGATCGGCACGACCTGACGGCCAAGGCGGTACCAGTGCTCAGTCGGCAGATCGCCCTTCGCGATGGCGAAGAGGCTGGTCAGACGGCATTCCGACGCCAGAAGGTCATAGCAGGCCTCATCCAGCTCCTTGCTTTCGACGCGATAGCCAATGGACAGAAGGCGGCGATCCTTGCGGTAAAGGAACGTGAAATCCATCGAGAAAGCGAGATTGCGGCTGCGGTCGCGCAGCGAAGCGAGACGCTGGCGCAAGGGCTCGACATTGGTCAGGTCGATGGCGCTGTCGGAAATATGGGCTTCGCAGCACTCGACCAGCAACTGCGCCCAACGCGTCACTTCGGTGCTCTGTGTGGACTTCACCTCGTGGTCGACATTGGTGGCGAGCTTCTGAATGTCACGCGCAAGCACCGCCAGATTGATGACGCGAATGGAGGCGAATTCGTGCTCGCGCTTGACGGATGCCAGCGCGTTCGAGAAGCCGATGATACGCTCTTCGAGACGGCGATGCAGCGGCCGCAGGTTCTTGCGGTCGTCGGGCAAGGCCTTCAGCGTTTCGCGCAGAATGCCGGCCACGTCGCCGATACCGTCGAGGTTGCCCTGAAGATGGGCCGACGGCGCTTCCGCCCAATCGCGGCAAGCGGAAGAAACCGCAATCAAATGGCCAGCGAGGTTGCCGCTGTCCACGGCCGAAACGTAACGCGGTCCGAGCGTCTGCAAGGTATCGGTGTGATACCAGTTGTAGAGATGGCCACGATATTTTTCCATCTTCTCAACGGTCTGGATCGTGTTCTCGATGCGCTCCAGCGTGTCGGCAAAGCTGATCCAGCCAAACTGACGCGCGGAGATGACGGAGAGCAGATAGACGCCGATATTGGTGGGAGACGTGCGCGAGGCAACGATCGGCTCCGGCGTCTCCTGGAAATTGTCCGGCGGCAGGTGGTTTTCCTGCGGTGTCACGAAGGTCTCGTAATAACGCCAGGTACGGCGCGCAATCTTGCGTAGTTCGAACGAGACGTGCTCGGAAACGAACAACCGGTCTTCGGTCTCGGCTGACTGGCTGACATACCAGGCAACGGCGGGCGATAGCACCCACAGCAGCGTAAAGGGAATGCCGATCAGGAAGGCATTGTCGCCCGGCAGCGCCGCGAACAGAAGGCCGAGCATCGCCACAACGGGGGCGTGCCACATCTGACGATAATAATCGATGATGCTGCCCTGCGCACTGGACTGGATACTGGCGGCGGTGCGCCATTCCAGCATCAGCTTGTGGCTGACGAGCAGGCGGTAGAGCGAACGCGCAATCGCATCTGTCATCATGCAGGCGGCATCGGCGATGAAGACGATTCTCAGCGCGACTTGCGCATTGGTGGCGCGGATTTCAGACCAGATGGTGTGGAAATGCGCCTGCGGCACGATGTCTGTCGAACGCGGCACAAGGCCGGAAAGCAGCGAAAGCGTCGGTGCAACGAAGAGCGAGAAGATCAGCAGGATCTGCCAGATCAGCGCCCCGAGCGGATCCATGAAATACCAGCCGAGGATCGAGGCGAAGAACCAGGCGATCGGCGTCAGTGAGCGACGCAGATTGTCGACCATCTTCCACCGTCCGATAGCGGTGACGCCGCGGGCGCGGTCGAGAATATAGGGAAGCAGCTGCCAGTCGCCACGCGCCCAGCGATGCTGACGCGAAACTTCCACCTCATAGCGCGTCGGGAAGTCCTCGACGAGTTCCACATCGGTCACCAGCGCGCAACGCGCAAACGAACCTTCAAGCAGGTCGTGGCTGAGGACGGAGTTTTCTTCGATACGGCCCTTCAGCGCCGCCTCAAAAGCATCCACGTCGTAAAGACCCTTACCGGTGAAGGTGCCTTCGGAGGTCAGGTCCTGGTAAACGTCGGAAACCGTGAAGACGTAGGGATCGATACCGCGGTTGATGGAAAAGACACGCTGGAAAACCGAAGCATCCTTGCCCGTGGTCAGGGAAGGTGTGACGCGCGGCTGCAGCAGACCGTAACCTTCGACCACCCGACCGGATTCAGGATCGATCCTGGGGCGGTTGATCGGATGGTGCATCTTGCCGACCAGCTTCGTCACCGCATCGCGCATCAGGCGCGTATCGGCGTCCAGCGTCATGACATATTTCACACCTTCCGGAATGATATTCGCGCCGCCGAGGAACGTCGTGTCCTTGTCGCCGCGCAGCAGCATGTTCAGCTCATGCAGCTTGCCGCGCTTGCGCTCCCAGCCCATCCAGCAGCCTTCGGCCGGATTGTAGATGCGACGACGATGCAGAAGGTAAAATCGTGTCTTGCCGTCAAAGGCGTAGCGGCTGTTCAGTGTTGCCAGCTCGCGCTTGGCATATTCGAGTATCTCAAGATCATCCTCGGACTGCTCGTATTGCGCGTCGCGCCAGTCGCTCACCAGCGAGAAATAGATCTCACCATGCGGATTGGCGAGATAATGCACCTCGATATTGCGCATCATCTCGTCAACGCTGTCGCGACTGGTCAGCATGCAGGGCACGGCGACCAATGTGCGCGCGTCCTCGGGAATTCCATTCTTGAACTCGTATCCGACCAGCCGGAACGGTTTCACGAAGAAGGTGACAAGGGTGTTGAAGAGGCCGGTCGCGCCCTCCGAGGCGGGCAGAGCGAACATCAGCAGGAAAGCGGTGACAACATACCAGGGCATGCCCGCTTCGGCGAGGAACCACCCGACCGCCAGCATGGCGACCGCGGTGATGAGAAGCACCGGCGCTGCAATTGCCAGCCAGTTGAACTTCCGCATCGCCCGGACGATACGCTGCGATACCAGGGGCCGGTATCCCAGCGCCTTTTCGAGCTCGAAACGACGCTGACCCACCAGCACGGAGCCGACATTGACGGGATGCGTCTCGTCCGCCCCTACGGGCATATCGGTACGCGCCATTTCGACAGCGGCACGGGCGACCTCAACTTCGGTCTTGGGAGAACGACGCGCCAGAAGTTCGATGGTATTGCGGTAGGTGTTCCGGGAGCCGAAATCGAGCGTTTCGTAATCGGTTTCTTCGCGCAGAACCTTGTCGATATGGCTGACTTCCTCGAACCACACCGACCATTCGGTATCATCGATCTCGCGCAGGCTCTTGACGATGTTGCCCATCGTCACGTTGCCGGAGGCAAGGCGATTATGCTCCGACATCATCACGTTTTCAGCGTCGGTGCCGGCAGCGTGAAGACGCTCTTCGAGCCAGGCAACGGCAAAACCGGAGGTCTGCGAACCGTTCCGCAGACGATAAAGGAACTGCGTCGCGAAAGTCGGGTCATCGACCAGCGAATCGACCTGCTTGAGAAGTGCTGCCGACGCTTCCGCATCGTTCAGGCGGATAATCTCGTCGACCACCTCATTCGCCTTCTGGCGCATGCGGCGCGAACGCTCCACACGGATGGAGATGCGGCGAAGATTTTCGATGAGGACAAAACGGATGATCGAGGGCAGCGCCCACAATTCACCGATCTGCAGCGTCTTCGAGGTCTGGTAGCCATCCACCAGCGCCGTCATGTTTTCGCGCGATACCGTGCTGTGGGTGTGGGCAACATAAAGCCAGCCGAGCGCCATGACCCGCGGGATCGTCACGCCGCCCACCGTCATTGTCGGCAGCTGGCGATAGAACTTGCGCGGAAAATCACGACGGACTTCCTGGATCGCCTCTTCGATGACGTAGTGGTTGTCGAGAAGCCATTCCGCCGCCGGCGTTATCGTCGCGCCATTTTCCGCGTCGACCGCCGTTGTGCGATAGACCCTGAGGATTTCCTTTTCATTCTCGCGATGACGCTCGAAGAAATCGAACTCCATGAAGCCGGGAAGGCTGTCGGCGCCATCGCGGGAAAGCGCGGCGCCCGCATCATGCAGTTCCTCGACCGTCATATAGGACGCGCGGATCGAATCATTATGATCGATCTGCTTCGTCTCGGAATCACGGGCGGCGGCGGTCGGGGTGATATGAAATGACATCGGGCTCGTATTCTGAACTTTATGGAGACTTGTTCGACTTGACCGGCATTTCGTCCGTGGCGGGAACACACACGAAAATCGGCCACGCTATATTTATGACTTATCCTGAACCTTCGGTGAACCGGACCGGACACCCGGCTGAGAGGACCGTCCGGCAGGAAGGCGCCACATACTGCTGCACAATGTTTGCAATCTGTTTGCGGGGCTTGAGATCAGCGCGTGCAGGAAGCTTCCGGTGACAGAAAGATCTCATCCTGCGGCCCGGCAACGCCGTTCCGACTGGATTTCGCACCCTCACCGACGGCGAAATTTGTGCGCGCAACGCCCGATGGTCCCCCGTTGATAACCTGAAGGGCAACACGAAACCGGAACGGTTCGCGCTACATCCGAAAGACGCTAATGCCCCAGGACATCAATAGTTCCATGCCACCTGTCGCGACCCGATGCAAGCGCTGAATTTCAGGCTGTCTGAGTGCCTGCGGCGCCCCTTACATGCCCATGCATATGCTGCTATGTCATTTTGAAAAAGCACCGTAAAAAACGGCGAAACTCGGGACTTCGAAAATGACCAGACAGACCGCCACCATGACGTCTTTTGCTAATCATATGCCGGATGTGGTGGCAATCCGCCGCCACCTGCACCGTCACCCTGAAATAGGGCTCTCCGAGTTCAAGACCTCGGATTTCATTGCCGAACAATTGCTGGCGATGGGGTACGAGGTAACGCGCGGGCTCGCCGGCACTGGCGTTGTCGCCACGCTGCGCAATGGTGACAGCACGCGCACGCTTGGCATTCGAGCCGATATCGACGCCCTGCCGATCCACGAAGAAACGGGGGCGGAGTATGCGAGCGCCAATCAGGGCGTGATGCATGCCTGCGGCCATGATGGCCATACTGCCATGCTTCTCGGCGCAGCGAAGATCATAGCCGAACGCAGGAATTTTAACGGAACACTGCATCTGATCTTCCAGCCGGCGGAGGAAAATTTCGGCGGCGCCCGCATCATGATCGAGGACGGCCTGTTCGACCGCTTTCCCTGCGATGCGGTTTTTGCACTCCACAACGACCCTGGCCTGCCCTTCGGGCACTTCGTGCTGCGCGACGGGCCGATCCTTGCCGCGGTCGACGAGTGCAAGATCACCGTCAACGGTTATGGCGGCCACGGTGCCGAACCGCAGGATGCCGCTGATCCTATCGTTGCCGGGGCAAGCATCATCATGGCGCTGCAGACGGTAGTTTCACGCAACATCCATCCGCAGCTGTCGGCGGTCGTCACCGTTGGCGCCTTCCATGCCGGTGCTGCCAGCAACGTCATTCCCGAAACGGCGGAAATGCTACTGACCATCCGTTCCTTCGATCCGGGCGTGCGCGATGAGCTGGAAAAGCGCATTCGGGCGATAGCCGAAGGCCAGGCGGCCAGCTACGGCATGAGCGTCACCATCGATTACGAACGCGGTTATAATGCAACCGTCAACCACAGGGCGGAAACGGATTATGTCGCCGATCTCGCCCGCCGTTTTGCCGGGCCTGAAAAGGTCGCAGAAATGCAGCGCCCGTCGATGGGCGCGGAAGACTTCGCCTACATGCTGGAGAAACGACCGGGCTGTTATTTCTTCCTCGGCACCGCACGAACCGACAACGACCCGCCGTTGCACCATCCAAAATTTGATTTCAACGACGAAATCCTGCCAATCGGAACCGCTTTCTGGGTCGATCTTGCGGAAGATTACCTGAAGTCGTGAATGGGAATGAAAAAGGCCGGTCGGAGGAGCGACCGGCCTTTTGTTCTCAAATTACCTGATGAGAAGATCGGGAGGATCAGGGAACGAGACCGAATATGACGGCAGCGACAAAGGCCATGCAAACGCCGACGAGAGCCGCATGAACCGAATCTTTCCAGTTGCGCGGCGACTGGGGCTGCGAAACAAAGTCTTTTACTTTTCCTGCCTTGGAATAAGACATTGTACACTCCCTTCCTGCTCGGCCCTTCAAAGCGGGCATTGCTTATTTCACTCGTAGAATAGCTTTATTCCCCACCGTTTCAGTAGAGATAATATTCCATAAGATAGGTGCATCGGGAAAAATACGGATTGCAACTTGCCGGGCAGCAAGCATCAATCTACCCATTGCGCGGCATCAGCGCGACGGGGCGCTTTCCGTCTGAAGGCAATGCGGACACGGAAAATACCATGACAGATATCGACGCCATCATCATTGGAGCCGGTGTGATCGGCCTGGCGACAGCGCGAGAACTCGCTATGCGCGGCCTCTTCGTCGTCATCCTGGAAAGCGAAAAGGAATTTGGCTCGATCACTTCCTCCCGCAACAGCGAAGTCATCCACGCAGGCCTTTATTACCCGCCTGGAAGCCTTAAGGCCCGACTTTGCGCGGAGGGCAAGGAGCGTCTTTATGCTTTCTGCCAGAGCCACGGCGTTGCTCATCGCCGCTGCGGCAAACTCATCGTCGCCACGAGCCATGAAGAGACGGCCATGCTCGCCACTCTCCAGGAGAAGGGCAAGGCCAACGGATGTAACGATCTTGAGCTGATTGATGAACGACAGGCGGTTTTACTCGAACCCGCGCTCACCTGCGTTGCAGCCCTTACGTCACCTTCGACCGGTATCATCGACAGTCACGGATACATGCTGGCGCTGTTCGGAGACGCACAGGATCATGGCGCAGCCATGGCCGTCAACGCCCCCTTCGAAAGGGCGGAAGTGGCGGGCGATGGTTTTCGGATCCACGTCGGCGGCGCGGAGCCCACCAGCCTGACGTGCCGGCTGCTCATCAATTCCGCCGGACTTGTTGCGCCGATGGTGGCAAGAAAGATAGAGGGATTGCCGGAGGATGGTATCCCGCAGGCGCGTTTCGCCAAGGGCAGCTATTTTTCGCTGGCCGGCAAGTCACCCTTTTCAAGGCTCATCTATCCGGCACCTCATACTCATGGCCTTGGCGTACATCTCACCCTCGATCTTGCTGGCCAGGCTCGTTTCGGCCCGGATGTGGAGTGGGTGGACGCCATCGATTACGCCGTCGATCCCCAACGCATGCAAGGTTTTGATGATGCGATACGGCGTTATTGGCCGCGCCTTCCCGACCATGCGTTGATCCCGGCCTATTCTGGAATCCGGCCGAAGATTTCAGGTCCGGACGAACCCGCTATGGATTTCCGCATTGACGGGCCGGAAACGCATGGCGTCAACGGTCTCGTCAATCTCTTCGGTATCGAAAGCCCCGGCCTTACTGCCTCGCTGGCCATCGCCAACGAGGTCGCGGCGCGGCTTGGGGCTTGATCCCAACCCGCTCAGCCTAAACGGGACAGCGCACCCGTCATGACCTCCGGATCGACATTGCCGCCGGAAGCGACTGCGATCACCGTTTCACTCTCCAGTTCATCGCCATGGAAGAGGGCCGCCGCCAGGGCCACCGCCCCACCGGGCTCAACGACGATCTTCAGCCGGTTGAAGGCGAGAACCATTGCCCGCAGCGCTTCCTCTTCGGTCACGGCGATGCCTTTCCCGCAAAGCCCAACCATGATCGGGAAGGTGATGTTACCGGGCTGCGGCGTAACGATCGCATCGCAGATCGAACCCGAGGTCGTGGCGTTCCGCTCGATCTTGCCCGAGGCAAGAGAGCGTGCCACATCATCGAACCGCTCCGGTTCCGAAGTCCTGACCTTATAGTTCGGTGCTTTCGCTGCAAGCGCAATGGATATGCCGGATGTAAGGCCACCGCCGCCGCACGGCACCAGGATCTCGGCTGAATCGATACCCAGTTCCGTGCCCTGTTCAGCAATCTCGAGCCCCACCGTCCCCTGCCCGGCAATGACCAGCGGTTCGTCATAGGGCCTGATCAGCGTCAACCCGCGCTCGCGCGAAATGCGGTCCCCAATGGCATCGCGATCCTCATTCGCGCGGTCATAAAGCACCACCTCCGCGCCATAAGCACGGGTATTGTCGATTTTGATCTTCGGTGCATCCATCGGCATGATGATGACGGCGGGAACGCCGTGGAGGCTGGCGGCAAGCGCCACGCCCTGCGCATGGTTACCGGAGGAAAAGGCGATGACGCCTTTGGCGCGGACCTCCGCAGGCAGGCCTGAGACGGCCGACCAGCCGCCACGAAACTTGAAGGAACCCGTTCTTTGCAGGCATTCAGCTTTTACGAAGAGCTTTCGCCCGGCAATCTCGTCCAGAAAAGGTGATGAGAGAAGCGGCGTGCGAACCGCTTGAGGGCCGATGCGCTCCCGCGCGGCTTCTATCATCGAAATATCAGTCATGTCCTGCCCCTATAATGCGGATGTGCAGGCACCTTATGAGGTCACACGCATTTACGAAACCGCCCGAAAAGAAAAATCCCCGGACGTGGCCGGGGATTCTGGTCGTGTGATCAATGATTGTGCCGGGGCATCTTCTCGGCAATGCGGCGGAAATCCGCAGCGCCTTCGAGAACCGCGCCGTCCGAAAGCTGCGTTACCGACTGACGATAAATGCGCTGCCAGGGCGTCGCATCCGCGGGAACAGCCGGAATGCCGTCTGCCTTGCGGGCTGCAAACTCCTCATCCGGCACCAGCACGTTACACTCGCCCTTGTTGAAGTCGATGCGGATCACATCGCCCGTGCGAAGCCACGCCAGGCCACCGCCGGCAGCACTTTCGGGCGAGGCGTTGAGAATGGACGGGCTGTCCGCCGTTCCTGATTGCCGGCCGTCGCCGATCGTCGGCAGGCTGGTGATTCCTTTTTTCAAAAGCGCGTCCGGCGGCTGCATGTTGACGACCTCGGCCGAACCCGGCCAGCCAAGCGGCCCCGCACCACGAATGACGAGAATGGTACGCTCATCAATATTGAGGGACGGATCATTGATGCGGGCGTGATAGTCTTCCGAACCGTCAAAAACCACGCATCTGCCCTCGAAAATTCCCTCGTGGCCCGGCTCATTGAGATAACGCTGCCGGAACTCCGCCGAGATCACGCTCGTCTTCATGATGGCGAAATCGAACAGATTGCCCTTGAGAACCAGGAAACCTGCCCGTTCCTTCAGCGGCTTGTCGTAAGGAAGGATCACATCTCGGTCGGTCGATTCCCGACCTTCCAGATTTTCCGCCACAGTTCTACCGGTCACGGTCCGACAGCTTCCATTGAGCTTGCCCGCCTGCAGAAGCTCCCACATGATGGCGGGCGTGCCGCCGGCGCGGTGATATTTCTCGCCGAGCCATTTGCCGGCCGGCTGTATGTTGGCCAACAGCGGAATATCGTAACCGTGGACCTGCCAGTCCTCTTCACGGAGTTCAGCGCCCGCATGTTTCGCCATCGCCGCGAGATGCGGTTGGGCATTGGTGGAGCCACCGATTGCCGAGTTGACGCGGATCGCGTTCAGGAAGGCTTCGCGCGTCATGATGTCCGAGGGCTTGATATTCTCAACAACCAGTTCGACGGCGCGGCGGCCGGTGCGATAGGCCATCTGGCCGCGTTCACGGTAAGCGGCGGGGATTGCACCGCAGCCGGTAAGCGACATGCCGAGCGCTTCCGCCATGGCGTTCATGGTCGACGCCGTGCCCATGGTGTTGCAATGCCCGACCGATGGCGCGGATTCCAGCGCCGCCTGCAGAAACTCCTCCCGGGTGATTTCGCCAGCGCCATATTTGCGGCGCATGCGCCAGATCACAGTGCCGGAACCGACCAGATCGCCCTCATGATAACCGTCGAGCATCGGCCCGCCGGAGAGCACGATGGCCGGAATATCGACCGTGCTTGCCGCCATCAGTGCCGAGGGCGTGGTCTTGTCGCAGCCCGTCGTTAACACGACACCGTCGAGCGGATAACCGTAAAGCACTTCCACGAGGCTGAGATAGGCAAGATTGCGGTCGAGCGCCGCCGTCGGGCGCTTGCAGTTTTCGAACATCGGATGGGTCGGGAATTCGATAGGAATACCGCCCGCATCACGGATGCCGTCGCGCACACGCTTCACCAACTCCACATGGACGCGGTTGCAGGGCGTAAGATCGCTGCCGCTCTGGGCGATCCCGATCACCGGCTTGCCGGAACGCAGTTCTTCCGGCGTTACGCCATAATTCATGAAGCGCTCCAGATAGAGCGCCGTCATGTCGAGATGATCAGGGTTGTCGAACCAGTCCTGCGATCGCAGCCGGCGCATGGGTGTCTTCTCGTCGCTCATAAGCCTGCCTCAGCCCTGTTCGCGGTTGTTGAGTTTTTCGAGGTAAAGCAGGATGCCGCTGTGATCGATATCGGCACCGCCGTCACCAACGAAGTCGTCGAATTCCCGCGTCACCTGCTGCGTAAGCGGCAGGGTAAGCGACAGGTCCTTCGCCGTTGCCAACACGCCATTCAGATCCTTGAGCTGGAATTTGGATGGACCACCCGGCACGAAATTGCGCTTTACCATGCGTTCGCCATGCAATTCCAATATCCGGCTTTCGGCAAAGCCGCCACGTATGGCATTGCGGAAACCTTCGCGAGAGGCTCCTCCCGCTTCCACCAGCATCATCGCTTCGGCAACCGCGCCGATCGTAATGGCGACGATCTGCTGGTTGGCGAGCTTGCAGAGCTGGCCGGCACCCGAGGGACCCACATAGGTGAGCCGGCCCATCGGTGCAAAGACATCAGCAAGATCCGCGATCAGCGCCTCGTCTCCACCGGCCATGATGGCGAGCGTACCGGCCGTCGCACCCGGCACACCGCCCGAAACCGGTGCATCGACGTGATGGATGCCAAGCGCCTGAAGCCGGGAGGAGTGTTCACGCGCGATCGGCGGCGCAATCGAGCTGCTGTCGATGACGACAGCCCCCTTTTTCAGCGCTTCGGCCACACCGGCCTCGAACAGCACCTCGCCCACGGCCTTGCCGTCACTCAGCATGGTGATGACAATATCGGCGCCCTTGGCTGCATCTGCCGGCGATGCCGCGACGACCGCGCCATCGGCAACAAGAGCCTCGGCCTTATCGACACTGCGGTTCCAGACCGTGACCGAAAAGCCCGCACCCAGCAGGCGCCGGGCCATCGGCCCTCCCATCAGGCCGGTGCCGATGAAGGCGACCGAGCGCTTCTTCTCCTCCCCGCCGACACTCATTTCAGTGAACCTCCCAGTTCGTCCTCAATATGAACCTGAATAATCTCTTCGAAGGAGCTTTCCGCCGTAAAGCCCAGTTCGCGGGCACGCTTGGCTTCGAAACCGGGCGCCCAGCCTTCGCACATGCGCATGATCATCTCGTTCGGCTCGCGACGGATGAGGGCGACGGCCTTTTCCCCCGCCACCTTGCGCAGTGCCTCAATCTGCTCGCCGACGGTGGCGCTGAGGCCCGGCATCGACAGGTTGCGGCGCGGGCCGACCTTTTCGACGTCGATCGTGGCGCCATGAATAAGGAAACCGACGGCGGAACGCGGCGAGGCGTGCCAATGGCGAATGCTTTCCGGCACCGGCAGAACCGCCTCCTGGCCAACCAGCGGCTCGCGCAGGATATTGGAGAAGAAGCCGGAGGCAGCCGCATTCGGCTTGCCGGGACGAATGCAGATGGTGGGAAGGCGAATGCCGATGCCGTCAAAGAAACCGCGGCGGCTGTAGTCGGACAGGAGCAATTCGCAGATAGCCTTCTGCGTACCGTAGCTGGTCAGCGGCGTGGTGTGGAATTCGTCCGGGATCGGATAGGGAAGCGGCGCACCGAAGACGGCGATCGAGGAGGTGAAGACCACGCGCGGCTTGTAGCCATCCTTGCCGTTGGCAAGGCGGATGGCATCGAAGAGATAACGCGTGCCGTCGAGATTGATGCGGTAGCCCTTGTCGAAATCGAGTTCGGCTTCGCCGGAGACGATAGCGGCAAGGTGGAAGATGACATCCGGACGGGCTTCGACCAGCTTTTCGGCTTCGCCAGGTGCGGAAAGATCGGCCGCGCGCGCATCGACAGCACCGGAAAAACCGGCGGGCGCTTCGGGCTGGAACACGTCGATAAGCGTGAATTTCTCCACCGCCTTGCCACCCAGTGACCCGTCCTTGACGAGACGCTGCGTCAGCTTGCGGCCCACCATGCCAGCGGCGCCAATAATTGCGATATGCATGTCTTCCTCCTCTTTGTCCCGGTCGTTCTCCCGAGACCGAAAAAACATCATCAGCCAACCGACCGATAAATTAGCTTGTAAGGTTGTCTGATAACCTTATATGATCGAGTTGAAAATAGTATTTTTTCACAAACCGGCAAAAGCAAGGGCGAAGAAGCCTTGCCCGGACATTTCAGGGCGGATTGAGCGGAGAGGGTGGAATGACGATCGTCAGCGAACACGATATCGGGGAATTGCGATTCTCGCTGAAGAACAGGTTGGGCGAAGCTTTGGTGCTCACGTCGCCGGAGGACATGCTGCGTTATTGCCGGGACTGGCATGGCGACGTCACCAGTTCGGCTGTAGCTGTGATCCGTCCCCGGTCGACGGAGGAAGTATCTGATACGGTGCGCGCCTGCGCCGAACTCGGACTCGCCATCATCCCTCAGGGCGGCAATACCGGTCTTGTACTCGGCGGCATTCCCGATGCGCCTAAACGCCAGGTCGTTCTAAGCCTCGAGCGCATGAACGCCATCCGCACCATAGACAGCGATGATTTTTCCGCCGTCGTGGAAGCGGGCTGCATTCTCTCGGAATTCAAGGACGCGGTGCAGGACAAGGGTATGTTCTTCCCGCTATCACTTGGGGCCCAGGGTAGCTGCCGTATAGGCGGTAATGTCTCCACAAATGCCGGCGGCATCAATGTGCTGCGGTACGGGATGACGCGCGAACTGGTCCTGGGTCTCGAAGTGGTGCTACCGGATGGCACTATCTGGAATGGGCTGTCGACGCTGCGCAAGGATAATCGCGGCATCGACCTGAAGCAGCTTTTCATCGGTGCGGAAGGAACGCTCGGTATTATCACCGCCGTTGCCGTCAAGCTTTACCCCAATCCGGAACACGTCGAAACGGCGCTGCTCGGCCTCAATTCGCTTGACGATGCCATCAAGCTTTACCGTCGCGCCCGTCGCGAATGCTGCGACCTGATGTCTGCCTTCGAATTTATGCCGCCGGTCGCCTTCACGCTGGCAATCGAGGCAATCCCCGACCTTAAAATGCCGATCGCCGGTGACTACCCAGCCTATGTGCTGATGGAAATTTCAGGCTCCGGCCTGGTCGACACGGCAGATCTGATGGGCCGCTTCCTCGAAGGCGTCATGGAAGACGGGCTGGTGCTGGATGGCGTCATCGCATCGTCACGGGCGCAGGCGCAATCGCTTTGGCTATTCCGCGAAGGCATGAACGAAGGCCAGGCGCTGCGCGGCAGCCATATGCGCACCGATATTTCCGTACCGCTGTCAAAACTCGCGGCTTTCGTGGCCGAAGCTGAAGCGGAACTGGCGGAAAAACTGCCGGAGTGCCTCGCTGTTTCCTACGGCCATGTGGGAGACGGAAACGTCCACCTCAACGTACTGCCGCCGAACGGCTCGACGCCGGAAGAGCGCGAAGCATTCATCTACAAGTCCAAAACGCTCGTCAATGACGTCCTCGACCGTTACGTCGGCAGCATCAGCGCCGAGCACGGCATCGGCCGGTTGAAACGCTCGGATTTCGAAAGCCGGCTATCTGACGTGCAGCGGCGGATGATCACTGGCCTGAAAAACACCTTCGACCCTGATTTGCGGATGAATCCCGGTTGCCAGATAACCCTGCAACCGGATAGCTAATCAAGGTACGGCAGAGGCGGCTGAAAAACGCCGCCTTAAAAAACCCCGCTGACGGCGAAGGAGGAAGTCGTCTGCAGCGGGAAAAACGAACCAATCGTTTCTGTGGAACGGGAGCAACCATGACGCTGGAGTTCAATCAGATACATCGCAATGACCATCTCCCCGGCCGCATCGCCGCAGAGATCGCACGCGAGATCAACGATTCGAAACTCGGGCCGGGCGACAGGCTGCCGACTGAACATGTGCTGGCAAAAACCTTCGGGGTGAGCCGCTCTGTCATCCGCGAGGCGATAGCACAATTGCGCAATGAAGGTTTCGTCGAAACCCGGCAGGGCGTGGGCGCATTCGTCACCGATCCCCGGCAGAGACTGTCCATCCGTATCGAGCGCTCCCGGCTGAACGATCCGGAGAACTTCCGCGATCTTTTCCAGCTTCGCATGCCGCTGGAAATAGAAGCAGCGGGGCTGGCGGCATTGCATCGTAGCCCGCAGCAGTTGGCGCGACTGGCCGAGGCACTGGAAAAGATGAAAACCGCCGACGATTGGTCGACGGAAGGCGTTGCCGCCGATCTGGACTTCCACCGTATTCTGGCTGAGGCCACACAAAACGAATATTTCCTGATGTTCCTCGGCTTCATTGCGGAGCGCATCAGTTCCGCCATCAACATCGCTTTCTCCCGGGCGGTTTTTGGGGAAATTCTCGAGGTAACGATTGCCGAACATGTGGCAATTTACGAGGCCGTGGAAAAAGCTGATGCGCCCGCGGCCAAGAGCGCGATGCGCAAGCATCTGATTGGTGCGGCGAGCCGCGTCAATCTGGAGCTGGATATATTCTGACTGGAAAAAAGGCACTGGCAGTCAAGCTATAGGACAGGTTTCCGCGCTTCATGAGCGATACATGATAAATTTGTCCGCGAGACCGCTAGACTCGCTCGAAAAGTCATACTAAGAAGAATAGGATTAGGTTGTCAGACATCCAGACAATAAGACCGCAGGAGGCGGCCTGTCGGAAGTCTGAAAGGGGAGGATATACATGGCCGGCGTAAGGTCGATCGACGCTACCGCAATTTTGCCTGAGGATTATGAAAACGCTTTGCTGGTCGGCCGCGTCTGGTCGAAAAGCGAAGGCGGCCCCTGCCCCGTCCTCCTCAAGGATGGCGTGCTTTATGACCTCACATCTGTTTCTCCGACCATGTCAGAGCTTCTGGAGAAGACCGACCTGGTGGAGCAGCTCAACGACACCGGTACTTTCGTCGCCTTAGGCGCACTGGACGCATTTCTGGACGGCTCAGCCGGCGAACTCCTCGCCCCCAACGATATTCAGGCCGTCAAGGCTGCAGGTGTCACCTTTGCCGACAGTATGCTGGAACGCGTAATCGAAGAGCAGGCCAAAGGCGATCCGCTGCGTGCGCAGGAAATTCGCGGACGGCTGGCGCCTGTTCTCGGCGACAACCTCAAGGGACTTGAGGCCGGCTCAGAAAAAGCCGCCGAGGTGAAAAAACTGCTTCAGGAAATGGGCCTCTGGTCGCAATATCTGGAAGTGGGCATCGGCCCGGATGCGGAAATCTTCTCCAAGAAGGCCATGGCCTCCGTCGGCTGTGGTGCCCTGATCGGCGTCCATCCCAAATCGCAGTGGAACAACCCTGAGCCGGAAGTGGTGTTGGCCATCACCTCTGACGGTCGCATTGTCGGCGCGACGCTCGGCAACGACGTCAACCTGCGCGATTTCGAAGGCCGCTCCGCCCTGCTGCTCAGCAAGGCGAAGGACAACAATGCCTCCTGCGCAATCGGCCCGTTCATCCGCCTGTTCGATGGCAACTTCAGCATTGAAGATGTGAAGAAGGCGCAGATTTCTCTTCTGGTCGAAGGAGAGGATGGTTTCACCATGACGGGCGTCAGCCCCATGGAGGCGATCAGCCGCACGCCCGAAAACCTCGCTTCGCAGCTCTTGAACCGTAACCACCAATATCCTGACGGCGCAGTCTTTTTCCTTGGCACGATGTTCGCGCCGGTAAAGGACCGCCATGGCCCAGGTCTCGGCTTCACCCATTCAAAGGGTGACCGTGTCGAAATCTCCACGCCCAAGCTCGGTAAGCTGATCAACTGGGTCACGACGACTGACGAATGCCCGGAATGGACGTTCGGCACCGCGGCACTGATGCGCAACCTGGCGAAACGAGGGCTACTCTAGATATTTCTTCGGGAGGGGAAAATGCAAAAGACCATCAATCTCTTTTACCGGATTCTCGAAATCATTCTCGTCGCGCTGCTTGCTGGCATGTCGATCATGGTCTTCGTCAACGTCGTCATGCGTTACACGATGAATTCCGGCATCAATGTTTCGGAAGAGCTGTCACGCTACTTCTTCGTATGGCTGACCTTCCTGGGCGCGGTGCTGACCTTCCGCGAGAACAGCCATATGGGCATTGAAACGCTCGTGATGTTTCTGTCGCGCCGCGCCCGCATCGTCTGCATGATTATCTCGAACATCATCATTCTGGCCTGTTCCGCCATCTTCTTCTGGGGAACCTGGAAACAGTCCGGCATCAACGCCAGCATGCATGCGCCGGTCACCAAGCTCTCCATGATCTGGGTTTATGGCATCGGCATGTTCACGGGTGGGCTGATGTTCGTCATCGCGCTGGAACGTCTCTACCGGCAAGTGACCGGCCGCGTCACGGAAGACGAAATCGCCCAGTTTGCGGGCGAGAACCTGACGATCGAACAGCTTTCGGAGCGCTGATACCATGACACTTTTCGTTTTTGTCGGCTCTCTTCTGGGAGCCATGGCAATCGGCGTTCCCGTCGCCTTCTCGCTGATGTTCTGCGGCGTCGTGCTCATGTGGTACATGGGCATGTTCAACACCGCGATCATCGCGCAGAACATGATCTCGGGCGCTGACACCTTCACCCTGCTTGCCATTCCCTTCTTCATCCTGGCTGGCGAACTGATGAATTCCGGTGGTCTTTCTCGCCGCATCATCGACTTTGCGATCGCGCTCGTCGGACACATCAGAGGCGGCCTCGGCATCGTGGCCATCGTCGCTGCCATCATCATGGCCAGCATCTCCGGTTCGGCCGCAGCCGATACCGCAGCCCTTGCCGCAATCCTCATCCCGATGATGGCGAAGGCCGGTTACAATATTCCGCGCTCCGGCGGCCTGATCGCCGCTGGCGGTATCATCGCCCCGGTCATTCCGCCATCCATGGCCTTCATCGTCTTCGGTGTCGCCGCCAACGTCTCGATCACCCAGCTTTTCCTTGCCGGTATCGTACCCGGTATTCTGATGGGCGCATCGCTCATCATCGCATGGCTGATTGTCGTGCGTAAGGACAACGTGCAGCCTCTGCCGAAAACATCGGGCAAAGAACGTCTGCTCGTAACAGCGCGCGCCGGTTGGGCGCTTGGCATGCCGGTCATCATCCTTGGCGGCATCAAAGCCGGCATCATGACGCCGACGGAAGCCGCCGTCGTCGCCGCTGCCTACGCGCTGTTCGTCGGCATGGTAATCTACCGCGAACTGAAGCCGGCAGACCTGTTCCACGTGCTTCTGCGCGCCGCTAAGAGCACCTCGATCATCATGTTCCTGGTCTGCGCCGCTCTCGTCTCGGCGTGGCTCATCACGGCTGCGAACATTCCGAACGAGGTCGCCGGTTACATCGAGCCGCTCATTGACCGTCCCATGCTTTTGATGGCCGCCATGATGGTTCTGGTTTTCATCGTCGGCACCGCTCTCGACCTGACACCCACCATCCTGATCCTGACGCCTGTCCTGATGCCGATCGTCAAGCAGGCGGGCATCGACCCGGTCTATTTCGGTGTCCTCTTCATCATCAATAACGCCATCGGCCTGATTACCCCTCCGGTTGGCGTGGTGCTGAACGTCGTCAGCGGCGTTGGCCGCATCCCGCTCGGCAAGGTCACGGTCGGTGTCTGGCCGTTCCTCGTCGCCGAAACCATCGTGCTGGCGCTGCTGGTGATTTTCCCGGACATCGTCCTCGTGCCTCTGCAGTACCTACGTTAAGTGAAACTTTTTCTCGACCACAATCCAAGGGAGGATATTATGAGAAAGCTTCTTCTGACCACCACGGCAATCGCCTTCGCAGTTGGCGCGGCAGCGCCGGCAATGGCCGAATTCAACAGCCGCAACATCCGCGTTTCGAACGGTATCAACCAGGATCATCCCGTCGGCAACGGCATCAAGGCCATGCAGGCCTGCCTCGACGACAAGTCCGGCGGCAAGCTGAAACTGACGGCATTCTGGGGTGGTGCTCTCGGCGGTGACCTTCAGGCGACACAGGCCCTGCGCTCCGGCGTTCAGGAAGCGGTCGTCACGTCGTCCTCGCCGCTCGTCGGTCTCATCCCGTCGCTTGGCGTCTTCGACCTGCCATTCCTCTTCGCCAATGCCAAGGAAGCCGATGCCGTCATGGACGGCGCCTTCGGCGACATGATGAACAAGAAGCTGGAAGAACAGGGTCTCGTAAACCTCGCTTACTGGGAAAACGGCTTCCGCAACCTGTCGAACTCCAAGCATGCCGTCAACAAGTGGGAAGATTTCTCGGGCCTCAAGGTCCGCGTGATGCAGAACAACATCTTCCTCGACACCTTCCAGAACCTCGGTGCAAACGCTACGCCGATGGCTTTCGGCGAAGTCTTCTCGGCGCTTGAGACCAACGCGATCGATGCCCAGGAAAACCCCTATGTGACGATCGACACCTCGAAGTTCTACGAGGTGCAGAAGTACATCACGGAGACGAACCACGCTTACACGCCGTTCCTCTTCCTCTTCTCCAAGCCGATCTTCGACAGCTACACGCCGGAAGAACAGGCAGCCCTGCGCGAATGCGCAGTCGTGGGTCGTGACGAAGAGCGCAAGGTCATCCGCGAACTGAACCAGAAGTCGCTGGAAAAGATCAAGGCGGCCGGCCTCGAGGTGAACTCGCTGTCTGCCGAAGAGCAGGCGCGTATCCGCGAAAAGTCGATGGTCGTTTACGAAAAGCACAAGGCTGAAATCGGCGCCGACGTCGTTGACGCCGTTCTGGCGGACCTGAAGAAAATCCGCGGCCAGTAAGCCTTTACTGAATACAACTAAAAACACCCGGAGGTTCTGCCTCCGGGTGTTTTTGTTTGTGAAATTAGCCAATAGAAAAAAGGCTGCCGCAGCAGCCTTTCAACAGATCACGCCGTACGGTTTTGCCGGTTGGCGATGAGGTCTTCGACAACAGCCGGATCGGCGAGCGTCGACGTATCTCCCAGCGCACCAAAATCATCCTCGGCGATCTTGCGCAGGATGCGCCGCATGATCTTGCCGGAACGGGTCTTCGGCAGGCCGGGCGCGAACTGGATCTTATCGGGTGTCGCAACCGGTCCGATCTCGTTGCGCACGTGTTTTACCAGCTCTTCGCGCAGCGCATAGTCGCCGTTCTGCCCCGCCATCAGCGTGACATAACAATAGATGCCCTGCCCCTTGATCGGATGCGGATAACCCACCACGGCCGCTTCCGAAACCTGATGATGCGACACCAGCGCCGATTCCACCTCGGCCGTGCCGAGACGATGACCGGAAACGTTCAGCACGTCATCGACGCGGCCGGTGATCCAGTAATAACCATCCTCATCGCGCCGGCAGCCGTCACCGGTGAAATACTTGCCCTTGTAGGTGGAGAAGTAGGTGTCGATGAAGCGCTGATGATCGCCATAGACGGAGCGCGACTGGCCCGGCCAGCTGTCGATGATGCAGAGATTCCCGTCCGCCGGCCCTTCCAGCACATTGCCTTCGGCATCGACAAGCTGCGGCTGCACACCGAAGAACGGCCTTGTCGCCGAGCCGGGTTTCAGATCGGTCGCACCCGGCAGCGGCGAGATGAGAATGCCGCCGGTTTCCGTCTGCCACCATGTATCAACGATCGGACTCTTGTCCTCACCGACAACATGGTAATACCACTCCCATGCTTCCGGGTTGATCGGCTCGCCCACGGTGCCGAGGAGACGGATGCTGGAGCGCGACGAGCGCTGGACGAACTGGTCACCCGCACCCATCAGCGATCTGAGCGCTGTCGGCGCCGTATAGAAAATATTGACCTTGTGCTTGTCGATGACTTCCCAGAAACGGCCTTGATCCGGAAAATTGGGAACACCTTCGAACATTAGCGTCGTCGCGCAATTGGCCAGCGGTCCATAGACTATATAAGAGTGTCCCGTGACCCAGCCGACATCGGCCGTACACCAGTAGACCTCGCCATCCTTGTAATCGAAGACATATTCATGCGTCATCGACGTATAGACGAGGTAGCCGCCCGTGGTGTGCAGCACGCCCTTTGGCTTGCCGGTAGAGCCCGACGTATAGAGGATGAACAGCGGATCTTCCGCGCGCATCTTCACGGGCGGGCAATCTGGTTTCACCGTGGCGATTTCCTGGTGGTACCAGATGTCGCGGCCCGGCGCCCAGCCGGTCTTGCCGCCGGTTCGGCGAACGACCAGAACCTTGTTGACAATGACATATTGCTTGGCGGCGATATCGATCGCCTTGTCGGTATTTTCTTTCAGCGGTATCGGCTTGCCGCCGCGCACACCTTCATCGCAGGTAATGACGAAGGTCGACTGGCAGTCAACGATGCGGCCCGCCAGCGCTTCCGGCGAGAAGCCGCCGAAGACGACCGAATGGATCGCCCCGATGCGCGCGCAGGCAAGCATCGCATAGGCTGCCTCCGGTATCATCGGCATATAGATGGTGACGCGGTCGCCCTTCTTGACGCCGTGCTTCTTCAGCACATTCGCCAGACGGCAGACGTAATCATAAAGCTGGTTATAGGTGATCTTCTTGTCGATATAGGGGTTGTCACCTTCCCAGATGATCGCGGTGCGCTCGCCATGCGTCTTCAGATGCCGGTCAATACAGTTGTAGGAGACGTTGGTGAGGCCGTCCTCGAACCACTTGATCGGCACCCTGCCCTTGAAGGACGTATTCTTGACCTTGGTGTAAGGCTTGAACCAGTCGATCCGACGGCCATGCTTGTCCCAGAATTTTTCTGGATCCTCGACGCTCTCCTGGTACCATTTCTGGTAACGCTCATTGTCGATGAGCGTGCGGGCTTTCGCCGACTTGAGCACCGGGTAGATTTTGGCAGACATGAACTCCTCCTGGAACCGGGTATGGCTTCTGACGCGGCCCGAGACTCCCACCTCAGGCATGTGTTGAATTCATAGCAGGTCAATTGCGCACGGCAATTAGACAAAGGTCATTTGTTTCGCAAAGAATTGCAATTATGATGCAATCCGGTTATAGAGCGGCAATATCCCGGAAATCAGTGGTTGATACCACGCCCGCGACACCGGCGCGGACGGACAGAAGGACTGTATCTATGGCTCAACAATTGCTCATGCCAAAGGCAACGGCTGTATGGCTGGTTGACAACACCGCGCTGTCGTTCGATCAGATCGCCACGTTCTGCAAACTGCACCCGCTTGAAGTCAAGGCAATTGCCGACGGTGAAGCCGCGCAGGGCATCAAGGGCCTAGACCCGATCGCCACCGGACAGCTTTCCCGCGACGAGATTGCCCGCGCTGAAGCCAATCCGAACCATAAGCTGAAGCTTTCCGAGCCGAAGGTACGCGTGCCCGAATCCAAGCGTCGCGGTCCGCGTTACACGCCGGTTTCCAAGCGTCAGGACCGTCCGAACGCCATTCTCTGGCTCGTTCGCAACCACCCGGAACTGAAGGATGCGCAGATTTCGCGTCTCGTCGGCACCACGAAGTCGACCATTGAGCAGATCCGCGACCGCACCCACTGGAACTCGGCAAACCTGACGCCGATGGACCCGGTCACGCTCGGCCTCTGCAGCCAGATCGATCTCGACCTCGAAGTCGAGCGCGCCTCGCGTGGCCGTCCGCTGCCGACCGCCGAAGAGCTGGACAATACGCTGCAGCCGGCGACGGCAACGGAAGGTCTGGATTACAACTTCCAGCGCGAAGAAGACGAACAGATCGACGCCGATGCAGTCTTCAAGAAGCTCTCCTCGCTGAAATCCACGCAGAAGGATGAAGACGAGGACGATCAGTACTGATCGACGTTTTCGAATGCTCGAAACCCGGCCTGAGTGCCGGGTTTTTTGTTTATGGCCTTATCGCGTGCCGAAGATCGCCGAGCCCACACGAACACTGGTCGCGCCGAATTCAACGGCCGTTTCGAAATCACCGGACATGCCCATGGAGAGTTTTTCCAAGCCGCATTGCTTGGCAAGTTTCGCCAGCAGCGCAAAATGCGGACCGGGATTTTCATCTGCCGGCGGAATGCACATCAGCCCCTCGACAGCCAATTTCAACTCATCCCGGCAAAGGGCCACGAAAGCGATGGTCTCTCGCGGATCGATGCCCGCCTTTTGCGGCTCGAGCCCGGTATTGACCTGCACATAAAAACGAAGGCTGCGGCCCTGTTTGCTGCACTCCTCGGCAAGCGCGCGGGCGATCTTTTCGCGGTCGACGCTTTCGACGACATCAAACAATGCCACGGCGTCCGCAGCCTTGTTGGACTGCAACGGGCCGATCAGATGCAGTTCTATGCCATCAGTCTTCTCTTTCAGCGCCGGCCACTTGCCCTGCGCTTCCTGCACGCGGTTCTCCCCGAACACGCGCTGGCCGGCATCGATGACGGGCTGGATCGCTTCCGCTTCGAAGGTCTTCGATACCGCGACGAGGGCAACATCTGCCGCCTTGCGGCCGGATTTTTCCGCCACATCCGCAATGCGCTGCCTGACATCCTGAAGTCGTGCTTCGATTTCCATCACAAGACCTTTTTTAACCGTTCGAACCGCTAACTAGACGCCGATCGCCTTGATGCCAAGCGGCTTTAGCACCATTTGAGGCACGCTGGCCAAGATTGAACGTCCGAACGCCCCGCCAAACTTGACGCCCCGGTCGTTTCATGGTGAAGGTCAGCGCACATTTTTCCCCTCGATACCCGGAATTTTAGACAATGGCCATCGAACGTTACAATCCTCGCGACGCCGAGCCGCGCTGGCAGCAAAAATGGAACGAAGACAAGGTCTTCGTGACAGACAACAGCGATCCGCGTGAGAAATATTACGTTCTAGAGATGTTTCCCTATCCGTCGGGTCGCATCCACATGGGCCATGTCCGCAACTATGCCATGGGTGACGTCGTCGCCCGCTACAAGCGCGCCCGCGGTTTCAACGTCCTGCACCCGATGGGTTGGGACGCCTTCGGCATGCCGGCCGAAAATGCGGCCATGCAGAACAAGGTTCATCCCAAGGACTGGACCTACCAGAACATCGCCACCATGCGCGGTCAGCTGAAATCCATGGGCCTGTCCCTGGACTGGACCCGCGAATTCGCCACCTGCGATGTGGAATATTATCATCGCCAGCAGGCGCTGTTCGTGGACTTCATGGAAAAGGGTCTGGTCTACCGCAAGCAGTCGAAGGTCAATTGGGACCCGGTCGACCATACCGTTCTGGCCAACGAGCAGGTGATCGACGGCCGCGGCTGGCGCTCCGGTGCGCTGGTCGAACAGCGCGAGCTGACGCAATGGTTCTTCCGCATCACCGATTTCAGCCAGGACCTGCTGGACGAGTTGGACACGCTGGATCAGTGGCCGGAAAAAGTGCGCCTGATGCAGAAGAACTGGATCGGCCGTTCCGAAGGCCTGTCACTGCGCTGGCAGACCGTTGCTGACACGGCGCCGGAAGGCTTTTCTGACATCACCGTCTATACCACACGCCCCGACACGCTGTTCGGCGCCTCCTTCCTGGCCATTGCCGCCGACCATCCGCTGGCGAAAGAACTGTCGGAAAAAAATCCTGCGATCGCCGAATTCTGCGATGAATGCCGCCGCCATGGCACCTCTTTGGCCGCGTTGGAAACGGCTGAAAAGAAGGGCATCGATACCGGCGTCAAGGTCGTCCATCCGCTGGATGCGACCTGGGAACTGCCAGTCTATGTCGCCAACTTCGTGTTGATGGATTACGGTACGGGCGCGATCTTCGGTTGCCCCTCCGGCGACCAGCGCGACCTGGACTTCGCCCGCAAATACGGCCTGCCGGTCGTGGCGGTCGTCGCCCCTGAGGGCCCGGATGCGGAAAGCTTCACGGTCGATGACACCGCCTACACCGACGACGGCGTGATGATTAACTCCGGCTTCCTGAATGGCATGAAAACGACGGATGCCTTCGAGGCAGTCGTGCAGAAGCTGTCGGCGCAGACGCTGGGCAACGCGCCTCAGGCCGAGCGCAAGGTCAATTTCCGTCTGCGCGACTGGGGCATTTCCCGTCAGCGTTACTGGGGCTGCCCGATCCCGGTCATTCATTGCGAAGTCTGCGGCGTCGTGCCGGTCCCGAAAAAGGACCTGCCCGTCAAGCTGCCTGACGATGTGACATTCGACGTGCCCGGCAACCCGCTGGACCGCCACCCCACCTGGCGTCATGTCTCCTGCCCGCAATGCGGCCATGACGCGCGTCGTGAAACCGACACGATGGACACCTTCGTCGATTCCAGCTGGTATTACACGCGCTTCACGGCACCCTGGGAAGACGCACCGACCGACCCGAAGGTCGCCAATCATTGGCTGCCGGTGGATCAATATATCGGCGGTATCGAGCACGCGATCCTGCACCTGCTCTATTCTCGCTTCTTCACCCGCGCGATGCGCGAAACAGGTCACGTGGACGTCAAGGAACCCTTCAAGGGTCTGTTCACCCAAGGCATGGTGGTCCATGAGACCTATAGCCGCGGTGAAGGCACCGCGCGCGAATGGGTGCCACCTGCGGACCTGCGGATAGAGGAAAATGACGGCACGCGCCGAGCTTTCCTGCTTTCTTCCGGCGAAGAGGTGAAGATCGGCTCGATCGAAAAAATGTCGAAGTCGAAAAAGAACGTGGTCGATCCCGATGATATCATCGCATCGTACGGCGCCGATACAGCACGCTTCTTCGTGCTGTCGGACTCGCCGCCGGATCGCGACGTCATCTGGTCCGAATCGGGCGTCGAGGGTGCGAACCGATTCGTCCAGCGCGTCTGGCGCATCATCGGCGAAGCTGCCGAACAGCTGAAGGGCGTGAAGCCGAAGCCGGCGACCGAGGGTGAAGGGCTGGCGGCCTCCAAGGCGGCTCACAAGACGCTGAAGGCCGTTCAGGAAGATCTGGACAAGCTCGCCTTCAACAAGGCCATTGCCCGCATCTATGAACTGGTCAATGCACTCGCCGGTCCGCTTGCGGATGTCGCTGCGGGCGGCAAGTCCGATGACGTCAAGGCGGCAGCGCGTGATGCCGTCGAAATCCTGATCCGCATCATCGCCCCCATGACGCCACATCTGGCGGAAGAATGCTGGGCGGCACTCGGCAATGAAGGTCTGGTGGCTGAGACGCCATGGCCGACCTTCGTGCCATCGCTGGTCGAGGAAAACGACGTTGTCATGCCCGTGCAGGTCAATGGCAAGAAGCGCGGCGAATTGACAATCGCGCGCGATGCAGATCAAGATGCGGTCCGCGCGGCTGCCCTTGCTCTGGATGCCGTCAAATCTCTTCTTGCCGGCGGCGAGCCCAAGAAAGTCATCGTGGTTCCGCAGAGGATTGTGAACATTGTTGTCTGACGTTTTTTCGAGATGGAGCCGCGTCGCGGCAGCAATTTCCGTCGTGATGATGGCTGGTCTTCTGGCGGGCTGCCAGGTGCGCCCGCTCTATGGCGAGGCTTCCGGGACCAAGGAAAGGCTGGCGGCCGTCAGCGTCTCCGATATCGGCGGCAGAGTTGGACAGGAAGTTCGCAACCAGCTAATCTTCCTTCTGGCTGGCGGCGCTGGGCAGCCGACGACGGCGCAATATAACGTCAAGGTTTCGGTCAGCTCGAGCGCTTCCTCGACAGAGGTGCAGAATTACGACCTAACCACACGGACGAACAACAATTACGACGGGCCGTATCCAGGCCGTGTCATCATGAGCGGCCAATACGTGCTGACGCGCATTTCCGACGGTCAGATCCTGCGCTCCGCACGCCGCAGCGTGACGGCGCAGGTGGATCTGCCACAGCAGGAATTCGCCAAGATCCGGGCGACCCGCGACGCCGAAAACCGTGCGGCGCGCGAACTTGCCGAAATCATCCGCACCGATATCGCCGCCACGCTCGGCCGCTGAGAGCGGCGGCCGTGGCGGAGATAAAGTCCCATGAATTCGAGCGCTTCGCCGAGAATCCGGCGGAGCGCTTTCGCGTTTTCGTGCTCTACGGTCCGGATCGCGGTCTCGTATCAGAACGCGCAACCCTCATCGCCAAAAAGACGGGTATAGATCCCGACGACGCTTTTGCGTCGCTGAAACTGACTGCGTCCGATCTCCAGGGCGACCCGGGGCGTTTGCTGGATGAGGTGAACGCCATTGGTCTTTTCGGCGGCGAGAAACTTGTCTGGATCAAGGGCGCGTCAGCTGAAAAGGCGCTGGTGGATGCCCTCCAGATTCTGGCGGAAACGCCGCCGGAAGCGAGCTTTCTCATCATCGAAGCAGGCGACATCAAGAAGGGCACGGGGCTGCGCAAGATCGCGGAACCGGCTCGATCCATCGCAGCCATTCCCTGTTACGCGGACGATGCGCGCGCACTGAACGCGTTGATAGACCAGGAACTTTCGGGCGACAATTTGCGTATCGCGCCTGCCGCGCGGCAACGGCTTATCGAATCGCTGGGGGGCGACCGTATCGCTTCACGAAACGAAATCCGCAAGCTGGCACTTTATTGCCGCGGCGCAGAGGTAATCGAGGAAGACGATGTCCTGGCCATCATCGGTGATGCCAGTACGGTTTCAGCCGATGACGCCGTTGACGCCATCCTGAAGGGTGACAGAAACGCGTTTTTCCATGCCACCCAGAAGATCATTTCCTCCAAGACGCCGATCTTCCTCGTGCTTCAGGGGTGCCTCAAGCAATTCCAGCTGCTCGATCAGATGCGCGCGGAGATGGACGAGAAAAAGCAGCAGGCCGGTCAGGTCATGCAGACGCTTGGACGCCATATCCATTTTCGCCGGAAACCGATCATCGAAAGAGCGCTACGCACATGGCAGCCAGCGGCGATCGCGCGCGAGATGAACCGACTGCAGGCGGCCATCCTGCAAAGCCGCCAGCGTCAAAGTCTGGAGGAAAGCGTGGCCCTACTGACACTATTATCCACCACGCTGCAATCCGGCCGCGGCGGATAAACAAAAGCCCTCGTGCAGACGAGGGCTTTTCAAATGTTAGTGCGAGACCGTCGCAAATCTGCGGTCAGTCGCCCTTGCCGGGCTCAGCAGAGAAATAAAGCTCCAGCTTGCCTTCGACACCATCCATTTCCTTGGCTTCCGGCATCGGGTCGCGCTTGATGGTGATGTTCGGCCAGATCGCGGCATATTCCGCATTGAGCTTCAGCCACTTGTCGAGACCCGGCTCCGTATCGGGTTTGATGGCCTCGGCAGGACATTCCGGTTCGCACACACCACAGTCGATGCATTCGTCGGGATTGATGGCGAGGAAATTTTCGCCCTCGTAAAAGCAGTCGACAGGGCAGACCTCTACGCAATCGGTATATTTGCAGCGGATGCAATTGTCGGTCACGACATATGTCATGATGAACTCCAGAATATGCAGGCCGGGTCTTTGGGCTTCGGAACACAAGCCGTCGCCCGGAATTCAGACAGGGCAATTTCGCAAGTGACGTAATGCCTTTGCTTGCAGATAGCAAGGATAAACAATTCTGAAAAACGGTGCTGACTTGGAGGTTTATTCTAATCTGTACTGCCGTCGCTGTCGGACAGAAACCTGTCGAGCGCTCTGCGCTCCTTTTTCGTCGGGCGTCCGCTGCCCGGCTGGCGCATTGCCTGCTCAAGGAGTGTCAGCCTGTCGGAAGGCTCCTTCGGCGGCGTCTGATCGTCATAGAGAAGTCTGGCTTCTTCATAGGGGCCGCGCCGCGTCCCGCCCGACTTCACCACCACGACCCTGTCCATCCGCTCGAAGCTTATTTCCAGCCTGTCGCCGGGCTTCACCGCATGACTGGGCTGGCGGACGACGACGCCATTGATCTTCACCTGTCCCGACTGAACGTAGCTCTGGGCGAGCGAACGGGATTTAGCCATGCGGGCAAAGAACAGCCACTTGTCCAGACGCTGGCGCGTGCTTTCCAGTGGCTGTTCGCTGTTTCCCATAGGCTTACTTCTTCAGCTGCTCCTTGAGGGCAGCGAGCTTTGCGAAAGGCGAATCCGGGTCCAGCGGCTTTTCCTTGCGCGGTGGCTTGGCCTCAAAACGCTGCTGGCCCTGCGGCTTTCCGCCACGGTCGCTGCGCTCCGGCCTGTCCTTGCGCTCGCCACGATCATGACGATCATTATTGCGGTTGTTGCCGCGATCGGGACGGCCGCCGTCACGCTTGCGCTCGCCCTCGCCGCCACGATTGGCTGCATCGCGATTTGCCCCGTCGCGATTGTCACGACGGCCTTCGCCGCGTCGCTCGCCTTGCTCGCGCGCTGTCTGCTCACGACCCTGGCCACGATTGCCGGGACGACGGTTTTCACCACGCTGGTTTTCATTGCGGCCACCCGGACGCCACAGAAGCACGGGCTTCGGCTCGGCGGCCTCACCACTTTCCGCCGGAGCCGCTTCATTTGCAGCAGCCTCTTCACCGGCGGCTTCCGCGACCGGCGCCTCGGTAACGTCGCCTTCCACAACAGCAACCGCTTCGGAGGCCTGCTCTTCGGAAGCCGGCTCGTCCTGCTCGGTCTCAGCGCTATCCTCTTCGCCCGCCGTCGTTTCTGGGGCAGCCGGCACAGTGGCGCCTGCCTGGCTGGCGAGGAAGGCCTGCGCCTCTTCCGCCGTCACCTGATCGGCACGGTAACCGAGGCCCTTGAGGATTTCTTCCATGTCATCGAGCGTTGCGCCGAGAATGGAAAGCATCGCGGTCGTTGTCGTGAAACGACGGCCATCATAAGCGCCTTCGGGGCGCGGCTGCTGGCCGGGCTTCCACTGCAGCAGCGGACGGATGAGATCCGCCAGGCGTTCGAGAATGTCGATACGCACCGCGCGCTTTCCGAGGAAACGGAAACCGGCAAGCTTGTAGAACATGCGCTCGTAGCTGGCATCCGTAACGACCGAGGTGCGGCCTGCAGCCAGGACGGGAATAAGGTCGCCATAACCCGGTTTGCCAAGACCATCATTCTTCAAGGCCCAGAGCAGCGTCACAAGTTCTGCCGGAGCAGGCTTCAGGAGCGCAGGCAAAAAGACATGATAGGCGCCGAAACGCACGCCGTAACGCCGCATGGAAGCACGCGCGTCCTGATCCAGCGACTTCACGTCTTCCGCGACGTCACGACGGAACAGCACGCCGAGATTTTCAACCAGCTGGAAAGCAAGACCCTTTGCGAGACCCTGAAGGTCTTCCGCGCGGGAGATATCATCCAGCGGCTTCAGCACGGTTGCGATCTGGTGGTTGACGAAACGCTCGATCCGCGCGAGCGCGTGATCACGGGCATTACCGCTCAACTGCTCGTCGGCCAGCAGGATCACCCGCGGCTTCATGATATTGTCGCCGGCCGAAAGACGGGCAACCGGCTCGCCCAGCCAGCGAACCAGACCATCGGAGCTCAAAGCGAGATCGCCATTTCCACTGGCGTGCAGACGCGCGGCACGCGCCTCGTATTCGAGTGCGAGCGCCTTCTGCGCCGCAGCCTGCACGGCCTTCTGATCCGGCCCTTCCATTCCCGGCACCGGCGTGAACCGGAACCCGGCCAATTGGCCGACGTGATGACCTTCTACGAAGACATCACCATTTACACTGATTTCAGCTTCAAGCATCGCATTCTCTCTCAGGCGCCTCATGAGCACAGATGTCCTGCGATCAACAAAGCGTTTCGTCAACCTTTCATGTAGCGCATCGGACAATCGATCCTCGATTTCCCGAGTCTTTTCTTGCCAGTGTGTCGGATCGGCAAGCCATCCTGGGCGGTTCGATACATAAGTCCATGTTCTGATCTGCGCAATCCTCGCAGACAAGGTATCGATCTCTCCATCCGTGCGGTCGGCGCGACGCACCTGTTCGGCCATGAAATCCTCGTTCACCGTACCGCGCTTGACGAGGTCGAAATAGAGCGTGGAGATCAGATCCGCATGCTGCGCCGGCGCGATACGGCGATAGTCCGGAAGCGCGCAGGCCTCCCAGAGCTTTTCCACCCGTGCATCGGTCGTCGTCACGTCGATGATTTCGGGATAACGGGACAGATACTCCAGCGCCTGCTGGTCGATGGCCGGCAGGGCGCGCGAAAGCCCCTGGATCGCCGGCGCAGCGTCAAGGCTCGCACGCAGATTGGCGATAGAGGAAAAATCGAAGTTTTTCGTCCGCCACTGCAACACCTTCACCGCATCGAACTGATGCGTCTCAATCCGCTCCACCAGTTCGTCATCGAACGGGTCGACACGGCCTGTCACCCCGAAGGTGCCGTCACGAAGATGGCGGCCGGCGCGGCCGGCGATCTGGCCGATTTCGCCCGGATTGAGATTGCGGAATTGATAACCGTCGAATTTTCGGTCCTGCGCGAAAGCGACGTGATCGACATCGAGATTAAGGCCCATTCCGATAGCGTCCGTCGCGACCAGATATTCGACATCGCCCGACTGATAGAGACCCACCTGCGCATTGCGCGTGCGGGGCGAAAGCGCGCCTAGCACAACGGCCGCGCCGCCCCGCTGGCGGCGCACCAGTTCGGCAATGGCATAGACCTCATCGGCGGAAAAAGCGACAATCGCCGTGCGCTGCGGCAGGCGGGTTATCTTCTTCTGGCCAGCATAAAAAAGCTGTGACAGACGCGGTCGCTCCACCACGGTAATTCCCGGCAGCAGCTTTTCGAGGATCGGGCGCATCGTGCCCGCCCCCAGCAGCAGCGTTTCCTCCCGACCGCGCAGATGCAGAACCCGGTCGGTAAAGATATGCCCGCGTTCGAGATCGCCTGCCAGCTGCACCTCATCGATTGCAACGAAGGCGGCCGTCGTTTCGCGCGGCATGGCTTCCACTGTGCAAACGGAATACTTGGCTTTTGGGGGTGAGATTTTTTCTTCGCCGGTTATCAGCGCCACATTGGGCGCCCCCACCTTTTCGACCAGACGGGTATAGACCTCGCGCGCCAAAAGGCGCAGCGGCAGGCCGATGACACCGCTGCCATGCGCCACCATACGCTCAATCGCGTAATGGGTCTTGCCGGTGTTGGTGGGGCCGAGAACGGCCGTGACACCGCGGCCGCTCAGGATCATGGGGCGAAAATTCAACGTACTATCCGCGAATCGACTTCATCTGCTTGGCGTGCCACCCACATCAACGGTGTGGGCCGCACGCACCACACATGGCAACGCCTGCCGACAAAGGCAATAGGCCTCACCCGCAAAGTGCTACAAGGCAACCAGTCAACGAAATTTTCCATTTCGATTCAGATAGTTGAACAAGAAAAAAGAATCCGGCGAAAATGAAATCGATTCGGCTGCGGAACAGTCTGCGAACGAATCGAATACGAATCGCTGACTCCCCGTGATTCAGCTTTTGTTCTCCGCAATATCTGGTTGGCGAAATCACGGCCTCTACCAGATTATGAATCCGGATAAGTCCTTGGCCGGATTCGGCATTACGGTAAAACCGCCGGTCGGAAAATCCGGGAATCGGCTGTCAAGCGCCAATCCCCGAAAAGCCGTTCCGAAGCCGGCTCCACAAGCCGAGATCAGAGTGCCTCACCGGTGAGCAAACGCGGCGCATTTGCATCCGTGGTACCGGCGGCCTGGCCAATGAAATAGGATTTGAGACCCGGCAAACGATCCACCACGCCGAGACCGAAATCGCGCATGATGCGAATGGGACCGACATCATTGGAGAACAGCCGGTTCAGCACATCCGTGGTCACCCCCATCCGCAAGGTGTCGAACCGGCGCCAGGACTGATACCGCTCCAGAACATTGAGGGAGCCGATGTCGAGGCCGAGACGGTCAGCTTCAACCACGGTTTCGGCCAGAGCCGCCACATCCTTGAAACCCAGATTGAGGCCTTGACCCGAGATCGGGTGAATACCGTGCGCCGCATCACCGGCGAGCGCGAAACGCGACGCGACGAAGGACCGTGCCAAAGTGAGACCCAGCGGAAAGGCGCGTCGGGGACCGACAGGGCGGATCGTGCCGAGCTTGTGGCCGAACCGGCGCTCAAGCTCCTCCTCGAACACCAGGTCGTCGGCGGCCACAAGCCTGTCGGCATCGGCGGTGCGTTCGGTCCAGACAAGCGAAGACCGGTTTCCCTTCAACGGCAGAATGGCGAAGGGTCCGGATGGCAGGAAATGCTCCTCGGCGCAGCCTTCGTGCGGTCGCTCATGCTCAACGGTCGTCACGATGCCTGACTGATCGTAAGCCCAGTGCACCGTCTTGATGCCAGCCATATCCCGAAGAGCCGAGCGAACACCATCACAGGCAATCAGCAATCGCGCTTCGAGCGTCGATCCGTCGGAAAGGTGAATAGCCGTCGACTGCGGTCCTGCGGTAAAATCGGAAACACTGAGGCCGTGGCGGATTTCTATGCCCAGGCGTGCGCAAAGGCCCCGCAATGCGCCTACCAGAGCGACGTTGGGAACCATATGGGCAAAGGGCCGGCCCTCTTCCACCGCGCCGTCAAACGTCAGGAACACGGGACGTACCGGATCGGCGGTTTTCGAATCGGTAACGATCATCTTGTGGATCGGCTGGGCTTCCGGCTCGATCTCGTTCCAGATGCCGAAAACATCGAGCATGCGGGTGGCCGCTGCGATAATGGCGGACGCGCGAACATCCTTCGCCCAGACATCCTCAGGAGCGGCTTCAATTACCTGCACATTCAGATGCGGGGCCGCCTGCTTGATTGCCACAGCAACGGAAAGACCGACATATCCGCCGCCTGCCACCACAACGTCCAGCATCGCGCTTCTCCTCAAATCTTGTGCATGCATCATCGGCGCACTATAGACCATGTGACGTCTTCCTACAGCCGGAGCAGGCCGAAAAAATGTCGCATCCCTTGCAATCGTCAGACCCGATGGCAAATCTCATCGCCACGCTCGATCTCGAGAAGCTGGAAGAGAACCTTTACCGGGGCGAAAGCCCTCAGATCGGCTGGCAACGGGTTTTTGGTGGTCAGGTCATTGCACAGGCCCTGATCGCAGCGCAAAGAACCGTGGATGACGATCGCTTCGTGCATTCGTTGCACGCCTATTTCATGCGTCCCGGCGACCCGCTGGTGCCCATCGTCTACCAGGTCGAGCGTATCCGCGATGGCGCCAGTTTCTGCACCCGTCGCGTGGTCGCCATCCAGCACGGCAAAGCCATTTTTTCCATGTCGGCGTCGTTCCAGATATTCGAGGACGGTTTTACCCATCAGATCAGGATGCCTGATGTGACGCCGCCTGAAAAACTGATGAGCGAGGAACAGATGCAGGCGGCTTTCCTCGCAAAGGCGCCCGCTTCGATCCGCAACTACTGGAGCAACAAGCGGCCGATCGAGATCAGGCCGGTCTCGCTGACCCACTACATCTCAAAAGAAAAGCTGGAGCCGCAGCAGGATATCTGGGTCCGTGCCGTTGGAAGCGTACCTGACGATCCGCGCCTGCAATCCGCCATTCTCGCCTATCTCTCCGACATGACGCTGCTGGACACCTCGCTCTATGCCCATGGCACGACGATCTTCGATCCTGCGATCCAGGTGGCAAGCCTGGACCACGCCATGTGGTTTCATCGTCCCTGCCGGCTGGATGACTGGCTGCTCTATACACAGGACAGCCCCAGCGCCTCGGGCGCGCGCGGTTTGACCCGTGGCAATATTTTCACCAGACAGGGTGAACTGGTCGCCTCCGTGGCGCAGGAAGGTTTGATCCGCAAAAGGGCAAATGATTAAATAAAGTGCGTTTTCTAAAAATCGCACATTTTATAGACGCAAAATTCGCCGACAAATGCCCCTTTTTCAGACGTCCGTCATATAAACATTACATTTCAATAAGTTAGTTACACACTCAAAACTGGCACGCCCTTTGAATGTATGTCCGCAGTCGCTGTTACTGATCTGCCAGCGGCAGGAGAGTCGGCTCCGTGCCGAGGACAAACAAAGGATGGGAAACCAGATGAAAATTGTGATGGCCATTATCAAGCCGTTCAAGCTGGATGAAGTGCGCGAAGCACTCACCGGCGTCGGCATCCAGGGCCTGACCGTGACCGAAGTAAAGGGTTACGGGCGCCAGAAGGGACATACCGAGATTTATCGCGGCACGGAATATGCGGTGAGCTTCCTTCCCAAGCTAAAGATCGAGATCGCTGTTCCATCCGACGTCGTGGACAAGGCCGTCGAAGCGATCGCATCTGCGGCAAAGACCGGGCAGATCGGCGACGGCAAGATCTTCGTTTACTCAATTGAACAGGCCGTGCGCATCCGTACCGGCGAAACCAACACAGAAGCGCTTTGAAGCACGGCTGACAGGGGAGTTTTCTAGCTATGCAACTCAACAAGTTTTTGACGCTCGGCAAGCTGGGCGCAACAGCGACGGCCCTGATGGCCCCGGCCATCGCCTTTGCCCAGGATGCAGCGCCGGCCGCAGCCGCAGCGCCTGTTCCGGAAAAGGCCGACACAGCCTTCATGTATGTCGCCACCATCCTCGTGCTCTTCATGATCCTTCCGGGCCTGGCGCTGTTTTACGGCGGTCTTGTCCGCACGAAGAACATGCTCTCCGTTCTCATGCAGTGCACGGTCATCACCGCCGTCATGATGCTCATCTGGGTCATCTACGGTTACTCTTTCGCCTTCGGCGGCGGCACCGGCCCTTATTTCGGCGGCTTCGGCAAGCTGTTCCTGTCGGGCGTTTCGCTTGACAGCACCTCGGCAACCTTCTCGCAAGGTGTCGTGATCTACGAATACACCTTCATCGCCTTCCAGATGACCTTTGCGGCCATCACCCCGGCGCTGATCATCGGTGCCTTCGCGGAACGCGTGAAGTTCTCCGCCGTCATCCTCTTCACCATCCTGTGGGCCACCTTCGTGTATTTCCCGGTCGCCCATATGGTCTGGGACGCGAACGGCCTGATCTTCGGCATGGGCGCTCTCGACTTCGCCGGCGGCACGGTCGTCCACATCAATGCTGGTATCGCAGGCCTGATCGGCGCGATCATGGTCGGCAAGCGCACCGGCTTCGGCAAGGACATGATGGCTCCTCACTCCATGACACTGACACTCGTCGGTGCAGCCATGCTGTGGTTCGGCTGGTTCGGTTTCAACGCCGGCTCCAACCTCGAAGCATCGGGTGGTGCGGTTCTCGCAACCATGAACACCTTCCTCGCAACCGCAGCCGCCATTGTTTCCTGGTCGCTGGTTGAAAGCTTCACCCGTGGCAAGGCATCCATGCTGGGCGCCGCTTCGGGCATGATCGCCGGCCTCGTTGCCGTCACACCTGCTGCAGGCTCGGTTGGCCCGATGGGTGCCATCGTTCTCGGCCTCATCGTCTCGCCGATCTGCTACTTCTTCGTCTCCGTGGTGAAGAACAAGTTCGGTTACGACGATACCGCTGACGTCTTCGGCGTTCACGGCATCGGCGGCATCATCGGCGCACTCGGCACCGGCATCTTCACCTCGCCGCTACTCGGCGGCACCGGCAAGCCCGAATTCTCCATCGCCTCGCAGCTCTGGACGCAGTTCGTGGCCGTCGCCATCACCATCGTCTGGTGCGCCATCGTCTCGGCAATCCTTTATAAGATCGTCGATGTGATCGTCGGGCTCCGCGTCCCGGTCGAAGCCGAGCGCGAAGGTCTGGACCTCGCCACCCACGGCGAAGCCGCTTACCACTCCTGATTCCGGGAAAATGGGGTTCTCCATCCCCATCCCCGAAAGAAAGGCCCGTTTCGACGGGCCTTTTTCTTTGCCGCCAGCCCGCCGTAACGCAGCCGTCTCAAAGCACAAATCCGCTCGAACGCTCACCCGAAAATGCTCTGATCTCCTCAAAAAACCGCATGGTTAACACGACATTAACCAGCTGGCGGTTAGTTTTCCCTGTCAATCCGGGATCAGGCCGTGTGCCGGATCTCGCCGAAACCAAAAAATGACGGGTTCAGGGACATGGGCAGAATGCATTCTCCGACATTCGATGGTCGTCACACACGTTTTGTGCTGACGGCGTTTTTCGTGCGGCAGATTATGGCTCTGGCCGGTTTCGCTCTGCTTGCCACGATTGCACTCGGTATCGCCGCGCTCGCGACGTGGAATGTGGCAGATCCGAGCCTGTCCTATGCCACAGGAAACCAACCAACCAATCTCCTGGGCTACGGCGGCGCGATCTTCGCGGATATCGTTATGCAGTTCCTCGGGCTTTCGGCCATCATATCCCTGCTGCCGGTCATTGCATGGGCGATCGCCCTGATCGCCGGCCGCAAACTGCAGCGCATACCCGCCCGCCTCGTGGCCTGGATCGCAGGCGCGATCGTCTGCGCCGCGTCCCTCGGCTGCTTTCCGGCTCCCGTCACCTGGCCGCTGCCGAACGGTATCGGCGGCGTGATCGGCGACATGATCCTTCGCTTCCCCGCCCTATTCATCGGCGCTTATCCCACTGGCACCGTTGCGACGATACTTGGGGTAATATTCGCCGCGCCGGCTGCCTGGCTCATGCTGTTTGCCGCGGGCATTGTCGGCGGTCTGGACGATGAACTGGAGCGTGAAGAACCCGCACCGGCCGTCAGCAAGGCCCGCGCCTTCCGCGAGGCGGAAGAGGACGACGAGGATGATGGCGAGGGTTTCTTCGCCAATATTCTCGCCTTCGGCGCACTGACGCACTACTGGTACATCACCCAGGCCCGTTTTCGTCGCCTGTTCGGCCTGAAGTCGAAATCGCTGCATGACGAATTCGAACATCCCTATGATTTCAACGAGTATGAATTCGGCACGCTAAACGAGCCGTCGCGCCTCAAGACGGCGATCAACCGTCTCGACCAGCGCGCGGAACCCTCTTTCGAAGAACGAACTGCATCGCGTCGCCAGATGTCTCCTCCCTCCATCGCGCCCAGTCATGAAGACGATGGGGACGGCGAGCCGTCCTTCGGTACTGACGAGGCCCGCCTGCCAAGTGGCATCCTTTCCGATGACGACGTCGACCAGAAATTCACTGCCCGACAGGCGCCGGGACGCGGACAGACGAAAATAACCGCTCCTTCGGCACGCCCGAAGCCCAGTGAGCGTGTGGCACGCGAAGCACAGGCCTCTTTCATCGCCGCAGACGGTTTCCAGCTTCCTACCGTTCATCTTCTGGCGGAGCCCAAGAACATTGTTCGCGACAATACGCTAAGCGAAGAGGTGCTCGAGCAGAACGCCCGTCTTCTCGAGGGGGTTCTTGAAGACTTCGGCGTCAAGGGTGAAATCATTCATGTCCGCCCCGGCCCGGTCGTCACCCTTTACGAACTGGAACCGGCCCCCGGCATCAAATCGTCGCGTGTCATCGGCCTCGCGGATGATATCGCCCGCTCCATGAGCGCGATCGCCGCCCGCGTGGCCGTTGTTCCCGGCCGCAATGCCATCGGCATCGAACTGCCGAACCAGACCCGCGAAACCGTGTTCCTGCGCGAACTGATCGGCAGCCGCGATTTCGAAAACAGCAAAGCCAAGCTTGCCATGGCGCTCGGCAAGACCATCGGCGGCGAACCCGTCATCGCCGATCTCGCCAAGATGCCGCACCTGCTCGTTGCAGGCACCACCGGTTCGGGCAAGTCCGTTGCCATCAACACCATGATCCTGTCGCTGCTTTACCGCATGTCGCCGGAACAGTGCCGCCTGATCATGATCGACCCGAAAATGCTGGAACTGTCGATCTATGACGGCATCCCGCACCTGCTTTCTCCCGTCGTCACGGATCCGAAAAAGGCGGTCGTCGCGCTCAAATGGACGGTGCGCGAGATGGAGGAACGCTACAAGAAGATGTCCAAGATCGGCGTGCGCAATATCGACGGCTTCAACAGCCGCGTGCAGCAGGCGCTCGACAAGGGCGAAATCCTCACCCGCACGGTGCAGACCGGTTTCGACCGCCAGACCGGCGAGGCAATCTACGAAACGGAAGAGTTCGATCTGAAGCCCCTGCCCTATATCGTCGTCATCATCGACGAGATGGCCGACCTGATGATGGTGGCCGGCAAGGATATCGAAGGCGCGGTGCAGCGTTTGGCGCAGATGGCGCGTGCTGCCGGCATCCATGTCATCATGGCCACCCAGCGCCCCTCCGTTGATGTCATCACCGGCACGATCAAGGCCAACTTCCCGACCCGCATCTCATTCCAGGTCACCTCGAAGATCGACAGCCGCACGATCCTTGGAGAGCAGGGCGCCGAACAGCTGCTCGGCATGGGTGATATGCTTTACATGGCGGGCGGCGGACGCATCCAGCGTGTGCACGGGCCCTTCGTTTCCGACAATGAAGTGGAAGAGATCGTTTCCTATCTGAAGACACAAGGGTCGCCTGAGTATCTCGAAGCGATTACCGAAGAAGAAGACGAGGACGGCGCTGGCGCAAGCCCGGCCGGCGGCGGCAGCTTCTCGGATTCCGAGGACCCCTACGATCAGGCCGTGGCCGTCGTACTTCGCGATGGCAAAGCCTCCACCTCCTATGTGCAGCGTCGTCTCGGCATCGGTTACAACCGCGCGGCATCGCTGATCGAACGCATGGAGCAGGAAGGCATTATCGGCCCCGCCAACCACGCCGGAAAACGCGAAATCCTCGTTCCCACGGAAGCAGATATCATCGAGCGATAATCCGCAACCAAGCGGCGTCGAGAAGCGTTATTACACGCTTTCACGTCATGAAGCCGCCGCGTTTTTCGCGGACAATCGCTGCGATGAAGGAGAACAGAATGAACGACCTGACCACCGGCGAAACGGCCAATGGAAGCGCAGCGCAAAATGGCGTGACGCGGCGTGGGGTGCTGACGGCATTTTCCATGGCTGCCGTGATCGCTGGCATCTCGCCGCTCGACGCCTTTGCCCAGGCAGCCGGCAATACCGCAACGGCACAGAAGATCGCGAACCACTTTTCGTCGGTAAAAACCATGATGGGTGAATTCGTGCAGTTCGGCCCGCGCGGGGAACAGACCGGCGGCAAGTTCTACATCGAACGGCCAGGCAAGCTCCGTTTCAATTATGAAGACCCATCGCCGATGCGCGTCATCTCCGACGGCAAGAATGTCGTCATCGGCAATATGAAACTGAAGACATGGGATCTCTATCCCCTGTCGAAGACTCCGCTCAGCCTGCTTCTCTCCGACAAGATCGATCTCAGCAACCAGAAGGTCCGGGATGTGAAGGAAGAATCTGACCTGACCACCATAGTCCTCGGTGACAAGAGCGTGTTCGGCGATTCCACCATCACGCTGATGTTCGACCCGAAGACGTTCGATCTGCGGCAATGGACCACGACGGACGCCCAGAACAAGGACACGACGGTCATGATCTTCAACGTTCAGACCGGCGTGAACCTCGATGAACGCGTCTTCAACATTAATTATGAAGAAGTACGCAAGCGCGGCTGACGCTCCCTGTCGATGTATGCTCTGTGAAGGCGGCTCTCAGGCCGCCTTTTTCATTTTGCCGCTAAAATACATTCCCGTTTTCGTCACGATGTTATAAGCCTGCGCCCCGGAAACAGCCTTGAGGCCTTGCTTCGAGGCGATAAAAGCGGAGCTCATTTATGTCGTTTTCGATAACCACCTGGAACATCAACTCCGTCAGGCTCAGAATGCCGATCGTCGAGCAGTTTCTTGTGCGTTACAAACCCGACATTCTCTGCCTGCAGGAAACCAAATGCCCGAACGGCGAGTTTCCGATGAAGCCGTTGAAGGCGCTGGGTTACGAGCACGTGATCATTCACGGCCAGAAGGGCTATCATGGCGTCGCCATCGCCTCGAAAATCCCGCTGACGGAAGATCATCGGCAGGATTACTGCGGAATTGGCGACGCGCGCCATATTTCCGCGATTGTCCAGGTGGGATCGCGCCGCATCCGGCTCCATAATTTTTATGTTCCGGCAGGCGGCGACGAACCTGATCGCTCAATCAATCCGAAATTCGGCCACAAGCTTGATTTCATCGAGGAAATGAAGGCATTGCGTGCCGATGGCGTGCCCGGCACCTCTTCCATCCTCGTCGGCGACCTCAATATAGCGCCGCTCGAAAACGATGTCTGGTCGCACAAGCAGCTTCTCAAGATCGTCAGCCACACGCCGGTGGAAACCGAGGGTATGCTGGACATCATGAAGAAGGGCAACTGGCTTGATCTGATGCGGCTGAATGTGCCGGCGACGGAAAAAATCTACACGTGGTGGAGTTACCGCGCCAAGGACTGGGAAGCGGCTGATCGCGGCCGCCGCCTCGATCACATCTGGTCGTCTCAGGATCTCGGCCCGTCGCTTGACAGGATCGAGATATTGCGGGAAGCCCGCGGCTGGAACCGACCATCGGATCACGTTCCAGTCACCGCCCATTTCCGGTTTTGAACCAATGCCGGACGCGGTGATCTGGCGCGCGGTCACATGAAGCGGTTCTGCAAACGGGCGGCACCGGCGGCCAGAGACGCGATATTGTCGCGAATGCGCGCCGAAACGATGTCGGCGACCTCAGGAAACTCTTCCACCAGGCGGTGAAAGAGAATGCGCGTTATCCGGATGACTTCGGAATCTTCCGCAGCCACGGCAGTAAATTTTCTTTCGCAAAGGGTAAAAAGCGCAAGTTCCGAAAGCAGGGCGCCCTTTGCGGGCGTAGCCTGCAGCACGGGCTTGCCGTCCCGGCCGGCTGAAAAAAGCTCGAAATGACCCGACGTCACGGCAAAGGCGCATTCGGCGGGGGAGTGTTCGCGAAACAAGGTCTGTCCCGCCGCGACACGCCGGCGCTCTGCGCCGAAGGCGATGAGCCGCAGCTGATCATCACTGAAGCCCGCAAACAACGGCACTTGCCCCAGCAGCATGATATCGTCGGTCAAGGCCATGTCGATTGTTACTCCGGAAAACCGCCTGCGTTGCTATAGCGGTTTTCCAATATCGGCCTTCAAAACACAAGGTGCTAGAGCAATGCTTCAACAACTCGGGGGGACCCCCCGGGGGTCTATCAGGGGACGATCTTGTAGCCGCCGTTCTCGGTTACGAGAATCTCGGCATTGGAAGGATCCCGCTCGATCTTCTGACGCAGGCGATAAACGTGCGTTTCGAGCGTGTGGGTCGTGACCCCGGAATTGTAACCCCAGACCTCTTCCAGCAGGACGTCGCGCGTCACGACCGTGCTGCCTGCCCGGTAGAGATAACGAATGATCGCGGCCTCTTTTTCCGTCAGCCGGATTTTCTTGCCGTCTTCGGTCGTCAGGAGCTTCTGGCTGGGCTTGAACTGATAAGGACCAACGGTGAAGACCGCATCCTCGCTCTGTTCATATTGACGCAACTGGGCCCGGATGCGGGCGAGAAGCACGGCGAAGCGGAAAGGCTTTGTCACGTAGTCATTGGCGCCAGCCTCAAGGCCAAGGATCGTGTCCGAATCCGTATCGTGACCCGTGAGCATGATGATGGGCGCCTTGAAGCCGCCCTTGCGTAAGAGCTTCACGGCTTCGCGGCCATCCATGTCGGGAAGGCCGACATCCATGATGAGTAGATCGACCTGCGAAGTTTTGGCGGTCTGCATCGCCTGTGCGGCGTTTGCGCCGCTCAGAAGCGAGAATTCCTCATAGGGAGACAATTGCTCGGTCAGCGTCTCCCGAAGATCGTCGTCATCGTCCACGAGAAGGATAGTGCGAGCCGTCATTCGGATTCTCAGCCTTTCTTACTTTAATCGTCAGCCAATTCAGCGGTTTGCCGGTAAAAGGTCAACCCATTGCCATCACATGATGAAGTGCTATGACTTCACGTTAAATAACCTGCAAAGCAAAATCTCGTGAAAAACATGAGCAAACGACCCGTAGAACAACGTAAACGCGCATCAACGCTCATGGTTCGGCCAGCTCCTTTGAAAATCAACCGGGCCATCGTTCAGCTCGGCCATCTCACATTTCCGGCCGCCATCGGGCGCAATGGCCGGACCGCACGAAAACGGGAAGGTGACGGAAGGTCGCCGATTTCCGTGACCCGCCTGCTGCATGGCTTTTATCGCGGCGACCGCATGTCCGCCATCACGACTGCCCTGCCGATGCAACGCACGCGGAAATCGATGCTGTGGTGTGATGAGCCCGGCAACCCCAATTATAACAGGCTGGTCAAAGCACCTTTCGCGCCGAGCCACGAGGACATGATGCGCACAGATGGCCTTTACGATGTCTGTCTCGTGCTGGACTGGAACGTCAGCTCAAGAAGCCGCAATCGCGGCTCGGCAATCTTCATGCATATGATTAGGCCGGGATATGAACCGACAGCAGGTTGCGTAGCACTGCATCCCCGCGACATGCGGCGCGTCCTGCCGCACCTGCGCAAAGGCACGAAAATCCGCATCTTGTGAATTAAGCCGGCACTAACAAAAAACCCGCCATAAAGGCGGGTTTTTTTAGAAGGAAGAGGCCGGCGATTACGCGGCTTCGTCCTGAGAATCGTCTTCTTCGACAGCCTTGCCGCGCTTGGGGCCCTTGGCAAGGTTAACTTCCACCAGGCGAACAGCCTCGGTTTCGGACATCTTGTTGACAGCGGCGATTTCGCGCGCCATGCGGTCGAGAGCGGCTTCGTAAAGCTGGCGCTCGGAATAGGACTGCTCAGGCTGGTTTTCCGCGCGGTAGAGATCGCGAACGACTTCCGCGATCGCGATGAGATCGCCGGAGTTGATCTTCGCATCATATTCCTGCGCACGGCGCGACCACATGGTACGCTTCACACGTGCCTTGCCCTGCACCACTTTCAGCGCCCGCTCGACAAAATCGCCTTCGGAAAGCTTGCGCATGCCGATGCTGACGGCTTTGGCGACGGGAACTTTAAGACGCATCTTGTCTTTTTCGAAATCAATGACAAAAAGCTCAAGCTTCATGCCGGCGACTTCTTGTTCCTCGATGGCAGAAATGGTACCGACACCATGAGCGGGATACACAATCGCTTCACCGGTTTTAAAGCCGTGATGTGCTGGAGATTTCTTCTGCTGGGTCGTCATTCGTTCTAAAAACTCCCTGTTACATACCCGGGGATGCCGGGGTTGGGTCGGTCAGGCCCTGATGAGACGGGGGAACCGTCAGGTGATTCCGCACTGGTCCAGCCGTGCACGCAAAAATACACCTTCCCGCCTCGCGGGGTTCGATAACGTAAACGCTCGATATGTCACGGAAACCGCGTGCAAAAGAGGTGTTGCTTTCGTGGTGTTTTTGGGCACACAAATGCCGCGCTGTGGATCAGTGTTGTTGGTGTACCACAAAAATAGGCGCAAATCAATAATTTGCTTCAACCGTGGCCGCAACATCACATTGCGGCTCAAGAACCGCTTAAAAATTAGCCTCAAAAATACTGTCGTATGCTTCTAAACTGAGCCTCGCGAGAAAAGAAGCAAAAAAATTTCACTTACCGCCTGAAGAAACACGATAGCCTCTTAAACTCTTCGTAATTCCACGCCAATATCCGATTCGACTGAAAAGGCAAAATCCGCAAATTGGCGATGCTTTTTTATATTAAAGTGTGATTTTTGGAGGAATCCACGTCAAATGGGCTACAGAAACAATCCAAAACGCGAAAAACAGATCGAAAAAGCGCGCCAGCAGGCAATTGCCGAAAATGTCGAATTTCTTGATCCTGGTATTCTTTATGGAAGGGCAAGTGTCGACGATATAGAATATTATTCCGCCGAGATGCTGGCGGCGAGTGCCGCCCACAGTTTCCAGGCGCTTTCGCGGTGGACCGGGGACACCCCTCATATCAGCATTTCACAAGTCGAGGGTGTTTCCCCGCGGGACGTGCCGGTAACGGTTCTGACCATTATCGGCCGCAACATGCCCTTCCTCTACGATTCTGTTATGGGCGAAGTCACCAGTAGTTATCGCGGTCTTTATCTTGCCGTGCACCCGATCCTCGTCCGAGACGATGATGCGAAGGGTGGTTACCGCCTTGCCGAGCCCGATGATGATCCGGCCGGCAATATAAGTCTTATCCAGCTGCACATCGCACCGCTTTCGCAGCAGGGAGCCTCGGCTCTGGAAGAGCGGCTTCGCTTCGTGCTGAAGCAGGTGGAATCGGCCTATCGCGACTGGCGGCCCATGCTGGCGAAGCTAGACGAGGCGTTGGATGAACTGTCGAAACGCGGCTCGTCGCGGCGCAAGGCCGAACGGACGGAGGCGGTCGAATTCCTCAACTGGCTTCGCAACGACAATTTCACCTTCCTGGGCATGCGTGACTACACCTATTCCGGCAAGGGGAAGAACGCGAAGATCGAGCGCGGTGACGGCGTCGGCCTCGGCAGCCTCAGCGACCCGGATGTCCGCGTGCTGCGACTCGGCAAGAATGCCGTGACGACGACACCGGAAATCCTTGCCTTCCTCGATGGCCCGGATTTCCTCATCGTTACCAAGGCTAATGTGAAGTCCATCGTGCATCGTCGCGCCTATATGGACTATATCGGCATCAAGCGCTTCGACGAGGACGGCAATGTCGTTGGTGAGCTGCGTATCGTCGGCCTTTTCACCGCAACTGCTTATACGCGTTCGGTCAAGCAAATTCCCTTGCTGCGCGCCAAGGTCGCGGAAGTCGAGCGGCATTTCGGCTTCGATCCAAACAGCCATTCGGGCCGCATCCTGCAGAACACGCTGGAAGCCTATCCGCGTGACGATCTTTTCCAGATCGAAACCGACCTTCTGATCCGCTTCATCGAGCAGATCATGGAGCTCAGCGACCGTCCGCGTGTGCGCGTGCTCGCACGTATAGACCGTTTCGACCGCTTCGTTTCGGCCATCATCTTCGTTCCGCGCGAGGAGTATAATTCCTATGTGCGCGAGAAGATCGGCGATTATCTGAGCAGGGTCTATGACGGGCATATATCGGCCTATTATCCCGCCTTTCCCGAAGGCGCCGTTGCCCGCGTCCATTTCATTGTCGGCCGCACGGAAGGCAAGACGCCCCGCATCGCCCAGGACAAGCTCGAAGATGCCGTCAGCGATATTGCGGCACGCTGGATAGATCACTTCGTCTCCCTGTCCGAACCGGGCGCACCGGTGCTGGAAGTGGATCAGGCCTATCAGGAAGCTTTCACGCCCGAAGAGGCGATCGGCGACATGCCTGATATTCTGGCCGCTGTGAAAGGCGACCCGGTCCGCATTGAATTCTATCAGCAGGAAGGCCAGCCGGCGGGAACGCTATCCCTGAAGATTTTCCACCGCGAAGGCCATCTTCCGCTTTCACGACGTGTTCCGCTGCTCGAAAATCTTGGTTTTAACGTCATCAGCGAGCGCACTTTCGATATCGGCGTCGTGGCGGATGGCGAAAAGCACGACATCGTGCTGCACGACATGGAACTGTCGGTCGCGGCCAGCACGACACTCGACCTGCCGCATTACGGACAGAAACTCGAAGAAGCTTTCCTTGCTGCTTTTTCAGGAAAGGTGGACAATGACAACTTCAACCGCCTGATCCTTGCCTGCGGTCTCACGGTGCGCGAAGTCTCGGTGCTGCGCGCCTACGCACGGTACCTGCGCCAGACCGGAATCGTCTATTCGCAGGAACATATCTCCGAAACGCTCTATAAATATCCTGACATCTCCAGGAATATTTTCGCGCTGTTCAAGGCCGGCTTCGATCCATCCATCGAAGAGAAGAAGCGGCTGAAGAAACTCGCGGAAATTCATAAGGCAATCGAAGCAGCCCTGAGCGGCGTTCCCAATCTCGATGAGGACCGCACCCTCCGGCGTTACGTCAACGCCATCGATGCAACCCTGCGCACCAATTACTTCCAGAAAAATACCGACGGCACGCCGCGTGACATTCTGGCATTCAAATTCGATCCCAAACATCTGGACGGCCTGCCCGATCCGCGCCCCTTCCGCGAAATCTTCGTTTACGGAACCGAGGTCGAAGGCGTGCATCTGCGTTTCGGCAAGGTTGCACGCGGTGGTCTGCGCTGGTCGGATCGCGGCCAGGATTACCGCACGGAGGTGCTCGGTCTTGTCAAGGCGCAGCAGGTGAAGAACGCGGTCATCGTGCCCGTCGGCGCCAAGGGCGGTTTCTTCCCCAAGAACCTGCCCGCCGGCGGCTCCCGCGACGAGGTCTTCAATGCCGGCCGCGAGGCCTATAAGACCTATATCCGCACACTGCTGTCCATCACCGATAATATTGTCGACGACGCCATCGTGCCGCCGGCTGACACATTGCGGCTCGATGGTGACGACCCCTATTTCGTCGTCGCCGCCGACAAGGGAACGGCCACCTTCTCCGATACGGCAAACGGCCTTGCCCATGAAGCCGGCTTCTGGCTGGACGATGCCTTTGCATCGGGCGGTTCGGCCGGTTACGACCACAAAAAGATGGGTATCACCGCGCGTGGCGCATGGGAGACGGTGAAGCGCCATTTCCGGGAGATGAACACCGACATCCAGACCACACCCTTCACGGTGGCGGGTGTGGGCGATATGTCCGGCGACGTCTTCGGTAACGGCATGCTGCTGTCGGAGAAAATCAGGCTTATCGCCGCCTTCGACCACCGCGATATCTTCATTGATCCGGATCCCGATACCGACAAATCCTTCGTCGAGCGCAGGCGGCTGTTCGAATTGCCGCGTTCCAGCTGGCAGGATTATGACCGTTCGGCTCTCTCTGCCGGTGCGATGATCATTTCGCGCTCAGAAAAATCGGTGACGCTGACTCCGGAAGCTGTGGCGGCCATCGGCATCGACAAGTCAGTCGCCACACCGTTCGAAATCATGACCGCCATCCTGAAGGCCCCGGCCGATCTCCTCTGGTTCGGCGGCATCGGCACCTACATCAAGGCGGCGGTGGAAACCAATGCCGAGGTGGGCGACAGGGCAAACGACCCCATCCGCGTCAACGCCACGGAGGTGCGCGCCAAGGTCATCGGCGAAGGCGCCAATCTCGGTATCACCCAGAAAGGGCGCATCGCCTATGCGCTTTCGGGCGGGCGCTGCAATTCCGACGCCATCGACAACTCGGCAGGCGTGAACTCCTCAGACGTCGAGGTCAATATCAAGATCGCACTCGCCTCCGCCGTCAATAGCGGTCGCCTGACGATGCCGAAACGTAACCAGCTTCTCGCCTCCATGACGCCTGAGGTGGCGCAGCTGGTATTGCGCAACAACTATCTGCAATCGCTGGCGATCTCGCTGACCGAGCGGCTGGGCCTTTCAAACAGGGAAGAACTTGGCCGACTGATGAGCGCACTGGAGGCAACCGGGCAACTGAACCGCAAGGTCGAAACCCTGCCCAACAATGCCGAGTTCAGCGAGAGATACGCCACCGGCAAACCGCTGACCCGGCCAGAGATCGGGGTGCTCCTGTCCTATGCCAAGCTCACTTTGTTTGATGCACTGGTGGCAAGCACGCTTCCCGACGAACCCTATCTCCAGCATCTGCTGGTCGATTATTTTCCGGCCAAGATGCAGAAGAACTATGCCGACGATATCAAATCGCATCGCCTGCATCGCGAAATCGTCGCGACCGCACTTGCCAATGCCGTGGTCAATCGCGGCGGCCCCGGCTTCGTGCAGAAACTTGCCGATGCAAGTGGTCTGCTTGCGGCCGATGTCGTCAAGGCAGCGGTAATCGTTGAAGATGGCTTCGGTCTCAAACGACTGTGGAACGAGGTCGATGCGCTTGACGGCCAGATCGGGGGCGAAGTTCAGAATGGGCTTTATGCCACGATCACTCGTATCTTCACGGATGCGAGCAGGCTCTATCTGCAAACCGGGAGCGCGGGTGCGACCCCGGGCGACATGGCGACGGAAATCGAGCGCCTGAAAACCGCGATCAAGACGCTGTCACCGGCAGCGGCGAAATATCGCCGCGAACTCGGCATCACGGAAATCGACGGGGTTCCTTCCGCTCTTCTGGAGGAACTCGATACGCTCTCGCTGCTCGTCTATGTGCCTGAAATCATGCGCATCGCCGAGAGTGCGGGCACAACGCTCGCGCGCGCCGCTGAAAGCTACGCCACCGTCTCCTCGACCTTCCGTGTCGCGCGCCTGCTGGATGCCAGCCAGCGCATCACACCGGCGGATCACTACGAAAGCCTGGCTCTCCTGCGCAGCCAGGACCAGATTTCCTCATCGAGACGCCGGATCGTTATCTCCGCCCTGACAGAATACGCCAGGGAGAAGGATCCGGTTCAGGCCTGGTATGCGGCGGATCGCGTGCGGGTCAATCGTATCGTCTCCGAACTCGGCGCGCTCAGCGAGAGCGGCGATACAAACCTCGCGCGGCTCACCGTGGCCGCGGGCCTGCTTGGCGATATCGTTCAGGCACGCTGATTGGCCGCCTTTAAAAACGCCATCCGGGACACCACCCGGATGGCGCCAGACAAGACGATGCACCGGCATCGCGCCGTATTTCCCAATTTCCGATAGGACGATGAATGACTAGCCCTGCCCCAAATGCGCAAGCAGTCGTTACCAAACGCGGCATCTGGGGCTGGGTGATGTTCGACTGGGCGGCGCAACCGTTTTTCACGGTTGTCACAACCTTCGTTTTCGGGCCCTATTTCGTCGCCCGCCTCACCGACGATCCCATTGCGGCCCAGGCGACATGGAGCAATGTGGCGACGGTCTCGTCGATCATCATCGCCCTCTTCTCCCCTATCCTCGGCTCCATTGCCGACCAGTCCGGCGCACGTAAGCCGTGGATCGCCTTTTTTGCCGTCATCAAGATCGTCAGCCTGTGTCTCCTTTGGTACGCGGCACCGGGATCGCCGGTCATTCTGCCCGTTATCTGCATGATCCTCGCCTCCATCGCGGCGGAATTCTCGATCGTCTTCAACGATTCCATGATGCCGCGGCTCACCAACCCGCAAAATGTGGGGCGCATTTCCAATCTCGCTTGGGGCCTCGGTTATCTCGGCGGCATGGTGGTGCTGATTGCGGTCGTCACCCTGCTGGCGGCAAACCCCAAGACCGGACTGACGCTCGTGGGAATCACGCCTCTTTTCGGCCTCGACCCCGCCTCCGGGCAGGACGCGAGAATAACCGGACCAATTGCTGCGCTCTGGTACCTGATATTCATTCTGCCAATGTTCTTATTGACCCCGGACTCTAACAAGGGTCTGCCTTTCGGGGCCGCAATCCACTCCGGACTTCGGGAGTTAAAGACGACACTTCGCGAGCTTCGTCACCGCCCCATGCTGCTACGGTTTCTGATCGCGCGCATGCTGTATCAGGATGGCGTGAATGGCGTCGTAATCTTGGGAGGCGCATTCGCGGCGGGAATGTTCGGGTGGGAGACAATTGAAACTGGTCTCTTTGGCATCCTTCTGAATGTCGTCGCCATCGTCGGATGCTTTGCCGCAGGGCGTGTTGATCAAACCCTCGGGTCGCGCAACACCGTACTCATAAGTCTGGTGCTTCTTTTGCTTGCGACCATTGGCATCGTTTCCACACAAAAAGGTTCAACCCTATTCGGATTGCTTCAACTTTCCACGGATGACAATGACAGTTTCTTCGCGACAGCAGCCGAAAAGGCCTACCTGCTTTATGGGGTGCTGATCGGGCTTGCTTTCGGCCCTGTTCAAGCCTCATCGCGTTCCTATCTTGCCCGCAACATCAGCGTAGCGGAAGCCGGCCGCTATTTCGGCATCTATGCGCTTTCCGGTCGCGCCACGAGCTTCATGGCGACACTGTCATTTTCCATAGCTACCACTCTCAGCGGCTCCGCCCACATTGGCATGGCAACGCTGATCGTCTTTCTCGGAGCCGGTTTCATGATGCTACTGCGCGTGCCCGAACGAACGGCAGGCTGAAGGCGCAAGTGAGGCCGACGCCTTGTTAAAGTCGAGCATCGGCCAGTTGGCGCTGGCTCAGAGCTGGTCGAGCTTTTGCTGCAATGCGCGCAACTGCGCTTTCAGCTCATCGATTTCGGACGGATTGGGCTTGCGGGTTTCCTTGGGCGCCTGTGGCATTGCAAAAGGCGTGAAACCCTGCATTGCCTGCCGGAACAGTTCCGTATTACGGCGGATCTGCTCTTCCATCATTTGCAATGGCGCCTGAAAATTGCGGGCGAGCGAGCCGTCACCGAAAGCCTTGGCCATATGCTCCTGCATCTGGCTCTGCTGGTCGGAAAAGGTCTTCATGGAATGTTCGAGAAATGTCGGCACGACCATCTGCATCTGGTCGCCATAATAGGAGATCAATTGACGCAGAAACGCCGTCGGCAACAGCGTATTGCCGGTTTTGGCCTCCTGTTCGACGATGATCTGCGTCAGCACGGCGTGCGTGATGTCTTCGGATGACTTCGCGTCCTGAACCTTGAAGTCTTCACCACGCTTGACCATCTGCGCCAGATCATCAAGCGTTACATAGGTGCTGGTGCCGGTATTGTAGAGCCGCCGATTGGCGTATTTTTTAATGATCGTTTCGCCGTCGTGTTTCGCCATGCCCGCCTCCTCGCGATGATGGTATTTTTTGTTTTTTGGTGTTATTGCTCTTCCCGGCGCAAAGTGTATGCGCAAAATGCGCTGTCTGACAAATGTTTTGTGCATCGCAACAGTTTGTTTTTTGCGCAGCAATTTTTAGCAAGATTCCAACGTGATTTAGCAATATCTTTTAAAGCAACTTTCGTCATTTGACTTGGATTGAAAGCTTTGCCAGTCTCCGCCCGCAAGTGAGGAGAAAACAAATGACCCTGCCTTCAATCGTGATTGCCAGCGCTGCGCGCACCGCCGTCGGTTCTTTCAATGGCCACTTTGCCAATACGCCAGCCCACGAACTCGGCGCGACCGTTATCAGTGCCGTGCTTGAACGTGCCGGCGTTGCGGCGAACGAAATTGATGAAGTCATTCTCGGTCAGGTGCTCACCGCGGGCGAAGGGCAGAACCCGGCGCGGCAAGCGGCAATGAAGGCAGGCATTCCGCAGGAAGCGACCGCTTTCGGCCTCAACCAGCTCTGCGGCTCGGGACTGCGCGCCGTGGCCCTCGGCATGCAGCAAATCTTGACGGGTGATGCGGGCATTGTCATCGCCGGCGGTCAGGAATCCATGTCCATGGCACCTCACTGCGCCCATTTGCGTGGCGGCGTGAAAATGGGCGACTTCAAGATGATCGACACCATGCTGAAGGACGGCCTGACCGACGCCTTTTACGGCTATCACATGGGCATCACCGCTGAAAACATAGCCCGCCAGTGGCAACTCTCCCGGGATGAGCAGGACCAGTTTGCGGTCTCATCGCAAAACAAGGCTGAAGCCGCACAGGCTGCCGGACGTTTCGTGGACGAAATCGTCGCTTTCACCGTGAAGGGCCGCAAGGCCGATATCGTCATCGACGCCGATGAACATATCCGCGCCGGCGCCTCGCTGGAAACGATGGCCAAGTTGCGCCCTGCCTTCGAAAAGGACGGCACCGTGACGGCGGGGAACGCCTCAGGTCTGAACGACGGCGCAGCCGCCACGCTTTTGATGTCGGAACGGGAAGCAGAAAAGCGCGGCATCAAGCCACTGGCCCGTATTGCCTCCTGGGCGACGGCGGGCGTCGATCCGCAGATCATGGGCACCGGCCCCATTCCCGCCTCCCGCAAGGCGTTGGCCAAGGCCGGCTGGTCGGTAGGCGATATCGGCCTCGTCGAAGCCAACGAAGCGTTTGCAGCCCAGTCCTGTGCCGTCGTGCGCGAGCTTGGCCTTGATCCTGATATCGTCAACGTCAACGGCGGAGCGATTGCCATCGGCCATCCGATCGGCGCTTCGGGCGCCCGCGTCCTGAACACCCTGATTTACGAGATGCGCCGCCGTAACGTGTCCAAGGGTCTTGCGACACTCTGCATCGGCGGCGGCATGGGTGTAGCCATGTGCATCGAGGCGCTCTGACGCGCGGGCCGCCCTCACTTGCCAAAAAGCAATTCCGGTTCAGCGGACAATAAGATAGAAGCGGCCTCCCATTGGCCGCATTTCTGTGGCCGTTGAGCACGACGAACAAGCACCTGCACAACTGCAGGCGCTTCAATCACAGGTCATGGAGGCCTAGATGAGCCGGGTTGCTTTGATTTCCGGCGGGACGAGCGGTATAGGTGCCGCCATCGCCCGCGCCCTGCAAGCAGTCGGCTATCGGGTGGCCGTCAACTATGCCTTCACGACGGACCGGGCCGAGACATTTCAGACGGAGACAGGCATTCCTGCGTTCCAGTGGGACGTGCGCGACTACGACGCGTGCGTCAACGGTATCGCGAAGGTGGAGGAAACCCTCGGGCCGGTCGAAATCCTCGTCAACAATGCCGGCATCACTCGTGACGCCATGTTTCACAAGATGACACCGCAGCAGTGGCGTGATGTCATCGATACGAACCTCACCGGCGTCTTCAACATGACCCACCCCGTCTGGCCGGGCATGCGGGAGCGCGGTTTCGGCCGCATCGTCAATATTTCCTCCATCAATGGACAGAAGGGTCAGGCGGGCCAGGTCAATTACTCCGCGTCGAAAGCCGGTGATATCGGCTTCACCAAGGCGCTCGCGCAGGAGGGCGCAAGCCGCAATATCACCGTCAACGCCATCTGCCCCGGCTATATCGGCACGGAAATGGTGAGAGCGATCCCGGAGAAGGTTCTGGCCGAGCGGATCGTGCCACAAATCCCCATCGGACGGCTTGGGGAACCGGAGGAGATCGCGCGTTGCGTCCTGTTTCTCGTCTCGGACGAGGCTGGCTTTATCACCGGTTCCACAATGACGGCCAATGGCGGTCAATATTTCGCCTGACATTTACACGTCCGCTGCTCCGGCCGGTTCAGATCAGTAAACTTCTCGTGATATCGTGACAGCACATTTTGGCGCGCACGAAAACTTGAGCAGGACAGGACGTAAAAAAGAGACAGCTAAACCAATGAAAATACGACATTTTTCGTATAGTTTAGAACGAGTCTAGAAATCGTTATGAATTTGAAAAGAGGTTTTTCTTGACATTCGCTGTCCTGTTTTGGTTTAAGAACGAAAACAACGTGTTGCGTCATACAGGCAGTCCATCATGCTGGTTTGCAGCTGCAATTACATCACCGATCATGAGATCAAGGACGTTATCAACGAGCTCCTCGATGAGGACTGTTGGCAGCTTATCGTTCCCGCAAAAGTGTATCATGCCATGGAAAAGCGCGGTCGCTGCTGTGGCTGCTTTCCGACCGTTGTCGACCTGATTATCAAAACCACGGAAGAATATCACGCCCGTCGGCACTCGACTGAGGCCGATGTTTTTGATTTTATGTCCCGCCTGAAGCGATTCCACGAAGAGAACAGGAGAGCGGACATTGAAAGGCGACAAAAGAGTCATCGAGCGGCTTAACGAAGCCCTTTTTCTCGAACTCGGTGCAGTAAACCAGTATTGGCTTCATTACCGGCTTCTGAATGACTGGGGTTACACCAAGCTTGCCAAAAAGGAGCGTGCGGAATCCATCGAAGAGATGCAGCACGCAGACAAGCTTATCGACCGGATCATCTTCCTGGAGGGCCATCCCAACCTCCAGACCGTTGCTCCCCTGCGTATCGGACAGAATGTCAAGGAAGTGCTCGAAGCCGACCTTGCTGGTGAATATGATGCAAGAGCGTCTTATAAGAAATCCCGCGATATCTGTCATGAGGCCGGTGACTACGTTTCGATGAAGCTGTTCGAAACGCTGCTGATCGACGAGGAGGGTCATATCGACTTCCTCGAGACCCAGCTCGAACTGCTCGGCAAGATCGGCGAAGAAAAATACGGCCAGCTCAATGCGGATTCCGCCAACGAAGCGGAAGACCACTAAAATACGGAAAAGGCGGCCGGCGGCCGCCTTTTTATTTATCGGAAAGGTGCCGGAATTCGGCAACCACTTTCTCGTAGACGCCGCGCTTGAACGGAACGATGAGTTCAGGCAGGCTCTCCATCGGCTTCCAGTCCCAGGCATCGAATTCGGCTGCGTGCCCCGTCGGTGGCGGATCGATCTGGATTTCGCTTTCGTCGCCTTCGAACCGGAATGCGAACCAGCGCTGTGCCTGGCCGCGATATTTACCCCTCAATCCGACGCCGATCAGTTCCGGCGGAAGATCGTAGTGGATCCAGTCGCTCGCTTCCGCCAGCAGCCGCACCGTTTTCATTCCCGTCTCTTCGTGAAGCTCGCGAATGGCCGCGGCCAGAGGCCGCTCGCCCTCATCAATCCCCCCCTGTGGCATCTGCCACAAATGCGGCGAGCCATCATATTCGGAATTGCCTTCCTTGATGCGCCGGCCGGCCCACACCAGGCCTTCGGCGTTCAGAACCATCATCCCCGCACAGGGACGATAGGGCAAATCTTCTGCTTTGATTGTCATGGGTTTCCCGCATTGTCTGAGCGCCACAAGGGCGCGGAAATGGCCGCAGGCAAGGTTTACTGCCCCGCCGGCTCCGAAACAAGGGCGGAAACGCCGACGATCTCGATACCGCGGCCCGCCGCTTCCCGGGACCACCGCGAGATCGCCGCAATGCTTTCATCAAAAGCAGAAGCCACCCCGATCGCCTGACCATTGCGGCGCGCGACCCGCTCCAATTCGTCCAACTTCCGCAAGATGGAAGCTTCGGTCACTTCGCCGTCGAGCAGAATATCGGCAAAACCCTGGGGGGCAGAGATGGCCTTTGCAATCCCGCCACTCAGGGACTGCGCTGACGAACCATCGTCCAGAAATAGCAGACCACGTTTGCCGATATCACGCATCACCGGCTCCAGCGCCGCCTGCTCGGCGAGAAAGCGCCCGCCGAGATAATTCATGATGCCGGTATAATTGGTGATTTTGGCCATGGATCGATGCAGCCGGTCGAGGTTTACCTTGGCGGGATCGGCGGCAATCAATGTATCCGGGCCGGGATTGGTGCCGGGATAACCAAAGGGCTCCAGCGGTATCTGGAGAAGAATTTCGTGCCCCTCACGGCGTGCTTCCTGCATCCAGCGTTGAAGGCTGTTGCCGCTGGCGGCAAAGCCAAGCGTCACCTCCGGCGGCAGTTCCCGTATCGCCTTTTGCGAGCCTGTCTGGCTGAGGCCGAGACCACCGACCACGATCGCCACCCGCGTGCCCCGCGCTCCCGACCAGGGCCGCGCATATTGCTCCATCGGTCGCAATCCGTCGGCGCCCACCACTGGCAACCTGCCAAAGGCCGTATCCTCGAGCAATTCCTCGTTGGGCCGCGTGGCCATCCGCGGGTCCTGGCCATAGGTCTGGCCGCTCATCAACACGGGCCCGTCATTATCACGGGGCCGAGGAGAATAGACTGAGACAACATTACCATCGGGCATGGTCGCACGATTGATGTTCGCGCCAGATCGGCCACTTTCCGGTTGCAGACCAGCCGTTTCGGCCTCCCCGTCCGGTACGGATGGTTCAGCTTTGTTTTGCGCAGGCGTCAGTTCAAGGTCCGGCCCGGTCGCCGTCCTCTGCAGATTGGCGGGCGAGAGCGCCGTGTAGACGGACAGTCCGCCGATGGAAAGAACCGCAAGCGCCGCCAGAACCATAATGACGGAAAAGCGCCGGTTGATACCGGCGCTTTTTTTCTGACGACCCAGAAGCGGTTTTCGCAGGTCCGAAGGCAATGAACGATCCATCCAGAGGGTTTGTCAATCGAGATGGAGTGCCGGAAGCCGGCACAACGCTCTTATTGCTTGTTGACCACAGCCTTTTCCGGGTTGGGCGGGAAAGACGGATCCGTCTTGACGCCACGCAACAGGTCAAGCGCATAGTTAAGCTGGATGTCGTCCTTGGCCTCCGGCGGAACATAGGCCGAAGAACCCGAACCTTCGTCCGTTTCGCTCTGACCCTTGATGTGCCCGGAGAGACTGGATTCGCCCTCTGCCGTGACGCGACCCTGCAATTCCGGCGGCAAAGGCTGCTCTACCTTGATATCGGGCTCGATACCTGTTCCCTGGATCGATTTGCCAGACGGCGTGTAATAGAGCGCGGTGGTCAGACGCAGCGCACCGGCCTCGCCGAGCGGAATGATCGTCTGAACCGAACCCTTGCCGAAGGAGCGCGTGCCGACAACGGTCGCGCGACGCAAATCCTGCAGAGCGCCGGCAACGATCTCAGACGCCGAAGCCGAACCGCCGTTGACGAGCACGATCACCGGCTTGCCGTCGGTCAGATCGCCGGCCGTTGCGTTGAAGCGGCGGGTCTCGTCGGGGTTACGGCCACGGGTTGAAACGACCTCACCACGCTCAAGGAAGGCGTCGGAGACATTGATCGCCTGATCGAGCAGACCGCCCGGGTTGAGGCGCAGGTCGAGCACGTAACCCTTCAGCTTGTCGGCAGGAACATCCGCCTTGATCTTCTTGATCGCCTTTTCGAGATCGTCGTAGGTCTTCTCGGTAAAGGAGATGACGCGCAGATAACCGACATTGTCGCCCTCGACACGCGACTTGACCGCGCGAACGGCAATCACGTCGCGCACAACGGTAATTTCAAGCGGCTTGTCGGCGCCCTGGCGGATGACGGTCAGCTTGATGGGCGTCTTGACTGCGCCGCGCATCTTTTCGACCGCCTGCTCCAGCTTCAGTCCGCGAACCGGCGTACCATCGATTTCGGAGATGAAGTCGCCGGCAAGGATGCCCGCGCGGGATGCTGGCGTATCATCCATCGGAGAGATGACCTTGACCAGTTCGTTTTCCATCGTCACTTCGATGCCGAGGCCGCCGAACTCACCCTTGGTCTGGGTGCGCATGTCGTTGGCGTCCTTCGCATTCATGAAGCTTGAATGCGGGTCGAGCGAGCTGAGCATGCCGTTAATGGCATTTTCCACCAGCTTCTCGTCATCCGGCGGCGTCACATATTGCGCACGCACGCGTTCGAACACGTCGCCAAAGATCGACAGCTCCTTATAGGTGGAAGGCCCGGCCGCCTGTGCCGGCATGCTCGCCGAATAAATCACGCTCATCGCCGTGGCGCCCATAAGCCCACCGATAAGGAGAAGCGAAACCTTACGAATCATTGTGCGCCCTTCCGGTATTTTTTGCGGTCCACCACGGTTGGGAATCAACCGGTACACCATCTTTCCTGAACTCAATGTAGAGCGTTGGCCTGTCGGTTTCCAGCGCCAATGCTGCTGCACTCGCTACTCTTTTTGCCCCCATGGAGGCGATCGGCTCTCCGGAGAACACGAACATGCCCTGCCGGGTTCTTACATTATCCATGCCCGTCATGACCACGTGATACCCATCGCCGGTATTGAGGATGACCATGCGACCGTAGCTGCGAAAATCGCCGGCAAATACCACGAAACCGTCCGCAGGCGCCGTCACGATGGCCTCCGGGCCGCTCGCGACGACAACTCCCTTGGAAAAATGGCCCGTACCATCCGCATCGCCGAAGCGCCGCAGCACTTCGCCCGCCACCGGAAACTCCAGCTTTCCCTTCAAACTCGCGAAGGGATATGCGGGCGCAATACGGTTTTTATCGGGCATTCCAGCCTCGGCCGCGGCGCGCTGCTTTTCGCGTTCCGCCTCAGAAAGACGGGCCAGACGCTGCTCTTCCGCACGCGCCTTTTCCATCGCCTCCCGTACCGAGGTAATTTCGCCTTCAAGCGAACTGACTAGCCCTTCGAGGCTCGTCGCCTTGCTCGCAAGTTCTTCGGACCGCTTGCGCTCCGCCTCCAGCTCCGCCGCCGTCTGGGAGTTCTTGCGGTCGTTTTCGGCAATCAGCAGGTCGAGGCGTTTTTCCTCTTCAAGACTTGCCGTCATCATACCCGTAAGATCGTCCTTTTCGCGAGCGATTGCCTGTCTGAGATCGGTCAATTCTTTGAGAGCGGCGACCAGCTTGTCCGTTTCACCGCGAATGCCGGGCACAACGGCGCCAAGAAGAATGGCGCTGCGAACGGAAGCAAGTGCATCCTCCGGCGAAACGAGCAGGGCGGGCGGCGGATTTCTGCCCATGCGCTGCAACGCGGCCAGAACCTCAGCCAGTACACCGCGCCTCTCCCGTAGAGACGCCTTGACGCCGTCCTCGCGCACCGAAAGCTTGGCCAGGCGATCCTCACCATCGCTGATCTTGGTTTCCAGCGCCTTGCGTCTCGCAGCCGACGCAATCAACTCTTCCCGGATACGGGCGCTGTCCTGATTGAGGGATGCAATGCTCTCCTCGAGCTTCCTTGTTTTGTCCTCGGAAAGTCCGATACTGTCGACCAGCTCCTCCAGATCCTGACGGTTCTGGTCACGACGCTTCTCCAGCGACTGCAACTCATCTGGAGATAAATCGCCATTCTCGGTGGGAACGGCGCCTGCATCATCGCGCGAATAGGTCGGACCGATCCCCACAACGAAAGCAGCGAGAACCGCGCCCGCAAGGGCCGCGTGCCGTTTTCCTGGAGACTTCTTGTCCATCTGAACTTTCTTTGATGCCGAAGCAGGGAGCGCCGATATTAGGGATTTTACCGCGATCTTCCAAGAGGCCTGTAAGGGGCGGCCGACGACCATGCCCATGTCAGCCGTGTCGCCGAGCTTCATGTTGAAATTGCGACGGCACCCGCATCCGTCCACGCGTTATACCCGGTGATAGGGGTGACCGGATAGGATGGTAACGGCGCGGTAAAGCTGCTCGGCAATCAGAATGCGGACAATCTGATGCGGCCATGTCAGTTTGCCGAGATTGAGAACGGCTGTCGCCCTGTCATAAAGGCCGGGATCGAGACCATCGGCCCCGCCGATGGCGATAACAAGTTCGCGCTTGCCGCTGTCGCGCAGATCACCGAAAAAGGACGCAAAGGCCGGGCTGTCGAGCGCCTTACCACGCTCATCGAGTAAGATGAGCACTGCGCCATCGGAAAGATGCTTTTCCAGCATCGCCGCCTCTTCGCGCTTGCGGGTTTCTGCGTTTGATGCACGACTTTCCGCGACTTCGATGACCCGCGAAAATTCCAGCCCGACCGCCGGGCCAGTCTTGGCGAGGCGCTCGATATAACGGGTCGCAAGATCCTTTTCGGGGCCGGATTTCAGCCGTCCCACCGCAAAAATTGAAAGCCGCATCGCAAACCTGCACGTGTCGTAGCCCAACGGGCCACGCTCTTAACAGCATAGCGCGCGGATTCCTATGCGGCCGACCTGATTTCCGGCCAGAAGCATCGCTCCGAAGTCACAGGCGATCTTCGGCAAAAACGATGCCTTCGCTCAAAGGCTCACCGCATCAATGCAGTGTCTCTTCCGGCATGTCCGGCGTCGCCCACATTTTTTCGATGTTGTAGAAAGCGCGGATTTCCGGTCGGAACACATGAACGATGATATCGCCGGTATCGATGAGCACCCAGTCGCCGGTCTCAAGACCTTCGACGCGGGCGTTTCCGAACCCTTCATCCTTCATGTCTTTCAGAAGATGCTCGCAAATCGCCGAGACATGCCTGTTCGACCGCCCGGAAACCACAACCATGTAGTCCGCAAGCGCCGATTTTCCGGCAATGTTGAGAGAGACGATATCTTCAGCCTTGGAGTCCTCGAGGCTCGCGAGGACGGTGTCGAGGGCATGGCCGGCGGCATCGGCGCCACTGTCCTGGCCCTTCGGGATAGCAACGAATGCTCTTCCCTTGGCGTGTACTGTTGTCAGAGGTTTTCCTTTCCAAGAATGACAAAACAGGCACTGCGCGACGCGATTCTCTGCGTCACACAATGAAGGTGGCATCAAAGCATTAACTTTTCAAGATATGGAGCCTTCGACGGCGGCCACATACATCATTTGTGATCGGCCGTGTCATTTGCGGCCGTTACGTAGCGCAGTGGAGCTGAGCGTGGAACGCGGTCCATGAATGAAAACCCAGGCGGGCGCTGGTTTTTTCCATAAAACACCGGCATCGTCCTCATCGATCCGCGCCTGGCTGAAGGCCTGCGCCATGGTGGAGGAGAGGTAGGAAAGCGTCGAACCCGGCCTGTCGATCACCGCAATCGGGAAAGTCTCAGCAATCGTGCGCCATTTCTGCCAGTGATGGAAACTCCTGAGATTATCGGCACCCATAATCCAGATGAAGCGCACGTGCGGATTTTTCGCCTTCACCTTGGCGAGCGTATTAGCGGTATAGCTTATGCCTAGCGATTTTTCGAAAGCCGTGACCTTGATGCGAGGATCGTGAACGAGCTTTTCGCAGGCAGCGATGCGATCTTCGAGAGAGGCCAGTTCTGAGCGGCTTTTCAACGGATTGCCTGGCGTCACCATCCACCACAGCTGATCGAGACCGAGCCTGCGCAGCGCAATCTCTGCAACAAGCGCGTGACCGGCATGCGGCGGATTAAAAGAACCGCCGAACAGCCCGACAACCATGCCGCGCTCCACATGCGGCATGGTGAGATAACGTCTGTCGAGGCGCTTATCGGCCGGCAAATATCAGGTCCGTGTCTGGCCGGTGCCATGCACACGGTATTTGAACGAGGTAAGCTGCTCGACGCCGACGGGGCCTCGCGCATGCATCTTGCCGGTGGCGATGCCGATTTCAGCGCCCATGCCGAATTCACCGCCATCGGCAAATTGGGTCGAGGCATTGTGCAGCAGAATGGCCGAATCAAGTTCGTTGAAGAATCGCGCCACCACCTCGGCATCCTCGGCGATAACGGCCTCGGTATGGTTGGAAGAGTAGGTGCCGATAAGTTCGATCGCACCGGAGATGCCATCCACCACGGCGACCGAAATGATTGCATCGAGATATTCGGTGCGCCAGTCCTCTTCCGTTGCCGGCGCGAGACCCGCCATCACTTCGCGTACGGCCTGCGAACCGCGCACTTCACAACCGACTTCCATCAGAGCCTTGACGAGCGGCTGCAAATGCGTGGAAACGGCAGCAGCATCCACCAGCAGCGTTTCGGCCGCCCCGCAAATGCCGGTACGGCGCATTTTGGCGTTGACGACGATGCGTTTCGCCATGTCGAGATCAGCGGATTTATCGACATAGATGTGGCAGATCCCCTCAAGATGCGCGAAAACCGGCACGCGGGCCTCCGACTGTACCCGGGCCACGAGGCTCTTGCCGCCGCGCGGGACGATAACGTCAACCGTGCCATTCAGGCCGCTGAGAAGCGCGCCGACGGCGGCGCGGTCGGTCACCGGTACCAGTTGAATGGCATGCTCGGGAAGACCCGCGATCTTCAGACCTTCCACGAGGCAGGCATGGATAGCACGCGATGAATGTTGCGAATCCGAGCCGCCGCGCAGGATCACGGCATTACCCGCCTTGAGACATAGCGCGCCGGCATCCGCCGTCACGTTCGGGCGGCTTTCGTAAATCACACCGATAACGCCAAGCGGCGTGCGCACGCGCTCGATCTTCAGGCCATTGGGCCTGTCCCATGCGGCGATGACTTCACCGACCGGATCGGGCAGCGCCGCGACGGAACGAATGCCTTCAGCGATACCGGCAATCCGGTCATCATTGAGCGTCAGCCTGTCGATGAAGGAGGGCGCAAGACCAGCCTGATCCGCCGCGGCTAGATCTTTGCGGTTAGCAGCAAGGATCGCCTCTTTCGAGGCTTCAATGGCGGAGGCCATGACAAGCAGCGCACGGTTCTTCTGGTCCGCGCCAGCGATGGACAACGGTCGTGAAGCAGCTTTCGCATGAGCGCCGATGGTCATCATCAGCGCGTCAATATCATGGCTCTGCTTCACGGCCTGTTCAGGCATGGACCTCATCCTTCTCTGCACTCTTAACTTTCACGGCGGCCCCGGTCATGACGAGGTCGTCGCGATGGATCATCGCCGCCCGTCCGACATAACCGAGGATCGCTTCAATCTCATTGGACTTGTGGCCGATGATGAGACGTGCCTCTTCCGCATCGTAACCCGCGAGACCGCGCGCGACCTCACGGCCTTCCGAGCCGATGATGGCAACGGCATCGCCGCGCCCGAAATTGCCCTTGACCTGCCGCACGCCAGCGGGAAGCAGGCTTTTACCGGCATAAAGGGCCTTTTCCGCGCCGGCATCCACATGGATTTCGCCAGCGGGCTGCAATTGCCCGGCAATCCAGGTCTTGCGTGCCGTCACCGGAGTCCCGGATGGCGCGAACCATGAGGAGCGCGCACCGTTTTCGATGGCCTTGAGCGGATTGAGCGTCTTGCCTGACGCGATGATCATGCCACAGCCGGCAGCGGTGGCAATCTTGCCCGCATCGATCTTGGTGCGCATGCCGCCGCGCGAAAGCTCGGAAGCTGCGCCGCCTGCCATGGCTTCGATTTCGGGGGTGATGTCCGCAATCGTGTCAAGGAATTTGGCGTCCGGATCGAGATGCGGCGGAGCTGTGTACAAGCCGTCAATATCCGACAGCAGAACCAGCAAATCGGCGCCCGTCATGGTCGCCACGCGCGCAGCGAGGCGATCATTATCGCCATAACGAATTTCGGTAGTCGCAACCGTGTCGTTTTCATTGATGATCGGAATAGCGCCGATCTTCAGAAGCTGGTTGATGGTGGCGCGCGCATTGAGATAACGGCGACGCTCTTCGGTGTCGGACAGCGTCAGCAAAATCTGGCCGGCAACGATGTCATGCCGCGACAGGCTTTCCGACCATGCCCGCGCCAGCGCAATCTGGCCGACAGCCGCCGCCGCCTGGCTTTCCTCCAGCTTCAACGCGCCCGAAGGCAGGCCGAGGACAGTGCGGCCAAGAGCGATAGCGCCCGAAGACACCACCTGAACATCCGCACCGTTTTTCTTCAGCGCCGCGATGTCCTCGCAGATGGCATCCAACCAGTCTTTCTTCAGGCCGCTTTTGCGGTCCACCAGAAGCGCCGATCCGATCTTGATGACGATCCGGTGGTGGCTGCCCAGCGGCTTGCGCTTCAGGCTCATAGGCGGTCGTCCTCTTCCTCGACCTCGCTCTCATGCGGCATGGACCGATCGGGAAGGGCGGTTTCGCCGCCATTGCTTGCCGACACGATGATGTCGCGAAGGGCGCGAAGGGCTTCCGTCATGCCGATATGCGCGGCAGCGGACAGAAGAAGCGGCGGACGGCCGCAGGCCTTTTCCAGTTCCTTGGCCTTCTTTTTCAGTTCCTTTTCATCCAGCACGTCGATCTGTGACAGCGCGACGATTTCCGGCTTGTCTGTCAGTCCGCCACCATAGGCATCGAGTTCAGCTTTGACGGTTTTGTAGGCCTTGCCGACCTTCTCTTCCTGCGCGGAAACGAGATGCAGAAGCACGCGGGTGCGCTCGACATGGCCGAGGAAACGGTCACCGATGCCGACCCCCTCATGCGCGCCTTCAATCAATCCGGGAATATCGGCCAGCACGAATTCACGGCCATCGATGGTCGCGACACCAAGGTTCGGATGCAGCGTGGTGAACGGATAGTTGGCAATCTTTGGCCGCGCGCGCGTCACGGTTGCAAGGAATGTAGACTTGCCCGCATTAGGCAGGCCAACGAGACCAGCGTCGGCAATCAGCTTCAAACGAAGCCAGACCGTCTTTTCTTCACCCGGAAGACCCGGATTGGCATGAGTGGGCGCCTGATTGGTGGATGACTTGAAATAGGCATTGCCGAAACCGCCATTGCCGCCCGCGGCCAGGCGAAAGCGCTGGCCCTCCTTGGTGAGGTCGACGATCAGCGTCTCGTTGTCTTCCTCAAAAATCTGCGTGCCAACAGGCACCCGCAGCACCACGTCGGAACCCTTGGCGCCGGTGCGGGTCTTGCCCATGCCGTGCTGGCCGATCGAGGCCTTGAAATGCTGCTGGAAACGGAAGTCGATCAGCGTGTTGAGACCGTTGACCACCTCAACCCAGACGTCGCCGCCGCGTCCGCCATCACCACCATCAGGGCCGCCGAACTCGATGAATTTTTCACGCCGGAACGACACGGCACCCGCGCCGCCATCACCGGACTTGATATAGACTTTTGCTTCATCGAGAAATTTCATCGGACTGCCGTTCTGTCGGTTTGCGGGCACAACAACCAATCGTGCTGCGCCAAACAAAAATATCGTCGTTTCGAATACAAGCGCTTCTTCACAAGGTCAAAGACTATCGTGCGGGAAGCTCATGCGCGAGACAAGGCCGGTCTGGATCAAACCGGCCTTGTAATGCTCCTCAAATGCGATGCGGCTTAATGAAATCTTCAGCCGTGACCATCGTGTCGATATGCGCCACCATGGCGGCACGCGCCGTGGCGTAGATCTGGTGACAACCGGTCACCCGGAAGCCGAGCTTCTCCTGCACACGCAGCGAGGCGGGGTTATCCGCAAACACGCCGGAGTGAAGGGTCACTCCCGGCATGCGGCGAAAGAACCGCTCGACGACGGCGGCCACCGCCTCGGTCATGTAGCCCTTGCCCCAGTAGAAGCGGTTGAGCCAGTAGCCCAAATGCCACTCGCCATGCCGCAATTCCACCGAGACGACGCCAATCAGCGTGTCGTCACCGCTGGTGATGGCGAAATCCCAGTCAGGCAGGGTGCCGGAGGTGCGCAACACCAGCCACTCCAGCGCATCCTGCTTGTGGTAAGGCGCGGGAACGCGGGCCAGCATTTTCGTTACCGCAAAATCGCCAAGCGATTCCGCAATGCTGCCGGCATCGGAAAGGCGCTGTGGGCGCAGCACCAGACGCGATGTCTCGATGACGGGGCAGGGGCCTGGTGGCGCTATCGCAGGGGCCGCCCGGCGGCGGCTCAGTTCGAGCGTGCTCATCCCATGTCCCCCCAGCTCTTCAGAGAAACCCAGGTCTTGCGGTCCAGCCTGTACCATTCGACCGGCACCATGCCACCGAGCGCCAGCGAACCGACCATGCCGGAGCCCTGGAACTGGAAACCGCACTTCTGGATGACACGGCGCGACGGGATGTTGGTGACCCGGCAACGGGCATCGATCTGGTCGATTTCACGCGTACGAAAGGCCATGTCGATCAGCGCATGCGCCGCTTCGGTCATGTATCCCCGGTTCCAGTAGGGTTCCCCCAGCCAGTAACCGATCTCCAGCGTCTTTTCGTCTTCCTGGGGTTCGAGCGCGCAGCAGCCCAGAAACTCGCCATTGTCCATGCGGGTAATCGCATAGACGCACTTGCCAATCTCGCCAGCTTTGGAGCGTCGCACAAAATCCGCGGCGTCTTTGGCCGTGTAGGGGTGCGGCATACGCGATACCATGGTCGCGATATTGGCATTGTTGGCAAGATGGGCAAGGGCGTCGATGTCTTCTTCGTGAGGCTTGCGCAAAACCAGCCTCTGCGACAGTAAAACGGGGCAATCGCTCCTCGACCGATCGGGCCTCGGCCGTTCCTCGGGTGACCGTGATTGGTCAACCCTCAACAATTCAGCTTGCATGGTTCAGTCCCTCCTTGGGGTTAAAGAAAAAGGGGAGTTGGGTGGTGCCCCATCTCCCCTGTTTTCTTGACTGAACCTGATACGCCTCAGCCGGGTCGATGGGACACCGGCTGCATATGACGCTTACCGGCTTATTCTGCGGCTTCCGCTTTCGGTGCCACGGATACGAATACGCGGCCATTGGCCTTCGTACGGAAGTTCACGTTACCTGCGGTCAGTGCGAAAATCGTGTGGTCCTTGCCCATGCCAACATTGGCGCCGGGATGCCACTGCGTGCCGCGCTGACGCAGAATAATGTTGCCTGGAATGACAGCTTCGCCGCCGAACTTCTTTACGCCAAGGCGCTTGGATTCGGAATCGCGACCGTTACGCGAGGAACCGCCAGCTTTTTTGTGTGCCATTGGAGTTCTCCTTTAAACCTTGTTTCCCGTGTCGCGCCGATCAGGCAGCAACGATGTCCGTGATGCGGACGACAGTGTGATGCTGACGATGGCCGCGCGAACGCTTGGAGTTCTGACGACGACGCTTCTTGAAGGCGATGACCTTCTTGCCGCGGTTGTGCTCGACAACTTCCGCCTTGACGATGGCACCCTTGACGAAGGGAGCACCGAACTTGGCGTCGGCACCTTCGCCAACAACGAGAACTTCGGTGAATTCTACAGTTGCGCCTGCCTCTGCTTCCAGCTTTTCGATGGTCAGCACGGCGTCGGCCGCTACGCGGTACTGCTTACCGCCGGTCTTGATGACTGCGAACATTTTTTATCCTTTCATGTTCGTTCCGGCTCTGCCCGCCTAAGCAAGCTGGCCGTCTTTTTATCAGTCGGAATTTGGTAGAAACCCGTCGGGACAGGATGCCCTTTGAATGTCTGCCGGTGAAGCCGCCTTTTTGAAGGCGGTATTTAAAAGAAGGCGCACTACGCCATCAATTTGGGTGCCGATTACGCGAGACGCCGGTTTATGTCAAGATGAAGACGGCTTGAAAAGTAACTGTAACGCCAAGAATTTCATGCTTTTTCGGCAGGCGCGGCAGTCAGGTCTCGAAATTTGCCCAGCAAGTGTTTATATGGGCCTTCCAACAAGGAGCAGAAATGGCCCGCATAGACCAGACCGACGATTGGCGGGACCGCCATGCGCCGACACTTTCCGCCTTCGAATCGCTTGCGATCGAGGCCTATGGCCACCTGCCGGAAGAATTTCGCGCACTGACGAAAGATCTCATCATCGAGATCGCCGATTTCCCGACCGACGATGTCTTCGAAGACATGGCGCTCGAAACGCCTTTCGATCTCTTGGGGCTTTTCGAGGGCCGGGGCATCTCCGAACGTTTCACCATGGAAACGGGCGAGATGGTAAACCGTATCACGCTTTATCGACGTCCCATTCTAGACTACTGGGCCGAGAACGAGGAAACGCTGGGTGATATCATCACTCATGTCCTCATCCACGAGATTGGCCATCATTTCGGCCTGTCTGATGACGACATGGAGCGGATTGAAGAAAGCGCCGACGAGGCCGCCGCCGATCGCTGATCGGGGCGGCCATGACTGCTTACTGCTCGCCGAGCTTCATGTCGGGATGGTATTCCTTGCCCTCGACCACCTTGGTCACGGCCTGGCCGCAATGCATGACGCCACTTGCCGCATTAAAGGCATAGCTTGGCGAACCCGCGAGTTCCCAGCCTTTGTTCAGCGCCTCGGTAACCCGGTGACAGAATTTCGCGTCGTCCGGTCCGGTGATGAAACGATAGACCTTCACGTCTTATTTGCCTTTCTTTGTGCGATGATATCGGCCATGGCGACCAGTCTTTCGGCCTGGTTTACATGCAGCCGTTCTATCATCCGACCATTCATGTTGATGACATTCAATTTCGCATATTCCGGTTTTGCGAAAGCCGCAATGATCTCACGCGCTTCCGCGACCGCAGTCTCGTCCGGGGCGAAACGCCGGTTAGCCGGCTCGATCTGAGCAGGATGGATCAACATCTTGCCATCGAACCCCATGGCGCGCCCCTGTTCGCATTCAGCTTCGAAGGCCTCGATGTCACGAAAGTCGTTTGAAACGCTGTCGATGACTTCCAGACGGTACGCACGGGCGGCAAGCACAACCTGCATCATCCAGGGTACGAGATACATGCGGTCTGTCAGCGCTGGAACGCGCGTTTCCTTGCGGAGGTCGTTCAGTCCGATGACAAAAGCCGCCAGCCGTGCATCCGGCGTGTGGGCCGCGTCTGCAATCGAGGCGGCGTTCAGGACACCGAGCGGCGTCTCGATCATCGCCCAGATTTTCAGGGCTTCGGGCGCATCTGCTTCGGCCAGAAGATCGGCCACGTCATTGATATCCGCCGGCTGTTCCACCTTCGGCAGCAGGACTGCGTTCGGCCGACAGGAAAGAACAAGCTGCAGATCCGCCTTCCCCTCAGATGTGGAGAGGGGATTGATGCGAATAATGGTCTCGCCGCCGAAAAAAGGGGCTTCCGAAAACAAGGTTTTCAGATTCTCCCGCGCCTTGCCCTTCATGTCGGGCGCTACCGAATCTTCCAGATCGAGGATCACCCCGTCACAATCGAGATCTCGAATTTTCTCCAGCGCCCGGACGTTGATCGCGGGGACAGAAAGCAGCGAACGGCGCGGTTGGACAGGAATATTTTCGGAAAAACTGACCATGCCGCACTTGTGTCAAGCTTTTGTGACATCTGCAAGCCGACAATCCACTGAATCCTCTTGCAAGCCGGAAGAAGAAGGCCCACATTCGTCTGGAAAGAAAGGTTTGGATCATGCAAGGCATACGTTCGTTTTTCATCGCCGCATCCGGCATTGCAATTCTGGCCATGGCCGCTCTTTTCACGGCGTCGCTTACGGTCGCTTTCATTGGCGTGCTCGCGGTTCTCAGCGCAGCCCGCCTCCTGTCCGCGCGTCTGAAGCCGGCTCCGATCCCTGTGAAGCCCCGCAGCCAGCGCGACATGCGCGTCTGGAACGATGGTAAGGGTACGATTATCGATCTCTGAGGTCGATGAATTCGGAAAAAGCACCGGCGGTGCGCGCAAGGCGTACCGATGAATGCGGGTTTGCGCTTCTAAAGCGACCCTTTTTGCAGTATTTCCCCAGTTAACTCCGGCCGGCTTTAGCCAGCGCCAGATTTTGTTCAGGGAAACACGGGAAGCGACAGATGGAAAAATTCACCAAGCTGACAGGCGTTGCCGCGCCCATGCCGGTCGTCAATATCGACACCGATATGATCATTCCGAAAGATTATCTGAAGACCATCAAGCGCACCGGTCTTGGCAAGGGCCTTTTTGCTGAATCCCGGTATCTCGAAGACGGTTCGCCCAATCCCGATTTCGTGCTGAACAAGCCCGCCTATCAGAACGCCCAGATCCTCGTCGCCGGCGATAATTTCGGCTGCGGCTCATCGCGCGAACACGCACCCTGGGCGCTGCTCGATTTTGGCATCCGCTGCGTGATCTCCACCAGCTTTGCGGATATTTTTTACAATAACTGTTTCAAGAACGGCATTCTTCCGGTTGTCGTCAGCCCGGAGAACCTGGAAAAGCTGCTGGACGACGCATCGCGCGGATCAAACGCCGTTCTTTCCATCGATCTTGAACGTCAGGAGATCAGCGGTCCCGACGGCGGTACGATCAGTTTTGAGATCGATGAGTTCAAGCGTCACTGCATGCTGAATGGCCTCGACGATATTGGCCTGACGCTGGAACATCGCGGCGCAATCGATACCTTCGAAAAGACCAACGCCTCCGCGCGGCCCTGGGCCTGATCCCACTTTCTACGCCGGGCATTCGCACAAGCGGGACCTGTCAGGAAAATGCGTCAAGGTAAAAGACTAAAAAGCCGATCCCGTACAAAACCGTACCGGATCGGCTTTTGCTTTGCTTGAAAAGCCCCTGAGGCAGAGATAAGAAGCCCCCGATCCCGTCCGGTTGCAATAAGACTTTGCAGATGCAGGACGGAATGAGTTTGACGCCGCGCTCGCCATCATCCCTTCTGGATGTTTTCCGGCGCGCCGCCCAAGGAGGGTTCCTATGACAGTTCGTTCGCTTTTCCTTCTGCCCGGTGATGGTATCGGCCCTGAGGCCATGGCCGAAGTCCGCAAGCTGATCGACTATATGAACAGCGCTGAAGGTGCCGGTTTCACAGTCTCCGAAGGCTTGGTCGGGGGTTCCGCCTATGACGCCCATGGCGTTGCGATTTCCGATGCGGACATGGAAAAGGCGCTCGCTGCCGATGCTATCCTGTTCGGCGCCGTCGGCGGCCCGAAATGGGATGGCGTTCCCTATGAGCATCGCCCGGAAGCCGGCCTTCTTCGCCTGCGCAAGGATCTTGAACTTTTCGCCAATCTGCGCCCCGCCATCTGCTACCCGGCACTCGCCGCCGCTTCCTCCCTGAAGCCGGAACTTGTCGAAGGTCTCGATATCCTCATCGTTCGCGAGCTGACGGGCGGCGTTTATTTCGGTGAACCAAAGCAGATCATCGACCTCGGCAACGGCCAGAAGCGCGGTATCGACACCCAGATCTATGACACCTTCGAGATCGAGCGTATCGCCAGTGTCGCTTTCGAGCTGGCCCGCACCCGCGACAACCGCGTCTGCTCGATGGAAAAGCGCAACGTGATGAAATCGGGCGTGCTGTGGAACCAGGTGGTTACCGAAACCCATGCTGCAAAGTACAGGGATGTTCAGCTGGAGCATATGCTGGCGGATGCCGGCGGCATGCAGCTGGTGCGCAAACCCAAGCAGTTCGACGTTATCGTCACCGACAATCTCTTCGGCGACATGCTTTCCGACGTCGCCGCCATGCTCACCGGCTCGCTTGGCATGCTGCCTTCCGCCTCGCTTGGCGCACCGGACGCCAAGACCGGCAAACGCAAGGCGATGTACGAGCCGGTCCACGGCTCGGCGCCTGACATTGCCGGCAAGGGCATCGCCAACCCCATCGCCATGATCGCGTCCTTCGCCATGTGCCTTCGCTACTCGTTCAACATGGTGGATGAGGCAACGAAACTCGAGACAGCGATTGCAAACGTGCTCGACAATGGCATCCGCACCGCCGACATCATGGCAGAAGGCAGCCGCCAGGTCGGCACGTCCGAAATGGGTGATGCGGTTCTTGCCGAATTCAAGGCGCTTTCGGCGTAAGGCTTGATACAGGCTGGGCAGACGGCATAGCCGTCTGCCCGTTTTCCTTCGTAAGAAGATGCTCGTAGCGCCTGTCGGTCAGTGTCTTCAGAAACGCGACAATGGCGTCGACCCGCTTGTCGTCCAGCGCCGGCGCTGATGTCAGTTCCGCCATGGCGATATTCTCAGGCACCTCAGGCGCGTCCCAGGCCCTGCCGGTTTCAGGATTGATCTGACGGCTCGGCTTCTTGCTCTTATATTTCACGTAAAACAGCACGACCGTGCGCAGATCCTTGAACACGCCATTGTGCATGTAAGGGCCGGTCACGGCGACGTTGCGCAACGTCGGCACCTTGAATTTGCCGCGCTCAGCCGGATCACCGGCGACGATCGGATTCTGCGCAAGACCGAGATCGACTGCGCCCGGCTTCGAGCCATTTACGGCCCGGACAGGTGTATTGGCGGGCACGCCGATGTTGAAATATTTGTGGTTGGTGAAGAGGCCGTCTTCCAGACCCTTGGCGCCCCGGATTTCGTGGCAGGTATTGCAATTGGTGAATTGCGTCGAGGAGATAAGAACCCGCCCCAGCTCTTCCTGATCAGTCAGCTTTTCCTCGCCACGCAGGAAGCGGTCATATCTGGAATCGAAGGTCGAGAACTCGTCCGATCGCTCAAAGCTCGCCAGCGCCTTCGTCATTGCGGCATAGGCGGTGTCGTCGTTCTCAAAAACATCCTTGCCGAACTGCGTGCCGAACGCCGCGACATAATCCGGATTCTCCTTGAGTCGCTTCACGACCGAGGGCTTGTCCGGCATACCCATTTCGACGGGGTTGAGCGGCGGTCCACCTGCCTGATCCTCCAGCAGCGAGGCGCGGCCGTCCCAGAACTGGCCACCCACATACTCTCCCGCCGCATTCCTGCCGAAAGGCGGTGAGAACCGGGCGTAGGCCGCGGTCGGCGCGTTGCGGTCGCCCAGTGAGAAACCGTCATCGCCGAGCGAAACATCGCGCCCAACCTTGTCGTTTTCCCGTCCATCGGAAAAACCCGCCGCCTGCATATGGCAGGTGGAACAGGCCATCGTTCGGTTCATGGAAAGATTGGGATCGTCAAAGAGCGCCGCACCGAGCTTTTCCAGCGTCGCATAATCTTCGCCGCCATGAGCAGCCACACCATCGAACCCGACACCGAAAGGAGCGAGCAGAACGGATGCAGCCAGAGCGGCGGAGAGAAAAAATCCGGGTTTCGTCATCGGTAGGCACGCTCGAGATAAATGCGCGATAGCAAATCCGGGCCGCGGCAGACAGAACGGCTTCCGGCCCGGACTTCACGGAACATGGAGCGCCGGAAGTATTTCCGTCTTTCCATGCCCTCTGAGAGGACCCTATAACACTTTCTCACGGTCGGAGCCTACAAACTTTCACAGCTTGCTCCACTTTGCCGCACGGGGATCAACCGCCCCGGGCAATGGCATGGAAAAACGTGCCCGAAACGAGGCCTCGCCTGCCGCCCGATGGCCCGAGCGGGCGACCCTGCCCGTCGGCTATCTCAGCAAAAGGCGCGTCTTGGCCGGGGTCGATGACCCGCGCATAATGGAATTCATGGCCGCGCAGAACTTCCCCTGCCGATCCGAGCGGACCATTCACCGCAATTGTTGCCTGCCGGTAGCCGAGATTCATCTTGCGCGTGGCAAAGCTGGTGGCATGCGACAACAGCCCTGTCATGGCATGGGTCACCCCATCGGCATCCTCCAGCGCCGCCCCCATCACCATGTAACCACCGCACTCGCCATGCACGGGCTTTGTCGCGGCAAAGCGGGTAATGCCGGCCTTGAAAACAGCGGCATTCGCGAGTTTTCCGGCAAAAAGCTCGGGATACCCGCCGGGCAGCCAGCAGATATCACAGCTCCCGTCCGGAGCCTCATCGGCGAGCGGAGAAAAAGGCACGATTTCGGCGCCGGATGCATGCCAGTGCTTCTTGAGATGCGGGTAAAGGAAGGTGAAAGCTGCATCTTCCGCCAGCGCAATGCGCTGGCCGGGCGGCGCGATGGCTGCTGTTTTCAAACCCGGAGACAGCTCGACCGGTGCAGCAAGTGACAACACGGCATCGAGATCGATGGATTTTTCCATCGCGTCCGCGAGCTTTTCGATATGTGCATCGATTTCCGGATGTTCGCTCGCCTGCACGAGACCCAGGTGACGTTCCGGCAGGATGAGGGAGGGATCGCGCAGCACGCATCCGGCAACCGGCAATCCGATTTTTTCGATGGCTTCCGTACACAGGAGCCTGTGCCTTTCGCTGCCGGCCCGGTTCAGCACCACCGCCGCCATGGTTACGGCGGGATCGTAATGGGCAAAACCGTGAGCAACGGCGGCGGCGGTCTGCGACTGACCGGACACATCGAGGACCAGCAGCACGGGAATGCCGAATAGCCGTGCCAGATCCGCAGCCGAACCGGTACGGTTTTCCGCCACCGGAATGCCGTCGAACAGGCCCATCGCGCTCTCGATCAGAATGAGATCGGCGTCCTGCGTGTGCTGTGAAAACAGGTGCCGCAGCAGCTCTGGCCTCATTGCCCAGCTATCCAGATTAAGACCTGATGAGCCGGTGGCGAAGGCATGGAAACCCGGGTCTATGTAATCTGGTCCCGTCTTGATGCCGCGTACCTTGATGCCGCGTCTGGCGAAAGCCCGCAGCAGGCCGATGGTCACGCTGGTCTTGCCGGATCCCGAGCGCGGCGCGCCGATGATGATCGCCCGTGCCGTCATGCCTGCGAAACTCCCAGCCGCTCGCGCATCGACACAATCTCTCCGATGACGATCAAGGCCGGCGCTTCGAAATTTTCCCGCATTGCATCGCCAGCTATGCTTTCCAGCTTGCTAATAAAGATGCGCTCTTGTTCAGTTGTCGCCGACATGATGACAGCGACCGGCGTCGTTGCCGCACGTCCGCCCTGCATCAGAAGCTTTGCAATTGCGCCGATATTCTTCAGACCCATGTAAACGACGACCGGCTCCTGTGTTTTTGCCAGCGCCAGCCAGTCCAGGTCCTCCTCCGTGCCAGCCGCATGACCGGTGGCGAGCGTCACGGCGCGACTGATCCCACGCATCGTGGCTGGAATACGCGCAGAAGCCAGCGCCGCCAGCGAAGATGTCATGCCCGGCAATATGCGAAACGGAACGCCGGCACGGACCAGCGCCTCCGCTTCTTCGCCGCCACGGCCAAAAATGAAGGGATCGCCGCCCTTCAGCCGCAGCACCTTTTTTCCCTGCCGGGCGAAATCGATCAGCGAGGCGGTAATATCGTCCTGCGTCGCAGAGGGCTTGCCACCGCGCTTGCCGGCAAAGACGATCTCCGCCTGGGGACCGAGCGCCACGACATCGTCACTCACCAGCGCATCACGCACGATGATCTCGGCCTGGGAGAGTGCCAGCGCCACTTCGAGCGTCAGATAACGCACATCGCCCGGCCCTGCGCCCGCGAGCCAGACGTGCCCCGCTTCGAAGGCCGGACTTTTTGCGGCAATACTGTTCAAAATCTGCGGTATCGACATTCTCTTGGCTGCTTTTTAACGATGACGGAAAAAGCCGTCCCGGCTATAGGAATTCATATGGAAACGGATGGAAAGACCCTTCGCCGCGGCTGGACCACGGGCACCTGCGCGGCAGCCGCCACGAAGGCGGCCTGCGCCGCCCTTCTGACCGGCGAGTTTCCTTACCCTGTCGAGGTCGAACTTCCAAGCGGCGCGAGGCCCGCATTTTCCCTCGCGACCGAGGAAAAGGGTGAAAACTTCGCCCGCGCAGGTGTCATCAAGGATGCGGGCGATGACCCTGATGTTACCCACGGCGCACTGATCGAAAGCACGGTGCGGCGCGGTCAGCCGGGAAGCGGTATCACCTTCAAGGCCGGCACGGGCGTCGGCACCGTCACGCGGCCCGGACTGCCCCTGCCGCCAGGAGAACCCGCCATCAATCCCGTGCCACGCAAGATGATCGAAACCGCCATTCACGAGGTGGCTGGTGCGGAGACTGATTTCGAAGTTGAAATTTCCGTTCGGGACGGCGAGAAACTTGCGGAAAAAACCCTCAACGGCAGACTCGGCATTCTCGGGGGTATCTCCATTCTCGGCACCACGGGCGTCGTTATTCCTTTTTCCTGCTCGGCCTGGATCCACTCCATCTGGCGAGGCATTGACGTGGCGCGTGCGACCGGCTGCACTCACGTGCTCGGCGCTACCGGGAACACCTCTGAAAAAGCGGGACAGGCGCTGTATGAACTGCCCGAGACCGCGTTGATCGACATGGGGGATTTCATCGGCGGGATGTTGAAATATCTGCGCAGCCACCCGGTCGAGCGGGTAACGATTGCTGGTGGCGTCGCCAAGATGACGAAGCTCGCCCAGGGGATGCTCGACGTGCACTCCAAAAAAGGTCTTGCCGATCTCGATGCGCTGGCGGCGCTGGCAGGGGAGGCAGGTGGCGATGGGGAACTCGCTGACGCCATTCGCAGCGCCAACACCGTCGCCCATGCCTTCCAGCTGGCCGATCGCAACGCTATCGATCTTGGCGCGATCGTTGCGGAAAAAGCCTGGGTGACCGCGGCGGCGGCGCTGAGGACGCCGGCCATAGCACTGGATATCCTGGTTTTCGATCGTCAGGGCGCGTTGAAGGGACGCACCGCCTCCACCCCGTCGCATCAGCCCGCCGCATCCTCCTTTGGAGACCGGAAGCGGCGTACATAGTCTGCACTGTAGAGTGCGCTTTCACGAAAATCCGTCGAGGCCAAACCACGGCCGACAAAGATCAGCGCCGTGCGCTCGACAGGCTCGGCCGCAAGCTTGCCTTCGATATCGAACAGGCTACCGCGAATGACCCGCTCATCCGGCCAGGACGCCCGCACGACAATGGCGACGGGGCAATCGGAACCATAAAGCGGCGTCAATTCTTCCACGACCCTGCCGATGGCATGAATGGCAAGATGGATGGCAAGCGTCGCGCCCGTCGCGCCGAAAGCCTGCAGCGTCTCACCATCGGGCATCTTCGATGCACGCCCGGAAATCCGCGTCAGCACAAGGCTCTGCGCCACTTCCGGCACCGTCAGTTCGCGTTGCAAGGCTGCCGCGGCGGCGGCGAAGGAAGGAACCCCGGGCGTCACGCTGTAATCGAGCCCCAGCTGCTCCAGCCGGCGGATCTGTTCGCCCATTGCGCTCCAGACGGAAAGGTCGCCGGAGTGCAACCGTGCAACGTCCTTGCCTTCCCTTGCTGCCGCGATGAATTCCGCCTCGATCTCATCCAGCGAAAGTGCGGCCGTATCGACAATACGCGCGCCCGGCGGGCAATAGTCGATCAGCGCCTTCGGAACCAGCGAGCCGGCATAAAGGCAGACCGGGCACGCCGCGATAAGATCGCGCCCGCGCACCGTAATGAGATCGGCGGCGCCCGGACCGGCACCGATGAAATGAACCGTCATTCGTGTTCTCCATGTTCGATCGCGCAGCCGCCATCCTCTGGGGCGGCACCGTCAGCGGTTGCGATGGCCACCGTCACATCGCCGTGTACGAGCCGCGGCGCGACCAGTCTTGCATTCTCTCCCGCTGCCGCAAGCGCCGCGGTTTCGCTCACGCTCGGCAAACCGGACCGCTCGAAACTTGCGCGTGAAAACGTCAGCGTTTTCGAGATAACCGCGTCAAGCCGGTGCTGCGCGACGATTTCGAGCGACAGGGAAAGGGTTTTCGCCGCTTCCGCAAGGCCGGCTTCCCGCGATTTAAGTGGCGCAGTTGCCAGACGGTCGGCCTTGACGCCAAAATCCTGCTCGGCAGCGCGCAAGGCAGCGATGATCATCCCCGCCGTCGCTCCCTTGCGGCAGCCTATGCCAGCCACGATCACCATGGCTTCACCCAGCTCCACTGGGTCACCGGCATGGCCGGACGCCACCCCGACATTGAACCGACAGCCGCCGCCCGCGACACATCCAGCCTTACAATCGAACCGCCGAGCCTCGCATGCGCGGCCAGCAGAACTGCCTCCATTTCCAACGTCACGGCATTGGCGACCAGACGCCCCCCGGATTTCAATGCCTCCACGGCCCCATCGAATACACCCGCCTCACTGCCGCCGCCGCCAATGAAGATTGCGTCCGGACGGGGTAACCCTTCAAAAGCGTCGGGAGCGGAACCGATCATGACCTCAAGCCCGGGAACACCGCAGACGTCGGCATTAAACGTTATGCGTTCCGCCCTTGCCGGGTGCTGCTCTATGGCAATGGCGCGGAGCGAAGGGTGCGACAGCATCCATTCAATGCCGATCGAGCCGGAACCCGCACCGATATCCCACAGCAGTTCGCCGCGGCGTGGCGCCAGCGAGGACAGGGTCACAGCCCGGATTTCGCGTTTGGTGATCTGCCCGTCATGTTCGAACAGGCCATCGTCAAGTCCGTGCGCAAAGGGCAGGATACGTGCGCCTTGATCCGCAACAACGTCAATTGCCACGACATTCAGCGCATTGACGTCCTCAACGGCGAAATCGCTCGCCGGAACGCGGTGCGATCTTTCCCGTTCTCCTCCCAAAGCCTCGAGCAGAGTGAATTCCGACCGGCCGAAACCGGAGGCAGACAGCAATTTTGCGATCAAAGCCGGGTCACGCTCGTCCGACGTCAGCGCTATGATGCGGGTGCCGGGATGGAGATGCGGCCGCAAAAGGTCGATGGGTCGGCCGTGCAGCGAAACGCACTCGACCGATTGCAGCGGCCAGCCGAGCCGGGAAGCCGCGAGAGAAAAGGCCGAAGGCGAAGGATACGATGCAACCTCTCGGACAGGGACGTTTCTCAGAAGCGTGACGCCCACACCGTAGAAGAATGGATCACCGGATGCCAGCACGCAAACCCTCCTGCCGCGCAGCGCCAGAACGTCCCTCATCTCCACGTCGAATGGCACGGGCCAGGCCCGCGCCTCGCCCTGAATGGCCGCAGCTGCCAGGTCCAGATGACGTTTGCCGCCAAAGACAATTTCGGCGGCCTCGATTGCCCGCAGCGCATTTTTACCGAGCCCGTCAAGCCCGTCCTCGCCGATGCCGACGATGGAAAGCCAGCGCGTTGCTTCCTTTTCGGTGGAAGCCTTGCCCGTTCCGGAATATTCAGAGGTCATGACACCCTCCATACTCATTCTTGGCGGCACGACCGATGCCCGCCTCCTGGCCGGCCGGCTGGGCGAAGATTCCAGCTATCGTATCCTGCTCTCCATGGCGGGGCGCACGATCTCCCCGGTGGAACAGCCCGTACCCATGCGCAGTGGCGGCTTCGGCGGTGCGGCGGGGCTGACGGATTTCATCCGCGCCGGGAATTTCGATATTCTGGTGGATGCGACCCATCCCTATGCCGCCAGAATTTCCGCCAATGCCGTGGAGGCGTCGAAGCGCGCCGGCGTTCCGCTCATCAGGCTTTCGCGTCCCGCCTGGCAGCGTCAGCCGGGCGATAACTGGCAAAGTGTCGAGAGCATCGATCAGGCGGTCGTCGCGCTTAGCGGCCAAGGCAGATGCGTATTTCTGGCGCTCGGTCGACAGGAGCTTCTTCCTTTTGAGGCCGCGCCCCAGCACAACTATCTCATCCGCAGCGTCGATCCCGTGGAACCGCCGCTGAAGTTGCCGGATGCGCGTTACATCACTGCACGCGGTCCTTTCGCAACGGAGGACGAAATCCGTATGCTGGAAGAAAACCGCATTGAGGTCGTGATATCGAAGAACTCGGGTGGCGCAGCAAGTTACGGCAAGATCGAAGCGGCCAGACAACTCCATCTGCCGGTTATCATGATCGAGCGGCCGAGGCAGTCGCACGACACGGCCGCCACAAGCGTAACGGTGCCGGATATAGCGACTGCGCTCACCGCCATCCACCATCAGTTTTCTCTTTTCGAAAAACGAGGCGAATAAACGATCGGTTCTTTTCCGGGACGTTCGATCAAACGCGTTTCTTCCGAACCGACAATGACACAGGTCGCCATGTCTGCCATGTCGCTCGACGCCTCCGATAGCGGCACGACCCGTATGCGCTCATCCAGGCGGCCTGCCGCCCTGCCGAAGATTACCGGCACCGATCCGGGCAGATGCACCCGCAACAGGTCAAACGCCGTGCCGAGCTGATGCGGCCGCGCCTTGCTGACAGGATTATAGAAGGCCATCACGAAACCCGCCTGCGCCGCTGCGATCAGTCGTTTCTCGATGATTCCCCATGGTTTGAGATTGTCCGACAGTGAAATGGCGCAAAAATCATGCCCGAGCGGCGCACCCGCTCTTGCCGCCACCGCCAGCATCGCCGTCACGCCCGGCACGACGGAAACATCGATGTCGCGCCACTCGGATGGACCGTTTTCGATTGCCTCGCAGATGGCCGCCGCCATGGCGAAAACACCGGGATCACCACCGGAAACCACGCAGACCCTGCCGCCTTCGGCCGCAAGCCGAAGAGCCTGTTCAGCGCGGGAGATCTCCTCGCGATTGTCGGAGGCATGGCGGCGCTGGTGGGGACCAAGCGAGAGCCGGTCGAGATAAGGAATATAGCCAAAAAAATCGTCGGATGCAGCGACAGCCGCAAGCGCCTCCGGCGTCATCTGTGCAGCATTACCGGGTCCCAGTCCGACGACGACGAGCTTGCCGGTCATGGTGCTTCACCCGGGCCGGGCCTCGTTTTCCAGCCAGGTACAAGAACCAGCGAAAAGTAGGGTGCAGGCGAAGCATCCCGCTCGATGAGCCGCACTGCATGGCTGTTGGCCATGGTGCCGCGCTCGACATAAAGCGCCTGCTCGAGCTTGCCGGCCTTTTCCAGTGCACGGCGGATTTTGGGCAGGTTGCGCCCGACTTTCATGATGACCGCCCCGTCCGTGCCGGAAAGACGGTCAGAAAGAACATCTTCTGCAAGCGTTCCAGGAAGCACGCTCAGAATATCGTCTCCCTGCACCAGCGGCAGCCCAGCCATGGACCAACAGCCGGACATGGCGGTGATGCCGGCTACGACTTCCGCCTGATAGGACGGCGCAAGCCGCAGATGCAGATGCATATAGGAGCCATAGAACAGCGGATCGCCTTCTGAGAGCACGGCAACATTCCTGCCGGCTTCGAGATGTGCTGCAATGTCCTTCGCCGACTGATCGAAAAATCGGGCGATCGCATCGCGATAATCCTCACCGTTCTTGTCGCTTTCGACCGTGACGGGGTAAACCAACGGCATTTCAAGCGTGCCCGGACGGATAAAGGCCTCGACGATACCACGGCCGTTGCCGCTACTGCCCTTTTTGCAGAAGAAAGCCAGAACGTCGGCTGCCTCGATGGCACGCACCGCTTTCAGCGTCAGCAGTTCAGGATCGCCGGGACCGGTGCCGACGCCGACGAGTTTCCCCTTACGATGTTCAAAAAGAGCCGCGCTCACAGGCCCGCCCTCGCAACCGCGTTGACGGCGGCAGCCGTCATGGCCGAGCCGCCCATGCGTCCCTTGACGATGGCGTAGGGAATGCCGAGCGTACTGACTTCCAACGCATCCTTCGATTCCGCTGCGCCGACGAAACCGACCGGCATGCCGATGATGGCGGCGGGGCGAGGCGCGCCCTTTTCGAGCATCTCCAGAAGATAGAACAGGGCTGTTGGCGCGTTGCCGATCGCCACCAGAGCACCGTTCATGTGCTCCGCCCAGAGATCAAGCGCGGCGGCCGAACGTGTATTGCCGATGGACCTCGCAATGTCGGGCGTGCGCGGATCACGAAGTGTGCAGATGACCGCATTGGCGGCTGGCAGGCGCGCGCGCGTCACACCATGGGCGACCATTTCCGCATCGCAAAGGATGGGCTTGCCCGCAAGGAGTGCGCCACGCGCGGCAGAGACAAAATCCGGGGAGAAACGGAAATGGGCGGCGGCCTCAACCAGCCCGCAGGCATGAATCATGCGAATGGCGATGTCCGCCTGATCTTCGGCAAAAGCGGACAAATCCGCTTCCTCGCGTATTATGGCGAAGGAGCGCTCATAGATCGCATTGCCATCGCGAATATAGTCATAGTCGGTCATCGGTCATCCTGTCGAAGCGCCGCGACAATTGCCTGCCTGCCCAGACGGGCAAACAGGCCAGCGGCGTTTTCCCCGGGCTTATGTTCTTTTTCATAAAGACGGGCAAGCCGCGAAAGCGCCGCTCTTTGTTGTGCAAAGGGTAAAATGCCGTCCGGAAAATCGCCGGCGCGGCCAAAAATCGAAAAAGCCATGCCATTATCGGAACCTGAAAAGGTCAGAAGCGACGGCGCGGGATGGGCGCAGCCTTTGCCACATCCGGAAATATGCAGGGTCACGGAACCGTCGAGCAGCGGGGCGCAAGCGCCTGCCGCAAAGGAAGCCAGTTCGTGAGTAGGATAAAAGGCCGACGCGCAACCGGGAGCGCCGGGACAGACTGCTATGGAAGATCGCCCGTCGCCGGCAGCCGTGACGAAACCCGATGTTCCGGCACTCGCAAGCAGTGCGCCGCACGCGCGCTGGGAACCGAAAAACAGCAGGCTATGATTTATCGCTGGCCGAAGAGACTGAATACCGAGCACGGCGGCCGCTTCGCAGAGACGCGCTATATCAGCGGCTTTGATCTGACTGAAGGCAGGCGCGACGCCTGCAGCAAAACCGGCCCCGCCTGCGGCCATCAAACCCAAAGGCACGAGGGACCGGGATGCCTCGCTTCCGGCCAGATCCACCAGATGATCACCACAGATCGCTTCAATCATCTTCCGATCCAGATCGCGACCGCGGGCGAGCGGACCTTTTTTTGCCAGAAGCGCGAGCAATTCAAGGACGACACCAGCTGCGGCGCCGGCGCCAACCAGCCCCGCATCCACTGAGCTGCTTTCCGGACCGCCCACAAACAGGCGCCAGAAGACCTGCCCTTCCAGACGCTGTGCTTTCAGGCGGATGTCAGCGAGCAAATCTCCCATGGAAACATATCCGCCACCGTCGATCACCACAGACATTTTGGCGGCGAGTTTTTCAGCAAGTCCCGGCGCTTTTGCCTCCCGGCGAATCTCGTCTGCAAGAGAACGGCCATCGGCAATTTCCGTCTCGTCACGACCGGATAAGGGCGACACCTCAACCGCCAGCCCATCGCGAAGCGGTAGACCAAGCGCCAGAACCTCTTTTTCCAGAAAGCGCGCGCTCTCGGGCGACAGACCGCGAAATTGCAGGCTGCCCCGGGCGGTAATGTCCATCAAGCCATTGCCATGGAAATCCGAAAGATCGCAAAGCCTCTTCATCTCAAGGGGCGTGATATCCGCTTCGAATGCGATCCGTGACAGGAGACCATCGCCGGTGGGCATGGGTGCAGAGAGAGCCGGGCATGCGCCGCGGCGGCTGACTGGCTGAACGGGATTGAATAAGGCCGTCATCACGCGCCGACCCTTTCCGGACGGGGCAAAAGCAGCATTTCAAGCTCCGCATCCACCGCGTTTCGGCGACTGTGCCACAGGCCGCGGCGGCGGGCGGACAAGAAACGTTCCGCCATCACCCGCGCTGCCTTCGGGTTTTCGCGCAGGATGAAATCGCGCACCGCTTCATTGCCGAAATAGGCATCGTAAAGGGCTTCGATCAACGATGACGACACCGCATTGGTGGTTTCGGCAAAGCCGACCAGCCGGTCCACCGCCTCGGCAAACTCCGCCGCACCGCGTGGACCATGTCGCATCTGGCCTTCGATGAAGCGCGGATTGACGGCCCGGGCCCGCACCACCCGCGTCAGGGCCTGTGTCATCGATCTTGCCCGTGGGCGCGCCGGATCGGTCGTATCCAGCGCCACGATATCGGCAACGCCTCCAAGTGCAGCCTTGGCAGCGGAAAAGCCGCCAATGAAAGCGACATCGGAAGAACCGTCCAGAAGATCGCGGCCGGGATCATCGCCGGTGTGAACCAGAAGATCAGCCCGGCGCACCGCCTGCGCAAATCCGGCATCCTCGAAAATCTCCAGCCCGTCCGCACCCCCGAATGCGTGACTTGCCGCATCTAAGTAGGCTTTACCCAGCTCCTCGCGTTCGTCCCATTTGCCGCTGGCGAGCTTCTCCTCAATACCGGCACCATAGGTGCCGGGCGCAGAGCCGAAAATCCGCGGTGGTATATGACCGAGCAGAGCCGCCTCTTCCGCAAGCGGATTGTCGCCCGGCGCTTCTTCACGCCGCGCCACGGCCTTGGCGGCAGCATCGAGAAGCGCGATCAGCGCAGGAAACATATCCCGAAACAGGCCGGAAATGCGGAACGTCACATCAACGCGTGGACGGCCGAGGCTGGCCGGCGGCAGCACCTCGATGCCGGTCACGCGGCCGGTGCCGGCGTCGTAAATTGGCCGCGCTCCCATCAGGTGCAGCGCCTGCGCCACATCCTCGCCGCCGTTGCGAAGACTGGCACTTCCCCAGAGATCGAACACCAGATGTTTCGGCCAATCCCCGTGGCTCTGCAGATGATGACGGAGCACCTCTTCGCCGGCCATGCGCCCGAGTTCAAAAGCGGTGGGCGTCGGCATCGTGCGCGGATCCGCTGCATAAAGATTGCGGCCCGTGGGAAGGACATCGATCCGGCCCCGTGCCGGTGCGCCGGAAGGACCGGGAGCAACGTGCCGGCCATCGAGTGCGGCAAGCAAGGCCGCCTTCTCGGCCTGGGCGCTTTGAAGTCTCAGAGGATCAGCCTCACCTTCGGCGCATCGGCCGAAAATGTGTTGGCCGTCCTTGATCGCAAAATCCTTGAGATCACAGAGAAAGGCGTCGATGCGTGAGAGGGCGGCGTCGGCACCGTCCTTCGTATTCACGCCGGCCTCGGTTGCAAGCCCGGTGTCCTGCGCTTTTTCAATGATCAGCTTCGCCAGCCGGTCGCGCCGGCGCCGATCGAGCCCATCGGCCTGCGCATATTCGTCGACCAGCTGTTCAAGCGCCAGTTGTTCCGCCGAAAGCCCGGCATTAACCAGCACCGGCGGAATATGGCCGATGGTGACGGCTGCAATACGCCGTTTCGCCACCGCCGCCTCACCGGGATTGGAAACGATAAACGGATAAATCACCGGCAGCAGACCAGTGACAATTTCCGGAAAGCACTTGCGGGAAAGCGCCACTGTCTTGCCCGGCAGCCATTCCAGCGTACCGTGCGCGCCCACATGCACGATGGCATGGGCGGATGCGACGCGCTGCATCCATGCGCCGAAGGCAACAAGCGCGTGGCGCGGAGGCAGGGCGGGATCGTGATAGTCAACCCGGCGGTCCTCATTGCGCCCCCTGTCCGGCGCAAGCGCCACGAAGACCTGGCCGAAACGCGCGACGCGAAAACGAAACCCGCCATCGGCAAAAGCTTCATCACTTTCCGCAGCTCCCCATGTCGCACTCAAGGAGGCCGCGGCATCATCAGGCAAACCCGAAAGAAAACCTCGATAGTCCGCAAGGTCGATCGTCGCTTCCTGCTGCTCAAGGCGATCGAGCAGCGCCCTTGCTGTTTCAGGAATATCTTCGACGCAATAGCCGGCATCAGCAAGATCTCGCAGCATTTCGAGCACGCTTTGCGGCACATCCAGACCAACGGCGTAACCGGTTCGCCCCGGGGCTGCACCCGGATAATCCGGCATCAGAACGACAATGCGCCGCTCCTCCGGCGAGGTATTTTTCAGACGCAGGAAGGCCGCGATGCGGCTTGCCACCTGCTCGACACGATCCGCCTCCGGCATGTTTACGAGACTGATACCGCCATCGGTCCGAGGCTGCTTGAAGGAAATCACGCCTGCGAAAATCCGGCCATCCAGTTCAGGCAGCACAATATGCATGGCAAGATCGGACGGGTTTAGTCCACGCGCATTCGCCGCCCAGCCGTCGCGCCGGGTCGTCGCCATGGCGACCTGGAAAACGGGAACGCCAAGCCGATCGAACAGCGTATGGCCATCGGCATCGCTCTGACTGGCAAAGGCCGTCGCAGCAAGGATGGCAGCGGGCTGAATATCTCTCAGCGCCTTTTCGAGAAAGCGAAGGGCGTCGCCATCCTTCAGGCTGCTGACAAAAATCGGCACCGGGGAGAAACCGCGCTCGCAAAGCGCGTGAAAGAGCGCATCCACCGGCGCTGCATCCGCAGCCAGCAACATGGAGCGATAAAAGACAATAGGCAGAACGGGCGCGGCAGCCGGGAAGCCAGAGCAGGCCTCCATTTGCCCTAAAACCCCACCCCCGGCCGATAAAAGCCGGCTTTCGGCAATGGCTCAGCTTCTATCATCGGCCATGCGTCATCTCTTGCCAGAGCGGCGAGGCCACCGGCAAGGCGACCCATATTCTCTCTTCCACCTTCGCGGAAAAAGGAAAGGACGGATGCCAGGATGTGTGTGTCCACGGTCGACGCCGCTTCGAGCTTTTCGTCCCTTTCACTGCATTCGCCGGGCAGAAGCAGAAGCTTTATGCCACGTCGGCGCGCCATGCTGGAAAGCTGATCAACTCCATAACGCCAGCGTTCCGCTCCACCGAGGATTCGGACAAGGATGACCGTGGCATGCTCCGCTGTCTTTTCGATCCACAGGTCAACCGACATGGGATGGCGAAGCTCGGCGAGGTTTGCGGCGGACAGGCTGGGGAGCACACTGTCCGCCTGTCGCCACGCCTGCTCAAGCCCGGCAAGATCGCTTGTCGAAAACGACAGCATCACCACATCCGATCGAGGCTGGTTGAGGTCAACCGGCTCGATCAGATCGTCAAGAGACGAGGATGTGGTGGCAAGAATATGCATCGTCAGGCGGCCAGCATCTGTTCGATCTTTTCGCGATTGATGCCCTTTTCGCCGATAATGACCAGTCGGCTGCGGCGCTGCTCGCCCGCTGCCCAGGGGCGGTCGTAATAATGATTGACCCGGCTTCCGACCGCCTGCACCTGCAGACGCATGGGCTTGGCGGAAACTTCGACGAAGCCCTTGATGCGCAGGACGTTTTCAGCCGCAGCCGTTTCGGCAATGCGCGCCGCCAGTGCTTCCGGATCGGCCACAGCCGGCAGGTCGATGACGAAGCTGTCGAAATCGTCGTGTTCATGGTCGAGTTCACCGTCATGGTGGGTGCGGCGGTTTTCGATATCCTCTTCGACGGCAAGACCAAGACCGATCAGCACGGCGGGGTCGATGGCGCCATTGGAGGCCACAACGATCTTCGCCGCCTTCGGCAGATGTTCGAGTACATGCGCCTTCGCCTTGTCGAGGCCGGCTTCATCAAGGAGATCGGCCTTGGTGAGAACGATGAGATCGGCGCAGGCGACCTGGTCCTCGAAAACTTCCTCAACCTGATCATCGTGATCAAGTGCCTCGTCATTAGCCCGCTGAGCAGCGAGCGCCTCCATGTCGTGCGCGACCTTTCCTTCAGCAAGGGCGGCGCCATCCACCACGGCCACAACGGCGTCCACGGTCACGCGGCTCTTGATAGCCGGCCATTGGAAAGCCTGGACCAGCGGCTTAGGCAGGGCAAGACCCGAGGTCTCGATCAGAATATGCTCCACCTTCGGCTGGCGGCTGAGAATCTGTTCGATCGCGGGCTGGAAATCGTCAGCCACCGTGCAGCAGATACAGCCGTTGGCCAGTTCGACGATGTTTTCTTCGGGGCAGCTTTCAATGCCGCAGCCTTTCAGGATTTCGCCGTCGATACCGATATCGCCGAATTCATTGACGATGATTGCGAGCCGCTTGCCGTCCAGCTTTTCCAGAAGACCCCGCAACAGCGTCGTTTTTCCCGCCCCTAGAAAACCTGTGACGATGGTGCAGGGAACGCGGTCCAGATGGTTGTTCATGATCTCTCCTCGGTAAAATCGAATGGGGGAATGCGCGCCACCATGCCGCGCTTTAATGGTTCGGGGCGGCCGCGCCAGGGCATCAGGCCATCTGAAGACGCAGAAAGAAGCCGCGCGCCGGTCAGCAGGTCCCCTGCATCGTCGGGTGTCAGCCCGCCAAACACATAGGACCAGCCATTGGCGCTGCGCAGCACGGCACTGAGGCCACGTTTGCAGTTGGCGAGACAATTGACGGAACGGACCGCGATGCCGGACGCTTCCGCCCCTGCGGTGACGGCCTCGGCAAGACGCGAGCCGGCACGTGGCTCGGCGCTGGGATCAGCTTCGTCGCGACAGCTTCGGCAAACGAAAACGACCACACCGGACGCCGTTTCATCCTGCGCGTTTCCGCCAGCAAATGAAGATGTCGCTGAAATATCCAAACCGTATCGTTCCCGCGCCAAGTCAAATTCTTTGGGGTGCGGATATCGAAAACGGTATGCGCACAGGCACAGACCGGCTGTTCGACGTCATCGACTGACCGGAGCACCCCGCCCGGTAGACGTTTTTCCTGAAGCGGCAGGTCTCCTGGCTTGCGGCTCGATGAGCGCCCGGACACCGCCTTCCCGAACCGTCTCTCTGGTCCAGTGGCTTTACGGTGCGGGCTTGCCGCTTACAGTTGCGGGGGCAGCCACGGAATGACCCGTTTCAGGGTGGAACCGTGTTCCCTCTTAGCTTTTCCCGTTGCCGGGGAAAGACCGTCAGTTCCTTACCCTTAGGCCGAACGGGCTTTGGGGTCAATGCCGCCCCCCTGTGGCTCGCGCATTGCCGGGTGCGGCAAATTGGGTATAGTCGCCGCTCCGAAGGGCAGGGATAAGTTCCCGGCTGCTGGAGTGAAGAAGGAATATGCGATGACACGCGACATCAGCGACAACGAAGCCGAGCGCCATCGGCAGAAAATGGTCAACCGCAAGACGGTGCAGGATGCCGAAGTCGCGGCAAAGACCATCGAAAAAGGTTTGCTGATGATCAATACCGGCCCCGGCAAGGGCAAGTCCACGGCCGCCTTCGGCCTTGCGTTGCGTATGCTCGGCATCGGGCGCAGGGTCGGCGTCGTGCAATTCATCAAGGGTGCATGGTCGACCGGCGAACAGCAGGCGCTGGCTCTGTTCGGTGACAAGGTGGTGTGGCGTACCATGGGTGAAGGCTTCACCTGGGATACGCAGGATCTGAAACGCGATGTTGCCGCTGCCGCGAAGGCGTGGGAAGAAGCCGTGACACTGATGGCTGACCAGACGATCGGCCTGCTGATACTCGACGAACTGAATATCGCATTGCGTTATGATTACCTGCCGCTTGACGAGGTCGTGACGACGCTGGCCAGCCGCCGGCCCGATCTGCACATCATCGTCACCGGCCGCAATGCCAAGCAACCGCTGATCGACGCCGCCGACATGGTGACGGAGATGACGCTGGTAAAACATCATTTCAAGGCGGGCGTGAAAGCACAGCCAGGGATAGAATTCTGACATGGCCGCACGGGTTCTGATGTTTCAGGGAACCGGCTCGGATGTCGGCAAATCGCTGATGGTGGCCGGTCTAGCCCGCGCCTTCGTCAGGCGCGGCCTGTCCGTCATGCCGTTCAAACCACAGAACATGTCGAATAATGCGGCCGTTACCGCCGACGGCGGCGAGATCGGCCGAGCACAGGCGCTGCAGGCGCGGGCCGCTGGCGTACCCCTCTCTGTCCACATGAATCCGGTTCTTCTGAAACCGCAGAGCGAGACCGGGGCACAGGTGGTGGTTCAGGGCAAAATCGCCGGCAATGCCAGGGCAGCCGATTACCAGCACCTGAAAGCCGGGTTGATGCCGCGCGTGCTGGATAGCTTCAACCGCCTGAAACAACAGGCCGATCTGGTGCTGGTGGAGGGGGCGGGCAGCGCATCCGAAATCAATCTGCGTGCCAATGATATCGCCAATATGGGGTTTGCGAGAGCTGCTGACGCGCCTGTGATCCTCATCGGCGATATTGACCGCGGCGGCGTCATCGCCAGCCTTGTCGGTACCAAAGCCGTACTCGAACCTGACGATGCGGCGATGATCGAAGGTTTCATCGTCAACCGCTTTCGCGGTGATCCCGCGTTGTTTTCGGACGGCATGCGGATAATTCAGAAAAGGACAGGCTGGTCCTCGATAGGCCTTCTGCCGCATTTCTCCGATGCCACGAAACTGCCGGCTGAAGACGCGCTCGGTCTTTCCGGCCCGGCTGAGCGAAAACCCGGCGCAAAGATCCGCATCGCCGTGCCGATCCTGCCGCACATTTCCAATTTCGATGATCTCGACCCTCTGGACATGGAGCCGGACGTGGAACTGATCCGCGTGCGGCCGGGCGAGACCATTCCCGCCGATTGCCGGCTGGTTTTGCTGTGCGGTTCGAAATCCACCATTGCCGATCTCGCCGTGCTGAAAGATGCGGGTCTGGACATCGACATAAAGGCGCATGTGCGCCGCGGCGGCTACGTTCTCGGCCTTTGCGGTGGCTACCAGATGCTCGGAAAAACCGTTGCGGATCCTGACGGTATCGAGGGATCACCTGCGACTGTGGACGGGCTCGGCCTGCTTGATGTCGACACGGTTTTGACGGGTGACAAGCGACTCGTTTCCGTTCAAGGCGTGAGCTTTGAAGGTGTTGGTTTATCCGGCTACGAAATGCATGTGGGGAAAACCACGGGAGCAGCAGGCAATCTGGTGTTTTCGACGATCGACGGGCATTACGATGGATGCATCTCACCCGACGGCCGTGTCTTCGGCACCTATATTCACGGCCTTTTTGCTCATGATAGCCAGCGCGGCGCATGGTTGGAGCGTCTCGGCGGGTGCGGCACCGACCTGAACTATGATGCGCAGGTGGATGCGGTTCTCGACCGTCTGGCTGCGCATATGGAACAGCACCTCGATCTCGACGGTCTGCTGGCTATAGCGCGATAAGGATCGCCAGAAGTCCGAATAGGCCGATCAGCAACAGGTCCGCAATCCGTGCCAGCCGCAACGCCGTGCGAATATCGCCGGCGACCAGCGCAGACCTTCCGCCGTCCCCCATGAAACGCGCTTCGATCATCTGTCCGCCGTAAGAACGCGGTCCGGCAAGCGCAAAACCCAGCGCGCCGGCCAGCGCCGCCTCCGGCCAGCCTGCATTGGGAGAGCGGTGGTGGCGCGCATCGCGACGGATCGCGGCAATGGCCGCTTTTGGCGACGCGCCCTCGACAAAAAATGCGGCGACGACAAACAGGCTGCCGCTCAATCTCGAAGCGGGCAGATTGATGAGATCGTCAAGCCGGGCCGAAGCCCAGCCGAACGCTTCATGGCGAGGCGAACGATGACCGATCATGCTGTCGGCCGTATTGACCGCCTTATAAGCCGCGCCACCTGGCAGGCCCAGAAGCCCCATCCAGACGGCAGGGGCGACGATGCCATCGGAAAAGTTCTCGGCGAGACTTTCGATCGCCGCCCGGCAGATCGCCGCCTCATCCAGCTTTTGCGGGTCGCGGCCGACGATCATCGAGACAGCCTTGCGGCCACCCTCAACTCCTTCACGCTCCAGCGCAGTCGCAACCGCCTCCACATGCTGCTCCAGACTTTTCTGTGCCGGAAGCGAAGCACCGAGGATGGCGACCGCCAGAAGTCCGAAGGGCAGGAAAAGCAGAACAGATTGCGCAAACCATGCAAGGATCACCGTCAGCCCGACAAAAACAACCAGCGCCACAACACCCGCGGCCTTGCGCCGTGAAAATGACGCGCTGCCCCGGTTCCATTTTTGGTCCAGCAGCGCGATAAGCGAACCGACCCAGGTGACAGGATGGCCGATATGTTTGAACAGCCAGTCCGGATAACCGGTCAGGCGTTCGATCACGAGCGACAGGAAAGCGAGAGCGAGGAACATGGGCGAGACAATATCAGAAATGGCACAGGCTGCGATCCGCCACGGCGGCAATCTCGGCAGAGCGCGCCTGATGTTTCCAGACGCGTCTGAACCGTGGATCGACCTTTCGACCGGAATCAACCCGCATCCCTATCCGTATTCTGCCATTCCCGCCAGCGCATTCGCTCGCCTGCCGGAGCCCGAGACGGCCGACTATCTGAAACGGCTGGCCGCACTCCATTTCGGCGCACCCTCCGCCCGACATGTCACGCTATCGCCCGGCACCCAGATGCTCATGCCGCTGCTGGCTCAAACCGCACTTGCCCGGGGCGCCAAGAGCGGCGCGGTGCTGTCACCTGCCTACGCGGAACATGCCCGCACCGCACGCATGGCCGGGCTGACCATGATGGAAGTGGAGCATATCAGCGACCTGATCGCTCACGACTACGTGGTGGTGGTCAATCCCAACAACCCCGACGGACGTATCATCGATCGCGAAACTCTTTTGCGGCTCGCCGATTCAATGCATCGAAACGGCGGCCTGCTGGTGGTGGATGAAGCCTTCATCGAAACAGGAGGCGCCGAGAGCCTTGCGGATAGCGTTGATCGGCATGCTCTAGTCGTCCTTCGTTCCTTCGGCAAATTTTATGGCCTGGCGGGAATCCGGCTTGGTTTTGCAATTGCGCACCCTGATATCGCTGCGGGGTTGGAGGCGAGGCTCGGCCCATGGGCGGTTTCCGGCCCGGCGCTGCACATTGCAACGGAAGCCCTGGCGGATGGAACGTGGCAATCTGCGATGCGGCTGCGTCTCGCGGATGAAGCACGGCGCATGAATTGCCTTTTGGAAAAAGCGGGGCTGAACGGGGTTGGCGGCACGCCTCTGTTCACACTGGTGCGGGACGAGCGTTCCAAGGCCCTGTTCGATCATCTCGGCCGTCTCGGAATACTCGTGCGCATTTTCGATGAAAGGCCGCACGACATCCGTTTCGGCCTTCCGGGTAACGACGCTGAGTGGCAGCGCCTTCAAGCGGCGCTGCTCTCTTTCCATCATCCCTCGAAAGTGTAGGTTTCAATCGACTCCGGCTTCATTTCGATGGAGAAACCCGGCAGTTTCGGCGGCATATAAGCGGCGTTTCTGATATCGCAGGGCTCGATGAAATGCTCGTGTAGGTGATCCACATATTCGATGACGCGACCTTCCTTGGTGCCTGAAACCACCAGATAGTCGATCATCGACAGGTGCTGCACATATTCGCAAAGCCCGACGCCGCCGGCATGCGGCCAGACCGGCAGATTGTATTTGGCGGCAATCAACAGCACCGCCAGCACTTCGTTGAGGCCACCCATACGGCAGCTGTCGATCTGCACCACATCGATCGCGCCTTCAGCGATGAACTGCTTGAACATGATGCGGTTCTGGCACATTTCGCCCGTCGCCACCTTCACGGAACCAATGGCTGCGCGAATCTTGCGATGGCCGGCGACATCATCCGGGCTGGTCGGTTCTTCGATGAAGAAGGGCTTGGAAAAGGCGAGCTTATTCACCCACTCGATTGCCTGGTCCACTTCCCACACCTGATTGGCATCGATCATCAGATAACGGTCTGGGCCGATCACTTCGCGGGCAATGGTGAGACGGCGAATGTCATCCTCCAGATCACGTCCAACCTTCATCTTCACATGGTTGAAACCGGCATCGATGGCTTCCTGGCAAAGACGGCGCAGCTTGGCGTCGTCATAACCGAGCCAGCCTGCGGAAGTCGTATAGCAGGCGTAACCTTCGCTCTTCAGCGTCTCGATGCGTTCCTTTTTGCCGCTTTCGGCTTTCTTGAGAATTGCGAGCGCCTCGTCCCGGGTCAGCACGTCAGTGAGATAACGGTAATCAACGATATCGGCGATTTCTTCGGCGCTCATATCAGCCACCAGCTGCCACACCGGCTTGCCGGCTTTCTTGGCCAGCAAATCCCACACCGCGTTGACAACGGCGCCGGTGGCGAGATGCATCGCACCCTTGTCGGGGCCGATCCAGCGCAGCTGGCTGTCGCTGGTCAGATGCCGCCAATATTTGCCGGGGTTCTCAGTGACCGTGGCAAGATCGGTGCCGACGACGAGGTGACGCATCGCTTCGATGGCCATGCAGCAAATATCGTTGCCCCGGCCGATGGTGAAGGTCAGGCCGTGGCCTTTAAGACCCGGCTCATCCGTGTCGAGAATGACATAAGCCGCCGAATAATCCGGGTCGGGGTTCATGGCATCGGAGCCGTCCAGGCTCTGGGATGTGGGGAAACGCAGGTCGAAAACACGCAGATCAGTAATTTTTGTCATGGCCGTTTACTCGCGGTCAGTGCCTATGGAAATCGTTCAGTCGTGGTGGAAGGTCTCTTCCATCATAGCCCACCACTCGCCGTCCCTGCGGGTTTCGAGCGGTTTCTGGCAGGGAATGGTAAAAGACCACCATTCCTGGTTCTTGGGGCTTGCCGCCATCTTCGCCATATCGGCGCTGAAATCGGTGCCATGATACTCCCAATAGCCAAACAGCAGGTTTTCCGGCTCCCGCAGGAAAATCGTGTAGTTACGGATATTGCAATCGCTGATCAGCGCCAGAACTTCCGGCCAGACGGCGGCATGCAGCCTTTTATACTCCGCGATCATCTCCGGCTTGACGCCTATGACCATTCCCATACGCTGCATGAAAAACTCCGTTACTTTCTGATTGTGGCAAGCGCCGCACGCAGCTTTGATTGCGGCAGGCTCAATCCCAGCCGGTCCGCTGCGGCAATGACCGGAGCAAAGCGTCGGCGCTTCTTCTCATCGTGATTACCGGCGATATCGGCCAGTCGATGGGCAAGGAAGGGATTGCACAAACGCTCCCGCAGCACGCCGATATAGGCCTGCGCATCATTTCCCATGCCTTCAGCAATAAAGACCGGCAGAACCTCGTCGCGCCATAACGTTTCCAGATCCGCGACGAGTGCACTGTCGTCCATTGCCTGGCGCACCGTCTCGTCCTTCGCCCGCGCATCCTGTAACCAGCGTTCCGCCAGATAGGAATGGCCGAGATTGAGCAGGAAGAGCTTCAGCTTTTCATAGTGGTCGAGATCGTCCGTCAGCACCACGGCAGGGTGAGTGCAGGGCAGGACAAGCCCGTCCTGCTTTTCGATCGCCCAGAGCGCGTAAGGCTCCGCCACTGCACCTACCGGATCGATAGGCTCGGAAACGATGCGATCGACCAGGCTATTGGCGAAACGGCACTTTTCGTTCAGGTAAAAGGCAAAACCCGCTGGCAATTGCCATTCATCGGCAAGCCGGCGAATGACCTCTTTCAGCTTTTCGCCATTACGCGGCACAAGTTCACAAGGAAAGATGGACACGGGCGCTTCCGGATTGCGCTGAAAACGTTCGAGCAGCAAAATGCAGAGTTTCGCCGGAAAGCTCCTCGGGACGGCCGTAAAATCCGCCGCGAGATCTGCGCCATCCGCAGAATGAAGCTCATAACCGCGGTCTCCGGTATTGGACAAGATGACAGCAGCTTCGCAGGCGAGGCGGCGTACTTCCTCCCATTCAGTTGCCGAGGTCAGGGCCCGCGTGACAGCCTTGCCCTCAATTTCCTCATCCACGTTCCGCCCGTCACGGATGCCGCGAACGCGCACGGGGTAGGGCGCGCCACTATTCAGCGCCGCGACACGCTTCAGGCTTTCCGCATTGCCGGTCGTCTGGACAATCGCGATGCGACCGATAGCCTCGTCCTTTTCCAGCGCTTGCGAAACAAAGAGGTCCGCATGCGCAAGAAGAAAGCGGCTGGTACCGAATTGCAGGATGGGCGTCTCGGGCGTCATGCGACCTCCACCATGCCTTTGATGACTCCGGCTTTCGGATCTGTCAGCCCTGCGAACTGCGATGGCACGTCGGCAAGCGTCATACGGTGCGTAATCAGCGCCTCAGGTACTTTCCCTTCCCGCAATGCCTGCAACACGCGTTCGAAATCCGCCGGCGTCGCATTGCGGCTGCCGAGCAGTGTCGTTTCACGTTTGTGGAACTCCGGATCGTTGAAGCTGATATCGCTCGCGACGATGGAAACAAGCACATACGAACCGCCATGGCCGACGAAGGAAAAGCCGCGCTCCATGGCTTTAGGATTACCGGTCGCATCGAAGACCGCATCGAAGAAATCACCGTTGGTAATCTCGGAAAGACGATCTTTGTCACCGTCCCCAAGCGTCACTGTATGGGCGACGCCGAGATGCTCCTTGCAAAAATCCAGCCGGTCGGTGCGGCCATCGATCATCGTGACTTCGCCGCCATCGAGAACCGCGAAAACCGCTACCGCCATGCCGATCGGTCCGGCGCCGACGATCAGAACCTTCTGTCCTTTTTCGACGTTGCCACGGCGCACCGCATGCGCGCCGATAGCCAGAAATTCGGTCATCGCCGCCTGGTCGAGGCTCAGCCCTTCAGCCTTCAACACGAATTGCTGCGGCACGTTCAGATATTCCACCATGCCGCCATCACGATGAACGCCGAGCACGCCGATATTGCGGCAGCAATTGCTCTTGCCCTTCAGGCAGGCGCTGCATTTCCCGCAAGAAATATACGGAATGATGGTAACAACGTCGCCGGCCGACAGATGGCTGCCTTGCGGCGCCTCTTCAACCGTACCGGAGAGCTCATGGCCCATGATCCGCGGATAAGAGAGGTAAGGCTGATTGCCGGTGAAGATGTGGAGATCCGTACCGCAAACCCCGATGCGACGGACGCGCACCAGCACCTCACCTTCGCCACGCACAGGTTTAGGCAGATCCTTGGCGCTGAGTTGACCGGGAGTGTCGCAGAAAATCGCCAGCATGGATCACCTGTGGGAAAGGGAGTAAAAACGAATGGCGTTACCGCCGAAGACTGCCGCATGGTCCGCTGCCGGCACGATATCGCGACAGAAGCCCAGCCATTCCTGATAATCGCCCGCCAGTCGCAAAACCGGCCAGTCGCTGCCGAAAATCACCCGGTCTGCGCCGAACAACTCCAGAATCGTCTCGGCATAGGGCCGCACCGCTTCCGGTCGCTGATCGCCGCGCTCGGTCAGAAGGCCGGAGAGCTTGCAATGGACATTGGGAAGAGCCGCCAAAGCGCCCATATCCTTGCGCCAGGCGCTGTAGTGGCCGGTCGCAATCAGCGGCTTGGCACCATGGTCGATGACAACAGGCAATTGCGGGTGACGCCGGGCAAACGCGAGGAGATGCGGCAGATTGGGCGGCAGGACCAGCGCATCGAACGCCAGGCCTTGGTTCACCAACGCCGCCACGGCGGGGTCGAGCAGCGGATCATCGATCCATGCCACGTCTTCCATGCCCTGCAGCATCGGGCGCACGGCTTTGAACGCCCGATGTTTTGCCCGGCGGGCGATTTCCGTTGCAGCATCGGGAGACTTCATGTCCACCCAGCCGACCACACCTTTGATGAAATCTGTTTCTTCCGCCAGCGCCAGCATGAAATCCGTATCAGCAGCCGTCTCCATCGTCTGAACCAGCACGGTGCCGGAAATTCCGGCCGCGGCCAGCAATGGCGACAGATCCGCTGGAAGAAAATCCCGGTAGATGGCGGCGAGCGACGGCGGCGGCCACTGGCCGGCACGGTCCTTCATTAACCAGAAATGCTGGTGGGCGTCGATAAGCATTGCCTCAGGCCTTTCCGCCCGGCACCGGCGCACCTTCGGCGATCAGACCGCGTCTGTGCAGTTCCGCCCAGAACTCATCCGGAATAGATTGTTCGAACCATTCGATATTGGAAGCGAGCTGCTGCGCATTCCGCGCGCCCGAGACGACGGTGACCGAAGCCGGATGGGCCAGCGGAAATTGCAATGCAGCCGCCTGCAGCGACACACCGACTTCTTCGCAGACACCCTGCAGCGCATCAACCCGCGTAAGGATATCGGCAGGCGCATCGGCATAATTGAATTTGCGGTTGCCCGCGAGAATGCCGGAATTGAAAGCACCGGCGACAACGATGCCGACACCGCTTTCGGCGCAGCGGTTCATGAAAGCAAGGCTCTGCTGCTCCAGCAGCGTATAGCGGCCGGCAAGCATGGCGACGTCGATGTCAAAGACATCCATGGCGTCGTTCACAATTTCCCACTCGTTGACGCCAAGGCCGATAGCGCCAGTTAAACCTTCCTCGCGCAGCTTGCCAAGCGCCCGGAAGCCGCCGCCAGCAGTCAGCTGCTCCCAGTAATGCTGGTGCTTTTCGCCATGGGTGTAGGAGCCGATATCGTGCACATAAAGAATATCCGGCTTCAGAACGCCGAGCCTCTGCTGGCTGGCCTCGAAAGAGCGTAGAATGCCATCATAGGAATAATCATAGAGCGGGCGGAAGGGTAGCGGCGCAATATAGGCATCCTCTTCCGGGCCCACGGTCTCATCGGGAACCATGACGCGACCGACCTTGGTGCTCAGCGTATATTCGCTCCGGTCATGCTCCGTCACCATGGTCCCCAGGCGACGCTCCGACCGCGTATATCCATAAAACGGCGCGGTATCGAAATAACGCATGCCGCTTTCCCATGCCTTGTCAAACGCTCCCTTGGACTCTTCATATGGCGTAACGCGGTAGAGATTGCCCATCTGGGCGCAACCGAGACCCATGACGGTAACGTCGACGGCGCGGCGCGGCAATTTACGTGTATCGGAGACTTTCATCGCGGAGACTTTCCAGCTTGCCTTTGGAAAGACGCGCCGCCGGTGAAGCGGCGCGTCATCGCTTGATCAGTAAAGAACGTTCTTTGCTTCCGGCTTTTCGATATTGTCCTTGGTGACAACAACGACGCCGGTGTCGACGAACTTCTCGACCTTTTCCTTGTTGATGAGCTTGGTGACGGTTTCGACGCCCTTTTCACCCATCTGATAGGAGCCCTGAACCACGATTCCGGCGAGCGTGCCGTCCTTCACGAAGTTCTGCAGATCCTGGTTGCCGTCGAAGCCGATGGCGACGACCTTGCCGGCCTTGCCTGACTGGGCGAGCGCACGGCCAACGCCGATGGCCGTCGGCTCATTGGCGCCGAAAATGCCCTTCAGGTCCGAATTGGCGGCCAGAACGTCAGTCGTCTGGTTCAGCGCGGTCGCCATCTGCGACTGCGAGTAGAACGGGCCGACGATCTTCAGGTTTGAGTTCATCTGGATGTAATCGGTGAAACCGCCGACGCGGCCGATTTCAGAACCAGCCCCGGCGACATAGGACATGACGGCGATCTTGCCTTCCTTGCCCACCTTGTCGATCAACGCCTGCGCTGCCAGTTCGCCGGCTTTCTTGTTATCGGTCGCGAGGAACGACTGGTAATATTGCTCAGAGCCCTTGGCGAGCTGCGAGTCGATGAGAACGACGGGGATACGGGCTTCCCAGGCCTTCTTGACAGCAGGCACCAGCGCGTCCGGATCGGAAGGTGCAAGCACGATGCCGGCGACCTTACGGTTGATGGCGTTCTCAACCATGTTAACCTGGTCGGCAATGGCCGATTCCGCAGCCGGACCCTGGAAGGTCATGGTGTTGCCTGAAGAATTCTTCATGGCCGCATCGGCGCCCTTCTGGACGTTCTGCCAGAAGGTCGAATTGACGGTCTTGACGATGACGGCGATTTCACCGGCTTGCACGGTGGAAACGCTCCACAGCGCGATTGCGGATGTCAGAAGGGCAGTCGCAATTTTCTTCATTTCTTCCTCCGTGATGTCGGTGTACCGGGCCTCCCCTGCCGATCTTTTTTGCGGAAAGGGTCCGCAGCCCTTTGATCAGCGGCGGTTGCGCAACTGGTCTATCCAGACGGTGACCAGAATGACGAGGCCGATGATGATCTGTTGCGTGAAGGCAGAGACGCCATTCATATTAAGACCGTTGCGCAGGATGCCGATGACGAAGGCGCCGATGGCCGTGCCTGAAATCGTGCCCACGCCGCCGATCAGCGATGTGCCGCCGATAACCGCGCTGGCAATGGCATCCAGCTCATACATCACACCTTCGTTAGGCTGGGCGGTAACGAGGCGCGACATCAAAACGCAGCCCGTCAACCCGGCAAGCGTACCGGAGAGGATGTATGTGAAGTTGGTGACGCGGGCGACGTTGACGCCGGAAAGACGTGCGGCATCTGCATTGGAGCCCACGGCATAGATGTGGCGGCCGAGGATCGAGCGGTTGAGCATGAAGGACACCGCAAGCGCAATCACCACCATCAGGATGACAGGGTAGGGGATGCCTGGAAATACGACATTCGGAAAGCCATCATCACCGATATTGACGATGCGGAAAAGGGCGCCGTTGCCAAGTTCGCCGAAGGATTCGCCGAGGCCGGACACGGCGCGCGCACCGGTGATCTGCAATGCCACACCGCGGGCAATCAGCATCATGCCGAGCGTGGCGATGAAGGGCGGCAGCTTGAAGCGCGTGACCAGCAGCCCGTTGATCAGCCCGCAGAGCGAACCCGTCAGAATGCCGAGCAGCATGCCGACCGGCACCGGCATGCCGAGTTCCTTCACCGCAAGAGCGGCAACAACCCCTGCGAGAGCCAGCACCGAACCGACGGAAAGGTCGATGCCGCCGGTGATGATGACACAGGTGGCGCCAATGCCGAGCAGAGCGATGGACGTGACCTGCAACGCGATCGTCATGCCGTTATTGACGGTAAAAAAGGCGCTGCTGGTGGCGGAGAACACCGCGACAAGGGCGAACAGGCTGCCGAGCGCGGCAAATTTCTGGATGATGTCCTTCTGGCGATCGCTGACAGCGAAGCCCTTTTTGGGTTCTGCAATATTGGCCATGTCGTTCCTCACTGCGCGGCCCGGCCGTAACCGGACGCATACCGCATGATTTCTTCCTGATTGGTCTTGGCGGTTTCGAGCACGCCCGTGATCCGGCCCTGGTGGAAAACCGCGATGCGGTCCGTCAGCCCCAGAATTTCCGGCAGTTCCGAACTGATGAGAATGACGCCGATGCCCTGAGCGGCCAGCTCATCCATGATCTTGTAGATCGCGAATTTCGCACCGACATCGATGCCACGTGTAGGCTCATCGAAGAACAGGATACGGGATTGGCGGAACAACCACTTGCCGATGATGATCTTTTGCTGATTCCCCCCCGATAGCAGGCGCACGGTCTGCTCGATGGAAGGCGTGCGGATATTCAAGAGGTCGACGTATCGCTTGGTGACCTCGTCGTGTTTCCTGAAGTCGATCAGGCCAAAACGGTTGGAAAGTTCGCCGAGATTGGCGAGCGTCGTATTGGCCGCCACCGACATCTTGATGGCGAGGCCGTCGCTTTTCCGGTCTTCCGAGAGATAGGCGATGCCTTCTTCAATCGCATCCTGCGGTGAGCTGATCGAAAGCTCGCGCCCATTGAAGGTGATCTTGCCGGCATCGAGCGGGTCCGCCCCAAAAATCGCCCGCGCGACTTCCGTTCGACCTGCGCCCATAAGGCCGGCAAAACCCAGGATTTCGCCGCGCCGAAGCGAAAAACTGACATCGCTGAACACGCCGTTGCGGGTCAGCCCATCGACGGAGAAGATGATATCGTCCGTCGGGCGCGACGTGCGCTCGGGGAATTTATCCTCCAGCGAACGCCCGACCATACGCGTGACGATGTCATCAACGGTGATGGAGGCGAAGTCGTCGGTCGAAATATAACGTCCGTCGCGCAAGACCGTCACACGATCGACGATCTCGGCCATTTCGTCGAGACGGTGAGAAATATAGACGATACCGACGCCGGAAGCCTTGAGGTCTCTGATGACCTTGAAGAGAAGGCGGGTTTCCTGCTCCGTCAGAGAAGAGGTCGGCTCATCCATGATGAGCACTTCAGCATCAAGAGAGAGCGCCTTGGCGATTTCCACCATCTGGCATTGGGCGACGGAGAGGCCGCGGACGATCTGATCCGGATCGATATCGACACCCAGCCGGTCGAGACAGCGCTTGGCATCGAGGCGCAGCTTCTTGCGGTCAACCAGGAAACCGCGACGCGGTTCGCGCGCAAGATAGATGTTTTCGGCGACGGAAAGATGCGGAACGAGATTGAGTTCCTGGTGGATGATGGCGATGCCGGCAGCTTCGGACTCGAGCGGGGAGGCGTATTGCACCTTCACGCCCTTGTGCAGGATGGTGCCATCACTTGGCTGGTACACACCGCTGATGATTTTCATCAGCGTCGATTTTCCCGCCCCGTTCTCACCACAGACAGCATGCACCTCGCCGCCGCGCAGATCGAAATGCACATTCGACAAGGCTTTGACGCCCGGGAACTCCTTGCTGATATTTTCGAGACGCAGAAGGGCCGAACGCTCCGCGCGCGCCATCTCCTCAGGCGAGTACTCGCCCCGAATTGTCGATGCGCCCTGCGACATCTGGAAACCTCCCACCCGTATCCCCGCTCCACCGGGGTCATGAACAGGTCAAATGGTTAGGCCGGTTTTTTTAAATGGTCAAGCCAATTAGCTGACAATTTGCGAATCCGGACTCATAGCGAAAATTTCATATCTAAACTGCTTCTGTAAAAAACATGTAATTTCACGTATTTAAGTAATTTCTTGCGTATTGATACGCTTGGCGCTACGGTAAGGCCAAATATGAACTTCGGACAGGACTTGTCGTAAAACTCATGAGTGGTCAGGCCAAAATAGCGGATCCGCGCAGGCTTTATCAGCAGATTGCGGACCAGATACGCGAACTCATCGATCTGGGTGAATTCCTGCCCGGTACGCGGCTTCCCGCTGAGCGGGAACTGGCTCAGAAGCTCGGTGTATCGAGGCCTTCGTTGCGCGAGGCCCTGATTGCGCTTGAGATCGACAACACAGTGGAAATTCGTATGGGTTCCGGCGTCTATGTTTCGGCGGAAGCGCTGCAGACGACCCACCATACCAAATCGCTTGGCGACAGCCCCTCCGAACTGATGCAGGCGCGCGCCGCATTGGAGGGTGCCACCATCGTGCTGGCGGCAAGCCGGATGACCGATGAAGCGATCGCGACCCTGCGCCAGATACTCAATACCATGCAGAGGGAAATAGAGGCCGGTCGCAAGCCGCTGGATCAGGACCGGCTGTTTCACGTCACAATAGCCGAGCAATCCGGTAACAGCGTTTTAGCCCGAATGGTGGCCAACCTTTTCGATGAGCGCCATAGCCCCATTTCGGCCCAGCTCCGCGTGAAGTTTGAAGACCGCGATACCTGGACCCATGCTCTTCAGGAACACGAGGCCATTCTCGCCGCGCTTGAACTGAAAGACCCGCTGTTGGCGCAGGCCGCCATGCATACCCATCTGGAAGGTTCTAAGAGACGCTGGGTCGAAAACTAATTCAGGAACATAGCAGGCAATATACCGGGAGGAGGAACATCCGTGAGTGAGAATTCCGAGGCAACCATTTTGCTGAACGCCAACGACAACGTTGCGGTGGCGCGTCGGTCCATCCCGGCGGGCGGCGCGACGGGCAGGGGCGATCTGGCGGCGCTCGAATTGATTGGGCGCGGGCACAAGGTGGCCCTTAAATTCATCAGATCCGGAGATGAGGTGCTGAAATACGGGCAGGTGATTGGCATCGCCACCCAGGACATCGAACCTGGCCGGCACGTGCACCTGCACAATCTTGCCATGGTGCCTTCCGAACACGCGCATCAGTTCAGCGTCGACATTGAGGAGAAGGGCATGGTGCCGGAAGCCGAGCGCCGTACCTTCATGGGATATGACCGTGGCCTCGGCGGTGTCGGAACGAGAAACTATATCGGCGTCATCGCTTCTGTGAACTGTTCCGCCACGGTGTCGCGCTATATCGCCGATTATTTCAACAAGCAGGGCGGCCTTGATGGTTTCGACAACGTCGATGGCGTCGTGGCGCTGACCCACGGCGGCGGCTGCGCGCTGAATACAAAATCGGAAGGCTACCGTCTGCTGATCCGCACCATCCAAGGCTATGCCCGCCATCCCAATTTTGGTGGCATCCTGTTGATCGGCTTGGGCTGTGAGACCAACCAGATCGCGCCTATCCTCGAACATTACAAGATGGAGGAGGGCGACCGGCTGCGCACCATGACAATCCAGCAGCATGGCGGCACCCGCAAAACGATCGACGCGGCAATTACCGAGATTAAGGCCATGCTGCCGATGGTCAATGCCGCACGCCGTACGGAACAGCCGCTTTCAAAGCTGAAAGTGGCGCTGGAATGCGGCGGTTCCGACGGATACTCCGGCATTTCCGCCAACCCGGCCCTCGGATATGCCTCCGACCTCATCGTCCGCAATGGCGGCACCACAGTTCTCTCCGAAACGCCGGAGATTTACGGCGCCGAACATCTTTTGACCAAGCGCGCCATCACCCCTGCCGTCGCCGAAAAGCTTTTGCAGCGCATCGACTGGTGGCGTGATTACACGGCTCGTAACGGCGATGAACTCAACAACAACCCCTCTCACGGCAACAAGCTTGGCGGCCTGACAACCATTCTGGAGAAATCGCTGGGCGCGGTCGCCAAGGGCGGATCCATGCCGTTGAAGGCGGTGTACGAATTTGCGGAGACAGTAACGGAGCACGGTTTCGTCTTCATGGACACACCCGGTTACGACCCTGTCGCCGTGACAGGGCAGGTTGCCGGCGGCTGTAACGTCATCTGTTTCACCACCGGCCGCGGCTCGGTTTCCGGCTTCAAGCCTGCGCCATGCATCAAGATCGCCACAAATTCCGAAATGTATGAACACATGAAGGAAGATATGGATTTGAACTGCGGCGAGATCGTTACCGGGAACGAAACAATCGAAGAATCCGGCGAAAGAATTTTCGAACACATCATAGCGGTGGCCTCCGGCAACAAGACTGTCAGCGAGATCTACGACTATGGCGATAATGAATTCGTGCCCTGGCAGGTCGGCGCAGTGACCTGAGCCCCTCACGCCACTGTCCCACGTGAAACAAAAAGGCCCGAAGATCGCTCTTCGGGCCTTGTTCATTTCTGATCATATCGCGCTTAATGGCGGAAGTGACGCATGCCAGTAAAGACCATCGCAACATCGTGCTCATTGGCAGCGTCGATCACTTCCTGATCGCGCATGGAACCGCCGGGCTGAATAACGGCAGTCGCGCCAGCGGCAATCGCCGCAAGCAGGCCATCGGCAAAGGGATAAAAGGCTTCCGAAGCGACGGCAGAGCCACGGGTCAGCGGTTCAGCCAGACCGAGAGCCCTGGCGGCATCTTCGGCCTTCTGAGCCGCGATACGGGCTGAGTCGACACGGCTCATCTGGCCGGCGCCGATACCCGCTGTCTGGCCGTCCTTGGCGTAGATGACGGCGTTGGATTTCACGTGCTTGGCGATCTTGAAGGCAAACTTCATGTCTTCAAGTTCCTGCGCCGTCGGCGCGCGCTTGGTGACGACCTTGAGATCCAGATCTTCGACCATGCCATTATCGCGACTTTGGACCAGAAGGCCGCCCGAAACCGTCTTTGCGGTAATGCCGGCCGCGCGCGGGTCAGGCAGGCCGCCGGCTGCCAGAAGTCGCAGGTTAGGTTTGCGGGCAATGATCGATTTTGCTTCTTCTGTAACATCAGGTGCGATGATGACTTCAGTGAAAAGCTTGACGATCTCCTCCGCCGTTTCCGCATCAAGCGTGCGGTTGAGAGCGATGACGCCACCGAAGGCCGAGACGGAATCGCATGCCAGCGCTCGCCGGTAGGCTTCTGCAAGCGTCGGACCGGTCGCGACGCCACAGGGATTGGCGTGCTTGATGATTGCAACGGCCGGCGCATTTTCCGGCAGGAACTCCGCAACCAGTTCGTAGGCGGCGTCGGTGTCGTTGATATTATTGTAGGACAGTTGCTTGCCCTGAAGAAGCGTCGCTGTTGCCACGCCAGGCCGCTTTTCTCCGGTCAGATAAAAACCGGCGCTCTGGTGCGGGTTTTCGCCGTAACGCATCTTTTCCTTCAGCACGCCGCCAATGGCGCGGTAGTCAGGGGTTTCGATAGCGAGCGCCTCGGCAAACCAGTTGGAAATCATTGCGTCATAAGCAGCCGTGCGGGCATAGGCCTTGGCGGCGAAGCGCTGGCGCAGCGCATAGCTTGTCTGTCCGTCATCGGCCTGCAGGGCTTCAACCAGATCAGGATAATCGGACGGATCGGTCACCACGGTCACATAGGCATGATTCTTCGCCGATGCCCGGATCATGGCCGGACCACCAATATCAATGTTTTCCACCGTGGTCGGATAATCGCCGCCCTTGGCGCGAACGTCCTCGAACGGATAAAGATTGATGACAGAAAGATCGATGGCCTCAATACCGTGAGCCTTCATCGCATCCACATGTTCGGCATCATCCCGGATTGCCAGAAGCCCACCATGCACGTTGGGATGCAGGGTCTTGACGCGGCCATCCATGATCTCGGGAAAATTGGTGACCTCGGAGACATCCGTCACCGGCAGACCCGCATCGGCAATAGCCTTTGCCGTTCCGCCCGTCGAGAGCAGCTTGACGCCGAGTTTGGAGAGAACTGTCGCCAGCTCGATAATGTCGGTCTTGTCGGACACGGAGAGAAGCGCCGTGCGAATTTTGACCTTGTCGGGAGCGGGAATTTTTTTGGATACGACGGCCATCGAATATACTCCGTTAAACGGGGAGGACAGGCTGGAACGGGTTTTCCAGCAATTGCCGCCGCGTTAACACAGCTTACCGCAAGAATAAACAGCGGGGACGTCGAAGGATAAAAACTAGGGTATTTTTGCCGAATTCCAGAGGGAAACGCTCAGGCCTGACGCTCGATAAGCCAACGAATTTCCCGCGTGTTGGCGAGATTGAACGGTAGCTCGATCTGCTGCGATGGCCGCATGCCGGACGCATCGGCCATGAACACGTCCTCGGTCACGAAAAGCTCCAACCCCGGTGCCGTCAACAGCCAGGTGGTTCCGTCCGCGGCCTCAAGATAAATTGACTCATCATCCCGCTGGTGCAGCTGGATATGGGGGTGGATGTGGAAACGCGAAACCGCCGAGACCGACTGGGTCTGCGCGTTTGCGGCATTGTGATCGGCCCTTAGCAGGTCACGACCCTTTATCTTGGTGCCGGCGGCATTCAGCTCTATCTCCCGTTCGTGGTAACAGCCGAAGTTGTGAAGATATCCGTCATGCGCCGCCCACAGGACATCATTGCCGTTTGCGCCCGTTTCACGCCGGCTATCGACCTGGCTGACACCGGAAACCATGATCGGTCCGAGTAATCTGGACCGCGACAGTCTGCATGAAGACGTGTCGGCGAGCGTGACGGTGGAATGAGCAGCGGTCGACCGGCTAGCCCGTTGATATTCAGGCGCCGCATTTCGCGGAAACCCGGAATTGACGATGAAGCGGTTTTTTCCGCATGACATCTCGAAAGAGAGGCAGCCCGAATGCGCGTTACGTGAAAGCTCGGCCGAGCCAGGATAGCCCGTATCCACGATAACCACCGTTTCGCCCGCGGCAAGGCGGTGATAATTCACATCCGGCAAAACCTTTGAAGGCCGGCCCGCTGTCTCATCATAACGGAGCACCGAAACAAGCTCATTGGCGAGCGTGGCTGTTGCGCCGTTGAACAAGGCGAGATCGCCGCCCTGGTGCCGAAAAAACCGTATCGCCGGAAACATGCGGTCTATCGCAGGAACCAGCCCGGAGGGTAGGTCATGGCCGAGATTGATATAGCTTTGTCGAAGGGGCAAAAGGTCGAGCAGCAGATCCAGCATCACGCGCGGATTGCGGGACACATGCCCGCCATCGGGCAGGATTTGCCGCTCCATTTCCTGAGCCAGCTTCATTCCGTGCCGCGCGATCCGCGACATCCGGGTGGGCATGGCGATAGAAGCCATGGCAAGCGCGATCCTGATCCGCAGTCTCACCTCCCCATCCGGCGCGTGCCTAACGATTTTCTCGAGGTAACGCACGTGAAAGACCAGGCTTTTCAGAAACCGGCGATAAAACCCCGCATCTGCTTCGTATAGGACCACGGGCGAGTGGGAAAGCCAGGCGATCAATCTCTGCGCCGCGATTTCCGGAGCCCACGCAACCCCCGCAAGCTTTTTGCCATGGATGGCCATCCATTCGGCGACGATACGGCGGGCCTTCCTGCATGCCTCGCTCGATCTGTCGGAACGGATGTGGCGCAGCCAGCTAAACGCGTGCAGCCGCTCTTCAAAAACAAGCGAAGGATATTCCACCTGAAAAGGCGAGTGGCCACCGGTTTCCATGACACGGCCGGCAAGCGCGATACGGCCGCGCAGCAACTCCTCGGCAAAATAGGGATCGATTGCCCGAAGATCCGTCGGTGCCGCAACCAGCCCCTCCGGCGCACGATTGGCAAAACGTGAAACATGCAGACGTAACGGCGTGAGGCCGACACACAGATGGCGATACGCCATCCGCGAAAGAAGACCGGCGGCATTCATGCTGCCTGCAAAGGACCCTAACAAGCTGTGTTTCCCGTTTCACATGTTTTGTTTTTATCAGTGAACCGTGATGACCGGAACGTTATCGACAATTATCCAATGATTCGCGAAAGCTTGGCTTTTTTCTACTTCTTACGCAAGACACTGCTAAAAAACCCATCGACCCCCCCGAACATGTCGGGCGTGGTGCGAAGGTCACCCTCGGCGTTGATCGCCGCTTCCATTCCCGGCCAATCCTCACTGTGGACGGCGACACGTTCTACATCGGGATTTTCCGCCAGGACTTCGGCAATCATCGCCTCACCTTCGGAAGGATCGAGCGAGCAATTGGAAAACACCACGATACCGCCTGGTGCAACCAGCGTCAGCGCGTGCCGCAACATCTGGCCCTGCAGAGCAGCCAGCTTGGCAATATCGGCCTCGTCCTTCGTCCAGCAAACATCGGGATGTTTGCGCAATGTCCCGGTTGAAGAGCAGGGTGCGTCGAGTAGAACGGCGTCAAAAAGCTGCTCCGGCTGATACTTCAACATATTGACCTCAACCGTTTCAGCCTGAAGGCCAAGCCGGTCGAGATTTTCCCTCAGGCGACGAAGACGATTGCCAGACTGATCCAGCGCCGTCACTTTCGCACCCGCAAGTGCAAGCTGGGCCGTCTTGCCGCCCGGAGCGGCGCAGAGATCGGCGACACGCTTGCCTGAGATATCTCCCATTAATCGCACGGGCATGCTGGCTGCAAGATCCTGCACCCACCAGGCACCTTCCGCAAAACCTTCAAGAGAAGGTATCTGGCCTTCAAATTCACCCAGGCGCACGCTGCCATTCGGCATGACGGTTCCGCCCAGCTTCTCAGCCCAGAGGGCAGGATCGGCCTTGACGGTGAGGTCGATGGAAGAAGGTGTGAGCTGCGCGTCAGAGATGCGTTGCGCCACCTCATGCCCATAGGCCGAAACCAGCCTTGCGTAGAACCAGTCCGGCAGGACCGACACACTGGCGACGGCCTTTTCGATTTCGGCCTTCTCACGACCCAGCCGTCGCAGAACCGCGTTGACCAGCTTTACGAAGCGCCTGTTGCGTGGATCACGATGCGCCTGCTCGACAGCGAGATCGACGGCCGAGTGATCCGGGACATCAAGGTAGAGCATTTGCGCCGCGCCAACGACGAGAATGTGGTGCAATGACCGCGCACCCTGCGGCAACGGGCCATCCAGCAGCATTGACAGCGCCGTTTCGATCCGAGGGAGGTGACGAAGCGCGCTATTGACGATGGCTCTCACCAGCGCTCTGTCCGCGGGCGACAGCGCGCGATAAACAGGATTGCCATTTTCGCTGTCCAGCATACCGTCCAGCGAGGTTTTCTTTTCCAGAACGGCGGCCAATATGCGGGCGGCAGCTATGCGCGCAGGAAGACCGGGTTTGTCCTGGAAAGACGAAGGGCCGTCTTCACGGCCCCCGCCTTGCGCCAACCTCGGTTTTTTGGACCGTGACGGCTTATTTTGAATATCTGATGTCAAGACCAAGGTCCCTTGCGCTCATTTTCATTGCCCCGTCCCCAGCCTGTCTTGGGAACCGAACCCGATTTGCGCTGAGGTCTATCACCCGATGGCGGCGGCGTCGATCCTCGCGGGGAAAACTCCTGTGCCATCGCATGCAACGCCGCCACCCGGTTTTCCGTATTCGGGTGCGTGGAGAAGAGATTGTCCATACGTTCACCCGAGAGCGGGTTGATGATGAACATATGCGCTGTTGCCGGATTGCGCTCCGCGTCGTCGTTGTGGATACGCTGCGCCATGCCGGAAATCTTTTGCAACGCCGATGCAAGCCAGAGAGGATTGCCACAGATTTCAGCGCCACGCCGGTCGGCGGAATATTCGCGTGTCCGGCTGATCGCCATCTGGACCAGCATTGCGGCAAGCGGTGCGACGATCATCGCAACCAGGACGCCGATGAATCCGAGAGGGTTATTATTGTTTTCCCGATTGCCGCCAAAGAAGAACGCGAAGTTGCCGAGCATGGAAATCGCACCCGCCAGCGTAGCGGTAATTGTCATTGTCAGCGTATCCCGGTTTTGCACATGCGCCAGTTCATGCGCCATCACACCGGCCACTTCCTCGGGCGTCAAACGCTCCAGCAGACCCGTTGAAGCAGCAACAGCGGCGTTTTGCGGGTTCCTTCCCGTCGCAAAGGCGTTTGGCTGCGGGCTGTCATAAATATAGACCTTCGGCATGGGCAGGCCGGCATTGTGTGAGAGATCGCGGATCATGTGGAAGAACTCAGGCGCATTCGCCTCATCGATTTCCCGGGCATGATAGGCCGAGAGAACCATCTTATCTGAATTCCAGTAGGAAAAAAGATTCATGCCGGCAGCCATGACGAGAGCAATCATCATGCCGCCCTTGCCCCCTATCAGAAAACCGACGCCCATGAACAATGCCGTCATGAAGGCCAGAAGCATTGCCGTGCGCATCATGTTCATCCGCTGAAATCTCCCTGTCGTGGCCGGAATTCTCATCGCCGGATAATTCCGGGGTGTAAAAAATTCTTATGGGTATATAATCTGGGAAACGGCAAACATATTTCAATATCCCGTTATAGGGAGGATTTCTCATGCAGGATGCGGATAACGACAACGGCGCGGAGCAGCGGAGGCGGCTATCGCCTGCGGCTGAGCGGGCCCTGAAAGAAGCAGAAGAACGGCGCAAACAACAGGCAGATCTACAGTTACCGCCGGAAACCGGTGGCCGCGGCGGCGCCGAACCGGTTCGTTTCGGCGACTACGAAATAAAGGGCCGCGCAATAGATTTTTAGGCGGTCGCCATAACGATAATACCCGCCAAAGGCGGGTATTTTTAAATTAAAACAAGTACTTATTGTTTATTTTCCAACAAGCGACACACTGCCTCAAGTTGCTCGAGCGTGCGGTAGGCGATACGGATTTGCCCCGATCCGCCCTTGTGGTTAATCTTTACGTCAAGACCGAGGGCATCAGAAAGACTGCGCTCCAGTGCGACCGTATCTGAATCTTTTTCCGCGGCAGGGCGCTTTTCCGTAGCTTCGCCCTGCGATTTGATGTCGTTCTGAGCCAATCGCTCGGCATCACGGACCGACAAGCCCTTGGAAACAATCATGCGTGCGAGATTCGCCGGATCGGAAGTGGAAACGAGCGCCCGCGCGTGACCTGCGGAAAGCGAACCATCCGCGAGCATGTCGCGTACCGGGTCCGGAAGTTTCAATAGCCGAAGGCTGTTGGCGACGTGGCTTCGGCTCTTGCCGATAATCTCACCGAGATCGTTCTGAGTGTAACCGTGTTCCGCGATCAGCTGCTCATAACCCATCGCCTCTTCCAGCGGATTGAGGTCTGAGCGCTGGACGTTCTCGACGATGGCCAACTCGAGCGCCGTCCGGTCATCCACATCACGAACGATAACAGGCACGTCGGTGAAGCCGGCCAGCTGCGCAGCGCGCCAGCGCCTTTCACCGGCAATAATCTCGTATCGATTGACTCCGACCGTCCGTACCACCACAGGCTGAACAATGCCATGCTGCCGGATGGACGCGGCCAAATCCTGCAGCTCATTTTCATCGAAATGACGACGTGGGTTCCGTTGGCTACGAGCAATGAACTCTATCGGAATGGTGCGATCAGCGCTGACAGTACGCTGGGGTTCACCCACGGGTACAGGCTGGTCCATTTCGCCGATCAAGGCCGCGAGACCACGTCCCAGCCGGCGCTTGGAAAGATCATCACTCATAAGATATCACTCCGTAGATTGCGGCAGACGTCAGGCGGCTTTACGCAAACGCTCTCTCTGGATCACTTCCGATGCGAGCTGCAGATAGGCCTGACTACCAGCACATTTCAAATCATAAAGAATTGCCGGCTTACCATAAGATGGGGCCTCGGAAACGCGAACATTGCGCGGAATGAGTGTATGGTAAACCTTTTCTCCGAGATGTGTCCTGACATCCGAGACAACCTGTTGCGCCAGATTATTGCGTGCATCGAACATCGTCAGAACAATCCCTTGGATATCGAGCTGCGGATTGACCGACCCTCTTATCTGGCTGACTGTATCAAGCAACTGGCTAAGGCCTTCCAGCGCAAAAAACTCGCATTGCAATGGCACCAGCACGGAATGCGCGGCCGTCATTGCGTTCATCGTCAGGAGGTTGAAGGAAGGGGGGCAGTCGACAAGAATATAAGAATAGCCTCTAGCCTCTGTCGTCTCCATCGCTTCACGCAGAAGAAAGACGCGATTGGCAACGGTAGCAACCTGCATCTCGAAACCAAGCAGATCCATCGTCGATGGCACGATATCGAGATTTGGAACGGCGGTTGGGACAGCCACTTCCGCAATATTGTGATCACCGACCAGGAGATCATAAGAGGAGAGCTTCCGCTCTCGCCGGTCGATCCCCAGCCCGGTGCTGGCGTTACCCTGCGGGTCCAGATCAACTATCAATACCCGCTCACCGATGGCTGCCAGCGCTGTGGCCAGATTGATAGCAGTCGTTGTTTTACCAACCCCACCCTTCTGGTTTGCTACTGCGATAATCCGGTTTTTTTCCAAAGTCATGCCGCACCTGGCCAGCTTGTCAGCGCCTCAGAGCGAGGTTGCTGATTTCAAGAACAACAGAATCTGCCTCAATGGCACTCCGATGTTTTACCAGATCAAATTGCCAGCGACCATGTGCTTTCTGCACTTCGGATTCATAATCCCGGCCTTTATTGAAATATGCCTTGAGATCGGGATTTTTTGTGGCCCAGGGATGGATATAGTCGAAAAGCAAATCCAGCTCCGCCAGTGCGCGGGCCGACACAGAATCGCACGTCTCGAGAATGGCAGGTGCTTTCTCAATTCGCACGGGATGAACCGCTCCACGCGCGCCGGTTTCCTTTAGCGCTATCCGGAGAAATGCGGCCTTCTTATTGTTACTTTCCACCAGATCGATCCAGCCGCCGCCAATTTCAGAGAGGAATATGGCCGTGACGACACCGGGAAAACCCCCACCGCTGCCCAGATCCACCCATCTTTGAGGATAAGGAGAGAGATGAAATATCTGGGCACTGTCGGCAATGTGGCGGCTCCAGAGTTCTGTAAGAGTGGACGGGGCCACCAGATTGGTGGTCTTATTCCACTTCTTGAAGAGCTCGACAAAATGCTCGAGCTTCTCCTGTGTTTCACGTGAAACACTCTGGCCGTTTATCTTCATAATCCGACTCGCTATTGGTGCAGACGCAATTTTTCATTCTGCGTAGAAGAGTTTTTCCGCAGAAGGGCGAGAAGCAGCGATATCGCAGCCGGCGTCATACCGTCAACACGTGCGGCCTGGGCAATGTTTTCTGGACGGGCCTTTTCCAACTTTTGTTTCAACTCATTGGAAAGGCCGGACAGGCTTTGAAAATCGAAATCGTCAGGAATCTTTCGGTCTTCGTCCCGTTTGATGTCCACGATATCGGCGCTCTGGCGCTGCATATACACAGCGTAACCAGCCTCGATTTGCAGCACATCCGCAATTTTCTCGGGAAGCCCGCCCAACTCGGGCCAGTGCTGTTTGAGGACATCAAGCGACATATCAGGATAGGCGAGCAATTCGTAAACGGAGCGGCGTTGTCCGTCCTGATTGAGCTTTAATCCCTGTTTTGCTGCCTGCGAAGGGCTGATCGTGAGGGTCTTCAGCAAGTCACGACCCCGACCGAGTTCTTCTATAAAATTATCGAATCGCTTTTGACGGTGATAACTGATGATTCCCGCCCGCTGACCGACTGGAGTTAGCCGCAGATCGGCATTATCGACCCGTAACGAAAGCCTGTATTCCGCTCTTGACGTAAACATTCGGTAGGGTTCGCTGACACCCTTGGATGTCAGATCATCGATCATGACGCCGATGTAGGATTCCGTCCGGCTGAAATAATGCGGATTGCTGTTGCTTGCATAAAGAGAGGCATTGAGGCCGGCGACGAGCCCCTGAGCAGCTGCTTCTTCATATCCGGTTGTGCCGTTGATCTGCCCCGCGAGGAATAGTCCCGTAATCTTGCGACACTCGAGGGAGGGCTTGAGTTCTCGCGGGTCGACATAGTCATATTCGATCGCGTAACCCGGCTGCAAGATCGCAACCCGCTCGAGACCGGGTATGGTGTGGATGAACTGTTCCTGGACAGATGCGGGAAGCGACGTTGAAATTCCGTTAGGGTAGATCGTATGATCATCCAGTCCCTCGGGCTCCAGAAATATCTGATGACCATCACGCTCGCCAAATCGGGTAATCTTGTCTTCAATCGACGGACAATAACGCGGACCGACGCCTTCGATCTGACCCGAATACATTGCTGAAAGATGGATATTCTCTTGAATGACCCTGTGTCCGGCTGATGTGGTTCTGGTAACTCCACATTCGATTTGCGGATTCACGATATTGTCGGTCATGAAGGAGAAGGGCACAGGATCTTCGTCTGCGCCTTGTCGATCAACACCGCTCCAGTCGATTGTTCGCCCGTCCAGACGGGCAGGCGTGCCCGTCTTAAGTCTGCCCATGCGAAGACCAAGCCGCGATAGAGTGTTGGAAAGGCCGATTGACGGTTCTTCACCCACACGGCCGGCCGGTACCTTTTCGGAGCCGATATGAATAAGGCCACGCAAGAAAGTACCACTTGTCAGTACCACGGCACCGCAGGGAATCCGGCTACCATTCGCCATGACGACAGCAGCCACTCGCTCATTCGTCATCTCAATATCAAAAGCGTCGCCCTCAATAATGGTAAGATTCTCGATATTTGCAATTTCACCCTGCATTGCTTCACGGTAAAGACGGCGATCCGCCTGGGTGCGGGGACCGCGCACTGCCGGACCCTTTTTGCGATTGAGCATGCGAAACTGAATACCGGCAGCGTCAGCTACCCTACCCATCAAACCATCCAGGGCGTCGATCTCGCGAACGAGATGGCCTTTTCCAAGCCCGCCAATTGCTGGATTGCAGGACATGACACCGATGGTGTCGCGTTTATGGGTCACGAGCGCGGTTTTTGCACCATGGCGAGCCGCAGCCGCAGCCGCTTCACTGCCGGCATGTCCACCACCTATAATAACGACATCAAATGACTGGTGCATCTATCTGCGCCCTGTTCTGATCTAACCGCGCGTCCGCGGCCCATGTTTCACGTGAATCATTTTCCTATGCAGAATTCTGAAAAGATGACGCCCAGCAAATCTTCAACATCGACGCGTCCTGTAATACGACCAAGCGATGTCGCTGCGAGCCGCAAATATTCCGACCTTATAGCAAGATCCATGGCTTCAGAATCGAGCGCATCACTAACATAGTTAAGCGTCTCTTCAAGTCGTTTTTTATGGCGAGCCCGGGCGGGCACCAAAGTCTGGACCCCTTGCAATCGCGATTCAATCTCCCGCTTTATCAAGAACCGCAATTCATCGAGACCAGTCCCTTCTTTCGCCGAGATCGCCAGATCGAACTCAGCTCTAGTCGTCGAAGACGACAACGCCGCCTTGGTCCTGACGCGCAGATGCGGCTTTGCAGACAGTGATGCGATGGTTTGTTTCGGAAACGAATCGTTATCCTGCAGCACCAGAATGAGATCCGCAGTCTCCGATGTCGAAACAGCGCGCCGCACACCCTCCTGTTCCACCACATCATACGTTTCCCTCAGGCCTGCCGTGTCGAATATTCGTACCAGATAGCCCTCAAGGTTAATGTCCACGCTCAATACGTCCCTGGTCGTGCCGGCAATGTCGGTGACGATGGCGATATCCCGGCCAGCTAACGAATTCAGCAGCGTGGATTTCCCGGCATTGGGTTCTCCGATGAGCGCCACCTTGAAACCGTCCCGGATAATCTCGCCGTTTCCGCCGGCCTCCAGATGGGAGGCGATTTCCGCTTTCAGCTGTCTCATCGCCTCCCATACCTGTCCAGATACGGAATCCGGGACATCCTCCTCGTCGGCGAAGTCGAGCTCCGCCTCGATCAGCGCACGCGCACGCGTCAGGCGCTGAGCCCATCCGTCATAAAGAGCCGAAAGATTGCCTGTACTCTGTTCAACCGCCAGACGACGCTGCATCTCCGTTTCAGCCTGAAGCAGGTCGGCCAAACCTTCGACTTCAAGAAGGTCCATCTTGCCATTCTCGAAGGCTCTGCGCGAAAACTCCCCGGCCTCCGCGGGACGTACATCCGGGAACCGCTCGAACTCAGCAAAAATCGAGGCAATGACTGCGCGGCTTCCATGGCATTGGATTTCAACGCAGTCCTCACCTGTGAAGGAATGTGGTGCCGGGAACGACATAACGAGCGCCTGGTCGATGGTCTCATTGTTTCGATTCCGAATCAAACTCAGCCTGGCTTTTCGTGGTGCCGGAAGCTCTCGTCCGGTCAATTCTGTCAGCATGGCGAAAGACATGGGTCCGCTGATCCTCACGACGGCCACCCCCGCCGGGAGGGCGCCGCTCGAAAGTGCATATATCGTATCAGGGGAAGGCATGGCGCACCTCGATCAAAACAGTCAAGCCGCATTCGAATAAACGAATGCGGCTTTAACGACCTCAGGTGAATCCGGCTAATTTCCGGTTCAAGTGTTCATCGATTCGAAGAAATCCGAATTGTTTTTAGTCTGCTTCAGCTTATCGATGAGGAACTCGATGGCGTCCATCGTTCCCATCGGCGCGAGAATACGGCGAAGAACAAAAATCTTCTGCAAATCCTGGCGCGGCACCAGAAGGTCTTCCTTACGGGTACCAGATTTCAGAATATCCAGCGCCGGGAAGATACGCTTGTCTGCTACCTTCCGGTCAAGCACGATTTCCGAGTTACCCGTACCCTTGAACTCTTCGAAGATGACTTCATCCATACGGCTGCCAGTGTCGATCAGCGCGGTCGCAATGATCGTCAGCGAGCCGCCTTCTTCGATATTACGGGCGGCGCCAAAGAAGCGCTTCGGCCGCTGCAGGGCGTTGGCGTCCACACCACCGGTCAGAACCTTGCCGGAAGAGGGAACGACGGTGTTATAGGCGCGACCAAGACGGGTTATGGAATCGAGCAGAATGACGACGTCGCGGCCATGTTCAACGAGGCGCTTCGCCTTTTCGATGACCATTTCAGCGACCTGTACGTGGCGTACCGCTGGTTCATCGAAGGTGGAGGATACAACCTCTCCCTTGACCGAACGCTGCATGTCGGTGACTTCTTCCGGACGCTCGTCGATCAAAAGAACGATGAGGTAACATTCCGGGTGATTTGCCGTGATCGAATGGGCAATGTTCTGCAGCAGAACCGTTTTACCGGTACGTGGCGGTGCAACGATCAAGCCACGCTGGCCCTTGCCGAGCGGTGCGACGAGATCGATAACCCGCGACGACAGATCCTTGGATGTCGGAACATCAAGCTCCATCTTGAACCGCTCGTTCGGATAGAGCGGCGTCAGATTATCGAAATGGACCTTGTGGCGGATCTTTTCGGGATCGTCGAAATTGATCGTGTTGACCTTCAGAAGGGCGAAGTAGCGCTCACCTTCCTTGGGACCGCGGATCGGTCCTTCAACCGTATCGCCGGTCTTCAGCGAAAACCGACGGATCTGCGAGGGAGAGATGTAAATATCGTCCGGACCCGGCAGATAGTTTGCGTTTGCGGATCGCAGGAACCCGAAACCGTCCTGCAGGACTTCAACGACGCCTTCGCCGATGATTTCGATGTCCTGGCTCGCGAGAACCTTGAGGATTGCGAACATGAGCTCCTGCTTGCGCATGGTGCTCGCATTTTCAACTTCCAGGGATTCGGCAAAAGTCAGCAAGTCGGTAGGCGATTTGCTCTTAAGTTCCTGAAGCTTCATTTCAGCCATGAAGAGAAGACCGTTTAATAATGTAATGTCGGGGGAGGGCGTGTTCGCGAATCAGATGCTGTGGGAAAGACCGCAGATGACTGAATAATTCACATGCCACGAAGATGAGTGGCCCGAAAATAGCGATTGAACATCGCTGCTGCAAGAGGAAAGCACGAATTCCGCGAAATTTATCGTTACATCGCTCTAACCGAAGGGTTTCACAACCACAAGTATGACGATGAGGATCATCAGCAACGTTGGAACCTCATTCATCAACCGCCAGTGACGGGCAGGCCTGGTATTTTCATCTCGGGCGAAGCGTTTCGCACTACGCGTGAAATAAACATGGGTCGCAGTCAGAAGCACGACCATAGCGATTTTTGCGTGCAGCCAGCCACCAGAAAAACCGTAGGCCGACCAGGCGAGATAAAATCCGAGCACCCAGCTTATCATCATCGCCGGGTTCATGATGACCTTGATCAGCCGCTGCTCCATCACCTTGAAAGTTTCGGATTGCTGCGAACCTGCCGGCGCATCGGTATGATAGATGAAGAGCCTTGGCAGATAAAAGATCGCCGCCATCCATGAGATCACAGCAATAATGTGAAACGCCTTGATCCAGAGATAGAGATCGGCAGGATCCACGTAAAAGAACAGGGCGACGACTGCGAGGAAAACGCCCAGCCCGACGCCAGCCCGCAGGGCGGCCCTGTTTCCCGATCGCGCAGAAGTCTGTTTTTCGTCATTCATGGCACGGTCCCACCCGCACGCACCCGCTCGACCAGCCGGGTCACATTGTCCGGATCAGCCTGCGGCGTGATGCCGTGACCGAGATTGAAGATCAACGGACCCTGCCCAAGGGCCTGCAGCACGGCGTCGATACTATCCTGCAGAGCCCTCCCGCCCGCCACCATCAGCATTGGGTCGAGATTGCCCTGCACGGGCCCTTCCTTCTGCAAATCCTTGGCGAAGCTGAGCGGCACGGACCAATCCAGCCCGATGGCGTCTGCACCGGTCTTACGACGGTAGTCCTTGAGAAGATAACCCGCCCCCTTCGCGAAAGCGATTATTTTCGCGGAGGGACGCCGCGCGCGCACCGAAGCAATAATACGGGCAACCGGTTTTATCGCGTAATTCTCGAACTCCTTTTCGCCGAGCACGCCCGCCCAGGAATCGAAAATCTGCACGGCATCGGCCCCTGCATCGATCTGCGCCACGAGATAATCCGCGGAAACCTCGGCGAGAAAAGCCAAAAGCTTTTCCATCGCGGCGGGCTCCCTATAACCGAATAGCCGCGCCGGCGCCTGGTCGGGCGTTCCGTGACCGGCAATCATATAGGTCGCGACCGTCCACGGTGCGCCACAAAAGCCAAGAAGCGTCGTTTCATCCGGCAATGAACTGCGAAGACGCGACACCGTTTCGAAGACAGGCGAAAGATGCGCCATGACATCAGACGCATCGAGTTCTTCAATACCGCTGACATCGATCGGGTCCATGGCGGGGCCCCTGCCTTCGGTGAAGGACACATTGCGGTGAAGCGCGTCGGGTATCACCAGAATGTCGGAAAAAAGAATCGCTGCATCCAGCCCGAACCTGCGAATGGGCTGAAGCGTCACCTCGGTTGCCAACTCGGGATTATAACAGAGATCCAGGAAACTTCCGGCGCTCTTCCGCGTTTCCCGGTACTCCGGAAGATAGCGTCCAGCCTGACGCATCAGCCATATGGGCGGCGGCGTGACCGTCTTCCCGTTCAAAACAGTCATAACCTTGCGTTCGCTCATCACACCCAGCTTCTAAAAAAATAAAATCAAAGAGATTTAAAAGATTTTCTATTTCTTAGAGTCTGTGGGTAGCAAGGATTAAAATCATTCCAGTCGAAATGCCGCAGCCGCATCTTTTCAGCACGGTGGTAGGACAAATTTCGGCAGGGATCTTGAAAAACCTGGAAAAATCGTAATTTATCTCGAATTTTCAATGGATTATATTCTTATTGGAAAGTTCTCGACCTGTGGACAGGCTGTGAATCGGGTTGGACAAGTGTCAACTCTTCCAGCAATTCACAGGCTGCCCGGAGCATGTTGAAAGCCACTTGCGGATTGTGGAAAAACACCACTTTATTCACGGCGCGGTTCGACCCGCAGGCTCGTTCGGACATTTGTCCCGGGTTATCAACAGCGGGAGAAAAACAGCGTGGAGAACAAAAAAAGCTTCTTCCATCTGCACCTGATTTCGGACTCAACAGGCGAGACTCTCATGTCTGCCGGCCGCGCGGTCTCGGCACAGTTTCACGCATCCATGCCGGTGGAACACGTCTATCCGATGATCCGCAACCAGAAGCAGCTTGCGCAGGTCATTGACTTCATCGACAAGGAGCCGGGCATTGTCCTTTACACCATCGTCGATCAGCAACTGGCAGAATTCCTGGATTTGCGCTGTCACGCGATCGGCGTGCCCTGTGTCAACGTGCTTGAACCTATTATCGGCATCTTTCAGACTTATCTAGGCGCGCCATCAAGACGGCGGGTCGGTGCGCAACACGTCCTCAATGCGGATTATTTCGCGCGGATCGAAGCGCTCAATTTTGCAATGGATCACGATGACGGACAGATGCCGGAGACCTATGACGAGGCGGATGTCGTTATCATTGGCATCAGCCGCACGTCGAAAACTCCGACCAGCATCTATCTCGCCAACAGGGGTATAAAGACCGCAAACATTCCGGTTGTACCCAACGTGCCTTTGCCCGAAAGCCTCTATGCCGCCACCCGGCCTCTGATCGTCGGCCTCGTGGCGACGTCGGATCGAATATCGCAGGTTCGCGAGAACCGCGAACTGGGCGCAACCGGCGGATTTGACAGCCGCCGTTACACGGATCGCGCCACGATCATGGAAGAGCTGAAATATGCGCGTGCGCTCTGCGCCCGCAACAATTGGCCTCTGATTGACGTCACACGCCGTTCCATTGAGGAAACGGCTGCTGCCATCCTTGCCCTTCGCCCGAGGACGCGATAATCCGGATCGCACCATCAGGAGCAGACAGCCGATGAAACAAGAGTTGATCCTCGCCTCGTCCAGCGCATCCCGCCAGATGCTGATGCGCAATGCGGGGCTGACATTTTCGGCGATACCGGCGGATATTGATGAGCGCGCGCTCGATGAGCGGCTGGAACGTGCGGGCGCCAGCCCGGAGGAAGTTGCACAACAACTCGCGACTGCCAAGGCTCTTGCCGTTGGTTCGCTTCATCCGGACGCACTGGTTCTGGGCTGCGATCAGACCATGGCACTCGGTTCGCGGGTCTATCACAAGCCGAAGACCATGGCCGAGGCCGAAGCACATCTGCTGTCATTGTCCGGTAAGGTTCACCGCTTGAACAGCGCGGCTGTCCTCGTTCGCGGCAGGGAGGTGATGTGGGAGGTGGTTTCCAGTGCTGAACTTGCCGTGCGAACATTGAGCCCCGAATTTGTCTCCCGTCACCTCCAGAGAGTGGGTGAAAAAGCTCTAAGCAGCGTGGGCGCCTATCAGCTCGAGGGAGAGGGAATCCAGCTATTCACTTCGATTGAAGGCGATTATTTCACGATCCTCGGCCTGCCGCTTCTGCCGCTTTTATCGAAACTGCGCGACCTGGGTGTCATCGATGGTTGATTCACGTGAAACATTAACCATAAACGCTTTCGTTGTTGGTTACCCGATCAAGCATTCCCGGTCGCCGATCATTCATTCATACTGGCTCAAGAAATTCGGTATCACCGGTAACTATGAGGCAGTCGAGGTCGCATCGGACGATTTTGCGAATTTCATTGCAACCGTGAAGGAAGGTAAGCCCGGTACGGCCGTGGGCGGCAACGTCACCATCCCTCACAAGGAGGCCGCTTACCGGTTGGCGGATCGTCCTGATGCTCTGGCGGAAGAACTGGGTGCCGCCAACACCATCTGGATGGAGGAGGGTAAACTCCATGCCACCAATACCGATGGTTACGGGTTTGTGTCTAACCTGGATGAGCGGCATCCCGGTTGGGACAAAACGGACCGGGCGGTCGTTTTTGGTGCCGGCGGCGCAAGCCGTGCCGTCATTCAGTCGCTGCGCGACCGGGGCATCGCGGAAATCCACGTCCTGAACAGGACCCTCGAACGTGCTCGCGAACTGGCTGATCGTTTTGGCCCACGCGTCTTTTCCCATCCCCAGGCAGCGCTGCAGGAGGTCATGCAGGGCGCCGGGCTGTTCGTGAATACGACATCGCTCGGTATGGATGGCGCTGTGGCGCCGCATCTCGATTTTTCGCAGCTCGCTGCCAAGGCGGTGGTGACCGATATCGTCTACGTGCCATTACGAACACCGATCCTTCAGATGGCGGAAGAGCAGGGTATCACGACCGTCGATGGTCTCGGCATGTTGCTTCATCAGGCAAAACCAGGGTTCAGGCGATGGTTCGGAAAAATGCCGGAGGTGGATGAGACCCTGCGTGCTCTGATCATCGCGGACATGGAGAAACATTGATGATTGTCATCGGTCTCACCGGCTCGATTGGAATGGGAAAAACGACAACCGCGAAATTGTTTGCCGAAGAAGGTGTTCCGGTTCTGGATTCGGACGAGGTCGTTCACGGTCTTTATAGGGCGGAGGCCGTAGGCCAGATCGAGGCAGCTTTTCCGGGCACTACGGTTTCCGGTGTCGTGGACCGGGAAAAACTCGGTGACATCTTGAGAAAGAATCCGGCTAATTTCAGAAGGCTTGAAGAAATCGTCCATCCACTGGTTCGGAAAAAACAGGAAACCTTTCTGTCCGAAGCAAGGAAAAACAGCCGGAAATTTGCGCTTCTGGATATTCCGCTGCTGTTCGAAACGGGTGCGGAAAGCCGTGTCCATAAAGTCGTGGTGGTGAGTTGTGCACCAGAGATCCAGCGCGAAAGAGTCCTGTCACGACCAGGAATGACCGAAGAAAAATTCGAAATGATCCTTGCCCGGCAGATGCCCGATGCGGACAAACGTAGACGTGCCGATTTTATCATCGATTCCGGAAATGGTGTCGAAGCGGCCCGGGATCAGGTAAGAGACATTTTGCAGAAGCTGACCGCTGAGTCGCGCCGTGGAGAGATGCATGCGTGAGATCATTTTCGATACGGAAACCACAGGTCTGGAGTCGAAGCTGGACCGGATCATCGAAATCGGCGGCGTGGAACTGATCAACCACTTCCCGACTGGCCGCACCCTGCATCTTTATATCAATCCCGAAGATCGCAAGGTTCATCCCGATGCGCTTGCCGTTCACGGCATTACCGACGAGTTCCTGCAGGATAAGCCCAAATTCGCTGAAGTTGTCGACCAGATTCGGGATTTCTTCGAAGGTGCGCGCTGGGTGGCGCACAATGCAACATTCGATATGGGGTTCATCAACGCGGAATTCGCCCGTCTCGGGATCGAACCGGTCGCCGCTGATCTGGTGACGGATACGCTGTCGCTTGCCCGCCGCAAGCACCCGATGGGACCGAATTCGCTGGACGCGCTTTGCCGCCGTTATGGAATAGACAATTCCCATCGCACCAAGCATGGCGCGCTTCTTGACTCCGAGCTTCTGGCCGAAGTCTATATCGAAATGATCGGCGGCCGCCAGACCGCGCTCGGCTTCGGCTCTGCCGCCAGGCAGGAAACCATTGTCATTGAGGAAGACATTCCGCTGGAGCCCCTGCGACGGCCCCGCCCCCTGCCATCGCGGCTGGATGCAGAGACGGTTGCCGCCCACGGCAAACTCGTTCTCGGCATGGGAGACAAGGCGATCTGGAACCGGTACCAGAACTGAAGCCTGCTCAGATACTTAAATCGCAAATCTGCGTAAAGAAAAACCCGGGCCAAGAACCCGGGTTTTGTTTGTCTGTAATGGAAGACGGCCGCTGCTTAGTTCGGGACAGCCTGAACCTGAGCCTTTGCCTGTTCCTCGGCAACGCGCTGCGCAAACATCTGCGCAAAATCGATCGGATCGATCATGAGCGGCGGGAAACCGCCGTTGCGGGTAACGTCGGCAATGATCTGGCGGGCGAAGGGGAAGAGCAGGCGCGGGCACTCGATGAACAGCACCGGCAGCATGTGTTCCTGCGGGAAGCCGGCAATGCGGAAGACACCGCCATAGACCAGCTCGGCCGCAAACAGAACCTTGTCGCCATCCTTGGCTTCGGCATTCAGTGTCAGCACGACATCAAAATCCGAACCGGAAATCGGATTAGCATTGACGTTGACATTGATGTTGATCGACGGCGCATTCTCACGGGCCTGCAGCGAACGAGGAGCACCCGGATTTTCAAAGGAAAGGTCCTTGATGTACTGGGCAAGAATGTTGAGAGAAGGGCTAGCTGCGCCCTGTGCGCCATTTTCAGCGGTCATTACGGTTCCTCGCGGCGTGAATTCGTGGAAGGCGGTCTATCATTTCGACTCCGGGCTTACAACCCTTCGTGATCGGGTCGTCGCCATGCGATCGACGCGGTGTCAGGGCTTGGGCAGGTCGCGATCGTTGGGCCTGTTCGACCAGGGAGAGTCTTTCGGCCCGTCGCGGTGAAAATCCTCTTCGTCCAGATCCACCACCTTCGAATTGCCATGAGATCCCGGGCCATTGCTGAAACCGGAATAATCGCCCGGCCGGGCGCCGGGCTGTCTGAATGAACCAGCCACGACGACGCGCGGTCCGAAGGCTTTCCAGAAAAACCGGCGAATGGCCGGCGACAGAAGCAGGAGGCCGAGAATGTCGGTGATGAAACCCGGAATGAACAACAGGATGCCCGCCACGACGCGCATCGCGCCATTGACGAGTTCGTCCGCAGGCTGTGCGCCCCTGCGGCCCGCATCCTGAAGATTTCTCACCATACCAAGGCCGCCCAGGCGCAATATGAGCAATCCCAGGAAAGACGTGAACAGGACGAGAGCCAGTGTCAGCCACAGGCCTATTGCCTTGCCGACAATAATGAAACCGGCAATTTCAAGGATGGGCATCATCAGGACGATGATGGGGAGAAAGGAAAAACGCATCTTCTAGCCTTGCGTGTGCATCTCTGGCAGATTGCCGGTTCCCGGGGACACCGATGATTGAATCTGCATATTTGAATGATGGTAAGATGCAGACTATATGATGGTGTGGTTTTCGAATTTAAATGGCGGTTTTGGTAAAAGATGGGCTTCAGCGACTTTATCACATTGTTTTTTCTCGTTGCAGCGGTGCTGATCTTCTTTCAGCTGCGCAGCGTCCTTGGTCGTCGCACGGGCAATGAAAAGCCGCCTTTTGATCCTTATAGCCCGCGCGATGTCGCGAAGGGTCCCGTCACGGATGATAACAAGGTCGTGACACTGCCGAAGCGCGCCGAGGCGGAAGATGAAAACCGCTTCGCCGAGGTGGATGCACTGGCGCCTGCAGACAGCGCACTCAATGCCTCCCTGCGTGAGGTGATGACGAAGGATCCGTCCTTCCGCCCGAAGGAATTCCTGAACGGCGCCCGCATGGCCTACGAGATGATCGTGATGGGTTTTGCCGATGGCGACCGCAAGACGCTCAAGAACCTGCTATCCAAAGAGGTGTTTGAAGGTTTCGACGCAGCGATTTCCGAAAGGGAAGGCCGCGGCGAGGTGGTGAAATCGACTTTTGTTGGCATTGAGAAAGCCGATATCACCCAGGCGGGTATTCGCGATTCCGAGGTGCAGATAACGCTCCGGATCGTCAGCCAGCTCATCTCGGCGACCTATGACAAGGATGGCAAGCTGGTCGATGGTGATCCGGATGCGGTTGCGGAGGTGGATGACATCTGGACCTTCTCGCGCGATATCCGCTCACGCGATCCGAACTGGAAGCTGATCGCCACCGAATCCGAGCAATGACCGCGCCCTTTTCGATCGAAGAAGTTTCTTTCAGCGACCTGCCGGGGTGGCGGCAAGACGATCCCGCTAGCCTTTTTCCGGCGATGACCGCAATTCTGTCGCATCTTCGGAGCGCAAAACCCTATCGCACCGGCGCACTCGGCGTCACGGCGGCGGAACTGGTTTCGCTGCTGGAGGTCGCTGAGAAATGCAAGGCAGACAGTCCCGAACAGGCACGCCGGTTCTTTGAAACCAACTGTGTTCCTTTCAGGATTTTTCCGTCGCAGGGAGAAAGCGGTTTTGTGACCGCCTTCTACGAGCCTGAACTGGAAGTCTCGTCTGAACCTGACGACATCTGGCGTTATCCCATTTACCGCCGACCACCCGAATTGATGGATATCGACGATACCAATCGGCCCATCGGCTTCGATACATCCTATGCTTTCGGCAGGCAGGATGAAGACGGGATTTCCTGCTTCCCCGATCGCCGCGCGATCGATGAAGGCTATCTGGAGGGCAAGGGACTTGAGATCGCCTGGGCGAAATCGAAGGTCGATCTGTTTTTTGTCCATGTGCAGGGCGCGGCACGTCTGGTTTTTCCCAATGGTGCGATAAAGCGCATTACCTATGCGGCCAAGGCAGGCCATGCTTTTTCACCGATCGGACGTCTGCTTCTCGATCGCGGAGAACTCGATCCGAAAACCGTGTCGATGCAGACGATCCGCAAGTGGCTCGCTGACCATCCCGATCAGGTGGATGGAGTACTATGGCATAACCGCTCCTACATTTTTTTCCGGGAGGCGGATGTTGCCGACGAGGATATGGGACCGGTCGCCGCCGCAAAAGTACCGCTCGTCGCTGGGCGCTCGCTTGCTGTGGACAGGCTCATCCACACGTTCGGGCTTCCCTTCTTCATCCATTCGCCGTCGCTTACCCATCTCGATGATGGAAAGCCTTTTGCGCGGCTGATGCTGGCGCTCGATACCGGGTCGGCCATCATTGGCCCGGCCCGCGGCGATATCTTTACCGGTTCGGGTTTCGAAGCCGGAGAACTTGCCGGCACGGTGCGCAATGAGGCAGATTTTTATATACTGATACCGCGGGTTGCTGCGCAGAGGTATCGGCGATGAAGAACAGTCGCAAGCTCGGCAAGGAAGAACGCGTTCTGTGGGGAAAGGTCGCAAAAACCACACGGCCGATCTCCGGCAGGCTCGAAGACTTGCTGGCTTTCGATGACGTGGAGGACCCTGCGGGGGAACCAGATGTTTCGCTGACCGGTAAAGACACCTTTCCGCGCATCCTTGCGGAGCCGGCTGAGCCGCCCCCTCCAGCTCCGGATAAAAAGCCGAAAATCCACCAGCCGATGGAAAAACCGGTCAAGCGTAAGCTGACCCGCGGCCGCCTGCCATTGGAAGGACGGATCGATCTGCACGGCATGTTCCAGAGCGAGGCCCACGCCGTATTGCTCGATTTTCTGTTGCGTGCACATGAGCGGGGTCTAAGACATGTGTTGGTCATTACCGGCAAAGGTCGATCGATTGGCAGTGACGGGGCTTTGAAAAGGGCGGTGCCCATGTGGTTTTCCAAACCCGAATATCGCCACCTGATTTCCTCCTATGAGGATGCGTCGGCCAATCACGGCGGCGATGGCGCGCTTTATGTGCGGCTTTCGCGCCGGCGAGGCGAAAAGTCATGACGCCCTTTGCGCTGGCCGTGCGGCAGCTTCGTGAGCGCAAGGGTGTGACGCAGAAGCAAATGGCCGCCGCCATCGGCGTCTCGCCGGCATACCTTTCAGCGCTTGAGCATGGCAAGCGCGGCAAGCCGAGCTTCGATCTCCTCCAGCGCATTGCCGGATATTTCAACATCATCTGGGACGAGGCCGAGGAACTGTTCTTCCTTGCCGGCTCATCCGACCCGAAGGTGGTGATCGACACAGTCGGCCTGCCGCCGCAATATACGGCTTTCGCCAACCGGCTGGCACGGGATATTCGCAAGCTGCCGCCGAGTGTGGTAGAGGAACTGTCAGCCGTGCTGCAAAAAAGCCGTTCTTGCGATTGAAACCCCTCTATCCCCTGCTTTATGCAGCATCCTGAAGCATGCGGCCTTTGGGATTGGGTATAGAATTTCTATAGTCGCATGTCGGATTTGAGTGATTCGCTGGCTTCAGGCCCTCTCACTGGAAACCTGGCCAGGAAAACTTTGGAAAGAGTACTTATGACCGAAACATCGTCAAGCGAAGTCGGCGCGAACGCGGAATATGGAGCCGATTCGATCAAGGTCCTCAAGGGCCTTGATGCCGTGCGCAAACGGCCCGGCATGTATATCGGCGATACCGATGACGGTTCCGGCCTGCATCACATGGTCTACGAAGTTGTCGACAACGCCATCGATGAGGCGCTTGCGGGCCACGCCGACCTGGTGACGGTGACCCTGAATGCCGACGGCTCCGTGACGGTGACCGATAACGGACGCGGCATTCCGACTGACATCCATTCCTCCGAGGGCGTTTCTGCCGCCGAGGTCATCATGACCCAGCTGCATGCGGGCGGGAAGTTCGACCAGAATTCTTACAAGGTGTCGGGCGGTCTGCACGGTGTCGGCGTTTCGGTGGTCAACGCGCTCTCCGTCTGGCTGAAGCTCCGCATTCGCCGCAATGGCAAGGTGCACGAGATTGGCTTTACCCATGGTGTCGCCGACGCGCCGCTTTCCGTTATCGGCGAATATGAAGGCCGTTCGGGCACGGAAGTCACCTTCCTGGCAAGCCCTGAAACCTTCACCATGACCGACTATGATTATGGAACGCTGGAGCATCGCCTGCGCGAACTCGCATTCCTGAACTCCGGCGTGCGCATCCTGCTTACCGACAAGCGCCATTCCGACGTCAAGCAGGAAGAACTGCTGTATGATGGTGGCCTCGAGGCCTTCGTCCGTTATCTCGACCGCGCCAAGAAGCCGCTGGTTGATAAGCCGGTCGCCATCAAGGGTGAAAAGGATGGCATTACGGTCGAGGTCGCACTCTGGTGGAACGATAGCTACCACGAGAACGTGCTTTGCTTCACCAACAACATTCCGCAGCGCGATGGTGGCACCCATATGGCAGGTTTCCGCGCGGCTCTGACCCGCCAGGTCACCTCCTATGCCGAAACCTCCGGCATCCTGAAAAAGGAAAAGGTAAGCCTTCAGGGCGAGGACTGCCGTGAAGGTCTGACGGCCATCCTTTCCGTCAAGGTGCCAGATCCCAAGTTTTCGTCGCAGACGAAAGACAAGCTTGTGTCGTCTGAAGTGCGTCCGGTTGTCGAAAGCCTCGTCAACGAAGCACTCTCCACTTGGCTCGAAGAACATCCATCCGACGCGAGAATCCTCGTTGGCAAGGTGGTTGAAGCCGCTGTCGCCCGAGAAGCCGCCCGCAAGGCGCGCGAATTGACACGCCGCAAAGGAGCGCTCGATATTGCCTCTCTGCCCGGCAAGCTCGCCGACTGCTCCGAGCGCGATCCGGCAAAATCAGAACTGTTCCTCGTCGAGGGTGACTCCGCCGGCGGTTCGGCCAAGCAGGGCCGCTCGCGCGAAACCCAGGCGATCCTGCCGCTACGCGGCAAGATCCTCAATGTCGAACGCGCCCGTTTCGACAAGATGTTGTCCAGCCAGGAAATCGGCACGCTGATTACGGCGCTCGGCACCTCCATCGGCAAGGACGAGTTCAACGCCGATAAGCTGCGTTACCATAAGATCATCATCATGACGGATGCTGACGTCGATGGCGCCCACATCCGTACACTGCTGTTGACCTTCTTCTTCCGCCAGATGCCGGAACTGATCGAACGCGGCCATCTCTATATCGCCCAGCCGCCGCTTTATAAGGTGACGCGCGGTAAATCCGTTCAGTACCTGAAGGACGAGAAAGCTCTGGAAGAGTACCTGATTTCCATGGGTATCGAGGAAGCATCTTTGACGCTCGGCTCTGGCGAAGTGCGTGTTGGCGCCGATCTTCGCGAAGTCATTCTGGATGCGCTGCGCATGCGCTCGCTGATCGACGGGCTGCATTCCCGTTACAGCCGCTCCATCGTGGAGCAGGCGGCCATTGCCGGCGCACTCAACCCCGAGCTTTCCGCCGACGCAGCGCGTGCGGAGGAAACCGTTGCCGAAGTGGCCCGGCGTCTCGACATGATTGCTGAAGAGACCGAACGCGGCTGGTCCGGCACTGTGCTGCAAGACGGCGGCTTGCGCTTCGAACGCATGGTGCGCGGCGTCAAGGAAGTCTCGACGCTGGATATGGGCCTGCTTGGTTCGGCCGATGCCCGGCACATCGACCAGCTTGCAGCCCGCACGCGTGATATCTACGCCACGCCGCCGGTTCTGCAACGCAAGGATGGCACGATGGAGCTGGCCGGCCCGCGCGCGCTTCTGGATGCGATTTTCGCTGCCGGCCGCAAGGGTCTCTCCATGCAGCGCTACAAGGGTCTTGGCGAAATGAATGCCGAGCAGCTTTGGGAAACCACACTCGATGCCAACGTTCGCTCGCTGCTGCAGGTAAGAGTAAGTGACGCGACTGATGCTGACGGCCTGTTTGCCCGCCTCATGGGTGACGAAGTCGAACCACGCCGCGACTTCATCCAGGAAAATGCACTCAGCGTCGCTAACCTGGATATTTAAATTTGGGGAATGTTTCGCGTAACGATTCACGTGAAACGAAACTTTAACAAAAGGCCCGGCGGTAATCTCCGCCGGGCCTTTTGATTTCATGCGGATAATGGTGATCAGTCAGCCTTGCCGGTGAAGCGACCTTCAAAGGCAACATCGGAAAGGGGCAGGCGTTTGCTTGGCACCTCCCGTTCCGCCAGATCATCAGGAAGAACGGACTTGTCGGTGAGCGTGCCGATGGCGACCCCTGCCTCCACCTTGTAGCCTTCCGGTATGTTCAGTTTTTCGACGATCTTGTCCTTGAATATGCCGGCCATGCCGTGGGCATGGTAACCGAGCAGGTGCGCCTGCATGGCAAGTGAAAACCAGGCGGCGCCGGCATCGAAGGAATGGGTTGCTGACGGTTTCTTCTCGCCGTCGTGCGAGATATTGTGGTCTCGGGAAATGACGAAAAGCAGCACGGAGGCGTTTTTTGCCCAGCGCTGGTTTCCCTCCATCAGCAGTTCCACGAAGAGCGGCCAGTCTTTACTGTCCTTGTGTGCGTAGACAAACCGCCACGGCTGATGATTGGAGGCGGAGGGCGCCCAGTGCGCCGCATCCAGAATGGTCATCAGATGCTGCGCCGGCATGGCGTGACCATCGAAGGCGCGCGGAGACCAGCGATCGAGGAAGAGGGGATCAACGGGGTATTCTGATTGCCGGTTATTGCTGTTCGTCACGGGCCATGTCCTTTTGATTGACGGGAACGAAAAGGTATTTTTCGAAACTTGGCACAGTCAAGGGGTGACATGTATGAATGCATCGTTCATATATGCATCACCTTGTCTGACAACCGGGAGAGAGTTCCATGAAATTGATGCGTGTCGGCCAGCCCGGCCAGGAAAAACCTGCAATCCTCGACGCGGAAGGAAAAGTCCGCGATCTGTCCGCCCATGTCAAAGATATCGGCGGCGAAGCCATTTCTCCCGAGGGCCTCAAGAAGATCGCCGCGATTGATGTCGGCACACTTCCGGTGCTGAACGAAGAGCGCATCGCCGCCTGCGTTGCGGGAACCGGGAAATTCATCTGCATCGGCCTTAACTTCTCCGACCATGCCGCTGAAACGGGTGCCACCGTACCGCCGGAACCGGTCATTTTCATGAAGGCCACCTCGGCCATCGTTGGTCCGAATGACAATGTCGTCATCCCGCGCGGTTCGGAAAAGACCGACTGGGAAGTCGAGCTTGGCGTCGTCATCGGCAAGACCGCCAAATATGTCTCCGAAGCGGATGCTCTCGATTATGTCGCCGGTTATTGCGTTTCGCACGATGTTTCCGAGCGTGCCTTCCAGACGGAGCGCGCCGGTCAGTGGACCAAGGGCAAGTCCTGCGACACTTTCGGCCCCATCGGCCCGTGGCTGGTGACGAAGGACGAAATCACCGATCCGCAGAACCTCGGAATGTGGCTGAAGGTCAACGGCCAGACCATGCAGGACGGTTCCAGCAAAACGATGGTTTACGGCGTGGCCCACGTTGTCTCCTACCTCAGCCAGTTCATGTCGCTGCACCCCGGCGATGTCATTTCCACTGGCACGCCTCCCGGCGTCGGCATGGGCCTGAAGCCGCCGCGTTACCTGAAGGCTGGCGATGTCGTGGAACTCGGTATCGAGGGTCTCGGTTCCCAGAAGCAGACCTTCGTCGCCGACATCTGATTAAACGGCGTTCAACGGAAAGTGAGGCGCTGGCGGGAAACCGCCGGCGCCTTCGATTTTGTGCACCTGCGAAAAGCTGCTATGGTTGAAAAAAAGAGCGTGATCGCGAGGGAGGCGTCATCAGTGTTCTACCACCTCTATGAAATGAACCATGCGGCCATGGCACCGCTGCGTGCCGGTGCCGACATGATGCGCCAGGCCTGCAACAATCCTTTGAACCCGCTTTCCAGCACTGCTTTGGGAAGGAGCCTGGATGCAGGCTTTGAGGTCTTCGAACGCCTGACGCGCCGTTATGCGAAGCCGGAATTCGGTCTCGGCAACACGATTGTCGATGGCCAGAGCATAAATGTTGCTCAAGAGGTCGTCTGGTCTCGTCCGTTTTGCAATCTTCTTCATTTCGAAAGAGAGTTCGATACGCCCCGTCAGTCCGATCCGAAGATACTGCTGGTGGCGCCGATGTCCGGTCACTACGCCACCCTGTTGCGGGGGACAGTGGAGGCCCTGCTGCCATCTGCGGATATCTATATCACCGATTGGGCCGATGCCCGTACGGTGCCGGTGAGCGAAGGAACTTTCGATCTCGACGATTATATCAGCTATATCATCGAGATGCTGCGCGAGATCGGGCCGGGCGCACATGTGGTTGCTGTCTGCCAGCCATCCGTGCCTGTTTTGGCTGCCGTTTCCCTGATGGAGGCGGATGGTGACGCGTTTGCACCCGCTTCCATGACGCTGATGGGCGGGCCGATCGATACGCGCATCAACCCCACCGCCGTCAACGGTCTAGCCAAGGCCAAGCCGATCGAATGGTTCCGCGACAATGTGGTCATGCAGGTGCCGTGGCCGCAGCCCGCCTTTGGGCGCAACGTCTATCCGGGTTTTCTGCAGCTGTCGGGCTTCATGTCCATGAACCTCGACAGGCACATGACGGCGCACAAGGATTTTTACCTGAACCTGGTTAAGAATGACGGCGATTCCGCTGAAAAACACCGCGAATTTTACGATGAATATCTGGCCGTCATGGATCTGACGGCGGAATTTTATCTGCAGACGGTGGAAACCGTCTTCATCGACCATGCGCTTCCGAAGGGAAACATGCTGCATCGGGGCAGGGCGGTCGATCCCGCTGCCATCCGCAAAGTCGCATTATTCACTGTCGAAGGGGAGAATGACGATATTTCCGGCGTCGGCCAGACAAAGGCAGCGCACGATCTCTGCCGCAACATCCCTGAAGATAAACGCGCGCACTACATGCAGCCGGATGTAGGGCATTACGGTGTCTTCAACGGTTCGCGCTTCCGCAAGGAAATCGTACCGCGTATGCTGGATTTCATTGCCAAACACAAGACGACCTAACGGCAGAACGGTAGGTGACGCCGCGCATTTGCGTGGCCAAGGGATGGACGAATCGGTTATGAAGGCTTCATGTTTTCGCTTCTCAGAAAATCCCTGAAGTCCCCGGCGCCAAAGAAGGTCGTGCCGAGCCAGCGCACCGTCGCGGTTGCGGGCCGGCAAGTGCCGATCACGGTCAGGGAAAACCCACGGGCCACGCGCATTACCTTGCGCATCGAGCCGGGCGGCCGGGCGCTGAAGCTGACGATCCCAATGGGTCTGCATCATCGCCAGGTGGATGATTTTCTCGAGAGACATCAGGGCTGGCTGGAAGGCAAACTTCCGAAGTTCAGTCCTGATGACGGTCTGCGTTCCGGCACGACCATCGATATCAGGGGCATAGCCCACCGTATTGACCATACGGGCAGCCTGCGCGGCCTGACGCACGTCGCGAAAGACGCCGATGGCGCGCCCGTTCTCAAAGTCAGCGGCGCGCCCGAGCATCTGAGACGGCGGATAGCGGCCTTCCTGAAAAAGGAGGCGAAGGCCGACCTCGAGCGGCTTGTGGCCGTTCATGCCAGAGCGGCCGGCCGGCCGGTGCGATCGATCAGCATGAAGGATACACGCAGCCGCTGGGGTTCCTGTTCCCATGATGGAAATCTGTGCTTTTCCTGGCGCATAGTCATGGCTCCGGAAAAGGTCATCGATTATCTCGCCGCCCACGAGGTCGCGCATTTGAGGGAAATGAACCACGGACCGAAATTCTGGGCTTTGTGCGAAAAACTCTGCCCGCACACCGATGAAGCCAAGGACTGGCTGAAACGTAATGGCTTCAAACTCCACGCCATCGATTTCGATTGAAACTTAGGGCGTCAATCGCCATCTGGATTCACGTGAAACATTCCATCAATAACGGATGCGATTTGGCTCGACTCTCGTCGCATTTCGTGTCAGGTCGCGGATATGAAACCGGATATCAAGATTTGCGGATTGAAGACACCGGAAGCGCTGGAGCGCGCCATCAGGCGCGGCGCGTCGCATGTCGGTTTTATTTTCTTTGAAAAAAGTCCACGCAACATCGAGCCCGATTTAGCCGGTAAGCTGGCCGAAGCCGCCCGTGGCGCAGCCAAGGTGGTCGCCGTCACCGTCAATGCCGATAATGATTATCTCGATGAAATCGTCGATCTTGTAAAACCTGACATTCTGCAGCTGCACGGCAGTGAAAGCCCGGAGCGGCTGTTGACCATCAAGGCGCTTTACGGCCTGCCGGTCATGAAGGCGATTTCCATTCGCGATGCCGCTGATCTTGCCAAAATTGGCCCTTATAACGGGATAGCCGATCGTTTTCTGCTGGATGCCAAGGCGCCCGCTGGTTCGGAGCTTCCGGGCGGCAACGGTGTTTCCTTCGACTGGACCATCCTGCGCTCCCTTGACGGAAGCATCGATTACATGCTTTCCGGGGGACTGAACAAGGACAATGTCGCCGAGGCTCTGGCAGAAACCCGGGCGAGCGGACTAGATTTGTCATCTGGCGTCGAAAGCGCGCCGGGCGTCAAGGATCTGTCCATGATCGACGCTTTTTTCGATGTGGTGAATGATTGGTCGAAAGGCCCAAAGGGAGCTTGAAGTGAACGACGCGCCAACACCCAATTCTTTTCGCGCTGGTCCTGATGAGGACGGACGTTTCGGCATTTACGGAGGTCGCTTCGTTGCTGAAACGCTGATGCCACTCATTCTGGATTTGCAGGCGGAATGGGACAAGGCCAAAACCGATCCCGCGTTCCAGGCGGAACTCAAGCATCTCGGCGCGCACTATACCGGTCGTCCAAGCCCGCTTTATTTTGCGGAGCGGCTGACGGCGGAACTTGGCGGCGCGAAGATTTACTTCAAGCGCGAAGAACTGAACCACACGGGTTCACACAAGATCAACAATTGCCTCGGCCAGATCCTGCTTGCCAAGCGCATGGGAAAGACCCGCATCATCGCGGAGACCGGTGCCGGCCAGCACGGCGTTGCCTCGGCGACCGTTGCGGCGCGCTTCGGCCTGCCGTGCGTGGTTTACATGGGCGCGACGGACGTTGCGCGTCAGGCCCCGAACGTGTTCCGTATGAAGCTTCTCGGCGCCGAGGTAAAGCCGGTCACGGCCGGCCACGGCACGCTGAAGGATGCCATGAACGAGGCACTGCGTGACTGGGTCACCAATGTCGACGACACTTATTACCTGATCGGTACTGCCGCTGGCCCACACCCCTATCCGGAAATGGTCCGCGATTTCCAGGCCGTTATCGGCGAGGAAGCCAAGGCGCAGATGCTGGAAGCGGAAGGCCGTCTGCCGGATATGGTCATTGCGGCAGTTGGCGGCGGCTCGAACGCCATCGGCATCTTCCATCCTTTCCTTGATGACAAGAGCGTCCGCATCGTCGGCGTCGAGGCGGGTGGCAAGGGCCTTTCGGGCGAAGAGCATTGCGCTTCAATCACTGCCGGTTCGCCGGGCGTGCTGCACGGCAACCGCACCTATCTGCTGCAGGATGCGGATGGTCAGATCAAGGAAGGCCATTCGATCTCCGCAGGCCTCGATTATCCCGGTATCGGCCCTGAACATTCCTGGCTGAACGACATCGGCCGCGTCGAATATGTGCCGATCATGGACCATGAGGCGCTGGATGCCTTCCAGATGCTGACCCGCCTTGAAGGCATCATTCCGGCTCTGGAGCCGAGCCATGCATTGGCCGAGGTCATCAAGCGTGCGCCGAAAATGGGCAAGGACGAGATCATCCTGATGAATCTCTCCGGCCGCGGCGACAAGGATGTCCACACCGTCAGCAAGTTCCTTGGAATGGATGTATAAGATCATGACTGCACGTATGGACAAGCGCTTCGCCGATCTGCGCGCGGAAAATCGCCCGGCCCTGATTACCTATTTCATGGGCGGCGACCCGGATTTCCAAACCTCGCTTGGCATCATGAAGGCGCTGCCGGAAGCCGGTGCCGACGTTATCGAACTCGGTATGCCATTTTCCGACCCGATGGCGGATGGCCCGGCCATTCAGCTCGCTGGCCAGCGCGCGCTGAAGGGCGGACAGACGCTGAAAACCACGCTCGATCTTGCTCGGGAGTTCCGCAAAGAAGACGATGCAACGCCGATCGTAATGATGGGCTATTACAACCCGATCTATATCTATGGCGTCGAAAAATTTCTGGACGACGCACTGGCGGCAGGCATCGATGGCCTGATCGTGGTCGATCTGCCACCGGAAATGGACGATGAGCTCTGCATTCCGGCGCTTGCGCGCGGCATCAACTTCATCCGTCTTGCAACGCCGACCACCGATGGCAAACGCCTGCCGACCGTCCTTAAAAATACCTCAGGTTTCGTGTATTACGTCTCGATGAACGGTATCACCGGTTCAGCACTCCCTGATCCCTCGTTGATCTCGGGCGCTGTCGGTCGTATCAAGGCGCATACGGAACTGCCGGTCTGTGTCGGTTTCGGTGTCAAAACGGCTGATCATGCCAAGGCAATCGGTGCCGTGGCGGACGGTGTGGTGGTGGGTTCCGCCATCGTCAACCAGATTGCCGGCAGCCTGACCAAGGATGGACAGGCAACCGCAGACACCGTGCCGGCGGTTACGACGCTGGTAAAAGGACTTTCAACGGGCGTACGTGCATCGCGCCTCGCCGCTGCAGAATAAGCGCGCGGCCCAGTCAGGAGTAGACAGTTGAACTGGATCACCAATTACGTTCGGCCGCGGATCAATTCCATGCTCGGCCGCCGCCCGGAGGTTCCGGAAAACCTGTGGATCAAGTGCCCGGAAACGGGCGAAATGGTCTTCCACAAGGATCTGGAAGACAACAAGTGGGTCATTCCGGCGTCCGGCTATCATATGAAGATGCCGGCCAAGGCGCGTCTTGCGGATCTTTTCGATGGCGGCGTTTATGAGGCTCTGCCGCAGCCGAAGGTGGCGCAGGACCCACTGAAGTTCCGCGATTCCAAGAAATACACCGATCGCCTGCGTGATAGCCGCGCGAAGACCGAGCAGGAAGATACGATCCTCGCCGGCGTTGGCCTGCTGAAGGGCCTGAAGATCGTGGCCGTCGTGCATGAATTCCAGTTCATGGGCGGTTCGCTCGGCATCGCCGCCGGTGAAGCCATCGTCAAGGCCTTTGAGCGCGCCATTTCCGAGCGCTGCCCGCTTGTCATGTTCCCGGCCTCCGGTGGCGCCCGCATGCAGGAAGGCATTCTTTCTCTGATGCAGCTGCCCCGCACCACGGTTGCGGTAAACATGCTGAAGGAAGCTGGCATGCCTTACATCGTGGTTCTGACCAACCCGACCACGGGCGGTGTCACGGCCTCCTACGCCATGCTCGGCGACGTGCATATTGCCGAACCGGGCGCTGAAATTTGCTTCGCCGGCAAGCGCGTCATTGAGCAGACCATTCGCGAAAAGCTGCCGGAAGGCTTCCAGACCTCGGAATACCTGCTGGAGCACGGCATGGTGGATATGGTCATTGATCGTCGCGAAATCCCGGACACGCTGGCTAATCTGCTCAAAATCATGACCAAGGCGCCCGCTGACAACGCAAACGCCGTCGTCCCCCTGGCCGTTTCGGCCTGAGAAAAAAAATATGTCGCCCGGAGGCATAAATTGCCTTCGGGATGATGTTATACGTTGCCTGATTTCATTTTTAGGGCGGCGGACAAATGACAAGCAAAACGCCTGAAAGGCGAACGGAAGACATGACGAAGCCCGCGATCGGTGAGGCAGAAAAGATCATTGAAGAGCTGATGCAGCTCCACCCCAAGGGCTTTGATCTTTCACTCGACAGAATTTCCCGTCTTCTCGAAAAACTCGGCAATCCACAAAACAGAATGCCACCGGTGATCCATGTAGCCGGCACCAATGGCAAGGGTTCGGTTACTGCCTTTTGCCGTGCCCTCCTCGAGGCTGCAGGACTCTCCGTCCACGTTCATACCTCACCGCATCTGGTAAATTGGCACGAACGATACCGTATAGGCGTGGCGGGAGATAAAGGCCGTTACGTCAAAGACGAGATATTTGCGGACGCGCTGCGCCGCATTGAAACTGCCAATGCAGGTCAGACAATCACGGTTTTCGAAATCCTGACTGCGGCTATGTTCGTGCTTTTTGCGGAACAGCCCGCCGATGCCGCGATCGTTGAGGTTGGCTTGGGCGGCCGTTTCGATGCAACCAATGTCATCAATAACCCGGCGGTTTCCGTCATCATGCCAATCTCGCTTGATCACCAGGCTTATCTCGGCGATCGCGTGGAACTGATTGCCGCCGAAAAGGCGGGAATCATGAAAAAGGGCTCACCCGTCGTCATTGGCCATCAGGAATATGATGCGGCGCTCGAAACACTTGTCGCCACGGCGGAGCGTCTCGGTTGCCCGGTGTCCGTCTATGGCCAGGATTTTTCCGCCCATGAAGAATTCGGCCGCATGGTCTATCAGGATGAGTTCGGACTGACGGATGCGCCGCTGCCACGGCTCCCGGGCCGTCACCAGCTTGCCAATGCCGCCGCCGCGATCCGCGCCGTCAAGGCTGCCGGTTTTGAGGTGACGGAGCGGATGATCGAAAAGGCCATGACCACGGTGGAATGGCCCGGTCGTCTTCAGCGCATCCTGACTGGAAAAATCGCTGAAATGGCACCGAAAGATGCGGAAATCTGGATCGACGGTGGCCATAACCCCGGTGCGGGTGAAGTGATTGCAGAGGCAATGGCGGGTTTTGAGGAAAAGACGCCGCGGCCGCTCTTCATCATTGCTGGCCTCATCAACACCAAGGATCCGGTGGGCTATTTCAAGGCCTTCGCCGATATCGCCGAATATGTCTTTACCGTGCCGATCGGCGGTACGGATGCAGCGATCGACCCTGTGGTACTCGCCCATGCCGCCTTCGATGCTGGCCTCGTTGCAGCGCCAACATCGTCTCTGACACATGCTCTGGAAGAGTTGTCGCGCCGCTTCGACCCTGAAGGACCGGCACCGCGCATCCTGATCGGCGGTTCGCTTTACCTTGCTGGCAATGCACTTGCCCTGAACGGCACGGTGCCGCAATAAAAAAGCCCGGCATCGCTGCCGGGCTTCTTTCATTCCATTGATAATGCTTATGCGGCGCCGGAAATCCAGGCCGAAAGCGCTGTCTTGGGAGCAGCGCCAACCTTGATGTCAGCCACTTCACCGCTTTTGAAAATGGCGAGCGTCGGGATGGAGCGAACGCCGAACTGAGCGGCCAGTTCCGGGTTTTCGTCGATATTCAGCTTTGCGACCTTGACCTTGCCGGCCAACTCGGAGGAAATTTCCTCAAGGCTCGGCGCGATCATCTTGCACGGGCCGCACCATTCGGCCCAGAAATCCACCACGACGGGTTCGGAGGATTCAAGGACTTCGGACTGGAAGTTGGCGGCATCGACTTTTACGGTAGCCATATCTGGCTCTCCTTTCAGTAAATCTTTTCCACTATCGATGTGATGCGGGCGCGTCGAAATTTCAATGCCCCGGTATCTCACTTTGTCTTTATTGCGGCAAGGGCCTCTCTCATCGCATCGTCGCCAACCGTTATAAAGGCAGCATTTTCCGTATAAATCAGCGCACAGACAAATTCCTTGCCGGGATAAAGCGGTACCAGAATTTCCCGATAAATGGCGAGCTGCGCCGTATGGGAGAAGGGTATTTCACGCGCTTCGCGGGGCGGCACTCGGTTGGTCTTGTAATCGATCAGGATGACGCGATCTCCCTCGACCGCCAGCCGGTCGATGCGGCCGGAGACTGCATATTGCTGCCGGCCGAGGGCCATCGTGCCCATGATCGACACTTCCGCGCGACTGTTGGCAGAGAAGGCCGGCTGCACAGCGGGTTCGGACATGACACGCAAAACGGCCCGTACCAATTGCTCGCGCTCGGTAACAGGCCAGAACCGCGCCGCGCGTTCAGCATAACGGCGCGCCGCCTCTTCCCGTTCGACCTCCGGAAAATCGGGCAGCGCCTGAAGCATGCGATGCACCAACCGTCCGCGCTGCAGCGCCAATGAAGAAACCTCGGCTTTCTCCCCGAACAGCGGTGAGCGCACGGCGAGATCATCCGCACCGTCATCGATGATGGTGCCCGCGCCGGAAGGGCTGAGCGGTCTCGGTAGAGAGGGCAGGGCCGGCAAAGGGGTAAGAAGTCCCGCTGGGAGGGCATAGTCTTCCTGCTGCGGCGTTTCCGGTGGCCTTTGTGGAGCAGGTGTCGAGTGCGGTTCGGATTTGCGCCAGACAAGCCCCCGCCATTCCTCACCATCCGCCGTGAAAAGCTGGGGCTTGCAATGGTCTTCGTTGTTGGCAAGCGCCTTTTTGACGATGGCATGCCAGCATTCGGGATTTTCCTTCTGGCCGCGATAACCGCAGACGACGAGATGATCGGCGGCGCGCGTCATGGCCACATAAAGTAGCCGCCGATATTCGTCTTCGGCGGCGGTCTTCAGCCGCTCTTCGTCCGATCGGATAAGATGGTTTGAAAATCCGCTGCCGGGCAACCAGACCGGGAAGGCGTCTTCACCTGCTTCGACAAAACGCAGTTTAGGCACATGGCTGTGATTGAAGGCCTTCGAACCGCCATCGACGACAAAAACGACGGGTGCTTCCAACCCCTTGGAGGCGTGCACGGTCATGATGCGAACTTCGCCGCGATCCTTGTCCTGCTCCCGCTTCACCTCCGGTGAGTCAGTTTCCAGGACGGAGAGAAAGGCCTGCAGGCCGGGCAGGCCGGTCCTTTCGTGATCCAGCGCGAAGGACAGGAATTCATCCAGAACGTCGCTTGCCTCGTTGCCAAGCCTGCCGAGAAATTTTTTGCGTCCGTCGTGCAGTGTAAGCACCGCTGCGAAGAAATCATGTACGGTGGCCGTTTTAGAAAGCGCGATAAAACCTTCCAGCTTGGCGGTAACGCTGGAAAGATGGCTATTATCTTCCTGCGCAAGGATTTGCAGCCGTTTCCAGACGCTCTCCGTTTCCGATCGCATCGCGGCAATGTCGAAAACGTCGTCTTCCGTCAGGTTGAAGAGTGGACTTTTCAAAAGTGCGGCAAGGGAAAGGTCGTCTTCGGGCAGGACAACGAAATGACCGAGCGCCAGAAGGTCCTGCACGGCAATGTGGTCAGTCAAGCGAAGGCGGTCAGCGCCGGCAACGGGTATGTTCTTGCGCCGTTTCAGCTCCCGGGTCAGTGCATTGACGAAGGCATGACGTTTTCTGACAAGCACCAGAATGTCGCCCGGTTCGATGGCGCGCTCCACGCCTTTTTCGATGATGGTCTCGCGTCCGATCATATCGGCGATGCGCGCGGCGATCCGGCGGGCAATTATGGTGGCCGGCGCGCTTTCCCGCAGCGCATCGAAGGGGGCTGTCCAATCCTCTTCGTCCTCGGTGGTTTCCGGTGCCACCATATCCCACACTTCCACGGTGCCGGGATGGCCAGCGCGGTTGGACCGGTGCTCCACCGGCTCGTTATCGGCACTGAGGCCGCTTGCGTTATTCGGGTCCGAAAACACCTGATCGACAGCCGCCAGCACATCCTCCGTGGATCGGAAGGATAGCGGCAGGCGAATGCGGTGAAAGGCCTGTTCGACCGAGTCGACCCGTCTCTTGGTCTCTTCGCGCTCCTGCGAAAACCGTTCCGGCCGCGCGCCCTGGAATGAATAGATCGACTGTTTTTCATCGCCCACGGCAAACAGCGTCCGCCGCCCCATGCGGGCGCTCTCGCCGGTGAAGAAATCCGCCGCAAGCGACTGGATGATCGACCATTGCACTGGGCTCGTGTCCTGCGCCTCATCGACCAGAATATGGTCGATGCCCTGATCCAGCTTGTAATGCACCCACGCACCCGCCGTATCACGGTTGAGGAGGTTGGCCGCGCGCTCGATCAGGTCTTCGAAATCGAGCTGGCTTCGCTGTTTCTTCAGGTCTTCGAAATCACCGATCAGCCTTTCCGCCAGAACAAGGGCGCATTTGGTCGCCGCCAGCATTCGCACCAGACGATAACGGTTGCGGCAGGAAACGACATGGTCCCGCGCCAGCGTCAGCGCCTCGAGAAGTTCGGGGGCGGATTTCTGCATGCCCTTGTTGATGACATAGGCATCGGATTTCTTTTCGCCCTTGGCCGTCAGCAGGGCGGCTTCGATGAATTCCATCCGCCGCACGGGGTCTGGTTGTCGTTTTGCTTCCCTGAGTGCATAGGCGACATCGATGACGCGTGATCCCCCCACCTCGTCGGCAAGGGTGAGGTACGTATCGAGCGCGAGGCCGGAGAGGCCGGGCAGAGGCCAGAAAGCGGCCGCGGCAGTTTCTTCGGTCTCTCCATCTGCAATCTGCATCGCCTGCCGCAACCGGGCATCGATGCCGCCTGACTGTTTGGCGTCCAGAAGGAAGGCCCGCAGGGCACTGCGATTGGCGATGATGGCGGAGAGCAGCGCTTCCAACCCGCTTTCATCGGCGAGATCGAGAACATAGGCCAGCGCCTGCGCCAGGTCCGCATCGCTTTCTGTCGAAACCGCGGTCAGGAGCGAACGGCGCGCCTCAGCCAGCAGCGTGGTTGCGGCGCGGTCGTCGAGAACGGAGAAATGGCCGGCGACATTGGCTTCCAGCGGAAATTGGTGCAGCAACGCCTCGCAGAAGGCGTGGATTGTCTGGATCTTCAAACCGCCCGGTGTTTCCAGCGCCTTGGCGAAGAGCCTGCGCGCCTCGGCAAGCTTGATGCGATCCGGCGCCTTGCCTTCGATGGCGGCGATGCGGTCCTTGAGATCGGAATCCGGCAAAGTAGCCCATTCCGCCAGACGGTCGAAGACGCGGCTCGACATTTCCGACGCTGCAGCCTTGGTATAGGTGAGGCAGAGGATCGCCGAAGGCCGGCAGCCGGCCAGAAGCAGGCGGATGACGCGCTGGGTCAGTACGTGGGTCTTGCCGGAACCGGCATTGGCCGACACCCAGGCGGAACTGGCGGGATCGGAAGCAAGCCGCTGCCGGGCGCTGGTCCAGTCGATCCAGCTTTCAGGTGTGTCGGCGGCAGGGCCGGCATCGAAGGGATCAATCGTCATCGCCGTCTCCCGGTTCTGCCGTCGACCATTCCGAAACGCGGGCGAGGTGATCATATTCCCCGCCGTAGGATTGCTGTTCTTCCGGCACCAGCCGCGAGGCGAAGCCGTTTTCCCCGTTGCGCAGCGAATGAACGAATTTTGTGAGCTGTTCTATCGATTCCGTCGCGAGTTCAATCGCCGATTTCGGCGGTCTTTTCCCGCTTCGGCTGGAATGTTCGTTATTGACCTGATCGGCGAAAAAACGCTCGCCCGGCCGCAGGCGAACATAGATGAGGTTTTCAGGCGTGGGTGAACCGGCTTCGCGGAAGGCGCCGCGCATCAAGGCCGCCGCCTCCAGCGCAAGCTGTGGATCAAGCAGAGCGCGCGCCTGATTGACGGAAGGCGCGAGCCCCGTCTTGTAGTCGATAATATCCGCCTGACCGTTTGTCTTGATGTCGATGCGGTCGGCGATCCCCGTCAGCCTTATACCCGCCTCGACGATTTCCTGTCCGGCGCGAGCCTCGTAGAAGCTGTGGCGAATGGATGGATGACGTTCTTTTTCCCAGTCGATGAAGGCGCGCGCCACCGCTGCAAAACGTGGCCGCCAGATCACATCCACATGGGGAGGCAGGTTTTCAGCATCGAAACATTCGTCGAGAATGCGCTGCATGGCCGAAAGCGAGGCCGACGTACCGGGAATGTGCCCCTCACGGGAATAGCGCTCGATGATCGTGTGGTAGAGCGTGCCACGATCGGCTGCGTTCGGGTCGCGGTTGAACGGGTCAAGCGCGTCGAGCTTCAGAATGCGCCGCGCATAGATCGAATAGGGGTCGCGGCGCAGGCGGCCCACTTCGCTGAAGGAGTAACGCGTCGGCTGCAATTCAGCCGGCGGTTTCGGGGAAGGGCGCTTTGCCGCCTCCTGCTCGATGCTCTCATCCATCAGACCCGCCCAATGACGATATGTTTCGCCACGTTTTTTAAGGACTTTGGCAAAATCCTCGCCGCCCAGGGCCAGCAGCCTTTGCAGCCAGCGTGAGGCGACGGCAGGCGTGGAGCCCTGCCTGAGCGCCCGGGTGTAGAAAATGTGTCGCGTGCCGTTGGCCATCTCAAAGTCATGCGCGAGCTGGCCGATACGCCGTTCCGGCGGCTCCAGCCCGATCGCAGTCTTCATGGTGCGGGAAAGAAACGGATTATTCGCCGTTTGGCCCGGCCAGAGGCCTTCATTGAGACCGCCGATGATGACCGTATCGACACTTTGCAGCCGCGCTTCCAGCGCGCCGAAAATGAAGATGCGCGGATGGCGCATCGATCTTGGCTTGATTGATTCCCCTGCCACAAGCGCCGCGAATATATCGATCCATTGCGGACCGTCCGCGTCGAGAATATCTCCGCTTTCCATCAGTTCGGCAAAGAGGCTGGAAAGCTTGTCTCCGGCCTCGCCAGACCAGAGAGCGGCAAGATCTGTATTTTCATCCCCACAGATGGCTTCCATCACGCGGCCGGTCCGTTCCGCCCAGTCGGAAAGAGGCAACCTGTCGGTAAAGACCCGGCCAGATCGGTCGCGGCGGACGAAGGCGGAGCGCAGCGGCTCTGTGGCCATTGCAATTCGTCGCGCCAGATCGCGCGCGGCGTCAACGCTTCCGTCAGGCAGAGCCAGCCGCCAGGCGGGCGGATGTCTGTCCTCGCGTTGCGCAAGCAGTTGGGTGTCAAGAACCGTTTCCAGATTGCCCACTTCAGTTTCGACGCGGCCGCCTCGCAGCGCAATCAGCTCAAGCGCCTTCGAAGCTCTGGTGAAAGCTTCGCTCGAGAGCCCGAAACGGGCGAGCGGGTGTTTCAGAAGGGAAATGATCGGCACCGGGTCTCCGGGTCTCAGGATCGCCTCCAGCGCGAGTTGCGTGAGGCCGGCCTGGGCCGTTGCCGAAAGCGGCGTGCCGGCGGAATCGTCGGCTTCGATGCCGAAGCGTTGCAACTCCGTTGCCACGCGCCGCGCCAGCCCGCGGTCGGGTGTTATCAGGGCCGCCTGCGAAGGCCGTCCCGAGGCTGGTGCTTCGAGCGCAAGCCTGAGCGCCACTGCGATGGCGGTGGCCTCTTCGCGCTCGTTGGCAGCTTCAATCAGCGTGGCCGCTGCAAAGGCATCGTCAAAAATTGCGGAATCCCGGTCTTCACGCCATCGGTTCCAGTCACTGGTGGATTTGGCCGGCGCAAGCGCTGCCGAAAACACCGCGGCGCGCTTTTCCAGATCGTTGTCGAGGGCACCGATCGGAACCACATCGTCACGCAGGATGCCCAGTTTCTGCAGCAGGACATAAAGCCCGTATTGCGAGTGAGTGCGGCTCGAAGGATCGGTGGGGTCCTCGGCGATCGCCTGCCATTGCTCTTCCGGCATGGCAAGATCAAGCCCCGGAAGCACCACCACGCCTTGCGGTAAAGCTGCAACGGCGGCGATGAGATCGGCCGCGGCCGGAATGGAGCCTGTCGAGCCAGCGACGATGATCGGACCGGTGTCCGGCAATGTGGCAATTCGGTTCGCTTCTGCCCGGAGGATGGCGTTGCGGTGCCGTCCGGCCGAAGATCTGTTGAGTTCGGCAAGCCGGGCGGGCCAGAAGATGCTGGCGATCTTTAGAAAATCGGCCGTGAGCTGCCACCATTGAGCGTGATCACCGGTATCGAGATGCTGAAGCGCTTCCCAATCTTTTTCTTCCGTATCCATCGCGTCGATCACCTCTGCCAGCGCACGCGCGAGCCATATCGCGTCGGCCGGGCTGGCGGGGGCGACCAGCGGCGAATCGGAATGGATCGCCCGGATGGCGTCTGGGAGGCTGTTGCGCCATGCAAGGATGAGACGCGCGAGTTCGATCAGTCGGCCGGTGCCGGAAATCGGCGGCGCGAGATCCATGATCTCAGGGTTTTCGACATCGAAGAAACCGCTGTCGTCATCCGTTTCGCCAAGGGGCCGGATGAGCGGCAGAATGGCGGAACGGCCGCCAAGAAGATCGACGAATTCCGAGCGCAGCACGCGGGCCGAACGCCGCGTCGGCACATATATCGTCACCTTGGCAAGCGACAGGGGATCGGCCGGGTCATATCGATAGCCTGCCGCCAGTCTTCCGTCGCACAGCGTTTCCGCAAGCGTTTTGAGGAAGGGTGTTCCCGCAGCGATCGTCAGAACGCGCTTTGCGTGGTGGGAGCCCGTCATGCAGAGCGTTTTTCCCTGAATTGCCGGATGATGTTCTCAGCATCGTCTATGGCGTCCGGCGTGCCGACGGTAATCCAGTGACCATCCAGCGGCAGCCCGTAAAGCCGGGCCTTTTCAATCGCGCGATCGAAGTAAATATTCAGGTTGAAAGCGTCCGTGGGTGCGTCGTCAAGCAGCCGCGAGTCCATGGCGATGGCGCCGGCATAGACCACGGGGTTCGTGTCGCCCTCGCGATGGCGGGTCAGTCTTCCGTCCGCGGCGAGGTTGAAATCCCTCTTGCCATTGTGGCCGGTGGTCCGATCCATGTCGACACAGAGCAGTGCCATATCCATCCGACCGGGATCGAAGAACTGTGCGAGCTTGCGCAGATTGCTGGCCACGTGCAGCTGCTCACCGATCCAGAAGAGATCGGCATTCATGACGAAGACCGGGCCGGGTTCCAGAAGCTTCAGACCCTTGGCGAGACCGCCGCCGGAATTCATCAGCTGGGAGCGTTCGTCGGAAATCAGGATTTCGGCATCGGCGCGGCGCTGAAGATGGGCGACCATCTGGTCGGCGTGGTGGTGCACATTGACGACAATTCTTTCGGCACCGGCTTCCACAAGAGCGTCGAGCACGTAATCGATCATTGGCTTGCCGGCGATCTGTACGAGTGGCTTCGGGATCGTATCGGTGATCGGGCGCATCCGAGTACCGAGCCCGGCGGCCAGCACCATCGCGTTTGTGATCGTCATCGTGGTCAACCGTCTTTCAGTCGTTAAAGTCCATGCCCATGCGCAGGCACCAGTCTCTGAGCGGCGCAAGTTCCGGATGCGAAAGCGCTGCGGCGAGATAGCGGAACGTCCGCGGCATATGCTTCATATAACCGGGTTTGCCATCCCGTTCCATCAGCCTGACCCAGATACCGGCAAGCTTGCAGTTGCGCTGCGCCGACATGATGGAGAAGGCCTTGAGAAAAGCAGCCTCATCGAAAGAAGGCGTGTGTCGCCTGCTCTCGAGATAATGCGAAAGCAGGCGTGCCTGCAATCCGGGCTCGATTGTAACCCGGGCATCCTGAACAATGGAAGCGAGATCATAGGCGGTCGGGCCAATCATCGCGTCCTGAAAATCGATCAGGCCGACGTGTCGTATGCCGGCATTCTGCTGTTGCCAGAGGATATTTGGCGAATGGAAGTCGCGCAGCAGCAGCCCGTTTTCGCAATCTGCAAGCGAGTCGATCAGAGCGTCCCAGATGGCGTAATATTCCTGCTTCTCGCCATCGGACAGTGGCCTGCCGCGCTTATAGGGCAGATACCATTCCACCAGCAGCGAGACCTCGATCTTCATCGCCTGCCGGTCAAAGGGTGGAACCTCATAGGTGCTGCCATCACCCACGGGCAGGGGACCGGGTTGTGACGCTTGATGAAGTGCCGCCAGAAAGGCAACGCTTTCCAGATAGCGCTCCTCGATTGGGGCGCCATCGGCGGCTAACACTCCATCTCGCCCCAGATCCTGCAACAGGAGAATGCCTTGGTCGATGTCCGCCGTGATGATCTCCGGCGCGCAAAAGCCGCGATTCCGCAGATAATTACCGATCGCCACGAAGGAGCGGGCATCCTGGGCGAGATGGGCAATCTCCGCATAGGTCTTGCCGTCGGCGACGATGGCGCCTTTCAAGGGGCGCCGCCAATCCATCAGGATAAGGTCCGGGCCATCGGTGGAAATGGTCTCATAGGCACGGGTGGAAGCATCGCCGCTCAGAAAGCGGCGGACCGCGTCACCTCTGCCATTTCTAGCGAGGAATTCCCGGATGGCAAAAACCCGCTCAAGCCGCGCTTTCGGTTTTGCCGGAGCCTCGATGGAGGCGATCCGCCCTTCACCGGAATGCGTCAACGTCAGGGTTACGGTCTGGCCGGGTGGCAGAATCTCTCCTGCTATATCCGGCCATTCGATCAGGCAGATGCCATCCTCCAGCATCTCATCAATGCCGAGCTCATCCAGTTCGGAAACATCCGAAAGCCGGTAGAGGTCGAGATGGGCGACCGGAATGCGGGTGGCATAGGTTTGGATGATGGTGAAGGTGGGGCTCGGAACCTCAAGATCCGGCTCGTCTGCCATCGCCCGGATGAAGGCGCGGGCAAGCGTCGATTTACCGGCGCCAAGGTCGCCGACCAACGCCAGACAATCGCCGGGCTTCAGCGCCAGCGCGAGCTCTTCACCGAGCCTGATGGTGTCCTTTTCCCCCGCAAGAGGAATGGTGATCGGCAAGACATTTTCGCTCATTCTGCGGCAATGGAATGCGGACGCGTGGCGGAAGGAATGCGGCAGGTGACGGTGGTGCCGTTGCCGGGTCGGCTGTCTATGCTAACCGTTCCGTGGTGGAGACTGACGAAACTTTCGACAATGGAAAGGCCAAGCCCGGCGCCGGTTCGCCGGCCGCCATTGCCGCGGGTCGAAAAACGATCGAAGACCGTTTTCAGCATGTCTTCCGGGATGCCCGGTCCCTTGTCCGCCACAGAGAATATGAAGTCACCTTCGCTGCGCTGGCAGGAAAGCGTAACTGAAGACCCTTCCGGCGCGAAATTGATCGCATTGGTCAGGAGCTTGATGAGGATCTGCTTCAGGCGCTGGTGGTCTGCCACCAGGCTGCCGAGATGAGCCGGGGCGACGATCTGAAGTGAAATGCCGCTTTCCTGCAGCCGGTCCGCGATCTGCACCGAAACATCTTCCAGCAATTCGTTCAGGTCATTATCCGAATAATTGAGTTGCATGATGCCGGCATCGACGGTCGCAAGATCGAGAATATCATTGACGATCGTCAGAAGGACCGAGGAGGACGTGGAAATATGGTCGAGATATTCCGCCTGCCGCTCCGTCAATTCCCCAAGGCCCGGGGTCTTCAGGAGATCGGTGAAGCCGATAATGTTTGTCAGCGGCGAACGCAGCTCATAGGAAACATGCTGCACAAAATCATTCTTCAGCTCATCTGCCTTGAGAAGAGCGTCGTTCTTTTCCATAAGGGCGCGCTCAGCCCGTACGCTGTCCGTCATGTTGACAAAGGTCAGCATGGTCTGCGCATCCGGCAACGGAATGATCGCATAATCGAGGACGAGGCCGGAAAGCAGTTCCAGTGTGCCCTGCCGGGATGGCCGCTCATCATCGAAACTGGTTATGAACTGGCTGAAGGCGCGCCAGCCGTCCGGCCCGTCGTAGGACGGTGCGCAGGCGGTTTCGATGGCGCGGATGTGCGTTCCGGTTTCGGCCTGTTCGGCAGTCACGCCCCACAGCGCCCGGAATGCCGGGTTCGACAGGCGAATACGACCGTCCGCACCAAACACGGCGACCCCCTCGGCCAGATGGTCGATGGTTTCGCCCTGCACTTTCACCAATGTGTTGTAGCGCATTTGCAGATCGACCTGCTCGGTCAGGTTTTCGAAAACCCAGGTTGCGCCACCCTGCGGATGAGCCGTGGCAATCACCCGCAGTGTCTGCCCGTTGGGCAGGTGCCAGAGATCGGTCTTGGTATCGAGCGAACGGTATACGGAGAGCGCCGTCTCCTTCCAGTTCTTCCAGTTGAGCTGCTCGGGCAATTTGCCGGCGGTGCGCAACCTGTCGAGAAGCTCTGAATTGTCAGGCCCGGATTCGAGGAACACCAGGTCGAGGCCCCACAGGGTCGCAAAAGCCTGATTATAGAATTGCAGCCGCTGCCGGCCGTCGAAAATGGCGACGGGCGTTGCCAGATGATCCAGCGTTTCGGCGTGGCTCTTCAGAACCCGCTTCAGTTCCTCGCTGATGGTTTCGGCCTCGGTGGCATCGATGGCGATACCGGCAGACCCGCCCGCCGTTTTGATGTCGACGACATCGAAGAAACTGCGATTACCCGCAACCACCGTGGAAATACGGTCGTGATAGGGCGATTCCGGGGTCGCGGCCGCGCGTATCTTCTGCCGGGTAACCGTGTTCAGAAGTTCTCGTTTCTCCTGAATGGCCTGTTCAGCGTTCCGCGCATCCACTGCCTGTGCATAGGCATGGTTCACCCAGATAAGTTCGCCTTCGCCATTGCGACGCCAGACGGGCTGCTCGATGGAATCGAGAAGTTCCTGAAAAGTCGAGACGGAAGCGATCAGCCGTTCACGCTCCACCTGCAGTTCGGCGAGCTCCGCACGCAGATTGTTGAGGGCGATGAAGCGTGCAAAGGCATTGCCGCCGGAAACCCGGCCCTGAACCTCGATAACTTCGCCGCGATGCGTTTCGATGGTGAGATCGAAACTCTGTGCGTGGCTACGAAGTTTTTCAATGGATTTCTCAAGCTGACTGGCGGATGCCGGTTTCAGCCAGCGGCCAAAGGCCAGAAAATCCTGGTCCGCCTGCGGCACGCCTGTCTCGGCCGGCAGCTGCCCCAGAAATTCCGGACGGTTTTCTGCGCCATCCCAGATGACGATGCGGCGGCTCTTGTCGGAAATCAGCGCTTCGTATTTGGCGATCTTGTGGTGAGACTGGGCAAGCGCCTGGCGAAATTCGCTGCTCTCCGCCTCTATATTGCCGCGCTGGCGCACCAGCCAGACGACTGAAAACAGCGTCGCGGAAAGCATACCCACGAAAAGCGAATAGGTTATGGTTTCACCTGATGAAAACAGCCGAGTGCCGGCTTTGGCCGCAAGTCCATCCTGCGCTAGCGCCACGGTGGCTGAACCGGCCAGAAACGTGCCGGAAAGCAGGAAGGGAAGCCATGAAAAGCCGGTCCGGATCGCACGGATTGCCAGCCGGCAACGTGCCAGAGCATTTCCAGGAAAAGTGAACACCGGTTTGCCGTCCGCAGATGCGCCAAAACGCACCAGAGTCTGTGCGCTCAATGCCACGCCCGCTTGCGTGTTTTCAACGCGTTGAACTGTCTGCTTGCGCAGATCCGAATTTTGAACCGACATCCCCGGTCTGTCTCCGTCCTATGTGCCGCATCTTCGACAAGACATCCCATTTCGTCCGCACCGCCCTGTGGTGCGTCCGAATCAAGTCTGATGACAATACCGCCTTCATAAATCTGCGAAAAGGGAGCGCGCAAAAAAGATGCCGCGCGCTTTGTCAAGCGCGCGGCATCTAGATATTGTGTAATTTCAGTGGATATTAACTATGAAATTAATATCTGTAGTGGTCTGCCTTGAACGGGCCCTGCTTCGAGACGCCGATATAATCTGCCTGAACGTCGGAAAGTTCAGTCAGGCGCACACCAAGCTTCTCGAGATGGAGGCGTGCGACCTTCTCGTCGAGGTGCTTCGGCAGCACGTAAACGTCGTTCTTGTATTCGCCCTGCTTGGTGAAGAGTTCGATCTGGCCCAGCACCTGGTTGGTGAAGGACGCAGACATGACGAAGGAGGGGTGACCGGTTGCGTTGCCGAGGTTCAGCAAACGACCTTCCGACAACAGGATGATGCGGTTGCCCTTCGGGAACTCGATCATGTCGACCTGTGGCTTGATGTTCGTCCACTTCAGGTTACGCAGCGATGCGACCTGAATTTCATTGTCGAAGTGGCCGATATTGCCGACGATCGCCATGTCCTTCATCTCGCGCATGTGCTCGATGCGGATCACGTCCTTGTTGCCGGTCGTGGTGATGAAGATGTCAGCGGAAGAGACGACGTCCTCCAGGCGAACGACTTCGAAACCGTCCATGGCGGCCTGCAGTGCGCAGATCGGGTCGATTTCGGTCACCTTCACGCGGGCGCCGGCGCCCTGCAGCGAAGCGGCCGAACCCTTGCCAACATCACCGTATCCGCACACCACGGCAACCTTGCCGGCCATCATCACGTCGGTTGCACGGCGAATGCCGTCAACCAGCGATTCTTTGCAACCGTATTTGTTGTCGAACTTGGACTTGGTGACGCTGTCATTGACGTTGATCGCCGGGAAAGGCAGCAGGCCCTTCTTGCTGAGGTCGTAGAGGCGGTGCACGCCGGTCGTCGTTTCTTCGGTGACACCCTTCAGCGCGTCGCGCTGCTTGGTGAACCAGCCGGGCGAAGCCTTGAGGCGCTTGTTGATCTGCGCGAAGAGAATTTCTTCTTCTTCGGAGCCGGGATTGGAGAGCACATCCTCACCGGCTTCCGCGCGTGCGCCGAGCAGGATGTACATAGTGGCATCGCCGCCATCGTCGAGGATCATGTTGGAGAGACCGCCGTCGGTCCACTGGAAGATCTTGTCGGTATATTCCCAATATTCCGTCAGGCTCTCACCCTTGACGGCAAAGACCGGAATGCCGGCTGCCGCAATGGCCGCTGCAGCATGGTCCTGGGTCGAGAAGATGTTGCAGGAGGCCCAGCGAATGTCTGCACCGAGTTCCTTCAGCGTCTCGATGAGAACGCCGGTCTGGATCGTCATGTGAAGCGAACCGGAAATGCGGGCGCCCTTCAGCGGCTTGCTTTCACCGAACTCCTTGCGGCAGGACATCAGGCCCGGCATTTCGGTTTCGGCGATGTCCAGTTCCTTGCGGCCGAATGCGGCAAGGTTGATATCGGCGACGATGTAGTCCTTCTCAAGGCTCATGAGATTCTCCAGATCAGAAGCGCCGCACATTGCGGCCCGGCTTTTTACGTAGCAGCGGTTTAGCAGGCCACGAACGATCTGGCAATAATGATATAAAGAAGTCTTTATGTCTTTATATGGCGCCGGCTCAGGCTTCTTCGCCGAACCGGTCGGCGACCAGGGCCTCAAGTGCGGCGAGCGCCTCTTCGGCCTGATTGCCGCTCGCCTCGACATAGACACTGCATCCGGGGCTGGCCGCCAGCATCATGAGACCCATGATCGAGGTGCCGCCGACGGTCATGCCGTCTTTCGAAACCGTAATGGTCGCGTCGAAGCCTTCAACCATCTGAACGAATTTCGCTGATGCCCGGGCATGGAGACCGCGTTTGTTGATGATCGGTAGTTCCCGGGAGAGTGGCGACATAGGCTGACTTCTTATTTGCCGCTTAAAACGCGGCTGGCGACGTTGATATATTTGCGGCCGGCATCGGATGCGTCCTGAAGGGCCTTGTCCATATTGTCTTCGCTGCGAACGCCGGCAAGTTTGATCAGCATCGGCAGGTTAACCCCGGCGATGACTTCGACATTGCCGTTATTCATGACCGAAATCGCAAGATTGGAAGGCGTGCCGCCAAACATGTCCGTCAGGATGATGACGCCATTGCCGTCATTGGCGCGCGCGACAGCGTCGATGATATCCTGCCGGCGCTGATCCATGTCGTCTTCGGGACCGATACAGACCGTCTCGATCAATTTCTGGGGACCGACGACATGCTCCAACGCATGACGAAACTCCTCAGCCAGCTTGCCATGGGTGACAAGCACTAGTCCGATCATGAAATGCTCCCTTGCACACGCACTCTCATTGCCGACTATCGCAACGCGGCAATCCTGTCCATCGGTGGGATTTCATCTTGATGAGGAAAATGCGAATCGCAAGCCTAAAATCGCCCGAATCATCGTCACTTCACATTCGTTTTGAAAAGATTCTGAGCAAGTGCAGCAAATTTTCCATAGGGCGTGAGACTTGAAAGCGGAATACGCAGAAGCGGAAGATGCCCTCCGCACGGCAGCGATAACATCTCGTCATCTTCGGGAAGTCTTGGATCTTCGGGTGAAACAACTGTCGTGACGGCGAAATGTAGTGGCGCGCGCGCAATGCTTTTAAGCGAAACAATGCCGCTGCCGCGTAATTCCAACAGGCCGGCGATGGCTTCCGGCCGTTCGGCGATGATGGTCTCGCCATCGCGATACACGAAAATCTGATCGTCCGCGATCAATGCGGCCGGCAATCCGCACCGTTCCGCCTCCGTCAGGAAGCTGAAGGCGAGTTCGCTTTTGCCGCTGCCCGACGGCCCCGTGAAAAGGATGCCGGTGTTTTGAACAACGATGGCGGTTGCATGCAGGTTGAAGCGTTCAGCGTTCATGGGTTTCGGCCGCCGGCAGCGACAGAGTGAAGCGCGCACCTGATATCACGCCATATTTGTCGACGACGTTCTCTGCCCGCAGGCTGCCGCCATGGGCTTCCGCGATCTGGCGGCTGATGGAAAGGCCAAGGCCGGAGTTCTGTCCGAAACCTTCGCTCGCCGGCCGGTCGGTGTAGAAACGCTCAAAAATCCGGTCGATATCTTCGGCCTGAATGCCGGGCCCGTTGTCCTCCACCTGCACGATGCAACGATCCTTGTGACGGGAGAGGCGTACCGTGATGCGGCCGCTTTCTTCGGCAACGAAGGAGCGCGCATTCTCGATGAGGTTGGTGACGATCTGGCCGATACGCAGATCGTGGCCGTTCACCACGAAGGAGGTCTTTGCGCCCGCTTTCCGGTCGACAACATAGTCGATCGTCACGCTTTTCTTCTTGGTGCTTATCTGGCGGGATATATCCACCAGACCCTTCATCAGCACATCAAGATCGAGCGGCGCGGCGTCGGCGCGCGCCAGTTCGGCATCGAGCCGCGACGCATCCGAAATGTCGCTGATCAGGCGGTCGAGGCGGCGCACATCGTGGAAGATGATCTCGGTCAGGCGCTGTTTGGACTCTTCGGTCTTGGCGCGCGGCAGGGTTTCCACGGCGCTGCGCAGCGAGGTCAGCGGGTTCTTGAGCTCATGGCTGACATCGGCGGCGAAACTTTCGATCGCATCGATACGGTCGTAAAGCGCCGTCGTCATTTCACGCAGCGCAATAGAGAGGTTGCCGATCTCATCCTGGCGCGCCGAGAAATCCGGTATTTCCTCACGGGTTCTCGCCCCGCGGCGCACGCGGATCGCGGCCGCCGACAGCCGCCGCAGCGGCGTGGCGATGGTGGAGGAGAGGAGCAGCGACAGCACGATGTTGACCAGCGTGGCGATGCCAAAGACGCGCATGATGGCGAGGCGCTCGGCATGCACGATCTTGTCGATATCGCCCGCTTGTGTCGAAAGCAGCAGAACGCCGAGCACGGCCCGGAAGCGCTGTACCGGTACGGCCACGGAAACAATCAGCTCACCCTTTTCCGTGACACGCACGACCGCGCCGCGCACGCCGGTCAGCGCGTTCATCACTTCCGGATAGATAGAGCCATCGCCGCCAGGCGCTTCCTTGTATTGCGGCAGGCTGCTCGGCTGCAGCATGCGGTTGAACATGCTGGTGAACCAGTCGCCCCAGGTCTGCGTCTCGGGCGTTACTGGCGGCAGGTCGAAGCGCAGCACCTGACCGCGCGAATAAAGATGGCGGGAATCGAGCAGCAGATTGGCGTCCGCATCGAACAGCCGCGCGCGGGTGCGCGTCGGCGAAATCAGCCGCCGCAGCACTGGTGCCACCCGTTCGGGATTGATCGGGAAACTCAAATCCTCATCGTTCGGTGCGGGCGTGATGCTCTGGCCCGCCTGCAATTCGAGCAGCTTTTCCGGATTGATGGTGATCGAGTTGGTATCGACAGAGGCGGAAGCGGAAACCGCGCCGGCTATGATTTCGCCCTGCGTCAGCAGGCTTTCCACGCGCGCATCGATCAGCCCCTCACGGAACTGGTTGAGATAGAGAATGCCGCCGACCAGAACCACCGTCGCGGCGACGTTGAAGAACAGGATGCGGCGCGTGAGGCTGGAAAACACCGCATTGCCGAAAATACGCCGGATGATCGTCAGCGGATGGATACGATGGCGGCGTTCGCTGCCGCGTTCTTCGGCATCGTCACTGTCCGAGACGGTTTCCGGCGTTTTTTTCAACACGTATTCAAGTCCTTACCACCCCATACCGGGCGGTCCCTTCTGCGTGAGTCGGCTCGTTCAAGCCGCTTCGCGGAAGCGATATCCTACGCCATAAAGCGTTTCAATCATATCGAAGTCGCCATCGACCAGTTTGAACTTCTTGCGAAGACGCTTGATGTGGCTGTCGATGGTGCGGTCGTCCACATAGACCTGCTCGTCATAAGCGGCATCCATCAGCGCGTCGCGGCTTTTCACGACACCTGGACGTTGTGCCAGCGAATGCAGGATGAGGAATTCGGTCACCGTCAGTGTTACCGGTTCGCCCTTCCAGGTGCAGGTGTGGCGTTCCTGATCCATGGCGAGCTGCCCGCGCTCCAGTGTGCGCGCCTGTTGGTCTGCAGTCGGCTTCAGAACGTTGCCGGTTGCGGCGGATGCTTCGCGGCTGCTGGCGCGGCGCAGGATGGCTTTGACGCGTTCCACCAGAAGGCGTTGCGAGAACGGCTTGGTGATGAAGTCGTCCGCGCCCATCTTCAGGCCGAACAATTCGTCGATCTCTTCATCCTTCGAGGTGAGGAAGATGACCGGCAGATCCGACTTCTGGCGAAGGCGCCGCAAAAGCTCCATGCCATCCATGCGGGGCATCTTAATATCGAAAATGGCGAGCTGCGGCGGACGGGCGATCAACCCGTCAAGCGCGGAAGCGCCGTCCGTATACGTTTCGACCCGGTAGCCTTCGGCTTCGAGCGCGATCGATACCGAAGTGAGAATATTCCGGTCATCGTCGACAAGCGCGATCGTCTGCATGTAGTTGGTCTCCATCGTCATTTTCTCGTAACTCCCGACATTCACCCAGCCAGGTTGTGCGCCGCGAGCCACTCTCTTGAGTATAAAGGTGGAACAAATTGTGGCAAAGGAAAACTCACCCCAAAATCGCTAGGGTAGGACGAGGAGATTTCGTAGAGACGCCGCAGCTGAATTTTAATGCGTCTTCAACCGATTTAAAAAGAAATAAAATCTTTTAAATCGATTAATATATTGAAATTACTAAGTTTTTTAAACTTCGGCTCTTGCGTTTTCAAGAGGTGCCACGTATTTTCCGTGAAAATTTCAACGGCCTTATCGTCATTAACAAGGAACGCGTCATGACCGAGATTGGGGTTCATAATCCTGCCAACGGAGTTGCAGAACTCGGATTGGGCAAGGCTTCCCGCGTCTTTTATAACCTCAATGAGAGCGAACTATACGAAGAGGCAATCCGCAACGGCGAGGCCGAGCTGACCATCGATGGTGCGCTGCGCGCCGTCACCGGCCAGCACACGGGCCGTTCTCCGAAGGACAAATTCGTCGTGCGCGACGCGTCCACCGAGAACACCATCTGGTGGGACAACAACAAGCCGCTGTCGCCGGAAAACTTCGAGTTGTTGCGCCAGGACATGTTGGCCCATGCCGCCGGAAAGACGCTCTATGTTCAGGACCTGATCGGCGGCGCCGATGAGGAAAATGCGTTGCCGACACGCGTCGTCACCGAGCTCGCCTGGCATTCGCTGTTCATCCGCAATCTGCTGATCCGTCCGAAGCAGGAAAAACTGGCGGGCTTCAAGCAGAAGCTCACCATCATCAATCTGCCGAGCTTCAAGGCGGATCCGGCCCGTCATGGTGTCCGTTCGGAAACAGTCATCGCCTGCGACCTTACCAACGGCCTCGTTCTCATCGGCGGCACGTCCTATGCCGGTGAAAACAAGAAGTCGGTCTTCACGGTGCTGAACTACCTGCTGCCAGCCAAGGGTGTCATGCCCATGCATTGCTCGGCTAATGTCGGTCCGCAGGGTGATTCTGCCGTTTTCTTCGGCCTCTCCGGCACCGGCAAGACCACGCTGTCGGCTGATCCGTCGCGCACGCTGATCGGCGATGACGAACATGGCTGGGGCGAACACGGCATCTTCAATTTCGAAGGCGGCTGCTATGCCAAGGCGATCAAGCTTTCGGCCGAGGCCGAGCCGGAAATCTACGCCGCGACCCGCCGTTTCGGCACGGTTCTTGAGAACGTCGTGCTGGACGAAAACCGCGTTCCTGATTTCAACGACAATTCGCTGACGGAAAACACCCGCAGCGCCTATCCGCTGCACTTCATTCCGAATGCATCGGAGACGGGCATTGCCGGCCACCCGAAGACGATCATCATGCTGACGGCTGACGCCTTCGGCGTGCTGCCGCCGATTGCCCGGCTGACACCGGAGCAGGCCATGTACCACTTCCTCTCCGGTTACACCGCCAAGGTCGCCGGTACGGAAAAGGGCGTGACCGAGCCGGAAGCGACATTCTCTACCTGCTTTGGCGCCCCCTTCATGCCGCGCCATCCGGCCGAATATGGCAACCTGCTGCGTGAGCTGATCGGCAAGCACGGTGTGGATTGCTGGCTGGTCAATACCGGCTGGACAGGCGGCGCTTACGGCATCGGCAAGCGTATGCCCATCAAGGCCACCCGCGCGCTTCTGACCGCCGCTCTCACTGGGGATCTGAAGAACGCACAGTTCCGCACCGATGCGAATTTCGGCTTCGCCGTCCCTCAGTCGCTTGAAGGTGTTGACAGCGCGATCCTCGATCCGCGTTCCACCTGGGCCGATGGCGCAGCTTATGACGCGCAAGCCAAGAAGCTGGTGTCGATGTTCGTCACGAACTTCACCAAGTTCGAAGACCACGTCGACAGCAAGGTTCGTGACGCAGCGCCGGGCCTTTTGCTCGCGGCAGAATGAATAAGCCTCGTTTATGAGGAGGAGGGGAACCCGGCCCAAGTGCCGGGTTTCTTTTTGCCGGGTTCTTTCGTTTTGTCCTTGTTTTCATTTTTCACGATCTGTGGCATCACCGGCGCGGAGAGAAAACATGGCCAGCGACCCGCTTTACATCAATAACCGCATCACCATTGCCGGCTGGGAGCTGACGGAGCAATTCGTGCTGGCCGGCGGGCCGGGCGGCCAGAACGTCAACAAGGTTTCGACAGCGGTTCAGCTATTTTTCGACATTGCGAATTCACCCTCCCTTCCGGAAAGGGTGAAGGTCAATGCGTTGCGGCTCGGTGGCAGGCGCGTATCAAAAGAAGGCGTGCTGATGATCGAAGCGAGCCGGTTTCGCAGCCAGGAGCGCAATCGTGAGGATGCGCGCGAGCGCCTGAAGGAACTGATCCTCGAAGCCGCCGCCCCCCCGCCGCCGATGCGCAAGGCCACCAAACCCACCAAGGGCTCCGTCGAGCGCCGCCTCAAGGCGAAGTCAGGTCGCTCCGATATCAAGAAGATGCGCGGCAAACCTTCGGGCGAATAAGCGACGATCAGACGACGAATCTTTCGCCCTTGTCATAGAGCTTCAAATATCGTCTGGTAAGCCTCCATACAACCAAGGAGGGTGCTATGGGTCTGTTCAATTTCATCAAGGAAGCGGGAAAGAAGCTTGGTATCGGCGGCGATGACGTGCCGGATGTCGAAGCGGTCAAGAAGGAACTCGCTTCCCACGATCTCGGCACCGACAAGGTTCAGGTCGAGGTGGTGGATGACAAGGTTGTCCTGAAGGGCGAAGTGGCCGATCAATCGATTTTCGAAAAGGCGGTCATTGCGGTCGGCAATACGCTCGGCATTTCCAAGGTCGAGGCCGGCGAGTTAAAAGTGGCCGAAGCGCCGGCGAAAGAACCGGTCTTCTATACGGTCAAAAAGGGTGACAATCTCTGGAAGATTGCGGAAGCGCAATATGGCAAGGCCAATGGCGCGAAAAACAACATCATCTTCGAAGCCAACAAGCCGATGCTAACGCACCCCGACAAGATTTATCCCGGCCAGGTTCTGCGCATTCCAGACCTTGCCTGATAACGCCTTGTAATCGCTGCGACAGAGATGCCGCCTTCGCGGCATCTTTCACAATTTGCGAAGCGCGACCGTGTCGATCAGATGGTTTTTGCCCTTGCGTAAAATAAGGTCGGCGCGCGGGCGGGTCGGCACGATGTTCTGCCGCAGGTTCTTCAGGTTGATGTTCTGCCAGAGGCCTTCAGCAATGCTGAGCGCCGCTTCTTCGCTGATCGAGGCATAACGGTTGAAGAATGAATTGGGATCGCGGAAGGCGGTTTTTCTCAGATTCATGAACCGGTTCACATACCAGTTGTGAATAAGGCCTTCGTCAGCGTCGATATAGATCGAGAAATCGAAGAAGTCGGAAACGATCGGCACGATCCTCCCGCCTGCCGGCAGGTCGCGCGATTGCAGCACGTTGATGCCTTCGAAGATGAGAATATCCGGCTGGTCGATGACAGTGAACTCGTTCGGCAGAACGTCATAGGTCAGGTGCGAATAACGCGGCGCCTTGACATTGGGCTGGCCCGCCTTGATGGCCGACAGGAAACGCAGGAGCGCGCCGATATCGTAGCTCTCCGGGAAGCCTTTGCGCTCCATCAGATTCTCGCGCCGCAATACCTCGTTCGGATAGAGAAATCCGTCAGTGGTGATGAGGTCGACCTTGGGACTGGAAGGCCAGCGCGCCAGAAGCTCTTTCAGAATACGTGCCGTCGTGGATTTGCCAACGGCAACGGAGCCGGCGATGCCGATGACGAAGGGCGTCTTGTTGACGTCAGCCATGTTGAGGAAGCGGTTGCGTTGCTCAAACAGCAGCTGCGATGCTTCCACATGGGAAGACAGCAGGCGCGACAGAGACAGGTAGATGCGCCGCACCTCATCCAGATCGATCGGATCATCCAGCGAACGCAGCCGTTTGACCTCGTCGGCAGAAAGCGTCAATGGCGTGTCGGCACGAAACTTCGACCATTCTTCCGAACTGAAGAAGTGGTAGGGCGAATATTCATCCGGTCGGAAATGATCGAGTGTGCTCGGCATGCCTCTCTCCCCGCTGCCTGCCTCGATCTTCATGATGTCGGCCTCGCTGCCTTTTCCGCAAGACCGGTTTGCCCGGTCCTGCGCTCCAGCTCCGCGAAAACCTCGTTCAACGGGATGTCGGCGATCTTCAAAACCACCAGCAGATGGTAAAGCAGGTCCGCCGCTTCGTTCTTCAGCCCGTCGCGGTCTTTTGCGATGGCCGCAATGACGGCTTCCACGGCTTCTTCGCCGAGTTTCTTCGCCGCACGCTCCTGGCCGGCCGCAACCAGCTTGGCCGTCCAGGATTCGTCAGGAGAGGCAGCGGCGCGGGTTGCGACGATGCGCTCCAGATCGGAAAGGGAAAATGCGCTCATGGGGGAATCCTGCAATCAGTCGAGACGCATGGCGATGCCATGCTCGGCCATGTAGTTCTTGGCTTCACCGATCGAATAAGTGCCGAAGTGGAAGATCGAAGCGGCAAGCACCGCAGTCGCATGGCCATCACGAACGCCTGCCACCAGATCCTCCAGCGTGCCGACGCCCCCCGAAGCGATGACGGGGACTCGAACCTGATCGGCAATGCTGCGCGTCAGGCCGATATCGTATCCGCTTTTGGTGCCGTCGCGATCCATCGAGGTGACAAGCAATTCGCCGGCGCCGCGTTCGACCATCTTGATGGCGAATTCCACGGCGTCAATCCCGGTCGGCTGGCGTCCGCCATGGGTGAATATTTCCCAGCGGCCTTCTTCCCCATCCTTCGAAACCCGCTTGGCGTCTATCGAAACGACGATGCACTGGTTGCCGAACTTGTCGGCCGCCTGCGCCACGAAGTCGGGATCCTTGACCGCTGCGGAATTGATCGAGACCTTGTCGGCCCCGCACAGAAGCAGCTTGCGGATGTCGGCGACGGCGCGAACGCCGCCACCGACGGTCAGTGGCATGAAGCAATGATCGGCGGTGCGTGAAACGACATCGAAGATCGTGTCGCGATTATCCGAAGAGGCGGTAATGTCGAGGAAGCAGAGTTCGTCCGCCCCTGCCGCATCATAGGCTTTCGCCGCCTCGACCGGGTCGCCTGCGTCGATCAGGTCTACGAAGTTCACGCCCTTGACGACACGGCCGTCTTTCACATCCAGGCAGGGAATAACGCGAGCTTTTAGGGTCATACGCGTACCTCCTTTGCGGCCTTGATGAGGGCGAGCGCCTCCGCCGGATCGATACGGCCGTCATAAAGCGCGCGGCCGGAAATCGCGCCTTCGAGCTTTACCGCATCCGGCTGCAACATGCGCTTGATGTCGTCGATGGAGGCGAGACCACCGGACGCGATGACCGGGATGGAGACGGCGTCGGCCAGTTCCAGCGTTGAGGCCCAATTTATACCGGCCAGAATGCCGTCACGATCGATATCGGTGTAGATGATGGCCGCGACGCCGGCACCTTCGAAACGTTTGGCAAGCTCGATCACGCCGAGTTCGGAGGCTTCCGCCCAGCCTTCCACCGCAACCTTGCCGCCCTTGGCATCAATGCCGACGGCGACCTGGCCGGGAAAACGCTTGCAGGCTTCAATGACCAGAACCGGATCGCGCACCGCCACGGTGCCGAGAATGACGCGAGCAAGCCCACGGCTCAGCCAGGCCTCGATATGATCGAGCGTGCGGATGCCGCCGCCCAGCTGCACCGGGTTTTTCGTCGCCTTCAGAATGGCATCAACCGCCGCGCCATTGACCGTCTGGCCGGCGAACGCGCCGTTGAGATCAACGACATGCAGCCATTCAAAGCCTTGATCCTCGAAAGCTTTCGCCTGTGCGCCGGGGTCGGTATTATAGACGGTGGCCTGGTCCATATCGCCGAGTTTCAGGCGAACGCACTCACCGTCTTTAAGGTCGATTGCGGGAAAAAGAATCATGTCAGGGCTTCCAGCGCAGGAAATTGGAGATCAGGGCAAGGCCGAGCGTCTGGCTTTTTTCCGGGTGGAATTGCGCGCCGGCCATATTGTCGCGACCGACAAAAGCCGTCATCGCGCCACCGTAATTTGTGGTGGCGATGACATCCGTCGAGTGCTTGGCCGCCAGATGATAGGAATGCACGAAATAGGCGTGCAAGCCATCCGCGCCCGTCTTGATGCCGTCGAACAGCGGGTGGGCGTGGCGGATTTCCAGCGTGTTCCAGCCGATCTGCGGAATCTTCAGGTTCTTATCGGCAGGCGTCATTTCCACCACGTCACCCTCGATCCAGCCGAGCCCGGTGCTAACAGTCTTTTCCAGCCCGCGGGATGACATGAGCTGCATTCCGACGCAGATGCCGAGGAAGGGATGCGCCTTTTTCTCGACGGCTTCAAGGAGTGCCTCATGCATTCCGGGAACGGCATCCAGACCGGCGCGGCAGTCGGCATAAGCACCGACACCAGGCAGCACGATGCGGTCCGCCGATGCGACGTGATCCGGCTTGTCGGTCAAATCGATGGTTGCGTTGATGCCGGCTTCACGCGCGGCACGCTCGAAAGCTTTGGTGGCCGAACGCAGATTGCCCGAACCGTAGTCGATGATCGCGACACGCATGTCAGCGCCTTCCATTCAAGTCGAAAAGAAACGATCCGGCGGGATCGTTGACGAAGTTTTTGCCGCCGCTCTTTTGCGGCGAAGGGGTCCAGACCGGGTGTGACAGCTGTTCTTCAGCGTCAGCGTTTTCGGAGAGACCGGAGAAATATATGTCTTCGGCGCTCGAAAGATCAGGGGCGGAAACGACTGACTTCAGCGTCCAACCTTTGCGGATCAGGTGCCGGACGAGAAAATTGCGTCCCTCCAGCGCTGTTATGAGCCCAATCGTGAAACCAACAAGAATTCCGGCAGGTTCGAATCCGGCTAACATCGAGACTTGTCCGGCCGCAACGAGTGCGATGACAACGATAGCCGTCGCCAGCCACAGCCGGTTGATCGCAAGCCATAACCATGGCGCAAAGAGAGCCAGCCAGACGAAACGATCGGCAATGAATCGGGTCGTCTTGTGGTCCCTGTCCGGCCCGTTGGGGGCTTCCAGAACGAGATAGCTTGTCATGGGCTTCCTGACAGCTTTGGCGTCAGGCCAGCATGCCCTTTGTTGAGGGAACGCGGCCTGCCTGCCGGGGGTCGATCTCGGTTGCCGTGCGAAGAACGCGGGCAACGGCCTTGAAGCATGTTTCGGCGATATGATGGTTGTTGGCGCCGTAATGGTTCAGGATATGCAGCGTGATGCCGGCATTCTGGGCGAGCGCCTGAAAGAATTCGCGCACCAGTTCCGTGTCGAAGGTGCCGATCTTTGGCGCGGAAAAATTGACGTTCCAGACGAGGAACGGCCGGCCGGAAATATCGACGGCGGCCTTGGTCATCGTCTCGTCCATGGCAAGGTCGAGCGAGGCGTAGCGGGCAATACCGCGCCGCTCGCCCAGCGCCTTCGCGATCGCCTGGCCGATGGCGATACCGGTATCTTCCACGGTGTGATGATCATCGATGTGCAGGTCGCCCTGAACCTCGATCTCCATGTCGATCAGCGAATGGCGGCTCAGCTGGTCCAGCATATGGTCGAAAAATCCCACGCCGGTGGAAATTTTCGATTTGCCGGTGCCGTCGATATCCACACGCACCGAAACCGAGGTTTCGTTGGTCTTGCGGATAATCTCGCCTTTACGTTCTGCCATTTTGGCCGCTCCGTGAAAATGTCGCCGTTCCTTATCAGCACGGGACACAAATATCCAGTTGTTCCATCGTCTTGGCTGACCTGCGGAAAACCCGGTGTGATCCCGATGATTGCAATCGCAAAAACCAGACTTACATAGAACCCGAAAAGGGCCGCAACCCGGCCCGTTAACTCCAGGCCCGGCAGGGCAGACAGGTGTTTGATGACAACAATCATTACAGTCAGAAAGGGCGGCAAGGTCGTCATGGCTGGCGACGGGCAGGTAAGCCTCGGCCAGACCGTCATGAAGGGCAACGCCCGCAAGGTTCGCCGCATCGGCAAGGGTGAAGTGATTGCCGGTTTCGCAGGCGCGACGGCCGATGCTTTTACTTTGCTTGACCGCCTCGAGAAGAAACTCGAGCAATATCCCGGCCAGCTCATGCGCGCCGCCGTGGAACTCGCAAAAGACTGGCGCACGGATAAATATCTGCGCAATCTCGAAGCGATGATGCTGGTCGCCGATAAATCCACCACGCTTGCCATTACCGGCAATGGCGATGTGCTGGAGCCCGAGCACGGCGCAATCGCCATCGGTTCCGGCGGCAATTATGCTTTCGCCGCCGCCCGCGCCATGATGGATACCGACAAGTCGGCCGAAGACGTGGCCCGGCAGGCGCTCGATATCGCCGCCGATATCTGCGTTTATACCAATCACAATCTCGTCGTGGAAACGCTCGACGCCGAGTAAGCGTATTTCTCACCAATGGGTCCTGTGGGCCGGGCCGAATGGCCGGCCGGAGCAGGAAAGCCGAGAGGACCGAATGACCACTTTTTCTCCCCGGGAAATCGTCTCGGAACTGGACCGCCACATCATCGGTCAGCACGATGCAAAACGGGCGGTCGCGATTGCGCTGCGCAATCGCTGGCGTCGCCAGCAGCTCGATGAGAGCCTGCGCGACGAAGTCATGCCGAAAAATATTCTCATGATCGGGCCGACCGGTGTCGGCAAGACGGAAATCTCGCGCCGCCTCGCCAAGTTGGCCGGCGCGCCTTTCATCAAGGTTGAAGCCACCAAGTTCACCGAAGTCGGTTATGTCGGCCGCGATGTCGAGCAGATCATTCGTGACCTTGTCGAGATTGGTATCGGCCTCGTGCGCGAAAAGAAGCGCGCCGAAGTGCAGGCCAAGGCGCATCAGAGCGCCGAAGAGCGCGTGCTCGACGCGTTGGTCGGCTCAACCGCGTCACCTGGCACGCGCGAGAGCTTCCGCAAGAAGCTGCGCGATGGTGAATTGGACGACAAGGAAATTGACATCGAGGTGGCCGATAGCGGATCGGGCATGCCCGGTTTCGAAATCCCGGGCATGCCGGGCGCCAATATTGGCGTGCTCAACTTGTCGGAAATGTTCGGCAAAGCCATGGGCGGACGCACCAAGAAGGTGCGCACGACGGTGTCGAAATCCTATGCCGACCTTATCCGCGACGAATCCGACAAACTGCTGGACAATGAGATGATCCAGCGCGAAGCGGTCAAGTCGGTGGAAAATGATGGCATCGTCTTCCTTGACGAGATCGACAAGATTGCCGCCCGCGATGGCGGCATGGGCGCCGGCGTCTCGCGCGAAGGCGTGCAGCGCGACCTGCTGCCGCTCGTCGAAGGCACGACGGTTTCGACCAAATATGGGCCGGTCAAGACCGACCATATCCTGTTCATCGCATCGGGCGCCTTCCATGTGGCGAAGCCGTCGGATCTCCTGCCTGAGCTTCAGGGCCGCCTGCCGATCCGCGTTGAACTGAAGCCACTGACGAGGGAAGATTTCCGCCGTATCCTGACGGAGACGGAAGCAAGCCTCATCCGCCAGTACAAGGCGCTGATGGCGACGGAAGAACTGGATCTCGACTTCACCGACGACGCCATCGATGCTCTGGCTGATGTGGCCGTTCATCTCAACTCGTCGGTCGAAAATATCGGTGCCCGCCGTCTGCAGACGGTAATGGAGCGTGTTTTGGACGAAATTTCCTTCAACGCGCCGGATCGTGGCGGTTCCGCCGTCAAGATCGACCAGGAATATGTCCGTAAACACGTCGGCGACCTCGCCGCCGATACGGACCTCTCGCGCTATATTCTCTGAAGACTTCAGGGATCGAGGAAAGAAGAGTGCGGCCATATTTGCCGCACTCTTTTATTTTATCTGCCTCATCTCGCATTCAGCCCGCATTTTGTTTATGGGAAGGGCTGCATTCCGGTTGGAACCGTTTTAGTGGAATGATCAGGTTTTCCAGCACCTTTCGCTGGCAGAAGCCGCAGGCTTGAGAAAAGGCATTCGCTCGTGCGCAAAACTCTTCTGGCATTTGCCGCTGCTTTGACGTTTACCGTCACCGCGTCTTCTTATGTGCAGGCCGCAACGGTCGTGCCGCCGGGCAATCGCAATGCCGAGCAACCGGGCGTTCCCGGTGCTTCCGCCAAAAGAACCAAGGCGTCCAACACGTCTTTTGAGCGCAAATACCAGAAGGTCATCGATCTTTTGTCTTCCGACAAGGCGCTGATCGCCAAGATCAAGTCGACGGCCGGGCGTTACGGGATTGATCCGATCCATATGATCGGCGCGATCGTTGGCGAACACACTTATAATGTCGATGCCTATGACCGGCTGCAGTCTTATTACGTCAAGGCAGCTTCTTACGCGGGTAGCAGCTTCCGTTTCGGCTATAAGGATGAAACGATTGCGCAGTTTCTGACGCATTCGCAATTTTCCAAATGCCAGTCGAAGAAGGATTCCTACAGTCTCTGGAACTGCCGGGAAGGTGTATGGGATGACAGTTTCCGCGGCAAGACCGTCGATGGCGTGACCTATCCGAACAACCGTTTCAGTGCTGTGTTCTTCCAGCCCTTTTATGCCGGCCAGACCTTCGGCCTCGGCCAGATAAATCCGCTGACGGCGCTGATGCTGTCCGACATGGTGGCGAGAACGTCGGGTTATGAGAAGCTGGACGAGAACGACGCCACCGCGGTCTACACCGCCATCATGGACCCCGACCGCTCGCTGGCTTTCATGGCGGCCTCTATCCGCAAATCGATCGATGATTACCGGTCGATTGCCGATATGGATATTTCGAAGAATCCGGGCGTGACCTCCACGCTTTATAATGTCGGTGGGTCGCAACAGCGCGCTGCCATTCTGGCCCAAAAGAACCGCCAGCGCGCCGCAGGCGGGGAACAGCCACTGTTGCCGGAGGAAAATTATTACGGCTGGCTGGTGAATGACCGCATCAAGGATCTCCAGGCGCTTTTGTAGAAAACGGCGACTATCGGCTGCATTGTTTCCAAAAAGGAAATAATATTTGGCTGGCTGCCGCAATTGACGAGCGCCCGCCTCCGCGTCCAATCTGTATTTCCAGAATAGAGGAGGCGCATGTGAGCCGCACGAATAAATTCGGCCTTTCCATCGATGACAGGCTTTATGCCTTTTTGACTGAAGATGTCCTGCCGGGCACGGGTCTAAACAGCGAGGCGTTCTTCGAAGGCTTTTCGGCCATTGTTCACGAGCTTTCTCCGAAGAACCGTGAACTGCTCGCCAAGCGCGATGCGTTGCAGGAAAAAATCGACGGCTGGTACCGAGAGAACGGTGCCCCCTCGGATTTCGATGTATACGAGGCATTCCTGAGGGAAATCGGATACCTTTTGCCGGAAGGTCCTGATTTCAAGGTGGAAACCAGCAACGTCGATCCGGAAATTGCTGCCGTCGCCGGTCCGCAGCTCGTTGTTCCCGTCATGAATGCCCGTTATGCGCTGAACGCCGCCAATGCCCGTTGGGGTTCGCTTTACGATGCACTTTACGGCACGGATGCCATTTCCGATGCCGATGGTGCCGAGAAGGGCAGGGCCTATAACCCGAAGCGCGGTGAAAAGGTCATCGCCTGGGCGCGTAACTTCCTCGATGAAACCGCTCCGCTTTTGAGCGGCAGCTGGTCTGATGTCACCGGTTTCGAGATCGTCGATGGGCTGCTGCAGCTTGTTGCCAGCAATGGCGGGACCGGTCTCAAGGACGAAACGCAATTCAAGGGTTTCACCGGGGAAGCGGCAAAGCCCGCGACAATCCTGCTCGGCAAGAACGGTCTGCATACCGAAATCGTGATCGATCCCTCGACCGAAATCGGCAAGGGCGACAGGGCGGGCATCTCTGATGTCATTCTTGAATCCGCCCTGACGACCATTATGGATTGCGAAGATTCGGTTGCCGCCGTCGATGCCGAGGACAAGGTTCTGGTCTACGGTAACTGGCTCGGCCTGATGCGTGGAGACCTGACGGAAGAGGTCTCGAAGGGCGGCCACACTTTCACACGCCGCCTCAACCCGGATCGCTATTATACAGCGCCCAATGGCTCCGCGCTGACGCTGCCGGGCCGGTCGCTGATGCTGGTGCGCAATGTCGGTCATCTCATGACCAATCCGGCAATCCTTGACCGGGATGGGCATGAAGTACCCGAGGGCATCATGGATGCCGTCGTCACGGCGCTCATTGCACTCTATGACGTCGGCCCTTCCGGGCGACGCCAGAACTCTCGGGCCGGCTCCATGTATGTGGTGAAGCCGAAGATGCATGGGCCGGAAGAAGTGGCCTTCGCCAACGAGATTTTCACGCGGGTCGAAGAGCTTGTCGGCATGCAGCCAAACACCATGAAGATGGGCATCATGGATGAGGAGCGCCGCACCACTGTTAACCTCAAGGAAAGCATTCGCGCGGCGAAGGATCGTGTCGTCTTCATCAATACAGGCTTCCTCGACCGTACCGGCGACGAAATCCATACCTCCATGGAAGCGGGTCCGATGATCCGCAAGGGCGACATGAAGCAGGCCGCCTGGATCGCCGCTTATGAAAACTGGAACGTCGATATCGGGCTCGAATGCGGACTTTCCGGCCATGCGCAGATCGGCAAAGGCATGTGGGCCATGCCCGACCTGATGGCGGCGATGCTGGAGCAGAAGATTGCGCATCCAAAGGCCGGTGCCAACACGGCATGGGTGCCGTCGCCGACGGCGGCGACGCTGCATGCCACGCATTATCACAAGGTTGATGTCGCCGCTGTTCAGGAAGAGCTGAAAAGCCGCGGCCGTGCGAAGCTTTCCGACATTCTGTCAGTGCCGGTTGCGCCGCGTCCCAACTGGACGCCGGAAGAAATCCAGCGTGAACTCGACAACAATGCGCAGGGCATTCTCGGCTATGTCGTGCGCTGGGTCGATCAGGGTGTCGGCTGCTCCAAGGTACCAGACATCAACAATGTCGGTCTGATGGAGGATCGCGCGACGCTTCGCATTTCAGCGCAGCACATGGCGAACTGGCTGCGCCATGGCGTCGTGACAGAGGCGCAGATCGTCGAGACCATGAAGCGCATGGCGGCTGTGGTCGACGCGCAGAATGCAGGCGATCCGGCCTATCTGCCGATGGCGTCCGACTTTGAAGGATCGGTAGCCTTTCAGGCTGCTGTCGAACTGGTGTTGAAGGGCCGGGAGCAACCGAACGGCTACACTGAACCGGTCCTGCACCGCCGCCGCCTCGAGCTGAAGGCGAAGCAGGCGGCGTAATCTCCGCCCTTTTCACCAATAAAAAAGCCGCCGGGACGTTTCCCGGCGGCTTTTTCTTGATCTGCTGTTGCGGCCCTTACTGGATCACGACGACCTTGGTGCTGCGGCCTGGGCGGACGCGGCTGTAAAGATCGATCACATCCTGGTTGATCATGCGGATGCAGCCGGAAGAAGCAGCGGTGCCGATCGAGGCCCATTCGGGCGAACCGTGGATACGGAACAGCGTATCCTGTCCCTTTTCGTTAAAGAGATACATGGCGCGCGCGCCGAGCGGGTTGGAAAGGCCGGGGCCCATGCCGGCCTCGACATATTTCGCCACTTCCGGCTTGCGGTCTGCCATTTCCTTTGGCGGATGCCACATCGGCCATTCCTGCTTCCAGGCCACATAGGCTTCACCGGCCCAGGCGAAACCAGCCTTGCCGACGCCGATGCCGTAACGCACGGCGCGGTTGCCGGAGAGGATATAATAAAGGAAACGATCGCGCGTATTGACGATGATCGTGCCGGGACGCTCGTTGGTCTGGAACTCGACGATCTGGCGACGGTACTTCTCATTCACACGGTTGATCGGAATGGCCGGCAGCGCATAGCCCGCATCGGTCACCGGACCATAAACATCATTGAAGATCTGCACCGTCTCGACTTTCGCCGGAACGGGATCAGCAACCGGTACGGAGGCTGCGATCTTGCCTGATGTTGGAGTGGCGGATTGGGAGGTAGTTTCGGCGCAGCCGGCCAGTGCCAGTGCTGCCGTCAGACCGAGTATGGTCAATGGGGTACGGATGCGCATGTCGTTCTCGCGGAAAATTCGCCAAATTGTGCGAAGGAGTAGGCTTAATAGGATAAATCGGTTATTTTCCATTCAGCCGCTCTTGGCAAGCCGTTGTGCAGCCGCGAAACGGCACCGCATTTAAAATTGCCGGTTGATTGCCTTTTTTGCAACAATAGGCCAAACGCTTCAGCAGCCTTTATCCATGACTATTCTTTCCGTTACCAACAATAATCCGTTAATCGACGGCCGCCAGTCGGACAAGGCGATGCTGGTGCGCCGCGGCGTGCAGGTGCTGTTGCACGAAATGCGCCACTCGGTCTTGCCGGAACTGCCGCTTGCAAGCGGGCGACGGGCAGATCTGATCAGCCTGTCGGTCAAGGGTGAAATCTGGATCATCGAGATCAAATCCTCGATCGAGGATTTCCGCGTCGATCGCAAATGGCCGGAATACCGCCTGCATTGCGATCGATTGTTTTTTGCCACCCATCCGGAAGTTCCAACCGATATATTCCCGGAGGAATGCGGGTTGATACTGTCGGATGGGTATGGCGCTCACATGCTTCGCGACGCGCCGGAACATAAATTGCCGCCGGCGACCCGCAAATCTGTCATGCTGGATTTTTCCAGAACCGCTGCGACCCGGCTTATGCTGGCGGAATGGACCACCGGGCGCAGCTTTGGCGAATAGGCGCTTATTTGGGCGCGCGCTTCGCGAGAATACGCTGCAGCGTCCTTCGGTGCATGTTCAGTCGCCGCGCCGTTTCCGAGACGTTGCGCTCGCACATCTCATAAACGCGCTGAATGTGCTCCCACCGAACCCGGTCGGCTGACATCGGGTTTTCGGGCACTTCCGTCTTTTCACCCTTGCGCTGCGTCAGGGCGTTGAACACGTCGTCTGCATCGGCAGGCTTGGCCAGATAGTCCAGCGCCCCCAGCTTTACGGCGGTAACAGCGGTGGCGATATTGCCGTAGCCGGTCAGAACGACGATCTGCGTGTCGTCGCGGTTCTGCCTGATGGCTTCGATCACCTCCAGCCCGTTGCCATCCGCAAGCCGCAGATCGACAACCGCATATTTCGGCGGCGCAGCCTTGGAACGCGCGATGCCTTCGCTCACGGTCTCGGCAGTGTCGACAATAAAGCCACGTGTCTCCATGGCCCGGGCAAGCCGCCGCAGGAAAGGGCCATCGTCATCAACGATCAGCAGAGATTTGTCAGGTCCGATAGGATCGATATCGTCCGCCGGCGCGCTTGTGGATGAGGTCTGGTCTTCTGTCTTCATGTCTCCGGCCTTCCGGCAACGTCATCGGCTTTTCTTGTTCTTATTGCCGCTTCAGCGTGAATGGTAAAGTCAACGGCTTCTTTTATCCTCCATGAGCGCCCGAGGCCAGACGATTGTGACCCGCGCGCCGGTTCCGGTTGTGCCGCGATTTTCGAACGCGACGGTGGCGCCGGAGCGCTCCAGCAAGGTCTTGGCGATAAAGAGCCCGAGCCCGAGCCCACCTGCACGTGTGTCATTGTGACGTTCGGTCACATAGGGCTCGCCGATACGGGCAAGCACGTCATGGGCATAACCTGGCCCATCGTCTTCAATGATGACTGCGACGTTCTGATGATCGTAATCCACCGTTACGGTGACTTTTTCGCGCGCATAATCCACGCCATTTTCAATGACGTTGCCAAGGCCGTAGATGATGCCGGCATTGCGGATTCCGACCGGCTCGTCGGCGCGATTGTTCTTTTCAACCAGTTCCAGACGAATGCCGAATTCGCGATGCGGCGCCATTACCTCCTCGATCAGCGATGAAAGCGGCAGGCGGCGCATGTGCTCCTCATTGTCGGCGGACAGGGAGGTGAGACGACGCAGAATGTCGCGGCATCTTTCGCTCTGGCTGCGCAGCAGCGCTATGTCCTCGCCATATTTCTCATCATCCCCAAGTTCCCGCTCCATCTCCTTGGCGACGACGCTGATCGTCGCAAGGGGCGTACCCAGCTCGTGCGCTGCGGCGGCCGCCAGGCCGTCGAGCTGTGAAAGATGTTTTTCCCGTTCCAGCACCAGTTCGGTCGCAGCCAGCGCATCCGCGAGCTGATTTGCTTCGTGGGAAACGCGATAGGCATAAAAAGCTGCGAAAGACGTGGTGGCAATGATCGCCACCCAGGTGCCGACATGCAGCAGAAGCTGGATCGGCAAGACCTCACCGGGATACCAGGGAACCGGAAAGGGCGAAAAGGCGATCGCCGTCGAGCAGATGACGGCAAAGCCGAGGAGAATGAGGGAATGCCGCAACGGTTGGGAGGCAAAGGCAATGATGACCTGCACGCAGATCAGCGGCGCGAAGGGATTGGAAAGTCCGCCTGTGATGTAGATCAGCGCCGTCAATTGCAAAAGGTCAAAGGCCAGCAGCAATGTCGCTTCCCACGGCTCCAGCCGGTAGGTGGAGGGAAAACGGGCCGTGAGAAAAAGGTTGGCGAGCGCCAGCGCCGCGATCAAAAGGCCGCAGGCCAAAAGTGGCAGCGGAAAATTCAGCCCGAAGGCGACAAGCAGGATCGTCGCCGTTTGTCCCGCAACCGCCAGCCAGCGAAGCCACACAATGGTCTGCAACCTTATCCTGCGGCTGGCGCGGCCAAGCCTGGTGGTTTCGATCGGATGGCCAGCCACCTTCGTCTCCTTTACCCTTGTCATCATCACGTTCCGCGCGGTTTCGCACGGCTGGTCGGCAGGGCATCGGCGGGATCCTCCGGCCACGGATGACGCGGATAGCGACCACGCATATCTGCCCGCACGTCCTTCCACGATCCCGCCCAGAAGCCGGGAAGATCACGCGTCGTCTGTATCGGCCTGTGCGCCGGCGACGTCAATTCCAGGAGCAGCGGCAACCGCCCCTGCGCAATGGCCGGGTGCGCCTTCAGCCCGAAAAGCTCCTGCACGCGAATGGAAAGCGTCGGCTCGCTGGCGTCATAGCGGATGGGATGCCGCTGGCCCGTCGGCGCTTCGAAATGGGTCGGCGCCAGCCTGCCGAGATCTCGGGCGACCTCATGTGGCACCAGGGACAGAATCCCTTCGGAAAGACTGCCGGGCCGGATGTCCTGAAGGCTCCGGACGCCATGCTGAAAAGGGATGAACCATTCGTCCAGCCGCGAAAGCAACGCCTCGTCGCTGACATCCGGCCAGGGCTCTCCGATGCTGGCATTCAGAAATCCGATCCGATCTCGCAATTGCGCGGTCTCTTTCGAAAAAGGAAGTATGCCGATGCCGAAATGCCGAACGCCGTTGGCGAGCGCTTGCGCTGCCTGCTCACCGTCGGGACGGGGCAGGGGCGTTTCGTCCAGAATGATGGCGCCCAGACGCACTACCCGGCGCGCCCGCGCCTGTCCGCTCGCCTTGTCGAACAGCAGCTGATCCTGCTGAACGATAAGATGCGGCATACGCTCTTCTATATCGGCCCTGTCGATGCCGGCCGCCGCAAGGATGCGCGGCTGCGCGGCCCGTCCCGTAATGTCAGCGACAACAAGCATTCGGCTCGCCGCCAGCCGCTCCGTTTCAGCCAGTTCAGCGCCGCGGCCATTCGCCATGACATACCGGCCGCGCGCGCCGCGCTGAAGCGCGATCCTGTCCGGATATGCGTGCAGCAGAAGCGGTCCCGCCTCGCTCGGCAGGTCGTTTGCCGCCGGCATATCACCGACTGTGTCGAGAAGGCGGAAAGCCAGCTTGCGCGCCGCCTGCGCCCTTTCACCTCTATCGGCAAGAAAGCGCCGCAGTCTGTCATCGAGATCGATATCATTTCCGCCCAGGCCCTGTTCCGTCAGCATGACCGCAAGCATC
>NZ_LT009718.1:379679-526499 GCF_900013495.1 Agrobacterium genomosp. 2 str. CFBP 5494
CGGCTATGGATGAGCATAGACAATGAGAACGAAGAAGTGAATTAAGGGCATTTGGTGGATGCCTTGGCATGCACAGGCGAAGAAGGACGTGATACGCTGCGAAAAGCCGTGGGGAGCTGCGAATAAGCTTTGATCCATGGATCTCCGAATGGGGCAACCCACCTTAAATGCTTGGAAAATCCAGTCTGTTTTAACGAACGGCCTGGGTTTCCAAGCATTGTGATAAGGTATCTTACTTTCGAATACATAGGGGTAAGAAGCGAACGCAGGGAACTGAAACATCTAAGTACCTGCAGGAAAGGACATCAACCGAGACTCCGCAAGTAGTGGCGAGCGAACGCGGACCAGGCCAGTGGCAATGATGAATAAAGCGGAACGATTTGGAAAAGTCGGCCATAGAGGGTGATAGCCCCTTACGCGTAGAACAGTCATTGTCCTTGAGTAGGGCGGGACACGTGAAATCCTGTCTGAACATGGGGAGACCACTCTCCAAGCCTAAGTACTCGTGCATGACCGATAGCGAACAAGTACCGTGAGGGAAAGGTGAAAAGCACCCCGACGAGGGGAGTGAAATAGAACCTGAAACCGGATGCCTACAAACAGTCGGAGCCCGCAAGGGTGACGGCGTACCTTTTGTATAATGGGTCAACGACTTAGTGTAACTAGCAAGCTTAAGCCGGTAGGTGTAGGCGCAGCGAAAGCGAGTCTGAATAGGGCGATTGAGTTAGTTGCATTAGACCCGAAACCGAGTGATCTAGCCATGAGCAGGCTGAAGGTTGGGTAACACCAACTGGAGGGCCGAACCCATAACTGTTGCAATAGTTCGGGATGACTTGTGGCTAGGGGTGAAAGGCCAATCAAACTCGGAAATAGCTGGTTCTCCGCGAAATCTATTTAGGTAGAGCGTCGACCGAATACCCTCGGGGGTAGAGCACTGGATGGGCTATGGGGACTCACCGTCTTACTGATCCTAACCAAACTCCGAATACCGAGGAGTACTAGTCGGCAGACACACGGCGGGTGCTAACGTCCGTCGTGAAAAGGGCAACAACCCTGACCTCCAGCTAAGGTCCCCAAGTCATGGCTAAGTGGGAAAGGATGTGAGGATCCCAAAACAACCAGGATGTTGGCTTAGAAGCAGCCATCATTTAAAGAAAGCGTAACAGCTCACTGGTCTAAATAAGGGTCTTTGCGCCGAAAATGTAACGGGGCTAAAGCCATGCACCGAAGCTGAGGATTTGCAGCAATGCAAGTGGTAGCGGAGCGTTCCGTAAGTCTGTGAAGGCGGACCCGTGAGGGCTGCTGGAGATATCGGAAGTGCGAATGTTGACATGAGTAACGATAAAGGGAGTGAGAGACTCCCTCGCCGAAAGACCAAGGGTTCCTGCTTAAAGTTAATCTGAGCAGGGTTAGCCGGCCCCTAAGACGAGGCGGACACGCGTAGTCGATGGGAACCACGTTAATATTCGTGGGCCTGGTGGTAGTGACGGATCTCGTGTGTTGTTCAACCTTATTGGATTGGTTGGGCGGCGAAGAGGTTCCAGGAAATAGCTCCACCGTATAGACCGTACCCGAAACCGACACAGGTGGTCAGGTAGAGTATACCAAGGCGCTTGAGAGAACTATGTTGAAGGAACTCGGCAAATTGCACGCGTAACTTCGGAAGAAGCGTGACCCTTTTGTACGCAAGTATGATGGGGTGGCACAGACCAGGGGGTAGCGACTGTTTATCAAAAACACAGGGCTCTGCGAAGTAGCAATACGACGTATAGGGTCTGACGCCTGCCCGGTGCTGGAAGGTTAAAGGGAGGGGTGCAAGCTCTGAACTGAAGCCCCAGTAAACGGCGGCCGTAACTATAACGGTCCTAAGGTAGCGAAATTCCTTGTCGGGTAAGTTCCGACCTGCACGAATGGCGTAACGACTTCCCCGCTGTCTCCAACATAGACTCAGTGAAATTGAATTCCCCGTGAAGATGCGGGGTTCCTGCGGTCAGACGGAAAGACCCCGTGCACCTTTACTATAGCTTTACACTGGCATTCGCCAAGGCATGTGTAGGATAGGTGGTAGGCTTTGAAGCAGGGACGCCAGTTTCTGTGGAGCCATCCTTGAAATACCACCCTTATCTTCGTGGATGTCTAACCGCGGTCCGTTATCCGGATCCGGGACAGTGTATGGTGGGTAGTTTGACTGGGGCGGTCGCCTCCGAAAGAGTAACGGAGGCGCGCGATGGTTAGCTCAGACCGGTCGGAAATCGGTCGTCGAGTGCAATGGCATAAGCTAGCCTGACTGCGAGACTGACAAGTCGAGCAGAGACGAAAGTCGGTCATAGTGATCCGGTGGTCCCGTGTGGAAGGGCCATCGCTCAACGGATAAAAGGTACGCCGGGGATAACAGGCTGATGACCCCCAAGAGTCCATATCGACGGGGTTGTTTGGCACCTCGATGTCGACTCATCGCATCCTGGGGCTGGAGCAGGTCCCAAGGGTATGGCTGTTCGCCATTTAAAGCGGTACGTGAGTTGGGTTCAGAACGTCGTGAGACAGTTCGGTCCCTATCTGCCGTGGGTGTAGGAATATTGACAGGATCTGTCCCTAGTACGAGAGGACCGGGATGGACGTATCTCTGGTGGATCTGTTGTCCTGCCAAGGGCATAGCAGAGTAGCTATATACGGAATGGATAACCGCTGAAGGCATCTAAGCGGGAAACCAACCTGAAAACGAGTGTTCCCTATCAGAGCCGTGGAAGACGACCACGTTGATAGGACGGGTGTGGAAGCACAGCAATGTGTGAAGCTTACCGTTACTAATAGCTCGATCGACTTCTTCGTTCCCATTGTTCATGCTCATCAAGCGAAGCTTGATGATCTGTTCTGTCTTCACGCTGACGTGGCCTTCGGCCACTACGCTGCAGACGGCGCGCCAAACGATTGGCGACGGACTAGCGTCCTGTATGGGCGCCACGCTCGACCTCGAGCAAGGCAACATACGGATAAGTCACAGAAACGACGTGTAAATTAAATAGAGCCTTGAGCTCTCCAGCTTCTCGAAAACAACGTTCATGTGAAAACATGAACAATGTTGCGTTTTGCCGACCTGGTGGTTATCGCGGGGCGGCTGCACCCGTTCCCATTCCGAACACGGCCGTGAAACGCCCCAGCGCCAATGGTACTTCGTCTCAAGACGCGGGAGAGTAGGTCGCTGCCAGGTCTGCAAAACGCATCAAAATCTTCTCATCACATCCCTCGGCCCAGCCGAAAAAAAAGGGCCGCCAAAAGCGGCCTTTTGCAGTTTAAGACAAAACTTAAGGAAAACGCCAAGTGCGTCCCTTACAGGAGATAAATTGCTCCGCAATTTACTCCGGCAAAGATCCGTCGTCGCTAAAGCAACGACGTAACCGCGACATTCGGCCTTGCCGAATGCGCTGGACGCGGGGTGGAGCAGCCCGGTAGCTCGTCAGGCTCATAACCTGAAGGCCGCAGGTTCAAATCCTGCCCCCGCAACCAAAATTACGATGAAAGCAAACACGAAAGCCCTCTCCCAAAAGAGGGCTTTCTCGCGTTTTGGGCATAGCATAACACTAGCACAAATCCGGCCCCGAGCACCCGCGGCAAGTGGATGCGCCCAAACACAGTCGAACACTCCGAAAACAACCCGGCTTCACAAAGTCCCGGATGCACCCTGGCCCGGAGCCGTGCAATCTGAAGCCATACAGGAAGCCGCTCGTGGCAGGCGTCCCTCCGAGGAGGTCCCGACCGGATGGCTTGTGATGTTGGCGTCCCTCAAGCGGTTTCTGTACGCCAACGCCTGAGACAGCTTCTGTCTTAGCGGCCAATTCCACATTCGGGATTGCCATGGAACCGAAACTGGCGATGATGCGCCATCCTCGAGACACAGAAGAAGAAGCCGTGAACGACGATCCGTTGCAAATCCTCAAGACCGTTTACGGCTATGACAGCTTCCGTGGGCGACAGGCGGAAATCATTCGGCATGTCATGGCTGGAAACAACGCCTTCGTGCTGATGCCGACGGGTGGCGGAAAGTCACTGTGTTACCAGATTCCGGCGCTCGCCCGCAAAGGCATGGGGCTGATCGTCTCGCCGCTGATCGCGTTGATGGTCGATCAGGTGGCGGCGCTTCGGCAGGCCGGCGTGCGGGCCGAGGCACTCAACTCCGACCTTTCGCCAGAAGAGCGGCGTGCGCTCTGGCAGGCCATGCGCTCCGGAAATGTCGATATTCTCTATGCTGCGCCGGAAACCCTTCTCAAACCGGAGGTTCTCGAGGCACTTCAATCCATTGATCTGTCGCTGATCGCTGTCGACGAGGCTCACTGCCTTTCGCAATGGGGGCACGACTTCCGTCCGCCCTATCGCCAACTCGATCTGCTTATCGAGCATTTTCCGAATACGCCGCGCATGGCGCTGACGGCAACAGCAGACGAGCCTACCCGCGCCGAGATCCTCGGCCATCTGGATATCAAAGAGGACGATGCCTTCATCGCGGGTTTCGATCGTCCCAATATCCGCTACGCGATCATGGAAAAGGATAATCCCCGCGCTCAGCTCAGACGTTTTCTGAAAGACCGGGAAGACCAAAGCGGCATCGTTTACTGCCTGTCGAAACGCAAGGTCGAGGAAACGGCCGCCTGGCTGCGCGAAGAAGGACGTGACGCACTGCCTTATCATGCCGGCATGGACAAAGCCGCGCGGGAGGAGAACCAGACCCGTTTCCAGCATGGTGAAGCCGTCATCATCGTCGCGACGGTTGCCTTCGGCATGGGCATCGACAAACCGGACGTACGTTTTGTCGTCCATATCGATCTGCCCGGCAGCATCGAAGCCTATTATCAGGAGACCGGCCGTGCAGGCCGTGATGGTCTCCCGTCCGACGTGCTCATGCTCTACGGTTATGAAGACATTGCGTTGCGTAATCGTTTCATCGAGGAATCGGACGCCGCGGATCAGCGCAAACATATGGAGCGGCAGAAGCTAGACGCGCTGCTCGGTCTTGCGGAGACGGCAAGCTGCCGCAGGCAGATATTGCTTTCCTATTTCGGCGACAGATGCGAGCCATGCGGCAATTGCGATACATGCGCAGAGCCGCCGGATCTGTTCGACGGTGCCATAGCCGCACAAAAACTGCTTTCCTGTATTTACCGCACCGGAGAAAGATTCGGACAGGCCTATGTCATCCGCGTCCTGCTGGGCCTCGAAGACGAAAGGATTTCCCGATTCGGGCATGATCGCATAACCACTTATGGCATCGGTAAGGAGCACGACAATCGCACCTGGCGCGCCATTCTTCGCCAGCTGGTCGCGTTGCGACTGATTGATGTCGATTTGTCCGGACATGGCGGATTGTCCATTTCCGCCGACGGGAGGCAGTTCCTGCGTGAAAAACCGCCGCTGATGCTGAGAATACCATCTGCACCCCGTGCAGCCCGGCAGCAGGCGCCGCGAAACGCCGCATCGGCCGCCCTGCCAGACACTGACCGCGGCCTCTTCGAGGTTCTGCGCGCAAAACGCATGGAAATCGCCCGCGCACAGAACGTTCCGCCTTATGTGATTTTTCACGATAAGACGCTCATCGAGCTTGCCGCCGCAAAACCTGTCTCCGTGAAGGATATGGCGCAAATTCCAGGCGTGGGGGATACCAAACTGGAACGTTACGGTCCGGCCTTTCTTGAGGCGATCATGCAGCATGCCGCCAGCGACTGACCGGCCGACACCCAGAGGAAATCCCGTCAGAAAAAGTCACATGAGCCGGGTCAACCGGTCGTGTCTTTAAACAGAACGTTCTGATCGATGAGGTAACGGGAAAACAAGGGCAGGCTGGCGCCACCGATTGCACGCGCCTGGCTGCCGACGGCGCCTTCGACGATCTCCGGCAGCGTAACGCCCTGAAGATCGTGGCGTTTGAGCGCCTCCCGGGTGGCGGCAACGATCCTTGTCCTGACCCAGTCCGGAAAGCCGCCATCAATGATGACGCTGGAAAAATCGATGATGGATGCTGCGGCGATGACAGCCTGGGCTAGGGCTGCCGCAGTTTTTCCGATCCAGCTTTCCAGCGGCTCGCCAAAATCGATCCATTCGTCGGGCGAGAACCAGAGGGGGCGCGGATCGATGCCCCTTTCGCGCAGCATGTTCTCAAGAACGAAGATGGATGCGATTTTGAGGAGCTGAACGGTATTACCATCCTCCCCCTGGACGGGCAGTGGGCCGATTGCGCCTGCGGTACCGGTTTTTCCGGAAAACAGCGCTGAATTCAGGACAACGCCGCCGCCTATGAAGGAGCCGATAAAGACGTAGAGAAAATCGGTATAGTTTTGGCCCGCGCCAAATACCAGTTCAGCACCGCAGGCGCTGGTTGCGTCATTCTGCAGGAACACCGGGTAGCTGACGTTTTCGGCGATGCCCGCCCGAATATCGACATCCCGCCACCGTTCCATCTCAATCTGCGGCGCCCCGACCTCCTGCGCCCAGTTCCAGAGTTCGAACGGGGCGGCGATACCCACACCGGCTATTTTCTGCCGTTCTGCGGGGGAAAGCTTCGATTCCAGTTCCGCCATACCCTCAATCACGAAGGGCAATATCCATTCCGGCAGCGGATAGGGGTAGGTCCTGCGGAGCTTGAGCCTGATGTGGCCGACAAAATCCATCAACACCAGATCGACGCTGCGCCGGCCGATCTTGACACCGAAGGAGAACACGGCGTCGGGATTGAGGCGCATTGGGGTCGATGGTTGGCCGACCCTGCCGCGCAGCCTTTCGCCGCGAATGAGAAGCCCGTCCTTTTCGAGTGAGCGCATGATAACCGAAACGGTCTGCGCGGAGAGACCACAAAGTCTGGCAATTTCGGCTTTTGACAACCCGCCATGGCGGCGAACGAGGGAGAGCACAAGCCGCTCGTTATAAGCGCGCACACCGATCTGGTTGGCGCCACCGCTCATATCCATGGTAGTGGGCGGCGCTTGCTGCGCCGTCTCGACAGATTGTCTCATAATGTCATCCTCCCGCCTTCCATATCTGCCGCGGCCGATACAGCTGGCTTTATGGCAATCTTGCTATCGCAACGTAAACGTCATTGGCGATATTCCTCCATGCCGGGCCTCAGAATGCCACACAGAATTAATAATTCAATCGGATTTATTTATTGACAGCCGTTTCCTTTGGTGGTTCCATCGGAGCTAACGATCATTGTTCTCGGAGGAGACGAGATCGTCGGGTAGCCGAATAGGTGCTCAAATATCCATTGGGAGGATCTCATGAAGACCACTGTTTCCGCTCTTCTGGGCGCGCTTGCGCTTGGCGTTTCTTTCGCTTCCGCCGCTTCCGCCGCCGACACATCTGTTTGCCTCATCACCAAGACCGACACCAATCCATTCTTCGTCAAGATGAAGGAAGGCGCGACTGCCAAGGCCAAGGAGCTTGGTGTGACGCTGAAATCCTACGCAGGCAAGATCGACGGCGATTCCGAAAGCCAGGTCGCAGCGATCGAGACCTGCATCGCCGATGGCGCCAAAGGTATTCTGATCACAGCATCGGATACCAAAGGCATCGTTCCGGCCGTGCAGAAGGCACGTGATGCGGGGCTTCTGGTCATTGCCCTCGACACGCCTCTGGAGCCTGTCGATGCCGCTGATTCCACCTTTGCCACCGACAATCTTCTGGCTGGCGAGCTGATCGGTAAGTGGGCCGCCGGCACGCTGGGCGACAAGGCCAAGGACGCAAAAATCGCCTTCCTCAACCTCACTCCTTCCCAGCCGACTGTGGATGTTTTGCGCAACCAGGGCTTCATGAAGGGCTTTGGCATTGATGTGAAGGACATCAACAAGATCGGTGACGAGAACGACCCGCGTATCGTGGGCCACGATGTCACCAATGGTAACGAGGAAGGCGGCCGTGCGGCGATGGAGAATCTGCTGCAGAAGGACCCGACCATCAATGTCGTCCACACCATCAACGAACCTGCGGCTGCCGGCGCTTATGAGGCGCTGAAGGCCGTCGGCCGTGAAAAGGACGTGCTGATCGTTTCCGTCGATGGCGGTTGCCCGGGTGTCAAGAACGTCGCGGAGGGCGTTATCGGCGCGACCTCGCAGCAATATCCGCTGTTGATGGCGGCGCTTGGCGTCGAAGCGGTCAAGAAGTTTGCGGACACGGGTGAAAAGCCGAAGCCGACAGCAGGCAAGAACTTTGTCGACACCGGCGTGACGCTGGTAACCGACAAGCCGGTCAAGGGCCTCGACTCGATCGATACGAAGGAAGGTCTCAACAAATGCTGGGGCTGATGCCTCACCGTTGAAACCCGCGGGGGCATTCGTGCCCCCGCCCTTGGGCCAGAATGAATATCAGGCACGATCCGGGGGATCGGACAAAGGAACAAACGAGCGCGTTGCGCGCCCTTCGGGGATGACAAAGGCCGCTTCAACACTTTGAAATCTACGCATCACTCTCTTTGGAGATAGACCTCGGTGTCAGGGCGGATGCGATGGAGCGATCGGGAGGAAAATCCATGAGCGATCAGCCGGTGCGGGCTCAGCCGCATAATGAATTTGAAAAAGTGCTCTCCGGAAGTTCGACGCAGGTCGCCGCTTTCGATACGCACGACAAGAGCGCGCTGGAAAAATTCCAGCACTTTCTCCATTCCAGCCCGGCAGCCGTGCCGCTTATCGTTCTGGTGCTGTCGCTGATTATTTTCGGCCTGCTCCTCGGCGGCAAGTTTTTCTCGGCCTTTTCGCTGACCCTCATCCTGCAGCAGGTCGCGATCGTCGGCATCGTCGGCGCGGCACAGTCGCTGGTCATCCTGACGGCGGGCATCGACCTTTCGGTCGGCGCGATCATGGTTCTGTCCTCGGTCGTCATGGGGCAGTTCACTTTCCGTTACGGTCTGCCAGCGGAGCTCTCCATTCTCTGTGGTCTCGCCGTTGGCGCATTTTGCGGCTTCATAAACGGCGTTCTGGTTTCGCGCATGCGCCTGCCGCCTTTTATCGTCACGCTTGGCATGTGGCAGATCGTGCTCGCGACCAACTTCCTCTATTCCGCAAATGAGACGATCCGGGCTCAGGACATTGCCCAGCAGGCACCGATCCTGCAATTTTTCGGCGCCAATCTTCGTATAGGCAATGCGGTCTTCACCTACGGCGTCATCGCCATGGTTCTGCTTGTTGCTCTGCTCTGGTATGTCCTGAACCGCACCGCCTGGGGCCGCCATCTTTATGCCGTGGGTGACGATCCGGATGCCGCAGAGCTCGCCGGTGTCAACGTCAAACGTATGCTGACCACTGTTTACACCCTGTCAGGCCTCATCTGCGCCTTTGCCGGTTGGGCTCTCATCGGCCGCATCGGGTCGGTTTCGCCGACTGCTGGCCAATTCGCCAATATCGAATCCATCACGGCGGTGGTTATCGGCGGTTTATCACTGTTCGGTGGACGCGGCTCCATCATGGGCATGATCTTCGGCGCCCTGATCGTCGGCGTCTTTTCGCTCGGCCTCAGGCTTATCGGGACAGACCCGCAATGGACCTATCTGTTGATCGGCGTCCTCATCATCTTGGCTGTCGCAATCGACCAGTGGATCAGAAAGGTAGCAGGCTGATGACAAAAGAACCCATTCTCACAGCACGCAATCTCGTTAAGCGCTATGGCCGTGTGACGGCCCTGGATCACGCCGATTTCGATCTCTATCCGGGCGAAATCCTGGCCGTGATCGGCGACAACGGCGCCGGAAAATCCTCTCTCATCAAGGCGATTTCAGGCGCGGTTACGCCCGATGAGGGGGAAATCCGGCTGGAGGGCCAGCCTGTGCAGTTCCGTTCGCCGATTGAGGCGCGCAAGGCGGGTATTGAGACCGTCTATCAAAACCTGGCCTTGTCTCCTGCACTTTCCATAGCCGACAATATGTTTCTTGGCCGGGAAATCCGTAAGCCCGGCATACAGGGCAGCCTCTTCCGCGCGCTGGATCGTCCGGCCATGGAAAAATTCGCCCGCGAAAAACTGTCGGAACTCGGCCTGATGACGATCCAGAACATCAATCAGGCGGTGGAAACCCTCTCGGGCGGTCAGCGCCAGGGCGTCGCGGTGGCACGTGCAGCCGCCTTCGGTTCCAAGGTCGTGATCCTCGACGAACCGACTGCCGCGCTTGGGGTCAAGGAAAGCCGCCGTGTCCTGGAACTTATTCTCGACGTGCGTTCCCGCGGCCTGCCGATCGTTCTGATTTCGCATAACATGCCGCATGTTTTCGAGGTTGCCGACCGCATCCATATCCATCGGCTTGGCAAGCGCCTGTGCGTCATCAACCCGAAGGACTATTCCATGTCGGATGCCGTCGCCTTCATGACCGGTGCCAAGGAAGCACCGAGGGAAACGCTCGCCGCATGACGCTGAAGCTTGAGACGATCGTCGAAGAGGTTCTTCAGCGGGCAGAAGGCCACTCCCGTTTCATCGTCGCGATTGCCGGTCCCCCTGGGGCCGGCAAATCCACGTTGGCGGATGCTCTTTGCGACGCCTTGCGCGCACGAGGCGAAACGGCCGCCATTCTGCCCATGGACGGCTTCCATATGGACAATGGCATCCTCGAAGAGCGAGGACTGCTGCCAAGGAAGGGTGCGCCGGAAACATTCGATGTTCGTGGCTTCCTCGATATCGTCTCCGCCGTCCGCAAGGGCGGGCAGGAGGTACTTGTCCCGGTGTTTGATCGCTCCCGTGAAATCGCCATTGCGTCTGCCCGTGCGATTGCTCCGGAAACACGCTTCATCCTCGCCGAGGGCAATTATCTGCTGCTGAACGAAGCGCCCTGGACAAACCTTTCCGGAAGCTTTGATCTCACTATCTTCGTGGGTCCGTCCGTCGCGGTGCTGGAAGAGAGGCTGCGAAACAGATGGCTGGGTTATGGTCTCGATGCAGCTCAGATCCACGCCAAGCTTTTCGCAAACGATCTTCCCAACGGGAAAAGGGTGATCGAAAACGCCCGTCCCGCCGATATCCACATCGATATCTGGGAATAGATTAAGATCTTCATCTCCCGCGCGGTGTGTCCGGCCCGCCGTTAAGTCATTGTTGACCATGTGTTGAATCTTTTTGATCCACAGGGCGGGGCTTTTGTGTGTCTATTTATTGACGAGAAAATTTCCTCATATACTATATGTGGTGTTCGAGGTTCTTCCGATTCGCAAGGATTGGGAGCTAAGACGGGAATTCGGTGCGTGACGCCATCGTGGTGAAGCAAGGCCGAAACTGCCCCCGCAACTGTAAGCGGCGAGCATCGTTCCGATTTGAGTCACTGGAGCTGAGCGCTCCGGGAAGGCCGGAATAGATGTTGTGACCCGCAAGTCAGGAGACCTGCCTTGAGCGCAAACGTCCACGGGCGGGGTGTCCGGAGGAAGGTGTAGACGCAGATGATTTGCGTGCGCCCTTTTCTGCCCCCTCCAGAACAAGCTTCGGGGTGAAGTCATGCCAGTGCATATTTTTGAGTTGCTACGCTCATCTGCGTAGGGAGTGATTTTCTGCGGCTTTCAGCAGTTCCAGGAGAACCAGTCGGATTTCCCGAGAAAACTCCGAGAGAGCACGCCCCACCTGAATGACAAAACCACCGCCGCCCGATTGCGATTGCAATCGGCAACGCTTTGCCGCGTCCAAAATCGCTTCGAAAGGGAAATTATGACCATCACCGTTTATAGCAAACCCGCCTGCGTCCAGTGCACCGCCACCTATCGCGCGCTCGACCGCATAGGCGTTCCCTATGAGATCGTCGATATTTCCGAAGATGCTGACGCTCTCGATCATGTCCGTGGTCTCGGTTACATGCAGGTTCCGGTGGTGGTTGCCGGTGAACGCCATTGGGCGGGGTTCCGGCCGGACATGATCGGCTCGATCGGCTGAGGCGGCGGGCGATGGGTCTGATCGTCTATTATTCCAGTCGTTCCGAAAACACCCATCGTTTCCTTCTGAAACTGGGGCGGCGGTTGCTTCGCCTGCCGCTCGGCGCTGAGGATGACGTGCCTCAGGTGTCGGAACCCTATGTGCTCGTCACGCCCACCTATGGCGGCGGCGGCACCAAGGGTGCGGTGCCGAAGCCGGTCATCCGGTTTTTAAACGAACCCTCCAACCGCAATCTCATTCGCGGCGTCATCGCGGCGGGAAACACCAATTTTGGCGCAGCTTTCGCATCCGCCGGAGACATCGTCTCGCGCAAATGCGCGGTGCCGTTTCTCTATCGCTTCGAGCTTCTCGGCACTGAGGAGGATGTCGCCAACGTCAAACATGGATTGGAACGATTTTGGACACGCTGACCGCTAACGCGCTGCGCAAGGACACCAAACAGCCAACAGCCGCAAGCCAGACGCCGCTCGATGCAGGCCTGGACTACCACGCGCTGAACGCGATGTTGAACCTTTATGACGAGAACGGAAAAATCCAGCTCGACAAGGATCGTCTTGCTGCCCGTCAATATTTCCTCCAGCACGTCAACCAGAACACGGTGTTTTTCCATAACCTCAGGGAAAAGCTCGATTATCTGGTAGCGGAGGGCTACTACGAACAGGAGGTGCTGGACCAGTACTCCTTCAATTTCGTTCGTGACCTCTATGACGAGGCCTATGCCCGGAAGTTTCGCTTTCCGACCTTCCTCGGTGCGTTCAAATATTACACCTCCTACACGCTGAAGACCTTCGACGGAAAACGTTATCTGGAGCGTTACGAGGATCGCGTCTGCATGGTGGCGCTTTCCCTTGCGCGCGGTGATGAGCAGCTGGCACGCAATCTGGTCGACGAGATCATTTCCGGCCGCTTCCAGCCGGCGACACCGACGTTCCTGAACGCGGGCAAGAAGAGCCGCGGCGAGCTGGTCTCCTGTTTCCTGCTGCGCGTGGAAGACAATATGGAAAGCATCGGCCGCTCCATCAATTCGGCGCTGCAGCTCTCCAAGCGCGGTGGCGGCGTTGCCCTTTCACTGACCAATATTCGCGAGGCTGGCGCGCCGATCAAACAGATCGAAAACCAGTCCTCCGGTGTCATACCCGTGATGAAGCTACTGGAAGATTCGTTTTCCTATGCCAACCAGCTCGGCGCCCGCCAGGGTGCGGGTGCTGTCTATCTGCATGCCCACCACCCCGACATCATGCGTTTCCTCGATACCAAGCGTGAAAACGCCGACGAAAAAATCCGCATCAAGACCCTGTCGCTCGGCGTCGTCATCCCCGACATCACCTTTGAGCTCGCCCGCAACAACGAGGATATGTATCTGTTCTCTCCCTATGATGTGGAGCGGGTCTATGGCGTGCCCTTCACCGAAATCTCGGTGACGGAAAAATACCACGAGATGGTCGCCGACAGCCGCATCCGCAAGAAGAAGATCAAGGCGCGCGAATTCTTCCAGGTGATCGCCGAAATCCAGTTCGAGAGCGGTTATCCCTACATCATGTTTGAGGATACGGTGAACCGCGCCAATCCGATTGCCGGTCGCATCAGCATGAGCAATCTCTGCTCGGAAATCCTGCAGGTCAGCGAAGCGAGCGCGTTCAACGCCGATCTCTCCTATAGTCACATGGGCAAGGATATTTCCTGCAATCTCGGTTCATTGAATATCGCCGCGGCAATGGATTCGGCCGATTTCGGCAAGACCATTGAAACCTCCATCAGGGCACTGACGGCGGTGTCGGACATGAGCCACATCTCCTCCGTTCCCTCTGTTGAAAAGGGAAATGACGAAAGCCATGCCATCGGGCTCGGTCAGATGAACCTGCACGGTTATCTGGCGCGCGAGCGCATCTTTTATGGCTCGGAGGAAGGCATAGATTTCACCAATATCTATTTCTACACCGTGACGTATCACGCTATCCGCGCCAGCAACCGGCTGGCGGTGGAAAGAGGCCAGAGCTTCAAGGGCTTTGAAAACTCCAAATATGCCTCGGGCGAATATTTCGACAAATATACCGACCGGGAATGGTTGCCCGCGATGGAGAAGGTCCGCGACTTGTTCGAAAAGGCCGGTATCGCCATTCCGACCCAGGAAGACTGGAAGGTCTTGAAGCAGGAGGTCATGGCATCAGGCCTCTATAACCAGAACCTTCAGGCCGTGCCGCCGACAGGCTCGATCTCCTATATCAACCACTCCACATCCTCCATTCATCCGATCGTTTCGAAGATTGAAATCCGTAAAGAGGGCAAGATCGGCCGAGTTTATTACCCGGCTTCTTATCTCTCGAACGACAATCTCGAATATTACCAGGATGCCTATGAGATTGGCCCTGAAAAGATCATCGACACCTATGCGGCGGCTACCCAGCATGTCGATCAGGGCCTGTCTCTGACGCTGTTCTTCCGTGATACGGCCACGACCCGCGACATCAACCGGGCACAGATTTATGCCTGGAAGAAGGGCATCAAGACCATCTACTACATCCGTTTGCGCCAGATGGCGCTGGAAGGCACGCAGGTTCAGGGCTGCGTTTCCTGCACGCTCTGATTTGAGGGACAAGACAATGAACATCGCCGTAAAACCTGTGTCCCGCATCCGCGCGGTCAACTGGAACCGCATCGAGGACGACAAGGACCTGGAAGTCTGGAACCGCCTGACCTCGAATTTCTGGCTGCCGGAAAAGGTGCCGCTTTCCAACGACATCCCCTCCTGGGGAACATTGAGGCCCGAGGAGCAGAAACTGACGATCCGTGTCTTCACCGGCCTGACATTGCTGGACACAATCCAGAACGGCGTCGGCGCGGTGCGCCTGATGGCAGATTCGGCAACACCGCATGAGGAAGCGGTTCTCTCCAACATTTCATTCATGGAAGCGGTGCACGCCCGGTCCTATTCATCGATCTTCTCGACGCTCTGCCTGACACCTGACGTCGACGATGCCTATCGCTGGTCGGAGGAAAACGAGTTCCTGCAGCGCAAATCCGCACTGATCATGCGGGAATATGACAGCGGCGATCCGCTGAAGAAAAAGATCGCCAGCGTGTTTCTGGAAAGCTTCCTGTTCTATTCCGGCTTCTACCTGCCGATGTTCTGGTCAAGCCGCGCCAAGCTTACCAACACGGCGGACCTGATCCGCCTGATCATCCGCGACGAGGCCGTGCACGGCTATTATATCGGCTACAAGTTCCAAAGGGCGATAGACCGCCTTAATGAAAACGAAAGGCAGGAGATCAAGGATTTCGCCTTCGACCTGCTTCTTGAGCTTTACGATAACGAGGCAAAATATACCGAGGACCTCTATGACGGCGTCGGCCTGACCGAGGACGTCAAGCAGTTCCTGCACTACAACGCCAATAAGGCCCTGATGAATCTGGGTTACGAGGCACTGTTTCCCGCCGAGGCTTGCCGGGTCAATCCGGCGATCCTTTCAGCGCTCTCGCCCAATGCAGATGAGAACCACGACTTCTTCTCCGGCTCCGGCTCGTCCTACGTCATCGGCAAGGCGGTCGCGACCGAGGACGAAGACTGGGACTTTTGAACCCTTTGGGCAACCCGCAGTATTTTTACTGCGGGTTCACCACCTGGCTGGCAAGCCGGAAGGGGCTCGATACGGTCGCGCCGATAGCATCGAACACGAATGCGCCCGCACGGCCGATGCCGTTTTGTCCATTGCCGTTGCGGCTTGCCTCCAGCTGCGGCACGAGTGACGCCAAAGCAGCATAGCGGTCGTGGTTGAGCGGGTCCGACGCCTTCAGCTTGGAAATATCCACGAACTGAACGCCCTCCTTGAGGGCGGCGTCCTGCACCTTCGGATCCGTGACGTCAAGTGCGCCGATCCGCGTGACGTCTGCGCCCAGTATGGAGGAGGCTTTCAGGGCGCGGTCGTCCTTGGAAACCAGAACGGTGAGCGGCGGGTTGAGCCGGCCAACCACCTCGATCTGTTTGCGGAAGACATCGGCATCGATGTCGGGCGCGGCAAGAACCACCTGCAGCTTGGCAATAACGTCGCTTCGCCCCTCGAAACGCAATTGGCGTAGCGCTTCCATGACCAGCCAGCCGCCCATGCTATGGCCGAAAACGACAATGTTCTTGCGTGGAGAACGGCGTGTGAGGTCTGTCAGCAGATTGGCGAGTGCGTCACGGGAGTAGGTCGCCGATTCCTTGTCGGCAACGTAGCCGGCGACATTCGCCTGCGAGGGCCAGGAAAATACCAGCGGCACGCCATCCAGATTGGCATCGGCTGCCATCTGCGCTGCCCGGAAAAGCGCTTCCTGATAGCTGTAATTATAGCCATGCACAAAAAGCGCGATCTGCTTGCCGGAGCGGGTGATATCTCCGAGGTCATCGTTAAAACGAGCCTTGCTCAACATCTGCGCCTGCGTGACGACAAAATCCTTCTTCGCGTCGGGTTTGCCGGTCGACCACTCAATTTTTCCACTCTTGTGGGTGGGCGGTATCGAAATGTCGAAGCGGGCATAATTCGGTTCGGCCGCTCTGAGCGCACTGAAGCCCTTTTTGGCCTCCTCGCTTTTTTCGCGCGTGCTTGCCACATAGGCGGTCACGATTTTGGCATCCTTCGCCCTGGTGTCGACCGCTTGCAGCACGTCCGCTCCCGGCCGTCCGGCGCAGGAGGAAAGAAGACCGAGCATGATAAAAAGAGGCAGGAGGAGACGCATGGAAGAGTTACCGGTGATAACGAACCGGCTATAAATAGCCGCCCGCTAAAAAAGTTGCCACTACTGAATAATTCGCATGGTTTCGGCGCTAGGCAATAAACATGGACAAGAGCCGCCTTGCCATCGGGGCAGCTTCGTTTTAGGCCGTAACCATGACGAACAAGGTCTCGCTTTCCCGACTGAAACTCACGGACTTCCGCAACTACGCGGTGGCGTCGCTTTCCCTGGATGACCGCCATGTGGTGCTGACCGGCGACAATGGGTCCGGCAAGACCAACCTTCTGGAGGCGGTGTCGTTTCTGTCGCCCGGACGCGGACTTCGCCGCGCGGTCCTGTCCGACGTCACGCGCGTGGGTGCGCAAGCCACCGGCTTTTCGATTTTCGCAGATGTCGACGGCATGGATGGCGAGGTCGCGATCGGCACGGGGATTGAAGGCGATGGCGAGGTGGTGTCGCGCCGGCTGCGGCTGAACGGGACGCCTGTCAAATCCGTCGATGAATTGACCGACCATCTGCGTGTCCTGTGGCTCACCCCCGCCATGGACGGCCTTTTTACAGGCTCATCGTCTGACCGCCGGCGTTTCCTTGACCGACTTGTGCTTTCGCTTGATCCCGCCCATGGTCGACGCGCCAGCGATTTTGACAAAGCTATGCGTGGGCGTAACAGACTGCTTTCCGAGGGCCGTTTTGATCCGGTCTGGCTGGATGGTATCGAAAAGCAGATGGCTGAACTCGGCATCTCCATGGCGGTTGCCCGTTATGAGATGCTCGGCCTGCTCCGGAGTTTGATCGAAGGGCGGACGGGCGATGCGGCCTTCCCCTCTGCGACGCTGTCGCTTTCCGGCTTTATGGATGATGGCCTCAACCGTCCCGCCGTCGATCTGGAAGACGAATATGGCTTGATGCTGCGTGAAGGTCGCTACCGGGACGCCGCCGCCGGGCGCACGCTTGATGGGCCGCACCGTGTCGATCTCTTCGTGCGGCATGCGGAAAAGGACATGGAAGCCGAACGCTGTTCGACGGGGGAGCAGAAGGCGCTGCTGGTGGGTCTGGTGCTCGCGCATGCGCAGCTGACCGCCAACATGACGGGTTATGCACCGGTTCTGCTGCTGGACGAGATTGCCGCTCATCTGGACGAGGGCAGGCGGGCGGCCCTGTTCGATCTCATCCACGCGCTGGGGGGACAGAGTTTCATGACTGGAACGGATGCGGCCATGTTCTCCGCCCTTGGCGAGCGGGCACAATTCTTCAATGTATCCCACGGGAGCATCACCGCATGAAGGCAAAGAGAGGGAGTGCGACATGGACCCGCTGAGCCCGGAAGAAATAGAACGCTACAAACGCCATATCCTGCTGCCGGAAATCGGCGGTGCAGGCCAGCAACGGCTGAAGGCCGCGCGCGTGCTGGTCATAGGGGCGGGTGGTCTCGGTGCGCCCGTGCTTCATTATCTCGCCGCCGCCGGCGTCGGCACACTCGGCATGATCGACGATGACGTCGTGTCTCTCTCCAACCTTCAGCGCCAGGTGATCCACGATAGCGGGACGATTGGCGAGCAGAAGACGGAAAGTGCCCGAAAGGCCATTGCTCGCCTCAATCCTCATGTGCGTACAATCGTGTATGAAGACCGCTTTTCGCAGGTCTGGGCGCATGATCATTTGCAATCTTTCGATCTCCTGATTGACGGATCGGACAATTTCGACACTCGATATTCCGCAGCGGACGCGGCGGAAACGGCAAAAAGGCCGCTGGTGACGGGCGCCGTTGGCCGTTTTGATGGTTCTGTGACGGTGCTGAAGCCCTATGAAACAAATGCCGAAGGCACGTTGCTGCCCGGCTATCGTGACCTGTTTCCCGAGCCGCCGCCGCAGGGGCTCATCCCGAATTGTGCGGAAACAGGGATTGTCGGCGCGCTGACCGGCGTTATCGGCACGCTGATGGCCATGGAGGCGATCAAGCTGATCACCGGTGCCGGCGAACCGCTGATTGGCCGTCTGCTCCTCTATGACGCCCTGTCGGCGCGTTTCGAAACAGTGCGATACAAGCGGCGTCAAGGGACAAAGAAAACATGATGGAAATCAAAAGAATTGGCGACGACTTCGACCGCTGGCATGAATTGCTGGCGCTTATCATGACGTCCTTCGCTTACATGGATGGCGTCATCGACCCACCATCTTCAGCCCATCGCCTGACGCCTGAAAATCTTGCCGAAAAGGCAAGGGCGGAGATTGCTTTCGTAGTTTTGGACGGGAATGACCTGCTGGGCTGCCTTTTCTGCAGGCCGGAGCCGCCATCCTGTCTTTACGTCGGCAAATTGTGCGTTTCCCCGAAAGCGCAGGGAAAGGGCATCGGTAAAATGTTGCTGGCGCAAGCCGAGGCCCTGGCCCGTGAACTGGCGCTGCCGGCGCTACGGCTGGAAACCCGGATTGAGCTTGTCGCCAATCATGCAAAGTTCGGGGCTTGGGGTTTCGTCAAGACGGCAGAAAATGCCCATGCGGGATATGATCGCACGACCTCGATCGAGATGACCAAAATCCTCGGCTGAAGCGACTTCCCTCCGGCGCGATTGACAAGAACCGGGAGGTCCGATCTTCGGGCCTCTGTTTCAGTTTCGCCCGGGCAACACCCGGTTCGGCGGGCGGTGACCATCGAACAGCGTGCGGATATTGATGATGACCTTGTCACCCATCTCGATGCGGCCTTCGATTGTCGCTGAACCCATATGTGGAAGCAGCACCACCTTGCCTTCCTTGGCAAGCTTGATGAGCTTGGGGTTCACCGCAGGCTCGTTCTCGTAGACATCCAGTCCAGCGCCGGCGATCTTGCCCTCGCGCAGGCACTGGATCATCGCTGCCTCATCGATGATGTCGCCCCGCGCGGTATTGACGATGTAGCTCGTCGGCTGCATCAGCGCGAGCCGCCGGGCGGAAATAAGGTGATAGGTCGCGGGCGTCGAGGGGCAGTTGACCGAAACGATGTCCACCCGCGCGAGCATCTGGTCGAGACTGTCCCAATAGGTCGCTTCGAGCTCCGCCTCCGTCGCCGGATTGACGCGTTTGCGGTTGTGATAGTGAATGGAAAGCCCGAAAGCCTTGGCGCGCCGTGCCACCGCGGTGCCGATGCGGCCCATCCCGACAATACCGATACGCTTGCCGGAAATGCGCCGTCCCAGCATCCAGGTTGGTGACCAGCCGAGCCACTCATCCGCGCCATTGGCAAGGACGCGTGTGCCCTCGATCATGCGGCGCGGTACGGCCAGCACCAGCGCCATGGTGATATCGGCGCTGTCCTCGGTCAGTACGTTGGGCGTGTTCGTCACGGTGATGCCCTTGCGGGCCGCGGCGTCCACATCCACATGGTCGATGCCGTTGGAGAAACTCGCGATCAGCTTCAGCTGCGGTCCAGCCTGCTCGATCATCGGGGCGGTAATGCGATCGGTGACCGTTGGCACCAGCACGTCCACCCGCTGCATGGCGGCGACCAGTTCTTCCTCGCTGCGCGGGGTGTCATCGATATTGAGTTCTGCGTCGAAAAGTTCGCGCATTCGGGTTTCGACGACATCAGGCAATTTGCGGATGATATAGACTGTCGGTCTCTTCTTGGGGGTCATCGTTTGCCGCTGCCTTGTTCAGAAGTCATTAACCAGAAAGAGCGATAATTTCTTTCAATCAGGGCGTTTCTACCAGACCCACCGGCGAAGACAAACAAAACTCGCTGAAGCTTGAGGCATGTGGAAACGAGCCTCCTTAAATATCATCCGGTTTGCAGAAGGCGGGAAACGGAAATGGGCATGCGCAGTGTGGTTTCTATTGTTTGCATTGCATTGTCTTTGGGCCTCCTCGGTGCGGCAACCGACGCCATGGCGCAGGGCGCCGCGAAAGGCGCCAGCGGCCTGCCGCTGCCGCGTTTCGTCAGCCTGAAATCCAAACGCGTGAACATGCGCATCGGTCCGAGCACGGATTACGCCGTGTCATGGATGTATCTGAAATCCGGGATGCCGGTCGAGATCATCCAGGAATATGAAAACTGGCGGCGCATCCGTGATGCCGATGGGACGGAAGGCTGGGTCAACCAGGCCCTTCTCTCCGGTGAGCGCACGGCCGTCGCTGCCCCATGGATGCGCGGCAAGGGCAAGGAAGTCTATGTCAACATGCGTCGCGAGGCGCAGTCCGGCGCAGCCGTCGTGGCGCGGCTTGAGCCGGGCGTGGTCTTCAGGATCGGCGAATGCAATGGGGACTGGTGTCGCGCCGAGGCCGGTCAGGCCTCGGGCTGGGTTTCGCAGGGCGAAATCTGGGGTGCTTACCCGGGTGAAGCCTTTAAATAAGGCCGTGCTTCTCGCCAAGCGCCTTCAGCGATGACATGGGACGAGGCCCGACCTGCTGAATGACAGCGGCAGCCGCAAGGCAGCCAAGCTTGCCGCAATCTTCGAGCGACCGGTCCTGCGTATAACCGAACAGGAAGCCGGCGGCGAAAAGATCGCCCGCACCCGTCGTGTCGACCACGTCATGCACCGGATAGGCATCCACCTTCACGCGTTCCGTGCCGCGCAGGATAACCGCGCCTTCTTCGCTCATCGTCACCGCCGCGATCTTGCAGTCGGCGGCGATCCTGGTCAGCGCAAGCTCGAAGTCGTCGGTTTCATAAAGGGAAAGCGCTTCCTGCTTGTTGGCGAAAACGATATCCACTGTGCCGGAGCGCATCAGATCGAGAAACTCCTCACGGTAACGGCCGACGCAGAAACTGTCGGAAAGCGTCATGGAAACTTCGCGGCCGTTTTCATGAGCAATGCGGGCGCATTCGCGGATCGCATCCTTGGCGCGCGGCGGATCCCACAGATAACCCTCGAAATAGGTGACCTTGGTCTGCGCCACCACGTCATCTTCCACATCCTCAGGGCTCAGATCGACGCAGGCGCCGAGATAGGTGTTCATCGAACGCTCGCCATCTTCAGTCACGAAGATCATCGAACGGGCCGTTGGCGGGAAGGTACCTTGCGGCTTGGTTTCGAAATAAACGCCCTGAGCGCGGATGTCGTGCTGGAAGATTTCGCCGAGCTGGTCTTCCGCCACCTTGCCGAAATAGGCAGCCTTGCCGCCGAAATTCGCCACACCCGCCGCCGTATTGCCAGCGCTGCCGCCGGAGGCTTCGAGAGCCGGCCCCATCAGCGAATAAAGCAGCTCTGCCCGTTCTGCGTCTATGAGGTTCATCGCCCCTTTGGTAATGGCATTGTCGTTGAGAAAGCGGTCATCGCAGCGGGAAATGATGTCGACGATGGCATTGCCGACAGTCAGTACGTCAAATTTCGTCATTGGCCCTATCCGGTTCGCACGGGGTGTGCGTCTTTTCTCAAAGGTCTTAAACATTTCTGGCTGCAAGAAAAGCCTAAAGCGGAAATATGCGGTTCTGCGCGAAAGAAGAAAACGCGTCATTTGCCTGTAATATGGTTAAGCTATCTCTGCGACCAGAGCAGAGGTGTGTGAATGCGTACCGAAGTGGAAGACATGAGGTCTTCTGGCTCAACCGTTATCTCCGCCACGGATGTACTGGCGGCATATAACGGACATGAAAGGCGGGGGAGACCCCCGCTTTTTCTTTTAGGCAGACGTCACCATCGCATGGGCCGGACGCCCGCCCGGTAGACGTGGTGGGAAGGCTGCCCAGCCTTCCATGCCGCGATTAAAACCGGAACATGAAGCGTTTTCGCGATTCCATTCCGGCCGAAAAGGCTCTAAAGCGGAGTATCCTCCCGCAAAAGCCGCGAAAGCTTTCCCTCCATGTCTGCCGTTGCCGCGAATGTCGCCCCGATTTTCATTCTCATCCTGATCGGCTGGTTGACCGTGAGAGCTGGCCTCTTCCGGGCAGACGCAGGAGAGATCTTGAGCGACTTCGTCTTCAAGATCGCCGTGCCGACCTTGATTTTCCGCACCCTTGCGGAAGCGAATTTCCACGGTGCCTCGCCGTTCCGGCTCTGGCTCACTTATTTTGCTGGCGTGGCCGTCACCTGGACAGTCGGGCATATCGTCACCCGCCATGTGTTCAAGCAGGATGTCCGCATCGCCGTCATTGCCGGCATCTCCTCGGCCTTTGCGAATAATATCTTCATTGGCCTGCCTCTTGTCGGTCGCTCCGTGGGCGACGAAGGGCTGGTTGCCCTTTCCATCCTGCTCGCCATCCACCTGCCGGTCATGATGATCGCCGGCACGATCCTGATGGAAAATGCAACGCACAAGGCAATCGGTGGAGAAAAGCGCAGCACGGCCGCGGTCTTCAAGCAGGTCGGCAGAAATCTCGTCACCAATCCTCTTGTGATTGGCCTCGTCATAGGGCTTTCGACCAACGTTTCCGGTCTGGCGCTGATGCCTGTCCTGAAAACAGTGGTGGATCAGATCGCCTCCATGGCAGGACCCGCAGCCCTGATCTCGCTGGGCATGGCGCTGACGAAATACACCATCCGCGGCAATATGGGCATTGCCGTCACCATGACTTTTTTTAAACTGTTGCTCCTGCCAGCCTGTGTCTGGGCCATGGGCCATGTACTCGGGCTAAGCCGTGAATGGACGGCGGCGCTTGTCCTCACCTCGTCGGTGCCAACGGGCGTGAATGCCTGGCTCATCGCCAACCGTTTCGGCATAGGCCACAGCGTTGCGGCCTCAACCATCAGCATATCCACGGCGACCGGTGTCCTTTCCGTGTCGCTATGGGCCTGGCTATTGAGCTGATTTTCTTACTTCTGGGCGCTCAGAATCTTGAAGCGGGCATTTCGGCATACTTCCGTGCTGGTGCGGAATTCTGCTGCCAACACCGGCTCATAGGGCAGGCCGCGATTGGCGACCATCAGCAACTTGCCACCGCTGCGCAGCGCCCCGGCCGCGGCCTTGATGAAGGCCTGACCCAGCGCCGGCTCCGCCGCCTGTCCACTTGAATGGAAAGGCGGGTTCATGATGATGAGGTCGTATTTCTCCTTCGGCGGCTCGTTTGCCAGATCCTGCCAGAAGAAACGCGCCGTTAGGCGAGGGTTGTTTTCGAGAAGATTGGTCTTGGCGAATTCGAGCGCATTCCAATCCGCTTCGAACAGATCGATACGGGCCGTGCGCGGCGATTTTTCCGCAAGCATGATGGAGAGATAACCCCAGCCGGCACCGAAATCGGCAGCATTGCCGTCGAAATCGGTCGGCAGGCGCGATGCGAGCAGTTCCGAACCATCATCCACGCGGTCATGCGAGAACATGCCGGGCAGGGCGGTGAAGCGGCCTTCCACCGTCACGGGCTTCTGAGCAAGTTTCGACACGACGGCAGAGATATCGTCCGGCCGTTTGAACCACAGGGCGACGCCGTGATATTTCGGCGTCGAGTCCGCCTCGATACCGAGCTTTGTCAGCGTCTTACGCAGCGTCAGAATACCGTCTTCCTTCGATCCGGCTGCGACGATCAGGCCGCCGGCCTTCACCCGGGAAAGCGCTTCAGCGACACGGTTTTCATTTTCGCCGCGGTGTTTGCCGCAAAGCAGCAGCGCCGCATCGTAATCTTCGCCCGAAATATCCGGAGTGACCTTTGCACCCTGAGCTTCAAGAGCGCGATAGAGCGGCCGAAGATGCTGAACCGCGGCGATCTCCGCGTCGAAACCGTCGAGCCGTGGACCCGCCTCTGCTCCCAGAAAAAGAACGCGTTCGCCGTCTTTCGGCATGGCAAGCATGTCAGAGGCAAAGGGATGGAAAAGGGTTTTTACGGCGTCACGGCTCATGGGAGCATCCTCACGGTAGAATAGAAAAAAGGCGCGGGCAAAACCCGCGCCTCGACAGGATCTGGTGGCGCGGCCTTATTCGGCAGCGGCTTCACCGTCTTCCTTCTTCTTGTCGGCAACGATTTCCTTGCCGCTTTCCTGGTCGACAACCTTCATTGACAGGCGAACCTTGCCACGCTCGTCAAAGCCCATCAGCTTGACCCAGACCTTGTCGCCTTCCTTAACGACGTCGGAGGTCTTGGCAACACGCTCGGAAGCGAGCTGCGAGATGTGGACGAGGCCGTCACGGGCGCCGAAGAAGTTGACGAAAGCGCCGAAGTCAGCGGTCTTGACAACCGTGCCTTCGTAGATGGCGCCGACTTCCGGTTCCGCAACGATGGAGTGGATCCACTTGCGGGCCGCTTCGATTTCCTTGCCGGAAGAAGAAGCGATCTTGACGGTGCCGTCGTCTTCGATGTTGATCTTCGCGCCGGTCTTTTCGACGATTTCGCGAATGACCTTGCCGCCGGAGCCGATGACTTCACGGATCTTGTCGACCGGGATGTTCATCACTTCGATGCGCGGCGCAAATTCGCCGAGCTGACCGCGGCTCTCGGTGATGGCGTTGGCCATTTCGCCGAGAATGTGCTTGCGGCCACCCTGTGCCTGCTCCAGAGCGATCTTCATGATCTCTTCGGTGATACCGGCGATCTTGATGTCCATCTGCAGCGAGGTGATGCCGTCAGCCGTACCTGCGACCTTGAAGTCCATGTCGCCGAGGTGGTCTTCGTCACCGAGGATGTCGGAAAGAACCGCGAAACGGTCGCCTTCGAGGATGAGGCCCATGGCGATACCGGCAACCGGCTTGGCAAGCGGAACGCCTGCGTCCATCAGCGCCAGCGAGGTGCCGCAAACCGTTGCCATCGACGAGGAGCCGTTGGATTCGGTGATTTCGGAAACGACGCGCAGCGTGTAGGGGAACTGTTCGGCAGTCGGCAGCATCGGACGGATAGCGCGCCATGCGAGCTTGCCGTGGCCGATTTCACGACGGCCCGGAGAGCCCATGCGGCCTGTTTCACCGACCGAGTAGGGCGGGAAGTTGTAATGCAGCAGGAAGCGTTCCTTGTACATGCCGGTGAGGCTGTCGACATACTGCTCGTCTTCGCCGGTGCCGAGGGTCGCAACAACGATCGCCTGGGTTTCACCGCGGGTGAAGAGCGCCGAACCGTGCGTGCGCGGCAGAATGCCGACTTCGGAAACGATCGGGCGAACGGTCGACAGGTCGCGGCCGTCGATGCGGCTCTTGGTGTCGAGAACGTTCCAGCGAACAATCTTGGCCTGAAGGTGCTTGAAGACAGCGCCGATTTCTTCCGGCGTGTACTTGGCTTCGCCTTCTTCCGGCAGGAAGTGCGCCTTCACCTTAGCCTTGACGGCGTCGACGGCGGCGTAACGGGCGGCCTTTTCGGTGATCTTGTAAGCGTCGCGCAGTTCAGCTTCGGCGAGTGCCAGCATCTCGTTTTCGAGAGCGGAAAAATCTTCCGGTTCGAATTCGCGCGGCTCCTTGGCGGCAACTTCGGCGAGCTTGATGATCGCGTCGATAACCGGCTGGAAACCGCGGTGACCGAACATGACCGCGCCGAGCATGACGTCTTCGTTGAGTTCCTTGGCTTCCGATTCCACCATCAGGACGGCGTCCTGCGTGCCGGCAACAACCAGGTCCAGAACCGACTCATCCATCTCGTCGAGATGCGGGTTCAGAACATATTCGCCGTTGATGTAGCCAACGCGCGCGCCGCCAACCGGGCCCATGAAGGGAACGCCGGAAAGCGTGAGCGCCGCGGATGTGGCGATCATGGAGAGGATGTCAGGATTGTTTTCCAGGTCGTGCTGGATAACGGTGACGACAACCTGGGTGTCGTTCTTGTAGCCTTCAGGGAAGAGCGGACGGATCGGGCGGTCGATCAGGCGCGAGACCAGCGTTTCGTTTTCGCTCGGACGGCCTTCACGCTTGAAGTAACCACCGGGGATCTTGCCGGCTGCGTAGGTCTTTTCCTGATAGTTGACGGTGAGCGGGAAGAAATCCTGACCCGGCTTCGGAGACTTAGCGGAAACCACAGTCGCGAGAACCATGGTCTCGCCGTAGGTTGCGATGACGGCGCCATCAGCCTGACGGGCAACCTTGCCGGTCTCGAGCTTCAGCGGGCGGCCTGCCCATTCGATTTCCACGGAGTGTTGATTGAACATATCTTGTCCTTGGTTGTGGCTGCCCGCTCGGTCATCGTGACCGGCCGTGGCAGCGCTGTGACTCAATCACGGGCAAGACAGCGGGAGGCTTGGACAGGCAAGCATCCGGCAATCCTGCCCCATGACAGGTCTGCGGTTGAAAAAGGCGGCACCGGCCCATCCGGTTCACCCTTATCGCCCGGGGGCCACATCTGCGGCAAACGCCCGGAAAATCATGCGGCCTGAAGGGCCGGAATTAAAAACCGGCGGGCATCATTGAGAAGCCCGCCGGAAACCTTATTAGCGGCGAATGCCGAGAGCACCGATCAGCTTGGTGTAACGGGCTTCGTCCTTCTTCTTCAGATAGTCGAGAAGCGAACGACGGCTCGAAACCAGGGTTAGAAGGCCACGACGCGAGTGGTTGTCCTTCTTGTGATCCTTGAAGTGACCGGTCAGGTTGTTGATCCGCTCGGTAAGGATTGCGACCTGAACTTCCGGCGAACCGGTGTCGCCTTCCTTCGTTGCATATTCCTTGATGAGGGCGGCTTTACGCTCTGCAGTAATCGACATCGGACGATCCTTTCAGTTTTAAGGAAAACGGGACGCCTAGAGCCGGGATGTCGTCCAGCTCTGGCCATGAAAGCGAAGGCAAAGCCCAAGCTGGCGCTGCCTATAAACTATTCCGGGTGCAATGGAAAGAGGCGATTGACAGCGCTCCGCCACGCGTCAGCAAACGCATGACGGTCCGACTCAGCCGAAAACCCTCTTCGGGCGAAACTCGCCTTCGCCGATTTCGCCAATGGCGACCAGCTTGCCATGCGCCGTAGCGTAGGCTTCCGGATGGCTGGCCGGCGCATCGCGCCCGCGCAGCAGGATAGGGTTGCCCATCTTCAGCCGGTGCGCCTGGTCGTCGTTGATAATAAGGCGGGGAAGGGCGGAAAGTGCCTCGGCCGTGTCGATCAGATAGGCGTCCAGCGCTTCCAGCCGCTCGTCGCGGTCTTCAACGGCTTCCAGCGCGGTGAGCGTTTCGAGCGGCACCATCATGTCTTCGCCGAATGGAGCGACCATGGTGCGGCGCAGTTCCGAGATATGGCCGAAACAGCCGAGATCGCGGCCCATGTCACGCGCAAGCGCCCGCACATAAGTGCCTTTGCCACATTCCACTTCGAAATGGGCCGTATCGGCATCCGGGCAGGCCAGCAACGTCAAGCGATGGATTTCCACCTCGCGTGCGGGAATTTCCACGGTCTCGCCGTCACGTGCCAGATCATAAGCGCGTTCACCGGCGATCTTGATAGCGGAGAATTGCGGCGGGGTCTGCATGATCACGCCGGTATAATTGGGCAGAAGATCGCGGATCGCCTGCTCGTCCGGGCGCTGATCGGAAGATTCGACCACTTCGCCTTCCAGATCGTCGGTCGTGCGCTGCTCGCCCCAGGTCACTGTGAATTCGTAGATTTTCCGGCCGTCCATGACGTAAGGCACGGTCTTGGTGGCGTCACCAAGCGCGATCGGCAACATGCCGGAGGCCAGCGGATCAAGCGTGCCGGCATGGCCTGCCTTCTGGGCATTGAACAGCCACTTGATCTTGGAGACGGCCTCGGTAGAGCCGAAATCGAGCGGCTTGTCGAGGATCAGCCAACCGGAAATCGGACGGCCCTTGGGTTTGCGGTTCTGCTGTTTGCGTGGTTTGGACATGCTTCAGTTCTGTTCGTCGTCTTTTTCGTTTGAAGGTCCAAGATCGCGCTGCACTTCGGGCGAGCGTAGAAGCGCGTCGATCTTCTGATAATTGTCGAAACTCGTATCGTCGCGGAAACGCAGTTCCGGCATGTATTTCATCTGCCGGAGCTGCGGGCCGAGGCGGCCGCGCATGAACTTGGCATGGCGGTTGAGTGCCGTGATGATATCGGTGTGGTCGGCAACGCCGAGCGGCGTCACGTAAGCTGTCGCGATCTTGAGATCGGGAGACATGCGCACTTCCGAAATGGAAATGACGGTGCTTTCGATCAGATCGTCGCGGACTTCACCGCGCTGGAGAATCTGGGTCAGGGCGGCGCGCACCTGTTCGCCGACGCGCAGCATGCGTTGGGAAGGGGCCGATGATGTAGCTTTTGCCATGGGTTATGCCTCAAACGGAGCGAGCGCCGGTAAGCCGGCGCCCGACAGTAAAGTCCTGTTTTGCGGCGAGAACGCTCTTTGTTCTATCGCATTTCCGGACGGAAAACCGGGGGTCCACTTTTCCTGGAAATGCTTTAGAGCGTTCTCGTGATGTGTTCGACGCGGAAGCACTCGATAGTGTCGCCGGCGCGGATGTCTTCGTAGTTTTCGAAGGCCATACCGCATTCCTGACCAACAGGCACTTCGTTGACTTCGTCCTTGAAGCGCTTGAGAGTCTTGAGCTTGCCTTCGTGGATGACGACGTTGTCGCGAACCAGACGAACACCCGCGCCACGTTCCACCTTGCCTTCGACGACACGGCAACCCGCGACCTTGCCGACCTTGGTGATGTTGAACACCTCGAGGATTTCGGCATTGCCGAGGAAGGTCTCGCGACGTTCCGGCGAAAGCAGACCCGACATCGCCGCCTTCACGTCATCCACCAGATCGTAGATGATGTTGTAGTAGCGGATCTCGATACCGGCGCGTTCGGAAGCCGTACGTGCCTGTGCATTGGCGCGAACGTTGAAGCCGATGATTGCGGCGTTGGAGGCCTCGGCAAGCGAGATATCCGATTCCGTGATGGCACCAGCACCCGAATGAACGATACGAGCGCGGACTTCGTCGGTGCCGAGCTTGTCGAGCGAAGCGATAATGGCTTCGACCGAACCCTGCACGTCTGCCTTGATGACCAGCGGGAATTCCTTCATTCCCGACGTCTGCAACTGGCTCATCATCTGTTCCAGCGAACCGCGCTGGCCGGTCTGACGTGCGACAGCCTTGTCGCGTGCCAGACGCTGGCGGTACTCGGAAATCTCGCGAGCACGGCTTTCATTTTCGACAACCGCGAAACGGTCACCGGCCGACGGCGTCCCGGAAAGACCGAGAATCTCGACCGGCATGGCCGGACCGGCTTCCTTGACATGCTCGCCCTTGTCGTTGACGAGCGCGCGCACACGGCCCCACTGATCACCGGCAACGATGATCTGGCCGGGCTTCAGCGTGCCCTTCTGAACCAGAACCGTGGCAACGGCGCCGCGGCCGCGGTCGAGCTCGGCTTCGATGACCGTACCTTCCGCCGTGCGGTTCGGGTCCGCCTTGAGGTCGAGGATTTCGGCCTGCAGCAGGATCGCTTCAAGCAGCTTGTCGAGGTTGAGCTTGTTCTTGGCCGAAACTTCGACGTCAAGAACTTCACCACCCATCGATTCCACGAAGACTTCGTGCTGCAGAAGCTGCTGGCGAACCTTTTCAGGGTTGGCCTCATGCTTGTCGATCTTGTTGATCGCAACGACGATCGGAACACCCGCCGCCTTGGCGTGGTTGATGGACTCGATCGTCTGCGGCATCACGCTGTCGTCTGCGGCAACCACCAGAACGGCGATATCCGTCGCCTGCGCACCACGGGCACGCATGGCGGTGAAGGCGGCGTGGCCGGGGGTGTCGATGAAGGTGATCTTCTGACCATTCTTCTCGACCTGATAGGCGCCGATATGCTGGGTGATGCCACCGGCTTCGCCGGCAACAACATTCGCCTGACGGATGGCGTCGAGAAGCGAGGTCTTGCCGTGGTCGACGTGACCCATGATCGTCACGACGGGCGGACGCGGTAGCATTTCGCCTTCGTCGTCCGCCTGGTTGAAGATGCCTTCTTCCACGTCGGATTCGGAAACGCGCTTGACGGTGTGGCCGAATTCGACCGCAATCAGTTCCGCCAGATCGGCGTCGATCACGTCGCCCGGCTTCATCATCTGGCCTTCCTTCATCAGGAACTTGATGACGTCGACGGCACGTTCCGACATGCGCTGCGACAGTTCCTGAATGGTGATGGTTTCCGGCAGGATCACTTCGCGCATTACCTTTTCACGGGTCTCCTGCATCTGGCTGCGGCGGAACTTTTCCTGCCGGCGGCGCATGGATGCCATGGAGCGGCCACGTGGCGTACCGTCTTCATCCAGGTTGGACGAGGTAACGGTCAGCTTGCCACGGCGGCGTTCTTCTTCTGTCTTCAGGCGTGCAGCCGGCTTGGCCGGCGCTGGCGCTGCAACCTTGCCACGGACTGGCAGGTTACCACGGCGTGCACCGCGATCGTCCTCCTCGTCGCCGTCAGTGCGGCGACCGCGCGGAGCGGCGGTTTCGGTGGCCGGGCGGGCAGGGGCAGCGGCGGGCTGAGGACGAGCCTCGGCGCGCGGCGCCGGCTGAGCGGCAGAAACCGGCTTTTCAGCGGCCGGTTCGGATTTCGCTTCCGCGGCCGGCTGGCTTGCCGCGAGCTTTGCTGCTTCAGCCTCCTCGGCGGCGCGGCGGGCGGCCTCTTCCTTTTCCGCGGCAATGCGGCGTTCTTCTTCCACCTTGCGGCGAGCCTCTTCTTCGGCGCGCTGCTTGGCTTCAATAACGTCACGGGCCTGCGCTTCCATCAGTGCGCGGCGACGGGCTTCCATTTCACCGGCGGAAAGGTCATGCAGAACATTGCCGCGCGGACGCTCCGGCTGGCGCTGCTGGGGCGCTGACGAGCCGGGACGCTGCTGCTGCGAAGGGGAAGAACCCGGACGCTGCTGCTGGTTGCTGGGCTGGTGGATGCGTGGCTGCGGAGCCTGTGGACGCGGCGCTGCTGCGGCGGGAGCCGCCGGCTTCGGAGCGGGGGCCGCAGCCGAATGTACCTGCTTCTCGTCTTCGGGACGCAAGGGGCGGCGCTTGCGTGTTTCCACGACAACCGCGTTGGTGCGACCTCGACCCATATCCTGCCGCACGGTGCCCTGATTCATCCCGCCCGGCTTCAGGGTAAGAGTCTTCTTGGCAGGCGCGTTGAGTGTCTTGTCGTCGTTGTTGTCGGTCATTCCGTTCCCGTTCCTTCGGACGAGAACCGGATGACGTTCATCAGGTCTCGTCGTTCAATTGCTGCATCGGAACGCGGCGACCGTTCATATCGGGCAACCGCGTCATTGTTCTGTCCGGGCAGCGTCGCGTTCCGCATGAGCCCGACCGCCATTGCGGTACTGCTCAAGCATCGTTGCGCGCTTCACTACACCCTCACCCGCCTGCCCTGCAAGCGCGCAGGCATGGATAAAAGCATTCTGGCCCATCAACTCGTCCATTTCGGCTTCGCTAAAGAGCCGGAAGGACGGAATTTCATTGCCGGCATCGCTGCCGAGTGCCCAGGCCTTGCGGGCCTGGTCCAGTTTTCTGACGCCATCGGCCGCAGCGTCGGTCGCATGGAACACGGCGATCGCGTTCCCGGACCGGACGGCAGCATCGACCTTCGTCGCGCCGCTGATGAACTGGCCCGCCTTGCGCGCCATGTTCATCATGCCAGCCACATGCTGCGCCATCAGACGGTCGAGAAGAGCGAGAAGCTCAGGCCCGGCCTTGACGTCACGTTTCAGAGCCCGCGCGAAGAGCTTCTTCGCGATGGCTTTCTCGATCAGGGCGCGCTCGGGTGTCACCCAGCAGCCGCGTCCCGGCAATTGGCGTTTCAGGTCCGGAACGACGTTGCCGTCCGGGCCTGCGACGAAGCGGATCAGCTCATCTGGCGATCCGCTCTGCCGTGTCACAATGCACATACGTCCATTGACGTCGCCTTTGATCCGCCCGTCATCGTCAGTCTCGGGCAGCTCGTCCGGCTCATGCGCCTGCGATGTCATTCCTGCTCGGCGGTATCCGCCTCCTCGGCAGCTTCCGCATCGGCTTCCTGTTCGGAAGCGAGCTCTTCGGCGGTGATCCAGCCTGCCAGAAGGCGAGCCTGCACCACCATGTTCTCGGCCTCGACGCGCGAAACATCGAGCTTGGAGAAGATGCCTTCGAACTTCTTCGTCTCGCCGTCCTTGCGCTCGCTCCAGCCAACGAGATCGTCCGCTGCGCAGCCGGCAAAGTCTTCGATGGTCTTGATGCCGTCTTCGCCGAGCGCAACCATCATCTGCGAGGTCAGGCCGTCGATCTGGCGCAATTCGTCGGAAACGCCGAGTTCCTTGCGCTTGGCGTCCATTTCGGCTTCCAGGCGTTCCAGATATTCGCGGGCGCGGGTCTGGATTTCATCGGCGGTGTCTTCGTCGAAGCCATCGATCGAGGAGATTTCGTCGAGATCCACATAAGCCAGTTCTTCAACCTGCGCGAAGCCTTCCGAAGCCAGAACCTGGCCGACCATTTCGTCGACGTCGAGCGCTTCCATGAACAGGGCCGTACGCTCGTTGAATTCCTTCTGACGGCGCTCGGATTCTTCCTGCTCGGTCATGATGTCGATATCCCAGCCGGTCAGCTGCGATGCCAGACGCACGTTCTGACCGCGGCGGCCGATGGCGAGCGACAGCTGCTCGTCGGGAACGACCACTTCGATACGCTCGGATTCTTCATCCAGAACGACCTTGGCGACTTCCGCCGGCTGCAGGGCATTGACGATGAACGACGCCGGCTCCTGGCTCCATGGAATGATGTCGATCTTCTCACCCTGGAGTTCGCCGACGACGGCCTGAACGCGCGAACCGCGCATACCGACGCAGGCGCCGACCGGATCGATCGAGCTGTCGTTCGAGATGACGGCGATCTTGGCGCGTGAGCCAGGATCACGGGCAACCGATTTGATCTGGATGATGCCGTCGTAAATTTCCGGAACTTCCATGGTGAAGAGCTTCACCATGAACTGCGGATGGGTACGCGACAGGAAAATCTGCGGGCCACGCTGTTCGCGGCGAACGTCGTAGACGTAGGCGCGTACGCGATCGCCGTAGCGCATGTTTTCGCGCGGGATCATCTCGTCACGACGGATAATGCCTTCGCCACGGCCGAGATCGACGATGACGTTGCCGTATTCGACGCGCTTGACGGTGCCGTTGACGATTTCGCCGATACGGTCCTTGAACTCGTCATACTGGCGGTCACGCTCGGCCTCGCGCACCTTCTGCACGATGACCTGCTTGGCGGACTGGGCAGCGATACGGCCGAAATCCATTGGCGGCAGCGGATCGGCAATGAAGTCGCCGAGCTTGGCATCCGGGTTGCGGTCGCGGGCAAGCTCCAGCGGGATCTGGGTCGAATAGTCCTCAGCCGCTTCGACAACTTCCAGAAGACGCTGCAGGCGGATTTCGCCGGTCTTGGAGTTGATATCAGCGCGGATGTTGGTTTCCGAACCATAGCGCGAGCGGGCGGCTTTCTGGATAGCGTCTGCCATTGCGGCAAGCACGATTTCGCGGTCGATGACCTTTTCGCGCGCCACAGCATCGGCGATCTGCAGAAGCTCAAGCCGGTTAGCACTCACTGCCATTTTTTTATCTCCGTAAGTCGCATAATTGCGGGGATCGCCCGTTTTCCGGGCTTTACGTTGGAATTAGTCTTCGTCTGCTTCGTTTTCGTCGTTCTGGTTTGCGGCAGCGGCCTTGGCCGCCTTGTCTGCCCGCAGCGCATCACGAATAAGGTCGTCCGTCAGAATGAGCTTCGCATCGGAAAGCGCAGTGAACGGAATAACGACTGTCGGCTCTTCGCCATAAGCGATCTGGTCGCGTTCCAGCTTGAAACCGTCAGCATCAACCTCAACGATCTTGCCGCGAAACCGCTTGCGGTTCTCGACCAGAATGGAGGTTTCGACCTTCACCAGATGGCCCTGCCAACGGGTGAAATCCGATTTGCGAACCATCGGCCGGTCGATGCCGGGCGAGGAAACTTCAAGATGATACGCTTTATCGACCGGATCTTCCACATCAAGAACCGGTGAAATGGCCATGGAAATGGCTTCACAGTCCTCAACGGTCATCGTGCCGTCTTCCCGTTCCGCCATCACCTGCAGCGTCATGCCGTTCTGATTGGAAAGCCGCACGCGCACCAGAACATAGCCCATACCCGTCAGAACGGGTTCGATGATCTCGGCAATACGCTGGTCGATGCCGGTTTCGGTTATAAGTCGCGGTTCGTGTGCGGTGTCTGCCATCTGGCCTTCCGGTTTTGGATTGTCGCCGGGCTTTCAGCCCTCTGTTTCCGGTTCGCCTAACGAAAAAGAGCGGAGCCTTGCGGCCCCACTCTTCATCAAGCGATCAAGAATTTCAGTGGTCATATAGACCCATCGGTGCAGGATTGCAAGGTTTTCGCGGGTAGACTCGCTTCCGCTGCGCCCTCGGCCATATTTTCACCCTTCCCGTGCGGGAAAGGCTGGCATGATTTTCGGCACTGTCTATAGTTGCCGTTTGATAAATCGCAGTTGCATCAAGTGGACAGAGCGTGCCTGACCGTAAATCGCCACTCGCGCCTTTAAGGCATTTGACTTACAGACGAATCTGGATCGCGAGCCTTGCCTCGAATTTCGGTGGACTGATCCAGGCGGTGGGCGCCGCATGGATGATGACCTCGCTCTCCAGTTCGGAAAACATGATCGCGCTGGTGCAGGCCTCCACCTCTTTGCCGATCATGCTGTTCTCGCTGATTTCAGGTGCGCTGGCCGATAGTTTCGACCGCCGCCGCATCATGATTTCGGCGCAGCTGCTGATGCTGACCGCCTCCGTGCTGCTGACGGTCTTTGCCTGGTCCGGCTGGCTCACGCCCTGGCTGCTGCTCTTCTTCACCTTTATGATCGGCTGTGGCACGGCCCTCAACAATCCGTCCTGGCAGGCCTCCGTCGGCGAAATGGTGCCGCGCGAGGATTTGCCCGCCGCCGTGACGCTGAACAGTGTCGGCTTCAATATTACCCGCAGTGTCGGCCCGGCCATCGGCGGTATCATCGTCGCCGCCGCCGGTGCGGCCGCCGCATTTTTCGTGAATGCGCTGAGCTATTTCACGCTGATCTACGCCCTGTTTCGCTGGCAGCCGCCCAAATATGCCTCGACCCTGCCGCGGGAGCAGCTTCTGGCTGCCATTTCGGACGGCATGCGTTATGTGGCGATGTCGCCCAATATCGGCAAGGTGCTGGTGCGCGGCTTCCTTTTCGGCCTTTCAGCCAGCGCCATCCTCGCCTTGATGCCCATCGTCGCCCGCGACCTGGTGGAGGGCGGCCCGCTGACCTATGGCGTCATGCTGGGTGCCTTCGGCGTCGGCGCGATTGGCGGTGCGCTGATCAGCGCGAGATTGCGCGAGGTGCTGTCCAGCGAATGGATCGTGCGCGTCGCATTTCTAGGCTTCGCCTTCAGCGCCGGCGTAACGGCGGTGAGCACGAGCGCGATCATCACGTCACTGGTGCTGACCGTTGCCGGCGCCTGCTGGGTGCTGGCACTGTCGCTCTTCAATACCATTGTCCAGCTCTCCACCCCGCGATGGGTGGTTGGCAGGGCGCTCTCGCTTTACCAGACGCTCACCTTCGGCGGCATTGCGGTCGGCAGCTGGCTGTGGGGTGAGTTGGCGGAAGATTACGGCATTTCCTATTCGCTGCTCTGTTCCTGCGCACTGATGCTGCTTGGCGTCGTCGTCGGCCTCAAGCTCGCCATGCCAGCCTTTGCCTCGCTAAATCTCGATCCGCTCAACCGTTTTGTGGAGCCGCCGCTGAGACTGGACATCAAGCCGCGCAGCGGGCCCATCGCCATCCTCATCGACTACGAAATCCATGACGAGGATCTGGGCGAATTCCTGCCGCTGATGGCCGAGCGCCGCCGCATTCGCATTCGTGACGGCGCGCGCAACTGGAACCTGATGCGGGATCTCGAAAACCCCGACATCTGGACGGAAAGTTACCATGTGCCGACCTGGGTGGAATATGTCCGCCATAATCACCGCCGCACCCAGGCAGATGCAGAGGCCTGGGACCGGCTGCTGGAGCTTCACCGCGGCAAGACGCGGCCACGGGTGCACCGGATGATCGAACGTCAGACCATCCCGCCGACCGACGATATCTTTCACAAGCCTCATACCGATCAGCATTGAGAGACGATGGGTAAGTGAGTGGCGATGCCCTTCTCACACACTCCCCGTCATCCTCTGGCCTGTCCCGAGGATCCAAACACCTATCATTAAATCAATCGGTTGCAGATGCTCGGGACAGGCCCGAGCATGACGGAGGAGAGGTTTTCACACGCTGCCAGCAACGCTACTTCAGCTTCGCCTTCAACGTCGCATCGGGAAAGCAGGTTGGAGCGAGCCCGTTTTTCAACTGCCAGTCCCCAAGCGAGCGGCGCGTCTTGAAACCGGCGAGGCCATCTGCCTTGCCTACATCGTAGCCCTTGGCAATCAACGCCTTCTGCATTGCCAGAACATCCGAGCGCAGCATTGAGCCCACATTGCCCCATTCCCCCTGGAACGGCCCCGCCCCATGGGCGATGCGGTCAGCGAGATTGCCGATGAAAAGCGCATAGAGATCGGAATTATTATATTCCTTTATGACGTAGAAATTCGGCGTCACCACAAATTCTGGCCCGTGGCGCCCAGCCGGGACCAGCATCATGCCATCGGCAGAGAGGTCATTGGCCGGGAAGGCTTTTCCGGAAATGCGTGTGATGCCCATTTTCGCCCAGTCCGCCACAGGTCGTGCGAGATCAGGCCCTTCCTGCGCGCAGGAAACATTGGCGGGGATCGAGACTTCGAAACCCCAGTCGCGATTGCGTTGCCAGCCGCGCTGGGAAAGATAGTTGGCTATGGATGCCAACGCGTCCGGCACGGAGTTCCAGATGTCGCGGTGGCCGTCGCCATCAAAGTCCACGGCATATTTGAGATAGCTCGATGGCATGAATTGCGGCTGGCCGAGCGCACCGGCCCAGGAGCCCATCATGCGAGCGGCCGCGATATCGCCACTCTCGACGATCTTCAGCGCATCGATCAACTCGGCGCGAAACATCTCCTTGCGGGTAGACATATAGGCTTTTGTGGCCAGCACATCGACCACGGAATGCGGCAGTTTTGCCCGGCCGAAACCGGATTCGCGGCCCCAGATCGCAACGACGATATCACCTGGCACACCGTATTTCGCCTCTATCCGGCGCAGCGTCGCCCGGTGGGTGGAAGCAAGCGAACGCCCGGTGGCGGCAAGACCCTGCAGCCGCTTTTCCGAGAAATAGGCGCCGGGCGAGGAAAATTCCGCCTGGCTCTGGCTCTGCTCCTTCGGCGGCTTCTGGCCGGGAATGACGAGATCGGGCAGGTTCCAGCTGATGGAGAGACCGCTGAGCGTGGCCTCAAGCGTCCTTTGCGAAATGCCGGCCTTGCGCGCTTCCGGCCAGATTTCCTTTTTCAGCCAGGCATTAAATTCGGCATCATATCGGGCTGCCGCTGCTCCTGTCGGTGCCGATTGCGCCAACGCCGTCGTTGCTGAAAAAACGGAAAGAAGGGCAGCCAGTGCCTTCGGGGCAAAACGGTTTCGCATTCGGTCTCCTCTTTGAATGACGGGGAGGGAGGGGGACTTCAGATTGTCGTTCGCGCCCGAAGCGCGGCCGTCAAAGTGCCCTCGTCGAGATAATCGAGCTCACCGCCCACCGGCACGCCATGCGCAAGCCGGGTGATCTTGATGTCGAGACCGGAGAGGCGGTCGGTGATGTAATGGGCGGTTGCCTGCCCTTCCACCGTCGCATTGACGGCGATGATGAGCTCGCGAATGCCGCCGGCGCTCACACGGTCGATCAGGCCCTTGATGTTCAGGTCCTCGGGCCCGACCCCGTCGAGCGGCGACAGCGTGCCCCCCAGCACGTGATAGGCAGTGTTCATCGCACCCGTCCGCTCCAGCGCCCAGAGATCAGACACATCTTCCACCACGATGATGACCGACTGGTCGCGCCGGTCGTCGGCGCAGACGGTGCAGGGGTCTATCGTATCGACGTTGCCGCAGCAGGAGCAGATCTTCACCTTGTCATAGGCCTCGCCCATGGCATGGCCCAGCGGCCCGAGAAGCTGTTCCTTCTTCTTGATGAGATGCAGTGCTGCCCGTCGCGCCGAGCGGGGCCCAAGTCCCGGCACTTTTGCCAGGAGCTGGATCAGTTTTTCGATTTCGGGGCCGGTGACTCGTTTTGCCATGAGCGCTTTCTACTGCATAAATCGGGAAACGGGAATCATGAAGCGCAAAGGGTTGTTCATGAAAATCAGGGCGGTGTGCCGGGGCGAGGCGAAAAGGCTGCAGGGAAAGACCACGAAGACGGGCATCTTCAAACACGCCGTGCAGGGTCCCGTCATGGTCGATGCGGAAGGCATCGTCAGTGACGCCGTCTGCAATCGCAAACATCACGGCGGGCCGGATCAGGCGATTTACGTCATGGGCTCCGCCGATCTCGACTTCTGGTCCCGCTCTCTGGGCTTTGCGGTCGAACCCGGGTTTTTTGGTGAGAACCTCGTTCTTGATGGTGTCGACAGCGCAAAACTCCACGTTGGCGACAGGTTCTCGGCAAATGACGTTGAGCTGGAAGTGACTGCCGCCCGCATTCCCTGCGCCACCCTGTCGGTTCGCATCGGCGATCCCGATTTCGCACTGCGTTTCCGTCGGGCGGGCCAACCGGGGTTCTACTGCCGGGTGCTGAAAGGCGGCATGTTGGCTGCCGGGGAGGATATCGTGTTCAAACCCTATCGAGGATTGAAGCTGCCAATACCGACCATCTTGCAGCGCTTTCGCCCCATGCAGCTCAATGCAGCCGAACGCCGGGCCTTTCTGGAAACGCCGCTGGCGAGCCGGTTTCGCGCGATGCTGGAAGCTTGAAGCCGTCATGGGACAAGGAGGGCGCCCGCTCCATGCGCTTCGCCCTCTCTTCAGATCGGTTATATCAGAACGGCAGCTTCATGCCGGGCGGCAGCGGCAGGCCGGCGGTCAGCCCAGCCATCTTTTCCTGCGCCTGCGCTTCGCCTTTTTGCTTGGCGTCCTTATGCGCTGCGACGATCAGGTCCTCAAGGATTTCCACCTCGTCTTCCTTCAACAGCGAGGGATCGATTTTCAGGCCGCGCATTTCGCCCTTGCCGTTCAGAATGACGGTTACCAGACCGCCGCCAGCACGCCCCTCGATTTCGAGCGCAGCGATTTCTTCCTGCACCTTCTCCATCTTGGCCTGCATTTCCTTGACCTTGCCCATCATGCCCATGATGTCACGCATGTGCCAATCTCCTGTTCTTTTTGTTTAAAACTCGATATCGTCGCCAGGAAGGATGTCGCCTTCGCTCGATTCGGCAACCGATGGCGGCGCGATCTCTTCAGCCTCATCCTGTGCGGCGGCGCGGATGCGCACGTCGGTAATTTTTGCGCCGGGAAACTGCGCCAGGATGGCAGCCACATCAGGGTCCTGGCGTGCATCGACGAGACGCGCGTCCCGTGCGTTGCCCTCAGCCTCGACAAGGGTCGGTTCCCCTTGCTCCTTGCTGAGGCTGATGATCCAGTGGATGCCGGTCCATTCCTTGAGCTTGACGCCAAGTTCGCCGGGCAGGGAGCCGGGGGCACCTTCCCCGAGGCGCATATCGAGCCGGCCGGGCTCCAGCCGTACCAGCCGTACGAAGTTGCGCACTTTCGCCCGCATGACGGGATCGCGGTTCTTCTGGCACAGATCGGCAATATCCTGCACGGAACTGACGGGAACTTTCGGCTCCGGCCGCTCCTCCGTTTTCGGTGCTGCGACCTGCATTTCCTGCGGGCGGCTATCTGGAATGGCGCGCAGTATGGCGGAGGTCTGTGGCGTTGCCTGGCGCTGGTTGGGAAGATCGACAGGTCGTCCCGCGGCCACGGTCTGTGCTGACGAATAGGCGCGCGCACCGCCGCCATTGCCACCGCCGGAAGGTCCGCCATTGGCGTAACCCCCGTCACCGTTCGAAAGCTCCAGCAAGCGCCGGGCAGCATCTTCGGGTGCGGGAAGATTGGCAGCGTGCGCCAGCCGGATGAGAACCATTTCGGCAGCGCCGGCCGGGCGCGAGGCATTTTCCGTTTCCGGTATGCCCTTCAGCAACATCTGCCAGATGCGCGAAAGCGCGGTGACCGCAATCGTGTCGGCAAATTCCGCACCGCGCACGCGTTCTATTTCAGAAAGCGAGGGATCTTCCGCTGCATCCGGCACATATTTCATGCGGGTCACGAGATGGGTGAAATCGGCGAGATCGTTAAGGACCACAACCGGGTTCGCGCCCGCCTCATATTGACCGTTGAATTCCGACAGAGCGGCCGCGACATCGCCTTTGACGACATGCTGGAAGAGATCGACGATGCGGGCCCGGTCGGCAAGACCGAGCATGCCGCGTACCGCTTCAGCTTCCACCCGGCCACCGCCATGGGCGATTGCCTGATCGAGCAGCGACAGGCCGTCACGGGCAGACCCTTCCGCCGCGCGGGCGATCATCGAAAGCGCCTGCGGTTCGGCTTCGAAACCTTCCTTGCCGGCGATGGCGGTAAAAAGACCGACGAGATCGGCGGCGCTGATGCGGCGCAGGTCGAAACGCTGGCATCGTGACAGAACCGTAATCGGAACCTTGCGAATTTCCGTTGTGGCGAAGATGAACTTCACATGCTCCGGCGGCTCTTCCAGCGTCTTGAGCAGGCCGTTGAAAGCCTGCGTCGACAGCATGTGCACTTCGTCGATGATATAGACCTTATAACGCGCCGAGACAGGGCGATAACGCACCTGTTCGATGATTTCGCGAATATCGTCGATGCCGGTATGGGAGGCGGCGTCCATCTCGATCACGTCGACATGGCGACCTTCCATGATCGCCTGACAATGTTCACCGGGAATGCGCAGATCGATGGTCGGCTTGTCGATGGTGTCGGTTTTGTAATTCAGCGCTCGGGCGAGAATGCGGGCCGTGGTCGTTTTGCCCACGCCGCGGACGCCGGTCAGCATATAGGCCTGCGCAATACGTCCGGTCTCGAACGCGTTTGTCAGCGTGCGGACCATCGGCTCCTGTCCGACCATCAGATCGGAAAAATCCTTCGGGCGATATTTGCGCGCCAGTACCCGATAGCCGGTCCCGACCTGGGATTCGCTTGATGTGGTGGGTACGCTGTCGTTCATCGCCTCGCCAGTTTGTTTTGCCAGTTTGTCTTGGGGCGCTGAACTGGCCCGGCGAAAGCTGAGCACGTCTTTTAAAAGGTGGGAGGCTGGCACGGCGACCCGTGCCGGGCTCGTTAGGGCTGCTTCCTTCCGGACCTGACCCGGTTGGCGAGTGGCTCGTCCACCACCAACCTCCCGGGGCCACATATCGGCAATATCGACAGCAAATGCAAGCCAAGCATTCAAAAAACTGCTATCACAATGAAAACAAACATGGAGGACACCTTGGAGACATTCCAGCTGGACGAAAGACTGGCGCGCGATAGCGTGCTCGTGACGCGTTTGGGGCTATGTGAACTGCGTTTGCAAAATGACAGCCGCTGGCCATGGCTGGTGCTGGTGCCGCAGCGAGAGGGCGTCAGCGAGCTGTTCGATCTTACTCCGCTTGATCAGGCCGTGCTGACATTCGAGACCAATCTTGTCGCGTCCGCCTTGAAAGAAATTACCGCGGCCACCAAGATCAATGTGGGCGCTCTGGGCAACATCGTCCGGCAACTGCATGTCCATATTATCGCCCGCAATGAAGGCGACACCTGCTGGCCCGGCCCCATCTGGGGTCACGGGACGCCCGTGCCTTATGCCGCGGGCGAAAAGGAAACTTTGATGAAAAAAATCTCCGGCGCACTCTGATGATTTCCATGAAAATTTTTGAAACCACTGCCCCCCATCCCGAAGCAAGTCTGCTGACGGCTTTTTCCAAAAATGCCCTCGATCGTTTCGCGGAAAAGCGGACGGAGGAATGCGTTGCCGATGCCCTGAAAGTCGACGGCACTCATATTTTTGCCTTTTCGGGCAGTCGGCTTGTCCTGAAGCATGACGAACAGGTTATCGACCCCCTGTTTTCCGCTTATGAGCTGGCCGAGTTGCAGCCGGATTTCGACAATGCCGTCCTGCTTGGATATCGGGAGACTGGCGAACCGCGAATCGCCGTTCCCGTTGCCGTGGCCGAAGACCAGCTGGCGAGTCACTACAAGCTCGCCGATGCCCGCACGCTTTATCGCGATCACCTGCTGGAAGAGGAATTGCTGAGCGAGGTCGCCCAGGCCGTCAGCCTCACACATTGGAACGCCGACAACCGCTTTTGCGGGAAATGCGGTGGGGCCATGGAGCTGCGAATCGGCGGCTACAAGCGCATCTGCGCCGCCTGCAGCCACACTATTTTTCCACGCACCGATCCCGTCGTCATCATGATGACGATCGATATCGAGCGCGATCTGTGCCTGCTTGGCCGCGGAGCGCATTTTGCGCCGGGCATGTATTCGTGCCTCGCCGGTTTTGTGGAACCGGGCGAGACCATCGAACAGGCTGTTCGCCGTGAAACGCACGAGGAATCCGGTGTCGAAATCGGCCGCGTCCGTTATCACGCCTCCCAGCCTTGGCCGATGCCGCATACGCTGATGATCGGCTGTTATGCCGAGGCGTTGTCTTTTGAGATCGCACGCGATGAGGTCGAGCTTGAGGATTGCCGCTGGTTCACGCGGGAAGAGGTGGCAAAGATGCTGGAGGCCCCGGCGGGCGAAGGTCTTTCTGCGCCGCCCATGGGAGCCATCGCGCATCGCCTGATGCGCGACTGGGTGGAATGGCCGAAGTAGGAGATCGCGGCAGGCTCAGCTCTGGTTGAGCTTTCCGCGCATCGCATGGCCCTTGTAGACGCCGAGAATGCGGACTTTTTCAGAGAAGAAGCGCAGCTCGTCCAGGGCATGCCGCACGGGTTCGTCATCGGGATGGCCTTCAATGTCGGCATAAAATTGCGTCGCCACGAATTTGCCGCCGAGCTGGTAGCTTTCGAGCTTCGTCATATTGATGCCGTTCGTCGCAAAGCCACCCATGGCCTTGTAGAGTGCCGCGGGAATGTTGCGGACGTTGAAAACGAACGTCGTGACGACGATTTCTTCGCTCGACTGGCGCTTGGCCCAGTTTTCATCGCGGGACAGCACTACGAAGCGCGTGACGTTGTTTTCCGAATCCTCGACATTCTCGGCGAGAATATCGAGACCGTAAAGGCTGGCGGCAAGACGCGGCGCAAGCGCCGCCATGCTGCGGTCGCCCGTTTCGGAAACGAGTCTTGCCGATCCTGCCGTATCGCCGGCGATGACGGGTTTCCAGCCGTTGGAACGAATGATCTTGCGGCACTGGCCAAGTGCGTGGATGTGGCTGTGGACGGTGCGGATTTCGTCCTTTTTCACGCCCGGCATCACCATCAGCTGAAAGCGGATCGGCATGAAATATTCGCCGATGATATGCAGGCGCGATTCCGGCAGCAGGTGATGAATATCCGCCACGCGGCCGGCCAGAGTGTTTTCGATCGGGATCATGCCGAGATCGGCTTCGCCGTTTTCAATGGCGTTGAACGCATCCTCGAATGTCGGACACGGCAATGGTTCCATGTTCGGAAACATGTCGCGGCAGGCCATGTCGGAGTTCGCGCCGAATTCGCCCTGAAAGGCAATGCGATTGGTGATCAAGCTCATGGGACTGTCCGTTAAAGGGTTCTGCTTGCAAGAATTTTGCGGGCTTTTTCGAGATCGTGCGGTGTATCGACACCGAGCGGTACGGAGCTGACGATCTCGGCATCAATGCGCATGCCCGCTTCGAGAGCACGCAGCTGCTCCAGCCGCTCGCGCTTTTCCAGCGGTGAGGGCGGTAGACTCACGAATGTCTCGAGCGCAGCACGGCGATAGGTGTAGAGCCCGATATGATGATAAAGCGGCCCCTCGCCGTAAGGCGCGGTGGTGCGGGTGAAATAAAGCGCGCGCAGACGGGTTTCGGAAAGTGGGCTGCCCACAACTTTCACTACGTTCGGATTGGTTTTTTCTTCCTCGTCGGTGATTTCGACCGTCAGTGTCGCAATGTCGACGGCGGCGTTCTCCAGCGGGCGCAACGAGGCACGTATAGTTTCCGCCTCGATGGTTGGAAGGTCGCCCTGAACATTGATGACATATTCCGCCTTGCCATAGGGGTCGGCCTTCTGCAGCGCTTCGAAAATGCGATCCGAACCGGATTGATGGTCGTCACGCGTCATCATCACGTCGAAACCGGCATTTTGAACCGCCGAAAATACTTGTTCGTCATCGACCGCGACGACGATTCGCTCCGCGCCGGCCTCACGTGCCCGCTGCGCAACCTGCACGATCATCGGCTTGCCACCAATGTCGGCAAGCGGCTTGCCGGGCAGGCGCGTGGAGGCCATTCGCGCCGGTATGAGGACGACAGCTTTCTCGAAATCCCGATTATTCATCCGACACCCTTCAAATCCCGCCCGAAAAGTGTCAAAACGTCACGGTGTGGGGAGCATTATTCAAGTTGCGCAGGCTGTGCAAAAGCCATAGCTTTCGAGCAATTTCAAGATGCCCGTTATATCGAGCGGATGCGAGGGAGCGCGTTTAGATGAATTCTTATGTTAATATGGGCGTTGGGGCGTTTCTGGGTACAGTATTCGTCCTGATGTCGGTGTCGATTGCGTCCGAGGGCATTTTCCATGCGCCCGCGCCCGAAAAGGAAGGTTACGCCATCGTCGCGGAAGAAAGCAGCGGCGGAACGGGCGGCGGAGAAGCGGCGGCTGCGGCCACCCCGATCGCACAGTTGCTCGCCAGCGCGGACGCCGCCAAGGGCGAAGCGGTCTTCAAGAAATGTACGAGCTGTCATACCGGAGAGAGTGGTGGTGCAAACAAGGTCGGCCCCAATCTCTTCGATGTCGTCAACCGGCCGATCGCCAGCCACGAAGGTTTCAGCTACTCCGCAGCGATGAAGGATTTCTCCAAGGGTGGAGCCGAGCACTGGGATTACGATCATCTCAACTATTTTCTCGAAGCCCCGAAAAAGCACGTTCCAGGCACGGCCATGGGCTTTGCGGGTGTGAAGAAAGAAACGGAAAGAGCAGATCTTATTGCCTATCTCCGCACGCTGTCTGCGAACCCGGCGCCGCTGCCGGATCCGGCTGCAGCTCCCGCGCCGACAAATTAAAGGTGACGACAGTTCATGAGAAAAGCCCGGCAGAGATGCCGGGCTTTTCTTTTCGCAATCTTGCCTTGCCTCTTGAAGATCAGAAGCCCTTGCCGCCCCGCAACTCGGAAATCACCGTTCCGACCATGATCCTGACATCCAGCCAGACCGAAAAATTTTCGACATAATAAAGATCGGATACGATGCGTGCCCTTGCCTTGTCGCTGCGATCCGTCGGCCCGCGCAGGCCCCGCATCTGGGCAAGTCCCGTGATGCCTGGCCGCATCCGGTGCCGTAGGTGATAGTGCGGAACCAGCTCCTCGTAGAGACGGCCGGCCGCCAGCATGCCGATGGCATGGCAGCGCGGTCCGACCAGCGACATGTCACCCTTGAGCACATTGATGAGCTGTGGCAGCTCATCAATATTCGTGCGCCGGAGAATGGCGCCGATGCGGGTTATTCTCGGGTCATCCTTCACTGTTTGCGCCACGCCGGTGGCGTCGCACATGTCTGTTCTCATTGAGCGAAATTTATAGACGCGAATCTTCCGCCCATTCATGCCCCAGCGGACCTGCGAGAACAGGACCGGCCCGCGGCTGTCGAGTTTGACGAGCGCTGCCACCGTCAGCAGGACGGGAGCCAGTGCTACGAGGGCGATGGACGCCCCCGCAATGTCCATCGTTCTTTTGAGCGCGAACTGGCCGCGTTGTAGTGGAGATACCCGTTTCTCAAAAATGCAGGGCTGCGTTTCCGGTGTCTCGAAAGTGATGGCCGAGGAATAGGGATCGCCGAAAAAAACGGCATGGGATGAGCCTTTAGTACCCAACATAATATAGGATCCTGAAAAACTTATTTTGATAGAAGAAAATTAATTTATATGAACGATTAATAATTCATTTACTCTAAAAAGTCATCCGAAATGTAGCCGTGTCTGGGCAAATATCAATCTAAAGTTAACGTATGCACGCGGGTGTTGCGCTTCAGGCGATGATTCGCCACCGTGAATGCGGCGGCGACCGGTTCGGCCACCGAAAAGCTTGAAACGAAAGAGGGAAGGACTTGGACCTCGGTCGCTTTGTCCTTCGTTACCGGGATTTGGCGACGATCAAAACCTGTCAACGACCCATCAGAATGTCGAGCAGGGTGGTTTGTTTCGGTCCCGACGCGCCAGGCGCATCACCGCCAATATCGGCCGGCGGCACAGGGCCGTTGCCGGCGGAATAACGGGGTTCGATATCCCGCGAAGGAATATTAGTCGGCGGCGTCAGCCCTCCCGGCTGCCCATCTGGCTGATTCGGTGTGGGTGATGCCGGCGCCGCGGGATAGGCGCGGTTATCAGTCGTTCCGCCGCCCAGCGCGTTGGAAATGATGTCGCCAATGGAGGAGGGCGCATTCTCCGGCGCCGGTTGCTGCATATCCATGAGCGGCGGCACGCCGCCTGCACCAAGACCGAAGAGGGGCGAAGGCGAAAGACCGAAATGAGCCGCGGTCATGAACTCTTTCCACGCCCTTGCAGGAAGGCCGCCGCCCGTGACCTTTTTCATGGAGGTGCCGTCGTCGTTTCCAAACCAGACGCCGGTCGTCAGATTGCTCGTATAGCCAACAAAGAGCGCATCGCGGAAAGACTGCGTGGTGCCGGATTTCCCCGCTGCCTGCCAGCCCTGCAGGCGCGCGGCCTTGCCGGTACCTTCGGTGATGACGCGCGACAGCATGCCGTTCATCGTGGCGGCAATTTCTTCGCTCAGCACCCGTGGCGGATTGTCATATTTGTTTTCATAAAGCACCTTGCCATCGGCATCGGTGATACGCTTCACGATGTGCGGCGTGGCTTTATAGCCGCCATTCATGAAGGGAGCATAAGAAGCTGTCAGTTCCATCAGCGACACTTCCGAAGTGCCGAGCGCGATGGAGGCATTGTTCTGCAGCTCCGATTCGATGCCCATGCGATGCGCCACCTGTGTCACCCGCTCGGGACCGACCTCCATCACCAGCTGGGCGGCGATGGTGTTCAGGGAGTTGGCCAGCGCCGTGGCCAGTGTCACTTCGCCGCGAAATTTCTTCTCATAATTTTCCGGGGTCCAGTTGCCGATACGAACAGGCCCGTCATTACGAATGGTATAGGGCGTGAGCCCGGATTCGAGGGCGGCGACGTAGACGAAGGGCTTGAATGCCGAGCCGGGTTGCCGTTTTGCCTTGGCGGCGCGGTTAAACTGGCTTTCGGCATAATCCGCCCCGCCCACCACGGCCCTGATCGCGCCCGTACCATCGATGGAAACCAGTGCCGCCTGGGAGGCGCCCTGTTTTTTGCCGTCGCCCTGCAGCACGTGGGTCAGCGCCTTTTCGGCATCGCGCTCGAGATCGGGATCGATTGTCGTATCGACGACGATATCCTGCTTGACCTCGCCAACCAGGCCGCGCACCTCTTCCAGCACCATGTCGGCGGCATAATGTTCGGCACCGGACCAGAAGCGTTTCGCTTTGGTCGGCGGCTGCGACATGGCGGTCTTGATCTCATCATCGGTAATGAAACCGACGTCGCGCATGGATTGCAGCACGACCTGCGCCCGTTCTTCCGCTGCCTGTGGGTCCCGTGCCGGCGAAAGGCGCGAGGGCGCTTTGAGAAGCCCGGCGAGCATTGCCGCTTCGCCCAGATTGACGTCGCGGGCGGATTTGTTGAAGTAGCGCCGCGAGGCCGCCTCGACGCCATAGGCGTTGGATCCGAAATAGACGCGATTGAGGTACATCGCCAGGATTTGATCCTTGGTGAACTTGTGCTCCAGCCAGAAGGACAGCAGCACTTCCTGAACCTTGCGTTCCAGGGTCCTGTCCGGCGAAAGGAAAAGGTTCTTCGCCAGCTGTTGCGTCAGTGTCGAGCCGCCCTGCACGGTTCGCCCCGTCAGCACATTCGTGACGATGGCGCGTCCGAGACCAAGCGGATCGACCCCGAAATGGGAATAAAACCGTCGGTCCTCAATCGCCATGACAGCCTGTGGAATATAGGGCGACATGTCTTCCAGCGCGAGCGCCTCGCCGCCGGTCGTGCCACGGTTTGCAAGCACGCTGCCATTCACGGAAACGATCTTCACATTCGGCGGACGTTCTGGAATGGACCAGCTGCTGGCACTCGGCATGCGCGCGCCATAATAAAGCACAAGTCCGGCAATCCCGATACCGCCCCAAATGCCCAGCACGATGCACCAATAGACGAGGGACCGGATGAAACCCGTCGCCCCCCGACCTGTGCCGCGGGCGCGCTTTTCGTTTTTCGTCTTGGGTCGGCGTGAAGCCTGTTTCGGTTTCTTCGGCGACTGTTTTGCAGTGCCGCTGATGCGCTCGCTGGCGTCAAGACGCAGATCGTCACCGGACTCGTGGAAATCCCCGAAGGAGGGTTCTACCCGTTCGCGTGATCTACCCTTGCCTGCCATCCAGCCGAAATCGCTCCTTTTGGGGGACCGCCTGTGCCTTGTCGGCCTCAGGCGTCTATGCCTGCGCGATCCTTAATCCAGGATGAAGAGTTTAAATGCGGCAATTTAAGGCGGGGTTAAGCCCAGGCCGGATCAAATCGGCGTCATTGGCAGACGTCGACCCATTCAGCTTTAGTCAGTTCGGCCATTACATGGGGAGAAATCCGCACCGCTGCATTGGTAGCGCCGGCTGCCGGAACCACTTCAAGATAATCTCTCAGCGATATGTCGCAAAACACCGGCAAAGGCGACGGCAAGCCGAAGGGGCATACGCCGCCGACAGGATGGCTGGTCACCGCAACCACCTCTTCCGCCCCCAGCATGCGCGGTTTCGTTCCGAAATGATCACGGAATTTCCTGTTGTCGAGGCGTTTCGTACCCGCGGTGACAACGAGCAGAATGGCATCGCCCGCCTTGAGGCAGATCGTTTTGGCGATCTGGTCTGGCTCGACGCCATGTGCTTCAGCGGCGAGCGCAACGGTTGCCGAACTGGCCTCCGTTTCAATGATTGTCACCTCGGGTGATTTTTCGGCAAAAAATGCTCTGACGGATTGAATAGACATGCGTATTTGTTAGGCGGTTAGAAATGGTTGTTCAAGATGTCATGCTTTAGCTATGCAATAATCGCAATGCTGCGCTGCGATAGAATGTCTGTTTTTTGAGCGGCGATGTTGTATGTTCAAAACATCGAAGCGACGCACTCCTCCTCCCAGCGTCGCCCGATTGGACTGACAATACTCCTCCTCCCAATTGTCAGTCAGTTTCAAGAACCCGGCGCACCTCCTCCCGCGCCGGGTTTTTGCTATTTGGCGCTTCCTTTTTCGAGCCCTGGCGGACCCCTGGTGCGATAGTTTCGTTCAAAGAAACTTGACTTTCAGCCCCTTCCAACCTAGGTACTTCGCCATCGATATTTGTTTGACGACCAGAGCTTCGGCGTCTTTCCAGACGCTCACGACGATCTTTTCCTTCAAATTCGACCCCAAGACCGCGCTGCTCGCAGCGCAAATACAATTGCCAACGGAAGGAAATCGTTATGGCGACTGGTACAGTAAAGTGGTTCAACGCAACCAAGGGCTACGGCTTCATTCAGCCGGACGACGGTTCGCAGGACGTATTCGTTCACATCTCGGCTGTTGAGCGCGCAGGTCTGACCGCCCTCAACGACGGCCAGAAGCTTTCTTACGAGCTGATGCAGGACCGCCGCTCTGGCAAGATGTCCGCAGGCAACCTCGTCGCTGCCTGATACGCAAAAGGCCCGAAAGGGTTTCTTGCATGAACTGAAAGGCCGGATTTTTCCGGCCTTTTTCTTTGGAAGGAAGTCCGGCGGGCGGGGTCTTGAAAACGGCGGTACGTATACCGATATAGGGTTCAACAGTGTTTCAGATGAAAACTGTCAGGGGCGTCTTAAGATGCCGCTGTTGTTGCGTTAACCAAAGATTAACCAAAACAGATGATCCTGATTGTGAAAGCAGCGTCGGAAATCGACGCGCTCTGAAACATCAGACCGTTGAACCGCTTTGACCACGGATGTACTGGCATTGACGGAAAACGGATGGAAAGGTCGGGCTTGCCCGGCCTTTTTGTTTTTGGAGTGAGCGGAGGCGCCCGACCAGTGGCGCCTCCTCTTTTTTATTTCGCGGCCAGTGCGTCGAGAATGCGGATCCAGGAGCGAATGCCCTTGTGGAAGGACTGCAGGTCGTATTTTTCATTCGGCGAATGAATGCGATCGTCCGTCAAGCCGAAACCGACGAGCAGCGAATCCATGCCGAGCATCTTCTGGAAATCGCCCACGATCGGGATAGAGCCGCCCATGCCGATCACGACGGCCGGTTTGGGCCACTCTTCCGAGAGGGCGTTCTTCGCCTTGGTCAGGACGGGTGAATCGTATGAAAGCTGGATCGCCGGCGATGCGCCATGCTCGTGGAATTCCACGGAGCAATCAGACGGAATTTTCGAGCGTACATAGGCCCGGAAGTTTTCGCGAATGGCGGCGGGGTTCTGTTCGCCGACAAGGCGGAACGACACCTTGGCGGAAGCTTTTGCTGCAATAACGGTCTTGAAGCCATCACCGGTGTACCCGCCTATGATGCCGTTGACCTCCGCTGTCGGCCGCGCCCAGGTCTGTTCCAGCACGGAGCGGCCCTTTTCACCCGAGGGAACCGAAAGGCCCACTTCACCGAGGAAGGTTTCTGCGGTGCGGCCCAGCGTTTCCCAGGCAGCCTTGATATTGGCGGGCGTTTCTTCCACGCCGTCATAGAAGCCGTCGAGCGTCACGCGGCCGGTCTCGTCATGCAGGCCAGCGAGAATGTCGGTCAGGATGTGGATGGGGTTTGCGGCGGCACCACCGAAAAGACCCGAATGCAGATCGCGATCGGCGGCGGTGATGACGATTTCTTCGCCGACCAGACCACGCAGCGCCGCGGCAATGGCGGGCGTATCCCGGTCCCACATGCCGGTATCACAGACCAGGGCATAATCTGCCTTCAGCTCTTCCGCATTCGCTTCGAGGAACGGCTTCAGCGAGGGCGAACCGGATTCTTCTTCACCTTCAAAAAGAATGGTGACGCGCACCGGCAGGCCGCCATTCGCGGCCTTGTAGGCGCGGCAGGCCTCCACGAAGGTCATCAACTGGCCCTTGTCATCCGCCGTACCGCGTCCTGTAATCACCTGACGGCCTGCGCCGATATCCTTGACGGCAGGTTCGAAAGGATCGTTTTCCCAGAGATCGAGCGGATCGACCGGCTGTACATCATAATGGCCGTAGAAAAGCACATGTGGGGCGTCTTCGGTGGCCGCATCGTGATGCGCCACCACCATGGGGTGACCGGCTGTATCGCGAACGGAGGCGGTAAAGCCGAGCGCTGAAAGCGTTCTCACGAGCCATTCCGCCGCCTTGCGGCACTCGGCCTTGTAAGCGGGGTCCGTGGAAATCGACGGAATGCGAACGAGTTCGAACAGTCGCTCGAGGCTGGAGGTGAGATTGTCATCGGCAGTGGAAAGAATGGGGGAAACGTCTGTCATCGCTGATCCTGTCATGTCTGTCGTGACCCGGCGATAAGACGAAACATCCGGGCATCGCGCATCGCGGGAAACAAGGGCCGGCGTGTCGTGAATCGGCAAACGCGCGGCCGCGGGAACGATAGAGCAGTTCAGGAAAACTGCGAAGCGGTTTCGAGTTGGAAGCGCTATTTTGCTTTTTTTGCGCTCTCGATGGCGCGGCGCATATATTCCAGCAGAAGCTGGCGTTCAAAACGCCGGAAATCCGCAAGCAACATGTCTTCGGTGGCCTCAGAAGCGGCAATGGCATTCGCTTCCAGGTCCCTGCCGCGCTGCGTCAATTCGATGATCTGGGCGCGGCGGTCAGCGGGATGCGTCTTTCGCACGATCAGCCCGTCGCGCTCCATGCGTGAGAGCGTGTTAGCAAGCGTTGCCTGTTCGACATCGATTCTGTCGAGCAACTGCCTTTGCGTCAGCCCTTCTTCATGCCAGAGCTCGATGAGAATGGGGAATTGGCCGGGAGAGAAGCCCAATGCGGCGGCTCTTTTCTGCAGCGCCATAGTGAACTCCCGCGCCATTTTGGCGGCGAGATAGATGGCCGATTCATCCCGGGAAAACCCCATTCCTCCGTCCCTCAGACAGTTTGGCCAGGCGGCGCCGGCAATTCAATAGTGCGATATATATCGCACGATATGTTTTTGCCAGCTGGTAACAGGCGCAAAATAAAACCGCCATGGCCCGGAGGGGACGGCCATGGCGGTCATATTGGAGGACAAAGGCCCGGAGAGGGGGAAAGGCCTTTGTCCGGTCTGACGCGGCGGGGGACGAGCCAGCTATCAGACTACGGCGTGATCAGGCGCCGTCCTCTAAGAAATGTGTCTGCAAATGCGGCTTTTCAAGGGAAAGATGGATTACAAATCGGTAACGTTCGGGTGAAATGCGACGCGCTTTTTTCACCACCTCGGTTCCGGCTCTTTACCGTATGTTCCGCGAAGTTTCGGTAGACGTTAAAACGCCCCCGCGCTATCCATGCTACCCATGAAAAAAGGCGATCATCTCTTCCTCGTTGACGGGTCCGGTTTCATTTTCCGGGCCTTCCATGCCATCCCGCCGCTGAACCGCAAGTCGGACGGGCTGCCGGTCAACGCCGTTTCCGGCTTCTGCAACATGTTGTGGAAGCTCCTGAAGGATGCGCGCAACACCGATGTCGGCGTGACGCCCACGCATTTTGCGGTAATTTTCGATTATTCGTCAAAGACATTCCGCAATGAGCTTTATGATCTCTATAAAGCCAATCGCACGGCGCCGCCGGAAGATCTGGTGCCGCAATTCGGGCTGATACGGGAGGCGACGCGCGCCTTCAACCTTCCCTGCATCGAGACGGAAGGCTTCGAGGCGGACGATATCATCGCCACCTATGCCCGGCAGGCGGAGGCCATTGGGGCCGATGTCACCATCATCTCCTCCGACAAGGATCTGATGCAGCTCGTCACTGCCAATGTCCACATGTACGATGCGATGAAGGACAAGCAGATCGGCATCCCTGATGTCATAGAGAAATGGGGCGTGGGTCCCGAAAAGATGATCGACCTGCAGGCGATGACCGGCGATTCGACCGACAATGTTCCGGGCATCCCCGGCATCGGTCCAAAGACGGCCGCGCAATTGCTGGAAGAATACGGCGATCTCGATACGCTGCTCGCCCGTGCAGGTGAGATCAAGCAGCAGAAGCGTCGGGAAAATATCATCGCCAATGCGGAACTTGCTCGTATTTCCAGACAGCTCGTGGCACTGAGGACCGACGTGCCGCTGGATCAGCCGCTTGAAGCACTGGTGCTGGAACCTCAGAACGGCCCGAAACTCATTGCCTTCCTGAAGGCGATGGAATTCACCACGCTGACGCGGCGGGTTGCCGAAGCGACAGAGACCGATGCTTCCGCCATTGAGTCCGCCAATGTGCCGGTTCAGTGGGGCGCTGACGCCCATGGTCCCGATCTCGATGCGACGGCCGCTCCGGCTGTGGGCGAAGCGGCTGCTGGCGTAACGGGCACTGCGGTTTCGCCCGCTATTCCGGCGCGGAAAGGTGTCGGGGAGGGCAGCGCGCCGGCTGATCTTGCCACCGCCCGCCAGACGCTTTTTGCCGCCGCCAAGATCGACACGAGCGCCTACACGACGATCAGGGATCTTGCGACGCTGGACCTCTGGGTTGCGGCGGCGCGGGAAACGGGGGTCGTCGCGTTCGATACGGAAACGACCTCGCTTGATCCGATGCAGGCGGAGCTCGTCGGGTTTTCGCTGGCAATCGCCGATAATGGCAAGGATGCCTCGGGCAGCGATATACGCGCCGCCTACATTCCCTTGACGCACAAGACTGGCTCCGGCGGCGATCTATTCAGCGATGGTATCAGGCTCGCCGAAGGCCAGGTGCCCTTTGACGAAGCACTGGTCCGTCTCAAGGACTTGCTTGAAGACGAGGCCGTGCTGAAGGTCGCGCAAAATCTCAAATATGACTATCTGCTCATGAAACGCCATGGCGTCGTCATGCAGAGTTTCGACGATACGATGCTGATCTCCTATGTGCTTGAGGCTGGCAAAGCGACGCACGGCATGGATTCGCTGTCCGAACGTTGGCTCGGCCATACGCCGATCCCCTATAAGGACGTGGCGGGATCGGGCAAGTCGAGCGTTACCTTCGATTTTGTCGACATCGACAAGGCGACGGCATATGCAGCGGAGGACGCCGACGTGACCTTGCGGCTGTGGATGGCGCTGAAGCCGCGGCTTGTTTCAGAACGGCTGACCAAGGTTTACGAGCGGCTGGAACGTCCGCTGGTGCCTGTTCTGGCGCATATGGAGGAGCGTGGCATCACCGTCGACCGGCAAATCCTCTCACGTCTTTCCGGCGAACTCGCCCAGAAGGCGGCAGCGTTTGAAGAGGAAATCTACGAGCTGGCCGGCGAGCGTTTCAACATCGGCTCGCCAAAGCAGCTCGGCGACATCCTGTTCGGCAAGATGGGCCTGCCGGGCGGCTCCAAGACCAAGACCGGCCAATGGTCGACCTCGGCACAGGTGCTGGAGGATTTGGCGGCCGAAGGTATTGAACTCCCCCGCAAGATCGTCGACTGGCGGCAGCTGACGAAGCTGAAATCCACCTATACGGATGCTCTGCCGGGATATATCCACCCGGAGACAAAACGTGTGCATACATCCTATGCGCTGGCCTCCACCACAACAGGCCGTCTGTCGTCCTCGGAACCGAACCTTCAGAACATCCCCGTCCGCACGGCGGAAGGGCGAAAAATCCGCACGGCTTTCATCTCCACGCCCGGCCACAAGCTTCTTTCCGCCGACTACAGCCAGATCGAACTGCGCGTGCTGGCCCATGTCGCCGATATTCCGCAGCTTCGCAACGCCTTCGAAAACGGCATCGACATTCATGCCATGACGGCTTCGGAAATGTTTGGCGTGCCTGTCGAAGGCATGCCCTCGGAAGTGCGCCGCCGCGCCAAGGCCATCAATTTCGGCATTATCTACGGTATTTCGGCTTTCGGTCTCGCCAACCAGCTCGGTATCGCCCGTTCTGAAGCCGGCGAATATATCAAGAAATATTTCGAGCGTTTTCCCGGCATCCGCGACTACATGGAGGCGACAAAGGCTTTCGCCCGTGAGAACGGTTATGTCGAGACGATTTTCGGCCGCCGCGCCCATTATCCGGAAATCCGCTCGTCCAACCCTTCCGTGAAGGCCTTCAACGAGCGCGCCGCCATTAACGCGCCGATCCAGGGCTCCGCGGCGGATATCATACGGCGCGCCATGGTCCGTATCGAACCGGCGCTGGAGGCTGAAAACCTGTCCGCCAGCATGCTGTTGCAGGTGCATGACGAACTCATCTTCGAGGTCGATGAAGCGGAAATCGAGAAAACTCTGCCCGTCGTCGTCTCGGTCATGGAAAATGCGGCCATGCCGGCAATCTCCATGAAGGTGCCATTGCAGGTGGATGCCCGCGCGGCTGACAACTGGGACGAGGCGCATTGACCGGCTTTTGGCCGGTCCATGTCATTGCTGTGTCGCGTGCACGGATTAGAGGAAACGCTTCACGAGGAGTTTCCCATGCACGCCCCGCTCGTCTCGAAAGATCTCGGCTATATTTCTGCTGCCTGTCATGATCAGCCGCCGCGCCATCTCGGCAGCCGCTTTAATGAGAATGGTGAGTTTCTGCCTGAGCCGGGCAATACGGTCGTCTGCCATCTTGTCGGGGGCTCGCAGACCGAAAACGCGATCATTGCGACGCGTCGGCGCTTCCTGGATATGCCGGAGGCATCCCAGCTTGCTTTCACACCGGCTTCCAGCCTGCACATGACGGTGTTTCAGGGCATCATCGAGTTTCGGCGTGCTCTGCCCTATTGGCCGCAGACAATGCCGCTTGATACACCGATCGACGCGATGACGGACTATTATCGCGACCGCCTTTCTGCTTTTCCGGCGCTGCCGGGATTCAACATGCAAGTTACCGGTTTGCGGCCGGTAGGTCTGGTCCTGACGGGAGCCACCGCCGAGGATGATCGCATTGTGGCCCTGTGGCGGGATACATTCGCCGATTTCTTCGGATATCGCCATCCTGATCATGACAGCTACGAGTTTCACATCACCCTTTCCTACATCATCAGCTGGTTCAAGCCCGCGTGCCTGCCGCGCTGGCAGGCGATGCTTGACGAGGAACTGGAAAAGCTGCGTGCCGCGGCGCCAGTTATGGAGATGCGTCCGCCGGCTTTCTGTGAATTCAGGGATATGAACCACTTCAAGGAGCTGGTTGTTTTCGATAGAAGGTGAAGCATGATTGGCATTGCCTGAGGGCAGTTTGCCGCATGGTTTTTGCCGAATCCGAAAAAATGCGCGTCAGGGCTGGTCAAAGCCCGTTTGGGCATGTATAAGCGCGCCAAATTTCCGATATCGAGACATCCGACATTCGGCCTTTGGTTCTGGCCGGTTCCGTTGTTTCGCCGCTTAAGTGGAGTAACAAAAATGGCTGTACCAAAAAGAAAAACAAGCCCGTCCAAGCGTGGCATGCGCCGCTCGGCTGACGGTCTCAAGTCTGCGACCTATGTTGAAGACAAGAACTCCGGCGAACTGCGCCGTCCGCACCATATCGATCTGAAGACCGGTATGTATCGCGGCCGTCAGGTTCTGACGCCGAAGGAAAGCGCATAAGCTTTTCCGACGTGACTTTGCAAAAACCGGCCCTCGTGGCCGGTTTTTTGTTTTTAGCGATCTCTCACGGTGTCCAGCGCTCACTTGGAAAATCTCGTCACTCCTCCTACACTCGCTTCGGGAGAGCGGGTTAGATTCCTGCCGCGTGAGGGGAGTTTCGGTGAAATATCGCTGGATTTTGTTGATGATGCTCGGTCTTGGCCTCGGTTACGGCGCCGTGACAAAAGGAAGCGGCGTCATTGCAGAAAGCTATTTCGGTGAAATGTCCGAGCAGGGGCGCACGACGCTCCGGCTTGCCGTCTCCGCCCTTGGCGGGCTGTTGAACCGTTACGAGCCGCTGCCTGCCTTGATTGCAGATCATGATGACATTGAGGAGCTGGTCGCACATCCCAAGGATGAAGCCCTGCGACAGCGCGCCAATGTCTACCTCAAATCCATCAACACCCTGCTGGAATCCTCCGATATCTACATCATTACGCTGGATGGCGAGACAATCGCGGCCAGCAACTATGATGGCCCGACAAGCTTCGTCGGTGAGAATTTCAGCTACCGTCCCTATTTTCAGGATGCGGCGAAGGGCCTGCAGTCGCGGTTCTTCGCGCTCGGCACGACCTCGCACAAGCGCGGATATTATTTCTCCGCACCTATTCTCTTCAATGCGGAAATAAAGGGCGTCATCGTCTTCAAGGTCGACATCGAAGGCATAGAGGCCTCCTTCGGCGATGGCGAAAACCGTATTCTTGTGTCGGATCCCGAAGGCATCATTTTCATGACCGGCACGCCGCAATGGCTTTACTCCGGCCTGATGCCGCTGACGCCCGAAAGACTGGCGCGTACCGAGGCCTCACGCCGTTACGCCAATGCCACACTGAAGGAACTGCCGCTGAAACACGGCAGTTTCGGCTCGCATCAGCTGATGACGATTACCCAGAATGAGGGGGACAGGGAATATATGGTCCTGTCGCAGCCGATGGCGGATGCAGGATGGACCGTCAGCGTGCTGATGGATACCGGTTCATTGCGGACACAGGTGAAGACGGCAATGATCGCGATCATCCTGTGCCTGTGTCTGGCAGCCGCGCTGATTGCGGCGATGCTGCAGAGACGGCGACGGCTGCGTGAACGGCTGACCCATCAGGCAGAAGCCCAGGCGGAGCTGGAACGTCGGGTCGAGGAACGCACTGCCGATCTGGCGCGTGTGAACCAGGAGATCGAACACGAAATCGCCGAGCGCCGCCAGACGGAAAAACAATTACGCAAGATGCAGAATGATCTGGTGCAGGCGGGCAAGCTTGCGGCGCTCGGACAGATGTCGGCGGCCTTGTCGCATGAAATCAACCAGCCGCTTGCCGCAGCCAAGAATTATGCCGAAAACGCGTCGCTTCTTGTAGAGCGCGGGCGGCTGGACGAGGTCAGGGAAAACCTCAGGCGCATTTCGGGGCTGATCGATCGCATGGCCTCGATCAGCAGGCACCTCAGGAATTTCGCCCGAAAGCCGAACGAAAAAATGACTGCGGTCAGCCTGGAAACCGTGCTTCGCGACACGCTTGAAATCGTCGGCGCCCGGTTGAAGGCCGCCAATGCGGTGCTGGATGTCAATCTCGGCCCGGTGCCACTTGCGGTGAAAGCTGGTCCGGTGCGGCTGCAGCAGGTGCTCGTCAACATCATTTCCAACGCGGCGGACGCCGCGGAGGGGCGCGAGGATCGGCGCATCGCGCTCGAGGCCGTACAGCACGGCCAGACGGTTTCCGTCTTCATCCGCGACCGGGGACCAGGCGTTCCGCCGGCAATTTCGGATCGCATCTTCGATCCGTTTTTCACCACCAAGGGTGTGGGGCGTGGCCTCGGCCTCGGGCTTTCCATCTCCTATAACATCATCAAGGATTTTGGCGGCCAGTTGCGGGTGAGAAATCATGAGGAAGGAGGCGCGGAATTCGAGATCGAATTGCCCGCCGCCGCTTGGCGCATGGAGGCGGCTGCGGAATGACCATGTCGCGGGTTTTGCTGATCGATGACGAGGAGGAACTGCGCTTCTCCACTGCCCAGGCGCTGGAGCTTTCCGGTTTTGCCGTCACCATGCTGGCGAGCGCCGAACACGCGCTCGAACTCATCGGCTACAGTTTTGATGGTGTCGTGGTCAGCGACATCCGCATGCCCGGCATGGACGGCATGACGCTGCTGCAGAAGGTGAGGGAGCTCGATGCGGAAATACCTGTGATTCTGATGACGGGTCACGGGGATGTTCAGCTGGCGGTCAACGCCATGCGCAATGGCGCCTATGATTTCATCGAGAAGCCGTTCACACCGCAATATCTCGCGGGCATCATCAAGCGGGCCAATGACCGGCGGGCGCTGGTCCTGGAAAATCGCCGTCTCAAGGCGGTGGCGGGCAAGCATGACGATCTCGAAACGCGCCTGCCGGGCAGAACCCAGGTGATGGTCGATCTGCGGTACCGCATTCGCGCCATCGGTGCGACGGATGCCGATACACTGATCGTCGGCGATACAGGCGCAGGCAAGGAGGTGGTTGCGCGGGCATTGCACGATATCAGCAGCAGAGCCAACCGGCCCTTTGTCGCGATCAACTGTGCGGCGCTTCCGCAGACACTGATTGAGAGCGAGTTGTTTGGTCACGAGGCCGGCGCCTTTCCGGGCGCGCTGCGCCCACGTTATGGCAAGTTCGAACACGCGCGCGGCGGCACCATCCTGCTGGATGAAATCGGCTCTATGCCTTTCGAACTGCAGGGCCGATTGCTTCGCGTGCTGCAGGAAAGAGTGATTACCCGTCTCGGCTCGAATGAAACGGTCGAACTCGACGTGCGCTTCATTGCCACCAGCAAGGTAGATCTGGAACAGGAAGTTGCGGCTGGCCGTTTTCGCGCCGACCTTCTTTACCGCCTCAACGTCGCGACAATTCTCGTGCCGTCGCTCTCGCAGCGCAGCGCGGATATTCCGCTGCTCTTCCTCCATCTGGTACGAGAAGCTGCCGCCCGCTACGGGCGGGAGGATATAGAGGTGCCGCAGCACCTGCTCTCCGCTGTTTCGCTCAGGGAATGGCCGGGCAACGTCCGGGAATTGCGCAACGCTGCGGACCGCTTCGCGCTGGGCCTGGAAACCGACGTGTCCGATGCGTCGCCGGCGTTTCAGGATGATGGCAGGTCGGCTCTCGCCCCGAGGGTCGCGGCATATGAAAAAAGCCTGATTGCGCAGGCCATCGCAGCCCATGGGGGAAATCTGAAATCCGTTTATGAGAACCTCGGCATCTCCCGCAAAACGCTTTACGAGAAGATGCAGAAATACGAGCTTCACCGGCATATGACCGAGATCTGATGGGTGGATTTCCACCCATCTTTAGGCAGTCATGGGTTGAAATCCACCCATTATCTTTGGTTACACGGATAAAACTGCGTTTCATCGCAACAGTGCCGTTGCTGAATGTCACTTCGGGATCGCAAATATCGTCACCCCGGCCGCCATGGAGGAGCATGCGCGGCTGAAGTGGCGATCATTTTCATCCGGGAGGAATCGATGAAAATACTGAAGACAGTTTCCGGCCTTGCTGCCGCCGCTGCCGTTTCCCTTTTCGCGCTGTCCGCATCCGCTCAGACCTATCCCGAGCGTAACATCACCATGGTCGTGCCTTTCTCGGCCGGTGGCCCGACGGACACGGTGGCGCGTCTCGTGGCTGAATCCATGTCGAAGGATCTCGGCCAGCAGATCATCGTGGAAAATGTCGGCGGCGCCGGCGGCACGCTTGGCGCTGGCCGCGTTGCCTCCGCAGATCCCGATGGTTACACCATCCTTCTCCACCACATCGGCATGGCGACCAGCGCCACGCTCTATCGAAAGCTCGCTTACGACACGACAAGTGCTTTCGAATATGTTGGTCTGGTCACGGAAGTGCCGATGACCATCCTGTCGCGCAAGAACCTTGAGACCACGGACCTCAAGGGGCTGATCGATTACGCCAAGGCGAACAAGGACAAGGTCACCGTTGCCAATGCCGGCATCGGCGCGGCCTCTCATCTGTGCGGCATGCTGTTCATGAGCGCCATCGAGACGCCGCTCGTTACCGTGCCCTACAAAGGCACCGGCCCTGCCATGACCGATCTGCTGGGCGGCCAGGTCGACATCATGTGCGACCAGACCACCAACACCACCAAGCAAATCCAGGGCGGCACTGTGAAGGCTTACGCCGTAACCTCGCCGAAGCGGCTGGATGTGCTGAAGGACGTGCCGACAGTTGCCGAAGCTGGCTTGCCCAAACTCGAAGTCGGCATCTGGCACGGTATCTACACGCCGAAGGGCACGCCTGCGGAAATCAACGAGAAGCTCTCCAAGTCGCTGCAGGTCGCGCTGAAGGACAAGAATGTCGCGGCGCGTTTTGCCGAACTCGGCACCACGCCGTCGCCGGAAAGCGATGCGACACCGGCGGCGCTGAAGGCCAAGCTTGAGAGCGAAATCGCCCGCTGGAAGCCGGTGATTGAGGCTGCCGGCCAATATGCCGACTGATGAACGCGGAAAGACCGGCGGTTTCCTGCCGCCGGTCGACCGTGATCAACTTTAACAGGCGAACCGGCTGAATGTCGGGCGCCGTGGAGGGGCATCTTTCATGAAGTCGTTATTTAATGACCCTGCCGAAGCAGTCTGCGGGGCAATTTTTATGGGGCTTGGCGTCTTTTTTGCCTTGCAGTCCTATGGTCTGGAAATCGGAACCGCCTTCCGTATGGGGCCGGGCTACTTCCCGCTGGTACTCGCGATCATCCTGATCCTGCTTGGCGGCGTTATATTCCTGCGCGCAACCCGGCCGGCTGGCGAGGGCATCGGCGCAATCGCCTGGCGCGGCATATTTTTCATCCTGCCCGCGCCGATCTTTTTCGGTTTCACTGTTCGGGGCCTGGGTTTTGTGCCGGCGCTGTTTTTCAGCGCGCTCATTGCGTCCTTCGCCTCACACAAGATGAGCCCGTTGATGGCGGTCGTTCTTTCCGCGGCTATCACTGTCTTTTCCGTCGCTGTTTTCAATTATGGTCTTGGCCTGCCTTTCCAGCGCTTCGGCCCCTGGCTCAACTTCTGAGGTATAGCGATGGATTTGCTCGATAATCTTGCGCTCGGTTTCGTCACCGCCTCGTCGCTGGCAAACCTCTTTTTCTGCCTGATCGGCGTGCTGCTTGGCACCCTCATCGGCGTTCTGCCCGGCATCGGCGCGACGGCGACTATCGCCATGTTGCTGCCGATCACCTTCCAGCTTGAGCCCGTCTCGTCGCTGATCATGCTCGCCGGCATCTATTACGGTGCGCAATATGGTGGATCGACCACGGCGATCCTGATCAATATGCCCGGCGAATCGTCCTCTGCCGTCACCGCCATCGATGGTTACCAGATGGCACGCAAGGGCAAGGCGGGTGCAGCGCTTGCCATCGCCGCCATCGGATCGTTCTTCGCCGGCACGGTGTCAACCTTCCTCGTCGCAATCTTCGCGCCGCCGCTCACGGCAATCGCGCTGGAATTCGGCGCGGCGGAATATTTCTCGCTGATGGTCGTCGGCCTCGTATCGTCCATCGCGCTCGCCCATGGCTCCATCGTCAAGGCATTGGCCATGGTCGTGCTTGGCCTGCTGCTCGGTCTCGTCGGCACGGATATCTATAGCGGCACGCCGCGTTTCACCCTCGGTATCCGCGAATATGCCGATGGCCTGAATTTCGTGGCTGTGGCTGTGGGTGTCTTCGGTATCGCCGAAATCCTGCGCAACCTCGAAAACGAGCGGACCCGTTCGGTGCTGATCGCCAAGGTTAGCGGCTTGATGCCGACCAAGGATGATTTCAAGCGCATGGTAGGGCCGGTTCTGCGCGGCACGGCCATTGGTTCGGCTCTCGGCATCCTGCCGGGCGGCGGGGCGATCCTTGCCGCCTTTGCCTCCTACACCGTGGAGAAACGTGTCTCCAAGAACCCGGAAGAATTCGGGCACGGCGCGGTTGCCGGTGTGGCCGGTCCGGAGTCAGCCAACAATGCCGGCGCCCAGACGTCGTTCATTCCGCTGCTCACGCTCGGCATTCCGGCCAATCCGGTGATGGCGCTGATGATCGGCGCGATGATCATTCAGGGCATCGTTCCCGGTCCGAATGTGGCGACCGAACAGCCGGCGCTGTTCTGGGGCATCATCGCCTCCATGTGGATCGGCAATCTGATGCTCGTCATCCTCAACCTGCCGCTGATCGGCCTGTGGGTGAAGCTGCTAACGGTGCCCTACTACGTGCTCTTCCCGATCATCATGGCCTTCTGCGCCATCGGGGTCTACAGCGTCAATTCAAACGTCTTCGATCTCTATGCCGTCGCCTTCTTCGGCTTCATCGGCTATGTGCTGGTGAAACTGCGCTGCGAACCTGCCCCGTTGCTGCTGGGCTTCGTGCTCGGTCCGCTGCTGGAGGAGAACCTGCGGCGCGCCATGATCCTCTCGCGTGGCGATCCGTCGACCTTCGTGACCCGGCCGATCAGCGCAACCCTGCTTTTCATTGCGCTCGCCGTGCTGATCATCGTCTTCCTCCCCAGCGTGAAGAAGAAGCGCGAAGAGGTTTTCGTAGAAGAAGACTGAGAATGCGATAAACTCATGTGGCCGGCGATGGAGACATCGCCGGCTTTTCTGTCTCTGTTTCCGCCATGCCGAATTCCCTTCACGAAAGCGACATATGGTTGACTCGCGAGCCTTTAGGCCCAAGGAAGGGCTGGAAAGAGAGGTCACCATGACGTCGGAAACCGAAGAACGGATCATCGCGCTCGAGGAAACGGTCGCGCATCAGGTGAAGGTGATAGAGGAACTGTCGGACCAGCTGGCGGAGCAGTGGAAGGTTGTTGAACAGACCCGCGCCAAGCTTGATCGCCTGACAGAGCGGTTCCTGAGTCTTGAGGAGCAGTCATTGGACGCGCCCGCCATCACAAGGCCACCGCATTACTGACGGGAGTACAGGATGAAAAACGACACAGCCAAGCTCGCTGAAGAAATCGTCGACTTCTGGAAGAAGGCTGGCCCGGAAAAATGGTTCGACAAGGACGCCGCCTTCGACAGTCACTTTCACGACCGGTTCCGTGACGCTCATTTCGCTGCCGCGAGGCGGGAACTGGATGGCTGGCTGGAGGGTGCAGAAAGCAGCCTCGCCTTGATGCTGCTGCTGGATCAGTTTCCGCGCAACTGCTTTCGCGACACGGCGCACATGTATGCGACCGATCCTCTGGCGCGGCTTTTGGCCGATGAAGCCATCCGGCGCGGACATGATCAGGCGGTGAGTGAGGATCTGCGGGTCTTCTTCTATCTACCGTTTTCTCACGCAGAAGATCTGGAGGCGCAGCACCGGGCGTGCCGTCTCAATCGGCCGCTTGGCGGGCTTTATCTGCATCACGCCGAAGAACATCGCGAGATCATCGAACGTTTCGGCCGCTTTCCGCACCGTAACAAGATATTGTTGCGGGAAACGACACCGGAGGAGCGGCGATATCTGGAAGAGGGCGGCTTTTCAGGCTGACCCCAAAAAGAAAACGCCGCCAGTCCAAGGGATGGCGGCGTTTCTGATGGTGAAGAACGGCGGCACTCAGCCGTCGAAGAATTCCTTCATCCGGGCGAAGAAGCCCGTCGATTCCGGATTATTCTCCTTGGAAGACAGCTGCTCGAACTCCTGCAGCAGCTCGCGCTGTCGCTTGCTGAGTTTCTGCGGCGTCTCGATCTGAATCTGGATATAGAGATCGCCCGTCTGCGCCGAACGCAGCACCGGCATGCCCTTGCCCTTCAGACGGAACTGCTTGCCCGGTTGGGTGCCTTCCGGAACCGTGACGCGCGACTTCGTGCCATCGAGCGTCGTGACATCGAAGGTGCCGCCAAGCGCTGCCGTCGTCATCGAGATCGGCACGGTGCAATAGAGATCGGCACCGTCGCGCTGGAAGAACTCATGCGGACGCACGGACAGGAAGATATAGAGATCGCCCGCCGGACCGCCACGCATTCCGGCTTCGCCTTCGCCCTGCAGACGAATGCGTGTGCCGTCCTCGATGCCTGAGGGAATATTGACCGAGAGCGAACGCTCTTCCGTTACACGGCCCTGACCATGGCACTTGCCGCAGGGGTCGGAGATCGTCTGTCCACGGCCATGGCAGGTGGGGCAGGTGCGCTCCACCGAGAAGAAGCCCTGAGCGGCGCGCACGCGGCCTGAACCCTGGCAGGTGGCGCATGTCTTCGGCTGCGTGCCGGGCTTGGCGCCCGAGCCGGAACAGACGTCGCAGGTGATCGAGGTCGGAACCCTGATCTGCGCCGTCTTGCCGGTGAAGGCTTCTTCCAGCGTGATTTCCATGTTGTAGCGAAGATCGGCACCGCGTTCGCGACCGCCGGAAGATCGGCGCGCGCGACCGCCGCCCATCATCTCGCCGAAGATGTCTTCGAAAATATCCGAGAAGCCGCCATTGGCGAAACCGCCGCCGCCAAAGCCGCCACCGCCGCCCATGCCGCCATTTTCAAAGGCCGCATGGCCGAAACGATCGTAGGCCGCGCGCTTCTGCGGATCCTTCAACGTTTCGTATGCTTCGTTGATTTCTTTGAATTTCCGTTCGGAATCGGCATCATCAGGGTTTTTGTCCGGATGGTACTTCATCGCGAGTTTGCGGAAGGCGCTTTTCAGCTCTTTTTCGTCCGCAGTCTTGCTGACGCCGAGTGTTTCGTAAAAGTCTGCTTTCGCCATTCAGTTAACAAGCCCCGCAAATGGATTTCCGGCTGCACGCGGCAGCCGGATGTCTTGCATAAATTGTCAGGAGACGGAAAGTCGCGCGATTATGCGGACTTCTTGTCGTCCTTGATTTCTTCGTAGTCAGCGTCGACGACGTCATCCTTGCCGCCTTCGGAAGCATCGCCAGCCTCGGCCTGCTGCGCTTCATAGATGGCCTGACCGAGCTTCATGGAGACTTCCATGAGGGTCTGGGTCTTCGCCTGGATGTCGTCGGCGTCAGGCTCGGAAGCCTCAACCGCGGTCTTCAGGGTGGCAATGGCGTCTTCGATCGCCTTGCGGTCGGTTTCGGAAACCTTGTCACCATATTCCTTCACCGACTTCTCGGTGGAATGGATGAGGCTTTCAGCCTGGTTCTTGGCTTCCACGCCCGCACGACGCTTCTTGTCGGCCTCAGCGTTGGCTTCGGCGTCCTTGACCATCTTTTCGATGTCGGCGTCAGAAAGGCCACCGGAGGCCTGGATGCGGATCTGCTGTTCCTTGCCGGTGCCCTTGTCCTTGGCCGAAACCTGCACGATACCGTTGGCATCGATATCGAAGGTAACTTCGATCTGCGGAACACCACGCGGTGCCGGCGGCAGGCCAACGAGGTCGAACTGACCAAGCAGCTTGTTGTCCTGCGCCATTTCGCGCTCACCCTGCGAGACGCGGATGGTCACGGCCGACTGGTTGTCTTCGGCGGTCGAGAAGGTCTGGCTCTTCTTCGTCGGGATCGTCGTATTGCGATCGATCAGACGCGTGAAGACGCCACCCAGCGTTTCGATGCCGAGCGACAGCGGGGTCACGTCGAGCAGCAGAACGTCCTTGACGTCGCCCTGCAGAACGCCAGCCTGAATGGCCGCGCCCATGGCAACAACTTCATCAGGGTTCACGCCCTTATGGGGCTCCTTGCCGAACAGCTGCTTGACGACTTCCTGCACCTTCGGCATGCGGCTCATGCCACCGACGAGAACGACTTCATCGATCTCGGAAGCGGAGACGCCGGCGTCCTTGAGCGCTGCCTTGCAAGGTGCAACGGTGCGCTGCACGAGGTCGTCGACCAGGCTTTCGAACTTCGCACGGGTCAGCTTCAGCGTCAGGTGCTTCGGACCGGAAGCATCAGCCGTGATGAACGGCAGGTTGATTTCGGTCTGCTGCGAGGACGACAGTTCGATCTTCGCCTTTTCAGCAGCTTCCTTGAGGCGCTGCAGAGCGAGCTTGTCGTTCTTCAGGTCGATGCCCTGATCCTTCTTGAACTCGCCGGCAAGATACTCGACCAGACGCATGTCGAAGTCTTCACCGCCAAGGAAGGTATCGCCGTTGGTGGACTTCACTTCGAAGACGCCGTCGCCGATTTCCAGAACGGAAATATCGAAGGTGCCGCCGCCAAGGTCATAAACGGCGATCGTCTTGCCGTCCTTCTTGTCGAGGCCGTAAGCGAGTGCTGCCGCGGTCGGCTCGTTGATGATGCGCAGAACATCAAGGCCGGCGATGCGGCCGGCATCCTTGGTTGCCTGGCGCTGCGCGTCGTTGAAGTAGGCGGGAACGGTGATGACGGCCTTCTCGACCTTTTCACCGAGATAGGCTTCAGCGGTTTCCTTCATCTTCTGCAAGATCATCGCGGAAATCTGCGAAGGGGAATAATTCTTGTCCTGCGCCTTCACCCAGGCGTCGCCATTGTCACCCTTGACGATCTCGAAAGGAACAAGAGCCTTGTCCTTCTCGACGGTCGGGTCTTCATAACGGCGGCCGATCAGGCGCTTTACCGCAAACAGGGTGTTCGTCGGATTGGTGACCGCCTGGCGCTTGGCCGGCTGGCCGACAAGGCGTTCGCCATCGTCGGAAAATGCCACCATGGACGGCGTGGTACGTGCGCCTTCCGCGTTTTCAATAACTTTCGTGTCCTTGCCATCCATCACTGCGACGCAGGAGTTGGTTGTGCCAAGGTCGATACCGATTACTTTTGCCATGCTCTTCTCTCCTTGAAGCGCGCTGTCTGAACCCCGTGAGGCATTCCTTTGACAGCACCTTGACTTGGATTTGCAGCCTTCGCTGCTGTTATGCGGCGTATATAAGGAGCGATTTTTGCGGCTGCAAGGCGCAAGAGCAGGGGAAAGGCAGCAAAAAAGCGCCGGAAACTCTTTCTTTGCAGATGCATAGCCATCAAGGCTTGCGTAAGCCGAAAAACGCGACTTTGACGCTATGCTGCGCAGTCGTCCGGCGCCGCAGGCACAAGGACTTCCGGGATGCCATTATAATGGTTTGAAGTGGGCGAAATGGCGGACAGGGTGGGATTCGAACCCACGGTACGCTTTCACGCACACACGCGTTCCAGGCGTGCGCCTTAAACCACTCGGCCACCTGTCCTTTTTCAAGTCTGCATGTCATGAAGAATGCAAATCACTGGAACGGCGCGATATATACCGATGAATTCGCAGGGATCAACACGAATCTGACAGTTTTTTGAATTGTCGGCAATTTCATGCCTTTCGATGCGATTGCAATCGCGTTTTCCGGCCTTTATCCATGCAGGAAATGTTTCAAAATGTGGCTGCCCTAAGCGGCAGACCGTGAGCGAGGTATCCCAATGAAAGCTTTTTTGCGGTTTTTGAGCTTTCTTTTCCTCGCCGCAGCGATTTTTCTGGGTGTGCTGGATTCGATCCGCTCTGTTTCCACGTCATCAGTCACCATCACCGGCATATTGTCAGTCTGGAACTATCTTCTTCCTGCTTCGCGAACCATGGTGGAAGCGTCTCTGGCTCACTATATTCACCCTGAAGCGTGGCGCTTCATAGAAAATGCCCTGTCGGCACTGCCTGCATTTGCCTTTTTCCTCGCTCTGTCCCTCCTCTGCTGGATGGCCGGTTACAGAAAATACAAGGCGTCGAGACGTTTGTCGGTCTGACGGGGCTGGCGCCCGCCGATGTGAACCGTGAGAAGCGGCGGAACTGGCCGCATGGAGGACCGAATGTTCCTGTTCGATACGCTTTCTAAAAAAACGACGATGCCGACCGAAGAGACGGCGTTGCCTGGCCGTGAAGAGGCTCTCGTTGTGCCGGAACTTCACTTCGTCAACGGCAGACCTCTGAAGGGGCCTTATCCGGATGGCTTCGAGACCATCTATCTCGGCATGGGTTGCTTCTGGGGCGCGGAGCGGTTGTTCTGGAAGACGCCCGGCGTTTGGGTGACGGCGGTCGGTTATGCCGGCGGCTTTACCCGCAATCCGACCTATCAGGAAACGACGACGGGTCAGACGGGCCATGCCGAGGTGGTCAAGGTTGTCTACGATCCGGCGACGATCTCGCTCGGGGCGCTCTTGAAGATATTTTTCGAGGAGCACGATCCCACTCAAGGCATGCGGCAGGGCAACGACATCGGCACGACCTATCGTTCCGCCATTTATGCGACGACGGAAGGGCAGCTGCAGCAGGCGCAGAAAGCTCGAGACGCATTTCAGCAGGCTCTGGAAGAGGCTGGCCATGCCGGCGCCATCACCACCGAGATCGGCCCGCTTGAAACGTTTTATTATGCTGAGGACTATCACCAGCAATATCTTGCCAAGAACCCGGGTGGCTACTGCGGCCTCAGGGGAACCGGCGTAAGCTGTAATATCGACTAGTTTTTTTGCAGTTCTGCCCGGTGGAAAGACTAAAAAATCGCCAGATCAAAGTTTTTCCACCGGGTCAAAAAAACCGGATGAATTTTTCATTGAGCCATGCAAGGATATGAGGCAAGCACAGCCGGTATAACGGCTGGCGGTTCCGCAGACATTCCCGGGAAACGGGATTGCGGGAGGACCCTTAAAATATCAATTGCAACAACAGGGCTGCACAATGAAAAAATCCCTTCTGACGCTTTTTGCGCTTGCCGCGATGTCGGCCTCCGCGCTCGCCGCGGATATCAAGCCTGCGCTGGTCTATGGCACGGGCGGCAAGTTCGACAAGTCGTTCAACGAGGCCGCTGCGGCCGGCGCTGAAAAGTTCAAGGCGGAAACGGGCATCGAATTCCGCGACTTCGAACCGACCAGCGACACGCAGGGCGAACAGGCCATCCGCAACTTCGCCAGCAAGGGTTTCAACCCTGTCGTCGCCGTATCCTTCGCCTGGACGTCGGCCATGGAAAAGGTTGCCGCCGAGTTCCCCGACACCAAGTTCGTCATCGTCGATTCCGTCGTTGAACTGCCGAACGTCCGCTCGGTCGTCTACAAGGAGCACGAAGGTTCTTACCTCGTCGGTCTGCTGGCCGGCATGGCTTCCAAGACCGGCAAGGTCGGGTTTATCGGCGGCATGGACATTCCGCTGATCCGCAAGTTCGCCTGTGGTTACGCTCAAGGCGCCAAGGCTGCCAACGACAAGATCGAAGTCTTCCAGAACATGACCGGCACCACCGGCGCTGCCTGGAACGACCCTGTGCGCGGCGGCGAGCTTACCAAAAACCAGATCGATCAGGGCGCGGACGTGATTTACGCGGCAGCCGGTGCGACCGGTATCGGCGTGCTCCAGACTGCCGCCGACAACAAGAAATTCTCGATCGGCGTCGATTCCAACCAGAACCACCTGCATCCCGGTTCGGTTTTGACCTCGATGGTCAAGCGCGTCGATCTGGCCGTTTACAATGCCTATAAGGATGCCAAGGATGACAAGTTCACGCCTGGCATCGTCGCTCTCGGCGTCAAGGAAGACGGCGTTGCCTACGCGCTCGATGATAACAACAAGGCGCTCATCACGCCTGAAATGACTGCTGCCGTGGATAAGGCCAAAGCCGACATCATCTCCGGCGCCGTCAAGGTCCATGATTACATGGCGGACAATTCCTGCCCGAAATGATATGATATGTGGCTGGGGCGCATGATGTTTTTCATCTTGCGCCCTTTTCATATCCAGCCTTCGGAGAGGTTTCGATTTGAATATGGACCCTGCAATCGAGCTCGTGGGCATCGACAAGAAATTCGGTGCCGTACACGCCAACAAGAACATCAATCTGACAATTGCCAGGGGTACGATCCACGGCATCATCGGGGAAAACGGTGCCGGAAAGTCGACTTTGATGTCGATCCTCTACGGTTTTTACCAGGCGGATGCCGGTGAAATCCGGGTGAACGGCACGCCGGTCTCGATCCGCGACAGTCAGGCCGCCATCAATGCCGGTATCGGTATGGTGCATCAGCACTTCATGCTGGTCGAAAATTTTACCGTGCTGGAAAATGTCATGCTGGGCGCAGAAGGCGGTGCGCTGCTGGCCAACGGCCGGGCTGGTGCACGCAGGGAGCTGAAGCGCCTGGAGGACGATTATGGACTGGAAGTCGATCCCGATGCGGTGATCGAGGAATTGCCAGTCGGCCTCCAGCAGCGCGTCGAAATTCTGAAAGCCATGTATCGTGGCGCGGAAATCTTGATCCTTGACGAGCCGACCGGCGTTCTGACGCCGGCAGAGGCCGATCACCTGTTCAAGATCCTCGGCGTGCTGCGTGATCAGGGCAAGACAGTCATTCTCATCACCCATAAGCTGCGCGAGATCATGGCGATCACGGACTCCGTCTCCGTCATGCGTCGTGGCGAGATGGTGGCGACCCGCAAGACGTCCGAGACCAGCGTCGAGGAATTGGCAGAACTCATGGTCGGCCGCCGGGTGCTGCTCCGTGTCGAAAAGGGTGAGACCATACCTGGCGATGTTCTGCTCTCTATCCGCAATCTCACCGTCAAGGATAGCCGCGGCGTCACCATGGTTGACGACGTTTCGCTGGATGTTCGCGCCGGTGAAATCGTCGGCATAGCTGGTGTTGCAGGCAATGGGCAGTCGGAGCTGCTGGAAGCCATCGCTGGCATCCGAAAGCCCTATTCCGGCGAAATCTGGGTCGACGGACAGAAGGTCGATCGCCCCGATCCCGCAATTTTACGCAGGCTTGGCCTCGCCCACATCCCGGAAGACCGCCATCATATGGGGCTGGTGCTGAAATTCGAGGAATATGAAAACTCCATCCTTGGTTATCATCACGACGAACGTTACGGCAAAGGGCCGTTCCTCAACCCCGAGGCCATTCGCAGGGATGCGGTCGAGAAGATCGAGAAATACGATATCCGCCCGCCAAACCCGCAGCTGAAGACCGCCAACTTTTCCGGTGGCAACCAGCAGAAGATCGTTGTCGCCCGTGAAATCGAGCGTGACCCCAAGATGCTGATAATCGGCCAGCCGACACGCGGCGTGGATATCGGCGCGATCGAATTCATTCATCGCCGCATCATCGAAATGCGCGATGCTGGCAAGGCGATTTTGCTGGTTTCCGTCGAACTCGATGAAATCCGGTCGCTGTCGGACAGGATCATGGTCATGTTCGCAGGCCGGGTCGTCGGAGAAAAAACGGCGGAAGCCGAAGAACAGACGCTGGGCCTGATGATGGCCGGCATCGCCGCATGAGGCATGAATGAGCACCGCTTCCGTACCGCTGCCAAACTGGATTACTTACGGCCTCCTGCCGTTTCTCAATGTCGTTACCGCCTTTCTGATTTCCGGCCTCGTTGTCTGGTCCATCGGTGAAAACCCGCTTGCGGCGCTGCGCCTGCTGATCGAAGGGGCGCTCGGCCGTGGTGATGCCATCGGCTTCACGCTGTTTTATACGACGAGTTTCATCTTCACCGGCCTCTCCGTCGCCGTCGCCTTCCATGCCGGGCTCTTCAATATCGGCTCCGAAGGTCAGGCCTATGTCGGTGGCCTTGGCGCGGCGCTGGTGGCGCTGGCACTCGATCGTTATGTGCCGTGGTACGTGACGATGCCCTTCGCCGTCATCGGCGCTGCTGTTTTTGGCGCCGCCTGGGCCTTCATTCCGGCCTGGCTGCAGGCAAAACGCGGCAGTCACGTGGTCATCACCACCATCATGTTCAACTTCATTGCTGCGGCCTTGATGGTTTACCTGCTGGTGAACGTGCTGATCGTGCCCGGCAAGATGGCGCCGGAAACCCGTACTTTTCTGCCGGGCGGCCAATTGCCGAAACTCGACTGGCTGATGGCTCTCTTCGGCCTGAAGCTTGGTCCGGCGCCGTTTAACGTCTCCTTCCTGATAGCGTTGGTGATGTGTTTTCTGGTCTGGGTGCTCATCTGGCGCACCAAGCTCGGTTATGAAATGCGCACGCTCGGCATCAGCCCCTCCGCCGCCATTTATGCCGGTATTCCCTATGCACGCACCGTCATCATCGCCATGCTCATCTCAGGCGGTCTGGCGGGCATGATGGCGCTGAACCCGGTTATGGGCGCGTCGGCCCGTCTGCAGGTGGAATTCGTCGCCGGTGCGGGCTTCGTCGGTATCGCCGTGTCGCTGATGGGCCGAAGCCATCCGCTCGGCATCATCTTCGCGGCATTGCTGTTCGGCATTCTCTATCAGGGCGGCGCAGACCTTTCCTTCGAGATGCCCAACATTACCCGCGAGATGATCGTGGTCATTCAGGGTCTTGTGATCCTTTTCGCCGGCGCGCTGGAATATATGTACCGGCCTGCAATCGTCCGCATTTACCAGCGTCTGGCAAAGGGGTGAGCTGATATGGATTTCTTCGATATGCTGGTCAGCATTCTGGGCTCGACCGTTCGTCTCACCATTCCGCTTCTCTTTACCGCACTGGCCGGGCTCTTTTCCGAGCGGGCCGGCGTGTTCGATATCGGCCTTGAGGGCAAGATGCTGGCAGCGGCCTTCGCTTCCGCCTGCGTTGCCTATATCACGGCGAACCCCTGGGCCGGCCTCTTGGCCGGTATTGCCGTCTCGATCCTGTTCTCGCTGATCCACGGCTTTGCTGTCATCACCAATCGCGGCAACCAGATCGTGTCGGGCGTGGCGTTGAACTTCATTGCCGCCGGCCTGACCGTGGTGCTGGGACAGGCCTGGTTCGGCCAGGGCGGACGCACGCCGCAGCTTCCGGGCGAGGGGCGTTTTGCCCCGATCATCCTGCCCGGTGCTGATGCCGTGCGCGAGGTTCCCTTCATCGGCCCGCTCTATGCAAACGTCATTTCCGGCAACAACATCCTCACCTATCTTGCCTTCCTGGCTGTGCCGCTGTCCTGGTGGGTGCTTTACCGAACGCGTTTCGGCCTGCGCCTGCGCGCGGTCGGTGAAAATCCGGGCGCTGTCGATACGGCTGGTATCTCGGTGACGTGGATGCGCTTCCGCGCTGTCATTGTCGCCGGTTTTCTCTGCGGTTTTTCGGGCGCCTATCTTGCTGTGGCTCAATCCGCTGCCTTCATCGCCAACATGTCGGCGGGCAAGGGCTACATCGCGCTCGCGGCGTTGATCTTTGCGAAATGGAAGCCGGTGCCGGTTATGTTCGCCTGCCTTCTGTTCGGTTTTCTGGATGCTGTCGCGAACTTCATGCAGGGTAAATCCGTGCCTGGCATCGGCGAAGTGCCGGTGCAGATATTCCAGGCCATGCCCTATATTCTGACCTGCATCCTGCTTGCGGGTTTCATCGGCGTTGCCAAGCCCCCAAAGGCCGGTGGCGTTGCTTATGCGAAGGAGCGTTAACCCCATGTCCTCCGACCCGAAATCCGATCCGCAGGCCCATGCCCTGTTTGAGGCGGCAGTAGAGGCCATGGCCTTCGCCCATGCCCCCTATTCAAAATTTCCCGTCGGTGCGGCAATCCGCGCCGAAGACGGCAAGATCTACAAGGGCGCCAATATCGAGAACATCTCCTTCCCGCAGGGCTGGTGCGCAGAACCATCAGCCATCAGCGCCATGATCATGGGCGGGGCGAAAAAGATCAATGAAGTCGCCGTTATCGCCGAGAAGCTGCCGCTCTGCTCTCCTTGTGGCGGCTGCCGCCAGAAGATCGCCGAGTTCGCCACGCCGGAGACAAAGATCTATCTTTGTGACGAAACCGGCGTCCAGAAGGTCATGACCATGGAAGAACTGCTACCCTCCGTCTTCAAGACCGAGCTGCCCTGATGACCGACGGTTTGATCGACATTCTGGTGGACCGCCTGAACGGCCTCATGCCGCGCGTCGCCATCGTGCTTGGCTCCGGTCTGGGATCGCTGGTGGAAGAGGTGAGCGAGCCGATCCGCATTCCTTACACCGAGCTGCCCGGCTTTCCAGCTGCTGGCGGCGTTTCCGGCCATGCGGGCGAACTGGTGGCCGGTTATCTCGGCGGTGAGCCCGTCATGATGCTGTCGGGTCGGGTCCATTTCTACGAAAAGGGTGATCCCGCAGCGATGCGCCCGGTCATCGAAGCGCTCGCCGGCCTGGGCGTGCAGTCGCTCATCCTCACCAATTCGGCGGGCTCGGTCAGGCAGGATATGCCACCCGGCTCCGTCATGCAGATCACCGATCACATCAATTATTCCGGCATGAACCCGCTGATCGGCGAAGAAAGCGACCGCCGCTTCGTCGGCATGACGACGGCTTATGATCCTGATCTTATGCTTGCCATGCGCAATGCCGCCATCCGTGCGACGGTGCCATTGTTCGGCGGTGTCTATATGTGGTTCTCTGGCCCCAGCTTCGAAACACCGGCGGAAATCCGCATGGCGCGGCTGCTGGGGGCGGATGCCGTGGGCATGTCTACCGTGCCGGAAGTCATCCTTGCGCGCTTTTTCGGGATGCGCGTCGCTGCCGCATCGGTTATTACCAATTACGGTGCCGGCATGACCGGCGCGGAACTGAGCCATGAAGAAACCAAGGACATGGCTCCCGTGGGTGGCAAAAGGCTTGCCGCCATTCTGAAGGAAATGATCGCAGGAGGAGCGTGACCATGGAACTCCAGCGTCCGCGCGAAGCGGCTGCCCTCACTTTGTCCTTGCTGGACCTCACCAACCTCAAGGAAGACTGCACGCCACAGCAGATCGCCGCGCTCTGCCAGCGGGCGCATACGGAGTTTGGCAATACGGCCGCCATCTGCATCTGGCCGCGTTTCGTGGCGCAGGCGCGCGCCGCCTTCGGAAAGGATCACACGATCCGCATTGCAACGGTCGTCAATTTTCCGTCGGGTGATCTTGATGTCGCAACCGTGGTCGCGGAAACGGAGGTGGCGATCCGCGACGGTGCGGATGAAATCGATCTTGTCATTCCCTATCGCAAATTCATCGCGGGCGATGAAACCGCGGTTTCCGACATGGTGGCCGCCGTTCGCAAGGCCTGCGCTACACCCGTGCTGCTCAAGGTCATTCTCGAAACCGGCGAGCTGAAGGACAAGGCCCTGATCCGTCGGGCTTCCGAAATTGCCATTGCCGAAGGCGCCGATTTCATCAAGACCTCGACAGGCAAGGTTGCCGTCAACGCCACGCTGGAGGCGGCTGACATCATGTTGCAGGCGATCCGCGACAGCAAACAGAAGGTGGGCTTCAAGCCGGCCGGCGGGATCGGTACCGTGGAGGACGCGACACTTTACCTGCGGCTGGCGGAAACCATCATGGCGCCGAACTGGGCCATGCCTTCGACGTTCCGTTTCGGCGCTTCAGGTCTCCTTGACGACGTGCTGAACGTTCTGGCCGGCGGAGAGCCCGCCAGGACCGCCATCGGGTATTGAGCTTGATCCCGCAGGAAACCATCCGCCGCAAACGCGATGGCCTGGCGCTCTCGCCGCAGGAGATCGCCGCATTCATCGAAGCGCTGTCGAAAGACGGCATCTCGGAAGGGCAGGCGGCGGCTTTTGCCATGGCGGTGTTTTTCCGTGGCATGAATCGGGATGAGATGGTGGCATTGACACTTGCCATGCGTGACAGCGGTGATGTCCTGTCCTGGAGCGATATCGGCAGGCCGGTTGCCGACAAGCACTCGACCGGTGGCGTTGGAGACAATGTCTCTCTGATGCTCGCCCCGATCGTAGCCGCCTGTGGTCTCGCTGTGCCGATGATTTCCGGCAGGGGCCTTGGGCATACCGGCGGCACGCTGGACAAGCTGGAAGCGATTCCCGGTTACAATGTCATGCCGGACGAGGTTCTGTTTCGCCGGGCGGTGAAGACGGTCGGCTGTGCCATCATCGGTCAGACGGGTGACCTCGCCCCCGCTGACAGACGCCTCTATGCCATTCGCGATGTGACCGCGACGGTCGATTCCATACCGCTGATTACGGCTTCCATCTTGTCGAAGAAGCTGGCGGCCGGGCTGCAGACGCTTGTGCTTGATGTCAAGGTCGGCAACGGCGCCTTTATGCAAAGCATTGACGATGCACGGACGCTCGCCCGCGCGCTGGTCGATGTGGCTGTTGGCGCAGGTTTGCCGACAACGGCGCTGATAACAGATATGAACCAGCCGCTTGGCGATGCCGCCGGCAATGCCGTTGAAATCGTCAATTGTCTCGATTTTCTGGCTGGTCGCAAGGCTGGTAGCCGTCTGGAAAACGTGGTTCTGTCTTTCGCGGCGGAAATGCTCGTGCAGGCTCAAAAAACGGCCACACTAGAAGAAGGCGCAGCACTGGCGTCGGCCGCCCTCTCCTCCGGTCGGGCAATGGAAATTTTCGCGCGAATGATTTCGGCATTGGGCGGGCCAACGGATTTCGTTGAAAATCCTTTCCTTTATCTGCCGTCCGCGCCAGTCACTCTTCCGGTCCAGGCCGTGAGCAGCGGCTGGCTGACATCCTGCGCAACGCGCGAACTCGGCATCGCCGTCGTCGGACTTGGCGGCGGCAGACGAAAACCCTCGGACAGGATCAATCCCGCCGTTGGTATTTCGAATATCCTGCCGCTTGGGATGAAGGTGGAAAAGGGAGAACCGATTGCCATTGTCCATGCAGCGTCCGGAGAAGACGCAGCCTACGCCATTAAAGCGATAACGGCCTGCTATGGAATCAGCGACGACGCGCCGGAAGTCGCTGCACCCGTTATCGAGCGGATCACCTGACCAGCCGCATTTCGCCGCCAGAAACCTTGAACGACGATAATTGCTTCAGGAAGCTCATGCCGACCAGCATGTTGCTCAGTGCATTGTCCTTCAGCACCATGGCGTCGACATTCTGCACGCGGATCGTGCCTATCTCCACCCGGTCGAGCTTCACATAGGCGGCCATGGTCTGACCGTTGGCGGTTGAGATCGCGTATTTGAAATCCAGACTGTTGACGCCGTATCCGAGCCGACGTGCAATCGTCTCATTGATGGCAACCGTTGAAGCACCGGTGTCGATAAGTCCGTCGAATGATTTGCCGTTGATACGAAAGGTGGCGTTGAAGTGGCCGCGGGCGTCAGCTTTCAGATTGACTCCGCCCAACGAAACAGGCTGGGGTTTGGCTGCTTCGGCGACAATTTCGGTTTTTGCTACGCTGCTTTCCGGGCGCGGCTGAAATTTGTCCATCAGAACGGGTATTTGCGTGGCGCCGATGGAAAGGCCAACAAGCAGAAAAATCGCGCGCGCCAGCAAGTCTTCACTCCTCCGAGGGCCGGTTACCCCTGGCAAGAATAGACGCAAAACATGCCGAAATCTTAAAAGAAAAAGCCACCCGCCGCTGATCGGGCGGCGAATGGCGTAAAAGGTTAAGCGATGATGAATGGTTACTTGGTGCCGTACATGCGGTCGCCGGCATCACCGAGGCCGGGGACAATGTAACCCTTCTCGTTCAAATGCCTGTCGATCGCGGCGGTGTAGATCGGCACATCGGGATGTGCCTCACGGAAATTCTTGATGCCTTCGGGGGCTGCCAAAAGACACAGGAAGCGGATGTTCTTCGCACCACGCTCCTTTAGCTTTTCTACGGCGGCGATGGAGGAGTTGCCGGTCGCCAGCATGGGGTCGACAACGATGACCAGACGGGCATCGAGGCTTTCGGGAGCCTTGAAATAATATTCGACGGCCTCAAGCGTATCGTGGTCGCGATAGACGCCGACATGGGCAACGCGCGCCGAAGGCACCAGTTCGAGCATGCCTTCCAGAAGGCCGTTGCCGGCGCGCAGGATGGAGGCGAAAACCAGCTTCTTGCCTTCCAGCACCGGTGCCTGAATGGTCTCGAGCGGCGTATCGATGGTTTCCATCGTCATTTCAAGATCGCGCGTCACTTCATAGCAGAGCAGCGTCGAAATCTCCCTGAGCAGGCGGCGGAAGCCGGCTGTGGAGGTTTCCTTCTTGCGCATGATGGTGAGTTTGTGCCGCACCAGCGGATGTTCGATGACTGTGACGCCGTCCATGAAACTGGCCTTCCTTTTTTCTTGTGCCCCTGTAATTGACCGAAAGTCGGCTTTTCGCAAGCCTTCTTCGTGGTTTTACCCTGCCAACAGCTGCATCAGGCACCGTCGAGTTTTTTAAGCAGCCTTCCGCGCGTTGCCTCGTCAACGAAGGCACACTCCAGTGCGGTGCGGGTCATGCGGTTTATCTCGCCATCGCTGAAGCCGAACTCGTCGGCGGCCAGCGCATATTCCCGTGCAAGTGATGTAAAGAAGAATGGCGGGTCGTCGGAGTTGATGCAGACCCGCACTCCCGCGTCGCTGAGGGCTCTCAGCGGATGGCTGGCGAAGTCGGGATAGACCTTGAGCGCAATATTGGAGCCGGGGCAGACTTCAAGGACTGTTCCGGTTTCGGCGAGCCGTATAACGAGACCGGCATTCTCGATTGCCCGCACGCCATGCCCGATGCGGGATGGTTTGACGAGATCGAGTGCATCGGCCACGCTTTCCGGCCCGCAAACCTCGCCGGCATGAATGGTCAATCCAAGGCCGGCATCGCGTGCGATATCGAAGGCGCGCGCATAATCGGCGACGCGGCCCATACGCTCCTCGCCAGCCATGTTGAACCCCGTCACCAGCGGATGTTGGGTGCGCGCCGCATATTCGGCCGCGGCGATCACCCGCTCCGGACCGAAGTGCCGCTCGCCTGTGACGATGATGCGGGTTTCGATACCCGTCTTGTCCCTTGCAATCCGGATGCCTTCGGCAATGCCGGCCAGATAAGCGTCGGCGCCAAGCCCGATGCGGTCGCCATGGTCGGGCGAAATGATCAGTTCGCTATAGATCGTATTGGCTTCTGCGAGTTCGGTCAGATAGGCTTCGGTGAGAACGGCATAATCCTCATCCGTCTTGAACACTTGCGCCACCGCATCATAACAACGGATGAATTCAGCGAAATCCGACCATACATATTGGCCGTCCCGCAGAAAGCTGCTGGTGTCGATTCCGTATTTTTCAGCCTGTTTCGCGACGAGGGCGGGCGGGGCCGCACCTTCGATGTGGCAGTGAATTTCCGCCTTCAGCAAATGCGATGTCAAATGAAGCTCCTGCCGTGAGAACCGGCCTCGATACCTAGATGGTGGGCGATGCTTTCGCCGATATCGGCGTAGCTTGAACGAATGCCGACATCGCGCGAGCGAATGCCCGGGCCGAATGCCATGATCGGCACCCTTTCCCGTGTGTGGTCCGTGCCCCGCCATGTGGGGTCGCAGCCGTGATCGGCGGTTAGAAGAGCGATATCGCCAGGCGCCATCTTGCGGTGGATTTCGGGGATTCGCGCATCGAAAGCCTCAAGGGCGGCGGCGTAACCGGCAACGTCGCGGCGATGGCCATAAAGCATGTCGAAATCGACGAAATTGGTGAAGACGAGATCGCCGTTTTCCGCCTCGTCGATAGCCTGCAGCGTCGCATCCATCAGGGCGGCGTTGCCGTTTGCCTTGATGACGCGTGAAACGCCCTGGTGGGCATAGATATCGCCGATCTTGCCGATGGCGTGCACTTTTCGGCCGGCCTCCACAAGCCGGTCGAGAAGAGTAGGCTCCGGTGGCAGCGCGGAAAAATCGCGGCGGTTGCCGGTGCGTTCGAAGGTCGCGACCGTTTCGCCGATGAAGGGGCGCGCGATGACGCGGCCTATGTTCAGCGGATCGAGCAGTTTGCGTACCGTCTCGCAGAGCGCGATGAGCCGCCCCAGGCCAAAATGCGTTTCGTGCGCGGCAATCTGGAACACGGAATCCGAAGATGTGTAACAGATCGGCTTGCCGCTCCGGATATGTTCCTCGCCGAACCGCGCGATGATCTCGGTGCCGGAAGCATGGCAATTGCCGAGAATACCCGGAAGATCCGCCTCCTCGCAGATCGCTTTCACCAGTTCCGGCGAAAATGCATCGCCCTCCGTCGGAAAATATCCCCAGTCGAACGTCACCGGCGTTCCCGCGATCTCCCAGTGACCGGACGGAGTGTCCTTGCCCTTCGAAACCTCGCTGGCGCAGCCATGCAGGCCAAAAATGCGTTCCGGCGCCTCCATGCCGGCGGGAATATCACCACTTGCCTGCCTTGCGATCTCCAGCAGGCCGAGCGAACACATGTTCGGCAGCTTCAGCGGTCCGGACCGTAGTCCCGTTCTGTCAGCTGCACCGGCAGCGCAGAATTCCGCGATGTGACCGAGCGTATTCGCTCCAAGATCGCCATAGTGCTCCGCATCGGGCGCACCGCCGACGCCGAAGGAATCCAGAACGAGAAGAAATGCTCTTGCCATAACTCACCGAAACGAAGCTGCGCCGACGGGCATGTCAGGCCGAACTGTCGTTATAGATCAGCAAAACGTGAAGAAGGAAGGGGTTTTGTGAACCATTCGGTAAAATCGGCCGCTCAATCCTTGCCCTGCTTTGACCTCGGGGCGTTCAGATTGCGCAGCACATACCAGCCCGCCGCGACGACCATGGCCGCGAGAATGTACCAGGTAATGGCGTAGGAGAGATGGTTGTTGGGGAAGGTAAGCATTGTCTTGCCGCCGACCGGCAGACCGCCGGGGTTGGGTGCCGCATCGGCATCGACATAAAACGGTGCGACGCCCGTAAGGCCGGAGGCCTGCGATATCTGCGGAATATTGCGGGAGTACCAGCGTCCATTTGTGGGGTCATTGGTGCGGAGGAAAAGCCCGCCTGTTTCGGGTGCACGCATCAGCCCGATGACCTCCGCGCGGCCTGTCGGCTGACCTTCCTGTCGCGATGACGGGTCTCGCCTGTCGGACGGGACAAAGCCGCGATTGACGATGATGCTCGTGCCATCATCTCGTCTCAGCGGTGTCATGACCCAGTAACCCGGGCCGAGATCGGTAACGGTATAGACCTGGACCTCTTTGTCGTTGAGGAATGTGCCCGAAAGTCTCACACGGCGATATTCGTACTCCGCTGGCTCGCCGAGCGCCGGCCACTGCCCGGCGGCGGGCGCATCGGTGGGTTCCGCGTGCACACGGGCCTCGACACGCTCAATCAGGTCGAGCTTCCAGGAAAGTCTTTTGACCTGCCAGGTTCCAAGAGCCAGCAGCAGCCCTGTCAGGGCGACGGTCAGAAACAGAACGACGATGGCTGCGGGGCGAATGCCGCGCTTGGGGGGCGTTGTTTTGGTCATGTCACGGTCCTTGAGAAGCATGTCTGGCGGAGGTGTCGTCCACCTGACCGGGCCTCATCGCCCCGAATGCGCTTCTTCCAGCAGATAACCCCATAAATCGCGCCACGATTCATGGGGTTATGTGTTGGCGCGGAAGGCGGCCTGCCGGGCTTCCGGCAGGCCGCAATTTCTGGTTAAGGCAGGTTTTTCACATCTTCGATGTGCAGCGGCATCATGTTCTTGTTCATGTTGTACATGACCCACAGCGAACCGGAGAGCGTGATCAGCAGCACCACGACGGTGAAGATCAGCGCCATGAAGGTCCAGCCGCCTTCCGACTTGGTGTCCATGTGCAGGAAATAAATCATGTGCACGAAGATCTGGATGACGCCGAGGCCCATGATGGCGATGACGAGCAGCGTCTTGTTTTCAAGGACGTCGCCCATGACCAGCCAGAAGGGGATCGCCGTCAGAATGACCGAAAGGATGAAGCCGATCATGTAGCTTTTGAACGTGCCGTGGCTCGCGCCATCATGGTGATGATGGTCGTCGCCATGCGCGTCGTGATGTGCGTGTGCTTCGGAACTCATCAAAGAACTCCCATGAGGTAAACGAAGGAGAAGACGCCGATCCAGATGACGTCGAGGAAGTGCCAGAACATCGACAGGCACATCAGGCGACGCTTGTTCGCCGCGATCAGGCCATGCTTGGCGACCTGCACCATCAGCGTGACGAGCCAGATGATGCCGAAGGTGACGTGCAAACCGTGGGTGCCGACCAGCGCGAAGAACGACGACAGGAAAGCCGAACGGTGCGGACCGGCTCCTTCTTCGATCAGGTGGTGGAACTCGTAAAGTTCGACGGCAAGGAAGGCGAGGCCGAAGAGACCGGTGATTCCGAGCCAGACCAGGGTCGTCTTCACCTTCTGCTTTTCCATTTCCAGCATGGCGAAGCCATAGGTGATGGAGGAGAAAAGCAGGAAGCCGGTGTTGATGGCGACGAGCTTGAGATCGAACAGATCCGCGCCCGAAGGTCCGGCCGCATAGCTGCGGCCGAGGACGGCGTAGGTGGCAAAGAGCACGGCGAAAATCAGGCAGTCGCTCATCAGGTAGAGCCAGAAGCCGATCGAAGTGCCGTTCTCGGGATGATGGTCTTCCTTCAGGTAAAAGACCGGTGGTTCAGCGCCGTCGACGCTTTGTGCAGGTGTATGAGCCATGTTTCGTTACGCCTGTTTCGCGAGCAGCTTGGTACGCTCCGCCTCAACCGTGGAGACGTCGGAGGCTGGAATGTAGTATTCGCGATTGTAGTTGAAGGTATGGGCGATCGAGACCGCGACGATGCCGATGAACGACAGAACTGCCAGCCACCAGATGTGCCACACCAGGGCAAAGCCCAGCACCACGCTGATGGCGCTGATGATGACGCCCGAGCCTGTATTCTTCGGCATGTGGATTGGGATGAAGCCTTCCAGCGGGCGGCTGTAACCGCGCTTCTTCATGTCCGTCCAGGCGTCAACATCGTGAATGACGGGCGTGAAGGCGAAATTATACTGCGGCGGCGGCGAAGACGTCGACCATTCCAGCGTGCGGCCATTATAGGGGTCGCCGGTGACGTCACGCAGCTTGTCGCGCTTCAGGAAGCTGACGATGAGCTGGATGACGAAGGAGGCGATGCCGAGCGCGATCAGGAAGGCACCGAAGGCGGCAATCAGGAACCAGATCTGAAGAGAGTTGTCTTCGAACTGGCTGAGGCGGCGGGTAATGCCCATCAGGCCGAGAATATAGAGCGGCATGAAGGCAAAATAGAAGCCGGTGAACCAGAACCAGAAGGACAGCTTGCCCCAGAACGGATCGAGACGATAGCCGAAGGCCTTCGGGAACCAGTAGACGATGCCGGCGAGAACGCCGAACACCACGCCGCCGATGATCGTGTTGTGGAAGTGGGCGATCAGGAACAGCGAGTTATGCAGCACGAAGTCCGCTGGCGGTACGGCGAGAAGGACGCCGGTCATGCCGCCGATGACGAAGGTGATCATGAAGCCGATCGTCCACAGCATCGGCACGTCGAACTTGATGCGGCCCTTATACATGGTGAAGAGCCAGTTGAAGATCTTCGCACCCGTCGGAATCGAGATGATCATCGTCGTGATGCCGAAGAAGGCATTGACGTTTGCGCCCGAACCCATGGTGAAGAAGTGGTGCAGCCAGACGATATAGGACAGGATGGTGATGACGGCAGTGGCGTAGACCATCGACGCGTAACCGAAGAGGCGCTTGCCTGAGAAGGTGGCGACGATTTCGGAGAAGATACCGAAAGCCGGCAGTACCAGAATATAAACTTCGGGATGGCCCCAGATCCAGATGAGGTTGACATACATCATCGGATTGCCGCCAAGGTCGTTGGTGAAGAAATTCGTACCAGCGTAGCGGTCAAGGGTCAGAAGCGCGAGCGTTGCGGTCAGGATCGGGAAGGATGCCACGATCAGGATGTTCGAACACAGCGACGTCCAGACGAAGATCGGCATACGCATCATGGTCATGCCCGGCGCGCGCATCTTGATGATGGTCACGATCAGGTTGATGCCTGACAGCGTCGTTCCGACACCCGCGATCTGCAGACCCCATATATAATAGTCGACCCCCACTCCGGGGCTTCCGTCGATGCCGGAAAGCGGCGGATAGGCAAGCCAGCCCGTCTGCGCATATTCACCGATGAACAGCGAGATCATGGTGATGACGGCGCCAGCCGTGGTCATCCAGAAGGAGAAATTGTTGAGGAACGGGAATGAAACGTCGCGGGCGCCGATCTGCAGCGGCACGACGAAGTTCATGAGACCGGTGATCATCGGCATGGCCATGAAGAAGATCATGATGACGCCGTGGGCGGTGAATATCTGGTCGTAGTGATGCGGCGGAAGATATCCCTCCGATCCGCCGGAGGCGATGGCCTGCTGCACGCGCATCATGATGGCGTCGGCAAAACCGCGCAGAAGCATGATAAGCGCCAGAATGATGTACATGATACCGATCTTCTTGTGATCGATGCTCGTGAACCATTCATTCCAGAGGTAGCCCCACAGCCTGAAATAGGTGATGGCGCCGACGACGGCGATGCCGCCCAGAGCCACGGCCGCGAAGGTGGCGACAAGAATGGGCTCGTGAAGCGGGATTGACTCCCAGGTTAGCCGTCCGAACAGGAACGACGTTTGATCGGAGTTGACGACCATTTTAGCCTCTTGCGATTCAAAGACGTAAATTCGGCGCGGACAGGCCGCGCCGCAGAATGCCGGGACGTATCGTCAGCCAGCGACTTGTTTGGTTTCCGGCAGCGCCGCAGGTTCGAAAGTCTGGCCTTCGATAGCAGCCGGAGTGGATTGTGGACCGCTGGCGACGCCATAAGGCGCAAGCGGGGTGCAGACGACGGAGTTAAGCGCCTTGGCGATGTCGATGCCTTCCTTGCCGCCGCCGCCATTGGCGTCGATATGCATCATGTCACGCATGCAGAGCTTGTTGGGCTCCACACAACGGTTGAGGATGGCGCTGTAGAGTTCCGGATCGACCGAAGCGAAATATTGCACCGGCTCGCGCTCCGAAGGCTTGGCGAATTCGAGATATTCCTGGCGCCCGAAGCCCTTGCCGCCTTCCTTTGCCTTGGCCACCCACTGGTCGAAGCCCTGCTGGCTGAGGCCGTGGAATTTGAAACGCATATGCGAGAAGCCGGGGCCGGAGAAGTTGGCCGAGAAGCCGTCATAGACGCCTTCCTTGTTGATCACGGCATGCAGCTTGGTCTGCATGCCGCCCATGGCATAAATCTGGCCGGCCAGTGCTGGAACGAAGAAGGAGTTCATCGCCGTCGTGCCGGTGATCTTGAAATTGATCGGAACATCGACCGGAGCGGCGAATTCATTGACGCTGCCAATGCCGAGTTCAGGGTAGAAGAACAGCCACTTCCAGTCCATGGCCACAACTTCGACGGTGATCGGCTTGATATCGGCGGTGACCTGACGGTTCTCGTCGATGCGCTCCAGCGGCCGATAAGGGTCGAGTCGGTGGGTGGAAATCCAAGTCACGGTACCGAGCATCAGAATGATCGCGACGGGTGCCGACCAGATCACCATCTCAAGGCGCGTGGAATGGTGCCACTCGGGATCGTAATCCTCGGCCTTGGCCGACTCGCGGTACTTCCATGCGAAGAACAGCGTCAGGGCAATGACGGGAACGATGATCAGCAGCATCAAGACCGTGGACGTGATGATAAGATCGCGCTGCTGGATGGCGACGTCGCCCGAGGGATTCATGACAACAAGGTTACAGCCGCTGAGCAGCAGCATTGCCGGAATTGCCAGGAGGGCGGATGGGAGTTTTTTGATCATGCGCACGTTCTTTGAACTCGTACAGTTTGGATTATGCCGCGAATAATTGCCGAACATCATTTTTCAAATGAGGTATATTGTCGCGGTGCAGCGAAATCGTTGCGATGCACCATGTGGCGGTCAAAGCTGCGTTTACAGGCGGAGCGCGTGCATTATCGCATAGGAAGCCCGTGGGGCAAGCCTTTCTTCTCAAACTTCAATTGACGTTACGTAGGGTGCGTGTGACAATCCGTCGCATCGTAACGCAACGGAAGAGGAGCCTGCGCGTTACATGAAATGGTTCGTCCATGACGCAGGAGGAATATTATGAGTTATACGAATGCTGCTCCATCTTTTGGGCAGGCGCCAGAGGCGAACGGACACGGTGCCGGCCCCGTAAAGGTCGATCCGGATCGCATTACGATTGCAGTCATTCTTGCGAGAATGACGGAGTTTTTTGATTTTTTCATTTACGCCATCGCCTCCGCGCTCGTTTTTCCGCATGTCTTCTTCTCTTATGTGGATCCGCTGACGGCCACGCTTTATTCCTTCGCTGTCTTCTCTCTCGCTTTTATCGCAAGGCCGATCGGTTCTCTGATCTTCCTCCAGATCGACCGCAGGTTCGGCCGCGCCGTCAAGCTGATGGCCGCGCTCTTCACGCTCTGCGGTTCCACCATGGCGATCAGCTTCCTTCCATCCTATGCCGAGGCTGGCATGCTGGCCCCCTGCCTGCTGGCGGTTTTCCGTATCGGCCAGGGCCTTGGCCTCGGCGGCGCCTGGGATGGCCTTGTCTCGCTGCTCGCCATGAACGCTCCGCCGAGGCAGCGCGGTTGGTACGCCATGATGCCGCAAATCGGGGCGGCCATGGGTTTTGGCCTCGCCAGCGCCTTCTTCATCGTTTTCGTCACGCAGCTTTCCAGTGAAGAGTTTTTGGCCTGGGGTTGGCGTTTCCCCTTCTTCGTGGCGCTGGCGCTGAATGTGCTTGCGCTCTTTGCCCGCCTTCGCATGATCGTGACGCCGGAATTCCAGGCCATGCTGGAACAGCATGAACTGGAGCCGCGTCCCATGTTCAGAATGCTGCGGTCGCAGTTCCCGGTGGTTGTCACCGGCGCATTCGTGCCGCTGGCGAGCTTTGCGCTCTTCCATCTCGTCACCGTCTTCCCGCTGAGCTGGGTTTCTCTCAACACCAGCCAGCGCGTGTCGGATTTCCTCTTCGTGCAGTTCGTCAGCGCCATCATTGCCGGCGGCATGATTGTCGTTTCGGGCATTCTGGCGGATCGCATAGGGCGGCGGAAACTTCTGGCCATCGCGGCGGTCCTGATTGGTCTCTTCAGCCTTGTGGCCCCCGTTCTCCTCAGTTCCGGTGATATCGGCCGTTATCTTTTCGTGCTGATCGGCTTCTCGCTGCTGGGCCTGTCCTTCGGTCAGGCGGGTGGCGCGCTCGCCTCCCGCTTCAGCCGCGAGTACCGCTACACCGGCGCATCTTTGACCTCGGACATTTCCTGGCTGATCGGTGCCGGCTTCGCGCCGCTCGTGGCGCTCGGATTTTCGTCCAAATTCGGCCTTTTCGCGGTCGGCATCTACCTCATGTCGGGCGCCCTGTGTACGCTTATTGCCCTCTGGTTTAGCCGCACGCTCGAAATGCCGTCTGAGTGATCTGGGCAATTTAAAAAACTCCTGAAGCAGTCACGCCGCGGAATCCTGTCGGATTTCGCGGCGTTTTTGTTTTTTTATTGCGCCGGATCGATTTTAATCTTGACTTTCCTAATCATGAAATATTACGTAAGCAATACTGACGTAATTCGGCGTATTTTTGCGCTTGAAAATCGACCATCAGGGAACGCGATGCGAACGAACACGATCATTATTTGCGAAAATGCGGCGATTGCTGCCCAGCCGTTTGACGGCCGCAAAACGACCGTTCTCGCCATCAAACGCCGATAAGCAGAAGAAGAGGAGCAGCCAGGTCGCCTGCGGCTCCGCCCGCAGAGCGCCGGCTGACGCGCCGGATTCGGGAAAAAGGCGATGCCGCGCGAATTGCGCAATGAGAGGAGAGAGCCTTGAGCGTGACGGAGCAAAAATTCGGCCTTTACGATGCCGCTTTTGAAAAAAGCAGCTGTGGCGTTGGTTTCATCACCCGCAAGGACGGCGTGCAAACTCACGATGTGTTGAAGCGCGGCCACGAGGCGCTCTGCGCCGTCCCGCATCGCGGTGGCATGTCGGCAGAAGGTGTCGGCGATGGTGCCGGGGTGTCGCTGGATTTGTCGCTCTCCTTCTTTCGGAAACTGACTGGCGAACACGGTTTGCAGACCGGCCAGTTCGGCGTCGGCAATTTTTTCCTGCCGCAGAACTCCGCGTTCCATGATGAGGCGGTTGGCATTATCGGCAGCGCGCTGCAGGAGCAGGGATTTTCGGTCCTCACCGTCCGTGATGTACCGGTAAATGACGCGGCCATCCGTGCTGCCGCCATCCCTTACCAGTTGCCGATCCGCCAATGGGTTTTCTCTGCTCCGGCCGAATGCGCAACTCTGGCGGAATTCGACTGGCGTATCCACAAGGCACTGATTGCCATTGAGGCGCTTGCTTATACCGTGCCTGATCTCGCCGGCTTTTATCCGCTCTCGCTCAGCGCCCGCACGCAGGTCCTGAAGGGCCGCCTGAACTCCCATGAGGTGATGCCCTATTTCTGCGACCTGACGGATCCGCGCCATGAAGTGCATACGATGTATTTCCACACGCGGTTCTCCACCAATACCGATCCGCACCCATCCATGGCGCAGCCTTTCCGCCTGATGGCGCATAATGGCGAACTCAACACCGACAAGAAGAACCGCCTGTCGGAAGCGGCAGTCGCCCTGGCGAAGAATGCCAGCATCGTCAGGCCGAAAGGCCAGTCCGATAGCTGCCGTCTGGACCAGACCTTGCAGGCGCGGGTTATGGAGGACGGTCTTGACCTCGTTACCGCTGTGGTCTCGATGATGCCGCCAGCCTGGGAAAACGACGACACCCTGTCGCCGGACGTGAGGGCGATGCTGGAATATTTCTCTCTCTATGAGGAGAAAAATGACGGTCCGGCCGCGCTGATCTTCGGCGAAGGCACTATCGTTGGCGCGCGCCTCGATCGGCTTGGCCTGCGCCCGCTGCGCACCGTCGAGACGGACGAATATCTCTGCGTCATGTCGGAGGCCGGGCAGATCGCCTTTCCGGCGGAGAGCGTTATCCGGCGCGGCCGCATCGAGGCGGGCGGCATGCTTTATTACGACCACGCCGCGCGCCGCGCCTTTTCCACCGTCGAGGCGCTGGAGCTTCTCGCCGCGCGCCGCGACTATTCATCCCTGCTGCGCGAAGCCCGTGTCATGCTGGAGGATCTGCCGGAAGTGCCAGCGGAAAAGCAGGGCTCACCGCTGCGTTATAATGGTGATCTCGAACGTCACCAGCGTTACGTCGCCTATTCGCACAATCAGGAAAGTTTCAAATTCCTGATGGACCCGATGCTGGCTTCCGGTTCCGAAAAAATTTCGGCGATGGGATACGGCAATGCCATCAACGCGCTTTCCGATCAGGAAGGTGGGGTCGCCAAGTATTTTTCGCAGCGTTTCGCGCAGGTCACCAATCCGCCGCTAGACAGTATTCGCGAAGCTGATGGCATGACGCTACGGGTGGCCCTGGGTGCGAAGCCGAACAGCGGCGCTAAGAAGGCCCGCCAGATCGTCGTGCGCTCGCCAATCCTTAGCCACCTGGACATGCTGCGCATCCGCGAGCAAACCGAGACGCCGGTGTGCCGTTTCGAAATGCTCTATGCGCCCGTCTTCGATACAGGGGAGGCCAATGAAGCGGCATTGAGAGAGGCGATAGACGGACTGTGCGCCGCGGTCGCCGCTTTTGCCGCTGGCGAAGGTGGCATTGCCGTGATCACTGACCGGCATGTTTCCGCACGTCGTGCCGCTTTGCCGATGATCATGGTCGTTTCCGCCATCAATCAGCGGCTGATCGAGGAAGGCCTCAGGCTGCGTGTGTCCCTGATCGTCGAAAGTGGACAATTCTCCTCCTCCCATCACATTGCAGCCGGTCTCGGCTTTGGCGCTTCGGCGGTCTATCCGCTCGCCGTGCAGTTCCGCGCCGAGGAGAAATTCGGCAGCGAAGCCGACAAGGCCTTCAAGCGCTTCGCCAAGGCGGCGGAAAAGTCGCTGATGAAGACCATGGGCAAGGTGGGCCTGTGTACGGCGGAAAGCTATATCGGGGGCGAGTTCTTCGAGCCGAACTTCCTCGATACGGAAGATGACGTGCTGAAGCGTTATTTCCCCAATGTGAAAACGCCGGTCGGCGGCGTGAGCTTCGCCGTCATCGCCCAGGCCGTGGCGGACTGGCACCGCAAGGCGCTGTCTGTAAAGGGAGAAAGCGACATTCCGCTGCTCGGTCTTTTCAAGGAGCGTGCCGAAGGGGCCGGCCATTCCTATGGCACGACGGCCGTGCGCGGTTTCGTGGATATGACGGAGGAAAAGATCGGTTTCGACAAGGGGACCGAAAACGAAGAGGCGTTACGTCTCCTGCCGCTCAACCGCTTGGAAGATGCCTTCGGTCTCGACGACGCGGCCTATTATCACACCAGTTTTGACCGGTTGACCCCGGAGGCGATCGATGCCTTCGAGGTAACGACCGGCTACCGCGCATTTGCCCGTATGATGGCGGAAGAAAGAGCGCGTCGCCCCGCCGCCCTGCGCGATGTCCTGGAATTGCCAGCGGATGTGACGTTCGCCGGTTCGGCGGAAGAGTTTCGCCGTGAAATGGGTCGGTTTTCCCGCAAGGGCAATAACAGCTTCATGGTACGGGGCTTGCTCGGCGAAGGCGCAGAGGAAGGCGCCTTCCGGCTGCGATTGACCGGCCCGCACGGCCATGAGCTTGCCAGGCTCGCAGCACTTGGCCAATCGCTGATCGATCGCTTCGGCGAGGACATAGTCGGACATTGGCTTGAAGGGGGCGCTCTTCTGGTTCAGGCGAGGGGCGAGGCTTCCGATTACCTCTCGCTTGTTCGCACCGCGCCGGCGAGCATTTCGCTCGATGCCGTGCAAAAAGCCAGCGAGATCACCATGACCCTCGCCTCTGGTGCAATGAGCCATGGCGCGCTTGTCGCGGCCGCCCATGAGGCTGTGGCGCATGGCACCAACATGGTCGGCGGCATGTCAAATTCCGGTGAGGGCGGCGAGCATATCTCGCGATACGGCACCATTCGCGCCTCGCGCATCAAGCAGTTCGCATCGGGCCGCTTCGGTGTCTGGGCCGGTTATCTTGCCGATCCGATGCTGGAGGAGATCGAGATCAAGATCGGCCAGGGCGCAAAGCCTGGCGAAGGCGGGCAATTGCCGTCTCCAAAGGTCACGGTGGAAATCGCCGCCGCGCGTGGCGGTACGCCGGGCGTCGAGCTTGTCTCGCCGCCGCCGCATCATGATACCTATTCCATCGAGGATCTGGCGCAACTCATCCACGATGCCAAGGCAGCCCGTGTGCGGGTCATTGTCAAGCTGGTCTCGTCAGAAGGCATCGGCACAATCGCGGTCGGTGTCGCCAAGGCGGGAGCGGATGTCATCAACGTCGCCGGCAATACCGGGGGCACGGGGGCGGCGGCCGTCACCAGCCTCAAATATACTGGTCGTGCCGCGGAAATCGGCGTTGCCGAGGTGCATCAGGCGCTCTGCGCCACCGGCCTGCGCGCCAAGGTGCTGTTGCGCTGCTCCGGCGCGCACCAGACGGCGAGCGATGTCGTGAAATCGGCTCTTCTCGGCGGGGATAGTTTCGAATTCGGCACCACGGCGCTAATGATGCTGAAATGCGTCATGGCGAAGAACTGCAACATCAAATGCCCGGCCGGTCTCACCACCAATCAGGAGGCGTTTAACGGCGACCCGCGGGCGCTGGCGCAATATCTCATGAACATCGCCCATGAAACGCGCGAGATCCTGGCCGCACTCGGGCTGCGTTCGCTGCGGGAAGCGCGGGGCCGCTCAGATCTTCTTCACCTACTCGATCATCCCGCAAGCGTTGGCCAGCTTGACCTCCGGACAATGCTAACCGTGGTCGAGGAAGTGAAGATCGATAGCCCGGTCTATATGGAAAAGGACTTCGCGCTGGACGATGCCTTCATCGAACTCGTGCGCTCGGCACTGGTCGACGGTGGGCGCGAGAGCATCGAGCTTGGCGGCAACCGGTTCCTTAACAATTGCAACAAGAGCGTCGGCGGCCAGCTCGCCGTCGATATCGAACGTATGCTGAACCATGAGCTTTCCGACGAAGAGGCGGATGCGCTGCCGGCCGTCAGGCGGGACAGCCGTGGCCGTCGATTTCTGGAAGCGGGTTCCGTGCGCATCGATACGTCAGGTTCGGCTGGACAGTCCTTTGGCGCTTTCTGCAACGACGGCATGGTCATGGTCCATACCGGTACCTGCAATGACGGCGTCGGCAAAAGCGCCTGCGGTGGCACCATCGTCGTGCGTTCTCCCGGCGGCGGTTCGCAGGAGGCGGGCGGGAATGTGCTGGTCGGTAATTTCGCACTGTTCGGCGCAACCGGCGGCCGCACCTTTGTGGAAGGGCAGGCAGGCGACCGTTTTGCGGTGCGCAACTCCGGCGCGACCGCCGTTGTGGAGGGCGTGGGGGATTTTGCCTGCGAATACATGACCAACGGTGCGGTGCTTAACCTCGGCAGTTTTGGCAAGGGCTTCGGCAACGGCATGAGTGGCGGTTTCGTCTATCAATACGACCCCTATGGCGACCTGCCGAAGAAAGTCAGCCACGATTCGATCCTGCTTGGCTCCATCACGGGCGAGGACGAGCAGGCGGCGATCCATCGTCACGCCGTTCACCAGCTTCTGAACTGGCACGCGGTGGAGACTGGCTCAGCGAAGGCCGCATGGCTGCTGGAAAACTGGGAGAGCGAACAGCACAATTTCGTTTACGGCATGCCACGCGCGCTGCTGCTTTATCAGGACAGTGACGAAATTCTCAAGGCCAAACCGCGCAAGGAATTGCTGGAGGAACTGGCTTCCGCACTTGCTGCCCATCAGCTGCGGAAGTTCAAGCTGGCCTATCGAGATCGCAAGTCCGTATTGAACGGCACCGTGCCGGCCTATGGCGAAACGGATACGGAAGACATGTACGCACTGATCAACAATTACACTGTGTTGAGCATGGCGCAGGCCATCGCCTTGCAGCGATTGCCGATGGCATCGGGTCCTTCCGACGCCGCCATCGAAAAAGCGGTGCGCAATCTCATTCTTACGGAAGATTATGCTCTGATGCAGCGTCTGCTGAAATATGCGCGCGAGGCTCTTTCCGACCATAGCGACGGACAGCTTGCGGTGATGATCGCCGCCAAGCGACTTGATGACTACAAGCAGGCACTGGCGCGCCGCAACATCTGGTCGGTGGACAGTCCAGGCACCTATGGCTGGATCATTCAGCAGAGCCGCAAAAACATCGAGAAGATCGGTCGTCTGCCGGGCTTCGAAGAGCTTTTCGCGGCCCGCGCCATTCCTGACCTAACCGCCGCATCCAGCCAGAACAGGGCAGCATGATGAAGATACCCTACATTCCCGAAGACGCGCCCTTTAACGGCGACCAGCGCGCCTGGCTTGCGGGTTTTTTAGCCGGGCTCCACTCCCGCGCGGCCATTGGCCTGGAGGCATCTCTCGCCGCTGCCGCTCCCGAAACGGCGGCGAGCGTGCTGAACATCCTCTTCGGCACACAGACCGGCAATGCCGAGGCGCTGGCGATGGATATCGCCGCCGCCGCCCGCACGCAGGGCATGCAGCCGGAGGTGATGGCGCTTGACGACGTGTCCATGGAGCGCCTCGGTTCGATGAAACGGGTCATTGTCGTGACCTCGACCTATGGCGAGGGTGAAATGCCCGATAATGCGCAGCTATTCTGGGAAGCGCTTGCCGCTGATGGTGCGCCACGACTGGAGGCGATGAATTTCGCCGTGCTGGCGCTGGGTGATACGGGGTATGACGGATTTTGCCAGGCCGGCAAACTCATCGATACGCGCTTTGAGCAACTCGGCGGCAAACGTATGAAAACGCGGATTGATTGCGATATAGACTTCGAGGACGCTGCCGCCGCCTGGATCGATGAGACCCTGCCCATTGCACTTGCGCTCGATGGCGGCCAGGCGGCGACTGTCGTCATGCCTCGTCCGGCCCAACTCCCCAGGCGGGTGACACAGGAATGGAACCGGAAGAATCCCTATCTGGCGCGGCTAAGCGTCAATCACCGTCTTTCCGGTCCGGCTTCATCGAAGGAAATCAGACATTACGAATTCGATCTCGGGGAAAGCGGCCTCAGCTATGAGGCGGGTGATGCCCTTGGTGTCGTTCCCGTCAACTGCCCAAAACTGGCTGGTGCGTTGCTCGACCATTTCGGGGCGGAAGCCGATAGCGAAGTGGCCGGGCTGGATCGTTCGGTGGGAGACGCATTTCTCCGCATGTTCGAAATCTCGACGCCCTCGCGCGAACTGGTCGCCGAAATCGGCAAGCGCGCGGGTCATGACGAACTGGCGCATGTTCTTGCGAACGGCGATAGGGAGCAGCTGGCCGCCTTTCTCTGGAGCAAGGATATTCTCGACCTGCTCAATCTTGGCGACAGGCGTCTTTTCGATCTTGCTGAATTCGTGACTTTCCTGAAACCGCTGCAGCATCGGGCTTACTCCATCTCCTCCAGCCCCCTTGCCGCGGGAAACAGCGTGCATCTGACGATCGCCAGCGTGCGTTATCGCGCTCACGACCGCGAGCGCGGCGGCGTGTGCTCCACCTATCTGGCAGATCGGGTGGAGGCAGGGGCGACTGCCGGGGTTTTCGTTTCGCCCAACAAGGCGTTCCGTGTGCCGCAGAACGACGATGCGCCGGTTATCATGGTGGGTCCGGGCACGGGAATAGCGCCGTTCCGGGCCTTCCTGCAGGAACGGCTGGCGCGGGGCGCCACCGGCAGGAACTGGCTGTTTTTTGGTGACCAGCACCGGCAGTCGGACTTCATTTACGAGAGTGAGCTGGGTGAAATGAGCCGTGCGGGCGTGCTGACGCGTCTCGATCTCGCCTTTTCGCGCGATCAGGCGGAAAAGATCTACGTGCAGACGCGCATGCGGCAGAATGGCAAGGCGCTTTATCAGTGGCTCGAAGAGGGGGGCTATTTTTACGTCTGCGGTGACGCGACCCGCATGGCGAAGGACGTAGACGATGCCCTGCTCCGGATCATCATTGACGAGGCCGGCCTGTCGGCGGAAGCAGCAAGCGAATATGTCAGCCAGCTGAAGCGCGAGAAGCGCTATCTTCGCGATGTCTACTAGCCGTCAGTGCGAGGGGATCCGGATGCAACGGTGCATTCAGCAATTGCTGCAGACTGTCTCCGCATCGCGCTGCTTGAAGAAATAATCGCGGCCGATGGTGATCGACTTGACGCCCGAGGAGGAGATGTCGGTCATGAACATCAACAGTTCATGCGGGACAGAAAGTTCGACATGGATGAGGAAGCTGTCAGCAATCAGCAGGCGGGTCGGCACCACCACCGCAGAGCCGACCGCATAGGGCCGTTGGTTCTTCTCATCCCAGGACCAGGTGATTTTCGCCTGTTTCTGGGCATCGATCTTGATACCGCTGATCTTCAGTCGGAGACCCTTCGTGCTATAGGGCGCGAAGACTGCGGATGCTACATCCCCCATGCCTGCAAGATAGGTCTTGTCGACAGAACCCGTTTTCGAAATCAGGTCGTTGATCGTCGCGGCGGCGCTGCTTGCCCGCTTGTAGGTATTGTAGCCGATGGTGAGTTCGAAGGACGTCACATAAAGTGCGAGCAATATCGGGAAAATGATCGCGAATTCCACCGCGCCAACACCGCGGCGATCTCTTGCGAAGCGTGAAGCAAGCGCGATGAAACGCAGCCTGCCTTGCGTCACGGCGGCAATCAGACCTGCCATCAGGAGCCCCCGCTTGTCGTGTATTTTTCGTTCATGAAAGCGTCGGTCGCGACGATCAGGAAGTGAGAAGGCATCGATCCATCGGCCGGGCGAATTTTTGTAAGATAGGGGCGAATGATATCGGCGGTCACGCGCCAGCGATAATAGACACGCAGCATGTTGATCGTTTCCGGCCCACCCGGCTTGAAGCCGAATTGCGCCGTATCAAGATCGTAATATTCTCCGAAGGCCTTCAAAGGTATGGCGGTGGGGATATCCTTGAAAGTGGTGAAGGAGCGAAGATCGATATAGAGCTTCTGCTCCGTTTTGATCTCATCCGCAGAGCAGGTGATTATCACCGAGACTTCGTTGCAGAAGTTTTTTCGGAAATCTTCTTTCGAAATCGAACTGCTGATCTGCCCCGTCCTCAGCCGCCGGGCCATGTTTTCGGTGGCATTGACGACCACCTGCTCCGCGATCATGGCTATGAAGGTTTCGATAATGGCGAAAACAACCAGGAAATAAGGGATGGCGAGGATCGCGAATTCGATGGCTGCGGTCCCGTCGCGCGAAACTCCGAATTTTTCCAGCAATGGCTTCAGTTTGGCCAGTCGCATGAGGCAGTGTCGATCTCTAAGCATATGCGGCAAGCGCAACCGTTGAATTGTTGCGGACGATAATCAACCGATGTTTAAAATCAGTTACCTCGGTGATTTATACTTTAGTGATTTATGAAAATGACACAGACGCCAAATGAAAAAAGCCCGGCACGGGGCCGGGCTTTAATAAACCAGGGACGTGATTATTCCGCGTCCGCTTTCGACAGAACCTCGAGCGTGGGTGTCGAGGTGATATTATAGCCGCAGTCTACGTAATGGCACTCGCCAGTCACGCCGCGCGAGAGGTTGGACAGAAGGTAGAGCGCAGACCCGCCGATATCGTCGATATCCGCCGTCCGTCTCAGCGGCGCGTTCTTCTGGTTCCATGCGTAAATGGCGCGCGCGTCGGAGATGCCGGCACCCGCAAGCGTGCGGACGGGACCGGCCGAGATGGCGTTGACGCGAATGTCCCGCGGGCCGAAATCTGCAGCGAGATAACGCACGGAAGCCTCGAGCGCCGCCTTGGCAACGCCCATGACGTTATAGTTCGGAATGACGCGCTGCGAACCGTTATAAGTCAGTGTCAGCATGGAGCCGCCATTCGTCATCAGCTCGGCGGCGCGCTTGGCGATTTCCGTGAAGGAGAAACAGGAAATGACCATGGTGCGGCTGAAATTCTCGCGCGTCGTATCCGCGTAAAGGCCCTTCAGCTCGTTCTTGTCGGAGAAGCCGATGGCATGCACGACAAAATCCAGCGCGCCCCATTTTTCGCGAATCGTCTGAAACAGCGCGTCCACAGAAGCGATATCTTCGACATCGCAAGGCACGATGAAGTCGGAGCCAAGTTCCGCAGCGAGCGGTTTGACACGCTTACCGAGCGCTTCACCCTGATAGGTGAAGGCCAGTTCCGCGCCCTGTGCCGCAAGTGCCTTGGAGATACCCCAGGCGATGGAGTGATTGTTAGCGACGCCCATGATGAGGCCGCGTTTACCCTGCATGATGCCGTTCATGGGCAATTATCCGTTATGACGCTGGAAGACGAGCGTGGCGTTGGTACCGCCGAAGCCGAAGGAATTGGAGAGGATGGTGTCGATCTTGGCATTGTAGATGCGGCTGCGAACGATCGGAACGCCCGCAAATTCCGGATCGAGTTCGGAAATATGCGCGCTCTCGCCGATGAAACGTTCCTGCATCATCAAGAGGCCGTAGATCGATTCCTGTACACCGGCTGCGCCAAGCGAATGGCCAGTAAGAGATTTTGTCGACTGGATGTGCGGGATCTTGTCGCCGAAGACTTCGCGGATCGCGCCGATTTCCTTGCTGTCGCCAACCGGCGTCGAGGTGCCGTGGGTATTGATGTAGTCAATGTCGCCCTTGACGGTGGAAAGAGCCTGCCGCATGCAGCGGATTGCGCCTTCGCCTGAGGGGGCAACCATGTCGTAACCGTCAGAGGTCGCGCCATAACCGACGATTTCGGCATAGATTTTTGCGCCGCGCGCCTTCGCATGCTCCAGCTCTTCGAGAACCAGAACGCCGGCGCCGCCGGCGATGACGAAGCCGTCGCGGTTGACGTCATAGGCGCGCGAGGCGACGTCCGGGGTCTCGTTGAATTTGGACGACATGGCGCCCATGGCGTCGAAAAGGTTCGACATCGACCAGTCGAGGTCCTCGTGGCCGCCAGCGAACATCACGTCCTGCTTGCCCCACTGGATCATCTCGGCGGCGTTGCCGATGCAGTGCGCCGAGGTGGAGCAGGCCGAAGAGATGGAGTAGTTGACGCCGTGGATCTTGAACCAGGTCGCGAGCGTGGCCGAAGCGGTGGAGGACATCGCCTTCGGCACGGCAAACGGACCGATGCGCTTCGGGCTGTTGTTCTTCAGCGTAATATCGGCAGCTTCGACGATGGTGCGGGTGGAAGGACCGCCCGAGCCCATGATGATGCCGGTGCGCTCATTGCCGCTGATATCGCTCTCTTCCAGACCGGAATCGGCGATTGCCTGCTTCATGGCAACATGGTTCCACGCGCCGCCCTGCGACAGGAAGCGCATGGCGCGGCGGTCGACCAGATCGGTGGGGTCGAGAGAAGGCTTGCCCCAGACCTGGCACTTGAAACCGTGTTCGGCAAAATCCGGCGAAAAAGAAATGCCGGATTTGGCATTGCGCAGCGACGCGGTGACTTCAGCGGCATCACCGCCGATGGAAGAAACAATACCGAGGCCGGTGACAACAACTCGTCTCATGAAAGGGACCTTTTCTTAAGATTTCGGCTGGACAACCGAAGCCGCCCGGCGTTTGTCTGAACTATTCCGTCTGCCTCAGGCAGCCTTTTCCTTGGACAGGCCGACCCGCAGGTCTGTCGCCTGATAAATGGTTTCGCCGTCCGCCTTCAGCCAGCCGTCAGCGGTTCCAAGCACCAGACGGCCACGCATCACGCGCTTGAAATCAATACCATATTGAAGGAGCTTGGTGTGAGGGCGCACCATGCCCTTGAACTTCACTTCGCCGGTGGAAAGCGCCATGCCGCGGCCTTCTTCGCCCAGCCAGCCGAGGAAGAAGCCGGTCAGCTGCCACATGCCGTCAAGGCCGAGGCACCCCGGCATGATCGGGTTGCCCTGGAAATGGCAGGGAAAATACCAGTCATCGGGGCTGACATCATATTCGGCACGGATGAAACCCTTGTCGAACGCGCCACCGGTTTCTGAAATTTCGGTGATGCGGTGAACCATGAGCATGGGGGGCAATGGGAGCTGTGCATTTCCCGGGCCGAACAATTCGCCGCGACCGCAGGACAGAATCTCCTCGTAATTGTAACTTGATTGCCTCGTTGCCATACCGCTTTCACTTCCCCAATTACTGGTGTTGATCGACTTCACTAGAGCAAGTTAGGTTCAAAATGAAGCGCTGCAAGGGCAGAGGCGGTTCCGCCCCCCATTCTTTGTCTTCGAACCTTCTTTGCAGAAGTCATTACCTCAATATGCCGTCCGCATACAGGAACCATCCGGTCGGAACCAGAGGAAATTTGCAGGAATGGCCGGTTTGCGGCCATTTGCGACACTCGGCGGCGCTGAAACTATTGAAAGCATTCCCTGCAAAAGATATATGCTATTGCAATTGACGGGTGGCATACCTCAGTTTGGAATGGGATTGCATGGCATTTGACGCCACATTGGATATCGGAACGAGGCTGCGGCGCTCTGGGCTGAGGCCCACGCGCCAGCGCGTGGCTTTGGGCGATCTTCTCTTCGCAAAAGGTGACCGCCACCTCACCGTCGAGGAACTGCATGATGAGGCTGTGACAGCTGGCGTGCCCGTTTCTCTCGCCACGGTCTACAACACGCTGCATCAGTTCACCGAGGCCGGTCTCATCCGGGTTCTCGCCGTGGAAGGTGCCCGTACCTATTTTGACACCAACGTGTCGGATCACCATCACTTCTTCGTGGAAGGCGAGAACGAGGTTCTCGATATACCTGTCAACAATCTCCAGATCGGCAACCTGCCGGAAGCGCCTGAGGGCATGGAAATCGCCCATGTGGATGTGGTGATCCGCCTCCGCCGCAAGCGCGGCTGAAGTTCTCCGGTTCGACAATCGATGTGCAAATGGCGCCCGCGGGCGCCATTTCTGTTTTCAGCGTCGTTCCATGGGTCACTTCATGACATCTTCCGGACGTCTGCCGGGCTTGCCTTTGTAGGGCGGGAAAGTCCAGCCGAAGATCAGCGCGCCGGACCGGATCCCAAAGGCCATCAGCACGCCCGCTGCCGAAGCGGCATAAAGCGGCGCGCCGAAGAAATAGACGACAATGAAGGTGGAAGAGCCCAGAAGCGCGCAGGTGATGTAGATTTCCGGCCGCAAGAGCACGGAGGGCTCACCGGCGAGAATATCGCGCAAAACCCCACCAAATGTTGCCGTCAGAACGCCGGTGACAATGGCGACAGTGGCCGAACCGCTTGCTGCAAGGCCCTTGGCCGCTCCCATGACGCAATAGGCAGAAAGGCCGAGCGCATCGAGCCAGATCAATACCCGGTAACGGGATTCGAACAGATGTGCCGTGAAGAACAGCAGCACCGCCACCGAGACGCAGACGAGAATATAGGTGGGGTTGATGACCCAGAACACCGGCGTTCTGCCGAGCACGAGATCACGCACCGTGCCACCGCCGATACCGGTGGCCGCCGCAAAAAACAGGAAGCCGATCAGGTCGAGCTGCTTGCGCGAAGCGGCAAGCGCACCGGTTGCGGCAAAGACGGCCACGCCGGCATAGTCGAGAAAACCCAGAAGTGTCATGAAAAGGTTCCCCCCGGAACACGGGCGGCGAACACGTCAGTGTCGCGCAAGCACTAAACTCTAGGCTGGCCGCCCGGATGATCGCAACATCCATAACCCAAACGGATGCAAAGGAAAATGCCGTGCGAATCGCTCTCGTTGCCGCTCTTCAGGCGCTGGTTCTCTTGATTTTCCCGGTGGCGCTCTCGGCGCAGCAGCAGCTGGTGAGCGATCCGGAGATTTACGAGAAGGATCATTTCCGCAACGAGTGCAAGGTGGCAGCATTCGGCGACGATTTCGTCACACGGCTGGATATCAACAATGACGGGTTGATGGATGCCGTCGTCAATCACGGGGTTCTGGATTGCGACGGCGAAAAAGGCCGCGCTTGTGATGACGAGGGATGCCCCTATAATTTTTACGTGCAGGTGAAGGAGGGCGGCTACCTGATGATCGCGACGGCCCGCATCTACGGTTATGACTTCATCAAGCGGTTCGGCAACATGGTCTTCGTGCTGAAGATGCATCCGCGTTATTGCGAGCGTACTGATAAGGAGCCCTGCCTGATGACAGTGCGGGTGCGCGGGACAAAATTCGTCACGATCTCGCGAAAGTGAGCGCAACGGTTGCTACGGCGTAATCCGCCGGATTTTCACCCTCTGATTATAGCGCTGTCGGAGTGAGCGCGGAATGATGAGTGTGGCGATGGCGACAACGAAGACAGCGACCGCCACGACCCAGAGAGCATCCGACTGCATCTTGGCCCCGAGAACGGCACCGCATATCGCACCGCTCAGCATGCCCAGCCACGGCACGATCTGGATGCCCCAATCAAAGCTCCGGTCACCGAGAAGAAAGCGGCCGATGCCTCGGCCGAAACGGGAAAGGGCACCCGTCACATAGGTTAGGCCGATCGGCAGTCCCTCGATATGCTCGACGGCCGCGTTGACCATGCCCATGGCGAAGACCACGAGGTAAAATTGCACGAGGCCCGAGCTCTCGCCACGAAGCAGTGCCGCAATGGCCACAAGCGATCCGACCGACATGAGGACTGCAAATATACGCCGCTCGAACTTGTGCGCCACCACGATCCCGCCTGCGTTGCCCGCCACAAAGGCAATGATCGCGACAAGGAGTTTCACGGCGTGGGAATAGATGCCGGCTTCCGCTGAAACCGCGGCGCGCGTGGTATTGCCGGTCATGAAGGATACGAAGTCGCCGGAAATATGCAGTCCAACCGCATCCGTCATGCCCGCGATGAAGGAAATGGCGGCAACCAGCGCTATACCCGTGCCGGTCCTTCTGGCCTTGATGATATTACGACGTCTCTGTCTGGTCATGGAGAGCTCGATACGGGAAATCGTTGGGCCTGCTCGCCGGCCGCGTTCTCTATGTCTAGAATGGCTGGCCGTGCATTTGCAATCATTCCAGGGATGTGCGTGCGCTTTCTGTTTTGTCTAGACAAATACAAAATGCCTGCCTACGATGCCTCAAATAAAGCGAAAAACAATGTCGCACAAAAATAAATCAAAAAGGGGTTCCGATCATGAAAAAAACCTGGGTTTTCGCCGCTCTGGCGGCACTTTTCTCATCCGCTTCCGCCTATGCCGAAACGTCCGTGACGATAGGCATGTCGGGCTGGACGGGTTTTGCACCACTGACGCTTGCAAAACAGGCCGGCATTTTCGAAAAGAACGGCCTGAAGGTCGAGATCAAGAAAATCCCGCAGGCCAGCCGCCATCTCGCTCTCGCTTCCGGCGACATCCAGTGCGCCGCCACCACGGTGGAAACCTGGATCGCCTGGAACGCCAATGGCGTGAAATCCACCCAGATTTTCCAGATGGACAAATCGCACGGTGCCGATGGCATCGCGGTGCGCAGCGATGTCGCAAAGGTCGCGGACCTCAAGGGCAAGACGGTGGCCGCGTCCGCACCGGGCACCTCTCCTTATTTCTTCCTCGCCTGGATCCTCAAGGAAAACGGCCTGACACTGAAGGATGTGAAGGTCGTCAACCTTGAGCCGGGGCCGGCCGCGCAGGCTTTCGTCGCCGGACAGAACGATGCAGCCATGACCTATGAACCCTATCTCTCTACCGTGCGCGCCGCTCCCGACAAGGGTAAGATTCTTGCCACGACACTGGATTATCCCGCGGTTATGGACACGTTTGGCTGCACGCCAGACTTCCTGAAGGCCAATCCGCAGGCAGCCAAGGCTCTGGCGGACAGCTATTTCCAGGCACTTGATCTTATCAAGGCCGATCCCGAAAAATCCTATGCGACGATGGGCGCGGATGTGAAACAGTCCGGCGAGGCCTTTGCCGCTTCGGCAAAATTCCTCGAATGGCAGGACAAGGCCGCCAACCAGAAATTCTTCGAGGGCGAGTTCAAGACTTTTTCCGAAAAATCGGCTGACCTGCTGCTCGAAATCGGCGTGATCAAGTCGAAGCCCGATCTTTCGACCCTCGCGGACACGTCCTTCATCAAGTGACGGAAACAGCCAGCTGCATTTCCCTCTCCGGATATTGCAGCCAGTAAGAAGCGCGACAGTGTTCCCGCGTCTTGAGTGCGGGAACATGTTGATGGCGTGGCGAAGTGCCGCGCCGGTTCGGGACAGGCGACAGAATGCAACCACTTCAACCCATAAAGAACAGCACGAGGATAGCGCTCGGCATCCTGTTCTTCGTGCTTTTTTTCTCTGCCTGGGGCTTTGCCACGCTGGGCGGTTTCGTGTCGCCGACCTTTCTGGCCGACCCCGTTACCATGCTGAAGGATGGTATCTATCTGCTGACGGATCAGGGTTTTGCCAGCGATATCGGCATGACGATCTGGCGTGTCGTGGGCGGTTTCGTGCTGGCCTCCATAGTCGCCGTCCCTCTCGGTATCGCCATGGGGGCTTATAAGCCCATCGAGGCGCTGCTTGAGCCTTTTGTCTCCTTCGCGCGTTACCTTCCGGCTTCCGCCTTTGTGCCGCTGCTCATTCTCTGGGCCGGCATCGGCGAGATGCAGAAGCTGCTGGTGATCTTCATCGGCGCCGTCTTCCAGATCATCCTGATGGTGGCTGTGGCCGTCGCCGGCACGCGGCGGGATCTGGTGGAGGCCGCCTATACGCTGGGCGCGAGGGATCGGGGCGTGGTGCGTCGAGTCCTAATTCCCGCCAACGCACCTGACATTGCCGAAATCCTCCGTCTCGTCCTCGGCTGGGCCTGGACCTATGTCATCGTCGCGGAACTGATAGGCGCCTCCTCCGGTATCGGCTACATGATCATCAATAGCCAGGCGCTGATGGCGACCGGCCAGATCATCTTTGGCATCATCGTCATAGGTGTTATCGGCCTTATCTCTGATTTCGCGTTCAAATCGCTGAACCGGAAGCTATTTGCCTGGAGGCTTGCGTGATGAGCGAACTCGTTATCAAGGGCGTCAGCCGCACCTTTCCAGGCGTACATGGCGGGCAGCCGACGCTGGCCCTGCAGCCCACCAATCTGGAAATTCCGCGCAATGATTTCGTTACCATCCTCGGTCCTTCGGGATGCGGAAAATCGACCCTGCTGCGCATCATCGCCGGGCTTGACCGTCCGACAACGGGCGAGGTGCTGTTGTCAGGCAGGGCGGTGACTGGCCCGGGGGCGGACCGCGGCATGGTGTTCCAGTCCTACACGCTGTTCCCTTGGCTGACGATCCGTGAAAACGTCGCTTTCGGCCTGCGCGAACGCGGCGTTGCCGAGAAGGAAAAATGGGAGATCGTTGACAGCTATGTCGACAAGGTCGGCCTGCGTGGTTTCGAAAACCATTGGCCGAAACAACTCTCCGGCGGCATGCAGCAGAGAACGGCCATTGCCCGCGCCCTGGCAAATGGCCCGAAAATCCTGCTGCTCGACGAGCCTTTCGGCGCTCTCGACAATCAGACCCGCGGGCTGATGCAGGAATTGTTGCTCGGCATATGGGAGCGTGAGCAAAAGACGGTCATTTTCGTCACGCACGATATTGAGGAGGCGGTTTTCATGGCATCGCGCGTGGTGACCATGTCTGCGAGGCCGGGCCGTATCAAATCGATCACGCCTGTCGACCTGCCGCATCCGCGCCACTACACCGTCAAGGCCAGCCCGGAATTTTCCGAACTGCGTGCAAGGCTGACGGAAGAAATCCGCAGCGAAGCGATCGCCGCCGCCGCTCACGGATAGCAGGGTATGGAACGGGGAGGATAGAAGCATCGGGATGAGGGGCACAGGCGCCGATCTTCAGGAAAAGTCACTGCACGAGCGAATCCGCAACGATGTGGAGCGCCACATCATGTCAGGCGAATGGCCGCCGGGATATCGTATCCCATTCGAACACGAAATGACGCGCCAATATGCCTGTTCGCGCATGACGGTGAACAAGGCTTTGGGAGAACTGGTGCAGCGGGGTCTTATCGAAAGACGCCGGCGTCTCGGTAGTTTCGTCCGTCAGCCCCACGCGCAATCGGCCGTGCTGGAAATCCACGATATCGAACGAGAGGTGCTGGCACTCGGGCTGGTTTACAGGTATCGCCTCGACAAGCGGCGTCTGCGGCCTGCGGGTAAAGACGATGGAGCGGCTATGGCGCTTGCGGCCGATGCGCCCGTGCTGGAACTCACCTGCACGCATTTTGCCGGCGGCGTCCCATTTTGTCTGGAAGAGCGCCTCATCAATGTCACTGCTGTTCCGGAGGCCGAGTTTGCCGATTTTTCGCAGATCGGCCCCGGAACGTGGCTGCTGAAGATGGTGCCCTGGAGCGCTGCTGAACATCGCATCAGCGCCGTATCGGCCGACCGCAAAAATGCCGCCGCGCTGGGTATCGGATCGGGAGCCGCCTGTCTGGTCATCGATCGCCGGACCTGGCACGGAACGGATTACATCACCCGCGTGTCGGTCACCTATCCCGGTGACCGACACGCGCTCGTTGCGCAGTTTTCGCCTTCGCAGAGCAGCTGAAGACGGTAGATCGGTCAATTTTTTGTAAAGAAGAGTTTACGGGTCGTCTTTTGGCAATATAATAGTTGTCAAAAGAACTCAGGTTTATTATCGGAACGTCAAGCTTTTACGACGGCATCCGTTATGACCCCGGTTTCAAACCGGTCAATCTGCGGGTGGGTTCATCGACGGAAATCCGGGATAAAAAACATGTCAGTTGCGACCACCACTTCTTCCGCGTCTCTCAACAAGGCAAGCAGGACACGGCGCATTCCCCTTGCCACGACGGTTACCTTACTGGTTGGATTGAGTGCCGGTGCGGTTTTCGCTCAGACGGCATCCGAACCCCAGATTCAGTCCGCACCGCAAGCGGAAACGGTCCAGCCGGCACAGCCGTCCCCACAGACCCCGGCGGCGCCGGACGCTCCAGTCGTTCAGCCGAACCAGCCTTCCATGCCCGCACAGGAACAGCCGGCAGCCGTGGCGCCTGCACAACCTCAAAACAATGAAGCCGCGCCTGCACAGCCCGCACAATCTTCAGTCGCTCCCGCCCTGACACCCGAAGGTGCCGCGCCGACCAACGAGGTTTCAACCCCGGTAGAGCCCGTCGGCGCCGACCCGGCAAGTGCCGAACATCGCGCGGATATCCCACACAACCTGTCCCCCTGGGGCATGTTCATGGCGGCGGACTGGGTCGTGAAGGGTGTCATGATCGGTCTGGCCTTCGCCTCGCTGGTGACCTGGACGGTGTGGGTTGCAAAGTCGGTTGAACTTGCAGGTGCGCGTGTTCGGGCCGGCGCAACGCTGAAGGTCATTCGCAAGGCGAAAACTCTTAACGAGGCTACCGAGGCTGTCGAGAAGAAGGGCGGACCTGCGGCGCTCATGCTGCGCATGGCAACTCATGAAATGCAGCTTTCCGATGCTGTGGTCGAACATACCGATGGCGGCGGTATCAAGGAACGTGTCTCCTCGGCGCTGTCGCGTATCGAAACCCACGCCGGTCGCCGCATGTCACGCGGGACGGGCGTTCTGGCAACGATCGGTTCCACCGCCCCCTTTGTCGGCCTGTTCGGCACCGTCTGGGGCATCATGAACTCCTTCATCAGCATTTCGGAATCGCAGACCACCAATCTCGCCGTCGTCGCGCCCGGCATTGCCGAAGCGCTTCTGGCCACCGCCATCGGCCTCGTTGCCGCCATTCCCGCAGTGGTGATCTATAACGTCTTCGCGCGCTCGATCACCGGATACCGCCATCTGCTGGCGGATGCCGCAGCCGGCGTGGAGCGCCTCGTCAGCCGCGACCTCGATTTTCGCCGCATTCCGCCGGGCAGCACCAGCAAACCCGCAGTATCGCTGGTTGGACGGTGATCGGACATGGCTGGAGGAATTCGCGAAAACAGCGGTGACGATCTCTCCGAAAACCATGAGATCAATGTCACGCCCTTCATCGATGTGATGCTGGTTCTGCTCATCATCTTCATGGTGGCCGCGCCACTCGCCACCGTCGATGTGAATGTCGATCTTCCCGCATCCACCGCAAAACCCGCGGAGCGACCGGAGGAGCCGCTGTATCTTACGGTCAAAGACGATCTCTCGCTTAATCTGGGCAATGATGCGGTGGCCCGTGAAGCCTTGGCGGCCGCCATCGACCGCCAGACGGGTGGCAAGAAGGATACCCGCATCTTCCTGCGTGCAGACAAGGCGGTTGATTACGGCCACTTCATGGAAATCATGAACCTGCTGAGAGATGCCGGTTATCTGAAGATCGCCCTTGTGGGGCTGGAAAATGCCGCTGCCGTATCGCAGCCTCCGGCTGCTGGCCAGCCCGCCCCGTCGGCGGTGCAGGAAGCGACGCCATGAGTGAAAACGGCTATCCACAGGCCCGACATTCCCGCCTTTGGGAGGTGACGCTGTGGTCCGCCGCGGCGTTGCTGATGCTCAGCGTCCATGCCGGGTTCGCTTATTATCTGATGCAGGAGCCGGACGAGCTCGAGGCCGGCGGGCCGCCCCCCGCCGCCATCATGATCGAAATGGCGGCGATACCGGAAGCCGTCCAAACTGAAGAAACGACGCAGGCGCAGGATGTCGAGGACGCCGAGGAAGTGAAGAGCGACAGCAGCGAACCGGTTGAGGAAGCTGCTCCTGAAGAGACCCCGCCACCACTTGAACCGGTTGCCGAAACGCCGCCGCCTGAGCCGGTGCAGCCGCCTGAGCCACCGGTCGAGGAGATCGTCGAACCGCAGGAAATTCCCGAGCCGGTTGAGCCTGTCGATCCCGTTCAGGAGCAGATGATGGCGGAACTTGAAAATGTCGAGGTCCCCTTGCCCGTCATGCGGCCTCCGCCTCCGCCCGTCGAAAAGAAGGTGGAAAAGAAAGAGCCTGAAGAGAAAAAGAAGGTCGAGCGCCAGCGCCCCAAACCGCAGCAGGCCTCGGAACTGCGTGAAACTGCGAAGGTGGAAGCCCAGCAATCCGACCGCACGGCCGCATCGCGCAGCAATGCCGGCTTCTTTTCTTCGTCATCCGCCTCCCCGGCAAAATGGGGATCGAAAGTCCGCTCGCATATTCAGCGGCGCAAACCACGTTCACTCCGCAGCGATGCGATGACTGCGACGGTGCGGTTCCGCGTCAATGATGCCGGTGCCATCAGCGGTGTCAGCGTTGTTCAGTCCACCGGCGATTCGTTCGTGGATCAGCAAATCGCCGCCTGGATTCAGAGCGCGTCGCCCGTGCCCGCCCCGCCGCCGGAAGCAAACAGGACGATCACGCTGCCGATCAGCATCCGCTAGCAGCTCCCCTGGCGGGACCGATTTTTTCCGACCTGTGCCGTGGTGTGGCCGCAATGATATTTCGCGAATGTTTTCGATGGTGTAGGTCTTGACGACATCACAAGCAGAGGCATTCCGGAATGAAGTTCTCAATCGCAGAGGCGGAGGATCTCGTATCCTCTATCTTTGAGCGCAACGGCGTTCTACCGCAAAACGCCCGCTCGGTGGCAAAGGCGCTCGTCGCCTCCGAGGCCGCCGGGCAGGGTGGTCATGGTTTTCGCCGTATACCCGTTTACGTGCGTCAGGCCCGTGTAGGCAAGGTCGATGGCAAGGCGCGTCCGGTGGCCACACGGGTGAAGCCCGGCGTCCTCTCGGTCGACGCCAATCATGGTTATGCCTATCCGGCGATCGATCTCGCGCTTGAGGAATTGCCTGAAATGGCGCGCCAGCAGGGGATCGCGCTCGCCGCCATCCACCGTTCCCATCACGCCGGCGTCATGGCGCTGACCGTCGAACGTATTGCCGAAACGGGTCTCGTGGCGCTGATGTTCGCCAATGCGCCTGCGTCCATGGCGCCATGGGGCGGCAGCAAGCCGCTTTATGGTACGAACCCGATTGCCTTTGCCACGCCCGTTGGCGGCGCCGATCCACTCGTCATCGATCTGGCTCTCTCCAAGGTCGCACGCGGAAAAATCATGGCGGCGCGCCAGAAGGGGGAGACGATCCCGGGCGACTGGGCGCTTGACAGAAATGGCCGACCGACCACCGATCCGGAGGAGGCCATAGAAGGAACCATGGTTCCTGCGGGCGAAGCCAAGGGCGCAGCGCTAGCGCTGATGGTGGAAATCATGGCCGCTGCAATTACCGGCGGAAACTTCGCCTTCGAGGCCTCCTCCCTTCTGGACGACAAGGGTGCGCCCCCCTCGCTCGGACACACCATTATCGCAATAGACCCTGTATCATCAGGCGGCTCTGCCTTTACCGAAAGGCTGGCTCTCATCGCCCAGGAGATAGAAAAACAGGAAAATGTCCGCCTGCCCGGTCGCCGCAGCCAAGGTATCCGCAAACAGGCGTTGGAAAGCGGTATCGTGATCGAAAGCGATATTCTTGGCGAAATTCAATCGCTTTGACCGGACATTAAAAACCCGGCGGGTCGACCGTGACCCGCCGGGTAAACCGTAAATGGCTGCGTTTATCTGCGTCGATGGGACCGGACATCATGTCCAGCCGCCATTTGGTCCGCCGATCCAGCCATTCATATGGAAGGATTTTGACGCAGAAAGCCGCTCATTCGGTTTTCAGCTTCCGGAAAGGACTTTGCCGCGGAAGCTTGAGTTGAGCAGGTGGCGATTATGCCTCCTGTTCGATCAGGCCGCGCAGCAGGGCAATACTGACGGTATTCAGCAGATTGGTCGCACCCAGCCTGTGGCGCACCTTTTCCAGAGTATCCTTGACGTCCGCTTCGTCGGCGCCGACTATCACGGCGACGTGCGAGGGATGTTTGCCCCGCGCGACCAGCCCCAGATATTGCCGCTCACGCTCCGAGAGGACGACTTCATGCGTCTGGCGATATTCATGCGGCGAATTTGAAGACATTTCTTTCAGCCTCAAAAAAGATTGGCCTTCCCCGGCAGGAGCAGGCAGTGTTCATTCTCCGACACCAGCTCGTTGGCCGCTCCGTCCACACGCGAACAGAAACGCCAATTTCGCCAATAGGTTTCATCTGGCCTCAGGAGTTTTGCGGTAAGGGGCCGCTTTCGCAGCCTGTAAATCCGATGCGGACGTTCTATTCCAGCCATTAAGGGCCTGCGACAACGACGCCCAGCGACGACAATCTGTCTGGCGTGAAATGCAGTTTCAAAGCTTTGGAATGTTTTCGTTACGCCCGAAGGAGATCGGCGCTCTAATAGTGGATGTGTTCCACCGATGAAATAACATGACGCGCCAAGTTTTTCATTTTATTGTTATGTTTCGGCACACATCGCGACAAGTGTCGACATATTCATCAACTTTAATGCCTCGTTCCGAAATATTGATGCTGTAGCCATGTATTATCCGGCGGAATGATGCGCGTGTTTCCGGCGAATATCCGTAGGTGTTGCCCCGAACCAGCGGGAAACGGAGCGGGAAAATGCACCTGGGGTCGAATATCCAAGCCGGTAACTGATGTCGGAGACCGGAAGATCACTTTCCACCAGAAGCTTGAATCCGGCATTCTTGCGAATGGCATCCTTTATCTCGTTGAGATTGGTCCCGAGTTCGGCAAGGCGACGCTGAAAACTGCGTTCCGAAAGGTTGAAATAAGGGGCAATCTCGCTGAGCGAAAGCTCCGCATCGGAAAGCCTCATCTGCATATATCGCTTCACCTGATCAATGAAATGCGTCGCGTCCGCCGATGTCTCCGGTCGAAGCATCCGGCACTGCAAATTCATCAATTCGAATAGGCGTTCATCGGCGTTGGGATTGGCCACATCAAGGAGAGATAGGGGAAGGCGCATGGTATGGATCGGTTGGGAAAAGCTGATCCGCTTCGTCATTCTTTCTTTAAATAATTGAATATTATCGGGTTTCGGCCGCTCCATCCCAATCTCGATCTGATGGATGCGCTCTCCCAGAATGTCGCGGAGTCGCTGTATCAGGATTGCCAGGGACAGATCGACATATTGATCACGCTTGACAATCACCGGCGCAAAGGACCATGACAGCGTCACCCCGGTCGCATTTGCAACCATGGTGAAATTGCTGTTATTGGTCGCATAATAGACGTGATCCTGAAGAAAGCGCAGAAACGCCCGCACCGTCGGGGCGCTGATCAGGCCATATCCGAAAGCACCGGACGCGCCCGCGGGAAAAGTGGAGGCGCACTGCAATCCGAAAGCGTCGTCGCCGGATATCAGGGCGCAGGTTTCCAGCAGACGGCATAATCTATCGAGGCTGATGCGCTCTGTGAGACTTCCGAAATTGCCGGGATCGATCTCAAGAGCCTTGCAGATGGGCGCGATATCGATGCCACGCCCCCGCGCATAATTGCTGACGCCGGCGGCCAGACCGGCCACCACGGTTATTTCGTCGCTGAGCCTCTTTTCGGGCATCCCTAGCCTTGGCGTACCATGTTTGGAAATTGTCGCCTGATGGTAAGCCTCGCGCACCCGTTTGTCGAGCAGCGCGGCCGGGGATTTTATGTACGGTTGCGGACGCTTTGCTCCAGAAGCTCCATCATTGTTCTTCCCGCATCTTCGATCGCGCCGCTGTTGTCCACAGTGATCACGTCAAAATCGCCGTCGACACAGAGAGAACTACGTTCCAGCCGCCGCAGGATATCGTCGCGGCTCTCCCGTCCTCGCTGTTCCAGCCTTCGTGCCAGAACCTCCGGTCGCGCCACGATATTCACGACCTTCAGGCGGGAAAAAGCAATACCGAACTGAGGCAGGGCCGACCGGGAGCCGTTGGCGATAACCACGTCCCCGGCGTCCAGCTGACGATAGACAGCGGTCGGAATGCCATATTTCAGCCCATGTGCCTGCCAGGAGACTGCGAAAGCGCCTTCACTCTCAAGCCGTTTGAATTCCTGCATGGAAACTGCGTCGTGGTTTTCACCGCCCGCGTCGCCACTGCGGGTAATGACGCGGCGGGTGAAGTGAAAGCCCGGCCGGCCGGACAGCTGCATTGCCGCATAATCCATCAGCGTATCTTTGCCGGCCCCGCTGGGGCCGACAATGACGATCATGGTTCCGGGCGATCCCTCGCGCCGGCTGTCTTCTCCGTCGCCGGTCATGCCACGCGCTTGCCCTGACGCCAGACGGAACGTGCCACGGGAACGCCATCTTCGCGGTGAACCCGGACCAGATCGGCCCGCAGACCGCCGGCTATGCGGCCGCGGTCATGAAGACCAACGGTCCGCGCCGGTGTGGCGGTGACCATACGCAGAGCTTCCGGCAGCGTGATGGCTTCCACCTGATCGGCAAGCAGGAACGGCGCGAAGAGCAGGCTGAAGGGCACGTAGTCGGAAGAGAGAACATCCAGAACACCAATTTCGGCCAGATCGCGGGCGGCGATGTTGCCGGAATGGGATTTGCCGCGAACGATGTTCGGGGCGCCCATCAAGACACTCATGCCGGCGCTGTGCGAAGCTTTTGCCGCCTCGACGCTGGTGGGAAATTCCGCCAGCTTCACACCGTGACCAATCGCTTCGCCGACATGCGCTTCTGTTGCATCGTCGTGGCTCGCAACGGTGATTCCACGCTCGGCGCAGCGGGCAGCCAGATAATCACGATGCTTGGCGGAATATTCCGCCGATGCCGCCTGCCTGCGCCGCACGAATTCGGCGAACGCCTCGTCGCTCAGACCGCGCTTCTTCTGATAATAGAAAATATACTGGTCCATCGACTGGAACTGGCGCTGGCCCGGGGAATGATCCATTAGCGAAATCAGCCGCACGCGCGGATCGGTTTCGAAATCTTCAAAATGCTCCAGCACATCGGCGGAAGCGACCTCACAGCGCAGATGCAGCAGGTGGTCCGAGCGCAGGCGGTTCTGATCCGCCGCCGCCTCGATGGCGTCAGCCATTTCCCGCATTTCACCTTTTTTGAAACCACCGTCTTCATCCGAGCCAAGTCGCAGGCAATCGAATACGGTGGTGATGCCGGAGGCCGCCACCTGTGCGTCATGGGCCTGAATGGCGGCAATCTTGTCCCAGATGACACCGGGGCGCGGCGAATAATGCTGCTCGAGATGGTCGGTATGCAGTTCCACCAGGCCGGGTATCAGGAAATCGCCTTCAAGATCTTCTCCGGTCTTGGAGGCGCCTTCGCTGATATCGGCGATCTTGCCGTCGCGGATCAGAACGGAGCCCAGAATAATATCGTCTTCCAGAACGATACGGGCGTTGGAAAGGGCGTGCTCAGTCATGGTGTCGCATCTTCCTTTGGCTGCTGGCCAAGCGGGTGCCAGCTGTGAACGGTGAAGGGGGCGCCGCGCGTTTCTTCAATGAACAGGGCGAGGCCGGAAACGGTGAGGGGTTTGTCGGTGAATTCGGCAAATCGTGCGGTGAGAAGCTCATGCACGGCGGGCTGTTCGCTTTCGTCGATCCGACCGGTCAGCGTCATGTGAAAACGGAAATCATCCATGACATGCGGATAGCCCCAGAGCGAAAGATTTTCCCGCTGGCTTTCGGTCAGCATCTGCGGCCGGCGGCGGGCAATATCTGTTTCGGACAGGGGGGCGCGGAACCGGTCGAAATGATCCACTATCTCCGCTGCAAAGTCTTGCAGCGGCTGGTAAATGCGATCCGGCACCAGGGCGAAGAATGGCCCAAGTGCACCAACCACGATACGCGGAATGTCAAAGGCCGGCTGGCTTGCAGCAAAGTCCGCGACGGCCGCCAGCAGCTCTGCTTCGCTGTATTTCTCGGACAGCTCGAAAGGCGCTTTCAGGGTTGCGTGGAAGCCATAACGGCGGGGCTCTTCCGTCATCTCCGCATAGTCGGCATGGTCATCATGCAGTCTGCCGGAAAACGCGTTTCGTCCAAGCCAGCGGGATGCCGTTTCGGTCAGAGGATGATCTTTAGCCGGAGAAAAATAGATGGCATAGCGCACGGCAAGCACTCTTCGGTGTCATGGAAAACCAGGGATGAGAAGCTATTTGGCGTGACTCGCCCGCCTCCCGCAAGGTCAGGAGTGCGAAGTAATCTCTTTCCGTGACAGAATGATGATGCAGATGGAAAAAAGCGCACCCGGAACCTCATAGAGGTTAAGGGTGCGCTTGAGGATAAGTTAGCCCTACGGACGCGGGACGGAGAAAGGATCAGTCGCTTCTCCTGATGTGCGGGGCGGGATGACGAACGCTTGCGGCGTCACGTGAAGTCCCGCCTTGCCGGGTTTAATGATGCGTTTTTCCGATCAGACGCGAACGCAGCGAGTTAGAAATGTGGTCGAACAGGAAAACGACGAACAGGATCAGCAGGACCATATAGGCCACCTTGTCCCAGTCGGCATTGGTGCCCATCGCTTCCAGCAGTTTCAGGCCGATACCCCCGGCTCCCACCGCACCGATGATGGTGGCGGACCGGGTGTTGCTCTCCCAGAAATAGAGTGACTGTGAAATGAACACCGGCAGAACCTGTGGCAGCACGCCGAAGCGATTGACGGCAATCGGGGAGGCGCCGACCGATTTGACACCCTCGCGCTGCTTGTCGTCGACATTCTCCAGCGCCTCGGCATAGACCTTTCCGAGCGCGCCGGTATCGGTGAAGAAGATCGCGGCAATGCCGGGGATCGGTCCCGGGCCGAAGCTGCGGGTGAAGAACAGTGCCCAGATGAGCATGTCGATCGAGCGCAGAAAATCGAAAAGGCGCTTCATGCCCCAGTTCGCCGCCCTGTTCGCGGTGATGTTGCGTGCGGCGATAAAGGCGAGCGGCAGGGCAACGACGGTGCCGAAAAGCGTACCCACGAAAGCCATGACCAGCGTTTGCATCAGCTTGGACAGGATGTCGGCGTGTTGCCAGACACTGTTGTCGAGAAAATCATCGACCATATGGCTGAGATTGGAGCGCGCGGGATCGAGCCTCTCTCCCCAGAGAGCGAGAGCGGCAAGCTCGCCATAACCCTTGCCCCAGAATTCCGATTTCGTATCGAACAGGAAGTTCGCCCATCCAACGAAACGCCGCTGCACATAAACCTGACTGGTGCGGATTTCCGCCTGACCGGCAAAGCCGTAATGCACCAGCACCTTCTTGCCGTCCTGCTGGATTTCGGCAGGCAGCCCCTGTGGTGCAACAGCGCCGTCGTCGTTGATCATGACGGGATAGTTCTTGCCGTCGACATAGACATCCACGCGGGTTGGCGTCACATCGAGGCGGTTGTCCGAACCCGCATAAACAACGCTGTAACCGCCATCGGGCAGGGGTTGCAGCCAGTCGATCTTCGCATCGACCGGATATTGACCGCGGCTCGACCATTGCGGTTCAACCTTGCCGGCTTCGAAACGGAGGCGCGGTTGGGCGCGCCAGGAATACCAGTCCTGGATGTAGCTGGAGGCGCGATCCCATCGGCCCTGCATGAAAGCCGGACCAACATTGAAGAGGAAAAAGCAGCCGACGAGGTAGGCGGTGACGGCAAGAAGTCCGACAAGCAGACCATATCGCTGCATGAAACTGCGGTTGAATACCTCAGGATGCGCAGCCGTCAGCCTCTCGCGCTCGGCAGTGTTGAGAATGAAGCTGGAAGACATCAGGCCGCTCCCCGTCCGAATTCGAAGGATTGATGGCCGATCAGCCTGCGGCGCAGCCAGCCGGAAAACTGATCGACGGCGATGATGGTGATCAGCAGCAGAATGATGATGGCATAGGTCTTCGACGCATGATCATTGCCGATGGAGAGCCGGAACACTTCGCCGATGCCGCCGCCGCCCACGGCGCCGATGATGGTGGAGGCGCGCACGTTGATTTCGGCGCGCAACAGCGCATAAGAAACGAAATTTGGCAGCACCTGCGGCACGATGGCGAAACGCACCCGCTCCAGCCAGTTGGCACCGGCGGCGCGAAGGCCTTCATCCGGCTTCATGTCGGCATTTTCCACCACTTCGAAGAAGAGCTTGCCGAGAGCGCCGATGGTATGGACCGAGATTGCGATGATCGCCGCGATCGGACCGATCGACAGAATGGCTGTCAAAAGCCCGGCGACGACGATTTCAGGAAAGGCGCGCAGCACTTCCATCACCCGGCGCACCAACCAGCGCACAAGGCCGGCGCCAACGAGATTGGTGGAGGCGAAGAAGCAGAGCACGAAGGCGAAGCCGGTGCCGATGATCGTCGAGACCAGCGCAATATTGAGCGTGATGATCAGCTGGTAGATGAAGTGCGGGATGTAGAAACCGCTGGTGATGTAAACGCGATCCGCGACATAGTTGTATTTCAGCGAACCGTCCGCATAGGGCGACGGCAGGTCGAACATGGCCCGGAAGATTTCCAGCGGACTATCGGGTACGAAGGTCTTCATGAAATCGAAGAAATAGGGCAGGCGCTCGAAAAATTTGCCTGAATTGGCCGCATTGGCGAAATTCAGGGAGGCGGCAAGGATGACGAGAAAGATCACGAGCGAAATGACGGTATAGATTCGCCGAGTCGCAAGCTGCTGTTGATAATGACGCATGACCGTCTGGGACGATGCGCTCAATCCTTCTGGCGAGAAGGTACCATGGTGCAGTGTGGTCGCCATGCCGCTTTTCCTTTATTTGCAAAAGCGGCGGCGCCGCAAGGCACCGCCGCTTCCGGATATGATCTGAGGATCAGCCGCCGATAACCGACTTACGGGCGTCGATGATCGTCTGGTAGAAAGACGGGTCGACCTTGATGTAGGCGGTGTTCTTGCCCTGGGTGAAGCCCTGGAAGCAGGCGAGGTTCTTCTTCGGCAGTTCCATGAAGAAGTTTTCGACCTTCTGCTTCATCGCGTCGCCGAGCTTGTTGGTGACCATCAGCGGGCCGTTCGGGATCAGTGGCGACTTCCAGACTTCGACGATATCGTCCATGTCAAGGTTGCCCTTCTTGACCATCTGGTAGAGGTTGCCGGCCGTGTAGCCTTCTTCCCACTTGCCCACGCCCGAACCAAAGGTGGTGCCGACATCGAACTTCTTGTCGAGAACGGCGAGAACGAGGTTCTCATGGCCGCCGCCAAAGCCGGTTTCGGAGAAGTATTCCTTGACCGGAACGCCGGTTTCCTTCGGAATAGCGACGTTCGGAACGAGGAAGCCGGAAGTGGAATCCGGGTCCGCGAAGCCGATCTTCTTGCCCTTGGCATCAGCCAGCGTCTTGATGCCGCTGTCCTTGCGGGCAACCATGATCGTGTAGTAACCGGTCGAGCCGTCAGCGCCGGCGGTGGTCAGAATCGGATCAACGGCCTTCGGATCGGCCAGGGCGATCTTGGCGTAGGAAGAAGCGCCCATGGAGGCGATGTCGATGGTGCCGCCGAGCAGACCCTGGATGACGCCGTTATAGTCCGGCGATGGGAAGATCTGAACTTCGGAAACGCCGGTCGCGGCCTTCAGGCCGTCGGCTACGCACTTCGTGTTGCGGATCTGGTCCGCTTCGTTTTCGGAACCGTCGAGACCGATGCGCAGGACCTTGACGTCCTGGGCCATGGCGGAACCGGCCAGAACGCCAAGGGCGACTGCCGAAAGAAGGATTTTCTTCAACATGGACTTTCTCCTGTTTCCCGGCAAGCCGGAGTTTGTTGTGAACCATCGGCCCTTGACGCGGGCGCAAACGATGCTGGGCGGTTCCCTCAGAGCCCGGCGAGAGCGAGCGGTTCGGGACCGGCAGATTGCTGCACCGGACGCGCGGCAAGCTGCGCGCCGGGAATATTGATGCTGGTCGAGGTCATGGTCTCGTCGATGCCGGATCCCTGAGAATCGGTTCCGTAAATCTCGGTAACGGCTGCGGCCGTCAGTTCGGCGGGCGTTCCGTCGAAAACGACGCGGCCCTGAGACATGCCGATGATGCGTTCGCAATAGTTGCGCGCGGTATCCAGCGTGTGCAGGTTGGTAATGACGGTGATGCCTTCACGCTCATTGATGTCGCGCAGCGCGTCCATCACGATCTTGGCGTTCAGCGGGTCGAGAGAGGCGATCGGCTCGTCGGCAAGGACCATCTTCGGAGACTGCATCAGGGCGCGGGCTATGGCGACGCGCTGCTGCTGACCGCCGGAAAGCGTACCGGCCGCCTGCATGGCCACATGCTCGATGCCAAGCCGCTCCAGCGCGGCGATGGCCATCAGGCGCTCTTCATGTGTGAAGATGTTAAAGAGGCTCAATGCCGTGGAACGGTGGTTGAGGCGTCCAAGCATGACATTAGTGAGCACGTCGAGGCGCGGAACAAGATTGAATTGCTGGAAGATCATGGCGCAGTCGCGCTGCCAGTTGCGCAGTGCAGCCCCCTTCAGCGACGAGACTTCCGTGTCATTGAAATAAATGGAACCCGAGGACGGATCGACGAGGCGGTTGATCATGCGCAGCAGCGTCGACTTGCCGGCGCCCGAACGTCCAATCACGCCGACCATCTGGCCCTGCGGAATTTCGACATTCACGGAATCGACCGCAGTGTGATTGCCGAAACGGCGCGTGACTTGCTTCAGGTGAAAGCTCATTTCCCCGTCCAATCTTCTTTTGACGGGGTTCGGCGTAACAGCGGTGCGTGAAGTGCGAATGTCAGTTTGATGAAGAAAATATTACAAAGAGCTCATGTGTTACGGCCGCATGTTTGCCGGCGAATGTCTGGGAACCGGCCCGCCGCGTCTTCGGGATACCAAACTGAAAAAGCAAACCCCGGGAACTTCCCGGGGTCGATCAGGTCTGTAATGTTTCAGCCGCGATATTTTCTGATGAAATCCTCGGCCGACATGCTGCGAAAATCATCGAGCGCGTCGCGCAGTCTTCTGTGATCCCAATCCCACCAGCCGAGGTCATCCATCTGCCGGCCCAGTTCTGCGGGGAAACGCTCCCGGATCAGTCTTGCGGGTACACCTCCCACGATGGTGTAGGGCGCTACGTCCCTCGAGACGACAGCACCTGCTCCGATCACCGCGCCGTTTCCAACGGCGACACCAGGCAGGATGGTGGCGCCGTGGCCGATCCAAACATCGTGACCGATCGCCACGCGTCTGGCGCGGCGAGCGGCAAAAAAATCGGTCTCGTCTTCCGCATCGTCCCAGTAATTGCGCGCGCGATAGGTGAAATGATGCAAGGTCGCCCGCTGCATGGGGTGATTGGTGGCATTGATGCGGACGGAGGCAGCGATGTTGACGAATTTGCCGATGGTCGCGCACCAGATGGCGCCGTCCTGCATGACATAGGAATAGTCGCCCATCTCGACCTCCTCGATGCGGCAACGCTCCGAAATTTCGGTGTAGCGGCCGATCGCGCTGTTGGTGACGCGGGCGGTTTCGTGGATGACGGGCTCAAGGCCGACCTTCACACTCATGCTGCAGCCTTCCGCGGAGAAAACTGCGAAACGTCGAGAATGCGGTCGGCCACGGCTTCCCGCACTTCTTCATCATGAAAGATGCCGAGCAGTGCCGTGCCCTTTTCCTTTTTCTCCCTGATCATCTCGACGACGACACGCCGGTTGGTGGCATCAAGCGAAGCGGTTGGCTCGTCGAGCAGCAGGATCGCATGATCGGTGATGAAGCCGCGGGCGATGTTGACGCGCTGTTGTTCACCACCTGAGAAAGTGGCGGGCGGCAACGACCACAATTCGCGCGGCAGGTTAAGTTTCGAAAGCAGAACGGCCGCCTGCTCACGTGCCTCTTCAGTGGCAATCCTGCGCGCCAGAAGCGGTTCGGCAACAACGTCTATGGCGGCGACGCGGGGTACCGTGCGCAGGAATTGGCTGACATAACCGATGGTGCGATGGCGAATGTCGAGGATCGTGCGAGGGGAAGCGCTGCCGATGTCGACAACTTCACCCTCATGGCGGATCAGAATCTGTCCGCTGTCTATGGCATAGTTGCCATAGAGCATCTTCAGGATCGAGCTCTTGCCGATGCCGGAGGGCCCGCCGAGCACGACGCATTCGCCGCTGCAGACAGAGAAATTGACATCGCGGACGACAGGCAGTTCGATGCCGTCGCGAAGATGCATGGTGAAGCTTTTGAAGACTTCCGAAACGATGAGAGGCGTCGGCATGGCGTCAAACCTGCAAGATGGAGGAAACAAGCAATTGCGTATAGGGCTCGCGCGGATCGTCCAGCACCCGGTCGGTCAGGCCGTGCTCGATGACGTCGCCGCCCTTCATCACCATCATGCGGTGAGACAGCAGTCGGGCTACCGCGAGGTCGTGGGTGACGACGACGACGGCGAGGCCGAGATCGTTGACGAGGCCACGCACAAGATCAAGCAGACGCGCCTGCACGGACACATCGAGACCACCCGTTGGCTCATCCATGAAAACCAGGCGCGGCGAGGTGACGAGATTGCGGGCGATCTGCAAACGCTGGCGCATGCCGCCTGAGAAGGCGCGCGGCTGATCATCGATACGGTCGGTGCCGATTTCCACCCTCTCCAGCCATTCGCTGGCAGATTGCCTGATATTCCCGTAATGCCGGTTGCCAACTGCCATCAGCCGCTCGCCGACGTTTGCACCGGCCGAAACCGCCATTCGCAACCCGTCTGCCGGGTTCTGATGCACGAAGCCCCAGTCGGTGCGCATCAGGAAACGCCGTTCGGCCTCACCCATATGGTAGAGATCGCGCATAGAGCCGTCGCGCATGCGATATTCCACGCTGCCTGCCGTTGGCATCAGCCGGGTGGAAATGCAGTTGAGGAGCGTGGTTTTGCCGGAACCGGATTCACCGACTATGGCGAGAACTTCACCTGGATAAAGTTCGAAAGAGACATTGCGGCAACCGGCTCGGTCACCGTAATATTTTGAAACGTCACGGACTTTGAGAAGCGGTGAGTCGCTCATTCTGCGGCCTCCTTCACATCCGCCAGCATATGGCCCTTGTGGCCATGGGCGCGGCGGTCCTCGCAATGATCGGTATCGGAGCAGACGAACATCCGTCCGCCTCTGTCATCCAGCACCACTTCATCCAGATAGACATTTTCTGCGCCGCACAGCGCGCAGGGCTTGTCGAAGCGCTGGATTTCAAAAGGATGATCCTCGAAATCGAGGCTGACGACGTCGGTGTAGGGCGGTACGGCATAGATGCGCTTCTCGCGCCCGGCGCCGAACAGCTGCAACGCGTCCGACATGTGCATTTTCGGGTTGTCGAATTTCGGGGTTGGCGATGGATCCATCACATAACGCCCGGCCACCTTCACCGGATAGGCGTAGGTGGTGGAGATGCGGCCGTTGCGGGCAATGTCCTCATAGAGCTTGACGTGCATCAGGCCATATTCCTCCAGCGCGTGCATGACGCGCGTTTCGGTCTCGCGCGGCTCGAGGAAACGCAACGGCTCGGGAATGGGTACCTGATAGACAAGCACCTGGCCGGAATGCAGTTCCTCTTCCGGAATGCGGTGCCGCGTCTGGATGATGGTGGCATCCTTCGTTCGGGTCGTGACGGCAACATTCGACACCTTCTGGAAGAAGGCGCGGATGGAAACCGCATTGGTCGTGTCATCGGCGCCCTGGTCAATTACCTTCAGCACGTCGTCGGGGCCAAGAATGGAGGCTGTCAATTGCACACCGCCCGTGCCCCAGCCATAGGGCATGGGCATTTCACGGGAAGCGAAGGGAACCTGATAACCCGGAATCGCGATGGCTTTCAGGATTGCCCGGCGGATCATCCGCTTGGTCTGTTCGTCCAGATAGGCGAAGTTGTAGGCAGCCAGTCCGTCGTCAAATGAAACTTCTTCAAGCATTGCGCGTTAGCCTTGTGAAAAAAGGAGTACAAGCTCATGGAGATTGGAATTCTTGTAGCCGTGTTCTTTGCTGTCTTTGCAGCAACGACCGTCTTTTGTGCTTACTGGTTCGGCGAGCAGCACAGCCGCTGAGTCATTCGGCCGCATCGCCCATCCATTCCGCGCCAGTCGCGTTCGTCGCTTCGAAATCAGCACGCATTTTTCGGACGAGCCCGAGTTCCGCCTGGAAATCCACGTAATGCGGCAGTTTCAGATGTTCGACGAAGCCCGTTGCCTGCACGTTGTCGGCGTGTGAGATGACAAATTCTTCGTCCTGCGCCGGCGCGACGACATCTTCGCCGAATTCCCCGGCGCGTAGTGCACGGTCGACCAGCGACATCGCCATCGCCTTGCGCTCGTGCTGACCGAACACCAAGCCATAACCTCGCGTGAATTGCGGAGGGGCCTTGGACGAACCCTTGAACTGGTTCACCATCTGGCATTCGGTAACCTGGATATCGCCCAATGAGACCGCGAAGCCAAGTTCCGCCACGTCTAGCTGGATTTCAACTTCGCCAATGCGAATCTCGCCGACAAAAGGATGTGTCCGGCCGTAGCCGCGCTGCGTGGAGTAAGCGAGCGCCAGAAGAAAACCCTCATCGCCGCGTGCCAGTGATTGCAGGCGCAGATCGCGCGACATCGGGAATTCCATCGGTTCCCGCGTCAGGTCACCGGCAATATGGTCGTCCGGCAACTCGCCATCGCTTTCGATCAGCCCTTCCTGGGCGAGAATATCGGAAACGCGCATGACATGTTCGGGCTCGCTATCCCGCTGGGTTGCTGCTTCGACCGTTTGGTCTTCGAGAAGAGAGGGGTCGAGCAGGCGGTGGGTATAATCGAAGGTCGGCCCCAGCAATTGTCCGCCCGGCAGGTCCTTGTAAGTCGCGGAAACGCGCCGCTTCACCGTCATATCAGCTGTGTCCACCGGTACCGAGTAACCGAAGCGCGGCAGCGTGGTGCGGTAGGCACGCAGCAAAAAGATGGCTTCGATCATGTCGCCGCGCGCCTGCTTGATGGCAAGGGCCGCGAGCGACTGATCGTAGAGAGACGCTTCCGCCATTACCCTGTCGACAGCGAGCGAAAGCTGTGAAACGATCTGCGCGACCGTCATGGCAGGCAGGTCCCGGTCTCCGCGCCGCTTGTCGGCCAGAAGCCGGTGGGCATTGGCGATGGCGGTTTCACCGCCTTTGACAGCAACGTACATCTTATGACTCCACGAGTTTGATGCGCGTCGTGCGCGGCAGGCAGACGAATTTATCGCCAGCCGTCAGGATCACGTCGACGCCGCGCGGGAAGAAGGCGTTGTTCTCCGCCCAGAGCCTCGGGAATATGTCGGGCAGACCGGAAGGACTGATCACGTTGACGTGGCGGATGCCAGGGCCGGAAAGCTGCAATTCCCGACCGCCATCCAGATCAGGCAACTCGATGATGAGCGTGGTGGAACGGTCGGGATATTCCTGGCTTCCCAGAGCGAAGAGACCGAAGGACGAAATGGCGCTGCCGGCCTCGAAGACCGCGAAATGTGCCGTGCCCTTTTCTTCTGTCGCAGCTGCGCCAGTGTGAAAACCGATCCAGCCGGGGACAGCAGTTTTTCGCAGTGCGCTGCTCAGCCAGACCGGAGTGTCATGGTCACAGAGCGCCAGCAGAACCGCTCCGGTCGCCGCGGCAAGCGGCAGCGGCGGAAAAACTGCTGTTTCGACCGCCTGTGTGGTGCCCGGACGGGCCATGCCGTCCATCAATTTTTTGAAAACCCGTTGGGAATCAAAGACGGCGTCGGAGAAACCGCCCGTCAGTGCTTCGGCCTTGACACCCATCAATCTTCTCCTCGAACCATGGTAAAGAAATCGACCCGTGTGGCGGCAGTCTCTTTCATTGTCCGCTCTTTCTCTGCGGTCAGCCTTTTTTCGAGAGGCGAGAGAAGCTCGGTCTCGATGAAATCCCGTGTCGGGCCTTCCTGCCAGAGCGCATCGAAAACGGCGGCGTACCAGGCTTTTTTGCGACCGGAGCCAAGAACATGCGCATGACCCACGGTGCCGGAGGCCAGCTTGATCGTCGCCCGGGTGACTGTCGTTTCACCGAGGTTGAAAGGGGCGCCGCCACCGCCGATCCGGCCTTTGACCATGACCAAGCCGGTTTCCGGCCCGCGTACGGTTTCCGTTTTGGGATTCTCCCCCTGGCGGTTCCAGGCCGTTTCAAGTTCCTGAACCGTGGCGCGGGCAAGAAGCGCTGCCGCTCTTTTTCTGCCTGCGTGTATGTCTGCCGTAGCGTTTGTCATTGCTTGACCTCTAATGTCTATTGATATAGACAACTATACAATATAAGCTATAAGTAATGGCGATGAATGACAAGCGTGTGACATGAGCCCTTCGGCAACGATGAAAAGAAAGAATGGAGTGGCGCTCTGGCGGCAGATCGCCGACCGGATCAGAGGCGAAATCGCCGCTGGTGATCACGACGAAACCGGAATGTTACCGCCAGAAATGACATTGGCGCAAAAATTCGGCGTCAACCGCCATACGGTCCGGAGTGCCATTGCCGCACTGGCGAGCGAGGGCATACTCGAGCCGATGCAGGGACGCGGCACGATCATCGCCCGCAAGGAGCGTTTGAGCTTTCCGATATCGCTACGCACGCGCTTTACGGCTGGCATCGGCGATCAGGTAAAGGAAATGGAGGCGCTGCTGCTTTCCCACATCACCGAGCCGGCCAATGCCGATCTGGCGGCGCGACTGCAATTGCCGCTGGGTACGCCGCTCATACGTCTCGAAACGCTCCGAAAGGCGGATACTCGCCCGGTCTCTCGCTCGACCACGTGGTTTCCCGCCGACCGTTTTGCCGGAATAGGAGAGGCTTATCAGAAAAGCGGCTCCATTACGGCTGCGTTCAAGATGCTTGGCGTGGCTGACTACGTGCGCATTTCGACCGTCATTTCCGCTAGTCACGCGGATACGCGCGATCTCGCCGATCTCGAATTGTCACCAGGCGCCATCCTGCTGATAACACAGGCGCTGAACGCAGATATGGACGGCGTGCCGGTGCAATACGCCATCAGCCGCTTCTCGGCCGATACGGTCGAATTCACGGTGGAAAACTAAGGTCAAAATCGAGGTGGAAGACTATTCCGCCTGCGACAACCCCAGCACATCCAGCATCGAATAGAAACCGGGCTTCTTGTCGAAGGCCCAGACCGCTGCCGTGATTGCGCCGCGCGCGAAGATGGAGCGGTCGCCGGCGTAATGGGAAAGTTCGACGCGCTCGCCTTCGCCGGCGAAGATGACAGAATGTTCACCGATCACCGAACCACCGCGCAGTGTGGCAAAGCCGATGGTTCCGGTCTCACGCGCCCCGGTATGGCCGTCACGCACACGAACGGATGACGTGGAAAGATCGACCTGGCGGCCGGCGGCGGCGGCTTCGCCCAGCAGCAGCGCTGTGCCGGAAGGTGCATCCACCTTGTGCTTGTGGTGCATTTCCAGGATTTCAATATCCCAGTTCTGCGCATCCAGCGCCTGCGCTGCCTGGTGCGTCAAGACGCTGAGCAGGTTGACACCGAGGCTCATATTGCCCGACTTGACGATGCGGGCATGGCGCGACGCTGCCTTGAATTTTTCCTCATCTTCCGGCGCGCAGCCCGTGGTGCCGATGACATGCACGATGCGGGCCTGGGCAGCGAGACCGGCAAAGGTGACGCTGGTTGCCGGTGAAGTGAAGTCGATCACCCCTTCGGCGTAGAGAAATGCCTGCAGCGGATCGCTGGTGATTTCGACGCCGATGGGGCCGAGACCGGCAATCTCCCCGGCATCGCGGCCGACAAAGGCCGAACCCTCGCGCGCGACCGCAGCATGCAGCTGAACGCCCGGCGTCTGGTGAATGAGGCGGATCAACGCCTGTCCCATGCGGCCCGCCGCGCCGACCACCACCAGTTTCATGCCGCTGCTGCCCATGCTGTCACTCACTTCTCATGTCGGGCGGATCGGAACCCGCCGGTATCGGATGTTTGATGTGTTCCGCATTGACGTTAAAGACCGTCCGCCCGCTTCGCAAGCATCACGTCGTAACGGTTCGGGCAATCAGACCCTCCAGCGCCGCCCGTCCAGCGCCAGGCCGAAATCGGAAGGTGTTCTCGCATAGGTGGCGAGGCCGGAAAGGGCCGCCTGCGGGTGGGTGACGACGAAGGTGGGGATGGTCCGCATCAGCGCGCTGTGCGGCGCCTTGTCTTCAAAGGCGGTCCGGAATTCCGGGCTCTTGAGCGCCGGAATGATCTTCTGCGAAATGCCGCCCGCGAGATAAACGCCGCCCTTGGCCATGAAGATTAGCGCGAGGTCGCCCGCCACGCGGCCGAGATAGGTGCTGAAAAGCGAAAGCGTTTCTTTGGCCTGTGCATTCTCGCCCGTGAGCCCCTGCGCGGTAATATCGGCCGGATCGGAAAAGACGGCTTCGATGCCATCGGCCTTGCAGACGGCGCGGTAAAGATTGACCAGCCCGCGCCCGCACAGAATCTGTTCGCCTGCGACGCGACCTTCGATGGTTTCGATATGCGGGAAAACCGCGTAGTCACGCGCGCTTCTCGGGCCGATATCGATATGGCCGCCTTCGCCCGGAACCGGAAACCACATATGGCGCGCATAAACCAGACCGGCCACACCAAGTCCCGTGCCCGGTCCAAGAACGACGCGAGAGGCCAGCACGTCTTTTTTGCCGGAGCCGATGGCGTCGCGGTTGTTGTCATCCAGAGCCGCAATCGCGAGCGCCTGCGCCTCGAAGTCATTGATGACGATGACGTCCTTCAGGCCGAGATTGGCGAGCATTCCCTTCGGCTTGACGACCCAATGGCAGTTGGTGAGCGGTATCTCGTCACCTTCGATCGGGCCGGCAATGGCAAGAATGGTCGAGACGGGCTGAAGCGAGGTCTTGTCCAGAACAGCCTGCTGGATGGCGTCGTCAATGGTTGGGTATTCCGCCGTCTTCACCGTCGTGAGGTGCACGGGCTCCGCAAAGGAATCGATCAGGATGGAAAAGCGGGCATTGGTGCCGCCGATGTCGCCAAGAAGGATTGGAAAGGACAGATATTCGGTATCGGACGTCTTCGGCATTGCCTGTTCCATGGTGGGAGGGTCAGTTGGCGACGTGGAAGTCGATGAGATTTTCTGCGGTGGCGCGGTTGAGCGCCATGGGAATATCATAGACCGTGGCAAGCCTCGTCAAAGCCTTCACGTCGACATCATGCGGCATTGCCGTCAGTGGATCGGTAAAGAAGATCAGCATGTCCACTTGGCCAGTGGCGATCATCGCGCCGATCTGCTGGTCGCCGCCGAGAGGGCCGCTTTTGAGGCGAATGACTTCAAGCCCGGGGCAGGCTTCCTGCACCCGTCCACCGGTGGTGCCGGTTGCGACAATCTTGAAATTGGCAAGCGCCTTCTGGTGATGACGGGCGAAATCCGCCATATCGTCCTTTTTCTCGTCGTGAGCGATGAGCGCGATACAGCGTTGTCCTTCCATGGTCCCAGCCCGTCCCCGTAGAATTAAATCGATTTGAAGCCTTCTATAACAGCTTGCCGCCATTTGAAAAGGGAAGCTGTTGAATGCCTCATTTCTGTTTCAGTTCAATGTCGGGCGCTGGGTCGGAAGTGGAATATCCGAAGGCGGCTGCAGGGCGGGGGCCGCCTGAATGACCTGTTCCACGCTTTGCTGGCGCACGGCCTGGGTCGGCGAAGTTGAATAAGCCTGGGCAGCAATCCCCTCGGGGTTGGCGGAAGGAGCGGCGGCCACGGCGGCGCAGGCAGCGGGCAGGTCGGAAACCATGACGGGACGCGGTTTCACCGGCTTGGCATTAGGGTCCTTTTTCGGCGGCGCCCATGGCTCCTTGGTGAACCACCAGGCAAGAGACTTGTCGCAGCCATCGCCCTTGCCGACGGCGGCCTGCGGCTTGCAGTTCGGCGCGCCGGGCGGGCATTCGAGACGGATGTGGAAATGCTCGTCATGGCCGTAGATCGGCCTGATCTTGCCCATGAAGGTGCGATCGCCGGTCCAGGTCTGGCAGAGCTTCTGCTTGATCGCCGGGTTGACGAAAACACGCTCCACCTGCGGGTAACTTGCCGCCATCATCACCAGCCGTGCGTTCAGCGGCGACCACTTGCGGTCGTCAACCGTCAGAAACTTGCTCTTGTCCAGCATGGAGATAAAGGGCACCGTTTCGCGCTGTTCGACAGTGAGCCGAGGCGTGGGCATGGGCCGCCACCAGACATCTACATCGAGGCCGATCTGGTGCGAGGCATGGCCTGTCAGCATCGGACCGCCGCGCGGCTGGGAAATGTCGCCGAGCAGCAGGCCCGGCCAGCCGATTTTCTGGGCGTCCTGCGAAAATTGCTCAAGGAAGGAAATCAGCTGCGGCTGGCCCCAGCGCCGGTTGCGCGAAAGGCGCATGGCCTGCCAACCGGGACCATCCGTTGGCATGGCGACTGCGCCGGACTGGCAACCTTTGGCATAGGAGCCGATCGGCTGGGATGCTGCGGCGGAAGGCAGCGCCATGTGGCCGAACACTTCTTTTGCGGGCCTGTCTTCGGCTGACGCGGTTTCGATCTGCAACTGCAGCGACGAGACGACCGACATCGCCAGCATGGTCGCCTTGAAAATTCTCGATGATCCCGCCGTCATATAGCCGTGCCCGTCCGATCAGTTGATTCTCTTGCCCCAAGAATAAACTGGAACGGGATTTTGTTAAAACCGTGTTTCGTGTTGCCCTTCAGGGCGGGATAACGACGCTGATAAAGAGCTTGTGAGACAGCGCATCTGTTTTTTGCCAATGTTTCTTTTATGCTCTCCGCAACAGGCACAAAAACAGGGACATTGACCCGATGATATTGGCACCACTGAAATCCCGACTTCTTATCGCCCTTATGGCGTCCGCCCTTCTGATGCCGGCGGCGGCTTCCGCCCAGTCGGGCGATGTCTGGCGAAAGGGGATTTCGACGGTCGGGGAGCTGAAGCATCCCGATGGATTTGACCATTTCGATTATGTAAACACCAATGCACCAAAAGGCGGCACGTTGCGCCTCTCCACATCGGGCACCTTCGATACGCTGAACCCGCTGCTGGCGAAGGGCGAGGCCGCGACGGGCCTTTCGCTCGTCTTCGATACGCTGATGAAATCGACGGAAGAGGAACTGTCGGCCTCCTATGGTTTGCTGGCGGAAGGCGTCAGCTATCCCGACGATATCTCCAAAGCGACGTTCCGCCTGCGTCAGGAGGCCAAGTGGGCGGATGGTAAGCCTGTGACGCCTGAGGATGTCGTGTTCAGCTTCGAAAAGGCCAAGGACCTGAGCCCGCAGCTTGCGACCTATTACACCCACGTCACCAAGGCGGAGGTGAGCGGTGACAGGGACATCACCTTCACCTTCGATGAAAAGAACAATCGCGAATTGCCGCAGATCGTCGGGCAATTGCTGATCGTTCCCAAGCACTGGTGGGAGGGCACCGGCCCGGACGGCAAACCGCGCGACATATCGCGCGGCACGCTGGAGCCTGTGATGGGTTCGGGCCCCTACAAGATCGCTGCCGTCGCCCCCGGATCGACCATCACTTATGAACGCCGTGACGATTATTGGGGCAAGGACGTCAACGTAAATGTCGGGATGAACAACTTTAAAACCATCGCCTACACCTTTTTTGCCGATCAGGACGTGGAATTCCAGGCGTTTAAATCGGGCACGATCGATTTCTCGCGTGAAGCTTCCTCCAGTCGTTGGGTGACGGGTTACGATTTTCCCGCCGTCAAAGACGGCCGGGTGAAGAAGGAGGAGCTGCCGAACATCTACCGTTCCGTTGGCATTATGCAGGCCTTCGTGCCGAACATGCGGCGGGAAAAGTTCCAGAATCCGAAACTGCGCAAGGCACTGAACTACGCCTTCGACTTCGAGGAACTGAACCGCACGCTGGCTTACGGCCAGTTCCAGCGTATCAACAGCTTCTTCATGGGCAGCGAGCTGGCTTCGTCAGGTCTGCCGACGGGTCGCGAACTGGAGTTGCTTCAGGAGCTCAAGGATCAGGTTCCGCCTGAGGTCTTCACGACGGAATACAAGAATCCGGTGGCGGGCGATCCGGCCAAGCAACGCGACAATCTGCGCGAAGCCGTCAGGCTGATGAAGGAAGCGGGATATGAACTGCGCGGCAATCGTATGGTCAATGCGAAGACCGGCCAGCAACTCGATATGGAATTCCTGATTGATTCCGCCGGCATGGAACGAACGATCCTTCCTTATGTCCAGAGTCTGAAGAAAATCGGAATCAACGCGACCATCCGCACGGTCGATGCCTCGCAATTCACCAACCGCACCCGCAGCTTCGATTACGACATTATCGTCAAGCTCTGGGCGACGTCGGCCAATCCGGGTAACGAGCAAGCCGATTACTGGGGTTCGGCGGCTGCTGATCGTCAGGGATCGAACAACCTCGCCGGCATCAAGAACCCGGCCGTCGATGCTTTGGTGCGCAAAGTCATTTTTGCGCCCAATCGCGATGAGCAGGTCGCTGCTGCCCGCGCGCTCGACCGGGTGCTGCTCGCCAACAGCTATGTCATTCCGCAATTCTACCGCGGCGAGCTGTTCATCGCCTATTGGAACACGATTGTCCGCCCGGAAAACCTGCCTGAATATGGCATCGGTTTTCCTGAAGCCTGGTGGTCCAGCCAGGCCGGAAAATGACGCCGGCCTTGCTTTCGCGATCAAGGCTTGATTCACATAGGCCGAGACGAATCGCTTGAAATGCGCGTGACGCCGCTTTGAGGAAAGGACCGGGCTTGACCGAGACGAAAATCGCTGACCGAACGGCTGGGGGAAAAGGCTGATGGGCGCCTATATCCTCAGACGTCTGGCGCTGATGATCCCGACCATCATCGGCATCATGGGCATTTCGTTTCTTGTCATCCAGTTCGCCCCGGGTGGGCCGGTGGAACAGGTCGTCGCGCAGCTGACGGGTCAGGGCGACAGCGCCTCCGACCGGCTCTCGGGCGGCGGCGATCTCATGGGACAGTCAGGCGGCTTCGATGAAAGCGGTTCGAAATATCGCGGCGCGCAGGGGCTCGATCCGGAGCTGATCAAGAAGCTCGAAAAGCAGTTCGGTTTTGACAAACCGCCGCTCACCCGGTTCCTTGAAATGATGTGGAATTACATTCGCTTCGACTTCGGCGACAGCTTCTTCCGCAATTCGTCGGTCATCGATCTCATCATTGACAAGCTGCCGGTCTCGGCCTCGCTCGGTTTCTGGATTCTCATCATATCCTATGTGATTTCCATTCCGCTCGGCATCAAGAAGGCCGTTTCCGATGGCTCGACCTTCGATGTCTGGACCTCAGGCATCATCATCATCGGTTATGCGGTGCCGAGTTTCCTGTTCGGCATCCTGCTTATCGTGCTTTTCGCCGGCGGATCGTTTTTCGACTGGTTTCCGCTGCGGGGCTTGGTGTCTGATAATTTCGACCAGCTGAACTGGTGGCAGAAGATCATCGACTATTTCTGGCATCTTACCCTGCCGTTGATCGCGCTGTCGCTCTCCGCCTTTGCGACAACGACGCTTTTGACCAAAAATTCCTTCATCGACGAGATCAAGAAGCAATATGTCATCACTGCCCGCGCCAAGGGTCTCACCGAGCGCAAGGTCCTTTATGGGCATGTTTTCCGCAACGCGATGCTGATCGTGATCGCTGGCTTTCCGGGTGCTTTCATCTCGGCCTTTTTCACAGGCTCACTGCTCATCGAGAATATCTTCTCGCTGGATGGTCTCGGCCGGCTCGGTTATCTCTCGGTCGTCAACCGTGATTACCCGATTGTCTTCGGCACACTGTTCATCTTCTCGCTGATGGGCCTTGTCGTCGGCCTGCTCTCTGACCTCATCTACACATGGATCGATCCGCGTATCGACTTCGAGCGGAGGGACGTGTGATGTCGCTCGCTCATCCTGCAGGAACCGAGACGCTGGTAAATCCCAACCGCCCGTGGTTTTCGCCGACGACCAAGCGCCGCTGGCAGAATTTCAAGGCAAACCGCCGTGGATACTGGTCATTCTGGCTGTTCCTGCTCCTGTTTTTCCTGAGCCTGATGGCGGAATTCATCGCCAATGACAAACCCATCCTCGCCTCCTACAAGGGCGAGCTGCTGGTGCCGGTCATGGTGGATTATCCGGAGGAGAAATTCGGCGGGTTCTTGGCCCAGACCGACTACAAATCCTCTTTCATTCAGGACGAGATCAACGCCAATGGCTGGATGATCTGGCCACCGATCCGCTACTCCTACCAGACGGTCAATTCCAATATTCCGCATTCCGCGCCCACGGCACCTTTCTGGCTGATGGATAAAAAGGAGCGCTGCTCGGCCTATCCGCAGGGCGATGCCGATCCCGGCTGCACGCTTGGTAATCTGAACTGGCTCGGCACCGACAATCAGGCCCGCGACGTCACGGCGCGGATGATCTACGGCTTCCGCATCTCCGTGCTGTTCGGCCTGACGCTGACCATTGCTTCCGCCATTGTCGGCGTCACCGCCGGCGCAATTCAGGGCTATTTCGGCGGCTGGACGGACCTGCTTTTGCAGCGTTTCATCGAAATCTGGTCGTCCATGCCGGTGCTTTACATCCTGCTCATCATTGCGGCCATTCTGCCGCCCGGCTTCTTCGTGTTGCTTGGGATCATGCTGCTGTTTTCATGGGTCGGCTTCGTCGGCATCGTTCGTGCCGAATTCCTGCGTGCCAGAAACTTCGAATATGTCCGTGCCGCCCGTGCGCTCGGCGTCGGCAACTGGACGATCATGTTCCGGCATCTTCTGCCCAATGCCATGGTGGCGACGCTGACCTTCCTGCCCTTCATTCTTTCCGGCTCCATCACCACGCTTACCTCGCTCGACTTCCTCGGCTTCGGTATGCCGCCGGGCTCACCGTCGCTGGGCGAGATGATCGCGCAGGGCAAGAATAACCTTCAGGCGCCCTGGCTCGGTCTCACGGCCTTCTTCACCATGTCCATCATGCTGTCGCTCCTTATTTTCATCGGCGAGGCCGTTCGCGACGCCTTCGATCCACGCAAGACGTTCCGGTGATCGCCATGACGGAAACAAATATCCAGCCGCTGCTCTCCGTTCGCGATCTCTCCGTCGCCTTCCACCAGGGCGGCGCGACAAGTGTTGCGGTCGATCACGTCTCCTTTGACCTGATGCCGGGCGAAGTCGTTGCCCTTGTCGGCGAATCCGGCTCTGGCAAGTCGGTGACAGCCAATTCCATCTTGAAACTGCTGCCCTATCCGGCAGCAAGCCACCCCTCGGGCAAAATCCTGTTCGATGGCAAGGACATGCTGACATTGCCGGAGCGCTCGCTACGTGCGGTGCGCGGCAACGATATCACCATGATCTTCCAGGAGCCGATGACCTCGCTCAATCCGCTTCACACCATCGAGCGTCAGATCGGAGAGATCCTTGAGCTGCATCAGGCAATCACGGGGAGCGAGGCGCGTGAACGCACACTGGAGCTTCTGCGCCAGGTCGGCATCCGTGAACCGGAAAAACGCCTGAAAGCCTATCCGCACGAATTGTCCGGCGGCCAGCGACAGCGTGTGATGATCGCCATGGCGCTGGCAAACCGGCCGAAACTGCTGATTGCCGACGAGCCGACGACGGCGTTGGACGTGACGGTTCAGGCCCAGATTCTTGAACTCCTCGGTGATCTGAAGAAGCAACACGGCATGTCCATGCTGTTCATCACCCATGACCTCGGCATCGTCCGTAAATTTGCCGACCGCGTCTGCGTCATGACGAAGGGGAAGATCGTAGAAACCGGGACCGTCGAACAGGTTTTCAACGATCCGCAGCATGCCTATACACGCCACCTGCTGGCGGCGGAGCCCAAGGGCGAGCCACCGGTTTCCGACAGCAGTAAGCCTGTGGTCATGCAGGGCGACGATATCAAGGTCTGGTTTCCCATCAAGGCGGGGCTGATGCGTCGCGTTGTCGACCATGTTAAGGCGGTGGACGGTATCGATATCACGCTGCGTGCCGGCCAGACGGTGGGTGTGGTCGGGGAATCCGGGTCCGGAAAGACAACCCTTGGTCTCGCGCTCTCCAGGTTGATCGCATCTGAAGGACGTATCAGCTTCATCGGCCAGTCGATCGACCACTATTCCTATGAGATGATGAAGCCGCTCAGGAACCGGCTGCAGGTCGTGTTTCAGGACCCCTATGGTTCACTCAGCCCGCGCATGTCGGTGGGTGAGATCGTCGCCGAGGGCTTGAAGGTGCATGAGCGGTCGCTGTCTGCCGACGAACGCGATACGCGCGTCGCCACCGCGCTGGAAGAGGTCGGTCTCGATCCGGCCACCCGCTGGCGATATCCGCATGAATTTTCCGGCGGCCAGCGCCAGCGCATCGCCATTGCCCGCGCCATGGTGCTTAAACCCCGTTTTGTCATGCTGGACGAGCCGACATCGGCACTCGACATGAGTGTGCAGGCGCAGGTGGTCGATCTCTTGCGTGATCTCCAGGCAAAGCATGAACTCGCTTATCTCTTCATCAGCCACGACTTGAAGGTGGTGAAGGCACTTGCCAACGACCTGATCGTCATGCGTCACGGCAAGGTGGTGGAGAGCGGCCCGGCGGCGGAAATCTTCGCCAGTCCACAGCAGGATTATACCCGGGCGCTCCTGGCGGCTGCCTTCCACATCGAGGCCGTGAAAACGAAGGCGATTAGCCAGTAGGCCGCGTGGTGTTTCTGTTAAGGCAATGATTTTTCTGTTGCTTCGCGGAAAATGCCGACCCATGTTGCTGGGTATGTGACCCAGAGACGGATTGATTGCCATGGCAGCGGATGTGATCGTTTTGGGGGCGGGGATCATCGGGGTTTCCACCGCCTTGCAGCTGGCCCGCAGGGGCAGGTCGGTGGTGCTGGTCGACCGGCGCGGACCGGGTGAGGAAACCTCTTTCGGCAATGCCGGGTTGATCCAGAGAGAAGGTGTGGTGCCCTATGCCTTTCCGCAGGATATCGCCCTGCTGCTGCGCTATTCCCTGAATAACAGCATCGATGCCCGTTATCATCTCTCAGCTCTGCCCAAGATCGCGCCTTTTCTGGGCCGCTACTGGTATAATTCCGCAGCCGCGCGCCATGCGGCAATTGCCCGCGCCTATGCACCGCTGATCGAGCATTCGGTATCCGAGCACAACATCCTGATCGAGGAGGCCAAAGCCGGTGACCTGATCGTCAAGAATGGCTGGATGGAAGCCTACCGGACAGCCGCACGGCGGGACGCTGATTTTGCCTTTGCCGAACGTCTGGCGCGAGACCATGGCATTTCCCATACGAAACTCGACGCTGAGGAACTTGCCGCTGCCGAACCGCATCTGAGCCATGATTTCGTCGACGGCCTGAAATGGAACGATCCCTGGTCGGTGCTCGATCCGCATGCGCTGACGCTCGCTTATGTCCGGCTGTTCGAGAGCCTCGGTGGACGAGTGTCAAGGGGCGATGCGTCCACCCTCAGTCAGACGGCAAGCGGTTGGACGGTGCGCACCGAAACCGGCGCAGTCGAGGCCGAACATGCCGTCGTGGCACTAGGCCCCTGGGCGGATACCGTCACCGAGCGACTGGGCTACCGTTTTCCGCTCGGCGTGAAGCGCGGTTATCACATGCATTACGCGCCGCAGGAAGGCGCTAAGCTCAATAACTGGCTGATCGATGCCGAGCGGGGATATTTCCTTGCGCCGATGCGAAAAGGTATCCGGCTGACGACGGGTGCGGAATTTGCCGAACGCGATGCGCCGAAATCGCCCGTGCAGATTGAACGGGCGGAGCGGGTGGCGCGGACCGTCTTTCCTCTTGGCGGCCGGCTGGACGCGGAACCGTGGATGGGTGCCCGGCCCTGCACGCCGGATATGATGCCGATAATCGGCAAGGCGCCACGTCACCGGACTTTATGGTTTGCCTTCGGCCACGCCCATCACGGGCTGACGCTCGGGCCCATTACTGGTCGTGTTCTGGCTGAAACGATACTGGGCGAAACGCCTGTTATCGCGATTGACGCGTATCGCCCGGGAAGGTTCAATCCCTGAGAACGAAATCCGCTGGCCTTCTGTGAGCGGGCCACGTAACATGGTCCCATGCAAAGGGGAAAAGGGGCAGACGTCATCATGGTGGCGAGGTTTCTCATCTATCAGCAGCAGGATGATTTTCGCTAGCGAAAATTGTTGCGCATGATCAGAGATGGAAACGGCTTGCTGGTGCATGATGGATGATATTGAAAACGCAAAGAAATTTTTCGTCGATAACCCCGATATCGAAATACTCGAAGCCTTTGTCATAGATGCCAACGGCGTGCCGCGCGGCAAATGGATTCCGCGCGAACGGGCAATCGACGTGCTTGAAAAGGGGATGGCCATTCCCCGTTCCGTTTATGCGCTGGATATTTGGGGCCGTGATGTCCACGCTGCGGGCCTCGCGGAGGGCACGGGTGATCCGGACGGCTTCTGCTTTCCCGTTCCCGGCACACTGTCGCGTGTGACATGGCTCGGCCGGCCGACGGCGCAGGTTTTGCTCGCCATGAAGAATCCGGATGGAACCGGTTTTTACGGCGATCCGCGCCATGTTCTGGCGCAGGTTCTCAATGCTTATAAAAAAGCGGGTTTGACCCCTGTCGTGGCCACTGAACTCGAGTTTTACCTGATCGATCCCGTTCGTTCGGCGCTCGATCCCGTGCGTCCGCCGCACAGCCGCGAGGGCCGGTGGCATACGGGCCAGACGCAGGTCCTGTCGATTTCAGAGTTGCAGGATTTCGAAGATGTTTTCCACGACATCGCGACAGCGTGCCGCGCGCAGGGCGTGCTTGCCGATACGACGCTGCGGGAAAACGGTCCCGGCCAATATGAGATCAACCTCAATCACGTGCCTGACGCGTTGCAGGCTGCCGATTTTGCCGTTTTTCTGAAGCGTATCGTTAAAGGAGTGGCGCGTCGGCATGACCTCGACGCCACCTTCATGGCCAAGCCCTATGGGCTGCAGGCAGGCAATGGCATGCATGTGCATTTCTCCGTTCTCGACAGGGATGGCAGGAATATCTACGCGGGAGAAAACGGCCCTTCGGATGCGCTGCTGCATTCGGTCGGCGGCCTCCTTGAAAACATGGGAGAGAGCATGGCGATCTTTGCACCTCATGCCAATTCCTATCGCCGCCTCACACCGAGCGAACATGCGCCGACCTATGCCTCCTGGGGTATCGATAACCGCTCGGCAGCGGTGCGCGTCATTGTTGCCAGCAAGGCGGCGACGCGTATCGAACACCGCGTCGCCGGCGCCGACACCAACCCCTATCTGGTTCTCGCGATGATACTGAGCGCCGCGCTCGCCGGCATGAAGGAGAAGCGCCAGCCCGGCGGCGCGATTTCCGGCGACAGTCACGCGATCAACCATGAGCCGCTGCCCACCAACTGGGACTATGCGCTGCAACGCTTCACGCGGTCCAGCTTCGCCTATGCGACGCTTGGCCAAAAATACCGTACGCTGTTTTCCGCCTGCAAACAGCAGGAGCTTTCCGAATTCTCCCTGCGTGTAACCGACGTCGAATATGACGCCTATATCAGGACTGTGTGAAATGGCTGAGGTCACCAACATTCCCAATCCCGGCCACACATCGTCATGGTATGCGGCCTCCGCCAATGTCAAAACCGTGCGCCCGACGCTTGAGGGCGCGCTGGAAGCCGATGTCTGCGTGATCGGCGGCGGTTTCACCGGCATTTCCGCCGCCCTTGAACTCAGTGAACGTGGCTACGCGGTCATTGTGCTGGAAGGCGTGCGGGTGGGCTTCGGCGCATCGGGGCGCAACGGCGGGCAGATCGTCAACGGTTACAGCCGGGATCTCGAGACCATCGCCGGCCGCTACGGGCATGACAAGGCAGTGAAGCTTGGGGAGATGTCGCTTGAAGGCGGCGCGATCATCCGCAACCGCGTCACCAAATATGCCATCGACTGCGATCTGGTCGACGGCGGTTTCTTCGCCGCCTTCACGTCAAAGCAGATTCGCGAAATGGAGGCACACAAGGCCCATTGGGAAAAACATGGTCATGGCGGCCTGGAAATGGTCTCCGGAGCGGATGTCGGCCGCTACGTGAAGACCGATCGTTACGCCGGTGGCATGATCGATCGTTTCGGCGGCCATATCCATCCTCTTAATCTCGTGCAGGGCGAGGCGGCGGCTGCCGAAAGCCTGGGCGCTCGGATATTCGAAAATTCGCGGGTCATTGCGGTAGAGCAGGGGGAAAACCCCGTCGTGCGGATGGCAACGGGCAGCGTGAGGGCGAAATATGTTCTCGTCTGCGGCAATGCTTATCTCGGCAAGTTGCTGCCGGAAATTGGCGAACGGATGATGCCGGTCTCGAGCCAGGTCATGGCAACGGAGCCGCTTAACGCCGATCTGATCGAGGCGCTTCTGCCCGCCAATTACTGCGTCGAAGATGCCAATTACATTCTCGATTATTACCGTCGCACCTCGGACAACCGTCTGCTTTACGGCGGAGGTATCGGTTATGGCGGCAGCGATCCGGCCGACCTGACAGGCGTGATCCGCCCGAACATGCTGAAGACCTTCCCGCAGCTGGAAAAGATAAAGATTGAGTATGCCTGGAGCGGCAACTTCGCCTTGACCCTGACGCGTATTCCGCACATGGGCAAACTGTCGGACAATATCTACTTTTCCCATGGCGACAGCGGTCACGGGGTAACGACCACGCATCTGCTCGGCAAGATATTGGGCGAGGCCGTTGCAGGCCACGCCGAACGTTTCGATATCTGGAGCTCGTTGCCGAACTATCCCTTCCCGGGTGGCAAGACGTTCCGCGTTCCGCTGACCGTACTTGGCGCCTGGTGGTATGGCCTGAGAGACAGGCTCGGGCTTTAAAACGCGACCGTTTTCAAAGCGGAAAGCGCGTTCGAAACGATCTCTTCCGGGGTCGTATCGATGCTGACGGCCACGACGCCGGGCTCTCCCGTCGGTACTTCCAGCGTGGCAAGCTGGGTCTGAAGCAGCGAGAGCGGCATGAAATGGCCCTTGCGCTCGCCCATCCGGCGGCTAAGCAGTTCCAGGCTGCCATCCAGATAGACGAACGCCAGCGGGCCGCCTGTGGCCTGGCGGAGGCGGTCGCGATAGATTTTCTTGAGCGCCGAGCAGGAAACGACAACACCGTTGCTTTCGCTGCCTTTGCGAAGTTCCGCGCCGACGAGATCGAGCCAGGGCCAGCGGTCTTCATCAGTAAGAGGAATACCCTCTGACATCTTTTCGACATTGGATTTGGGGTGGAGTTTATCGCCCTCAATAAAGGCAATGCCCAGTTTTTCCGCCAGACCTTCCGCGACCGTGGACTTGCCAGAACCGCTCACTCCCATCACGACGATTGCCTGTGTCACCCGAACCTCTGAAATTTCTGTTTCGACGGTTTGCCCCTACCATGTGCGGCGAACGCCGGGAATATAAAATGTGACGCATGTCCTGTTCATTGCCCGGTTCTGCGGGCCGCGGTCCTTTCCAGGGCGGAAAAGCCGGTGTGGATCAGGATCGCCAGTGCCGCAACGATAAGCCCGCCTTGAAGGATGAAAGCGAGATTGTTGGATTGCAGGCCGGCGATGATAACTTCCCCAAGCGTCCTTGCGGCAACCGTTGAGCCGATGGTGGCGGTAGAAAGGCTGATGACCGCCGAAAGTCGGATCCCGGCGAGGATGGCCGGCAGGGCGAGCGGCAGCTCCACTTTTACGAGCCGTTGCCAGCCGGTCATGCCGCTGCCTCTCGCGGCATCCACCACTGCTGGCGGAAGGGTGGTAAGTCCGGTCAGCGTATTTTCGAAGACAGGCAGCAGGGCATAAAGAAACAGCGCGATCAGAGTGGGTTTTTCGCCAAAACCGATTATCGGCACCGCAAGCGCCAGCACCGCCACGGGGGGGAAGGTCTGGCCGATATTGACGATGCTACGGGAGAGCGGAAGGAAATCCCTTCCGAAGGGCCGGGTTACGAGAATGGCGAGCGCACCCGCCATCATCGTGGCAAACCCCGTTGCGATAGCGACAGTGGCGAGATGCGAAAGGGTGAGGGAAAGCAGATTGGCTTGCGTGTAGATGGCTGGCGCATTGGCCTGCACAAGGGGGCTGAACAGGGGCGAGAAGCTCTGGGGCGAGGCAAGAAACGCCATCAGCGCCAGCACCAGAAATCCCAGGGCGAAGAAAGAAGCGGCTTTTCTCATCGGTTTCCGGCGGCGCGCTGGAGGAGAACGTCACGCCGCACCAAGCCCGCGGGCTGTCCGCTGTCTTTTATCACTGGCAGGACATCGCGGCCCGCCCATAACATGGCCGAAAGCGCGTCGCGCTGGCTTGTATGTTCGCTTAGCGGCTCGCCCTCGGCGCTTCCCGGCTCCACGACATCGGCAACCGAGAGGACCGAGAGCAGTTTCAGCGCGCGTTCGTTTTCCCCGATCATGGTGCGCACGAAGTCATTCGCGGGTTTCAGCACCAGTTCTGCCGGCGGACAGTCCTGCACGATACGTCCCTTGTCCATGACTGCGATACGATCAGCCAGATGAAAAGCCTCGTCCATGTCGTGCGTGACGAGAACAATGGTCACGCCAAGCTTCTTCTGTATATCGATGAGGTCTTTCTGCGCCTTGGCGCGGATAACCGGATCGAGAGCGCCGAATGGCTCGTCCATGAGGAGAATGTTCGGTTCAGCGGCCAGCGCCCGCGCCACGCCGACACGCTGCTGCTGGCCTCCGGAAAGTTCATGCGGGAAACGCTCGGCATAAAGCGCAGGTTCGAGCTGGAAGAGATGCATCAGCGCATCGATCTTCGCAGCGATGCGTTTGCGGTCCCAGCCGATCAGCTGCGGCACGGTCGCGATATTCTCCGCCACCGTTCGATGCGGAAACAGGCCATGGCCCTGAATGGCATAGCCTATCTGGCGGCGAAGCCTGAATCCGGGTATCGCGCTGGCATCTTTTCCGTCTATTCGGATTGCGCCGGAAGTTGGCTCCACCAGCCGGTTTATCATGCGCAGCAGGGTGGTTTTTCCCGACCCCGACGTGCCGACGATGACGGTGACGGTGCGCGGCGCGACCGTTAGTGACACCTGGTCCACAACGGTCGTATCGCCATATCGCTTCGTGATGGTGTCGATCTCGATCATGCCTTTTGCCTTCCGCCTGCGCTGAAGAGATTGCTGTCGATGAGGGCGTCAAGCATGATTGCAGCCGCAAAGCCGAGGAAAACGGTCGGCACGGTACCCAGCAGCACGAGGTCCATCGCCGTCTGCCCGATGCCCTGGAAGACGAAAACGCCAAAACCACCGCCGCCAATCAGCGCTGCGATCGTCGCGAGCCCGATATTCTGCACCAGCACGATGCGGATGCCGGTGAGGATGACCGGAATGGCCAGCGGAAACTCCACCCGCAGCAGGCTTTGCGTGGAAGTCATGCCGAGTCCGCGCGCCGCCTCCCGGACTGCTCGCGAAACGCCGGAAAGGCCAACCACCGTGTTGGAAACCACCGGTAGCAGCGAATAGAGAAATAGCGCCACGAAGGCGGGCGCCATGCCTATGCCGGCGATGCCGATCTTTGCCGCGCCCGGCACCGTCGCTGCGATCCATCCAAGCGGCGCGATCAGCAAACCGAAAAGAGCGATGGAGGGTATGGTCTGGACGATGTTGAGGGTGTTCAGCACGCCCGCCCGCAGCCGCTCCACCTTGTAGCAGAGGAGGCCGAGCGGAATGCCCACGAGCGTCGCCGCAACGAGCGAGCCGATGGCGAGCTGCACGTGCCGCAGTGCCTCGGTCCAGAATGTGTCGGCTCTCCCGGTATATTCCCTGATGATCGAGAGATCGTTCCAGAGACCGCTTGTCAGCACGCCCGCAAGTGCAGCCATCGCCAGCAGCAACAGCAAAATCCGAACGACGGGCCTGGGCCTGAGACGGGCTATACAATCCGTAGCAAGCAGAGCAAGCCCGGCAAAAATCAGCCAGAAACCGCTGGCAGGCGAGACGCGGGCAAAACTATTGCCCTCCGGTGTCAGGAAAGAAGCAGCCTGACCGACGAAAACCGCCAGTACTGCAAGCCCGACCAGCGCAATCGTGAGTTTGAGGCGGGTGGAAAAGCGAAAGAACGCGATGAATGCAGCAAGAAGAACGACGGTGGTGATAATGGCGGCAGCCGAAGCCGGGAGGGCTTCGAAAACCGTTCGTGTCTCACCCTGAACGATCCGGTTCGCACGGAATGTCATGAAGGGCGCCACGAGAAGCGCATAGAGAAGCAGGCATGAAATCACCACCCCCACCTTGTCAGGCCATTTCGTCAAAATCCCGCTCCCCTGTCTCATCGATCAGGCGAAGGCCGGAAGAACGAATTTTTCCCGACCCGTCGCCCGGAACCACAGACTATTAATTGACGAAGCCGTTCTTGGTCAGGAAGTCGAGCGCGACGGTTTTTGCCTGCTCGCCGCCCACCTGCACACGGGCGTTAAGCTCCTGCAGGGTCGCCAGATCGAGCTTTTCAAACACGGGTTTCAAAAGTTCCTCGATATTCGGATGCTTTTTCAGGACTTCTTCGCGAATGATGGGCGCCGGCTGATAGACAGGCTGCACGTGTTTGTCGTCCTCCAGCACCACGAGACCGGACGGGGCGATGCCGCCATCCGTGCCGTAGACCATGGCAGCATTGGCGTTGTTGGTCTGGTTGGCTGCGGCTGCGATGGTAGCGGCCGTATCGCCGCCGGACAGCGTGATCAACTGGTCCGGCTTCATGGTGAAGCCGTAAGTGGTCTGAAACGCCGGCAGGGCAGCAGCGGAGTTGACGAACTCGGAAGAAGCGGCAAGAACCACTTCACCGCCGTCGGCAACATATTTGCCGAAATCGGAGAGCGTCTTCAGCTTGTTTTTGTCCGCAACATCCTTTCGCAGCGCGATTGCCCAGGTATTGTTGGCCGGGGAGGGCGTCAGCCAGACGATCTTGTTGGCGTCATAGTCGAGCGTCTTTGCTTCCTGGTAGGCCTTGGCGGCGTCCTTCCAGAGCGGGTCATCCGCCTTAGAGAAAAAGAAGGCGGCGTTGCCGGTATATTCGGGGTAGATGTCGATCTCGCCCGCGGTAATCGCCTTTCTGACGACTGGCGTTGCGCCGAGCTGAATGCGATCCGTCGTCTCGATATTGTTCTTGCTGAGAACGGCGAGAATGATGTTGCCGAGAACGCCACCCTCCGTGTCGATTTTCGACGACACGACCACTTGCGCCTGAGCGATCGAAACAGAAAAGGCAAGCGCAAGTCCGGCGCCCGTCAACGTCATCAAGCGGTTCATGAATGGTCCTCCGATGGGTCAGCCTGCCGAACAGGCGAAAGGTCGCCGCCCGCAATTGCGGCTAAGCCTGAACGTACCGGAGAGAAAAAGGTTGCAATGCTGCCAGCATTTTTCCGGCAGATGTCAGGTTTCGCCGTCTCGTTTTCGGGCATCCTTTCCCATGACGAGCGGCATAAGAACCGACAGGAACAGAAGCCTGATGACGTGATGCGAGCCGACATAGGCGGTATCTGCGTGCATCATGACCGCCATCGCAGCCATGGTTTCGAGGCCGCCCGGTGAATAGGCGATCATTACCGCATTGAGCGGAACGCCGGTCACGTGGGAAATCATCCAGGCAATACTGCCGGCGATCACCATGACGGCGATGGTGACGACAAAGCCCGCTACAAAGCCCTTGCGCACCTCCATCAGCGAGACATTCGAAAACCGTGTCCCGATCAGGCAGCCGATCAGCACATACACTGGAAGGCTGAGCCAGGTCGGGACGCCGCCTTCAGTGAGGCCGGTAATATGCGTGCCAATGGAGATCGCGACGCCGCCGAGCAGCAGGGCAGCAGGAAACTTCCAGCGCAGGAAAAGCCAGCCGGTCAGCAGGGAAGCGACGATGGTCAGTCCCAAGGTAAGGAGATCCATCGGCGGTTTGGTGAGGAGCGGTTCGGTGCTGACAAGATCGAAATATTCCACGATCAGCGGTACGGAAAGAGTGAGCGCAAGTACCCTGACGCTTTGCACGATGCTGACGGTTGCGAGGTCGCTTTTCGTCTCGGCCCCGAGGCTGATGATATAGCTGAGGTGGCCGGGGGAAGCGCCGAGCATTGCCGTGGTCCGGTCGTAACCGAAACCGTAATGCAGTATCCAGTAAGCGACATAGAGCATGATGACGACAGCGACGAGGACGACGACAAAGCTCACCGGCCAGGTCTTCGCAGCGTCTATCACGGAGGGCGTCACGCTCGTTCCCATCGAAATGCCGACAACGACGAAACAGGCATTGCGGATGAAGGCGGGAATGCCAAGCCTGAGGCCTGCCAGTCCAGAGATCGTCACCGCAAGTGCCGGGCCGGATAGAAAGGGTGCCGGGATATCGATGAGGCTGGCGAGCAGCGCACCTATGCTGCCGATGAGCGCGGTAAGCGCAAATGTATGGAATTCAGGCTTGATGATCATTGCGACGCTGATTGGTTGCTTGAAAAAGCTCGCGACCAAATGCGCCGCTTCCGTTCGCGAGGTCAACACGCGGGATCAAAAATATTCTGTCTCGCGCGGCTTCCTTAAAGAAAAGCCCGTGACCTCATGGGCACGGGCTATGGTGTAATCGCCAGGGAAGCAATAAGACGATCATGCAGCCGGAAGGGCAGCGACCTTCGGCATCGTGGTGTCGAGGCCAAGCAGAAAGTTGATCTGCGGCCGAGCCTTGACGAGATCGTCGATGGAATATTCGGCCAGCACGTCGAAGAAGGCGTTGAGCGCCTTGCGCAGCGCAGAGTTCAGGCCGCAGCTGTCAACAAGAGGACATTCGACGGCGCCGTCCTCGAAACATTCCGCCATGGCGAAGCTGTCTTCGGTGACCCTGACCACATCGAACAGACTGATCTTTTCGGCAGGCTTGCCAAGCCGCACGCCGCCATTGCGGCCGCGAACTGTTTCCACCAGGCCGGCCTTGTTGAGCGGCTGGAGGATCTTGAACAGGAACAGCTCGGAAACGCCATAGGCCTTGGCAATCTCCGGAATGCGGCTCAGATGGCCTTCATTTGCGGCGCAGTACATCAACATGCGCACGGCATAGTTGGTCTGTTTGGTCAAGCGCATGCTGGTCTCCTAACTCTCAATGTGGAGTTATATAGTCTCTTTTTCAGTTTAGAACAATTCCAGAAACCGAAAAAACTGGCATCCATCCGAGATTTCTCAAACAGCCTTGTTGACCGCCTTCATGATTCATGAACAAACAAGTCAAGAATCGGAATGTAATGGAGGCATTCACAATGGCAAGCATGAAATCATATTTTTCCGCTGCCGTTTTTTCAGGGATGATGATCCTTTCCTGCACACCCAAAGCCTGGGCAGAGGAAGAGGTTAATGTCTATTCCTATCGCCAGCCTGAATTGATCCAGCCGCTGCTCGACGCCTTTACCAAGGAAACGGGAATAGAGACGAATGTTCTTTTTCTCGACAAGGGACTGGTGGAACGCATCCAGGCAGAAGGCGTCAATTCGCCGGCCGATGTGCTGTTGACGGTCGATATCGCCCGTCTGGTCGAGGCCAAGGAGGGCGGTGTCACGCAGCCTGTTCTCAACGATCCCGTCATCGAAAAGGATATCCCCGCCAATCTGCGTGATCCCGAGGGCGAATGGTTCGGCCTGACGACACGCGGCCGGGTTGTCTATGCCTCGAAGGAGCGGGTGAGCCAGAAGGATATCACCTATGAGGAACTGGCGGATCCGAAATGGAAGGGCAAGATCTGCATTCGCGACGGCCAGCATTCCTATAATATTGCGCTGATCGCCTCAATGATTGCACATCATGGTGTCGATTATACCCGCACCTGGCTTACCGGCCTGAAGAACAACCTTGCCCGCAAACCTGATGGAACCGACCGCAGCCAGGCGAAATCAATCTTTTCCGGGGAGTGTGATATTGCCCTTGGCAACACCTATTATGTCGGCCTGATGCTGACAAATGACCGCGAGCCGGAAGAAAAGGAATGGGCGGGTTCCGTGCGCGTCATCTTTCCCAATGCGGGCGACCGCGGCACCCATGTGAATATTTCCGGCATGGCCCTGACGAAATACGCCCCCAACAAGGACAATGCCCTGAAACTCATGGAATTCCTGGCATCGCGCGAGGCACAGGAAATCTATGCCAGGCAGGTCTTCGAATATCCGGTGCTGCCCGGCGCCGAGCCATCGGATGTGGTCAAGGGCTTCGGCCCCATCAATCCGGACAAGTTGCCGCTGACGGACATCGCCGCCCATCGCAAGCAGGCATCCGAACTGGTGGACGAAGTGGGCTTTAATGACGGCCCGACCAACTGATCTCGGGCCCTGCTTCCAGCACGGATGAATTCCAGTCAAAAAAGCC
>NZ_LT009718.1:527047-848245 GCF_900013495.1 Agrobacterium genomosp. 2 str. CFBP 5494
GCTTTTTTTGTATTGCCTGCTTGCGGCTTATTTCATCGTCGGCATGACGAATTCGGCACCCGACTTGATGCCAGACGGCCAGCGCGAGGTGATGGTCTTGGTCTTCGTCCAGAACTTGATCGAATCCGTGCCGTGCTGGTTGAGGTCGCCGAAGCTCGAAGCCTTCCAGCCGCCGAAGGAATGGTAGGCGAGCGGAACCGGGATCGGAACGTTGATGCCGATCATGCCGATATTGACGCGGCTTGCGAAATCGCGGGCTGCATCGCCGTCGCGGGTGAAGATGGCGACGCCGTTGCCATATTCATGCTTCATCGGCAGTTCCAGCGCCTCTTCGTAGTTCTTGGCACGAACGACCGACAGAACCGGTCCGAAGATTTCCGTCTTGTAGATGTCCATGTCAGGGGTGACGTGGTCGAACAGGCAGCCGCCGACAAAATAGCCGTCTTCATAGCCCTGCAGCTTGAAGTCGCGGCCGTCGACCAGGAGCTTTGCGCCCTGTTCCACGCCGCTGTCGATCAGGCCCTTGACGCGCGTCTGGGCTTCCTTGGTGACGAGCGGGCCCATATCGGCCTTGTCATCGGTGTAAGGACCGATCTTCAGTGCCTCGATTTGCGGAATGAGCTTTTCAACGAGACGGTTTGCCGTCTCTTCGCCGACAGGAACTGCAACGGAAACAGCCATGCAGCGCTCGCCGGCCGAACCGTAACCGGCGCCCATCAGCGCGTTCACGGCCTGATCGAGATCGGCGTCCGGCATGATGATCATGTGGTTCTTTGCGCCGCCGAAGCACTGCGCGCGCTTGCCGTTCATGGCAGCGGTGCCATAGACGTAACGGGCGATCGGCGTCGAGCCGACGAAGGAAACCGCGCCGATATCGGGATCGGTGAGGATGGCGTCGACGGCACCCTTGTCGCCGTTGACGACGTTCAGGATGCCGGCCGGAAGGCCGGCTTCGATCATCAGTTCCGCGAGGCGGATCGGCAGCGAGGGATCGCGCTCGGAAGGCTTGAGGATGAAGGCGTTACCGCAGGCGATCGCCGGGGCGAACATCCACATCGGGATCATGCCGGGGAAGTTGAACGGGGTGATGCCTGCGCCGATGCCGACCGGCTGGCGGATCGAATACATGTCGATGGCCGGGCCCGCGCCTTCGGTGAACTCACCCTTCTGCAGATGCGGAATGCCGCAGACGAATTCGCAGACTTCAAGCCCGCGGACGATATCGCCCTTGGAATCTTCGACGGTCTTGCCGTGCTCGCTGGAGAGCAGCACCGCCAACTCGTTCATGTCTCGGTTCAGAAGTTCGACGAACTTGAAGAAAACGCGGGCACGACGCTGCGGATTGGTCGCAGCCCATTTCGGCTGTGCCGCCTTGGCGCTTTCGACAGCCGCGCGCAGTTCGGCGTCGCTGGCAAGCGCGACCGTAGCCTGAACTTCGCCCGTGGCCGGATTGTAGACATTCGATGTGCGGCCGCTGGTGCCCGGCACATGTTTGCCATTAATGAAATGACCGATTTCCTTCATGGTGTTCCTCCAGAATGTGATGGCGCAGCATTGCCTTTCGATTTGCACAAATCAATCGCCTGAAATAAGCATCAATTGTGCAAAAATAGACACAAGGAACGTGGCATGAACTGGGATGATGTACGTTTGTTCCTGAGCGTGGCGCGAAGCGGCCAGTTTCTTTCCGCGGCCAGAAAGCTCGGTGTGAACCATGCCACTCTCAGCCGCCGGGTTTCCGCGCTGGAAGCCGCCATCGGCACCCAGCTCTTCCTGCGCAGCACCAATGGCTGCGAACTGACGGAGGAGGGTCAGCGGCTCCTTGCGAGTGCGGAGCGCATGGAAACTGAAATGCTGAATGCCCAGGCCAATCTCGGTCGCGTCGATACGGCGGTTGCGGGAACGGTGCGCATCGGCGCGCCGGACGGCCTCGGCGTATCCTTCCTCGCGCCAAGGCTTGGCAGACTGACGGCGCGTTATCCCGATCTGAAAATCCAGCTCGTTCCGGTGCCGCGTTCCTTTTCGCTGTCGCAACGTGAGGCTGATATCGCCATCACTATCGAAAGGCCGGAACAGGGCAGGCTGATGTTTTCCAAGCTCACCGATTATTCACTCGGCCTCTATGCCTCGGCGAACTATCTGGCTGACTACGGAACGCCTGATGATGTCGAGGCACTGAAACGCCACCGGCGGATCGGTTACGTGGAGGACCTGATCTTTTCGCCTTCGCTGAACTTCACCGGCGAAATCATGCGTGATTGGGACGCCGCCTTTGAAATCTCAAGCGCTACCGGCCAGACGGAGGCAGTACGATCCGGTGCGGGAATCGGCATCCTGCACAATTACATCGCGGGCCAATATCCCGAACTTATACGGATCATCCCGCATCTCACCATCAGCCGGTCCTATTGGACGGCTTATCACGAATCCGCTCGCCAGTTGGTCCGTGTCCGCACGGCGGTCAATTTTCTCCAGGAACTCGTGGCCGAAGAACGACGCATCTTCACCTGATATCCGAAGCTCCGGCGTAATAGTACTATTAATTGTGCAAACCCGTCCGTTCTGGACTTGACAAAGGACGGCTGGTTGGACGACCAATGCAACCATTGGGAGATCGGAACTGACATGTCGACTATGATGAAAAAGCTTTCGCCGACGGGCCTCGGCGTGGCCGTGATGCTGCTTGGAATGCTGCTGTTCGCGTTGAACGACGCCATGGGAAAATGGCTCGTATCGACCTACAGCCAGGGCCAGGTGATCCTTATCCGAAGCGCCGCGGCGCTGGTCATCCTTGTTCCGATCGTCTGGAGAGCCGGCCTCTCCGGCCTCGTGAAAATCGAGCGGCCCGGCCTTCAGGCGGCGCGCGTCTTTTTCTCCACGGCCGAGCTTTTCTGTTTCTATTTCGCGGTCGCGGCGCTGCCCCTGGCGGACGTCATGACCTATTGGCTCGCGGCGCCGATTTACGTGGCTGCGCTCTCCCCGTTTCTGCTCGGAGAAAAGGTCGGCTGGCGTAGATGGACGGCCATTGGCATCGGTTTTGTCGGCGTTCTCATCGCGCTCAAGCCGAGCTCGGCAAGCCTCACCTCCGCTGCACTCTTTTCTATCCTCGGCAGCGCTGCCTTTGCATTCATGATGTTGTCCGGCCGCCAGCTGCGCAATACGCCCGACACGGTGCTCGCCTTCTGGCAGATCATCGGCGCGGCGCTTGCGGGCATTGTCGCCGTGCTCGTCACGCCGTCGGGATGGCTGCCGGTGCAATCCGGTTTTGATCTTGCCTTCCTCGGCCTGCTCGGCGTCGTCGCCATGGCGGCGCATGTGCTGGTCAACCGGGCGCTCAAACTTGCCGATGCTGCAACGGTTGCGCCGCTGCAATATACGCTGCTGCTCTGGGCGGTCATTTTCGGATGGCTGTTCTTCGGCGATGTGCCCCAGACAAGTATCGTGGTCGGCGCGGGCCTGATTGTTCTTTCGGGCCTTTACATCTTCTTTCGCGAAAATACGCTCAAACGCCGTCGCGAAACCGCCGAAGATCTGGCCGCAGAGCAGGTTTGATCTCTGGTTGCGATCACGGGACTTGACGAAGGCGTGATCTTCAGGGAGTAAGAAGGGGCCCTGCGATGATTTGTCTCGCAAGGGCAGAGGAAACAAAGGTGCCGGGCCCCTCTGGCGAGAGTTTTACGGCGCTCTCGTGATGTCGGTACCGCCTGCAAAATTCGCCGGCGGATTAAAAACTATGAAAAACCTGAATGTGCTTCGCGCGCGTGCTTTCTGCGTGCGGCCTGACGCCCCGCGTCGGTCTGCAACCGTCCTCGTAATGAACGGTGACCGGACATGAGCGCTGCCCAGAAAACCACGCTCTCCTACTTCAAGTGGGCTTTTATCGTCACCATCGTCGGTCTCATCCTCGGCGGCTATCTTGGCTGGGAAATGACCGGTACGGTTGGCGGTACCGCGACGATCTTCTTCATCTGCGTCGTTCTGGCGGTGCTGGAAATCTCGCTTTCTTTCGATAACGCCATCGTCAACGCGAACAAGCTGAAGGACATGACGCCGGTCTGGCAGCACCGCTTCCTGACATGGGGCATTCTCATTGCCGTTTTCGGCATGCGTATCGTCTTCCCGCTGCTGATCGTTGTCGTCGCCGCCAATGTCGGTCCCTGGACGGCCATCGTCATGGCGGCAACCCAGCCGGAACGTTATGCGGAAATCATGCAGGACGCCCATCTGCCGATTGCGGCTTTCGGCGGCACCTTCCTGATGATGGTCGGTCTCAACTTCTTCTTTGACCATGAAAAGGACGTGCATTGGGTGCGCTGGATCGAGGAAAAGGCTGCGACCTATTCTTCCGTCAAGGGCATCGAGATCGCCTTCGTGCTTGTTGTCATGCTGATCTTTTCGCGCATCATCGGCGCCAGCGACAACCCGGAACTCGGCCCGGTCGCGGCCAACACGTTCTTCCATTCGGCGATCTGGGGTCTCTTGACCTTCCTGCTGGTAGAAGTTGTTGGCGGCATTCTCGATCGTAGCCAGGAAATGCTGGAAGGCGCAGCAAAGGGCGGTTTCGGTGCGTTTCTTTATCTCGAAGTGCTTGACGCCAGCTTTTCCTTCGATGGCGTGATTGGTGCCTTTGCGCTGACGCAGAACCTGTTCATCATCGCCATCGGCCTCGGCATCGGCGCCATGTACGTGCGCTCGATGACAATCATGCTGGTCGAGAAAGGAACGCTTGCCGAATATCGCTATCTGGAGCACGGCGCCTTTTATGCGATCCTGATCCTGTCGGTCATCATGTATGTGCAGACCATGGTGCATATACCTGAAGTCATCACGGGCCTTGGCGGCGCAACCCTGATCGGTATCTCGCTCTGGTCGTCGATCCGCTATAATCGGCAGCAGAATGCCGATGCAGTCGATGCCGCACGCGGCGCAGAGATTTGATCCACAATACCCCTGTCTTCCGCCGTCACGGCGGGAGACAGTTTTTAAGCATTGAGTTCGTTCTTGCCTCTTTTTATCGCCATTTACGCCTTGCAAACGCCTTCGCTGCGCGCGTCATTTATCCATTAAGTCCCTGATTTAAAATATACTTGTGCGGCGCAGCAAAACTGGCACGATTTCTGCATCTTATCTTGCAAGTCCAGAGGGGACATATGGCCCAAAAATGGGGCAACAAGTACCGCCGCGCCGCGCGATCTTTCGGATCTGCGCCGTGCGGCGGTTCTGTTTGTGGGGATGGTTCTTGAGTTTTTCGCGCTGTTGCATGAAAACGATAGGACAACGACTGGAAGGTTTATCGGCTTGCCTGCAGAACTTTCGCCCACGGCCGCCCTCGGGCTCTGGCATCGCGTCTCGATGGCGCAGGTCACGGCCTATGCGCCCGATTTGACCTTGCGTCAGACGGCCATCCTGCTGCAGATTTATCTTGTGCCGCCGCCGCATACCGTGCGCGGCCTCGCCGGCCTGCTGGGCGTGACCAAGCCGGTCATCACCCGCGCGCTCGACAGTCTCGGCGCGCTAGGGCTGGTTGACCGGGCCCGGGATGAGCGGGACAGGCGCAATGTCGTGATAAAGCGCACCGTCGCAGGTGCGCTTTATCTGGAAAAATTCGGCGATCTGATTATTGATCAGGCCCGTAATATCTAACCTCTGGACGTGAACCCCATGATGCTCGACCGCCGCCTGAATGTCTTCCGCTCCGATCTCGCCGACGAAAAACTGCAAGGGGCGGTGCAGGCCGATCGTTTCGTCAGCGGATCTCCCGCACAGGTCGCGGTACCTGTCATCGGCCTGCGGCCCACGCCGGACCTTGTCGCCGGTATCGATACCGAACTGCTGTTCGGCGAGACCCTGCGCGTTTTCGACAGGGCGAACGGCTGGGCCTGGGTGCAGGCGGATGCGGATGGTTATGCGGGTTACGTGCCGGAAACGGCCATTGGTGATGTCGTCGCGGCCACTCACCGTATCGTTGCTCCCCGTACCTTTGTTTATCCTTCGGCCGAACTGCGCAAGCCACCGGTGGCGGCGCTGTCCATGGGCAGCCTGATCCGGATCGTCGGTGAAGAGGAGACCCGTGGCACCCGGTATCTCATGACCGAAAATGGCGAAGGCGTCATTGCCGCCCACTGCCGGACCGTCGATGCTGCCCCTGACGACGACTATGTCGCGGTGGCGTTGCGCTTCATCGAAACCCCCTATCTGTGGGGCGGTCGCTCCGGCTTTGGTATCGATTGCTCAGGCCTCGTACAGCTTTCCATGGCGATGGCGGGCCGGCGGGTGCTGCGCGATACCGACATGCAGGTGAAATCGCTCGGTGTGGAAATAGAGCGGGACGAGTTGCGGCGCGGCGATCTGGTTTTCTGGAAAGGCCATGTCGGGCTGATGGAAAATGAGGAAACGCTGCTGCACGCCAACGGCCATACCATGAATGTCGCGCGCGAAAATCTCGCTGCAGCCATTGAGCGCATCGGTTGGCTTTATGAAAAGCCGACGGCGTTCCGTCGCATGGAGGACTGAGGGAGCGCTTCACGAAATTGTTCCCGTCTTGCCCTTTGTGCGACAGCCGTCGCCGGCCTACATGCTGTCAATAATGGTACGGGACGGACACTGATGAAGACAAGAACGGCGGCACGATTGGCAGCGATCCTCGCGGCGGTCCTATTGAGCACTTCGGCAGAGGCCCAGACGGTGTTCCAGAACGGTTTTGCCCCGGCACCCGACGCCTATGCCAACCTGCCCGGTGTAAAAGACCCTCGAACGCTCCAACCCAAGGTCCGTTATAACTGCCATAGCGAACTGGGAAGTACCGGATATTCACGTGGGCCCTACCGGACCGTCTTCGGCAGTCGCGGACTTCCCGTCCAGGGTTACCGCTGCACCGATGAAAACGGTATTTCCAGCTTTGGCGGACGCAACCCCGTTTCCAAGGATTGGTACCCCGGCATCAATCCCGTTGATCCGACTTTCTGACGCTGCGTGCCCGTAGCCCCTGGCTGAAAACGATAATGAGGTTGCCGGGAAATCAACGCGCGGGCGGCTTGGTGAGGCATTTGCCGGGCCGGTGCTCTGGACTTGTTGTCGCTTTTTCAGATAAATCTTCCGCATGACGGGTTGATACCTGCCAGGGTGCGGATTGACATCGGCTATTCTGACCTTTGGCCGATACTGGGGAATGCAAGTATGACGAAGACCGATATAGCCACCCGTGTCCACAATCATACCTGGAAACTTGACCCGATCGTCCGCAGCCTGATCGATACGGATTTCTACAAGCTGTTGATGTTGCAGATGATCTGGAAGCTTTATCCGGAAGTCGACGCGACGTTTTCACTGATCAACCGCACCAAGACGGTGCGGCTGGCCGAGGAGATCGACGAGATGGAGCTGCGCGAACAGCTCGATCATGCGCGTACTCTGCGTCTTTCCAAAAAAGAGAATATCTGGCTTGCGGGTAACACGTTTTACGGCCGCTCGCAGATTTTCGAGCCGGAATTTCTCTCCTGGCTATCAAGCTATCAGCTGCCGGAATATGAGCTTTTCAAGCGCGACGGGCAGTACGAGCTGAATTTCCACGGCCGCTGGATGGACACGACGCTCTGGGAAATCCCGGCGCTCGCCATCATCAACGAGTTGCGTTCGCGTAGCGCCATGCGCTCGCTCGGTTATTTCACGCTGGATGTTCTCTATGCCCGCGCAAAGGCCAAGATGTGGGAGAAGGTTGAGCGGCTGCGGGAACTGCCGGGCCTGCGCATTTCCGATTTCGGCACCCGCCGCCGCCATAGCTTTCTGTGGCAGCGCTGGTGCGTCGAGGCGTTGAAGGAAGGCATCGGGCCGGCCTTTACCGGTACGAGCAACGTGCTGCTCGCCATGGATTCGGACCTTGAAGCCGTCGGGACCAACGCGCATGAACTGCCGATGGTGGTCGCGGCGCTGGCGCAGACGGATGAGGAGCTGGCTGCCGCGCCCTATCAGGTTCTGAAGGACTGGAACCGGCTTTATGGTGGCAACCTGCTGATTGTTCTGCCCGACGCCTTCGGCACGGCGGCGTTTCTGCGCAATGCGCCGGAATGGGTGGCTGACTGGACGGGTTTCCGCCCGGACAGCGCACCGCCGATCGAGGGCGGCGAGAAGATCATCGAGTGGTGGCAGAAGATGGGTCGCGACCCGCGCAAGAAGATGCTGATCTTCTCCGATGGCCTCGATGTCGATGCCATCATCGACACTTACAGGCATTTCGAAGGCCGCGTTCGCATGAGCTTCGGCTGGGGCACCAACCTCACCAATGATTTTGCTGGCTGCGCGCCAAAAACCATCGCCAGCCTCAAGCCGATCTCCATCGTCTGCAAGGTCAGCGATGCCAATGGCCGGCCGGCTGTGAAACTCTCGGACAATCCGCAAAAAGCAACCGGTGAACCGGCCGAAGTGGAGCGTTACCTGAAATTCTTCGGCCAGGAAGATCACAAGGAACAGAAGGTTCTGGTTTGATCAAAGCGGGGCGCTCCGGTCGACGAAGCGTCCCTAAAGCCGCTATTTCGTGAACTGATGTGCGATATAATGGAAGAGGGCGCGAATACCCTGCGCTTCTCCACCGATCGATGAGTGGTGCCTTTCACTCAGCGACCAGCCGTAAATATCGAAATGCGCCCAGCGCCGGGTGTTGGTCACGAAACGCTTGAGAAACAGCGCGGCGGTGATCGATCCGCCCATGCCGCCGGACGGCGCATTGGTAATATCGGCCGCGCGCGAGCGAATGTCCTTGTCGTATCCCATATAGAGCGGCATGCGCCACAGCGGATCGTCGGTATCGATGCTGGCTTCAGCGATGTCATGGGCCAGATCGTCGTCGTCGGTGTAGAAGGGCGGCAGATCGGGACCGAGCGCGACGCGGGCGGCGCCGGTCAATGTTGCCATGTCGATCATCAGGTCTGGCGCGTCCTCATCGGCATAGGCCAGAGCGTCCGCCAGAACGAGGCGGCCTTCCGCATCGGTATTGTCGATCTGCACCGTCAGCCCCTTGCGGCTCCGGTAAATGTCGCCGGGACGGAAGGCGTTGGAAGAGATGGAGTTTTCGACGGCGGGCACGAGGACGCGCAGGTCGACCGGCAGCTTCGCGTCCATGATCATCAGCGCCAGGCCGAGGACATTGGCGGCGCCGCCCATGTCCTTCTTCATCAGGGCCATGGACGCTGCGGGTTTTATATCGAGACCGCCGGTGTCGAAGCACACGCCCTTGCCAACAAGCGTCAGACGCGGATTACCCTTTTTACCCCAGTTCATTTCCAGAAGGCGTGGTGCGCTTTCGCTGGCGCGGCCGACGGCGTGGATGAGGGGGAAGTTTTCCTTCAGCAGGTCGTCGCCGGTGGTCACCTTCACCTTCGCCTTGTAATGGGCGGCAAGGGCCCGGAAAGCGATCTCCAGCTCATCCGGTCCCATGTCGTTGGCAGGCACATTGATGAGATCGCGCGCGAGAAAGACGCCCGCGAGAATGCGCTTGATCTCGCCGTCTTCGGCATCCTGGGGAATGAGCAGCTTGGCCCCGCTGGTTTTGGTGGTCTTGTATTTGTCGAAGCGGTAGCTGCCGAGGCCGAAACCGAGAGCGAGGCGATTGGCCGTCAGTGGTGCGGTCTCGATGTGCCACTCGCCTTCAGGCAGTTCGCGGGCGAGTTTGCCGGTGATGAACGGGATTTCAGAGGGATTGCCGCCAAGGCCGAGAAGCACGCCGCCGAGCGAACCATCGGCAGAGGGAACGAGCAGGATGGCACCGGCCTCGGCCTTGAACCCTGCTTTCTTTGCCCAGTCCAGAGCGACGGGGTCAATGGCGCCCTGCTCGATGTGGGCGGGCGTGACTGCGAAAACCGGCAGTGTACTGCCTGCCTTTGAGCTGAAAGGGGTCGGGCGTTCGATGAACTGATAGGGCGCCATTATATGCTTCCGTAAATGTCGAGAATCGGTGCGATTAACGCTCTGTTAGGGTTAACAGATTATTGCTTAAGCGAAAGTTGCGTCATGTGAGTCTGTCGTTTGTCGGGCGCAAGATTGATAATTCTTGGGCGAGGGCGCTGCCATGACTGCTTTTTCTTTGGCTGAGACAGGCCGGACAGGGTTGCTGCGGGGCGCGTGTTTTGCCGCATTGGTTCTTGCGGTTTCTGGATGTGCAAGCACCAACAAACCGGACCGGATGTCTACCGGCTCCATTCCCGCCGCCGCGCGCTCCTATGATCACATGAACATGGACCAGCTTCGCCAGGCGGAAGAAACCGCCGGCAAAGCCTATGAACGAAATCCCAAGGACAAGTCGGTGGGCATGAATTATGCCAGCGTCTTGATGATGACGGGCAAGAACACGCAGGCTCTTGCAGTCATGCAGCAGATAGCCATCGCCAATCCCGCCGACCGCGACGTGCTTGCCGCGTATGGCAAGGCACAGGCGGCTGCGGGACAGCTGGAGCAGGCGCTTTCAACCATTCAGCGGGCGCAGACACCCGATCGACCCGATTGGCGCCTCTATTCGGCCGAAGGCGCGGTGCTCGACCAGCTTGGACGTTCGAGCGAAGCCCGCTCCCGCTATCGGCAGGCGCTTGACCTGAAGCCGAACGATCCGAGCGTGCTTTCAAATCTCGGCATGTCCTATGTGCTATCGAGCGATCCGCGCACTGCCGAAACCTACCTGCAATCGGCCATCGCCCAGCCTGGCGCCGACAGCCGCGTTCGCCAGAACCTCGCGCTCGTTGTCGGCCTCCAGGGTCGCTTCGCCGAAGCAGAGCGCATTGCGGTACAGGAACTCTCGCCGCAGCAGGCTCAGGCAAACCTGACTTATCTGCGGGCAATGCTGTCCCAGCAAAATTCCTGGCAGCAGCTCGCAAAAAAAGACGGAAAGCCGGCGGGCTGATGCTTCGCGCGATGCCGCGTCCTTATATCCGGAACTTGACGCGTCGCCGCGAAATTCGGGCGGTATGTTTTTCAGAACGTGTCCAGCACGCGGATGATGGCAGGGCCTAGAATGACGGCGATGAGGACCGGCAGGAAAAATACAATCATCGGCACGGTCAGCTTCGGCGGCAGTGCAGCCGCTTTTTTCTCCGCTTCATTCATGCGTTCGTCGCGGCCTTCCTGTGCGAGAACGCGCAGCGCCTGAGCGAGCGGCGTTCCGTAACGTTCCGCCTGAATAAGCGCTTGCACGACGCTTTTCACGGCTTCGAGCTGTGTTCGCGTGCCGAAATTCTCGAGAGCGACCCGCCGGTCTTGCAGGAACGACAGTTCCGCCGTCGTCAGCATCATTTCTTCAGCCAGTTCGGGTGACTGCTCACCCATTTCCTCTGCCACGCGGCGCATCGCGGCCTCCATGGACACGCCGGATTCGATGCAGATCAGCATGAGGTCGAGCGCATCCGGCCAGGCTTTCTTGATCGACGCCTGCCGTTTGTTCATGCGGTTCGACACATAAATATTGGGAGCATAGAAACCGATATAGCCGAACAGCAACACAGCCATCAGCCGGACGATGAAGGCTTTGTCGGAGAGATTGCCGAGCACGAAGATCCAGGTGAAGGCTACGGCCAGAAAAATGAAAGGCAGGATGAAGCGGGCGGCGAGAAACGTGTTGAACGCGTTTTGGGAACGAAGCCCTGCTGCCCGCAGCTTGTTCATCGTGTTCTTGTCCGCAAGCGCTTCCTGGAGGTTGAATTTCTCCACGATGCGCCGGGCGGACTTGTTATTGTTGCCGCGCAAGGAGGTTTTGCCTTCCCTGGTAACGGTCGCAAGCCGCTCGCGCTCGCGGCTGCGGATGAGATCGCGTTCCGACGACACGGCTTTCATGCGTTTGGCAAAATCCTTCCGCTCGAAAACCGGCATGATGAGCGTATAAAGGGTGGCGAAAACCGCCAGCGTCACCAGAACGGCGACGATCGTTTGCGGATTGGTGAGGCTCGAAAGAAAACTCCCGCTCATTCTGCGCCCTCAAATATCGAAATTGATCATTTGGCGCATGATGAATATCCCGATCAACATCCAGACGGCCGACGCCCCAAGAATGATATGGCCGCGAATATCGGTAAAAAGCACCGATAGATATTCCGGCGAGGTAAAGTGCACCAGCATCATGACGACAAAGGGCAGCGAGCCGATGATGACCGCAGACGCCTTTGCCTCCATCGAAAGTGCATTCACCTTGGCCCGCATCTTCTTGCGGTCGCGCAGAACTTTTGAAAGGTTCGACAGCGCTTCGGAGAGGTTGCCGCCGGCCTGCGCCTGAATGTTGATGACGGTGCTGAAAAAGCTCACTTCGAAAAGCGGCATTGTCAGCATCATGCGCTCGATCGCCTGGGGAATGCCGATGCCGACCTGCTGCGCGTCGACAACCCGCTGGAACTCCGTTTTCACCGGCTCCTGGCCGTCAGATGCGATCAATCGCACCGCGTCGTTCAGCGGCAAACCGGATTTGATCGAGCGACACATGACATCAAGTGCGTTGGGAAACTCTTCGAGGAATTTCTTCTGCCGGCGCTTGAGGAGGAACGCCAGTGCCCAGCGCGGCAGCCCCAGCGCGATAACGGCGCCTATCGGTAGGGCGATAAGCAATGACAGGCCATAAAGAAGTGCGATGAGGGTGGCAAAGCCCGCCGCGCCGACGCTCAGCAGCTGAAACTGTCGCAGGGACAGCGTCAGCCCCGCCTGAACGAGCTTTTCGCGCAAACCGACATTTTTTGCCTTTTTTGCCCTCTCATTTTGTTTTTTTTCCATTTCCCGCAGGTTGTCCTGCATGGATTTGCGGCGTTTGCTGAGCTCATGCACGCGGTCACGTGCGGCTTTGATGTTGGTGTGGTCCGTCTCCGCGGCCTGGACCCGCTTGAAGCGGCTGGTGGTCTTTTTTTCGACCTCTATCTGCTGGAAAAGAAAAGCGTAAGCGAGCGCGCCCGCCGAAACGGCGACGAGTGCGGCCAATAGGAGGATTGTCGGGTCCATGGCGGTCGCTTTCCCTTAGGAGGTCTTTTCCATTTCATCGAGCGCGGCGGCCAGGCGTTTTTCCTCGCCATAATAGCGTGCACGGTCCCAGAAATGGGGTTTGCTGATGCCCGTCGATACATGTCTGCCGATCAGTTTTCCGTTGGCATCCTCACCTTCGATTTCGTATCGCATCAAATCCTGAGTGACGATCACGTCGCCTTCCATGCCGATCACTTCCGTGATCTGGGTTATCCGGCGTGAACCATCACGCAGGCGCTGCGCCTGAATGACGACATCGATCGATCCCGAGATGATTTCACGCACGGTTTTGGCCGGCAGGGTGAAGCCGCCCATGGCGATCATGGATTCGATGCGGCTGAGGCACTCGCGTGGTGTATTGGCGTGCAGCGTTCCCATTGAACCGTCATGGCCGGTATTCATCGCCTGGAGCAGGTCGAATACCTCCGGTCCGCGCACTTCGCCGACGATGATGCGTTCCGGCCGCATGCGAAGGCAGTTCTTGACGAGATCCCTCATCGTGATCTCACCTTCCCCTTCGATGTTCGGAGGCCGCGTTTCGAGTCTGACGACATGCGGTTGCTGCAGCTGCAGTTCGGCGGTGTCTTCGCAGGTAATGACGCGCTCATCCCTGTCGATGAAGCTCGTCAGGCAATTGAGAAGCGTGGTCTTGCCGGAGCCGGTGCCGCCCGAGATGACGACGTTGCAGCGGACACGACCGATGATCTTGAGCAGGGTCGCGCCTTCGGGTGTGATCGCACCGAAACGCACGAGCTGGTCGAGCGTAAGCTTGTCCTTCTTGAATTTTCGGATTGTCAGCGCCGGGCCGTCGATGGCGAGCGGCGGCGCGATGACGTTGACGCGCGAGCCGTCCGGCAGGCGGGCGTCGCATATGGGGCTCGATTCATCCACTCGTCGGCCAACCTGGCTGACGATGCGCTGGCAGATGGAAAGCAATTGCGCGTTGTCGCGGAAGCGGATGTCGGATTCGATGGTCTTGCCGCCGACTTCGATGAAGGTCTGGCCCGAACCATTGACCATGATATCGGCGATATCGTCGCGGGCAAGAAGGGGCTCAAGCGGCCCATAACCGAGAACGTCATTGCAGATGTCTTCAAGCAGTTCTTCCTGCTCGGCAATCGACATTGCGAAATTCTTGATCGTGATGATGTCGTTGACGATATCGCGAATTTCCTCGCGCGCGCTCTCCGCATCAAGTTTGGCGAGCTGCGAAAGGTCGATCGTATCGATGAGCGCGGAAAATACCTGGCTCTTGGTATTGTAATAATCCTCCGTGCGGGCGCGCTTTTTTTGCGCCGGCTGCGTGACCGCCATCTGTCGCGCTACGGGTGATTGGCCCGGCTCGAGCGTGTCGATGGAGAGAGAGCGCGGCTCGGGCGCCGCCACCTGCATGGGGACAGGTGCGACGGGATCCGGCTTCGTGCTTCTGGCTGGGCCCTCGGCCCCGCGTTTTCCGAACATCGGCGTTTCCGTCAATAGGCGCGGAGGGAATCCCTACTTGCGCTTGAGAATATTCTTAAGTCTGTCCAGACCGCCGCGCCGGCTTTTGCGCAGCACCGTGCGACCGGTGATGGTATGGGCAATTTGCGAGAAGGTTTCTGCGATCTGGGATTTTTCATCCATTTCGCTAATCATGCGTCCGCTGTTTGCGGCGTTTCCAAACAATTGCGCCTCGAATGGAATGATCGCGATCGGCTCGATTTCCAGCGGGTCGAAAAAATCCGCCGGAGCGATTTCGGGTCGCTTCGGCATGCCCACCTGGTTGAGGATGAGATGCGGCAATTTATCGTTGGGGCGCAGTTTTATCAGCGCGTCGAACAGGTTCTTCGTGTTGCGAAGATTCGCAAGATCCGGAACCGCGGTGATGACGACCTCATCCGCTTCCGCAAGCACAGCCCGTGTCCAGTCGCACCATTGGTGGGGAAGGTCGAGGACGGCGACGGGGGCGCTACGCTGCAAAACCTCAAGGATCGGCAGAAAGGCCTGGCGGTCTAGATCGTAAGTCCGGTCAAGAAGCGACGGTGCCGCGAGCAGCGATAGGTGATCGGAGCATTTCGTCAAAAGGCGGTCGAGAAATACCTCATCCAGCCGCTCCGGCGAGAAAACCGCTTCCGCCATGCCCTGGGCCGGGTCCTGGTCGAAATCGATATTGGCTGTGCCATAAGCCAGATCCATGTCGGCGAGAATGGTTTCCGTCGAAAACAGGGTCGAGATGCCGAAGGCGCAATTATGTGCGACCGTCGAGGAGCCCACCCCACCTTTGGCGCCAATGAAGGCGATGTTGCGGCCAAGTGGCTCCGCTTCGGGGTCGACGAAGATCGCGGCGATCGAAGCCAGAAGATCGGCCATGTTGACCGGGGCGACCAGATATTCGGAAATACCGTTGCGGATGAGGTCGCGATAGAGCGTTATGTCATTGTGGCGGCCGACAATGATGACACGGGTGGAGGGGTCGCAAACCTCCGCGAGAGGAGCAAGATCATCCAGCAGCGAAGCCGGCGCGCTTGCCGTCTCCAGAATGATGAGATTTGGCGTAGGCGAGGCGGAGAACATCGTGGCCGCAGCGTTGATGTCACCCTTCGTCACCCGCAATGTTACCTTGCTCATGCGCCTGTCACCGGACAATGCGTCCATGACGCCCTGCATGTTGTCGCTGACGCAGAAGGCGTGGATGGAGATGCGTGGCAGGGGCCGCAGGCGGTCCATATCGGAGGTGCGCACCGGCTGCAGGGTGTCTGCTCCGTCGCTTGACTTGATGTCGTATTCTACAGCGCTCATCGTCTTTCCTGCCGTGACAATTGTTGGGACCGCATCAGTTTGCGGTGGCCGTGTTCTTGCCGTTACGATACGTATCGATAACCACTGCGCGGCGCTCGGCATCGATGGGGCTCATGCCGCGCGGGCCGACCAGATCCATCGGATTGGCGACTTGAGCCGCGAGATTGCTTTGCGAAGCGCACCCGAAATTGTACCAGTTCTTGTTGGCGAAGGTGTTGTCCGAAAGGTCTTCCGGCCATTGGCCGCATTGCCCGGTCATGGCGGTAATAGCGACATAGCTCAGTCGGATGGGGGCGGAGTCGCCGTTCGGCGAAGCCGCATAACGTGTCTCCATGATCTTGCCCGGTGCGACCCCGACGCCGGACAGCGTAGTGCGGATCTGTTTCGCCATTCTAGCGGCGCTTGCCGAATTGGCTGATCCCGACGGCATCTGGATGTTGATGACACCCGTCGACATCGACGCATAATTCTGGGCGAAACCACGTATATTGTCCGCCATCGCCGTGGTCAGCCGGCTGTCGCCTGCCGAAACCGGAATGTCCAGCGAATGTTCCGCTTCCGAGAGCGTGATGGGATGGCGGGTGCGATAGTCGTCAGGAATGGCATTGGTCGTCAAAGGGTCACGCGCGCAGCCCTGCAGAAGGCCGGCGGTGAGCGCAACCATGGCGACGAGACCGGCGCGTTTGATGGACAAAAAGGAAGAGGTTTCCTGCATGATGTTTCCTGCCCCCGCCGGGCTTGCTCTGAAGAGGGGATTTCGTGCGCGTTTGGTCATTTGTAGATAAACCCCACCGATCCCTGATAAGGAGCCGCCTGAACCTGGTCCTTGCGGCCATAGACCTTGTTGACGCGGTTCATGAAATACATGGCTGCATCGTTTTCCGGATTGAAGTTGTCATCCGGCCGGGCGATCTGGTTGCGCGCGACTGGCCGCACCAGATAGGGCGTCGCGATGATGACCAGTTCCGTTTCGTTGCGGATGAAGTCCTTGCTGCGGAAAAGCGTACCGAAGATCGGAACCTTTGAAATGCCCGGAAGCCCCGACATGGCCTGGCGGATATTATCCTGGACCAAGCCGGCGATGACGATCGAGCCGCCCGATGGGAGTTCGACCGTTGTCGAGGTCTCGCGCTTGCGGATCGACATATAAGTCGAACCTGGGATGTTCCGGCCTGCATTTCCGGTTACCACGTTACCTTCATAGGTAGGCTCGGAAACATTGGTCTCGATCTTGAGGCTGATCCGTCCTGGCGAAAGCACGACCGGCCGGAAATTCAAGGTTATGCCGTAGTCGACCGTGTCGGTCGTGCGCGTTATGGTCTGCTGGCCCGTATCCTTGTCGATGGTGACTTCCTGTTCCGCAGGCAGACGGAAATCGCCCCCGACATAGAACTTTGCCTGCTCGCCGGAAATGGCGGTGAGGCTGGGTTCGGCCAGCGTGCGTACGACACCGGCCTGCTCCATGGCATTGAGATAGGTGGCAAAGTTGAGCGAACCGGAACCGATCGCGCCGCTGGCGATCCGCGAGGCGCCGCTGATTGCATTTCCAAGATTGGACGGATTTGCGAATTCGAAGCCGTTATTGCTTGTCGAACTGCTGATGGAGCCATTGAAACCCAGCTGTTTCAGCACCTGCCGGCTGACCTCGGCGACGGTAACCTTCAGCGTTACCTGATCTTCGCCTTCGATCGTCAGCATATTGACGATTTGCGATACCTGGCGGTTTTCGGCAAAAATTGCGGCGTCTCCGCCATTGTCGCCACCTGTCAGCGATATGTTACGGGTGGTGGCTTCACCACCCTTCAGAAAGGCTTCGGCAAGCTGTACTGCCCGTGCCGAGTCCTGCGGTGTACGAACCGTTCCCGTCAAAACGATATTGTCTGAAACAATTTCGACCTTGATGTCGGAGTCGGGAATAAAGCGGCGAATATTGGTCTCCAGCCCGACGATATCGCGCTCCACCTCGAGATCGAGGCTGACGATTTCACGGCCACTATCGCCGAAAATGAAAATATTGGTCTGCCCCACCGTTTTTCCGAAGAGATAGATTCGTCTCGACGTGCGGGTCACGGCATCGGCAAGGCTGGGGTCAGCAACGAGAATATCATGGGCGTCCTCGGGCAGGTCGATGACCAAAGCCTTGTTGAGGCCGAGTTTCAGGCGTTTGCGAACGCCCGAGCCACTCTCGGTGATGCGCACGATGCTGGCGCTTTGTGCCGCGGCCTCGCCGAGACGCAGAAATTCGGGCGAATGCGGGCCTGGAATGCCTGAAAAAGCCACGCAGAATGCAAGTCCGCCCAGCATCGATGAACGCAGGTGTTTTTTAACGCGCTTTGCCATGAACCCCCCGGTCATTGTGATGCTCCCTGATTGCCCTTGACGATTGAACCGGATTTGATCACCTGAATTTCCGGTTGGCCGGAGCCGCCGTTGAGAAGATAGCCCGCCGAAAGCGTGTCGTTTTCCTGTGCATCGGCGATCGAGCGCAGGGCGAGAGTGAGGCGATCCGCCATCTGCTGCGCCACCGTTATGATCTTCGCCTGCTCAGGTGTCAGTTCCAGTGTGGCCGTTGCGCCCACGACGGCGGAAATCCCGTCTTCGCCTTCCTTGATCTGCTGGTCGATCGCGAGAACCCGGACATTGTTCAAAACATTCTCGGTCAGGAAGTTTCCGTTCTCACCCTTGCGAACCATGATGACGTCGACACGGTCATTGGGCAGTACGAAGCCGCCCGCGCCGGTTGAAACGGAAATTTCCGTGGCAACGGCGCGTTTTCCGGCCGGCAGAAGCGATGACATGATGCGGGTACTGGAATCGACGACTTTTTCCGGCCGCACCGGTTCCCCCTCGAACAGGGGCAACCGCACGACGGCGCCGGTGAGTTCGGTGATTGCGTTGGGGTTTTTGGCTTCGGTTATGAAGCTGTCGACGACATTGCCCTGCGGCCAGGGCGTCCAGCGCACCGAGCTGTCATTCAGACGGCTGCCGACGGGTAAATTGACCGAGGAAACGAGAACGTTGACCGTCGGCTCTTTCTGGATGATCGTTTCCGCCTTTTCGATAACCTGTTTTGCACCGGAAATCTGCATGGCGACAAGACCGGCAAGGCCGGCTGCAACCAGGGCAACGGAGAGAATGACGATACGCGACGGTTTCATGCTCGATCCTTGAGGGAATCAGATTCTTCTCCCGTCAGGATGGCGCGTCATTGGTATAATTATGGTTAATATTATACTTGGGTTTGTGGTTAACGAGCCTTTAATTTCGGTCCTTGAAGTAATTCATTCAAAGAAGACCGGCGATGGCGGCCTTTACCAGCGGTGCTTCACCGTATGTCAGAAGTCCGGCAATGGCGATACCGATCCCATAGGGGATCTTCTTTGCCACCATCAGTGAATCTGGGATAGGAATGCCTATCGTCATTATTTCCTGTGAGCGCGACCGCAAAAGCAGGATGCCAAGTGTCAACACACCGCCGATGAAGGTCACTGCGAGCAGAAATTCTATGAGGGAGATGTTGAAGCCGTACCACACGGCAGCGGCCGTCAGAAGCTTGGCATCTCCTCCACCCATGACATTGGCGGCGAAAAGCGCAAAACAGGCAAAAAATACAATAGCGGCGGCCGCGAGGCTCATGGCAAAAGTATGCCAGTCCATTCCGGAAAAAGGGGCGATGACCACAAAAGACGATAGCAGGAAAAGTGTTATCCTGTTCGGTATCGTCATGCTGAAGAGATCATTCAGAGCAGCAAAAGCGAGGCAAAAAGGCAATATCAGGAAAATTGCAGCGACTACCACGACCGTCTCCTCGTGCTGCTTTTCACGGCAGCTACTCCATCGAAGGTATCTATAAAAAGACACGCCGCCTCAAGGGCGGCGTGTCCACTTCTGATTCAGTGGCGCTTAGTTCGTCGTAGCAGGCTTGTTGGCATCGATTCTCTCGGAGAGAGCCTGGAAGAAAGCGTTGAGCTTCGTACCAACGGCCGAAGCGCCGCCGATGATTGCAACGGAAATAAGCGCGGCGATCAGGCCGTATTCAATTGCCGTGGCGCCGGATTCGTCCTTGAGGAAACGAGCGAAAATCTTGGTCATGAGTATCTCCTAACTCTTGTTTGGTTCAGCACGCCGACAACTGTTCTCCGTTGTTCGGTTGCGTTCAAACTACCGCCGAGCAATTTCCAAGCACTTAAAAAAAAGGATTAATCCAAAGTAAACGTCCTGTTGAGTTTCTCTTGGTAAACAAATATAAAAAGTATTGCCTGTATTTTTATATTTGCTGGAAAACGAATATATTCCGCTGCAAGCTGTTTCCTGTTTTGAGAAGAGCGCGCTATAGATGAGACATATATGTTCATTTTTGGTGCGGGTTTGCGGCAGTGGGGAATGACTTGAGATGCGCATGGTTATCGCTTTAATCGTGCATTTTCGTCACTTAACGCTTCATTCACTAAAACCACGCATTCTTTGACGCGGTAAACTGCTGGTTAGTGAGCAAGGGCAAAAAGCGTGTCATCCGGAAAACTGACGAAAATTGTGGTCGGCTTGTCGGTCATTCTGGGAGGGGCGTTCCAGCCCGGTTTTGCCCAGGAAGACATATTGCGCGTCTCGATGAATCACGCCCGCGTCCTCCGTCTCGACCGTCCTGTCAGCAAGGTTATCGTCGGCAACTCGAAAGTTGCCGATGCCACGGTTGCCGACGCCACCACGATCGTTCTGACCGGCCGCAGTTTCGGCACGACAAATCTCGTACTTCTCGACGCCGAAGGGAATCCAATCGTCGATGAGCGGATTCTCGTCTCCATTGATGAAGGCAATACGGTCCGTGTTTTCCGCCAGACGGAGCGAACCGTTCTTTCCTGTACGCCCAATTGTGAGCAGCATTCGCAAAACAGTGGCGACAAAGACGCCCAGCCGTAACAAGGCTTGGTCCGCCTCAAATCCGAACGATCGAGCCGCCGTATTCGATGACGTGAAGGCGTGAGCCTTGGCTCGTCATCTGCATCTTTTCCTAAGGGTAAGATTGGCGCTGGGCGTCAGCAAAACGAAAAACCGCAACATGTACCCCTGCGTTCTGCAGGAGGGCCAAATGTTGCTGTTTTTTCGTCTAAGTATTTGATCTGGCTAAGATCAAAATGGAATGGTGCCCAGAAGAGGACTCGAACCTCCACACCCTTGCGAGTACCAGCACCTGAAGCTGGCGCGTCTACCAATTCCGCCATCTGGGCGACGGAGAGCGATGTACGAGGGCAGCCGCCCGGTGTCAACAGGCTTTTTGAACTTTTATGACGGTCATTGATTTTAAAGGGAAAAAACTTGTCTGATGCTGTTGAAACCCGTCGCCGGGTCAGGTGTCGAGGCCTTCGTGCTTCGTCCTGTCGACATGACCGAGGTCTCGGTCCGGGTCGATGATGTCGCGGATTCTCTGTTTGAGCTCTTTTGGGCCGGGAAAACCGCCGTCACGTTTACGTTCCCATATAATGGTACCGTCCACCCCGATCTCGAACACGCCGCCGGTCGAGGGGACAAGGCTCACTTCGCCGATATCCGAGGCGAAGGTTTGCAGGATCTCCTGCGCCATCCATCCAGCCCGCAGCAACCAGTTGCACTGGGTGCAGTAGCGTATCGTTATGCGCGGTTTGGTGTCGGTCATCATCACGTCTCCTTCGCGGCCGAGTCACGATAATGTTAACTTTAACGATCATGTTTTACCCGGCACATGCTTGTTCTTATCACGGGGCTTTGCGAACAGATAAGTCAATCGAATGCTCAAACAGAGAGATCCTATGGCCCAGTTCGACAATAATCGTCAGCGTCTGTTCGTTCCCGCCGTTGCACCGCTTTATAACGGGACACACGATGTGGTGGAGACCATTTTGCGTGTCACGGCGGGACTTCTGCTGGTTACCCATGGGTTCGGCAAGATTCTCAATCCCTTCGGGGCGGTCGGCATGGTGGAGAGCCTCGGTTTTTACCCGGGCGTCTTCTGGTCGCCGCTGCTGGCGGCAACGGAATTTTTCGGCGGTATTTTCATCGCCATCGGCCTTTTCACGCGGCCGGCATCCTTCGCCGCCATGATCGTCCTTCTGGTAACGGTCTGGTTCCATGGTGTGGTGAAGGCGGAAGGTCTGGGCGGTGCGGAAAAATCGATTCTCTGGGCGGCGATTTTCCTGTTCTTCGCGATTCGGGGCGGCAACCGGCATTCGGTCGACGCGAAGCTCTCGCGGGAATTCTAATATCCAGTGGCAGGGCCCATGCTGTGCCACGCCACTGCTGCCGTACCTCTTGAAAATCCCTTTTCATCATGATGAAGCTTGGATTCAATCGGCGAAACCTGCCGGCTGAATCATCTGTTATCATCAAGAGGTCGCATGCGCGTCGCAATTATCGAAAACATGGCGGGCACGCCGTATGGACAACTCGGCGTGGCATTGGCGGAGGCGAATGCGGCGGTACACGTCATTCGCGCCTATGCGGGGGAACCGCTTCCGAAAGATGCGGGCGGTCATGATGCCCTTATCGTTCTGGGCGGGGAGCAGAACGCACTCGACGATGCCCTCTATCCCTATCTTCCAGAGCTTGCGCGTTTGATGAAAACCTTTGGCGATGCGGGCAGGGCAGTCATGGGTGTTTGCCTCGGCAGCCAGCTGCTGGCCCGCGCTTATGGTGGCGATAATATTCTCTCCGGTCCACCGGAATTCGGCTGGCAAAAGGTGTCCCTCACGGAAGAGGGCATTTCCGATCCGCTTTTGGCCGGGCTGGATAGAGCTTTTCCGATTTTCCAATGGCACTGCGATACATTTACACTACCACCCGGCGCCACCCGGCTTGCGACCAATGCCGCGACGCGGAATCAGGCCTTTCGCCTCGGACGGGCGGTCTATGGCACACAGTTCCATTTCGAGGCCTCCGCAGCAGTCGTCGACGGGTGGTGCGAGGCCTTTCCCGCTTCCATCGAAAAAATGGCGCCCGGCTGGCTGGCACAATATCCCGATCATCGCGACCTGCGTGCAGGGATGGCGGATGCAGCGGGTCTGGAGATTGCCCGTGCCTGGGTGCGGCTCATCTGACGGATTTTCTGTTGCGAATATCATGGTGCCAGACCAGAATTGCGTGGAGTTCATTTTTCAGCGCGAAGGAGCCGCAAAGCCCATGTACAAATTCGAGATCTATCAAGACAAAGCCGGAGAGTTTCGCTTTCGCTTCAAGGCTTCGAACGGCGAGACGATGTTTGTCTCTGAAGGCTATAAGGCCAAGGCCTCGGCCATTCACGCGATCGAGTCGATCAAGAGAAATTCCCCCGGCGCCGATACCGTTGATCTCAGCACCATGACGGCCTGAGTCGTCCAATGAGAACCGGAATGCAATTTACCTGCCAGAAATGAAGGGCGCATTGGTGGGTGTCGGCGTAAAGATAAGATTCAGTCTTTTTTGATAATCTTCCGTTAGCATTTGTATTTCGAGGTCTCCGGGTGGCGCCAGTGCGCCCCCGATTTGTTTTGCGTACGGGTTCTCATGCGTTCTTCGGCTGTGCCAGCACTTCTTTTCGGTTGCCTTCTGCTTGGCGGCTGCACGTCCAGTTCCGGTCCGGAAAGCCTGGTTGCCGGCTTGCCGTCAAAGGAAACCACGAGTTCTGTCACGCCATCAGCGCCGGTGCCGCAGGCAAGCGTCGGCTCGCAGCCGATAACCGCTCAACCGCGGCAGGAAGTACTGGCCTGGGGTGGGCCGGTGCCGGAAGAGCCCAAGGCTTTTTCCGCCGTCACGCCGAGGGCGTCGCTGCCGCAGGATGCGCCTGAAATCCGTTTGCCGGTCCCGCCGCAGGCCGGGATGATACGGCCGGCCGAACGGCCGATGGAGCGTCCGGTCCAATTGGCCATGGCGGCGGCTCCGGCGGCGAGCGCCGGTGCGCAGATCCGCTCCCGCATTTTCCGTTCCAGCTTCAGCGATGCGAAACCGATCAATTTCGGCCGGGTTCAGCCGCGGCATTTCCAGGTGCACGGCGTGGATGTGTCGCGCTGGCAGGCCAATATCGATTGGCCGTTGCTGCGCACCCGCGGGGCCAATTTCGCCTTCATCAAGGCCACGGATGGCGGCGATCACCTTGATCCGATGTTCCGCACCAACTGGCAGGGTGCAAAGGCCGCGGGCATTCGCCGTGGCGCCTATCACTTCTTCTACTGGTGCCGTTCGGCCAGCGAACAGGCAGACTGGTTCATTCGCAACGTGCCACGCGATCCCGACGCGCTGCCACCGGTGATCGATGTGGAATATAACGGCGAGTCGAGCTGCAAGATGCGCCATTCCCGTGAGCGCGTTCTGGAAAAGATGCGCGTCTTCATGAACAAGCTCGAGCGCCATTACGGGCAGCGGCCAATCATTTATACCGCGCCGGATTTTTACAAGGATAACCTGACCGGCGAGTTCCTGGACTATCCTTTCTGGCTGCGCGCCGTCGCCCAGCACCCATCGGTGGTCTATCCCGGTCGCAAATGGCTGTTCTGGCAATATTCCGGCTCGGGCCTGTCACATGGCGTCGATGGCCGCATCGATCTCAATGTCTTCAACGGCAGCGAAGATGCGTGGCACCGCTGGGTAGATCGCCGTTCCAGCTGAAGGATCGCCCGTGTCAGCGCGCGAATTTTCTGGCGCCCGCGACGCACAGCACCACAACCAGCGTAACGGCAATCATGGCAGGGCTTACCTCTTCGTGCAGCAGGGTTGCGGCAAGCGCGAGGCCGAAGAACGGCTGCAGCAGCTGCAATTGTCCGACTGCCGCAATGCCGCCCTGCGCCAGGCCGCGATACCAGAAGATGAAGCCGATCAGCATGCTGAACAGGGAAACATAGGCAAGGCCGCCCCAAGCCTGGGGATCGATGCCGGCGAGCGTTTGCGGCCCTGTGAAAAACGCGAGCGGCAGCATCACCGGCAGGGAGAGAACCAGCGCCCAGGAAATGACCTGCCAGCCCCCCAGCCTGCGGGAAAGGGCGGCACCCTCTGCATAACCAAGTCCGCAGACGATGATTGCGCTGAGCATCAGGAGATCACCGGTAAGCGAGGCCTCAAGCCCGGTCGAAAATGAATTCCACATCGAAAAGCCCGCCACCAGGGCGCTGCCCGCGCAGGAAAAGAGCCAGAAGGCCGGGCGCGGGCGCTCGCCTCCGCGCAGAACCGCAAAGATTGCGGTGGCCAGCGGCAACAGCCCGACAAAAACAATGGAATGCGCCGAGGTAACGTGTCGGAGGGCAAGCGCCGTCAACAGCGGAAAGCCCACGACAACCCCAAGCGAGACGATGAAGAGCGATGTCAGATCATGGCGCGCCGGGCGCTTTTGCCTGAAGACAAGCAGCAGCACCACCGCCAATAGACCCGCAATGCTGGCGCGGGCCACAGTGAGGAACACGGGATCGAAACCCGTCACCGCAACGCGCGTGGCGGGCAGCGAGCCGCTAAATATCACCACGCCCGTCAGACCGTTCAGCCAGCCGCTTGTCGCCTTGTCCACCGTCATCTCCTGCATTTTGTCCTTCTTCCTCCGGAACTGCTGGCGGCAACAGCGACAGTCATGTACAATTTAAAGAAACTGTTATGGTTGATGTTCCAGTACGGATGGAGAGAGTTGTGGACGGGCGGCTTTCAACCTTCGCGCAGATCGAACCCGGTACGCGCATAGAAAAGGTCATGGCGAGCATTCGCCAGCGCATTGCTTCGCGCAGCCTCGTTCCAGGCGCGCGCCTGCCTTCGGTGCGCGGGCTGGCGAAAGCCATGCAGGTTTCCACCTCCACCGTTGTCGAAGCCTATGACCGGCTGGTGGCCGATGGCACGATAAGCTCGCGGCCGGGCTCCGGATTTTTTGTAGCCGGTCCGCTTGCGCCCCTGTCTCTCGCCGATATCGAGCCCCGGCTGGACAGGGCGGTGGACCCGCTATGGGTATCCCGTCAGGCGCTGGACGAAGGGTCCGTCCTCGCCAAGCCCGGTTGCGGCTGGCTTCCCGCGTCCTGGATGCCGGAAGAGGCAATGCGGCGGGCGATCAGGGGGCTTGCGCGCGCGGATGCCGCCCTGCTGACGGATTATGCGAGCCCCATGGGGCTTCTGCCGCTGCGGCAGCTCCTGTCGCGCAGGCTGGCCGATCACGGGGTTCAGGCCGGGGCCAGCCAGATCATGCTGACCGATTCAGGTACCCAGGCAATCGATCTCCTGTGCCGCTTTTTGCTGCAGCCTGGAGATACGGTAATCGTCGATGATCCATGTTATTTCAATTTCCACGCCCTTTTGCGCGCGCACCGCGTCAGGGCCATTGGCGTGCCCTATACACCTACAGGGCCGGACCTGCCGATTTTCGAGCAGGCGCTGAAAGAGCACCGGCCACGGCTCTATATCACCAATTCCGCGATCCATAATCCCACTGGCGCGCGGCTCTCCGCCGTTCATGCCCACCGTTTGTTGATGTTGGCCGAACAGTCGGGACTGACCATCATTGAGGATGATATTTTCGCCGATTTCGAAACTCAGGCCGCCCCGCGTCTGGCGGCCTTCGACGGCCTGAACCGCGTTGTCCAGATCGGTAGTTTTTCAAAAACACTGTCGGCTTCCGTGCGCTGCGGTTTTATAGCAGCGCCCCTGGCGTGGGTGGAAGCGTTGACCGACCTCAAGATCGCCACCGCTTTTGGCGGAGCGCATTTCTCAGCCGCGCTGGTCCTGTCGCTTCTAACGGATGGCAGTTATCGCAAACATGTCGAGGCGCTTCGTCTGCGGCTTGCGGCGGCGATGCCGGAGGCGGCGGCGCGCCTCATCTCACTTGGATGCGTGCCGTGGATCGAACCGCAGGCGGGCATGTTTTTATGGTGCCGCCTGCCGGAAGGCGCGGATGCTGCCGATGTGGCGCGCCGCGCGCTCGCGCAGCAGTTGGTGCTGGCGCCGGGGAATGTGTTCAGTTCCTCGCAGAGCGCGTCCGGTTTCATGCGTTTCAACGTGTCGCAAATGGGTGGTCCACACGTCATGACCGTGCTTGCAGACGCTCTTCGTCAGCCGCCCGTTTCACCTTCGTCCTGACCGCAGGGGCGACTGATCGGAACAAAATCGCGGGAACGTCGTTTTCTCGGCAGAATGAAGAGGAGGAAACACCATGACATTCGATCCCAACAACCCGCGTCCGGACCGCGATCTTCGTCCGGAACTGAATATCAACAACGAACCGCGTGCCCGCACCTCGTCGTCCTGGGTGCCATGGCTGGCAATCATCGTCGTCGTATTGGTGGGCGTCTTCGCCTGGTCGCAGATGAGCGGCCCGACCACCGATCCGGCCACGACGTCGTCCACTACGCCACCCGCTGCGACGGACCAGGCGCCGGCACCGATGGCACCGACTACCCCGGCAACGCCGCCGGCAAATAACGCCGCCCCGGCAAGTCCGAACACGGGTGGAACCCAGACCCAGCCTTAATGGCTGACTGGACATGATGAAGCCGCCTGCTTCCGAGCAGGCGGTTTTTTCGATTGAGCAATCGCTGGTTTGCTCGCTCAGAGCTGGTCCATGGCGGAAGGATGATTGGAGACTTTTGACCAGCGGGTGATCGATTCTGCCGCCAGCGCCGAAAGCGTAATATTTCCGAAGCGGGATAACAAAATGCTCTCCGCCTCGGTCATGGCCTCGAAAAGTGCAGCATTGACTGCCTGTTCAATAACACAATCCGGATTGTCACCTGCCAGCCCGATAGAGAACAGGTCGGGTGCGCCAAGCGCTCTGTAGATATCGAGTAATGTAATCTCATTGAGTGGGCGCGCCAGAACCCATCCTCCGCCATGTCCTTTTTCCGAAGAAACATATCCCTGCTCGCGCAGGCCCGCCATCGTCCTGCGCACCACCACCGGATTGGTCTGCAACATGGCTGCGATACTCTCCGAAGTCGCCGCGCCCTCATGTTTTTCCATATGGATCAGAATATGCAGCACCCGGGAAAGTCGCGTGTCGTGTCTCATTGTTGAAGCCCACCTGTTTGCATTCACGCTTACCACCCTCCGGCTGACGTAACAATATAAGTTGCATGACCATTGACTCGACCTTTCATGTAACAATATAAGTAGCATGATATGGGCCGCGGTTACGGTCGGTCTCAAACCATGGGTGCATCATGAAATTCGACGTGATCATAATAGGCGGCAGTTACGCCGGGTTATCCGCCGCCCTGCAGCTGGGCCGCGCAAGGAAGCGGGTTCTGGTGGTGGACGCAGGCGAAAGACGAAATCGCTTTGCCAGCCACTCCCATGGTTTTCTTGGGCAGGACGGCAAGGCGCCCGGCGAGATCGTGAGCGAGGCACGCAGCCAGATCGAGCGCTACCCGACGATCGAGTGGGCGCGGGGGAGGGTAACGGATGCGGAAGGGACTTTTGGTGACTTTGAGGTCGAAATCGATGGCGGCCGCCGTGAAAGCGGCGCCCGTCTCATTCTCGCCATGGGCGTCACCGACGAACTTCCGGATATAGTCGGGCTGAAGGACCGCTGGGGGTCCTCTGTTTTCCACTGCCCATATTGCCATGGCTACGAACTGGATCACGGAAAGATCGGCGTTATCGCGGCTTCACCTCTGGCCATACATCATGCACTGATGCTCCCGGACTGGGGGGAGACGACCTTCTTTACCAATGGCGTCTTCGAGCTGGATGCTGATCAGGATGCGCTTCTGTCTGCTCGCGGGGTCCATGTGGAAAAAACGCATATCCGGGAAATCGCCGGACATGCGGATATCGCTCTGGTGGATGGGCGTAATGTTGCACTGGCGGGCCTTTTCACCCAGCCGAAATTGCGTATCGCCTCAGACTGGGTAAAAAAACTTGGCTGCGCAATCGAGGAGGGACCGATGGGATCGACCATCGTCACCGATCCGATGAAACAGACGACCATTGGCGGCATATTTGCCTGCGGCGATGTGGCAAGGGCTGCCGGCTCTGTGGCCCTTTCGGTTGGCGACGGCGCAATGGCAGGTGCGGCAGCGCATCGGTCGATCCTGTTTCCGCAATGATCAGTGTGAAACGAGGTTGAGCCAGCGCCCCGGTGGCATGCCGAAGGCATTTTTGAAATGCCGCGTGAAATGTGCCTGATCCGCGAACCCGCAGGCGAAGGCTGTTTCCGCAAGGCTGCCACCGGCCCGCATCATCTCCTTGCATTTTTCCAACCGCCGCATGATGAGATAACGGTGCGGGCTCGTTCCGAGCAGGAAACGGAAATGCCGAAAAAGCGTAAAGCGGTCGAGCCCGCTTATCTCTTCCAGCTCTTCCGATCCCACGGTTGCGGCGCTGTTCTCCAGCAGGTAATTCCTGCACCGCAAGACGGCGGCCCTGTCAACTCGCTTGATATTCCCAGTTCTTTCATTCGAATGTTTGCAGACCAGATCCGCAAGTCGCGCCTGCCAGTCTGTCACAAGTAGATTGTCCGGCTCGCTTTCGAGGTTGGCAAGCACTTCGATCAGGCATAGGCGAAAGGCCTCGTCCTCGATAACGGGATGTTTGGAAAAAGGCAGCGACTTATGTCCTGCCTGCATCATCTTTTCAGGCGGAAGGTAAAGCATGCGGTAGCGCAGGCCCTCATCCGTGCCGGCGCCGCCATCGTGAACTTCGTCGGGATGCAGCACGATCACATTTCCGGGCATGCTGAAATGCGAGGCGCCACGATAGGAAAAGGTCTGAACGCCTGAGAGCGTAACGCCCAGCGCATAGGTATCATGCCGGTGCGGCGCGTAAGCATTACCGTGAAAGCGCGCTTCTATGCGCTCGAAACCGTCGCTCGCGGGGGCCTGCACGATGCCCTCGAATTTGCACGAACGTTCAAGATCGGTGGCATGCAGAGGCTGTAGGGTTGCTTCTCGTTCGTAACCACAGCCAGATTGAGTTCGCATGTTTGATACCAAGATCGCCGTCGTCCTTCGTGACGACCTTGCCGTTTGGCAAAAATTGAACGTCACCGCATTTCTCATGTCCGGGATCGTAGCCCAGACCGGAGAGATCATCGGGGAACCATACCGCGACGGGGCGGGGAACGTCTACAATCCTCTGTCTGTCCAGCCGATTGTCGTGATGGCCGCGGATCAGGAGGCGTTGCGCAAAATCCATCAGCGTTCTCTTGAGCGTGATGTCACGACATCGCTTTATATCGAGGAAATGTTCTCCACCGGACACGACGCGGCGAACCGTCAGGTCTTCTCGGAATTTTCTCCGGAAACCGCAAAGGTTGTCGGAATGGCGCTTAGAGCCGATAAGAAAATCGTCGACAAGATTACAAAAGGCGCGAAGCTGCACGCCTGAGAACGGTGTTTTTGAAAGGAAAAGGGAGGCCGCAAGCCTCCCTTTCAAAAGCAATCGCGGTACTTCGCCGCTTATTCGTCGTTCATCTTCAGAGCGGCGATAAAGGCTTCCTGCGGAATTTCCACCTTGCCGAACTGGCGCATGCGCTTTTTGCCTTCCTTCTGCTTGTCCAGAAGTTTGCGCTTGCGTGTGGCGTCGCCGCCGTAGCACTTCGCCGTCACGTCCTTGCGCAACGCGCGCACGGTTTCGCGGGCGATGACCTTGCCGCCGATGGCGGCCTGGATCGGGATCTGGAACATGTGCGGCGGAATGAGTTCCTTCAGCTTTTCGCACATGCCGCGCCCGCGCCGGTCGGCCGCCGAGCGGTGGACCAGCATGGAAAGCGCATCGACGGGATCGCCATTGACGAGGATCGACATCTTGACGAGATCGCCTTCGCGATAATCGATGATGTTGTAATCGAACGAGGCATAGCCCTTGGAGATGGACTTCAGGCGGTCGTAGAAATCGAACACTACTTCGTTGAGCGGCAATTCGTAGGTGATCATCGCGCGGTTGCCGACATAGGTCAGCTCGGTCTGCAGGCCACGCCGGTCCTGACAGAGTTTCAGGATGCCGCCGAGATATTCATCCGGCGTCATGATCGTGGCCTTGATCCAGGGCTCGCGGATTTCCTTGATCTTCACCACGTCGGGCATGTCGGCCGGGTTGTGAAGTTCCTTTTCCGTGCCGTCCGTCAGCGTCATTTCATAAACGACCGAAGGCGCTGTCGCGACGAGATCGAGATTGAATTCGCGCTCGAGGCGTTCCTGAATGATTTCGAGATGGAGCAGGCCCAGGAAGCCGCAGCGGAAACCGAAGCCGAGAGCGGCAGACGATTCCATTTCGAAGGAGAAGGAGGCGTCGTTAAGGCGAAGCTTGCCCACCGCCGCGCGCAAATCTTCGAAGTCGGCCGCATCGACCGGGAAGAGGCCGCAGAACACCACGGGCTGCGCGGGCTTGAAGCCGGGCAGGGCCTGCGCCGTCGGGCGCTTGTCGTCGGTGATGGTATCGCCAACGCGTGTATCGGCCACCTCCTTGATAGAGGCGGTGATGAAGCCGATCTCGCCGGGGCCGAGACTATCGACATTGACCATCTTCGGGGTCAGGACACCGACGCGCTCGATGCCGTATTTCGCGCCCGAACCCATCATGCGGATCTGCTGGCCCTTGCTCAGCACGCCGTCAATGACGCGCACGAGAACCATGACGCCGAGATAGGTGTCGTACCAGCTGTCAACAAGCAACGCTTTCAGCGGCCCGTTTTCGCCGACATCGCTCTTCGGCGGCGGCAGGCGGTGGACGATGGCTTCCAGAACATCGGGAATGCCAAGACCTGTCTTGGCGGAAATCATCACCGCATCGGAAGCGTCGATGCCAATGACTTCCTCGATCTGTTCCTTGATGCGGTCGGGTTCGGCCGCAGGCAGGTCGATCTTGTTGAGCACCGTGACCAGCTCATGATTATTGTCGATTGCCTGATAGACATTGGCGAGCGTCTGGGCTTCCACGCCCTGCGAAGCGTCGACCACCAGCAGCGAACCTTCGCAAGCCGAAAGCGAGCGGGAGACTTCATAGGCAAAGTCGACGTGGCCGGGCGTGTCGATAAGATTAAGCACATAGGTCTCGCCGTTATTCGCCTTGTAATGCAGGCGCACGGTCTGAGCCTTGATCGTGATGCCGCGCTCGCGCTCGATATCCATCGAATCGAGGACCTGTTCCGACATGTCGCGTTCGGCGAGGCCGCCTGTCGACTGGATCAACCGGTCGGCCAGCGTCGATTTGCCGTGATCGATGTGGGCAACGATCGAAAAGTTGCGGATATGGTCCAGGGGCGTGCGGGTCGAATTTGTGCTCATGTTCCGCGCTATAGCAGGGGCTTGTCATGCCGCAAAGCGGGAATTTGGTTAAAAGCCTTTTAAAATCGGCTTTTCAGATCGCAAATTGCTCCGGCCAGTCACGGCGGGTGGCCACCTGTCCTTCGGTGCGCAGCCTTGCCACTGCGGCAAGATCGATATCGGCGATCAAAAGGCTGCTTTGCGTCACCGCATCACTTTCGCTTTCCGCGACGATGCCGGATGCTGGCATGCCGTAGTCCGACGGCACGTAAAGGGCAGCGCGACCACGATTTTCATCGACGGCCGGGGACCATGGCGCTTCCCCGGCGGTGGGCGATGACAGGACGGCATACTGGTTTTCCAGCGCCCGCGCCTGCGCGCCGATGCGGACCCGATAGGCACCCGCGAGGGTATCGGTGCAACTGGGCGCGAGGACCAGTTCGACGCCGAGTTCCGCCAGCCTGCGGCCAAGCATCGGGAACTCGTTGTCGTAACAGATGAGAATGCCCAGCCTGCCGATCTGCGTATTAAACGCTTTAAGGCCCTCGACGCCGGCATGGATGTTCCATTGCTCCCGTTCGAAGCGGGTCATGATCTGCTTGTCCTGATAACCGATCAGGCCATCCGGACCGAAAAGCCACGCGCGATTGCGGAATTTGCCGTCCGGGTCCTTCACAGGCGCGCTGCCGGGCTGGAACAGAATTTGATGTTGCCGCGCCAGCTCCTCGCATAGCTCTACCCAGGAGGGGATCATCGGCTGTATCTCTTCGATGGAACGGTGCAGATCAGAACGGATGTCGGGTGGCAACTGACCGGTCAGCGTCATAGCCGAATATTCCGGCAGCAGCAGGAGTTCTGCGCCCTCGCTCTTGGCCTCGCGGACAACGGCGGACAGATGGGCGGTATAGGCCTCCCATGTCTCGATCAGCTCGATGGCATATTGGCTGGCGGCGAGGCGTGTCATGTGTCTCCATCTCCGGCAAGGATGGTCTTCATCCAGAATGACAGGGGTTTGGGGCTCTCGGTGCTTTCGTCGAGGTCCTGCCAGGTGAAGCTTGTATGCAGCTCGGGGTGGTGGCGATAACCGCGCTTTTCCCAGAAGGTATTGAGCGGCACGTAATCCGTCGGCCGGCGGGGATGGTCGGCAGGCCGCTCGACAGCGCAGAAGGTGCACTGGTTGAAGCCGAGCCGCTTTGCATGTGCCTCCCGCTCCTCGAAGAAGCGCACGCCGACGCCGTGGCCGCGATAGCCGGGAAGCAGCACGCTTTCACCGAAGTAGAATATCCGGTTCGGATCGTAGCCCGCTTCCACGAATGGCGTTTTCACCTCGTCGGTTTCGGCGGCCATCGGCATGCCGGTGGACATGCCGACCACTCTGCCGTCATCGAGCGCCAGCACGAAGATCGCCCCGTCCGTATCGGCATAGGTCGCAAGATATTTGCGCTCATACTCCAGCGAGCCGTCATAGAGATACGGAAAGGCGCGAAACACCCCGATCCGCAGGCGCGCGAGGTCATCGAAATAACGTGTGGCGTCAATGCCGGAAAGAGACTTGATTTCGACGGTCATGGGCATTTTCACTCTCGGTTGCACTGGTTATACCGGCGTGGAACACCCGCGCAAGCATGAACGGAGAAGACGATGACCGCTGCCGAGACCATCCGCGCCTATTACGATGCCTTCAACAGTCAGGATATGGATGCCTTCCTGGCGCTGCTTCACGATGAGGTGGTGCATGACATTAATCAGGGCGAGCGCCAGACCGGCAAGGCCGCCTTTGCGTCCTTCATGGATCATATGAACCGCTGCTATAAGGAAAACCTTACCGATATGGTGATCATGGCGAGCGAGGATGGAAAGCGCGCGTCCGCCGAATTCATTGTCAATGGCGAATATCTCAAGACTGACGAAGGGTTGCCCGAGGCGAACGGTCAGACATATGTGCTGCCGGCCGGCGCCTTTTTTGACCTGAAAGATGGAAAGGTTAGTCGAGTAACGAACTACTATAATCTGAATGACTGGATTGCCCAGGTCGGCGCCTGACGCCTATTTGCCGATAAGCACCCGGCGGAAAAATGACAATTTCCACTATGAAGGATATTGACTCCATCATGTGAGAGTGAAATTCTCATATGATGGAAAACGAAGATCACATTCTCGAACGCTCGATCGGCGAGCGTATCAAAACGTTGCGGGCTGAAAGCGGCCTGACGCTGGACAGGCTTGCATCCGAATCGGGCGTCAGCCGCGCCATGATTTCCCGTATTGAAAGGGGAGAGGCGAGCCCCACCGCGTCGCTGCTCGCCCGCATCTGCGCGGCATTTGGCCTGTCGCTCTCCGGTTTCTTCGCCGAAAATGAAGAGACCGTTTCTCCGCTGGTGAGAAAGCGCGACCAGCAGCTCTGGAAAGATCCCGAGACAGGCTATGTCCGCCGCGCCATTTCCCCGCCGCGTGTGGGATCGAATGTCGATATTGTCGAAGTCGAATTTCCAGCCGGCGCGCGCGTCGGTTTTCCGCCGCATGCGGCAAGCCGGGGCATGACGCAATATGTCTGGCTTTTCGAAGGCGTGCTGGAAATGACGAGCGGCGGAAACGTTCACCGGCTGGAGCCGGGCGATTGCCTTTTCATGCCGGTCGGAGAAGGGCACGTCTTCCACAATCCTTCCGAAAAACCTGCCCGTTATGCCGTTGTGCTGGATCAAAGACAGCGCTGATTTCCCCACAGGAGTTTTTATGACCATCATCCGCATGTTGAACGGGCAAGAGACCATCGATGCCCTGCCAGAACTCTGCGAAGTCCTCGCCGCCTGCGTGAACGGCGGCGCCTCCGTCGGCTTCATGTTGCCCTTTTCCCCGCAGGATGCCGAACCCTTCTGGCGATCCGTGGCTGAAGCGGCAGGTCAGGGTGCGACTATTCATGTGGTAGCGGAAGTGGATGGCAAGGTAGTCGGCACCGTGCAGGTGGGGCTCGCCTCCAAACCCAACCAGCCACATCGCGGCGATCTGATGAAACTTCTCGTGCACCCATCCGCCCGAGGCCTTGGCGTCGCCCGCAAGCTCATGCAAAGGGTGGAGGAGGAAGCGGCAAAACGTGGCCGTACCCTTCTGGTTCTGGATACGGCAACTGGCAGCGATGCAGAGGCGATTTATCCCCGTCTCGGCTGGGAACGGGTCGGCGTCATTCCGGATTACGCCCTGTTTCCGGATGGACGCTTTTGCAGCACGACCCTGTTCTATAAGCGGATCGGCTAGGCCTTTGAGACTGCAGCCTCACTGGCCCGGCTTCAGCGTGCGGTTGAAAGCTGTAAGGATCATCGTCTCCAATTGTGCGTGAATATCCGCGCGGTCTCGTGGTCCGGCCGGTTCGCAGATCGGATCACGCTCGCCGATGGATTTGAGAAATGCATCGGCATCCGGTTTGCAGAGGGGCAGGAAGCTGAAATGGTTGGCGTCGTCCACCCGCAGGTAGGTCGCGCCGGGCACGTCGTCTGCGAGTTTATCCGCAAGCACGGCCGGCGGAATTTTACCTTTGCTGCCGAGATTGATGAAGGTCAGCGGAATATCGATCGCTTTCAGGCTCTCCGGTTTGAAAGCCAGCGCCAGGCCGGGATCAACCAGCACGGCGGAGCGGATGCGGGGATCGCGGTTCTGCTGCTCAAAACGGGCCTTGTCGAGGGTTTTGATATCCAGCTTCGGAACGCTGACCGGCTCGCCATTGAGGTAACCCCGGCCGCCGGCGAACCACTGGCAATCCATCATCGAAGAATAGTCCTCGCAATAGCGGGCATAGGCATCGAGATCGGCGCGCGCACCCGCAATCTCCATCGCCGCGCTGCCGCCCAGCGAGAAGCCGAGAACGCCGATCCTCTTCGTGTCGATCGCATTCGACCACTTGCCTTCTGCCGTCATGACCGTAATGATCGTTGAGAGATCGTCTGTTCGCTCCCAGATTTTCGGCGTATCGGCGGGCGTGGAATCGCCGCTGGTGGTGCCGGGATGGTTGGTGCCGGCGACGATGAAACCCTCGCTCGCAAGCTTCGCGGCGATCCATGCCATGCCGGACACTCTTGAACCCGAGCCGTGGGACAGAAGCACGAGCGGCAAACGGCCAGTTTTCACCGCACCATCCTTGAACACGGGCGTGCCCAGAAAAATTCGGTCCTCGCCGGAAGGCGCCTGTGTGCCCTTTCCGTCAGATGGATACCAGACGGTGAGAGCAAGGTCTTTGCCGCGAGCTGGCGAATGAACGGTAGTTTCGCTGATGCCGACGGCGTCCGCCGCAAAAACCGGTTGAGTGACGAAAGCGGAAAATAACATGGTCGCTATGGTGGTGACAGGGCGCATGAAAACCTCGTGTGTTTGGGAAGAACGGTGCTCAATCTGCGCCGCCACGTATTTTTTGCGTCCTTGATCGCGTTAAAGGTCGTACCGAAACGCGATCTGGTCCATGAAGTGCGACAAGGTTTCGCTCCGGGATGGTTATCGTGCTTTTCATTCCCCTGCCTTTCGTCGTGGCGCTGTTGTTGGTGGTCATGTTCATCGTCTTCTTTCGAAGCGGAGACGATGTGCGGACAAGCCGCGTATTTTTGGCGCTTATCGCCCTTTGCGCCGTGCAGTCTGTGCTCGTCGGCCTGCGCTGGGGATATGGTGTGAGCCTGGTGCGATACGTGCTGCCGGTTTTGGCCGCCTGCTTGCCACCACTGGTGTACATTGCCTTTCGCGGCCTGATGAAAGTGGGGCCGGAAAGCAGAAGGGCCATGCTGGCAAGCCTCGCCCTGTCCCCTCTGCTGATCATTCTTCTGGAATTCACATTCCCGGTCGCTATCGATCTTGGCCTGATTGCCCTCTTCGTTGGCCATGCCACCGCTCTGCTATTACTCGGAAGAAAAGGGCCGGATGGGCTGGACGAGGCGCAATTTGCGAGCGTCGCTTCGGCACACAAGGCGCTCATCATCGCTGCTGCGGCGCTGTGCGTTTCCGCGATGTTCGATCTTCTGGTGTTTCTCGATTTCGAATGGGCACATGGCGAGAACGTCGCGGCGCTCGTCAGCAACGCCAATCTTTTCGGCCTGTTGCTGATCGGGCTGATGGCGGCCATGGCCGGGAAAAGCAAGGCGTCGCAAGCGGCCGCGGAGCCGCCGGCAGAGGTGCCGCCTCCTTCAGAACCAACACAACAGGACCGCGAGATTGTTGCGGGCCTCGATCGCCTGATGACGTCGCAGGCGCTCTACCGCGACGAAAATCTCAACCTGTCGCGCCTAGCAAGACGCCTCGGCCTGCCGAGCCGGCAGATTTCGGGTGCGATCAATCGTTCGCTTGGCGTCAACGTATCGCAATATGTCAACCAGCTGCGCATCCGCGAAGCCTGCCGGTTGCTGGAGGAGACGAATCAATCGGTGACATCGATCATGTTTTCTTCCGGCTTTCAAACCAAGTCCAACTTCAACCGGGAATTTCGCCGCGTCACCGGCATGAGCCCGGTCGACTGGCGGGAACGGCAGGTGTGGAAACTGGTCTCGTCTAACAAAACGGCCACCCGGCAGATGCCGGATGACCGTCTGAAGATCGTCGGGAAATGATTGTCGATCAGAGCGTGCCGTTACGCTGCTGGATCATCATGTAGGTGTCATAGGTGTATTCGGCGATCTGTGCCCAGAGATAGGCATCCTTCTTGAAGGCCTGCTGGCTCTCGTAGATTTTCTTGAAGCTCTCGTTCTTGGCCGAAATCTCCGCGTAGGTTTCCTGCGCCGCTTTGTGGCAGACATCGAGGATTTCCTGGCTGAAGGGGCGCAGGATCGCGCCCTGCGCTACCAATTCCTTCAGCGCCTTCGGATTGCGTGCATCGTAGCGTTCCAGCATGCTGGCGCTGCCCGCGGCGCAGGCGTCTTTCAGGATGCGTTTGTAGTTTTCCGGCAGTTCGTTGAACTTCTGCAGGTTGACGAAGGCATGAACGGCCGGGCCGCCTTCCCACCATGCGGGGTAATAGTAATATTTCGCGACCTTGTAGAAGCCGAGCTTCTGGTCATCATAGGGGCCGACGAACTCGGTGGCGTCGATCGTGCCCTTTTCGAGCGCGGCGTAGACATCGCCGCCGGCGATCTGCTGCGGCGTCACGCCAACCTTCTGCATCACCTGGCCGGTGAGGCCGGCAATACGCATCTTCAGACCCTTGAGGTCGTCGATGGTGTTGATTTCCTTGCGGAACCAGCCGCCCATCTGGGCACCGGTGTTGCCGAGCAGGATCGAGTAGATATTGTGCTGGGCAAGGAACTCATTGAGCAGCTCGTTGCCGCCGGCCTGGTTGAACCAGGCATTCGTCTGGCGCGCATTGAGGCCGAAGGGAACCGAGGTCCCGAGCGCGAAGGTCGGGTCCTTGCCAACGTAATAATAGGCGCATGTATGCGCCATTTCGACGGTTCCGGCCGTCACCGCGTCCGCAGCCTGCAGGGCCGGCACGATCTCTCCGCCCGCGAAATGCTGAATGACGAAATTGCCGCCGGAAGCTTCCTTGACGTGATCGGCGACGATCTGGCCCGCGCCGAACAGAATGTCGAGGCCCTTGGTGAAGGACGACGTCATGCGCCAGGTAATCTTGGGATTTTCTTGTGCGATGGCCGGAGCGGCCAGCGCCGTTGCGGTAACACCGGCGCCCACGGCGCCAGCCTTGCGGATAAATGATCTGCGATCCATGTCGATAAGCCCTGCTATACTTCATATTACAGGCGAACCGCACGGTACGCCTCCCGCCGGCTACTAAACATTTATCCTTACGGCCATCAAGAGGGAATGTTCTAAACCTGCGCGCTCCTGCGCGGCGCTTCGTCATCGTTCCAACTCTGCAATCAGGTGCCGTACCCAGGCCCCGCGCCTTGCGGTTAAGACGACGATCGCGTCAACGCGGGATCATCGAGCGCCGGATTGTAAAAGAGCGAGAGCGTCAGGCTTCTGGCGATGCGTTCAGCGGTTTCCATAAACCAGTCGTGCGCCTCTCTGCCTGGTGCAATGTCATCGAGTGTGGCGGAAAACAGCGCAAGCCATTGGGGGAAAAGCTCGGCGGTCATGCCTTCTACGCCAAGATGGGCTTGGACCGGCTTGCCGCCATAACCGCCATTCTTGAACGCGACGGCCGCCCAGAACTGCTTCATCCTGGCCATATGTTCCGGCCAGCGGCCTGCAAGCCGCGCATCGAAAACGGGCCCGAGCGCGGGGTGCTTCAGCACGCGACCGTAAAATGTTTCCACCAGCAGATCGATAAAACGGGCATCGACACCGATAGCCGCCATCGCTTTTTCTGCCCTGTCCTGAATTTCTGCGCTGTGAGCGGCTCTTGCCGCGGTTGGGTTCTGCATCATCGATCCTTTCCCGGCGAATTTACGCCGCTGCGCTGCCATCGGCAATGCGGCGCTTTGACTGGTTAGAATTATTCTAAGATGGCTTGATCGCGGGGTGATGCGGATGTATTTAGAATTATTCTAAAAAAAGGTTTCAGCCATGTTCCACAGTCTTTTCTCGCTTTCCAAACGTCCCTTTTCCTCCCTCAGCGAACAGGAAATCCTGGCGCTCGCCATCTCGTCGGAAGAAGATGACTCTCGCATCTACCGCTCCTATGCTGATCATCTGCGCGCGCAATATCCTCAATCGGCGAAGGTTTTTGACGACATGGCCGAGGTCGAGCAGCAGCATCGAAACGTGTTGATCGACATGCATCGCCGCCGCTTCGGAGAAACCATACCGTTGATACGCCGGGAACATGTGCGTGGTTTCTACGAACGCACACCGGACTGGCTGGTGAAGAATCTCTCACTGGAAAAAATTCGCGCCCAGGCGGAATTGATGGAAGCGCAGGCAATCCGTTTTTATGACGAAGCCGTCAAGCGCACCACGGATGCCTCGACGCGCAAGTTGCTCGGTGATCTGGCGGAGGCAGAGCGCGGCCACGAGGATATCGCGCATATGCTCGAGGAAAAACATCTCGATGAAAACGGCAGAACGGAAGAAGAGGAGACCGCCAAGCGTCAGTTCCTCCTGACCTATGTGCAGCCGGGTCTCGCCGGGCTTATGGACGGTTCCGTGTCGACGCTGGCGCCAATCTTTGCAGCGGCCTTTGCCACACAGGATACCTGGCAGACCTTCCTCATCGGTCTTTCCGCCTCCGTCGGCGCGGGCATCTCCATGGGGTTTACGGAAGCCGCTCATGATGACGGCAAGCTTTCCGGTCGGGGCTCGCCACTGAAGCGCGGCCTGGCATCGGGCATCATGACGGCCATTGGCGGCCTCGGCCACGCGCTGCCCTATCTCATCCCGCATTTCTGGACAGCTACGGCTATTGCCGCGATCGTTGTTTTCGTGGAACTCTGGGCTATCGCCTTCATTCAGAACCGCTTCATGGAAACGCCATTCCTGCGCGCCGTCTTTCAGGTGGTCCTCGGTGGCTCATTGGTGCTGGCGGCCGGCATTATCATCGGCAATGGCTAAAAGGCAAAAGCCCGCGGCGCGTGCCGCGGGCTTTTCGATATAATCGATTTCATGCAGATCAGCGCAACGCGCCGACCAGAACGTCCCGACCATCCTCGATGGAAACCCAGCGGCCCGTATTAAAGGACGCCTGCCGCTTCAGATAGGTGTAGTTTGTGTCGGTCCAGAGCTTCACGTCGTCGGTGAGATTATCGAGAATATAGTCGCCATCCGTGGTGCGAAGGGTAAGCACCGCATGACCTTCACCATCAGGCTTGCGAACGACTGTTATCAGCAGGTCGGCCACGGAAAATCCGCGCTCGATCAGCTTCTTGCGCTTCAGCAGTACGAAATCTTCGCAATCGCCGGCGGTTGTCGGGTATTCCCAGACCTCGTCCTTGCCATAGATTTCCTGGTCGGTCATCGCCACGATGGTCGTGTTGACCGAGGTGTTGACCTCGCGAATGACGCCCCAGCCATAGTCGGTGACGCGTGGCGGCGGCGTCGCCTTGCTGCGAATGTTGCACTCATCGGCATATTTCTGACAGAACTCGTAATGGCCGATCGGCTGGGAGGTGATCCCGCCCGTCACCATGGAAGGGCTTCCCTTGGTTTCCGCCATGGCGGAGGCAGCAGTCATTAGCCCGGCGGCAACTGCAGACAGCAGCGCACGCGCCAGCGGTGCGTTCATCATGAAACCCGTCCCTTAATTCTTAATGAAAAGTTAAGAGGGTTGGGGGGCAGGAGTCAATCTTTAGCAATCAATGGCGCGCAAGACTCGTTGAATATGGTTAAGAGCGTTGCGGAAATGCCTATGTTGCAAGGGCTCTAACCGCCGTGAGCATCCTTTCAATGTCCTGTGGCCGGGAGAGCCGGTGGTCGCCGTCGCGGATCAACGTCAGAACCACGTCGTCGGCTGGCAGGTGTTCCAGAAGTTTCAGCGCGTGTTGATAGGGCACGTCGGGATCGCGCATGCCCTGCAGGATGTGAACGGGGCAACCGGTGGTGATGATGCCCTGCAACACGCGGTTCTGCCGGCCGTCTTCCATGAGCGCGCGGGTGAAGATGTTGGGCTCGGGACTGTATTCCGAGTGCTCCTCGAAATATCCCCTCTCCAGCAGCGATGTCTTTTCTGCCTCCGTCAGGCTGGGCTCTATCAGTTCCGCCGTGAAATCAGGCGCAGGCGCGATGAGGATCAGGCCTGCGACGGATGGGGCGCCACCTGTCTTGCGTAGTTCCTCAACCATGCGCAAGGCGATCCATCCGCCCATCGAAGAGCCGACGAGAATGACGCTCGACGGCGCCTTTGCACGCACTACGGCGAGTGCCTCTTCCAGCCATCGGGAGATCGTGCCTTTTTTGAAATCTCCGCCGGACGCGCCGTGGCCGGAATAGTCGAACCGAAGGCAGGCAAGGCCGTTTTCCGCTGCAAAGCGATCCAGTTCGACCGCCTTTGTTCCGGTCATGTCTGAACGATAGCCGCCGAGCCACACCAGCATGGGTGCGCTTTTGCCGGAAATCGCCGGACGATGGAGAATGGCAATCTCGCGGCTGTCGTTATCGGGACCTACGCGCAGGAATTCGGCGGCTTGTTCGCTCATGTATATGCAATTCTCCTGATTTTAGTGCAACAACGGCGGCGTATTTGCAAAAACCGTGACAACAGGTGATCTTTTCGGGCAGATATGCTATTGACTTCGCCACGGCAATAACGACATTTCCGCCGCTTGTACCAAACAAGCTGTTTTTTGCCGACGTGATCCAGAAACAGATCAGGAGAATACGACCATTCGCAGACCTTTCAAAGCCGATGCCCCCGTCAAGGAGGGGCCGCGCTCCAACCGGGAAATTCGGGTTCCCAGAGTTCAGCTTATTGATGAAGAGGGCCAGAACCTCGGTAGCATGCCGACGGATCAGGCATTGAAACTGGCGGAGGAGGCCGGTCTCGATCTCGTTGAGATTTCGCCGAACGCTGAACCGCCGGTGTGCAAGATCCTCGATCTCGGCAAACTGAAATACGCGACCCAGAAAAAGGCCGCTGAAGCGCGCAAGAAACAGAAGATCGTCGAAGTCAAAGAAATCAAGATGCGCCCTAACATCGACACGCATGATTATGACGTGAAGATGAAGGCGATGGGCCGTTTCTTTGAAGATGGCGACAAGGTGAAGGTGACGCTGAAGTTCCGTGGCCGTGAAATGGCCCACCAGGAACTGGGCATGAAGCTTCTTCTTCAGGTGAAGGAAGACACTCAGGCGATTGCCAAGGTGGAGGCCGAGCCGAAGCTTGAAGGCCGTCAGATGATGATGGTTCTCGCGCCGAAATAATTTATACCGCCACAGAACTGGCGTAATGAGCCGCACGGGGAAGTTCGCTTTCCCCGTTGCGCTTTTAACCGACTGCGGTTATAAGCGCGCGTCCGAACGGTCCGGCAGGGCATGCCGAGGCCGTTCCTGAATAGCTTGAAATAGGCCTCGTCTGCCTGTTTCGATACAAAAACGGAGTAGCAAAATGCCCAAGATGAAGACGAAGTCCGCTGCAAAGAAGCGGTTCAAGATCACTGCAACCGGCAAGGTTGTTGCAGCCGCCGCCGGTAAGCGCCACGGCATGATCAAGCGTACCAACAAGTTCATTCGCGACGCGCGTGGAACCATGGTTCTCGCCGAAGCTGACGGCAAGAAGGTCGTCAAGAACTACCTGCCGAACGGTCTCTGAGACTTTTCCGCATTTTTGGACACTTTAAGGAGATCATGACATGGCACGCGTAAAACGTGGCGTAACTTCCCGCGCCAAGCACACCAAGACACTCAAGGCAGCCAAGGGTTTCTACGGCCGCCGCAAGAACACCATCCGCGCAGCAAAGGCTGCCGTGGATCGTTCCAAGCAGTACGCTTACCGCGACCGCAAGGTCAACAAGCGTAACTTCCGCGCTCTTTGGATCCAGCGTATCAACGCTGCTGTCCGCGAATTCGGCCTCACCTATGGCCGCTTCATCGACGGCCTGAACAAGGCTGGCATCGAAGTGGACCGCAAGGTTCTGTCCGACATGGCTATCCATGAGCCGGCAGCATTCGGCGCGCTCGTCGAAGCAGCGAAGAAGGCGCTTGAGTACCTCAAGGATGCTGGTACGGCCAACGAGTTTGAAACCGCTGTAAAGTAATTACGGCGCGGACAATCTGTTGTTCATTTGAACCCGCGTCGGGCAACCGGCGCGGGTTTTTTCTTTTCAGCTGCCATACATTTCTATCGGCGTTTTTTAATTTAGAAATTTAGAAGAGTTGGAGTATTCACGCCGTTTGAAGCGAAACCTTTGGTGGACGAAATGCAGGTCAATAAAAGTGAGGTTGTGGAAGCGGAAGGTTTTCGCGTTCATCTCGACGACGATGACATCGCAATCGTGATGCGTGTCCTCCTGAAAAGTGACCGTCGCATTCAGAAGGTTGAACTCTCGCAGCTGACGGTGTGGATCAAACGGCAGGGCACGGAGCGTGTGACGTGGTGGATGAAAATTCAGAAGCTGCTGTCAAAACTGCTGCCCTACGCTTTTCTTCGCCCTTCCGAGCCGCTTGATGGCGCGGGCCTCATGCAGCGAGAACTGGAAACCTTGCAGCAGTTCCAGCAGCGCGGCTTCCCGGTTCCGCCGCTGATCTACTCATCCCGCACGGCCGTGGTGCTGGGAGATGTAGGCCCGACGCTCATGGAGCGCATGGATGCCCTGAAGGCCTCCGATCCAATCGAGCATGACGCCCTGCTTGTTAAATCCGCAGAAGCACTTGGCGAGCTGCATGCCGCAGGCCTCTGCCACGGCCGCCCGCATGTACGAGACTTCTTCTTGAAGGATGGCCGTATCGGTTTCATGGATTTCGAGGAGCGCCCTCAGGATGTCATGCCGCTGGAAACGGCGCAGGCTCGTGATATCTGGCTGCTGTTTCTGCAGGTTGCCACGCGCGCCAATGATGCCCCCAAAACCCGCGACGCCGCCTTTTCGCGGTGGCTCGAAAATGCTCCACCCCGCGCACTGGAAGAATTAACCCGCTTGACCCGCATTCTCGGGCGTTTTTTACCGCTTGCCCGGTTGATCGGGCGCGTGCGGATGGGTAGTGATCTGCGACGCTTTATCATGGCGACCGACTATCTGATGAATGCTGTGAACACCGACGCCGCTGTTAAAAAATCCGGCAAGGCAGGAAAAGATGACTGAACTTGATACCTTGAAATCGCAATTGATGTCGGAGATCGCCGCCGCTGCCGATGAACCGGCCATCGAAGCCGTGCGCGTCTCCGCGCTTGGCAAGAAGGGCTCGGTTTCGGAGCTTCTGAAGACGCTTGGCAGCATGAGCCCGGAGGAGCGCCAGACCCGCGGCGCCGCCATTAATCAGCTCAAGACCGAAATTACCGACCTTATCGGCGAGCGCAAGAACGCGCTGAAAGACGCCGCCATCGCCGCGCGTCTCAAGGCCGAAACGGTGGACGTCAGCCTGCCCGTCCGCCAGTCTCCGGCAGAGCGCGGCCGCATTCATCCCATCAGTCAGATCGTCGACGAAATCACTGCCATCTTCGCGGATATGGGTTTCTCCATCGCCGAAGGTCCTGACATCGAGACTGACTATTACAATTTCACGGCACTGAACTTCCCGGAAGGCCACCCGGCCCGCGAGATGCACGATACCTTCTTCTTTCAGCCGGACGAAAAAGGCGAGCGTAAGGTGCTGCGCACCCACACCTCACCGGTGCAGATCCGCACCATGGAGAGCCAGAAGCCGCCGATCCGCATCGTCATCCCCGGCAAGACCTATCGCCAGGATTCCGATGCCACCCATTCGCCGATGTTCCATCAGGTCGAAGGTCTTGTCATCGACAAGAAGGCGCATGTCGGCAATCTGCGCTGGATTCTTGAGGAGTTCTGCAAGGCCTTCTTCGAGGTCGACAGCGTCGTCATGCGCTTCCGCCCGTCCTTCTTCCCCTTCACGGAGCCAAGCTTCGAGGTGGATATCCAGTGCGACCGTTCCGGCCCCATCGTCAAGTTCGGCGAGGGCAAGGACTGGATGGAAATTCTCGGCTGCGGCATGGTGCACCCGAACGTGCTGCGCGCCGGCGGGCTGGATCCGGATGAATATCAGGGCTTTGCCTGGGGCATGGGTCTCGACCGCATCGCCATGCTGAAATACGGCATGCCCGATCTGCGCGATTTCTTCAACGCCGATGTCCGCTGGATGAACCACTACGGGTTCCGCCCGCTCGACATGCCGACGCTGTTCGGCGGTCTGAGCGTTTAATCCGGTTAGCCAAGGAGCAAAGACATGAAATTCACTCTTTCCTGGCTGAAAGAGCATCTCGATACCGATGCGACGCTGGACGAGATCTGCGAGCGGTTGACGGCGATTGGCCTTGAGGTCGAGGATGTTGACGACAAGGCGGCCTACAAGCCCTTCGTCATTGCCAAGGTGGTTTCCGCTGAAAAGCACCCCGAGGCCGACCGCCTGAAAGTGCTGATGGTCGATGCCGGTGACGGCAAGCCGGTGCAGATCGTCTGCGGTGCACCGAATGCGCGCGCTGGGCTCGTCGGTGCGCTCGCACGTCCCGGCACCTATGTCCCGGGCATCGATGTCACGCTCGCCATCGGGAAGATTCGCGGTGTGGAAAGCCATGGCATGATGTGCTCCGAAAAGGAGCTCAACATTTCCGACGATCACGACGGCATCATTGACCTGCCGGCGGATGCGCCCGTCGGTACTTCCTTCGCATCATATGCCGGCCTCGATGATCCTGTCATCGAGATCAATCTCACGCCCAATCGTCCGGACTGCACCTCGATCTACGGCATTGCGCGTGATCTCGCGGCCTCCGGTCTCGGCAAGCTGAAGACAAAGCCTGCACCCTCCTTCAAGGTGGAAGGCGCAACGCCCGTCGATGTGAAGCTGGAACTGGACGATCCCGCCCTCTGCCCTGGCTTTTCGCTACGCATCGTGCGCGGTGTGAAGAACGGCCCCAGCCCGAAGTGGATGCAGCAGCGTCTTCTGGCGATCGGCCTGCGTCCGATCAATGCGCTTGTTGATATCACCAACTACATGACCTTCGATCAGGGCCGGCCGATGCACGTCTTCGACGCCGCCAAGGTCAAGGGTGATCTGACCGTTCGCCGCGCAAAGGAGGGTGAGACGATCCTCGCGCTCGATCAGCGTGAATATAAGCTCGGCCCGAACAATGTCGTCATCGCCGATGAAAAGGGCCTCGAGTCTATCGGCGGCGTGATGGGTGGCGAACATTCCGGCTGCGACGAAAACACCGTCGACGTGCTGATCGAATCCGCCCTCTGGGACCCGATCAACATTGCCAAGACCGGCCGTTCGCTCGGCATCATCACCGATGCGCGCTACCGTTTCGAGCGCGGTGTCGATCCGGAGTACATGGTTCCGGGCCTGGAGCGGACCACCGAACTGGCTCTGGAGCTCTGCGGCGGCGTTGCCGGCGAAGCCAAGGTCGTTGGTTACAAGGGATATCAGCCCAGGGTCGTGGATTTCCCGCTTGCGGAAGTCAAGCGGCTGACGGGGCTCGAAGTCTCGGCTGAAGAGAGCCTCGCCATCCTCAAGGGCCTGGGTTTTGGGGTCGAGGGAACGGGCGAGCGCGTGTCCGTCACTGTGCCGTCCTGGCGCTCGGATGTCGACGGCAAGGCTGATCTGGTTGAAGAAGTCATGCGCATTCATGGCGTTGACAATATCAAGCCGGAACCGCTGGAAAGCTTCGGTGCCGTCAACGGTCGCATCCTGACCACGCTGCAGGTCCGCACGCGCACCGCGCGCCGTGCGCTGGCAAGCTGCGGCATGCTGGAGGCCGTCACTTGGTCCTTCATCCCGGAAGCGCAGGCGAAGCTATTCGGCGGCGGCTCGCCGGCGCTGAAGCTCGCCAACCCGATTGCGGCCGATATGTCGGATATGCGGCCCTCGCTGCTGCCGGGCCTGCTGACCGCCGCACAGCGCAATGCCGACAAGGGCTATGGTGACGTCGCAATCTTCGAGGTCTCCGGCACCTATGAAGGCGACACGCCTGATACGCAGCGCCGTGTTGCTGGCGGCGTTCGCCGTGGCACGGCCTCGCTCGCTGGCAGCGGCCGCATGTGGTCCAATGCGTCCAAGGGCGGCGGCAAGCCCGTGGATGTCTACGACGCAAAGGCGGATGCACTGACGGTGTTGGAAGCCTGCGGCCTCCCCATGGCCAATGTCCAGATCGAGGCCGGCGGGCCTGCCTGGTATCATCCCGGCCGCTCCGGCACCATCAAGATGGGCCCGAAGGTCGTGCTTGGTTACTTCGGTGAATTCCATCCGAAAACACTGTCCGAGCTGGATGTGTCGGGTGTCTATTGCGGTTTCGAGATTTATCTCGACGCCATGCAGGAGCCGAAGAAGAAAGCCACCCGCACCAAGCCTGCGCTCGAACTCTCCCCCTTCCAGGCGGTCAAGCGCGACTTCGCCTTCGTGGTCGACAAGGCCGTAGAGGCGGGGGCGATCATCAAGGCGGCAACGAGCGCTGATCGCAAACTGATCACAGGCGTCAATGTCTTCGATATTTTCGAAGGCGCATCGCTCGGAGAAAACCGCAAGTCGGTCGCCATCGAAGTGCAGATTCAACCGGTCGACAAGACTCTGACCGATGAGGATTTCGAAGCCTTGACGGCCAAGATCGTCGGTAATGTCGAGAAATCGACAGGCGGCGTTCTGCGCGCCTGACGTCGGATAACAGATTGAAAAAAGCCGCGGCAACCACCGCGGCTTTTTGTTTTTCAACGATTGGCCATCTGTGACATGCGTTCGGGATAACGTTCGCCCGCAACCTTGGACGGAGCCAGCAACGCGCCAAGGCTTTCGACTTCTTCCGGCGTCAGGGACACATCAGCGGCCGCTACGTTTTTCTCCAGATTGGCAATCTTCGTGGTGCCCGGGATCGGTACGATGAAATCCCCCTGCGCCAACACCCAGGCCAATGCCAGTTGCCCGGCAGTCACGCCCTTTTCGGCAGCCATGTCTTCCAGAAGTCTGACCAGCGCCAGGTTCGCGTCGAAGTTTTCACCCTGGAAACGCGGCAGGCCACGCCGGAAATCATCGGCTGCAAGTCCGTCCAGCGATTTCAGCGCTCCGGTCAGCGCACCGCGCCCAAGCGGGCTGAACGGTACGAAACCGATGCCGAGCTCACGGCAGGTATCCAGCACGCCATTTTCTTCCGGGTCGCGGGTCCACAGCGAGTACTCGCTCTGAATGGCGGCAATCGGGTGGGTGGCGTGGGCTTTTCGAAGCGTTTCGGCACTGGCTTCGGAGAGGCCAAGATGTTTTACCTTGCCCTGCTTCACCAGTTCCGCCATCGCCCCAACAGTTTCTTCGATTGGCACATCGGGGTCGACACGGTGCTGGTAAAAGAGGTCGATGGCGTCAACGTCGAGGCGCTTGAGAGAGGCTTCGGCGACGGCACGAACATTTTCCGGTCGACCGTCCGTTCCCACCATCATCTGGCCCGCGGGTTTGCTGCCATCAATCTTGAAGCCGAACTTGGTGGCAATCACCACCTTGTCACGGTAAGGCTTCAGGCCCTTGCCGAGGAGAATTTCGTTCGTGTAGGGCCCATAAACTTCCGCCGTATCGAAAAATGTAACGCCGAGGTCAACAGCGCGATGCAGCGTCGCGATCGCACTGCTTTCATCGCCCGTCGGGCTATAGGCATGGGTCATTCCCATGCAACCGAGGCCGAGCGCCGATACGGTCAGATTGTCTCCAAGGGTTCTGCTTTTCATCTGTTCGTCCTTCCATAAGGAACCGCCCGTCATCAGGGCGTGATGGGAACATAGCGAATGAGAGCAGGAAAAATAATCGCTGCAAATCCGCGTGGGTTGTTCTATAATTTAGAACAATGAACCGTGTGCAACTCTCCCAACTGGCCGTTCTCTCCGCCGTTGCCGAAGGCCGGAGCTTTCGCAAGGCGGCTGCCGAACTCGGCATTGCCCCTTCCGCCGTCAGCCATGCGGTCTCGTCGCTGGAGGCGAGCCTGGGCCTGCGGCTACTTCACCGTACCACCCGCAGCGTTTCTCCGACAGAGGAGGGAAAGCGGCTTCTCGAAACCTTGGGTCCGGCGCTTGCCGATATCGACGCCGTCATCGATACTCTTGCCGAACAGGGCGGTCGACCCGCAGGTCCTTTGCGCATCACTCTCCCCAGACTTGCCGCTGAAGATCTTATTGTGCCCCGACTGGGGGAATTCCTGCGGCTCTATCCCGAAATCTCCCTCGAAATTTCGACCGATGATCGCTTTGAAGATATTGTCGCAAAAGGTTTCGATGCCGGGCTTCGTCTCGGGGAACATCTCGATGCAGATATGATCGCCGTGAAAGCGAGCGGGGCCTGGCGTGGCGCGATTGTCGGCGCACCGTCCTATTTTGCGGAAAATCCGCCTCCCCGTGATCCGAGGGACCTCATCCGGCATCGCTGCATCCGCCGGCGTTTTGCGAGTGGATTGATCTATCGCTGGGAGCTGGAGAAAAATGGCAAAGCGCTTGTGGTCGACGTTCAGGGGCCGCTGATCCTGTCGGACCAGAGTCTCATTCGCCGGGCGGCGATAGACGGTGCAGGGCTTGCCTTCGTTTTTGAACAGCGTGTCGAAGACGATATAAGGGAGGGCAGGCTGATCCGCGTTCTCGAGGATTGGTGCGCGCCGTTTGACGGATTTTACATCTATTACCCCTCGCGCCGGCAGATGCGTCCGGCGCTGAGGGCCTTCGTGGATTTCTTCCGCTTCCGGGGGTGATCAGAAGGTGATGCGATAGCGGATATGGCCGTCGCTTTTCACGTAGCTGTCGTAGAGCTTCTGGGCGCGGTAATTGTCCTCACCGGTGTTCCAGTAAAGCCTGGACCAGCCCTTTTCCTTGCAGATAGCGATAAGGTCGTCCATCAGCGCCCGGCCCGTCCCCTTACCGCGGATTTCGCCATCGACAAAAAGGTCTTCCAGATAGCAGTCAGGCGTTTTCACCCAGGTAGAATCATGGAAGTGGTGAATGGCGAAACCGGCCATGCGGTCGCCAAGCATTGCCACCCGCATCGAAACGCGCGAGGCGGGGTCGAGAATGCGCTCCCAGGTATGGTCGGTTACCTCGTCGGCGAGATCGACATCGTAAAAGGCGAGATAGTCGTTCCACAGGCGCAGCCATTCCGCCCGGTCAGCCGGCTGCGCATCGCGAATTACAAGCTCCATTTATGCACCCGCCTTGTCGAGAAGCGTCATCATCTCATCCGTCAAGGTCAACTCGACGGCGCGTTTGAAGCTTTCGAGCTGGGACAGGCTGGTGGCGCTGGCGATGGGCGCGGTTATCGCCTTCTTTCTCAACAGCCAAGCCAGTGCAATATCTGCAAGCTTGGCCCCCGTTTCGACTGCCACCGCATCCATGGCCCCCAGGACGGCAAGGCCACGGGCATTGACATATTCGCCCACGCGATAGCTGCGGGAGACGCCCTCTGTATCGGCCTTGGCACGATATTTCCCGGTCAGAAAGCCGGCCGCTAGGCTGTAATAATTGATGACGCCAATCTCTTCCTTCTGGCAAAGCTCGGCAAGCGGGCCTTCGAAATCCTTGCGGTTATAGAGGTTGTATTCCGGCTGCAGCACGTCGTAACGCGGAAGATTATTTTTTTCTGCCGTGTCCAGCGCATCCTGAAGCTGGCCCGCGGAATAGTTGGAGCAGCCTATGGCGCGAATTTTTCCCTGTTCCTTCAGTTTTGCGAAGGCGGCAAGTGTTTCTTCCAGCGGCACGTCGGCATCCGGCTTATGCGCGAGGTAAAGGTCGATATAATCAGTCTGAAGCCGCTTCAGCGAAGCTTCGACGGCTTCGGCGATCCACTTGGCACTGAGACCGGTCTTCTGGCCGCGATTGTCGAAACCTACCTTGGTGACGATCACCGCGTCCTCGCGCCTGACGCCGGATTGTTTCAGCCACTTGCCGATGATGGCCTCGGATTCACCGCCCACATGCCCATCCACCCAAGCGGAATAGACATCCGCCGTGTCGATGGCGTTGAACCCCGCATCAAAAAAGGCGTCAAGCAGGGCAAAGGACGTCTTTTCATCCGCTGTCCAGCCAAACACGTTGCCGCCGAAGACGATGGGGGCGATGGAGAGGCCGGTGCGGCCGAGGCTTCGTTTTTCCACGGGGAATGCTCCTGTTGCTGTCTTATCGCAAGGTTAGCAACTGCCTGCTGGCATAACCATTCAATTCCTTTGATGGCAATCATCAGGCTGCGGGAGGTCCGAGATTATCAGGCGTGAAAGCCGCGATAGTGGCTGGGCGGATAACGGTTATGCTGCTGCCAGACCCGTCGCAAATGCCGGGCGGAGGCAAAACCCGCCCGTTCGGCAATGGTCTCCATATCAAGGCGGCTGTTTGCGAGAATATCACGGGCGAGGTTGACCCGCATCAGGTTGACATAATCGATGACGCTGATGCCGGCTGCTCGCGAAACAAACGTGAGAGATGCCTTTCGCTGAGCGCGGCGATATCCGCTAGCCGCTCCAGCGACCAGTCCTGCGCCGGTTCGGCCATCACGCGGTCCTGCACCCGGTGAATGGCGGGATGGATGTGGTTGCGGCCTGTGAGCCAAGGGGAGATTTGCGGATCGTTACCGCTACGCCTGAGATAAACCACCATGGTTTTGGCGATGCGTGCCGCAACCGCAGGCGATGTCAGCCGGGAGACCACATGCAGCATCAGGTCGATGCCGGTGGAAATACCGGCGCTGGAGAAACGGTTGCCGTCCTCGACGAAAAGGCGGTTTTCGGCCACCTGTGACAATGGCGCAATGCGGCGTAGCCCCTCTAGACAGTCGGCATGGGTCGTGCAGTTGCGGCCGTCGAAAAGGCCCGCTTCGCCCGCCAGAAGCGCGCCGGAGCAAATGGAAATCACCGTGGTGTCGGGACGCACTGCACGGCGCAGCCATGTCGCCAGCGCCTGCCGCTCACGCTGCGTTCCCGGATCACTGTCGAAGCGTGATGTGCTCCCGGAGATCAGTAGAAGAGCATTTTCCGGCAACGTCGCCGGCAAGCTCTCAAGCCGGGCAAGCGCAAGGCCAATGGAAGTTTGTTGCTCGTCGCTCGCAGCAATGTACCGGCAGTCAAAATGAATGTCGCGCTGTTCCCCGTTGGCATAACGGATCACCTCGAGCGGGCCGGCTATATCGAGCAACAGCGCATGTGGCGGCACAAGCGTATAAAAGGGAATGACGCGGGTGCCGCCCTCATCCATCAGGTGGCCTCTTTGACGGTTGCAAGCACGTCGCTGACAGTTGCGATGCGCGCGAAGCGGCCAGCCAGCACCAGTTCGGTTCGCTTGCGGATATCTTCCGCACTGAAAACGGTGCCGGAAGCATGTGTCATCGGGAAAGTCAGCGTCGCTTCGCTGACGTAGTCGACTTTGTAACCAAGATCGGAAGCGTGCCGGGTGGTGGTTTCGCAGCATTGCTCGGTACGGATGCCGGAGACGATCAATCGGTTGATGCCCTTCTCAGTCAGCCAGATTTCAAGACCGGTGCCGGCAAAGGCCGAATGGCGGTTCTTGTGAAAGGTGACATCTGGGGTAATTCTTACGCCCTCAAGTGCGCGGATGTAACCGCTGTCTTTTGAGAAGGCCTTGTCACCATCGACATGAAAGATCTGCACAACGGGAATACCAGCAGCTTTGGCGCCATCGATGAGCGCCTGCTGCTTCTCAAGATAAAGCGTGAGGCCGCTCTCATCAAAGTAGGGGGCGTGACGAAAGGATTCCTGAACGTCGATGACAAGCAGCGCGGTGTTGGAAGAGGACATTTCACGGTTCTCCCTTGGGTTCATGTCTAGCATCATTTCCCTTTTGATGTACGTATAAAAGCAGCCAGACCGACAATGACCGGACAAATCCGGCCATTCTTTATCAGTCGCGCTGCCGCGGGTTGCCAGAGTGTGTGGCGGTGCTAAGTTTCCAGGAATGACAGAACGGGAGAACGGAATGCTGCGCTTCGGTATAATCTCAACGGCGAAAATCGCTCAGGACCACGTTATTCCGGCAATACAGGATGCACAGAACTGTGTGGTCAGCGCCATCGCCAGCCGCGATCCTGCCAAAGCGCGCGCGGTGGCCGATCGCTTTTCAGTGCCCTACGCTTTCGGCTCTTATGAAGAAATGCTGGCTTCTGATGTCATCGATGCGGTTTATATTCCGCTTCCCACCTCGCAGCATGTGGAATGGACCGTCAGGGCGGCTGATGCCGGCAAGCATGTTCTTTGCGAAAAGCCGATTTCATTAAAGGCCGAGGAGATAGACGCCCTTATCGCCGCGCGCGACCGTAACGGCGTTATCGTATCCGAGGCCTTCATGGTGGCCTACGCTCCGGTCTGGGCGAAAGTGAAAGAACTGCTGGCTTCGGGCGCAATTGGTTCGCTGAAACATGTGCAGGGCGCTTTCACCTACTTCAACCGCGATCCCGGTAATATGCGTAATATTCCCGAACTGGGCGGCGGCGCCCTGCCGGATATCGGCGTCTACCCGACGATCGTGACGCGTTTTGCCACCGGTGCGGAACCAAAACGTGTGCAAGCGACCGTCGAACGCGACAGTGAATTCGGCACGGATATCTACGCTAGCGTCAGGGCCGATTTCGGCGGTTTTGAACTGAGCTTCTATCTAGCGACACAACTCGCCTCCCGCCAGCTGATGATCTTCCATGGCACGGACGGTTACATCGAGGTGAAGTCGCCCTTCAACGCCAATCGGTGGGGTGCGGAAGAGATCGAGTTAACCAATCAGACCCATAACGCCTCGCAAATCTTCCGGTTTCAGGACAGCCGTCAGTACAAGTTGGAAGCGGAGGCCTTTGCACGTGCGGCGAAAGGTGAGGAAGACGTCGTCACGTTGGAAAGCTCAAGGAAGAACCAGCTTTTCATCGACGCCATCTACCGGGCGGCGGAAAAGGACGGCTGGGAAACGGTTTAGTCTCGCTCTTGCCGTTGCCTTTGAAGCCGCCAATAGCCGTAAAGCGCCAGCACCAGTGCCGCGAATGCTGAAAAGACAAGTGGCACGAGCGGTTGCACCAGGGGGGTGCGCCATTGCAGCAGCGCAAAAAGCCCGACGCTGACAATACGTGAGGTAAAAGTTACGGCGTTCATCAAGAAACCGTTCGGCCTAACTGATGCCTCAGCATTGACCCGGTTCAGCCGCCAGCTTGTTGCGAGACCCGTTGCCGCGCCGGGCACGCGGGCGACGAGCGGATCAACGCCGAGATAGAACATAAGCAGGCAGGTAACGATGATGTCGGCGGCCAGCCCGCAAATCTCGGTAAGGGCGAAGCGCGGAAGCCTCAAGGCCGGGGGACTTTTAGAGGGTTGGCTGAGTGGAACGCGGGCGCTGCAGCACGAGAAGGCTGATAACGACACCGACGACACCGAAATTGTAACCGGCGAGTGCCAGAAGCAGCGACATCAGCGGTACGGCCGTGGGAGAAAGTGCAATCGCCACGCCATAGGCACCGATAATCATCATGCAAATGAAAACGATGCTGAAAACCGAACGTAACGCAACTGCGGTTACGCCAAGCAATGTGGCGGTAAGAAAAATCATGATGCCGCCTCCTCTTTGGTTGCCGGGCCTGGGACAGACGTAACGCCGTCTTCCCTAACGAACCCTTGTTTTCTCCTCCATTCCCCATTTTCCTAACTCGGTAGTTGAGGATATGGTTTCATCGCGGTTAAAAAAGCGCTGGCCGGCGCTGGCATTTCCGAATCGACGGCTTTTGGTTACAAACAGGCATGAGCGATATCTTCTCCCACGCCGCATTGAGCAATCTTGCCGAATTCTCGGTCTCCGAACTGTCGGGCTCCATCAAACGCACGGTGGAGACGGCGTTCGAACAGGTGCGGGTGCGGGGCGAAATTTCTGGTTATCGTGGGCCGCATTCGTCAGGACACGCCTATTTCTCACTGAAGGATGATCGTGCCCGCATCGATGCGGTGATCTGGAAGGGCACCTTCTCGCGGCTGAAATTCCGCCCGGAAGAGGGCATGGAAGTCATCGCCACCGGCAAGATCACCACCTTTCCCGGTTCCTCGAAATATCAGATCGTCATCGAAAACCTTGAGCCTGCCGGCGCCGGCGCGCTGATGGCGCTTTTGGAAGATCGCCGCCGGCGGCTGGCGGCGGAAGGGCTGTTCGATCCGGCCCGCAAGCGCCGCCTGCCTTTCATGCCGCGCGTCATTGGAGTTGTGACCTCGCCAACGGGCGCGGTCATCCGCGATATTCTCCACCGCATTTCGGATCGTTTCCCGGTCCATGTCGTCGTCTGGCCGGTCAAAGTGCAGGGCGAAGGCTCGGGTGAGGAGGTGGCGAACGCCATTCGCGGCTTCAACGCGCTTCAGCCCGGCGGCGAGATTGCCCGCCCCGATGTAATGATCGTTGCGCGCGGCGGCGGCAGCCTCGAAGACCTCTGGAGCTTCAACGACGAAATCGTCGTGCGCGCCGCTGCCGAGAGCGAAATCCCGCTGATTTCCGCCGTCGGACACGAGACCGATACGACATTGATCGATTATGCCGCCGACGTGCGCGCCCCGACGCCGACGGGAGCCGCCGAAATGGCGGTGCCGGTGCGGACGGAACTCGAAGCGCAGCTGTCGGGCCTCGCTGCCCGCCTTTCCGGTTCGGTCTTGCGGCAGATGGACAATCGCCGTCAAGGTGTGCGGGCGCTGGTGCGCGCGCTGCCTTCGCTCGATCAGCTTCTTGCTTTACCGCGCCGCCGGTTCGACGAAGCCGCGAGCGGTCTCGGTCGCGGATTGGAAATAACAGCTCTCAACAAGCGCCGTGCCTTCGAACGTTCTGCCTCGGGTCTCAGGCCGGAAACCCTGTTGAACGGTCTCAAACACCACAGGCAGCGGATTACTGAACGTATGCACCGGGCTGAGACCCTTGTGGAACGCCGCCTGTTGCAGGGCAAGGGCCGCGTTGATGCTTTTGATTCCGCGTTGCGTTCGCTCCCCGCCCGACTTCTCGGCCAAGTGGAGCGGCAGAAGGAACGCATCGTCAGCGCGTCTCGCCGCGCCGATACCGCCGTGTTGCATCGCATGGCGCAGAACCGTTCGGGTCTCGCCGCCCATGATCGTATCCTGCAATCGCTGTCCTACAAGAACGTGCTGAATCGCGGTTATGCGGTGATCCGCGATGATGAGAACCGGCCGCTGACTCGCGCGGCGGCTATCGCGTCAGGCGCTGTTGTCTCTATGGAATTTGCTGACGGTCGCGTCTCCGCCATCACAACGGGAGAGGGGACGCCGTCCCCGGATACGCCCGTCGCGTTGAAAAAGAAGCCGGTAAAACCGGCTTCTTCGGACCCTGGCAATCAAGGCAGCCTGTTCTGATCAGATTGATGCCGCATCTGAAAAACGGCGGCTGACGGTGAAGGTCTTTTCGATATCGGGATGCAGCTCCATGCCGAGGCCAGCGCCTGGCGGCACGGTGATCATGCCGTTCTTCACTTCCGGCAATGCGGTCACGAGATCGCGATACCAGGTCTTGTAGAAGGCACGCACGCTTTCCTGCACCAGCGCATTCGGCGCATTGAGCGACAGATGTGTGGAGGCGCAGAGCACCACCGGCCCGGTGCAATCATGCGGGGCGACCGGCAGATGCCAGGCTTCCGCCATCGAGGCAATCTTGCGCGCTTCGGAAATCCCGCCGCACCAGCTGATATCAAGCATCACCACACCGGCAGCACCTGTCTCGAGCAGGTCGCGGAAGGCCCAGCGGGAACCCAGCGTTTCGGACGCGGAAATCGGTGCGGGCGAAACAGCGGCATATCGCGTCAGGCTGGAAAGGCTGTCCATCTTGATCGGGTCTTCATGCCAGAAGGTCTGGTATGGCGTGAGCGCCTTGGCGATCTGCATGGCGGGCAGAAGCTGCCACATGGAGTGAAACTCCACCATGATATCCATCTTGTCGCCCACCGCTTTGCGGATTTTTTCAAACGGCTCAAGCGCTGCCTTCAGGTCCGGCATCGAGATATATTGCCCGCGCGTCTTCTCCGCCGCTGCATCGAAAGGCCAGATCTTCATGGCCGTGATGCCGTCTTCCAGCAGCGAATGGGCAAGCTCGTCCGCGCGATGCAGGAAGCCGTTCAAATCGTCATAATCCTTGCCACCGGAGAGGCCGTAATTGGCCGTCTGCTGGCCGGTGGCTTTCTTGATATATTCCGTGCCCGCGCAGGTATTGTAGGTGCGGATTTCCTTGCGGCTGAAACCACCGAGCAGCTGGGCTATCGGCTGGTTGGTGGCCTTGCCGAAAATATCCCAAAGCGCAATATCGAATGCCGAATTGCCGCGCACTTCCGCACCGGATGAGCGGAAGCCGAGATAACCGACGAGATCCTGCGCCAGAAGGTCGATCTGCAGCGGATCGCGGCCGATGACCCTGGGTGCAATATATTCATGCACATAGGTCTCCACCGTCTCGGCGCCATAAAAGGTTTCGCCAAGCCCGGTAATGCCTTCATCCGTATGGACCAGAACCCAGAGCAGGTTTGCCCGTTCCGCCACGCGGACGGTCTCGAGTTTGGTGATTTTCATGAAGTGTCTCCTCCAGAGGCAGTCAGTTTCCGTCTGGGACTGCGTTGAAAAAAATCAGGCGATGCCGGCCGCCAGAAGCGCGTGAACGCTTTCATCGAAATGACGCGCCATCAGCGTTGAAGCGGTTTGCGGGTCACCGGCGGCAATGGCCTGTCCGATGGCGATGTGAAGTTCGCCTGCAGCATGTCGCTGTGCATCGGATGTGCGGCTTTTCCAGCCGATCGGCCACGTCTGGCGCGTCACATTCTGAAAGGCGCCGAGAATGAGTTCGAAAACCGGGTTCTTGGAGGCTCTTGCAACAGCAAGGTGAAACGCCAGATCATGTTCCATGACCTTGTCATTGTCGCCAAAGTCCCGCTCCATGTTGTTGGCATGGTCGAGAATGGTGAGCGCTTCCGCATCCGTTCTTCTGAGCGCCGCGAGCGTCACGGTTCTGACCTCGATCGTGCGGCGCACATCGTAGATCTGCTGGATATTGATCTGTTCGGTGTGAATGCCGTGTTCGAACATCAATGACATCGCACCATGATCCAGCGTCGCTACCGTAGCGCGTTTGCCGGCGCTGACATCGATCAGCCGCATGGCCGATAGGGACCGGAAGGCCTCACGGACGACGGTGCGGGAAACGCCGAGCTGCTGCGAGAGCGAAAGTTCGCTGGGGAGCTTTGCGCCGGGCGCAAGTTCGTTTTCGCGGATATGACGGGTGATCGCGCCGATCGTGCTGCTGACGAGACCGGATTCATGCGAAATGGCACTTAACATTTTTCCTCCAACCTGTAGTACAGGTTTACGGAAAATTGCTTACAGGATTTTTCGGCGCGAAACAAGCGGCATCACGGAGCATTATGTTTGCCAGGCGGAAATGCCTACGCTTCGAAATCCCGCAAGAACCGTTTCAACAGCTGGTTCAGCGTCGTGCGCTCTTCCTCGCTCAGACTGGAGACCAGGCGCTGCTGGTTCTCGACATGTGCACCGACCGCTTCCTCGACAATGGAAAATCCCGGTTGTGTTAGCGATATCAAGACGCTGCGCCGGTCGTCGGGATTATGTATGCGCTTCACAAACCCAGCTTTTTCGAGCTGGTCGATGCGGTTGGTCATGGTGCCGGAGCTTACCATTGTCATCGCCAGCAGATCGCCGGGGGAAAGCCGGTAGGGTGATCCGGAACGCCGTAATGTCGCGAGAACATCGAAAGCGGAGGAGGAAAGTCCGTGCTTCAGCAGCACGGTCTCCACCTCTCGCGCTAGATGGGTGGTGAGACGGTTCAGGCGCCCCAGCAGCGCCATGGGTTCGACATCGAGATCGGGCCGCTCCCTGCGCCATTGCGCCAGAATGTGATCGACGCGGTCAAGTGGTTCTTTGCTCATCATCAAGGCATAACAATTAGTATCTTGACGTCAAGATAAAATCACTTAGGGTGCATTTGTCTTGATATAGAGATTCTTGAAATGAAGAAAAATACAGCCTATGCCGCCGATGTGCTGACGACTTCTCTTGCTCCCGCTATTTGGGGCACGACCTATTTCGTCACCACCGAGCTTTTGCCTCATGGATACCCTCTGCATGTCGCCATGCTGCGCGCATTGCCGGCTGGCGTGTTGCTGCTGCTTTTCGTGAGAAAACTGCCAAACGGTATCTGGTGGCCGCGCAGCCTCATTCTGGGGGCACTGAATTTCTCGTTCTTCTGGGCGATGCTTTTCGTTTCGGCCTATCGGCTGCCCGGCGGCGTGGCGGCAACGGTGGGCGCGGTCCAGCCCCTGATCGTGATTGGCCTTTCCCGGCTGTTTCTCGCGACACCGGTCCGGCCGCTGGCTATCGCGGCCGGTTTTCTGGGTATTGTCGGTGTGGCGCTTCTGGTTCTGGCGCCGGGTGCTGCGATGGATGGTATCGGTGTGGCGGCAGGCCTTGCCGGTGCCGTGTCCATGGCTTTTGGAACAGTGCTGACCCGCAAATGGCGTCCGCCGGTGTCGAACCTGACGTTTACCGCCTGGCAACTGACAGCCGGCGGTATCCTGCTGCTGCCGGTCGCGTATTTTTTTGAACCCGCTCTGCCGACGCCGACGGCCGCCAATATTCTCGGCATGGCCTATCTAGGTCTTATCGGCGCTGCCTTGACCTATTTTCTGTGGTTCCGCGGACTTGCCCGCATCGAACCCGCCGCCGCCGCATCGCTTGGTTTTCTAAGCCCGGTCGTTGCAACCCTGCTCGGCTGGCTGGCGCTCGGCCAAAGCCTCACGCCAGCGCAGATCTCAGGTTTCGTTGCGGTGCTCTTCAGCATCTGGCTCAGTCAGCGCAGCCAGTTGCAGAGATAGGTGTCGTCAGGCCCATTCGCCCTTGCGCATGACAGGAACCGTGGAGCCATCCGGCCTCACGCCATCGATATCCACCTTGTCGGAACCGATCATCCAGTCGATGTGGATCAGGCTGGAATTGCCGCCCTGCGCCTTGATCTGATCCTGCGACAGCGACGCGCCGTCGAGGAAGCATTTCGAATAGCACTGACCGAGCGCGATGTGGCACGAGGCATTTTCATCGAACAGCGTGTTGTAGAACAGGATGCCGCTTGCCGAAATCGGCGAGGAATGCGGCACCAGCGCCACTTCACCGAGGCGCCGCGCGCCTTCGTCAGTGTCGAGTACCTTGTTCAATACAGCTTCGCCCTTCGAAGCCTTGGCTTCGACGATACGTCCACCCTCGAACTTCACCTGGATATCGTCGATCAACGTTCCCTGATGCGACAGGGGCTTGGTGCTGGAGACGTAACCGTCGACCCGCAACGCGTGCGGTGTCGTGAACACTTCTTCGGTCGGGATATTGGGGTTGCAGGTGACCCCATTCTTGGCGGTGGAGGCGCCGCCATGCCATTCGTGGCCGTCCGCCAAGCCGATCTTCACATCCGTGCCAGGGCCGGTGAAATGCAGTGAAGCGAAACGTTCGCCATTCAGCCACGCCGAGCGCTTGGCAAGGTTGGCATTGTGCCCAGCCCATGCGGCGACCGGATCAGCCAGATCCACCCGCGAGGCAGCGAAGATGGCGTCGGCAAGCCTGCGGACCGCTTCGTCTTCCGTCACGTCGGGAAACACCTGCTTTGCCCAGGAGGGGTTCGGATAGGAGATGATGTTCCAGTTGATGTCGAAGTTGGAAATCTTCTCGAGCGCCGGCTTATAGGCGGTGGAGTTTGCTTTATTGGCGCGGGCAACCTTGGCGGGGTCCTGTTCGGCCAGCAGCATGGGGTTATCGCCGGCAATTGCCAGCCGCGCCGCGCCGTTCGAATAGGCCTTTGCCATGCCATCATAAAGCCAGCCGGAAGCCCGGTCGAAATTGGCGTCGCTCGCATGGCGATAGCGGGCAAGCGTGGTTTCTTCGTCGGAGTAAAAGGTGGTAACCAGTCCGCCGCCCGCCATATAGGCATGTTTTGTCAGCAATCGCACCAGCGGCAGCGCTGCCAGCGGCGCGGTAATCACCAGATCCTGATCCTTCTGCAATTGCAGACCGACCTTGATGGCGACTTCGGCCAGTTTTTCGAGTTTGACGGGATCGATGGGGGAAACAGTCATGATCTGCCTTCGTCTATTTCAATCGGAGGCGCCGACCATAGCCCATTCCTCCTGAAAGCCAAACGCTTTCAGGCGCGCCCCTGCGCCTCAATCGGCGACCAGCGGTGCGGCAATGGCCTTCAGTGCCGTTTGGGCATCTCGGGGAGAAAGCCTCACCTGCAAGCCGCGCTGCCCACCATTCATGTAGACATAATCATGCGTCATCGCTTCGGCCTCGATGGCCGTAGGCACCTGCTTCTTCTGCCCGAAAGGGCTGATGCCGCCGACATGGTAACCGGTGGCACGCTCGGCATCGGCAGGTTTCATCATGCTGGCGGATTTGCCTCCGAAAGCGGCCGCAAGCCTCTTCATGCTGACCTCACGATCCGAAGGGACGACGACACAGACCGGCTTGCCGTCCAGCTCCGCCATCAGCGTTTTCAGCACCAGATGCGGTGGCTCGCCGATCGCCTCGGCCGCCTGCAGGCCAATGCGGTCTGCATTCGGGTCGTAATCATAGGTAACGGTGGTGAAGGCGACGCCCGCCTTGTTCAGCATCTGGGTGGCGCGGGTTGTTTTGGACATGGTAGATTGCAGTCACGCAAAAAGAGTCTGGTAGGTTTCAGGCTTGAAACCGACGGTTATCTTGCCCTTCGCCTCCAGCACCGGACGCTTGATCATAGAGGGCTGCTCCAGCATCAGTGCAATGGCCTTCTCGCGGCTCAGGCCAGCCTTCTGGCCGTCATCGAGTTTTTTGAAGGTCGTACCGGCGCGGTTGAGAACCATTTCCCAGCCCGCGGCATCGCACCATGTCTCCAGATGGGCGCGGTCAATGCCCGAGGCCTTGTAGTCATGGAAAGAATAGTCGACGCCATGGGTTTCCAGCCAGCTTCTGGCCTTCTTCATCGTGTCGCAGTTCTTGATGCCGTAAATGATGATCGTCATGCTGCCAGCCTCTTTGTGTTCAAGCTTTCCGGCATAACAAAATATCCGCCTTATTCAACCCGCCGGCTGAGGCGCCCTGCGTCCTTTTGAAGACGCCAAGCCTGAGCCATGCGAAATCGCAATGGCTGATATCCGAACGAGCGCGAGCAAAGCTGCATGGCTTCCCTGCTACATCATGAGTTGTAGAACGGTGCGGAAATGCCCATTATCTGGGCATCAAAGATGGAGAGAAAAATGCGTCAGGTTGCAAAGACATCGCGTAACTTCTTCGGTGAAACTTTCGCCGTTCTCGGTGCAGCGCTCTCGGTTTCGGCCGCTGTTCGCGCGCATCGCAAGCCCGCCCGTGCCGATCTCGAAGCCCTCGGCATCGATGGCAAGGCTTTCGACAAGGTTCAGCTCTAAGCTGGTTATCGTTCCCGGCGAGGCGGCACCGCCTCGCTCGCGCCAGATACCGGAACACCCGGTTCTCGGCGGGCGCTACAAACTGCGCTTTTGCTGGCGCATCCTCTGCGTCTAACAGCAGTGGGGCAGCTAATGCTAGGCATGTATGCCGTGCTTTTTCACGCAAGCGTTATCGTGCCGCCATCTTGTGCGCCGACCGCTTCTGCGGCCTGAATATTTTTTCCGGCAGATATAATTGACTTTCCGGCTGCTCATAGCGGTCCGCTTTCGCCGAAAGCGGGAAGCGCGCGAGAGATTCGTGCCGCGTCTGTCCATTATGGCTGAAGATGAGTTCGAAGCTGCCCGCCAGCCAGCTATATGGTTTTTCAACAGGCATGATATCGATTTTCCCGCAGCCATAGACCACGGTGAGATGCGGCGTGAACGACGATGCGGCGACAAAGGGCAGATTGGCCCGCCAAAGGGCGCGCTGCACCATCTTCGCCAATGCTCTGAGCTCCAGCATCTCGCGGCGGCTGCTTAGCGCCAGACAGCTGCGATTGCCGAAAAGCGAGCTGCCATCGAATGTAATCGGAACGGGACGCGCCTTTATTTCCGCCAGTGCCGCCTTCAGCCGGTTCGCAAAACCGCGAGGCACGGTGTCGAAACACCCGACGCAAAGGAGGGTGATATGCAGAAGCTCGGCTGGATGGGCCGCCCGCTTCGTCCGCCCGGCGGCATGGCACGATGCATCGGTGAAAATTCTTTCCGCCAAGGCCACCGGCGGCTTCAGCACGATCAAGACCTTGTTGCTAAATCGCGGATTGACCCGTCGCTGCTTCTCCAGATCAAAGCCTTCGAGGAAAAGCTGCCCTAACCCTCCATTATCCGTCAACTCGAAACTCACGACGATGCTCCACGGCCTTTGCTCAAGGCCGCAATATTATCATCGCCGAGGAAAATTGAAAGAACAAAAAGCGAACAAAACTTCATCTGATACGGACTTTCGCTAACGCAATCCGTATAACCCGGCAACTCGGTCTGGGGCAGACGATCTTCCCAGCTGGTCCGCAGGACCAGCAATCCGCTAGCCAAGGTGGCGGGAAGCAGGGCCAACCAAGAAGCCAATGCGAGTGATATGTCGATGGGGCCAGGCAATGACGGGGCAACGGCTGAGGGCATGCCTTTCTTTTATGGTTCTCCGCCTGTGATCGTCGGGGTCGATCCTCGTCCGGATCCCATCGCCGGGGCTTATTCACTGCGAAGAACGTGTTTGACATTCTACCTACTAGTTGGTAGGTAAAAGCATGAAAAGCTCTAAAACCAAAGCCGATGACATTCTCCAGTGCGCCCGGACCCTGATTGTGAGAGGGGGCTATAACAGTTTTAGCTATGCCGATATTTCCCATGTAGTCGGCATTCGCAACGCGAGTATTCATCACCATTTTCCCAGCAAGGCGGACTTGGTCGCGAAACTGGTGTCACAGTACAGGCACGAGGCCGAAGCCGGTATCGCCGCGCTGGAGCAGCACATTCCAGATCCGCTGGAGCAGCTTCGCGCCTATATCGGCTATTGGGAGCGCTGCATCGCCGATGCAACCCACCCCTTCTGCGTCTGTGCGCTGCTTGCCGGCGAAATACCGATTCTTCCCGAAGCGGTCGTTCTCGAGGTGCGTGCGCATTTTCGGAGTCTCTCGGACTGGCTTACAGCCGTGCTGGAGCGCGGCGCTTCCCAGGGGCGCCTTGCACTAACCGGCACAGCGCGGGTCAATGCTGAGATGTTCATGGCCACCGTGCACGGCGCAATGCTCTCAGCGCGCGCACATGGCGATGCCGCAAGCTTTGGCGCCATAACCCGCCCGATGCTGGAGCGCATCACCGCTTGAACTGCATCTTGCGAGGGGCGTCGACGCATGACCCAAACGAGACCGACCGATCAACTAATGACGCTGCTCGGGCAGACATGCCGGCGACAATCTGCGTTCCGGACCACCCCATCTTTCAGGAAGAGAAAGGCAATTTCGCATGTTCGGTATTTCTTCGCTTGGCTGGATCCACACGCTCGGCAGTCTGCCCGCCATTCCCGCGGCCATTTTCATGTTTACCCGTTACGGTCGCATCGTCCCCCGATCCACGCCCGGGGCAATCTACTTTGTGTCCATGCTGATTGGCGCTGCAACTGTCTTTCTTGTGGCGCATCAGCCAATCAGCTACGTCGTTGGCGTCCTGACCATCCTGTTCCTGCTTGCAGGCTACGGTATCGAACGCGTTCTGGGTTCAACGCGTATCGCCAGATATATTGAAACCATCTGTCTCAGCATTACCGCGTTTATGTTGATGGTCCCGACGGTGAGTGAAATTCTGCGCCGTGTTCCCGACGGTCATCCGATAGTGACAGACCTGAAATCGCCGCTGCTTCTCGGCGCCCAGGCAGGATTGCTGGCGATCCTCGTGGTCGGCCTGACTGCCCAGATGATCTATCTCATCCGACAAAACAAAAACGCCGCGAACTAGTCGCGGCGTCGTCTTTCTTCCTTAGATACGGTGGCGTTGCGGCAGCAACCTCACCGTATCGAGTATGGTCCTATTCCCACTCGATCGTGCCGGGCGGCTTGCTCGTGACATCGTAGACGACACGGTTGATGCCGCGCACTTCGTTGATGATGCGGGTTGCCGCACGGCCGAGGAAGTTCATGTCGTAGGGATAGAAATCCGCAGTCATGCCGTCCACCGAGGTCACCGCGCGCAGCGCACAGACGAAGTCATAGGTTCGGTAGTCGCCCATGACGCCAACAGTCTGGACCGGCAGCAGCACGGCGAAAGCCTGCCAGATGGTGTCGTAAAGACCGGCCTTGCGGATCTCGTCGAGATAGATCGCATCCGCTTTACGCAGAATATCGAGCTTTTCACGGGTAATCGCACCGGGGCATCGGATCGCAAGACCCGGACCGGGGAAGGGATGGCGGCCGATGAAGCTTTCCGGCAGGCCGAGTTCGCGGCCAAGAGCGCGCACTTCATCCTTGAAGAGTTCACGCAGCGGCTCGACGAGCTGCATGTTCATGCGCTCGGGAAGACCGCCGACATTGTGGTGGCTCTTGATGGTCACCGAAGGGCCGCCGGAGAAGGAGACACTTTCGATGACGTCGGGGTAGAGCGTGCCCTGCGCGAGGAAGTTCGGAGCACCCTTGCCATCGGCGGCAATCTTGGCCGCTTCGGCCTCGAAAACCTCGATGAACAGACGGCCGATGGTCTTGCGCTTCACTTCCGGATCGGAAACGCCGGAGAGTTCGCCGAGGAACAGGTCGGATGCGTCCACATGAACAAGCGGAATATTGTAGTGGTCGCGGAACATGCCGACGACCTGTTCGCTTTCCCCAAGCCGCATCAGCCCATGATCGACGTAAACGCAGGTCAGCTGGTCGCCGATAGCCTCATGAATGAGTATGGCTGCAACCGAAGAATCGACGCCGCCTGAAAGTGCACAGAGCACCCGGCCGGTGCCGACCTGCTCGCGGATCTTGCGGATCATCTCGGCGCGATAGGCCGCCATCGTCCAGTCGGATTTCAGGCCAACGATCTTGTGCACGAAGTTTGACAGCAGCTTGCCGCCATCGGGCGTATGCACCACTTCCGGATGGAACATGGTGGAGTAATAGTGGCGCGTCTCGTCCGCTGCGATGGCGAACGGTGCGTTTTCGGAGGTTGCGATGACCTCGAAGCCTTCCGGCAGCTTCGTCACGCGGTCGCCATGGCTCATCCACACCGGGTAGCTTTTGCCCTGCTCCCAGAAGCCTTCGAACAGCGGGCTAGCCTTCTTGATGTCGATATCGGCGCGGCCGAATTCCGCCGCATGGCCGCCCTCGACAACGCCGCCGAGCTGTGTGCACAGTGTCTGCTGGCCATAGCAGATGCCGAGGATCGGTACCTTGCTGTCGAACACTGCCTGGGGCGCGCGCGGGCTTCCTTCCGCCGTGACAGATGCGGGGCCGCCGGAGAAGATCACGCCCTTGGGCTGAAGTTTCTCAAACGCCTCTGCGGCATTCTGGAACGGGTGGATTTCGCAATAGACCCCGGCTTCGCGGATGCGGCGCGCAATCAGCTGCGTCACCTGGCTGCCGAAATCGATGATGAGAATGCTGTCGGGATGGGCTATCTGGGTCATGGCGAGCCTTTAAAGAAAATGGCGGCTTTAGGCAACCCGGAAGCGGGTGGCAAACGGTAGAAAATCGCGAAAATCGCAAGGTTCAGAGGGCTATCGCGCCGTCTTCGATAGCGCGACAGAGCCGGTCAACGGCATCCGCCAGTTTTTCATCGATGATGTGCAGATACTCGGTCCAGTCATTCACGTTTTTCACATCGGCCTTGCCGTCGGAAATACCGCGCAGGCCAATCAGCGGTAAACCGAAACGCTGGCATGCTCTTAAAACTGCATATGTCTCCATTTCCACCATATCGGCGTCGATCAGCCCATAGGCCTCGCCGGAAACGACGTTGGCGCCGGTGGAAAGCCGCGCCCCGGCAACGTCGGGTATCCGCAATGGCAAGGCCACCTCCGCCGGCAGGTCGAGAAACGGTGTGCAACCCTTCGCAAAACCGAAGGGAGAGGCATCCATGTCACGATAAGAAACCGACACTGCCTGGTAGATTGCGGTCTGTTCGAGCGTGCGGGAACCGGCGGAGCCGAGCGACACAACGAGGTCTGGCAGATGGCCCGCCGTATCGAGACCGGCAAGAACGGTCGTGACCGCAATAGCCGCTTCGACGGGTCCAACACCGGTCATCAGCGGTGTGATGCGTGCCTGCAGGTGGGGACCGTATTCGGCGGAAGCCGCCATGACGAACAGGAGTGATTTATCCGCGACATGCATAAGCCGGTAGCTCATCCGGTAATATCCTCGCGTCCTTTAACCACCATCATCGTGCCCGTCATTGAGGCGATCAGCTTTGCCGGCCCATCGGACAGGGCATAGGCGCGACCATCGGCGACGATAAGATTATTGCCGGGCTTGATGATCTCGCCGCGAAACAGAAACCGCTCGCCGCGTCCCGGCGACATGAGGTTCACCTTGAACTCGATGGTCAGCAGCGAGGCTTCCGGCTCAATGATCGTATAGGCGGCATAGGTGCAGGCGGTATCCAGACCGGCGGCGATGACACCCGCATGCAGTATGCCGTGCTGCTGCGTCAGCTTTTCATGAAAAGGGAGTTCGATTTCCACCAGCCGGTGTTCGATACGGCTGATTTCGGCGTTAATCGCCTGAACCACGCCCTGCCGCGCAAAGCTTCTTTCTATCCGCTGACGAAAATCGCCGGGATCAGTGATCTCCATGGCCTGCCTGCCTGCTTCTGCCTCATCGCAAACTGACATGGCGCGGGGCGGCAGGCAAGACAAGGGCGATGCGGCAAATTAGAGAAATTAGGAAAAATCCAGCGCGCTTTTCCTTTGGAAATGCGCAAGCACTTTAGTTAAGCATGCCGATGCTTGCGTTGAGCACCGTCGCAAAGGCGACCCATACGGCATAGGGTACGAAAAGCCACATTGATATGCGGTCACGACGATAGGAAAGCGCTATAAAGGCGACGATGCTGATCAGCATCGGGATGATGACAATCAATGCGCCAGCCGGACTTTGCATGCCGAAAAAGATCGGCGACCACAGAAAGTTCAGTACCATCTGGGTGAACCAGAGCCGCATGCGCGTTCCCATCGGCCTGCGAATCCATGTCCGCGCGCCAGCAACGCCGATCAGCACGTAAAGCGCGGTCCAGACAGGCCCGAAAATCCAGTTGGGCGGATTGAAGAAAGGCTTCTGCAGCGATTGATACCATTCGCCGGGTACATTGTTGACGCCGATCAACGCCCCTACGGCAACAACGACAACCACAAAGACAATATAGATCGCAAGATTTCTCATGATCGGTCCAATGCGCCGGCTGGGCTTTTGTTCCCCTGTTTTTTCAATATTTTAGCTGGATAGCCGCACGATGTGCTGGTCCCATGCCACATCGCTGCGCCGGGTTCCGAAAAACCCCTGATAGGACGAAACCGCGATGCCTCTTAAGGCGGGCGCAACACCTGCCGCGTCCCGCACTGTCGTCTCGGAAACCACACGCCCGGTTTTTGCATCCAGCGTCACGGCGGCGTTGCCGTTGGGCGAGGTCAGGCCAACCAGCTGATCGCGTCGGTTGACGGCGATGGCACCCACATAATTGGCAAGGCGGACCGTTGTTTTTTCCGGTAGATCCACAAAGGTTACATCCTCACCCCTAGAGAAATGGCCGACAAGTGGCGGAAGATCGTTGCGCGGTCCTTCATACTGGCAGGCGAACCAGATGCGCCCGTCATCCCCGATATCGACATGACGTGTGGATAGCTGCCGCAGTCCGTTCGGCATCGCGTGTTTCTGAATCAAATGGCCGGTTGCTGCGTCCAGCAGCACGAGAGAAGGTTGCATCCTGTCGACGTTGAGCTTGGTGCGGCCGAAATCCGGATGGGTTTCGATACCACCATTGGCGATGATGATCGTTCGCCCGTCGTCGCTCACCGTCATGTCATGCGTGCCGACGCCATGCGCGTCATATTCGCCGATGCGTATGAAGCCGTTTCTGGCGTCATAGAGCCCGATAACGCCACGATTGCCGTCGAAGTCGTTTTCGCTGGCATAGAGGATCGACCCATCTGGCGAAAACTGTCCATGACCGTAGAAATGGCGGTTTTCCGGCGTGTGCATCACGATCGGTTCGCGATGCCCCCCGGGGTCGAAGGCCATAAAGAATGTCCCCGGCCGGCGGGCAAAGGCCACGGTCACGCCGGTCGCGTGGCTCGTCGCCATTCCATGGGCACGGGCAGGAAGCGTGACGCGGTCGATGATCTCGCCGCCCTCGCTCACCGTCGCAATGCCGTAGGACCCGTCACGGGCGCGGAAGGCAGAAGCAAAGACCGCGTCTGTCCGCTCAAGCGCATAAAGTGAACGGGGAGCCAAGGCGGTGAGGAAGGAAACTCCCGCCGCTTTGATGAAGCTGCGCCGATCTATCAGTGTCCGCCTGGTGCCGGAGATCATCGGCTCAATCCCCATCGGCGAAAGAAAAGCCGGAACTGAGGCCAATCGCGCCGCCATATTGATCGTTTAACCGGTAGATAAGGTCTTTGCCGTTCAGCAGAAGATAATCCACCTTCGCTCGCTGATCGTCCTGATCCAGCGCCTTTTGCACATCTGCATCGATTGTCCCGGCCACGCGGATCATCGATTTGGCAATGAAGTCGATGGAATTTACGATGGAGCGTTGGTCGGGGGGGACGAGTTCGGCCATATCGGCGGTATGCAGCAGTGTCTGAATGGCCTTGATGTTTGTGGAGATGCTTCTCCATGTCAGGCCAGACCGCCAATAAATGGCGGTGCGGGGAAACGTCGCCTTGTCCGGCCCCTTGTAAAAGGTCTCGATCCGCTGGTCGCGGATCGCCTCGGCGCCGTGCACCAGAATGCCGAGCAGGGCAACCAGCGCCTCTCGTTCGTCGCGGAAGACGGGGTTATCAGGCCCCGGCTGCGTCCAGTTTTTCTGTGCGCCATCGGCCGCGTTCCAGCTATCGGAAAGCTCTGCCGCGACATCGGCGATATTGCCGGCAATGGCGGCTCCGAAACGGCAGCGGAAATCGCCCTTCTTATCAAGAAGTTCGTTCGCGCCGGTGCCGTAGAGAATGAATTCCAGGGCGCCCAGCCCCTGTGCGGCAACGCTCTTGCCACTCAGGCCTTCGGCGGTGGTAACGCTTTCATCCTTGTCGGAAAGGTAACGCTGAACCTGTTTCAGCCCGAGCCCCTTCTTGTCGGGATAATAAAGGACGCGCTCGAAACGGTTCTGTTCGATGACAGGGCCGACACGCACGATCTCTATGGTCGACCAGCTTGAGACCGCATCGGCAAAGGCGTCCTTCGCCGTCTTCTCCGTCGTAGCAGAAGGCGCCGCGCAGAAAGCCTTCATGCTGTCCTCCAGCGTCTCTGCGGAGCGTCGGAAGTGGTCGTAGCCGGGTCGGATGAAACCGTTCACTGCCTTTTCCATGACGCCGCGTACCTGTGCGGGGTCGAGCGGTGGCGGCGGCATCAGTTCCACATCCTGGGCCATGGCCGGCTGTGTGGTCAAAAGCATCAGTACGGATATGAGGCCGGAGATTTTTCGCATGGCTTTGTTCATTAAAGAGACTCCAGAAAGGCCAGCAAAGCCTGCCGGTCGGATTTTTTCAAGACGGCAAAGGCGTCGCGCGCTTTCTGCCCTTCGCCGCCATGCCATAATATCGCTTCCGTCACGCTGCGTGCGCGCCCGTCATGTAGGTAAAAACCATTGCCATTCACGCGTTCTGTCAGACCTATGCCCCAGAGAGGCTGGGTCCGCCAGTGTCGTCCGCTTGCTTCGCCCACCTGTTGGCCATCGGCAAGCTCCTCTCCCATGTCATGCAGCAGAAAATCGGAATAGGGCCAGATAAGCTGAAACGCATGCATCGGATCGGCGGCATCGCGTCGGGTGACGAATTTTGGGGTGTGGCAGGCCGTGCAGCCCGATGCGTAAAAGAGTTGCTTGCCCCGCAGCACCATCGGCTCACCGACATCACGCCGTTGCGGCACGGCGAGGTTTTCAGTGTAGAAGGTCACGAGATCGAGAACCTGATCCGGCGCCTCCACCGGCCCGAGCCGCGGTTGCACGCCCGTTGGCATGGCGAGACATTTTTTCTGCCTGTCGGTACAGTCGCCATAGGCATTCGGCGCATCCGGTGTGGAGATGCCGATATCGTGGGAGAAAGCGCTTGCGCTCTGGTCGCGTACGCTCGCGTTCTGAGCTTTCCAACCAAACCTCCCGATTTTCGTTTCGCCGGTGCGATGATCCTTGACCCAAGCGGGACGCCCTTGAATGCCGTCCCCGTTCTTGTCGTCCGGATCGGCGTTGGCCAGAATATCGGTGTCGCTGATAGCTTCTATCAAGCCGAGCCCAAGGGTCGGCATGGCAATGCGTGCTGACAGCGAAGTATCGGCGCCGAGCGGGCCATATTTCAACTCTGCCACGGCATAATCAGGCTGGCGCAACGTCACCATCTCGCCATCCGCCAGGGACACCCGCTTCTCCGTATAGGTGATGACAGCCTTGCCCTCGGCCTCAAGGCCGGGAATGGCAAGATTCTGAAGCTGCCGTCCATAAGTGTCGTCAGGAAAGTTCAACACTTCATGGCGCGCGATCGCCGTCCGTTCCGCCTCGTCTCGAGCAGGCCTTGCCAGCCGTAGAAACAGGGAGACGGCGTCTTCGCCGGCAAGAGGCGGACGGCCCCTGCCATCCTTCACATGGCACGTCTGGCAGGATCGGGCGTTGAAGAGCGGCCCCAAACCGTCTGAAGCCTGCGTGGAAGAAGGAGAAGAGACCCACAATTTCTGAAACAGCGCGTTGCCGAGCTTAAAGTCCAGCCTCCGCTTCGGGGGCATGGTGGCTGACGGATGGGAAAACGCGTTGCTGTCAGTTCTGTTGGTATTGGTCGACGCCCCGCCAGACATGGCCTCGAAAGGCTCCGGGCCGGTAAAATCGATCGCCGGAGCGGTTACGGCAAGAACGCGGTTTCTGTCATTTTCCGTCAGATCGTCACGCAAGGATGCGGCAAGCGTCGCCGTCGCCAAAAGACAGGCTGCCCCGGCGAATAAGAACGGCCTACGGATCGGCGACAGAGACATTTCCATGAAAGTCAAACGCGTACGGGGAGCAACAGGCCGCAGTCTCCCTGCGGCCAGTTTTTGCCGTTTATTTGAAAACGGCGTTCGGATTATCGAGGCTGTCGGATCCTTCGAGGTCAATCTTGCCGAGATCGAGTGCAGCAATGACGCGTTCGACCGACTTCGTCTGGTCGAGGAGGCCATCGATGGCGGCCTGAACCACGGCGTTGCCTTCCTTGTTGCCCTCGCCGATCATCTGATCGTAGGCCTCGACCGTCTGAGCGCGCTTTTCCATCGCGTGCATGGCATTGAGCGTCTTGTCCAGCTTCGCCAGCATCTCGTCGTTCAACGCCTTGTCTTTGGAGCCGACCAGTTCCGAGAGCGACGCGCCAGTCATCTTCGTTCCGTCCACACGGGTATAGTCGCCGGTATAGGCCGAGGCGATGCCGATCGCGTCGTTGAGATGCGAATTATAGGTATTGTCGGAGAAGCAATCATGCTCCTCTTCCGGATCGTGCAGCAAAAGGCCAAGTTTCATGCGTTCGCCGGCCAATTCACCATAGGAGAGCGAGCCCATGCCGGTGAGAATGGCGGTGAGGCCTGCCTTCGGATCGCCTTCCAGCGTTTTGGTTGCTTCGCCTTCCGGCGCCCAGGCGTCGACCATCTCCTGCAGATCCTTGATCAGCAGGGTGGAGGCGGATTTCAGATAATCGGCACGGCGATCGCAATTGCCGTTCGTGCATTTCGCCTTGTCATAATCGGTGTAAGGGCGGTTGCCTGCGCCCGGCCCGGTGCCGTTCAGATCCTGGCCCCAGAGCAGGAATTCGATGGCGTGGTAACCGGTCGTCACATTGGCTTCGACATCGCCCGCCTCGTGCAGGCTTTCGATGAGTTCCGGGGTGATCTTGGAGGCGTCGACCTCTTCACCACTGATCTTGATCTTCGGGTTGGCGATGATATTCGCAACATAAAGCTCGTTTTCGTCGCTTTCCGTGCCATAGGCACCGTCGACGTAGTCGATCAGGCCTTCGTCCAGCGGCCAGGCGTTCACCTTGCCTTCCCAATCGTCAACGATCGGGTTGCCGAAACGATAGACTTCCGACTGTTGATAGGGAACACGTGCCTTGATCCAGGCTTCCCGCGCGGCCTTTAACGTTTCTTCGCTCGGTGTGGCGATCAATGCGTCGATGGCCTTATCCAGCGCCTTCGCTGTGATCAGCGAATCCTCGTATTTCGCATGCGCGACATCGGCATAGTGCTTGACAACAGCGGCCGCGTCGGTGGCAGCCTTTGCAGGAACCGCGGTGAAAGCCGCCGATGCGGCAAGAAGCGCGAAAGAAGCGCTGAGAATGGTTTTGCGGATCATGATCCCTCTCCTTGAGCAGGCATGAAATAACTTCACGCTGCGGCAAGCGAGTTCTGACCCAATCACAAACTTGTGTCAAACATTCTAGTTTAGAATGCTTTGAAACAAGCCTGTGCTGTATTTCCCAGGTAAAATCCCTGGATGCAAAATGCTTTTATGCTCTGCGTTTCATCAGGCAGAAGAAGAAACCGTCCGTATCTGTGGTTGCAGGCGTGAGCGTCACTGTCTTGCCGTCGGAAGAATGCGGTTTGTTGGCACTGCTGCCGAAAGTCGTTTGCCACCGCTCCAACGCCGAACCAATGGCAAAATCTGGATTTTGCTCACAGAAGCGACGGACCTGCTGTTCGTTTTCTTCGGGAAGCACCGAACAGGTTACATAGAGCAGCTCTCCGCCCGGGCGAACGAATCCCTTGGCCTGCGAAAGTGCCTCGCTCTGCTGTTGCACGCGCTCTTCCAGATTGCGCGCGGTCAGCCGCCATTTGGTATCGGGGCGCCGCCGCCATGTTCCGGTTCCGGTGCAGGGGGCATCGACGAGAACGCGGTCGAATTTTTCCTGAAACGGCGTGAGGCCCGATGCGCGGTCATGAACCTGCACATTACGCGTGCCGGCCCGCTTCAGCCGTTCGATGATCGGCGCAAGGCGCTTGCGGTCGGCGTCGAAGGCGTGGACCTGACCCTTGTTGTTCATGCTGGCAGCCATGGCCAGCGTCTTGCCGCCGCCGCCTGCGCAATAATCGAGGATCTGATCACCCTCATGCGCGCCGGCGAGATCGGCGACGATCTGCGACCCCTCGTCCTGCACTTCGAACCAGCCCTTCTGAAAGGAGAGTTCGGCGGTGACGTTCGGCAGGCGGGATGGGCCTTCGCCTGCGGGAATGCGAACACCCTGACGGGCGATGTGCGTGGCCTCCGCGCCGCTTTCCTCAAGAACCTTCAAAACCTTTTCACGGGTCGCCTTCAAGGTGTTGGCACGCAGATCGAGAGTAGGGCGCTCATTGAGCGCCTGAGCCTCAGTCAGCCAGCGCTCCCCGAATGCGGTCTCGAAGGAAGATTGCACCCAATCGGGAATGTCGCCCTGAACATGGGCCGGCGCCTCGGCAAGGGAACGGGAGAGAAATGCCTGCTGTCTTTCAGCGTCCGGTGCGGCAGGCGCGAATTTGTCACCATCGAATTCCGCTGCCAGTTCCGTGAAGCTCTTGCCCCATTGACGCAACAGAACAGCGTAGCCGAGTGAGGTGGCGCTGTCGTCATCCATCAGCCAGGCGTGCGACAGTTTCATGCGCAACGCATCATAGACAATGTTGCCGATCGCGGCCCTGTCGCCCGACCCGGCGAAACGATGGGCAAGGCCCCAGTCCTTCAGAGCATCGGCGACGGGACGCCTGCGTCCCTCAATATCCGCCAATACTTCGATTGCTCCGGCCAAACGCCCGCCTAATCGCATTGTCTACCTCGTTTTCCTGACAAGTCCGGTTGGTAGACGCGAATGGCGGCGAGGGCAAGGCTCAATCGGCTTTGACGACCTCGTAGCAGACCTTGGCAGTGCCGGAGTTGATCATGCCGATGTTTTTGGCCGCAGCCTTGGAAAGATCGAGAACGCGACCCTTGATAAATGGCCCGCGGTCATTGATGCGAACGACAACGGCCTTGCCGTTGCGCGCGTTGGTAACCTTGACCTTGGTGCCGAACCGCAGGGAGCGGTGAGCGGCGGTCAGGTTGGCGGCGTTCATACGCTCGCCAGAAGCAGTCTTGGAGGTCAACGCATACCACGATGCGCCTCCACAACCATTTGCCGCATTCGCCTGAAGAGGCGCGATGATGGAACAGGCGGCGATAGTTGCAGCGGTGAAAGTTATACGACGGATATTCAAAACAGTGCTTCCCTGAAAATCGGCCCCGCGCCGATTGATTGTGCCCTTGCTAAACGGCCATGAACTGGCCTGAACGCCTTTTGATGCGAGATTGTAGGGCGAGGGAAAAATGGCGAAAAAAAGCTGATCTCAAATCACGAACTGTTACAGACTGTAACATTCGTGATCATCGACGGGAAGCTGCCATTGCCGCGCCCGTTTGAAGAAGCGGAAAAAATAACGCAGAATCAATGCTCAATGGGAATGCTGTTGCAAGTCACGGCTTCGTGAATCCACTTCACGAAATGTGAGTGAAATATTTTTCTAATGACTACGATTTTAGTCATTTCGGCTTGGTTAATAAAATCCTAATTGGCTGAAATAAGACGAAAACCATCCGCAAAAGCGGGATTGGAAGGATTTTTCATCGCTTTTTGGAGATGGCATTTTTCAGCCTCGCCAGAGGCCGTTTTCCCATAATTGTCGAAGCGAGGCCCTGTACTCCGGGAAGCGAAAATCGAAGCCCAGATCGCGAATTCTGGCGTTGGAAACGCGCTTGTTCTCGCCATAAAAAGAGCGCGCCATCGGTGTTAGATCGGCAGTTTCAAAGGCCTGTTCGGGTGGTGGTTCCACTCCCATCAGCGCTGCCGCGAAGCTTACCACATCCTGCGGGGGGCAGGGTTCATCATCGGTCACGTTGAAGATGCCGCCTTCGTGTTTCTGTGCCAGGAAGGCAACCGCCGCGCCGATATCCTCCACGCGGATGCGATTGAATACCTGGTCCTTCTTCACCAGCCGCCGCGCCGTTCCCTTCTCGAAATTCATGAAGGCATTGCGCCCCGGGCCATAAATTCCGGATAGACGCAGGATGGAAAGCGGCGCGTCGGCGTCGCGGGCCGCTTCAGTCCATGCGGCCTCAGCCGCTACCCGCTCCACAGAACGTGGGGAAACGGGGCGGCAGGGTGTTGTCTCGTCCACCCAAGCGCCGCCGTGGTCGCCATAAACACCCACGGTGGAAAGGTAAGCGATCCATGCCAGATTGGGCAGGAGCTTTTTCAAGTCGCCGCCCAGAAGCGGAAGGAGAGGATCGCCATCCTTGCCCGGCGCGACGGATTGTATGAGATGCGTGACATTGTCCATTGCAGCGACGAGCTCATCATTGAGCTGGACGCCGTCAAAGAGCAAGGGCGTCATCTGTGCGCTGGCGAGGCCAGAGAATTTGTCCTGACTGCGCGTGGTGCCGGAGATCCCTGCTGCTTGGGATTTCAGCGCGTTGGCAATGGCTTTCCCCGAATAACCCGCGCCAAAAATCATCACATGCATGGTTCACGCCTCTGCCAATTGCCATTCCATTTCCGCCTCCGGATCAGTCTCCGGTGCGCGCGTGGCAGAGTATGTACGGAATTCCTGCCTGTCCATAAGCCGCGATAAAGCCCACGCGGCCATGCCGCGTACCTCCGGCGAAGGGTCCATTTCGGCAAGAGCCTTGCATCGTTCCACGAACTGCCGGTTTCCGGAGTTGCCGGCCGCAATCAGCACATTGCGGATAAATCGGCTACGGCCGATGCGTTTGACGGGAGAGCCACTGAAAAAGCTGCGGAAGGCAGCATCATCCAATGTCAGGAGGAAATCGATGGACGGTTCTTTCAGATCCTCGCGCGCCTGCAATTTCATTTCCGAGGCGCTGGCCGCGAACTTGTTCCATGGGCAGGCGGCGAGGCAATCGTCACAGCCGTAGATGCGATTGCCCATCATCGGCCGAAACTCATGCGGAATTGGCCCCTTGTGCTCGATGGTGAGATAGGAGATGCAGCGACGGGCGTCGAGTTGATAGGGGGCGGGAAAGGCCGCCGTTGGACAGGCATTAAGACAGGCCCGGCAGGAGCCGCAATGATCCTTCTCGGCCTCATCGAGACAGAGATCAGCGGTGGTGAACATGCTGCCGAGGAACAGCCAGGAACCATGGCTGCGGCTGACGAGGTTCGTGTGTTTGCCCTGCCAGCCAAGACCGGCGGCGGCGGCGAGCGGTTTTTCCATCACCGGGGCGGTGTCGACGAAGACCTTCACATCCTCGCCGGCGCGTGCGGCGAAGCGCGTGGCGATTTCCTTCAGCCGCCCCTTGATGACGTCGTGGTAATCGCGATTGCGGGCATAGACCGAAATGGCTGCCTTGTCCGGTTTCGAGAGCAGATTGCGCGGGTCTTCGTCGGGACCATAATTGAGGCCGAACATGACGATGGAGCGTACATCGCTCCACAGCGTTTTCGGCTCCGCCCGCCGGGCCTCGGTTTCTTCCATCCACGCCATCGTGCCGTGATAACCTTTGCCGAGAAATTCTCTCAGCCGTTCCGGTGCGAGCGGAATGCTGTCCGGCGCTGTGACGCGACATAGATCGAAGCCAAGCGAAAGGGCTTCGTGACGAATGAAATCCGTCAGTTTGCGCGCGCGTATCCGCTGCTTCTCGTCGGCAACGTCGATGGTAGTCTCTCCTGCGGGTTGTTGCGCGTCATATATAGGCGCAGTCCCGGGCCGCAGCAAACAACCGAAAGGCTGAACTTAAAAGTCCAGATCGGCATAATGGGAGGAGGGGGCGAGGCGTGGAATACGCTCGCTCAGGAACGGCCGGAAGGACGGACGGGATTTCACCCGCTGGTACCATTCCTTGGCGATGGGCGCCTCGAGCCAGTTGATCTCGCCGAGATAATCCAGAACCGAAACCGCGGCAGCAGCAGCAAGATCGGCATAGCTCAGCCGATCACCCGCCAGCCATGTGCGCGAACCGGCCAGCCATTCCAGATACTTTATGTGCTGGCGGATATTGTTGCGGGCTGTGCGCAGCAATTTGGAATCCGGCGGGCCGCCGCCTTGCGCGGTCGTCATCTGCAATTTGTAAACACGCTCCCGCACCAGCGGCCGGGTCACGTCATTTTCCATCTTCTGCAGAAACCATTCCGTCAGGCGGCGAATTTCCGCCCGCTGAAACGGGTCTTCCGCCAGAAGACGCCTGTCACGCTTCAAAACCCCATGGGTTTCATCGAGAAATTCCGCAAGAACGTAAGGCCCGCTGAGGGAGCGCATATTGTCGTCGAGATAGACCGGCAGGGTGCCGGCCGGATTGAGCGCCAGAAACTCCCGCCGTCTTTCCCACGGTTGCTCCTCCACGAGATCGGTCTGGAACCCGTATTCCGCAAGGATCAGACGAACGAACCGGGATGCGGTCGACATCGGAGAGTGATAGAGAGTTGGCATCGGTACTCAATTTTTACGATTGGTTGTCATGATCGGCATCTGCCGGAAAACTTTTTCAGTTTCGCTTCATCAAGACGCTATAAGAGCTTGGCTACTTTAAAACAAGTTTAACGCAATTGCCTTCCATTGCCACTTCCCCCTGAAAAGAAGGATTCCCCATGGGTGACCAATCGATCATCAGCGCGCTTCTGCTGGGTATCATCGAGGGTCTTACGGAGTTCATTCCCGTTTCCTCAACGGCGCATGTGCTACTGGCCGGGCACTTCCTCGGCTTCAAATCACCCGGCAACACCTTTGCGGTTCTCATCCAGCTCGGTGCGATCCTTGCGATACTTCTTGTTTATTCCCAAAAGCTTGTATCGATAGCGCTCGCTCTGCCGACAAGCGCGAAAGCGCGCCGCTTCGTGCTGGCCGTCGCTCTCGCCTTCCTGCCGGCGGCCATCATCGGCGCCTTGGCGCATGACTTCATCAAGACCGTGCTGTTTGAAACGCCCATGCTCATCTGCGTGGTGCTGATCATCGGCGGGGTCATTTTGCTTGCCGTCGACCGCATGCCGCTGAATCCGAAATATACCGACATCATGGATTACCCGCCATCGCTTGCATTCAAGATCGGCCTCTTCCAGTGCCTCGCGATGATTCCCGGCACATCGCGTTCCGGTGCCACGATCGTCGGCTCGTTGCTGATGGGCACGGATAAGCGCTCCGCCGCCGAATTTTCGTTCTTCCTGGCGATGCCGACCATGCTCGGCGCGTTTACGCTCGATCTTTACAAGAACCGCGATGCCCTGAGTTTCGATGACGGCGCTCTGATCGCCGTCGGCTTCATCGCCGCTTTCGTCTCGGGTCTATTTGTCGTTCGCTCGCTCCTGGATTTCGTCTCGCGACGGGGCTTCGCGCCCTTCGCCTGGTGGCGCATCGCCATCGGGTCTCTGGGACTTATCGCGCTTCTGGTCCTAGGCTGAGGCTTTAATTTATATGGACTGAAAAAGAAAAAGCGCCCCGGAAAACCGGCGGCGCTTTTTTTCAAAACTTCTAAAGGCTGGTCAGTTGGTGCTGATCGAAGCCGTCGCGCAGGGGTCCACGCCATAAGCCGGAGCACAACCGCTCTTGCCCGCTGCAACCGTGCCCGGTGCCATGAATGAACCCGCCAGAACCACCAAAGCCGCACACGCAAAAAAGAGTGCGATAGATCTGCCCATTTTATGATTGCCTTTCAGACGTTCGTTCGCGCGGATCGTGCCGCCGTGTGTGAATTGAGGGTTCGGGATATGTTTGGAATGTGGCGAATATCAATAAAGCAGCTTGTTGAATACCGGGTTAATGCGAAGTCTTTTCCACAGTTGCGCTTGTGCCACGCTTGCCTGCGGAGACCTTTCCGCCGTTAACCTTTTCCAGCGGCTCGCCCGCTCCGATATTGATGTCGTCTCCTTCCCGTTATCGAAGGAGAAATGCACCGAAAGCGGTTTGGTTGCGATGAAGAATGCACAAAAAAAGCGGGAACAAGTCCCGCCTTTCAAGTAGGTGCCGCATGGCGGCAGATCTCAGGCCGCCTTGCCCGCGTTCGAGAACTGGCCGTGCGGGCGATATTGCACCATGTAGGACGGCAGAACAGACGCAACACGAACGGGCGTAATGCCGATGCCTTCCAGCGTCAGGCCGTTCTTTTCCGCCTCGGCGGAAACGACGTTGTCCTTTTTCAGCATGGTCACCTGATCGGATGTCAGCGGTGGCGTGATCAGCGGCACCATCGAAGCAACCTTGCCGATCATCGAGGCAACGCCGAAAGGCAGATTGACGAACGGACGTTCGCGATAGGTGGCGGCAAGAACGGCCTCAAGACAGTCGCGGAACGTCATCACATCCTGGCCGCCGAGCTCATAGATGGCGCCGGGTTTCAGCTTGCCGTCAACGCTACGGGCGACGGCCTCCGCGACATCCTCGACATAAACCGGCTGGAACCTGGTTTTTCCGCCACCGATCAACGGCAGGAAGGGCATGCCGCGGGCCATCTTCGCGAACTTGTTGAAGAAATCATCTTCCGGTCCGAAGATGATCGAAGGACGCAGGATAACGGCGGCGGGCAGAACGGAATGGATAGCAGCTTCGGCGCGGCCCTTGGTGCGGCCGTAACCCGTGGATGAACCGGCTTCCGCGCCGATGGCGGAAATATGCGTCAGCGTGGCGCCGGCATCGCGGGCGGCCTCGGCGATGGCTTTCGCGCCGAATTCCTGCACGGCGTCAAAGGTGTTGCGGCCACTTTCGGTCAGGATGCCGACGCAATTGACCACATGATCCGCATCTTCCACGGCTTTGATGATGGAATCGCGGTAACGCAGGTTGGCCTGCGCAAAGGAAATCTGGCCGACATTGCCAAGCGGCTGCAAAAAGCCGGCGAGATCGGGTCGGCGCACGGCGACACGAATGCGATAACCGCGCTTGGCGAGCAGTCTCACCACATGCCGCCCGACGAAACCCGAACCGCCAAATACGGTGACGAGGGGTGGAAGGTTGGCCAAGGTCATGGGAGGCTCCTCAGAAGCTGTCGATAAAGCGTTTTTCAGTCTCTTAGCCCAAAGCCGCGCGCACGGGAAGAGATGTTCTCGCCGGGAAGAGGCGGGTTTGGGACATAGGGTTGACGACGGTCAAATTCCCTCGACGATCACCATTTCCGCATCTGCGACTTCCTGGCGGATTTTGGCGGCTGCCTGGTATTCGGGGGAATTATAGCAATCGATGGCGTGTTGCACCGAAGGAAACTCGATGACGACGTTGCGCGCCCGTGCCTTGCCCTCAAGCTCGGTCAAAGCACCGCCACGAGCGAGGAAATTCGCACCGAACCGCTCGAAGGCGGGTTTTGCCGTTGAGACGTAGTCCTTGTAACGCTCGCTGTCGCGAACATCGACGCGGGCGATCCAATATCCCTTTGCCATTTCATCTCCTCCTGTCGTCATTATTGATTGGCTGGAAAGCTGGCGCGCAGCATGTCATCGAGAATGGCGCGGGCCGCCGCTTTGGGATCTTCCGCCCTGACGATCGGTCGGGCGACGACCAGGTGGCTCGAACCAGCCTTGATGGCGTCGTAAGGCGTCATCACCCGTTTCTGATCGCCGAGATCGGCGCCCGCGGGGCGAATGCCGGGGGTCACGACGGCAAGATCGGGGCCGAGGATTTCGCGGACGGCGGTCGATTCCTCCGCCGAGCAGACGATGCCGCCCATGCCCGCCTCGCGCGCCTGTTCCGCGCGGCGCAGCACCAGCGAACGGGCATCCGCGGCGTAACCGGCTTCGGCCAGATCGCTGTCATCCATCGACGTCAGCACCGTGACACCGAGCAGGCAGAGGCCGGAACCTTCCGCTGCCTTGACGGCAGCACGCATGGCTTTGGGATAGGCATGCAGCGTCAGCATCGACATGCCCATCCGGGCGATGTTTTCGACACCGGAGGCGACGGTGTTGTCGATATCGAGCAGCTTCATGTCGAGGAAGACCTTCTTGCCGCTTTGGACAAGGTCGCGCGCGAATTCCAGACCGCCGGCGAAGACGAGCTGATAACCGATCTTGTAGAAAAGAACCTCGTCGCCGATTTTTGAAACGATGTCTTCGGCCTGTTGCACAGTCGGAACATCGAGCCCGACGATGAGTTTTTCGCGCGCGGTCATTGTCTTATCCCTGCCATGTTTCCATTGCCGTCCAGTCGCATGCGGGGGAGGCGGCTGCAAGTGAAAAGTCGGCGATGGAGAAGCGAAAGAGATTGCCGCCGCCGGGTGGTTGGTCCTCGCTGCGGCTGATGCGGCGGCCTTCTATATGGCATTTCAGAAGTGTGCCCACACCGCCATGGCCGACAAAGGCGATAGGCCGCTGTGTATCGTGCCGGTCAAGAATAGCTCTGACGGCATTGACAATCCGCGCCTGCGCATCAATTGCCCGCTCCCAGCCGCGAAAACTTTCCTGCGGGTGAGCGAAGAACCAGTCCGCCGCCTTCTCAAATTCCGGTGGCGTCAGGAAACCGGTGGAGGACCGGTCGTTTTCATGCATCTCCTCGACGATTTCTATCTCCGCTCCGGATGTCTCGGCAAGGATACGGGCGGTTTCAATCGCCTTCGTCTCGGCGCTGCAAACGATATGGCGCAATGCCAGCGCCCAAGGCAGGCGGCCTGCCTCTCGCGCCCGCTCGGCACCTCTTTCCGAAAGCCCCCATTGAGGAACGGGAACAGCCAGATCTATTCTGACCTGGGGGTGGGTAATGTAGAGAGCATGCACGGCAATCGGTCCCCAAAAGGCCATGGAAAGGGCATCGACACCCTGACCATGCGCTACGACCGGCAAATGACGGATTTTCTCGATCTGCCGGACGTCAGGCCCGAGTATAGGTCCACAGTTGCGCCGGCGGAATATTGCGCACGATGAAATCGAAATGACGAATGTGGTAAAGATGCGGCTGTGCGACGATCGGCGAGATCGGGCCATAGGATATCTGCACCACGGGGCGGCCATGCGGCACGCGCTTCAGCAATTCGTCGAGAAGCTTGATGCGGGCGGCCATCGGAAAATTCAGCATGGGCACGGCTGAAATGACACTGTCGAACATCTGATGCCCGTGTTCGCCGAGCGTCGCATCGAGATCGAAGGCATCCCCATTGACGAAGTTGACGCCGGGGTAGCTTTTGAGCAGCTGATTATAGAAATCGGTCGAATATTCGATGGCGGTCAAATTCTCCGGCTTGATGCCGCGCGCCAGGATGGCCTTGGTGATGACACCCGTGCCTGGGCCGAGTTCAAGAACCGGCAGGCCGGAATGGGGATTGATGACACTCGCCATCTTCTTCGCTGTGATAGCTGATGTCGGTACGATGGCGCCGACTTTTTTCGGCTGGCTGACCATGCCTTTGAAAAAGCGGATTTCTTCCTCGAATTTCTGTTCAAGGCGTTGCTTCAGGTTAAGTGCCATAATTCCCCTCAGATACATTTGGTCATTGTCAAAAAACTGTTACGCAATGTTGATCCCATTTGGCGCAAAAACAAGGCAAAATGTCGTAACTGGGAAAATTCGCCTCCGGCTCCAAGGTGGCGATAATCGAATCAAAAAACGCCGGCGGAGCGATCCACCGGCGTTTTGGCTAAAATGGAAAGAAATCAGCGTACTCACACGCGCATCGGCATCAAAACATACAGGGCGTCGTCGCCGGCGGTGTCACGAACCAGCGTCGGCGACCCTGCATCTGCCAGAAGGAAAATCGCGTCGTCACCGGAAAGCTGTGAGGTGATGTCGAGCAGATATTTCGCGTTGAAGCCGATTTCCATCGAATCATTGTCATAGCCGACGGCAACTTCTTCCGTCGCGCTGCCCGAATCGGGATTGTTGACGGTAAGAGTGAGCTGTCCATTGGTGAGGGCAAGTTTCACGGCGCGGCCACGTTCGGACGAAATGGTCGAAACGCGATCGACAGCCTGGGCGAAAGACTGGCAGTCGACCCGCATTTCCTTGTCGTTGCCGGTGGGGATCACGCGCTGGTAATCCGGGAAAGTCCCATCGATCAGCTTCGAGGTCAGAACGACCGAGCCGATGGTCAGGCGGATTTTCGCATCCGAGACTTCGACGGTGACTTCAAGCTCGGGGTTGTCCATCAGCTTCTGCAATTCACCGACAGTCTTGCGCGGAATGATGATGCCAGGCATGCCTTCGGAACCGGACGGCGCATCCACATCGGCGCGTGCCAGACGGTGACCATCGGTTGCGACAGCGCGCAGCTTCAGCTCGCCATTGCTTTCGATGGTGTGGAAGAAAATGCCGTTCAGGTAATAACGTGTCTCTTCCGTCGAAATCGCGAATTGCGTGCGGTCGATCAACATCTTCAGATCGGTCGCCTTCAGCTTGAAGGTGTGGCTGAAGGTGCCGGCGGTCAGGTCAGGGAAATCCGCCTCGGGCAGGCATTGCAGCGAGAACTTCGAGCGGCCAGAGGCGACGGTCATGGAGGAACCGTCCGGATTGGTCGCCAAAAGCACCTCGGAACCATCCGGCAGCTTGCGCACGATTTCATAAAGCAGGTGTGCCGGCACGGTGGTGGCGCCCGCCTGCTCCACCATGGCCGGGGTCGCTTCGGTTATTTCGAGATCGAGGTCGGTCGCCTTCATGTCAAGATTGGCGCCGGAAGCGCGCAGCAGAACGTTCGACAGGATCGGGATCGTGTTGCGACGCTCGACGACCCGGTGGACGTGGTTCAGCGATTTCAGAAGGTTCGACCGCTCAAGAGTAATACGCATGGACACTACCGCTTTCAACCGTTGCGAACCGGCCACCGCCGGATCGGCAAGAAGAGTCTTCACCGGCAAATGCCGGATAATGTGGACGGGCAAAATGGCAGAGTTATTGCGGAGAATGCAAGAGCCGAGTTCGTCTGCCGCGGGTCATTTTGCTGCTATACAGCATGATCCACAGGCTGGCGCCGTCCGTTGCCCTTGTTCGCCGGTTTTCAATTGCCCATAAAGAGGAATAACTGGAGCGACCGGCCGGAAATGATCGGCAAGAATGATTGGAAGCCGTGTGACGGAAGAAACATCGAAGATTGACGCCAGGCAGGCGGTGAAGGAATTCAGGATCGGGGCGGCCACAATTCCCGCGCGTCCGCTGGAGTGCGCGCTTTATCTCGTCGCTACCCCCATCGGCAATCTGGGCGACATCACCATTCGCGCGCTGGAGACGCTGGCTTCTGCTGATGTTCTCGCCTGCGAGGATACCCGCGTCACGCGCATCCTGCTCGAGCGTTACGGTATCCGTACCCGTCCGTTTGCGTATCACGAGCACAATTCGAACGAAGTGGGGCCAAAGCTCATCGCGGCGCTGGAAGCAGGAAAATCCGTGGCGCTGGTGTCGGATGCGGGAACGCCGCTTGTTTCCGATCCCGGTTACCGGCTTGGCCAGCTTGCACTCGAGGCCGGGCATCGCGTCGTGCCGGTGCCGGGCGCCTCGGCGCCGTTAGCCGCGCTGGTCGGTTCGGGCATGCCAAGTGACGCCTTCCTATTTGCGGGTTTCCTGCCGGTAAAGGACCGCGGCAAGCGCGACCGTTTTGCCGAACTGGCGAAAATCCCCGCGACCCTCATTTTTTTGAATCACCGCACCGCATCAGCGCTTCCATCAAGGTCGCATCGGAAGTGCTTGGCCGTGAGCGCCGTGCCGTGGTCTGCCGCGAGCTGACCAAGACGTTCGAGGAATTCCGCCGCGGCACGCTCGGTGAGCTTGCGGATTACTATGACGGTGACCGTGTAGTGAAGGGCGAGATCGTGCTTCTGGTGGAGCCGCCTTCCTATGACGAGATTCCCGATATCGAGGATGTCGAGAAGCTGCTGAAGGATCTGGTCGCCACCATGCCCGCCGCAAGGGCTGCAGGCGAAGCCGCGAAGCTGACGGGCCTGCCGCGCAAGGAGCTTTATCAAAGGCTGCTGGACATGAAGGAAGCGGATGGCCGCTAACTGGCGAAACGATAAAAGGCGAAAAGCCGAGCGGCGTGGTCATGCTGCGGAATATTGGGCGGCACTTTTTCTGCTGCTGAAGGGATATCGCATTCTCGCCATTCGTTATCGCACCCGGCTGGGGGAGATTGACCTTGTCGCCCGCAAGGCGGACGTCGTCGCGTTTGTGGAGGTCAAGGCCCGGCCGTCCGGCATCAGCGCGATCGATGCCGTCGGCTTTCATTCGCAGCAACGCATCCGGGCGGCTGCGGACCTGTGGCTGGCCCGCCACGGCGATGCCGGGCGGCTTTCACTGCGCTTCGATATCGTCGCCATTCTGCCGCGAGGTCTGCCGCAGCATTTTATCGATGCCTTTTGAAGGGGAGACGATGTCCACCGAGCGTGAAAAAATGGCCGCGGGCGAATGGTACAGCTGCATGGATGGCGAGCTGGATATATTGCGCCGGCGCGCACGAGGGGCCGTCCACCAGCACAATACGATGCCGCCGGATGAGCGCGGGGCAATTGCACCGCTGCTGCGCGCGCTGTTTAATTCTGTCGGGGAAGGCGCGTTTCTCGAAGCGCCGTTTCATTGCGCTTACGGCTTTAATATCGCGCTGGGAAAGAATGTATATCTCAACGCGGGCTGCACCATTCTCGATTCCGCTAAGGTAACGATAGGCGACGGCGCGATGCTGGGGCCTGCGGTGCAGATTTACTGTGCGGAACACCATCTCGACCCGGTGCCGCGTGCCCAAGGCATTGAAATCGCAAAACCCGTGGCAATCGGTCGCGACGTTTGGATCGGCGGCGGAGCGATTCTGCTTGCGGGCGTGACAGTGGGTGACGGTGCGATTGTCGGTGCCGGTTCGGTCGTCACACGCGACGTCGCTGCTGGCGTGACGGTGGTCGGGAACCCGGCGCGGCCCCTGAAACGCATATCCGACTGAGATTTTCATCCGCCGCTGTAATAAATCTGACATGGAACTGTCAAAGAGGCGTCATTGAACCTCTCTATTCGCATCCTCACCCCAATAAATGGTGGAGAGGATTTGATATGTTCAAGAAGATTTCCATGGCCGCTGTGGCTGTCAGCATCTCCGCGACCTCTTCCATGGCTGCGACCAACATCACCTGGTGGCATGGCATGGGCGGCCGTAACGGCGAAGTCATCAACGAAGTCGCCCAGAAATTCAACGAAGCCCAGAAAGAATGCGCGCTGACGCCGGTTTCCAAGGGCTCCTATGAAGAAGCTCTCGCCAGCGGCATCGCAGCTTTCCGTTCGGGCGAACAGCCGAACATTCTTCAGGTTTTCGATGCAGGTGCTGCCACCATCATCAACGCCAAGGGCGCGGTCATTCCTGCCGAAGACCTGATCACCAAGGCCGGTTACAAGTTCGATCGCGACGCCTTTATCAACGGCGTGCGCTACTTCTACGCTGCCGCTGACGGCAAGTTCGTCGGCATGCCGTTCAATTCCTCCGCTCCCATCATGTACATCAACGACGAGGCCCTGAAGAAGGCCGGCGTCGAAGCTCCCAAGACCTGGGAAGACTTTGAAAAGGTCGCCCCGAAGCTGAAGGAAGCCGGCTATATTCCGCTCGTCCAGTCGCAGCTGACCTGGCAGTTCACGGAGAACTTCTTCTCGCGTAACAACATCCAGTTCGCCACGAACAACAATGGTTACGACAGCGTCACCGACACCAAGCTCAAGGTCACCGACCCGAACCTCGTCATGATGTTCGAGAAGCTGAAGGACTGGAAGGACAAGGGCCTGTTTGCCTATTATGGCGCCGGCTGGAACGACAACCAGAAGCCCTTCGAAGAAGGTAAGGTAGCACTCTGGATCGGTTCGTCGGGTTCCTTCGGCGGCCTTCAGAAGACGGCCACAATGCCATTCTCGGCAACTTTCCTCCCTTACTGGGGCTCCATCAAGGGCGCGGGTACCAACTCCTTCATCGGCGGCGCTGCCCTCTTTGCAATGTCGGGCAAGTCCGAAGCCGAAAACAAATGTGTGGCCGACTTTTTCCAGTTCCTGACCTCGCCGGAAATCCAGGTCTTCTATCACAAGGCAACCGGTTACGTCGCCATCACCAAGGCCGCTTATGAAAAGGCCAAGGCTGAAGGCTACTACAAGGAAAAGCCGGTCGCCGAAGTCGGCATCCAGCAGCTATCACTGCAGGGTGGCGACTGGTCCAAGGGTTATCGCCTCGGCTTCTACCCGCAGATCCGCGCCGTGATGGAACGCGAATATAACCGCATCTTCTCCGGCGAAGTCACGCCGAAGGCTGCTTTCGAAATCATCGAGAAGGAAGGCAACGACCTTCTGGCCCGCTTCGCCAAGACGGCCGGCTGATCGATCTCTTCGAAACCGTTGATCTTGTCGAGCCTCCTTTCTGACGGAAGGGAGGCTCACTTCTGGATAAGGAGGCGCAAGCGTGGCCTATACATCGTCTCAACCGCGCCGGTTTTTGTCCGGTCGGTCCGCAAAGGCTGGAAAACCCGCCAAGCCCGCAGAAGCCGGCATGAAGCGCGTGCAGTTCTCTTCGTCCTTTGTGCCCTATCTGTTTCTGGCACCGCAGCTTGCGGTGATTTTCATTTTCTTCTATTGGCCATCCGTTCAGGCCATCCATTCTTCTTTCTATATCGAAGACCCGTTCGGGTTCGGCGCTTCCTTCGTTGGACTCGCCAATTATTCGGATGCGATCTTCAGCCCCGAATATCTCAGCATCGCGAAATTCACGGTAGTCTTCACCGTGCTCGTCACCTTCTTTTCGCTGGCGCTCGGCCTGCTGCTCGCCGTCAAGGCGGATGCGGTCATTCGCGGCAGTTCGACATACAAGACGCTGCTGATTTCCGTTTACGCCATTGCGCCGCCGGTCGCCGGCCTTATCGGCATGATGTTTTTCGACCAGCATATCGGCCCCTTCGTGAAGATGGCCGCGTTTCTCGGTTGGGACATGAAGGTCGGCCTCAATTATTTCGATACGGCCTTTGCCATGATCGTTGTCGCGGTCTGGAAGCAGATTCCTTACAACTTCATCTTCTTCCTCTCCGGTCTCCAGGGCGTTCCGGTCTCCGTGCGGGAAGCCGCCTCCATCGATTGCCGTTCGGGCTTCCGCCGGTTCTGGACCGTCATCATGCCGCTCCTGGCGCCCACGGCCTTCTTCCTGCTCATCATCAACATCACCTATTCGTTGTTCGATACGTTCGGTGTCATCGACGTGATGGTGAAGGATAAGGCCGCGAACAACCCGATCACGCTGGTCTACAAGGTGTTCCTCGACGGTTTCCGCGGCAATGACATCGGCGGTTCCTCGGCCCAGTCCGTCATCCTCATGCTGGTCGTTTTCGTCCTCACCATCATCCAGTTCCGCTTCATCGAGAAGCGCATCCATTACAATTGAGGGAAAAGACGATGTACAAGACCAAACCCCTCGATCATCTGGTGCTGATCATTGGCGCATTGTTTCTAATCCTGCCTGTTGTCGTGGCCTTCATGACGTCCACCCACACGGCGGCTGAAATTCACCGCAGCGGCCTTGCGATCATTCCCGGCGACAATTTCATCGAAACCTATGAGAAGGTCCTTACCCAGAAGGGTGGTTTCACCGGACAGGTTACAGGCCTGAACATGGTGTTGAATTCGCTGATCCTCGGCATCGGCTTTGCCGTCGGCAAAATTGTCCTGTCGATGACGGCGGCCTATGCGATCGTCTATTTCCGCTTCCGTTTTGCGACGCTCGCCTTCTGGATCATTTTCACCACGCTGCTTCTGCCGCTCGAAGTGCGCATCATGCCGTCCTACGAGGTAATGAGCAAACTCGGACTGTTGAACTCCTATACCGGTCTGATCGTGCCGCTTCTCGCTTCGGCGACGGGCACCTTCTATTTCCGGCAGTTCTTCAAATCCGTGCCTGAAGAGCTGCTGGAGGCTGCCCGTATCGATGGTGCGGGGCCAGTGAAATTTTTCGTCGACGTTCTCATTCCGCTGTCGCGCACCATGATGGCGGCGATCTTCATCATCATGTTCGTCTATGGCTGGAATCAGTATCTCTGGCCCATGCTGATGACGACGGATGAGGGTTTCTTCACCCTGATGCGTGGCATCAAGTCGATCCTGCAGGTCTGGGTCGGTTCGCAAATCCCCGATTACAACGAAGCTTTCGCGCTCGCCGTGCTGGCCATGCTGCCACCCGTACTGATCGTCGTGATTTTCCAGCGCTGGTTCATCAAGGGCCTGACCGAAAGCGATAAATAAGGAGACCGAAATGGCCGCGATAGAAATCAGTCAGGTCTGCAAGGATTATCATGGCGGCGTGCGCGCCGTGCATCACGTCGATATCGACATCAAGGACGGCGAGTTCATCGTTCTCGTCGGTCCCTCCGGCTGCGGCAAGTCCACGCTTTTGCGTATGGTCGCCGGGCTTGAGGATATTTCAGAAGGCACGGTGAAGATCGGCGACCGGGTGGTCAACCAGACCGATCCGGCCGACCGCGATATCGCCATGGTCTTCCAGAACTACGCGCTTTACCCGCATATGTCGGTACGCGAGAACCTGGAGTACGGGCTGAAGAACCGCAGGACACCCAAGGCGGAAATTGACGCCCGTGTGGCTGAAGCGGCGCGTATGCTGCAACTCGAACCCTATCTGGACCGCAAGCCACGCGCCCTTTCCGGTGGTCAGCGGCAGCGCGTCGCCATGGGGCGCGCGATCGTTCGCAAGCCTGCTGCCTTTCTGTTCGACGAACCCCTGTCCAATCTCGATGCCAAGCTGCGTGTTTCCATGCGCGGCGAAATCAAGCGGCTGCAAAAACGTCTAGGCACGACATCGATCTACGTTACCCATGACCAGTTGGAAGCCATGACGCTGGCCGACCGTCTCGTCGTGCTGAATGGCGGCCGTATCGAGCAGATCGGTGCGCCGCTGGATGTCTATCACACGCCTGCCTCAACCTTCGTCGCAAGTTTCATCGGCTCTCCGGCCATGAATCTTCTCAGCGCCGAATTGCACGGCGATAGCCTTGCCATCGGGCCGTCGCTGTTTGCGCTCAATGGCTTTGCCCCCACGTCCGGCCCGGTGACTGTTGGAATGCGGGCGGAAGATTTTCGTCTCGCTGCTGCTGACGCCCAGGGTTTCGCACTTCGCGTGGATTATATTGAGGAGCTGGGTTCGCAACGCCTTATACACGGCATGATCGGCGATCAGAGCCTGACCGTGGCCTTTCCGCCTGACGTCGAGGTTCCGTCCGCGCTTTCGGTGACGATTGCTCCGGAAAAACTGCACTTCTTCGCCAGCGAAACTGGCAAGCGTATCGCCAGCGGAGCGGAACAGACGGTGGCGCAGGATGCTCAACTGGCGACGGCCTGATTGCGTCACCTGAAATCGGCGCGATGGCTAAAATTGCGCCGATTGTCAAAACTGGTTTGTTACGATCCCGATGATAGAAGGCCTCCAATATTTCACGGGGGTTTTCTCATATGTCGTTCAAAATGATGTTCGCGGCGGCCGCAACCATGGCTATCCGTACGGTGCCGATATTGCCGGCCTATCTGCGTCGGAAAAAAGACGATGCCGTGGTCAGCGCATCCTGCACCGATCTGCGGCTTCAGCCGGCGCCCATCAATCCTGAATGGATCATTGCCGGCAACCCGCAGGCACGTGCTGCGGATCATTCCCGAAGCGGCGACCGTGCCTCAAGCACCGCCATGTGGGATTGCACTGCAGGCGAATTCCGCTGGTTCTTCGGTTGGGATGAGACCGTCTATATTCTGGAAGGCGAGGTGCATGTGACGGCCGAGGACGGCTCGGTCAGCATCCTGCGGGTCGGTGACGTCGCTTATTTCAGGGCCGGAACATGGGCCACCTGGCGTGTTGATCATTATGTGCGCAAGGTTGCCTTCATGCGTCGTCCGTTCCCCACGGCGCTGGCATTTGCCTATCGCGTCAAGAACAAGCTGTTCGCCGGTCGCTCCTACAAGCTGGCAGCCTGAGCCGTCGCCCATGCCGTTGGCGGGCGCGGGTGTGCCTTCGCCGTGGGAATTATGAAGGTTCAATAAAACTCACAGAAACCACGGCTCGCAGCAGTTGCGTTTGAATGGTCGCTGCCCTACATCTTTCAAGTTTTCTGAAGCATTTCCGGGTCTCTTCCGGTCCTGCCGGAACGCTTGAAAGATGAGACACGGCATGGCGGATCGCAGGCGTCCGTATGCTGCGAGAGGAACATGCGCATGGCGAAGATCAAGAACGTCGCGATCCAGATGGATCATGTCTCCGGCATCAACATCGGCGGTGATTCCACCTTCGCCATGAGCCTTGAAGCGCAGGCGCGTGGATATCGGCTGTTCCATTACACGCCCGACCGCCTTTCCATGCGCGATGGCAAGATTTACGCGACCGTCGAGCAGATGGAGCTGCGCGACATCAAGGGTGACCATTTCTCGCTTTCCGAACCGGAGCGCGTTGATCTTTCCACGATGGATGTCATCCATCTGCGTCAGGATCCACCGTTCGACATGGCCTATATCACCTCCACCCATCTGCTGGAGCGCATTCATCCGAGGACCCTGGTGGTCAATGATCCCGCCTGGGTGCGCAATTCGCCGGAGAAGATCTTCGTCACCGAATTCGCGGATCTCATGCCGAAGACGCTGATCACGAAGGATGTCGCGGAAATCGCGCGCTTCCGCAACGAAATGGGCGATATCATTCTCAAGCCGCTTTATGGCAATGGCGGTGCGGGCGTCTTTCATTCAGCGCGGGACGACCGCAATTTCTCCTCGCTGCTGGAAATGTTCGGTCAGATGTTCCGCGAACCTTACATTGCTCAGGAATATCTGCCCGATGTCCGCAAGGGCGATAAACGCATCCTGCTGGTGGATGGAGAGCCGGTGGGTGCGATCAACCGCGTTCCAGCGGAAAACGACGCCCGTTCCAACATGCACGCTGGCGGCCGGCCTGAGCCTACGGAACTGACCGCGCGCGAAAAGGAAATCTGCCGCCGTATCGGCCCCGCCCTGCGCGAGCGTGGTTTCCTGTTCGTTGGAATTGATGTCATTGGCGATTACCTCACCGAAATCAACGTCACCTCGCCGACCGGCATTCGAGAGGTGCGGAAATTCGGCGGCGCCGATGTGGCGAGCCTGCTGTGGGACGCCATCGAGAAAAAGCGCGAAGCTCAGGATTTTTGACGAGACATAAATCGCTCTCGGTTTGTTCCGGCTATACAACTCGATACAACTAAAATACAGCGGATGCGATAAATTGTTCGCTGGATGTTCTTGTTTTATTCTTTGAGCTGTGGCACGTTGCTTGGCAATGGTCGTGGATGGGGCATAAGGCTCTGAAAGCGCGGCGGTTTGCGGGGGCAGGCCATGGTGGCACGGGTCAATACGGTGGCATTTCAGGGCATAGAGGGTGTGCCTGTTGAGGTGCAGGTCATGGTGGCACCGGGAAGGGTCGGCATCCAGATTGTCGGTCTGCCGGATAAAGCCGTCGCCGAAAGCCGGGAGCGCGTGCAGGCGGCATTACATGCCTCAGGCTTGGCGCTGCCGGCAAAGAAGGTCACGGTCAATCTTGCCCCTGCCGATCTGCCAAAGGAAGGATCGCATTTCGATCTTCCCATTGCCCTTGGCCTCATGGCCGCCCTGGGAGCCATACCGGCCGACGCGCTGGGGCGTTACGTGGTCCTTGGCGAACTCAATCTCGATGGTACTATCGGCTTGGTTGCGGGCGCGCTTCCGGCAGCGATCGGGGCCAATGCGCTTGGAAAGGGACTGATTTGCCCGGCTGACAGCGGCCCGGAGGCGGCATGGGCCGGAGCCGGGATCGATATTCTCGCCCCGCGCAGCCTGATTGCGCTCGCTAATCACTTTCGTGGCACACAGATTCTCTCGCGCCCGACGCCCGCCATTCGCGCCAATCCGGTCAATCTGCCTGATTTAGCTGACATAAAGGGGCAGGAGAGCGCCCGGCGGGCGCTGGAGGTGGCAGCCGCCGGCGGCCATAATCTGCTGATGGTCGGCCCGCCCGGCTCGGGAAAATCCATGCTCGCCGCCCGCTTGCCTTCGATCCTGCCGCCGCTGGAGGCGGCAGAACTGCTGGAAGTGTCCATGGTCCATTCCATTGCCGGCCAATTGTCGGGTGGCAAGCTTTCGGATCGCAGGCCCTTCCGCACGCCGCATCATTCCGCCACCATGGCGGCCCTGATCGGCGGCGGGCTGCGGGCCAAACCGGGCGAGGCTTCGCTTGCTCACCATGGCGTTCTTTTTCTGGATGAGTTCCCGGAATTTTCGCCGCAGGTGCTGGATGCCCTGCGTCAGCCGCTCGAAACCGGCGAATGCATTATTGCGCGTGCCAATCACCGTGTCAGCTATCCCGCGCAAATCCAGCTTGTCGCGGCAATGAATCCCTGCCGTTGCGGTATGGCGGGAGAGCCGGGTTTTACCTGTGCCAGAGGCCCACGTTGTGTGGCAGACTATCAGGCTCGCATTTCCGGCCCGCTGCTCGATCGCATCGACATTCGTATCGACGTTCCCGCCGTTTCCGCCGCCGATCTCATTCGGCCCGTGACGGCCGAACCGAGCGCCGTGGTTGGGGCGCGCGTCGCCGAAGCGCGCCTTGCCCAGCAGGAACGTTATGCGGCAGCGGGCTTCCCTGCCATCCGCACCAACGCCCGCTGCACGACAGCAATGATCGAAAAATACGCCGAACCGGACCAGTCCGGCCTGCAATTGCTGCGTGATGCGGCGGAGCGCATGAAGTTTTCCGCGCGCGGTTACCATCGCATTCTCAAGGTGGCCCGCACCCTGGCGGATCTGGATGGCAGGCAAACGGTTGGGCGTATCCATATTGCCGAAGCAGTGTCCTATCGTATCGCCGGCGAAAGGCTAACCGCCGCGGCGTAAAACCAGCTACGGGCACTTTGTCTGGGAAGGACGCTTATGCCTGCCGGTCAATCAGGTGGTTCCGGGAATGACGGGTAAAAATGCTGTTTGGACAGCTCGGTAGGTGATGGGCCGAATGAGGGGGCCTTGAAACAGAAGTGCCGCCGGCAAACCGGCGGCACGTCAAATATTCGCTCTTCCGCAACTGGGTGCCGAGAAGGGGCTAGAGCCCAAGCCCTTCGAAAAGTGCTGTCGAAAGATAACGTTCCGCGAAGGAGGGAATGATGATGACAATGTTCTTGCCGGCATTTTCCTCACGCGCACCGACCTTGATTGCCGCCGCCAGCGCCGCACCCGAGGAGATGCCAACGGGCACGCCTTCCAGCCTCGCCGCCAGACGTGCGGTTTCGAAAGCCTCATCATTGGTGACGGTGACGATCTCGTCATAAATGCCGGTGTCGAGAATGGTGGGGGCAAAACCGGCGCCGATGCCCTGAATTTTGTGGGGGCCGGGGTTGCCACCGGAAAGAACGGGGCTGTCGGCGGGCTCCACCGCAATCACCTTCACCTCGGGCTTGCGGGATTTCAGAACCTGACCCGTGCCTGTGATCGTGCCGCCGGTGCCGATACCCGAGACCAGAATATCAACCGTGCCTTCGGTGTCGTTCCAGATTTCTTCAGCCGTCGTCTTGCGGTGGATCTCCGGATTGGCGGGGTTTTCAAACTGCTGCGGAATGATGGCGTCAGGCAGGGTTTCTGCCAGTTCCTGCGCTTTGGCGATGGCGCCCTTCATGCCCTTCGGGCCTTCGGTCAGCACCAGTTCCGCGCCCAGGAGAGCCAGCATTTTCCGACGCTCGACCGACATGGTTTCAGGCATGGTCAGGATCAGCTTGTAGCCTTTCGCGGCGGCAGCGAAGGCGAGCGCAATCCCCGTATTACCGGAGGTCGGTTCCACCAGCGTCGTCTTTCCGGGCGTAATCTTGCCCTGGGCTTCCAGAGCTTCAATCATGGCGACGCCGATGCGGTCCTTCACCGAAGCGATGGGATTGAAAAATTCGAGCTTGGCAAGAAGGTTGGCCTTCACGCCTTTTTCCTTCGCCAGCTTGTCGAGCCGCACGATCGGTGTATCGCCGATTGTTTCCGTAATCGAGGAATAGACGCGTCCGCGTCCGGGCTTTCTGGCTTCCGGCATGATGCTCTCCTGTGTAAAGACCGCAAGATTTGAGCGGCAGAATAGGAGCAATAACCTCCGCAAGCTAGCGAACGTTCGTCCTAATATCCGTGAATTGCGGGAATAATTTCACGCCAGATCGCGGAAATGCACGAATTTGTTTTACGTGCTGCGGATGGCGATCATCGTCGCGGTTCCGGCCAGAATACCCGCCGCGGTGCGGTTGAGAATTGTCAGGGCGCTCGGTCTTTTCAGGAGGTTGCGCGCTTTGGCCGCAAGCAGGATGTAAGGCAGGAGAACCGCCATCAGCACGACAAAGGTGATGGCAAGAAGCGTTGCATATTCCGAAGGGCCGATCATGCGGATGTCGATCAGCGTCGGCACCAGCGCCACATAAAAAAGCATGGTTTTTGGATTGCCGAGGGTGATCAGCAGGCCGGACAGGAAGGACATGGACATGCTGGTGCTCTTCTTCGCCTTCAGGTCCTGCGGCAAGAGACCGGCGGTCCAGAGCTTCCAGGCGATATAGAGAAGATAGGCCGCACCTGCAAATTTCAGGACCATGAAGGCCTCCTGAAAGGTCTGCGCGACGAAGGCCAGCCCCAGGATCACAGCGGTCAGATAGATCATGTCGCCAAGCACCAGCCCGAGACCCATGAAAAAGGTTTCCCGAAAGCCCGAACCCAGCGCCCGCGCCACGATTGCCGTCATGCCGGGGCCGGGAATGGCGGCAGCGATGAAGAGGGCGGTGGCATAAGCGAATAGGGTGGTCAGCGTCATGATCGTGTTCCCTGAAAATCCGCCAGATCCATAGCGAAAATGCCGGGCAAAGACAATCAGTCCGCTCCTCTGCACCAGGGGTGTCGCTAAACGCCGGTAGAGCCGAAACCGCCGACGCCACGCGCCGTCTGCGAAGTTTCCATCACTTCGACAACAGTCACCTGCGTCACGGGCGCGATGACCATCTGCGCAATGCGCATGCCGCGCTCGACGACGAAATCGTCCTGGCCGAGATTGGCGAGGATGACTTTCACCTCACCGCGATAATCGCTGTCCACCGTGCCCGGGGAATTGAGGCAGGTGATGCCGTTCTTGATGGCAAGGCCGGAGCGGGGGCGGATTTGCGCCTCATAACCGGCGGGAACTTCGAACACGAAACCGGTCGGCACCAGCGCCCGTTCACCGGGTTTCAGGGTCAACGGCTCACCCACGGACACAGCTGCACGCAGGTCCATGCCGGCGGCGCCGCCGGTCTCGTAAGAGGGGAGTTCAAGGCCCGCGCCGTGGGCGAGGCGGGCGAGACGAAGAGGAGGCAGATTGTTGTTTTGAACGGTCATGCGGCATTAGTTTGCCGAGATCGCGGCAAGGTCAATTGCAAAACCGGGCCTGAAACGCTAGATACCCCGCAATTCCACAGGATTTGTCAGATGGCCGAAACACTTGCCGAGGCGGTCTCCCGCCGCCGCACCTTTGCTATTATCGCGCACCCGGACGCGGGTAAAACCACGCTCACCGAAAAGCTGCTGCTGTTCGGCGGAGCGATTCAGCTTGCCGGTGAGGTGAAGGCGAAAAAGGACCGCATCCAGACCCGTTCGGACTGGATGAAGATCGAGCGCGAGCGCGGCATTTCTGTCGTCACGTCGGTCATGACTTTCGAATATAACGACCGCGTCTTCAATATCCTCGATACGCCCGGCCACGAAGATTTCGCCGACGATACCTATCGTACGCTGACGGCCGTGGATGCGGCGATCATGGTCATCGACGCCGCCAAGGGTATCGAGCCGCGCACGCTGAAGCTGTTCGAAGTCTGCCGCATGCGCGATATTCCGATCATCACCTTCATCAACAAGATGGACCGCGAAAGCCGCGACCCGTTTGAGATACTGGACGAGGTGGAGGAGAAGCTCGCGCTCGATACGGCGCCGATCACCTGGCCGGTGGGCCGCGCCAAAACCTTCTGCGGCGCCTATCATCTTGCCGACAGCACGTTCCGCGGCGTCGACACGCAGGTGGAGGCCATGAAGGTTAACGGCCCGCAGGCGGTGGCGGATCGACTGCCGGAAAATGAGCGCGATGCTTTCATCGAAGAAACGGAACTGGCGATGGAAGCCTGCCGTCCCTTCGATCGGCAGGCTTTCCTCGAAGGCCATATGACGCCGGTCTTCTTCGGTTCGGCGCTGCGCAATTTCGGTGTGCGTGACCTTATCAATGCGCTCGGCGATTTCGCACCGCCGCCGCGCGATCAGGTGGCGGATACCCGCACCGTGCATGCGGCCGAAGACAAAATGACTGCCTTCGTCTTCAAGATTCAGGCCAATATGGACCCGAACCACCGCGACCGTATCGCCTTTGCCCGCATCTGCTCCGGCAAGCTGGAGCGCGGCATGAAGGCGCGCCTGTCACGCACCGGCAAGCAGATGGGACTCACCGCGCCGCAATTCTTCTTCGCCTCGCAACGCCAGCTGGCCGACACAGCCTTTGCAGGTGATGTGGTCGGCATTCCGAACCACGGCACGCTCCGCATCGGCGATACGCTGACCGAGGGTGAAAACCTCGTGTTCCAGGGTGTGCCGAACTTCTCGCCGGAAATCCTGCGCCGTGTGCGTCTGGAAGATGCGATGAAGGCGAAGAAGCTGAAGGAAGCCCTCCAGCAAATGGCGGAAGAGGGCGTCGTGCAGCTCTTTTCGCCGGAAGACGGCTCGCCAGCCATCGTCGGCGTCGTCGGTGCGCTGCAGCTTGACGTGTTGAAGGAACGGCTGATGGGCGAATATGGCCTGCCGGTTTCCTTCGAAATGTCGCGCTTCTCGGTCTGCCGCTGGATTTCGTCCGATCAGCCGGCAGAAATGGACAAGTTCCTCAACGTCAAGCGTGGCGATATCGCCCGCGACCTGGATGGCGATCCGGTATTTCTGGCGCAGGATGCCTTTTCGCTGCGTTATGAATCCGAGCGTTTCCCCGCTATCAAGATGGTTGCGATCAAGGAATATCACGTCGCCAAGGCGGCGTGATATCGGCCGGGTTGCACTTTGTATGCCAAGGGCCGAGCATTTTCAGGAAAAATGCGCAAGCGGTTTTCCGTCCAGAAATGCGAAAAACAAAGGGCTAGAGCATTGAAGGTGATTACGTTTTCACCGAAAATGCTCTAGTTTCCCGCTGAAACGGGAAACTGGTCCGGCATCATGGCGCTTTCAGACAAACATATTCTCCTCATCATATCAGGCGGCATCGCGGCCTATAAGAGCCTCGACCTCATCCGCCGTCTGAAAGAGCGCGGCGCAAAGATTACGCCTGTCATGACGAAAGGCGCGCAGGAATTTATCACCCCGCTCGCCGTTGGTGCATTGTCTGCCACCCATGTTTTCACGGAGCTTTTTTCACGGCAGGACGAGCAGGATGTTGGCCATATCAGGCTGGCGCGCGATTGCGATCTCGTGCTCGTGGCGCCCGCCACCGCCGATCTCATGGCGAAGATGGCACATGGTTTGGCCGATGATCTAGCTTCGGCGGTCCTTCTTGCGACCGACCGCAAGGTGCTGGTTGCGCCGGCGATGAACCCAAAAATGTGGTCGGCAAAGCCAACAATGCGCAATGTCGATACGCTGAAGAAAGACGGTGTGTTTTTCGTCGGACCAATGGCCGGCGAGATGGCTGAGAAGGGGGAGGCTGGTCTCGGCCGAATGGCGGAGCCTTTACAGATCGTCCAAGCCGTTGAAGCGCTGCTGGATGGGGGGACGAAGCCCCTGAAGGGCAAGACGGCGATCGTGACCTCCGGCCCTACGCATGAGCCGATCGATCCCGTGCGCTACATCGCCAACCGTTCATCGGGCAAGCAGGGCCATGCGATTGCAGCGGCTCTCGCGGAACTCGGTGCAGACGTAACGCTGGTTTCCGGGCCGGTGACCATTGCTGATCCCGCCGGTGTGACGGTAATCCATGTCGAGCGCGCCGAAGAAATGCGGGACGCGGTGATCTCAAGGCTGCCGTCGGATATCGCCGTCATGGTTGCCGCCGTCGCCGACTGGCGGGTGGCGGGTTCATCAGAACAAAAGATCAAGAAACAGCCGGGTGATGCGCCGCCGGCGCTCCAGCTGACAGAAAATCCCGATATTCTCAAAACCGTCGGCCACCATGAATACCGTCCAAAGCTTGTGGTGGGCTTCGCTGCCGAAACGCAGGACGTGGAAAAAAACGGTCGCGCCAAGCTGGAACGCAAGGGCGCGGATTACATCGTCGCCAACGACGTCTCGGCGCAAACCGGAATCATGGGTGGAGACCGCAACAGCGTGAAAATCATTTCGGCTGAGGGTGTTGAGGCATGGCCGGATCTCGATAAGGCCGAAGTGGCAAAACGTCTGGCAGCCTTTGTCGCGGAGAAACTCACATGACCATCTTTGATCGCAAGACATTCGACAGGATGCTTGGCGAATGGCCGGGCGTGCGTTTCGTCGATCAATGGGATTCGCATGTTGCCAAGGTGGGCGACAAGGTCTTTGCCGTGCTGGGCGAACGGGAAGACTGGCGGCTGGTGGTGAAATGCTCGGAGGAGAGCTTTGAAATCCTCACTGCGCTCGAAGGGATCGCCCAGGCGCCGTATTTTGCCAAACGCAAATGGATATCGATTGCCGATCATTCTCCGCTCGAACGGGAAGAAGTGGAGCACTATGTGCGCCGCTCCTATGAGCTTGTGGCAGCCGGCCTGACAAAAAAACTGCGGGGCGAGCTGGGCATCGTGATCGATCCCGCACCCGCCCTGTAATTTCCGCTTCAATTGACCTTTTTGTCCTTGCCGATGATCTGGCGGACGCCTTCTTTGGTGAAGGGCTGCACGAGCTGTGGCAAAAACCCCTTGGCGATCTCACCCTTGATGCCGATATCAGTTGATGAGGGTCGGTCAGGGTTATGGTAGGAGCCAAAGAGAATATCGAAGATGACGAGGTTTTCGCCGTAATTGGTATTGCCTTCCGGAAGCTGTTTTGAATGGTGCCAACGATGTAGGCGCGGCGTGCTGAAGACATAGTCGAGCACACCCGTTTTCATGTCGACATTGCAATGGGTCAAGATACCGATGAATGCGGTCACAGCACCCAGCCACCAGAACACCTGCAGCGGCGCACCCATGAAATAAAGCGGAATCTGGCTGAGCGCGATCTTGAAAAGGGAATCGGCCACATGGAACCGCCCGGTATTGACGACCCATAGCCGTACGACGCTGTGATGCAGGGCATGGAACCGCCAGAAAAAAACGGTTTCATGCGCGATGCGATGGGCCCAGTAGAGACCGAATTCGGCAATCGTTACCGCAAGCGAGACCTGCACCACCATTGGCAGATGCGATGGCCACAGGTCAAAGCGCATTGCGGCAAGCGGCTGGAGCACGTTCGCGGCCAGCATCGGGAAGATGGCCGATGCTGCGGCGGCAAGTTGCACCAGCCCCTTGGTCAAAAGCGTGTGGCCGATGCTCGTCATTGTCTCGCCATCCCCTTCGAGCCATTCGACTTCATAGGGAATATAGCGTTCGAGAAGAAAGAGAGTGATAACCGCGCAGGCATAAACACTGAGAAACGCCGCGATCGGATGGCTGCTCGTGAAGGCGAAATAAGACCCCACGAGGCCGCCAACAAAGACGAGTGGCCAGGAGGAATAGGAGAGGGTCTGTTTCAGTATCTGCGCTTTTGCCATCACAATCAAATCCCGTCCGGCACCATCCGTCTCTAACACCCGCGCACTATCGCGGCTTCAAAGCAGCCCTTACCCGCACAACTGCCTGACCCGAGGAAAGGCCAGGTCTTTATTACCTCGAGACGTTACACAAACATGGCACGGAAACGTGCCGAGATGTTCAGCTTACCTTGATGGCAATAAAGACAAGCGTCAGCGCAATAACCCACAGCGCTATCCGCCCCCATCTGGTATGGCGCGCTTCCGCCCTGCCGATGGCTTCTGCGGTCTGGGCGTCGAAACGCAAGCCGTGCTCGCTCATATACATCAGTTCGGAATGCAGCTTCTCCGTCTTGGCGGCGATTTCCGGCGCTGCCTCGGCGAGCTTCAGGGCGGCCTTCACGCCGTCTTTCAGATCGGTCACGATACGTTTCGGGCCAAGATTGTCCCTTATCCAGCCACTGACAACAGGGTCAGCCGCCTTCCACATGTTGAAGCGCGGATTGAGCATACGCGACACGCCTTCAACCACCACCATGGTCTTTTGCAGCATCACGAGTTCCGGCCGGGTTTCCATGTCGAAAAGCTCGGTGACTTCAAAGAGAAGGGTCAGGAGCTTGCCCATGGAGATCGTCTCGGCCGGCTGGCCGTGAATTGGCTCGCCGATGGCGCGGATCGCCTGCGCGAAACTCGCTATGTCGTGATGGCCCGGCACGTAACCGGCCTCGAAATGTACTTCCGCCACCCGCATGTAATCGCGCGTGATGAAGCCGTAGAGGATTTCGGCGAGAAACCGCCGCTCCTTTTTCCCGAGCCGTCCGGCGATGCCCATATCGACCGCGACTATCATGCCCTGCGGATCGACGAAAAGATTGCCGGGATGCATGTCGGCATGGAAAAAACCGTCGCGCAGGGTGTGCCGCAGGAAGGACTGAATCAGTGTGTCGGCGAGCTTGTTCAGGTCGTGACCGGCGGCCTTCAGGCCTTCAATGTCCGACATCTTGACGCCGTCGATCCACTCCATGGTGACGACGTCACGACCGGTGCGTTCCCAGTCGACTTCGGGAACACGAAAACCGGGATCTTGCCTGGTGTTTTCCGCAAGCTCGGAAAGGGCGGCGGCCTCAAGCCGCAGATCCATCTCGATCTTGGTGGTCTGCTCCAGCGTGCGCGTCACTTCGACCGGGCGCAGACGACGGGCCGAGCGGACAAAGCGCTGTTGCAGGTCGGCGATCAGATACATCGCCTCGAGATCGTTCTGGAAGCGTTGTCGCACGCCGGGACGGATCACCTTCACGGCAACCTTGCGTGGCCCCTTTGGCGTATCCACAATCGCCGGATGGACCTGGGCGATGGAGGCGGCGGCGATCGGGTCGCCAAATTCCCTGTAGAGTTCCGAAACCGGCCGTCCGAGCGATCCCTCGATATTCGCTTTGGCGGCGGCTGCTGGGAAAAAGGCCATGCGGTCCTGAAGGCTTGCGAGATCGTCTGCGAACTCCGCGCCCACCACATCCGGACGGGTGGCCAGAAACTGACCCATCTTCACATAGGACGGCCCAAGCCGCTCGACGGCCACCGCCAGCCGATCACTACGCTGCGCTCTTTTCGCCTTGCTACGGGCGAATGGCTTCAGCAGGGCTTTTAACACCTGCGCGGGAGCGGGCAGGTCATCGGACGGCAGGGCCAGCACGACGCCTTCGCGCACGAGAACCCAGCCAACCCTTGCGAGGCGGAAATATGCGCCCAAAGTGCTCATGCTTATGCTTGTCTCCTGCCTGTGCCGGCCATGGTCTTAGAGCTTCCAGCCGGAATGCAGGGCGGCGATGCCGCCGGTGTAATTGGTATAGGTCACGCGGGAGAAGCCGGCGGTGCGGATCATCGTCGCAAAATTCTCCTGATTGGGGAATTTACGGATCGATTCGACCAGATACTGATAGGGTTCGGCGTCGCCGGTGATCATCTTGCCGAATTGCGGAATGGCATTGAACGACCACGCGTCGTAGACGCGATCAAGCAGCGGCATCTCAACTTCGGAAAACTCCAGCACCAGAAGCCGCCCGCCGCGCTTCAGCACACGGTGCGCTTCCTTCAGCGCAACGTCGATGCGCGGAACATTGCGAATGCCAAAGGCAATCGTATAGGCGTCGAAGCTGTTCGCCTCAAAAGGTAGTTCCTCGGCATTGGCCTCCACGAAGGTCAAATTGTCCGAAAGCTTCTTTTTCGCCGCGCGCTCTTCGCCGACGGCAAGCATTGAGCCGTTGATATCGAGAACGGTGGCATGCGCCAGACGGTTGGAAGCTTCGATGATCCGGAAGGCAATATCCCCGGTACCACCAGCCACGTCCAGAACCCTGTAGGAGGGATCCTTGCGCGGCGAAAGCGAGGACACCATGGCGTCCTTCCACAGCCGGTGCAGGCCGGCCGACATCACGTCATTCATGATATCGTAGCGCTTGGCCACCTTGTGGAAGACCTCGTTGACCATCCCCTGCTTCTGGCCTTCGTCCACCTTGTGGAAGCCATAGGACGTTTCCATGCCGCCTTGGGCGGTGGTACGGGCGTCGGTCATCGTCTGTCTCCATATTTATTGCGTGGCGGACCATAGCGGAAACGCCATGGCGACGCTATCTGTTGCCGCATCGCCTGGGCGCGACATTTCGCGTGCACTTTATAGACCACATGGTCCTAACGAAAAACTGCCGGATAAGCCAGATGCCAGAATTGCCAGAAGTCGAAACCGTCAGACGCGGCCTTGCTCCCGCCATGGAAGGGGCAAGGGTTCGCAAGCTCCATCTCGGCCGCCCCGACCTGCGGTTTCCGTTTCCAGAGGATTTCGCGGGGCTTATCGAGGGGAAGACAATCATCTCGCTCGGAAGGCGGGCAAAATATCTTCTGATCGAGCTGGAGGACGGGCTGACAATCGTGTCCCATCTCGGCATGTCCGGCTCTTTCCGCGTGGAAGCGGAAGCCGATGCAGAAGGCAGCATACCCGGCGTGTTCCACCATCCCCGCTCGAAGGACGGCAAGCACGACCACGTCGTCTTTCATCTGGATAAAGGCGAAGAGCGCATCTGCGTTATCTACAATGATCCGCGTCGCTTCGGCTTCATGCATCTGGTGGAGCGCAGCAAGCTCGATCTTTATCCCGCCTTAGCGGAACTTGGCCCGGAGCCAACAGGCAATACGCTGAGCGCGGATTATCTCGCGAGCCGGTTCGACGGTAAAAGCCAACCGCTGAAAAGCACGCTGCTGGACCAGAAGGTCATTGCCGGCCTCGGCAATATCTATGTCTGCGAGGCGCTCTGGCGTGCGCATCTGTCGCCACTGCGGGCGGCGGGAACGCTGGTGACGAAAGCTGGCAAGCCCAAAGCACAACTCGTCGATCTGACAGAGAAAATCCGCGACGTCATCGCCGATGCCATCGCCGCCGGGGGCTCATCATTGCGCGACCATATACAGACGGACGGAACGCTTGGTTATTTCCAGCATTCCTTTTCGGTCTACGATCAGGAGGGGCAGCCTTGCCGTACCCCCGGCTGCAGGGGTACGGTTGAAAGGGTGGTGCAGGCTGGCCGCTCCACCTTTTATTGCGCCGCCTGCCAGAAATGAACCAACGACGGAGAAGGGGAGACTGCCGTGGATTATGAAACGATATTGGTCGAAAAGCGCGACGAGGTAGGGGTCATCACGCTCAATCGTCCAAAGGCGCTAAACGCACTCAATTCCGTGCTTCTGAAAGAGCTGCGACACATCCTGTCTTCATTTTCCGTGGACGATTCCATCGGTGCGGTCGTTATCACCGGCTCTGAGAAGGCATTTGCGGCTGGCGCCGATATCAAGGAAATGCAGGGGCTGGATTTCGTCGATGCTTATGTCGGCGATTTTCTTGGCGGCTGGGACGAGGTTGCGGCCACCCGCAAACCCGTCATCGCCGCCGTTTCCGGCTTTGCCCTCGGGGGCGGGTGCGAACTCGCCATGATGTGCGACTTCATCATAGCATCCGATACGGCAAAGTTCGGCCAGCCGGAGATCACGCTGGGTGTCATTCCAGGCATGGGCGGCTCCCAGCGGCTGACGCGTGCGGTGGGTAAGGCAAAGGCGATGGACCTCGTTCTGACTGGACGCATGATGGATGCGGCGGAAGCCGAGCGCGCCGGTCTCGTATCGAGAATCGTACCGGCCGCGAACCTGATGGACGAGGCGGTGGAGGCCGCCACCCGCATCGCGTCGCTGTCGCGTGCCTCCGTGCTCATGGCCAAGGAAAGTGTCAATCGTTCCTTCGAAGTGCCGCTTTCGGAAGGTCTGAGATATGAAAGACGGTCCTTTCAGTCGCTTTTCGCCACGGCAGATCAGAAGGAGGGCATGGCGGCCTTCGTCGAAAAGCGCAAACCTGCTTTCCGGAATCGCTAAGGATTCGGAATATCGGCGCTTTTAAGCGTTTTGCGCGTTGACGGGCGTAAGCTTTAGCGGTATATGCCCGCCCACGGTTAAGGAAAGCCATCCGGCTTGTCCGAAATTACTCCCGCATTCTTGGGTTACGTGAGGTCTTCGAAAGACCCGATCCTCTGGTTGCGGAATTTGGTTTGAATTCGAAGAGAGGCATACATGGCCAATACAACTTCGGCGAAAAAGGCGACCCGCAAGATCGCTCGCCGTACCGCAGTCAACAAGGCTCGCCGTTCGCGCGTTCGCGGCTTCATCCGCAAGGTCGAGGAAGCAATCGCTACCGGTGATCTCGCTGTCGCTACCGAAGCTCTGAAGGCAGCTCAGCCCGAGATCCAGCGCGCCGCTACGAAGGGCGTTCTGCATGGCAACACGGCATCCCGTAAGGTGTCGCGTCTTGCACAGCGCGTGAAGGCTCTTTCCGCCTAATCCGGCTAATTACAAATAATTATTCAAAAAGCCTGGTCTTTGACCGGGCTTTTTCTGATTCTAACCGCCTGTTAATCATTCCTCCCGTAACGTGACAAATGCGTGTCAACTGAACGACAGGAAAAACTAAGCAAAAACAATTACTTGCTGGAGGTCTTCTCCAAAATGGGAAGCTTGCTCTACGGAAGTCGGGGCAAGTTTTGAGTCAAGAAGATTTTTATTTTTTTGCCAAAACAGGCTCTCAAAAAACGCCAAAATTGAATCTCATTGATTCATAAGCGATTCTGCTTTGAACCTTGACGGTGATGCAAAACGGCCTTTGCGAGTCAATGGCCGATCTACGTTTTTGCAGAAAAAACGCCATTGATCTCTCCCCACGATCCTGCCTAAATGCATTCCAACAAGGGGTGCGGATCTCAGTCCACAGATTATCTCGATGTTCGTATCGACGATATTCACCTTCTTGCTGACGGGTCTTTCGAGGTCCGTTTTTTCAGGTCATGGAGCTTTTTGTACCGTTTCGGTCTCGGAACGGGCGGGAGCTTTTTGTCCTCAAAAATGCGCCTTAAGGTTGTGGCGAAAGGAGCGTTTTGAGCGTGTCGCAGGCCTCTCCATGAGGGAGAGAGAAATGGGAAACCGGCTCGCAAACGAGAATAGTCTTTGACGTTCTTTCGAGGGGAACGCTGGAGGCGGGAATAAACGAGGGGGATCTCTGGCGATCTATTTTGATCGTCAGGCTATGATTGGCAATTTGAAAGGCGGCAATATGCAATTGAATTTGGCGATGGGTGCGGTGGCTGATGGGGACCGCGCACCAAAGGCATGTGATGCAGCTTGCTCAGAGGCGGCAGGGGACAAATCGGCAATGAAGCATGATGCGCTGTTTGAACGTTTTAGCGCGCGGCTCAAGGCACAGGTTGGTCCGGAAGTCTATGCGAGCTGGTTTGCACGGCTGAAACTCCATTCCGTTTCAAAAAGCGTCGTTCGTTTTACCGTTCCGACGACCTTTCTGAAGTCCTGGATCAATAACCGTTATATGGACCTGATCACCAGCCTCGTGCAGAGCGAGGATCCGGATGTGCTGAAGGTGGAGATTCTGGTCCGCTCGGCCAGCCGCCCGGTGCGCCCGGCCCAGGCTGAGGAACGGACACAGCCCGCTCAGGAAATCGGGGCGGTTCAGCGCAACAAGCCTTTTGTCCCGCAGCAGCCCGCGGCGGCGCCTTCTGCGCAGCCCGTGGCCGCGCAGGCAACCCTGCGTCAGGGCGGCTCCGGTCCGCTGTTCGGGTCACCGCTGGATACCCGTTTCACCTTCGAGACGTTTGTAGAAGGTTCCTCCAACCGTGTTGCGCTTGCAGCCGCAAAGACGATCGCAGAAGCCGGCGCTGGTGCCGTGCGTTTTAATCCGCTGTTCATCCATGCGGGTGTGGGCCTCGGCAAGACACATCTTCTGCAGGCCATCGCGAATGCGGCCATCGACAGCCCGCGCAATCCGCGCGTGGTTTATCTGACGGCCGAATATTTCATGTGGCGTTTCGCAACCGCGATCCGTGACAATGACGCTCTGACGCTGAAGGATACGCTGCGCAATATCGATCTGCTCGTCATCGATGACATGCAGTTTCTGCAGGGCAAGATGATCCAGCACGAATTCTGCCACCTGCTGAACATGCTGCTCGACAGCGCCAAGCAGGTCGTGGTTGCGGCTGACCGCGCTCCATGGGAACTGGAATCGCTCGATCCGCGCGTGCGCTCCCGCCTTCAGGGCGGCATGGCCATCGAGATCGAAGGGCCCGATTACGACATGCGTTATGAAATGCTCAACCGCCGCCTCGGTTCGGCCCGTCAGGAAGATCCTTCCTTTGATATTTCGGACGAAATCCTGACCCATGTCGCCAAAAGCGTTACGGCGAGCGGTCGCGAACTTGAGGGTGCGTTCAACCAGCTGATGTTCCGGCGCTCTTTCGAACCGAATCTGTCGGTCGACCGGGTCGATGAACTACTGTCGCATCTCGTCGGCACGGGCGAGGCCAAGCGCGTGCGTATTGAGGATATTCAGCGGATCGTCGCCAAGCATTACAACGTGTCGCGGCAGGAACTGGTGTCCAACCGCCGCACCCGAGTCATCGTCAAGCCACGCCAGATCGCCATGTATCTGGCGAAGATGCTGACGCCGCGGTCTTTCCCGGAGATCGGCCGCCGTTTTGGCGGACGTGACCATACCACGGTTCTGCATGCGGTGCGCAAGATCGAGGAGCTGATCTCCGGCGATACCAAGCTCGGTCATGAGGTCGAGCTGCTGAAGCGCCTGATCAACGAAAACAACGCATGAAAAAAGCGGCCTCCGGGCCGCTTTTTATTCTCTTCTTGTTTGATGACTAAAGCCGGATGCGCGGGTGTCAGCAGGCGAGGTCGGCGACGACGGCGTCCAGAATGAGCATGCCCGATGGGGTGCAGCGCAGCCGGGAGTTTCCGAGCCGCTCCACAAAGCCGTGCTGGAGAAGAAACTCTTCCTTTTCCGGGTCGAGGTCGCGTCCGGAAAGATCGCTCCAGCGGGCGAGATCGATGCCTTCCCGCAGGCGAAGGCCCATCAGCAGCAATTCGTCGGCCTGTTCATCGACGCCGAGCAGTTCCTGATCGATCATGCCGTGGCCTTCCCGCTCAACGGTTTCCAGCCAGGTCTCAGGGTGGCGTTCGGTCGCCGTTGCGAGCTTGGAGGAGCCGCGCGTCAGGCGCCCATGCGCGCCAGGACCGATGCCCGCGTAATCGCCATAACGCCAGTAGGTGAGGTTGTGGCGACTTTCAGCACCGGGCCGGGCATGGTTGGAAACCTCGTAGGCCGGCATGCCGTAACGCTCGGTGATTTCCTGAGTGGCTTCATAAAGCACGGCCGAATGCTCGCCATCTGGCACGATGAGTTTGCCGGCCTTGTGCAGGCCGTAGAAGGGCGTGCCTTCTTCTATCGTCAGCTGATAGAGCGACAGATGGTCAACGGCATAGGAGACTGCTTCCTTCAGCTCGGCGTCCCATTCGGCCACCGTCTGGTTCGGGCGGGCATAGATGAGGTCGAAGGACATACGCGGGAAAATCTCACGCGCCAGCCTGATGGCTTTCAGGGCGTCAGCGACATCATGCAGCCGTCCGAGGAATTTCAGGTCGCGGTCATTCAGCGCCTGCACACCGAGAGAGACGCGGTTGACGCCCGCCGCCCGGTAACCGCGAAACCGCTCTGCCTCGACGCTCGAAGGATTGGCTTCCATGGTGATCTCGATACCATCCGGCACATGCCAGAAGCGCGAGACGCCATCAAGAAGTGCTGCGACTGTCTGCGGGTCCATCAGCGATGGCGTGCCGCCGCCCATGAAGATGCTGGTGACGACGCGCGGGCCGCTCAGCGACCGCATATGTTCCATTTCACGCAGGAAGGCAGCCGTAAACCGCTCCTGATCTACCGGCCGGTGGCGGACATGGCTGTTGAAATCGCAATAGGGGCATTTGGCCGCGCAGAAGGGCCAATGCAGATAAATCCCGAAACCGGGATCGCCCGTATCCGGCAGAAGCAATGCGCCGGGGGCAGAAAGTTGGTGCTCCCCGACCATCGGGTTCATGCCTCCAGGCAGGTTTCTACGAATTTTTTAAACGCACGGGCACGGTGCGATAGCGCAAAGCTGTCGCCATGTTTCCAGCCGTGTTTTTCGTCCGCGGTCATCTCACCGAATGTGGTGTCGTAACCCTCGGGTTTGAAGATCGGATCATAGCCAAATCCGCTCGTTCCGCGCGGTGGCCAGACGACAGTGCCTTCCACCTCGCCACGGAAATACTCGACATGACCGTCGGGCCAGGCCAGGCACAGCACGCTGACAAAGCGGGCCGTGCGATCTTCCGGTTTCGATGCGCCGTGCTCGGCCAGCGCATCTTCAACTTTCCGCATCGCCATGGCGAAGTCGCGTGTGCCGTCGGCCGTCTCCGCCCAATTGGCGGTGTAGACACCGGGCGCACCGTCAAGCGCGTCGATAACCAGACCGGAATCGTCGGACAAAGCCGGAAGACCGGATGCCTTCGCAGAGGCAAGCGCCTTGATGGCGGCATTTTCTTCGAAGGTCGTACCTGTCTCGTCCGGCTCTTCGAAGTTGAGCTCAGCCGCCGACTTGGCGGAAAAGCCGAAAGGGCCGATCAGATCGGCAATTTCGGCAATCTTGCCTTTGTTGTGGCTGGCGACGACGATGGTTCTGGTATCGAGCTTGCGCATCACGCTTTCCTGTCGGCTCAGGCGATGGCCTGTTTCTGAAGGGCGACCAATTCGCTGCAGCCGGCTTTGGCCAGGCCGAGCAGCGTCAGGAATTCTTCTTCGGAGAAGGGCGCGCCTTCAGCAGTACCCTGAACCTCGACGATGCCGCCCGAGCCGGTGATGACGAAATTCGCATCGGTCTCGGCGGAGGAATCTTCGAGATAGTCGAGATCGATAACCGGCTGGTTGGCGAATATACCGCAGGAGATCGCCGCGATATGATCCTTCAGGACTTTCTCGACCTTGATCATGTTGCGGGTTTCCATCCACTTCAGGCAATCGTGCAGCGCGATCCACGCGCCGGTAATGGAGGCGGTGCGGGTACCGCCATCGGCCTGGATGACGTCGCAATCGATGCTGATCTGGCGTTCGCCGAGCGCCTGAAGGTCAACGACGGCGCGCAGCGAGCGGCCGATGAGGCGCTGGATTTCCTGCGTACGGCCGCCCTGCTTGCCGGAAGCAGCTTCGCGCTTCATGCGTTCATGGGTGGAGCGCGGCAGCATGCCATATTCTGCGGTAACCCAGCCCTTGCCGCTGTTGCGCAGCCACGGCGGCGTCTTTTCTTCGAGGCTTGCGGTGACGAGCACATGCGTGTCGCCGAATTTCACGAGACAGGAGCCTTCAGCATGTTTCGAGAAATTGCGCTCGAAGGAAACCTTGCGCATCTGGTCGGTTTTTCTGCCTGAAGGCCGCATATGATCCACTCTCCATGTTGGTCCCTGCCTTCTAAGGCGAGGTCCTGGCTTTTGCAAAGCCAATTTCCATTTTGCCGCGGCCGCGCGACGCATTATATTGATGGCAGACAGGATATGGACGACAAAGAACGGACGAATGGGCTTTTCTGCACCGCTTTCAAAAGATCAGGCATCGCTTCTCGATGAACGGTCGCGGGAAATTTTCCGGCGCATCGTCGAAGGTTATCTCGATACCGGCGAACCGTTGGGCTCACGCAGCCTGTCGCGGCTGCTGCCGATGTCGCTTTCACCGGCCTCCGTCCGGAACGTCATGAGCGATCTGGAGGAACTGGGCCTCATCTATTCCCCTCACATCAGCGCTGGGCGCCTTCCCACCCAGACCGGGTTGCGCTTTTTCGTTGATGCCTTCATGCAGGTAGGCGATCTGCCAGCGGAGGAACGCGCAAGCATCGATCGTCAGATCGGGCCGGTCGCCGGTCACGAGCAATCGCTGGAAGGGCTGCTGACGGAGGCGAGCCGCATGTTGTCCGGGATGTCGCGGGGCGCAGGCCTGGTGCTGACGGCCAAGAACGATGTGGTGCTCAAGCATGTCGAATTCATCAGGCTCGAACCCACCAAGGCGCTCGCCGTGCTGGTGGGTGATCATAATCAGGTCGAAAATCGCATCATAGAGTTACCGACTGGCATTTCTTCGTCACAATTGACCGAGGCTGCGAATTTCATCAATGCCCATCTGTCCGGCCAGACGCTGCAGGAATTGCGTGGCCAGTTCCAGAAGCAGCAGGCGGAGCTGCAGTCCGAACTCGGCAAGCTGGCACAGGATCTCATCGAACGCGGTCTGGCTGTCTGGGCGGGCGATAGCGAGGACGGCAAGCTTGGTCGTCTCATCGTTCGCGGACGGTCCAATCTGCTGGAGGGACTGGCCGGCGAGGAAGACATCGATCGTGTTCGCCTGCTCTTTGACGATCTGGAGCGTAAGGAAAACCTCATTGAAATCCTCAACCTCGCGGAAAGTGGGTCGGGAGTGAGGATTTTTATCGGTTCGGAAAACAAGCTCTTTTCGCTTTCGGGTTCCTCGCTCATCGTCGCGCCGTATCGTGACGAGGACAATCGTGTCGTTGGTGCGGTCGGCGTCATCGGGCCCACCAGGCTGAATTATGCCCGTATCGTGCCCATGGTGGATTACACCGCGCAGATCATGGCCCGCCTTTCCCGCAAACAGAGATAGACAAGCCGGCAAGGAAGGAGAATGCGGCAAGCTTTTCGCCGCAAGCCTTGATTTTTGCCCGCCAAAGCTCGATATCGGGCGCAACCACTAACAGTCTAATCTGGAGAACGTCATGACCGACGATACAAAAAAGCCCGGACCTGACGCGGACGTCGCGGAAGAGTTTGTCGAACCTGTTCAGGCAGGCGAAGAACAGGCTGAAACGGCGGAGCCCGATCCGGTCGAAGCGCTCAAGGCGGAAAATGCCGACCTGCGCGACAAGTTCCTGCGCCTTGCCGCGGAAATGGACAATCTTCGTCGTCGCACAGAACGCGACGTGAAGGATGCCAAGACCTATTCCATGGCCGCTTTTGCCCGCGACATGCTGGCGGTTTCAGACAATCTTCGCCGCGCTCTCGAGGCCATTCCCGCTGAGCTCAAGACCAATGGCGAAGCCGGTCTGAATGGCTTGATTGAAGGTGTCGAAATGACCGAGCGCTCGATGCTGTCGACGCTGGAACGCCATGGCGTGAAGAAGATCGATGCCGAGGGCCAGAAGTTCGACCCGAATTTCCACCAGGCCATGTTTGAGATTCCCAACACGACGGTTCCCAACAATACCGTATTGCAGGTGATTCAGGCCGGTTTCACCATTGGCGATCGCGTTCTGCGCCCCGCCATGGTCGGTGTCTCCAAGGGTGGCCCGAAGGCGGAAACCGCTGCCTCGGCCGAACCGGGCACCGCGTCCGTCAATGAAAAAGACGCTTGAGGCCATTTGTGCCGACGTAACGAAAAACGCGCCTTCAGAGCGCGTTTTTTATTGCCATTAACTGGGAAAAGAAGGCCTGCCGTCAGGCAGCCGTTGCCTGTTCCTGATTAAGGAAGGCGTAGATCGCCGTATCGGAATCTGTAGCACGCAGCTTGGCCACCAGTTCAGGGTCGCGCAGGGCACGCGCAATGCGTGAAAGTGCCTTCAGATGGTCGGCGCCGGCACCTTCCGGCGCCAGCAGCAGGAAAACCAGATCAACAGGCTGATCGTCCAGCGCTTCGAAATCGACCGGCGTTTCAAGACGTGCGAAAACACCGGTGATCTGCTGGATGCTGTTGAGCTTGCCATGGGGAATGGCAATGCCGTGGCCCACACCGGTGGAACCGAGCTTTTCACGCTGGAGGATGACGTCGAACACTTCCCGTTCCGAGACTCCGGTAATTCTGGCTGCCTTTGCGGCCAGCTCCTGAAGCAGCTGCTTTTTGGAATTCACCTTGAGGGCGGGAATAATCGCATCTTGTTGCAGCAAATCTGCCAACGCCATTCTCTTTTTCCTTCATGCCATCGAGACGAGGCGGAAGGCAGATGCACTTTCGCGTTCTGCCTTCCACGTCTTGTCAGACTGTTCAGCTCTTGATCGTTTCCGCGTCGATCCAGCCAATATTGCCGTCGTGACGCCGGTAGACGATGTTGAGATATTCCTTGCCCGGGCTGCGGAACAGCAGAACCGGTTCGTCGGTCATGTCGAGCGCCATCACGGCACTGGCAACAGACATGGTCTTAATCTGTTTCGAACTCTCGGCCACAATGGTGGGTGCGTAATCTTCGGGGACCTCGTGGTCCTCATCGGGAATAGCATCCATCACCGTATAGGCGATTTCCTGCGACACGCCGTTCGCACCATTGTGATGGTCCTTGAGCTTGCGCTTGTAGCGACGCAGGCGCTTTTCGATCCGCTCGGCGGCGGCATCGAAGCTCGCTTGCGGATCATTCGCCTGACCCGCCGCATGCAATACAACGCCCGTATCGAGATGCAGCTTGCAATCGGCCGCAAAACGCGATCCGGACTTCTCTACGGTCACTTGGCCTGAATACCCCCCATCGAAGTATTTGGTAACCGCCAGACCTATATTGTCCTCAATCCGCTGACGGAAAGATTCACCGATCTCCATATGTTTACCAGATACACGCACACTCATGGAAATTTTCCTTTTTGTAGTGATTTGCGAGTACCAGCTTACGTCAAGCCGCGCGCGCATCCAAGCGTTTCGAAGACCTTAAAAAGCCCTCATTCGAATTTTACGCCCATGGACGGTGGAGATGAATCCGTTACAAATGACCTTGCTTACGTGTGCGGCGGGCTTCTAGCCCTTGCCGCGGCAAGAGTCAATGGTGCGGCAAAAAACCGCCATAAACGTGATCGGGTTCATCGCTCAGAAGGCGGACAACCTGGCAAGAGCCTTCTTTTCCCGGCGTCTCTGCACGGAGGAGGGGATGTTCATCGCCTCCCGATATTTGGCGACGGTGCGGCGGGCGAGATCGATACCGTTCTTCTTTAGATTGTCTACGATATCGTCGTCGGAAAGCACCGCATCAGCCGCTTCCTGCGCAATCATGGCCTTGATGCGGTGACGAACTGCTTCCGCTGAATGGCTGTCACCGCCTTCCACAGCGCTGATCGATACGCTGAAGAAATATTTGAGCTCGAACAGCCCGCGTGGCGTCAGCATGTATTTCTTTGATGTCACGCGGCTGACGGTGGATTCGTGCATCTTGATGGCGTCCGCAACCGTCTTCAGGTTCAGCGGCCGCAGGTGATCCACGCCATTGAGGAGAAAGGCATCCTGCTGACGCACGATCTCCGTCGCAACCTTCATGATCGTCCGGGCGCGCTGGTCGAGGCTGCGGGTCAGCCAATGGGCGGTCTGCATGCATTCAGCCAGAAAGTCCTGGTCCTCTCCTGCGCGAGCCTTGTGTTTCGAGACTTCGGCGAAATAGCTCTGGTTGATGAGCACGCGTGGCAGGGTCTCGGGATTGATTTCCACCAGCCAGCCGCCGGAAGAGGAGGGACGAACGATGATGTCGGGAACGATGGTCTCCGAAACCGCTGAATCGTAGCCTGCACCGGGGCGTGGATTGAGCGTGCGGATTTCCGCCAGCATGTCGAGCAGGTCTTCCTCATCGACCCCACAGAGTTTCTTTAAGGAGGCGAAATCCCGCTTCGCCAGAAGCTCGAGATTGTCGATGAAAGCCCGCATGGCCGGGTCGAGCCGGTCCTTCTGCGCGAGCTGGATCGCCAGACACTCGCTCAGTGAACGTGAAAATACGCCGGGAGGATCGAAGCCCTGGAGTGTCTTCAAGACCCGCTCGACAGTCGAAGGAGCCGCTCCCAGCCGCTCGGCGACCTCGTCGACAGCGTCTGCGGCGATATAGCCGGTCTCATCGAGTTGGCCGATAAGCACATCGGCGATCATCCTGTCTTCGGGGGAAGAGATGGAGAGCGGCAATTGCTGACTGAGATGGTCGCCCAGGCTCTGTTTTGCAGCGACGAAGTCATCGAGATCGTAACTTTCGCCGGATTCCTGCCCCGGCATCGATTTCCACTGGCTCGCCAGTTCGGGCGCATCGGCCTTTCTCGGCTCGCCATCGTCGGGAAAGACGTTTTCGAAGCTCGTGTCGAGTTGCTCGCCAAGATTGGCGGCGCGATCCCCGTACCAGTCTTCACTATCCGCGGTCACGCTGGGGGATTTTCCCGCGCCGTCACCATCGCTGTCGCCGAAATTGTCGGCTTCCGCCGGCATGTCATTGCTCAAATCGCCATCGTTTGCCGCAATTTCCAGCAGCGGATTACGTTCCACCTCCTGCGCGATAAACTGCGTCAACTCGAAATGCGTCATCTGAAGCAGCTGGATGGACTGCATCAGTTGCGGTGTCATCACGAGAGACTGGTTTTGACGCAGCAAAAGGCTGGCAGACAATGCCATGGCGAACGCGAAACTCCCTTTACAGCTTCTCCGTCGCCAGATTTTCCAGAAATTTTACCGAGACGACAGAACTTGGCCCAAAAATTGCTTTTTTATTTTGTTTGGTCAAGCGTCAGGGCAGGGCGCGACGAAGAATCTTTCGCGCCCTACAGCTTAAAGGCTGAAATTATTGCCGAGATAGAGGCGACGCACATCCGGATTGTTGACGATATCGTCGGGACGTCCATGCGTCAGCACCTCGCCTGCATGGATGATGTAAGCGCGGTCGATGAGGCCAAGCGTTTCTCGGACATTATGATCAGTGACGAGAACGCCGATGCCGCGCGCTGTCAGATGCCTTACCAGATTCTGGATGTCGCTGACCGAAATCGGATCGACGCCCGCGAAGGGCTCGTCGAGCAGCATGAAGGTCGGATCTGTCGCAAGCGCGCGTGCGATTTCCAGACGGCGGCGCTCGCCACCCGAAAGCGCCACGGCGGGCGACTTGCGCAGCTGCGCGATATGGAATTCTTCCAGCAGCTCATCGAGCTTGCGGTTGCGCTTGGCTGCGTCCGGCTCGTGCACTTCCAGCACGGCGCGGATGTTCTCCTCCACGGTCAACCCGCGGAAGATCGAGGCTTCCTGCGGCAGGTAACCGACGCCGAGACGGGCGCGCCGATACATCGGCATGGTGGTCACATCATTGCCGTTGATGGCGATCTTGCCGGTATCGACCGGAACCAGGCCCGTGATCATATAAAAACAGGTGGTTTTGCCGGCGCCGTTCGGCCCGAGCAGGCCCACGGCCTCGCCGCGACGAACGACCAGCGAAACACCGTTGACCACGCGACGCGTATTATAGGTCTTGGTCAAACCATGCGCGATCAGCGTGCCCTGATAGGGGGTCTTGTCCGCCGGTGAGGCGGAGTCCGCGGATCGGTGGCGCCCGCCGCCGAATATTTTTGAGATCGAGGGTATCTTCACGAGGAAAGACTACTGTTTCTTCTGCGATTTCGGATCGAGCATGATCCGGACAGGACCGCCGCAGCTTTCGAGCTTGGCCTGTCCCGTATTCATCAGAACAGTGAGCTTGCAGCCGGTGAAGACATTGGTGCCTTCGGACAGCACGACCTGCTTTCCCGTCAGAATGAAGGTCTGCGCCGCCATGTCGAATTCGCCGTGATCGGCCGTCGCCTTCTGGGTCTCGGACGTCAGATAGACATTATTGTCCACGAAGATTTTTTCGATGTTGGCGTCGCCACTGGTGAGCGAAGAACCCTCGCCCTTGTAATTCACCGTCATCTTGCCGGCCTGCAGGGTGGTCGTTCCCTGCACAACCTTCACGTTGCCGGTAAAATATGCCTTGCGCTCCTGATCGCGAATCTCGAGCTGGTCACTTTCAATCGCAATCGGCTGATCGCCGGAAAGCTTGACACCCTGCATGTTGCTGGTGGTGTTCTGGGCGAAAGCCACAGTTGCAAGACACGAAAAAACAAGACCTGCGGCTGTTAAGCCTGCGGATTTGCCAAGGAAAACGGGACGGGAAATTTGCATCATCTGGACCGGGCTCTCACTTGCCTTCATTTTTGATATTGGATGCAGCGATACGTGCCCGTACCTGCCCCGAAAATGTAATTGTCTTGCCATTATCGGCGATGTCAATCGATTGCGCAACAATCGAGCCGTCGTTTGTTTTGATTGAAACCGGCTGCTGGCTGCTCATTTTCCCGGCCTTCAGATCGACTTCCGCAGACTGGAATTTCGCTTGTATGCCATTGCTGAGATTGATGTCAAAAGGGGCGGTCATCTTTAGTTTGTTCGTGGCGCGGTCGAAAATGCCTTCCTGGGCGATCACCTGCGCGACACTGTCGTTTACCGGAACCGCCGCCAGAACCTTTTCGAGCGTCATCAGATTGGGGTTGGCGATGTCCTGCAACGCGCGGTCGGCGTTCATGGAGTAATCGATTCCCTTCTCGTTGCGGCCCGCAACGGCAGGTTTTTCCATCACGATCTTGCCGTCTTCTATCCTCGCGCTTTCGAGGGAGACTTCTTCAGGCGCCCAGGTTCGGATAACCGAGACAGCGATGAAGGCAAGCGAAACGATTGCCGCCGCGAGCGGCAGAATGATTTTCAGCCGTTTCACACGCGCTGAATGCCGGAGCGCACGCCCGTAAGCGCCGTTCTGGTCATTGGGCAGCGGAAATGCTGGCGCGGGTTCGCGGAGTCTTTCGAGCATAAGAGCGGGTCCGGAATGCTTCTCGGCGCCTTTCAGGCGCACAATTGAAGCTTGTGTCTCTATCTAAATGTCTTTGGCACGAGTGCTTTGTCCTGCCAATATGGTTTTTGTCTGGAAAGGTGCAAGGGAAATGCGAATTTTATCGTAATTCTGGTTTCCTTATTGTTTCCTTGCGGCTTCGCGTTAGAAGAACCATATGGCCTGAAGCGCAAGAGCGGATGACAGAGGTTTTTATGGACAATATGGCGATAGCGGATCGCAGGCGGTTGCGCCGCAAGCTGACTTTCTGGCGGATTGCCGCCGTTCTTCTGCTCGTTGCCGGTTTCTTCGGCCTCTACCGTCTTTTCTGGGATGGACCGCAGCAGAGTGCGAAGCCCCATATTGCCCGCGTCGAGGTCTCTGGCCTGATCACCGACAATACCGAACTTCTCGAGCGGCTCGACAGGATCGCCAAGAGCGACAATGTCAAAGGACTGATCGTGTCGATTTCTTCGCCAGGCGGCACCACCTATGGCGGTGAGCGCATCTTTAAGGCCATTCGAGGGGTCGCAGAAAAGAAGCCGGTCGTTTCGGATGTGCGCACGCTCGCTGCCTCCGCAGGTTACATGATCGCATCGGCGGGCGATGTCATCGTTGCCGGCGAAACCTCGATCACCGGTTCGATCGGCGTGATCTTCCAATATCCCCAACTTGGCCAGTTGATGGACAAGCTCGGCGTCTCGTTGCAGGAAATCAAGTCGTCGCCGATGAAGGCGGAGCCTTCACCGTTCCACGAGGCGCCGGAAGAAGCAAAGACGATGATCCGCGCCATGGTGATGGACAGCTATGGCTGGTTTGTGGACCTTGTGGCAGATCGCCGCAAACTGCCACGCGAGGATGTGCTGAAACTGGCTGATGGATCGATCTATACCGGCCGTCAGGCTGTTGCCAACAGGCTGGTTGACACGCTCGGCGGCGAAAAGGAAATTCGCACCTATTTCGAAACCCGCGGTGTGGCAAAGGATTTGCCGATTGTCGAATGGCGTGCGCCGTCCTCCAATTCGCCTTTCGCGCTTTTCAGTGTTGCGCAAATAGCGAAGTTTCTGGGATATGACGATTTAATTCCCTTCGCAGGGCCTGGCCAGCTCGGTACGGACAAGTTGTTTCTTGACGGTCTTGTTTCCGTTTGGCAGGTTGAGCCGCGTTAAAAAGCCAATTCTTTCAGGGGGCAACCGTGATCAAATCTGAACTGGTGCAGATCGTTGCTGCGCGTAACCCGCACCTTTATCACCGTGACGTGGAAAACATCGTCAATGCGGTGCTGGATGAAATCACCGACGCTCTGGCGGCAGGAAATCGTGTTGAGCTCCGCGGTTTTGGCGCGTTTTCGGTGAAAAACCGTCCGTCGCGCTCGGGCCGGAACCCGCGCACGGGTGAATCGGTTTTCGTCGAGGAAAAATGGGTGCCCTTCTTCAAGACGGGTAAGGAACTGCGTGAACGCCTGAACCCCGGAATGGGTGACGAAGAGGACGATTGATCGTTCTTGACGCCGGCGACTGAAACGGAGCCGGCCTTCCTCGCGGCGATGGAGTATTTTCGGATGTCAAAAAAAATCATCAACCTCATCATCCTGCTTCCGCTGGCGATCATCCTCGTCATCCTGTGTGTTGCCAATCGTCAGTCCGTGACGTTGGCGCTCAACCCCTTCCGACCGGAAGACGGCGTTCTGTCCTTCACCGCGCCATTTTTCGTTTTCCTGTTTCTGGCGGTCATTTTTGGTGTGCTGCTTGGGTCTGCGGCCACCTGGTTCGCTCAGGGCAAACATCGCAAACGCGCCCGCATCGAGGCGAAGGAAGCCGTTCGCTGGCACGACGAGGCCAACCGTCAAAAGGCTGCCGCGGCCGGCCAGCTTCCACAGGCGGGACAACTCCCGGCAAAGTGATGGCGCCAGCATTGGTCCCGGCTCTAGTCGAGCGGCCTACGGAATGTTATTTGCTGGCGCGATAAGACGCGGGCAAAAGCGGAAAGATTTCCATTGAAGAAAAAAGACAGCCGGCCGGGCAATCGCGCGCGAGCCGGAAACGAGAAAAAACAGGTTCATGCCGCAAAGCCGGCGCGCCGCGCGGATGCCGCGCCGAAAAAGCGCGAGCCGGATGCGGTGCGCAGCGTGCAGAAGGCCGCACCGAAGGAAAAAACCGTTGTAGCCGCCGCCATCGAACAGGTTCCTGCGCGCGCACTGATGCAGCGCACCGGCGCACTGCCTGCGGAACAGGTTCCCGTCATTCTGGAATCGAGCGGCGCCGGTGATTTTCACCTCATCGATAGCGGCAACGGCCTGAAGCTCGAGCAATATGGCGACTATCGCATCGTCCGTCCCGAGGCGCAGGCGCTCTGGAGACCTTCGATCCCCGACCGCGTATGGCAGAATGCCGATGCCGTCTTTACCGGCGATACGGACGAGGACGGCATGGGCCGCTGGCGGTTTCCCAGGGAAGCGCTCGGAGAAACCTGGCCCCTGTCGCTCTTGGGCGTCGATTTTCTCGGTCGCTTCACGGCTTTCCGGCATGTTGGCGTCTTTCCCGAGCAGATCGTTCATTGGGAGTGGCTGAAACATTCCATCGAGACGGCTGACCGGCCGCTGAAGGTGCTTAATCTGTTCGGTTATACAGGCGTCGCCTCGTTGGTCGCGGCGGCTGCGGGCGCTGAAGTCACCCACGTCGATGCCTCCAAGAAGGCGATCGGCTGGGCCAAGGAAAATCAGGCCCTTGCCCGGCTCGAGCAGGCGCCGATCCGCTGGATCTGCGAAGACGCCATGAAGTTCATCCAGCGTGAGGAACGCCGCGGCAACAGCTACGATATCATCCTTACCGACCCGCCGAAGTTCGGCCGCGGGACCCACGGCGAGGTCTGGCAATTGTTCGACCATCTGCCTCTGATGCTGGACATCTGCCGGGAAATCCTGTCGCCCAAGGCGCTCGGCCTGGTGCTGACAGCCTATTCGATCAGGGCGAGCTTCTATTCAATGCATGAGCTGATGCGTGAAACCATGCGCGGCGCCGCTGGCGTCGTCACGTCCGGCGAACTTGTCATCCGTGAAGCCGGGCTGGACGGCAAGACGCCGGGCCGCGTGCTTTCCACATCGCTGTTCAGCCGCTGGGAGCCGAAATGAAGGATATGCGCGAAAATACAACGCGCCGGGTTGGTCAGGTCAAGGAAGTGACCAGCCTCGCCAATCCCATCATCAAGGACATTAAGGCGCTCACCCAGAAAAAGGGCAGGGAGGAGACCGGCACTTTCATGGCGGAAGGCCTGAAGCTGGTCATCGATGCCCTCGAACTCGGCTGGACGATAAAGACGCTGGTTTACGCCAAAGCCGCCAAGGGCAAGCCGCTGGTGGAGCAGGCGGCGGTGAAGACGGTCGCATCCGGCGGGCTGGTGCTCGAAGTCAGCGAAAAGGTCATCGCCTCGATCACCCGCCGCGACAATCCGCAAATGGTCGTTGGCATTTTCGAGCAGAAATGGAAGCCGCTGAAGGATATCCGGCCGGAAAAGGGCGAGACCTATATCGCACTCGACCGGGTTCGTGATCCCGGCAATCTCGGCACCATCATCCGCACAGCGGACGCGGCTGGTGCCTCGGGGGTCATTCTGGTCGGGGATTGCACGGACCCATTTTCGCTGGAAACGGTACGCGCCACCATGGGTTCGGTCTTCGCCACGCCCGTTGCGCGCGCCTCGGTCGAGGAATTCCTGTCCTGGAAAAAATCGGCACATGTCAGCGTCGTCGCCACCCATCTTGCCGGTTCTGTGGATTATCGAAAGATTGATTATGCCGGCAAGCCGGTCGTGATCCTGATGGGCAATGAACAATCCGGCCTTCCGCCGGAGCTTGCCGGCAAGGCCGACCAGCTGGCGCGCATTCCCCAGCAGGGTCGCGCAGACAGCCTTAATCTCGCCATCGCAACCGCCGTCATGCTGTTCGAAGCACGGCGACATCTCCTCGAACTCGCACCGGTGACGTAATGGCCAAGGCGGCATTGTTCTCGAAATTCGGCCCGGCCTTTGCCCTGATCGTCGCCGCGCTGGTGCTGGATCAAATCGTCAAGCAGCTGGTCGAGGCCTATCTGCCGCTGCAGGAGATGGTGCCTGTCGCGCCGTTTCTGGCGCTTTACCGCACCTACAATCTTGGTGTCGCCTTTTCCATGCTCGAAGACATGCACGGGTGGTTCATCGTCAGCATGCGGCTCGTCATCGTTGTCTTCGTTCTGTGGCTATGGCGCAAGACGGCTGCCGATCGCACCTTCGCCCATCTCGGTTTTGCCTTCATCATCGCCGGAGCAGCGGGTAATCTTCTCGACCGCTTCTTTTACGGTCACGTCATCGACTATATCCTGTTCCACACACAGACATGGTCCTTCGCTGTTTTCAACCTTGCTGACAGTTTCATAACCATCGGTGCAGGCTGCGTCATTCTCGACGAGTTTTTGCACGCCCGGGCGGCTAAAAAGTAAAATTTTACCGTTTCGGCCAAACATATCAAAACCGCTGCCGTGGTAGCGGTTGCCTATGAGCGAACTGGCAAAACTTCGGCAAAAAGTCTCGGATGGCCTTGGCCTGGCTGCCACGGCGGTGCAGCCTGCGGATCGTCTCGATACGACGGCACGCCCTGCAGATGAAGGACATGCGACCGGTACCGGGTCGATTGCGCTCTATGTCGCCGTGTCGTTATCGGTGGGGGCTTTTTCCGCTGCCCTTATCGCGCTTGCAGTGCCTTATGCTGTCACTGTTGCGATGGCGATCTTTTTCGGCGCAGTGCTCGTCGGTGTCCTTTTCCATGCGCTCTTTGATGAGTCTTTGCATCGGCCCGATGCCCTGGCTGCAGAAGCAGATCTCCGGCTGCGCCAGACGCAAAACCGGTCTCTGATTGCCGAAATGCAGGAGTTCATGGGCGATATAGTCGTGATCCGCGACATGAACCGGCGTATTGTCGAGGCGAATAGAGTGTTTCGCGAAATGACTGGCTGCACGGCCCCGGAAGGGTTGAGCTGCGAGGAAATCGGCATCGCTTTCCGCCCGGGCGAAAAGGTCCACGCTTATGATGTGGAGATCGCGACCCCGTTCGGCCAGCGCATCTTCTCCTGGCATGATGTCGTGACCCGCGATCTGGCAAGCAGCCGTCTTCACATCAGCAGCATCGCCCGAGATGTGACTGAGGAGCGGCTTGCACTTGCCGAAAGGGAAGATGCCCGCCTGCGCGCCGAAAAGGCCGAGGCGGAAAAGGCGAGGCTGCTTGCCACGGTAAGTCATGAAATCCGCCTGCCGCTTTCCGGCATGCTCGGCATGAACCATCTTCTGTCGCAGACGAAACTCAGCGACGAGCAGCGCAACTATCTCGATGGCATGCGGCAATCCGGCCAGTCGCTGGTGCAGCTGGTCGAGGATCTGCTGGATTATTCGACCATGGAGGCTGGTCGCTTCAGGCTCAATCCGCGCGCGGAGAACCTGCGGCGGCTGATTGAGAGCATCGTTGAGATGCTCGCCCATCGCGCCCATGAAAAAGGTATAGAGATTACATCCTTCGTTGCGCCTGAAGTACCCGATCATCTCGATTTCGATCCGGCGAGGCTGCGTCAGGTCCTCTTCAATCTCCTCGGCAATGCCGTCAAATTCACGCGGGAAGGCGGCGTCGTCATCCGGGCGCGCATGATTGGTGACGAATTGCACATCGCCGTCGAAGACACCGGCCCAGGCATGAGCCGGGCGGAACAGGCCCGTATTTTTGGGGAATTCGAACAGGCTGGCCCGTTGTCGCAGCGAAGCGCAGGCACGGGCCTTGGACTTGCGATCTCCGCCCGTATCGTGCGGGAATTCGGCGGCCGTCTCACGGTTTCCAGCCGCAAGGGCAAGGGTAGCACTTTCAGGCTGGCGTTTCGCCCGGGAGGCGCGCCTGCCGAGATGGCGGATCCGGCGCGGCGCCATTGCCTGCGACATACAAATGTCCTGCTCGTCGCACCAAGGGGTGTGGCGGCAGCGGTCACGATGGAGGCGATCGAGGCCTTCGGCGGGCAATGCACACTTATCCATCAGCCTGAAGATCTGGAAAAGCTGAGGAAGAGTTCCGCCATCGGGACCGCCCCCCTTACCGATGTCATCGTCGACCGGCGCATTTCGCCGTTGTTCAAAGATGCACTGAAGGATTGGCCGGACGGCAATGTCCGCCGCACGCTGCTCGTCAGCCCCGAAGAACGGCCGTCGACAATGCATGTGGCCTTCGACGCGTGGTTGATCCGGCCGCTGCGGGAAAAATCCCTGATCGACGTATTGTGCGGTCGTCTGCGCGGCATAGAGCGACGGGACGCCATCAACGACAACCACCCGGATGTGGGATTTTCCTCGCGGGTGGTGGAGGGAGCGAGCGGTATCGAGATACTCGTGGCGGAAGACGATGCTGTTAATCAGCGCATCATCCGCGCCGTTCTGGAAAAAAGCGGCTATATCGTCCGCGCCGTCGGGGATTTTGCGGCGTTGCGGCAATCTCTGGAGCAGGGCGTATCCCGTTTGCCTGATCTCATAGTCTCCGACCTCAACATGCCGGGCGGCGACGGGCTCCAAGCGCTCCCTGACCTCATCCATATGCTGCAAGGCGAAAGAAATATTCCTGTCATCGTGCTCAGCGGCGATACCAGTGACGCGACCGCCGAAATCCTGCTGAAGGCTGGTGTTGGCGCGATTTTGACGAAACCTGCCGACCCGCGACGGCTGGTTGAGGAAATCCGTCGTCTGCTGGAGGCGAAACGCCTGTCGCTATCGTAAATTGACAGACTCGCTCTGGCTGCATTTTGTCACTATTCTGTCGTTAAATAGTGATTTATGACAGGAAAATTCTTTGGTGGCGGAGCGATTCCCCATGGTTGCCGAAATCCTCAATCACGACATTTGTGAAAACAATGTTGTCATTACTCCTCGTCCGGAGACAGCTCAGGACAATGAGGGCCTTTTCGGTCGCATCGGCACGCTGGAAACCCGGCTTGCCAGAAATGAACGCGAGATTGATGCTGCGCAGTCCGTGCGGTACCGGGTGTTCGTCGATGAGATGAAGGCAAGGCTTCCGGCAGAAGCGATGCGGCGCCAGCGCGACTTCGACGCCTGGGACAGTGTGTGTGACCATCTGCTCGTGCTCGACAAGTCGATCGAGGGTGACAGCGAAGATCAGATCGTCGGCACCTATCGCCTGCTGCGTCAGGAAGTCGCGCTCGCCAATAATGGCTTTTATTCCGCCAGCGAATTCGACATCGCCGGTCTCGTTGCGCGCCACCCGGGCAAGCGCTTCATGGAGCTTGGCCGCTCCTGCGTGCTGCCGGAATATCGTACCAAGCGCACCGTCGAGCTTCTGTGGCAGGGCAACTGGTCCTACGCCGTCAAACACCGGATGGACGCCATGATCGGCTGCGCCTCCTTCCCGGGTGTGCAGCCGGAAGCACATGCGCTCGCCTTGTCTTTCCTGCACCATAACTGCCTTGCGAAGGGGGAGTGGGAGGCGGTTGCTCTTCCTGAGCTCTACCATGAAATGGACCTCGTTCCGGCAGAAGCCCTGAACGCCCGCAAGGCGCTGAACGCCATGCCGCCTCTGATCAAGGGTTATATGCGCCTCGGCGCCATGTTCGGCTCCGGCGCAGTGGTAGACCACGCCTTCAACACGACCGACGTGCTGGTGGTGCTGCCGGTTTCGTCGATCGCCGGCCGATACATCAGCTATTATGGCGGCGAGACCGAACGTATCAACGGCTGAGCGGGTTCTGCGTAGCCGGAGGGGATGTTCCTGTGGGCAGCGGTGCCGTGCGTGTTGTCTTGGAGTAGCCATTCCCGTTAGTGTCAGCGCTCCTTTTCCGCAACACGATATGACATCGGCAGGCCATTGACGGACGTTCTGACAACCGCTTCCCTGATCTCGGAAGAGAGCCGTGCGACGGCCACTCCGATGATGGAGCAATATATCGAAATCAAGGCGAACAATCCCGGTTCGCTGCTGTTCTACCGCATGGGCGATTTTTACGAATTGTTCTTTGACGATGCGGTGGAAGCTTCCCGCGCTCTCGGTATCACGCTGACGAAACGTGGCCAACACATGGGTCACGATATTCCCATGTGCGGCGTTCCCGTCCATGCTGCGGATGATTATCTCCAGAAGCTCATCATGCGCGGCTATCGCGTTGCCGTCTGCGAGCAGGTCGAAGACCCGGCCGAGGCGAAGAAGCGCGGATCGAAATCCGTGGTAAAACGCGATGTGGTGCGGCTTGTCACGCCTGGCACGCTCACCGAAGAAAAGCTGCTTTCGCCAACGGAATCCAACTATCTGATGGCGCTTGCTCGTATTCGCGGCAGTGCGGAGGCACAGTTCGCGCTTGCCTGGATTGATATTTCCACCGGCGTCTTCCGTCTGGCGGAAACGACGCTGACGCGGCTTCTTGCCGATATCTGGCGTATCGACCCGCGCGAGCTGATCGTTGCCGACAGCCTGTTCCACGACGAGGAATTGCGGCCGGTGTTCGATATGCTGGGCCGCGTGGCGGTGCCGCAGCCGGCCATTCTGTTCGACAGCGCTACGGCTGAAGGGCGGATCGCGCGTTACTTCAACGTCTCGACGCTCGATGGTTTCGGCACATTTTCGCGCGTGGAAATGGCCGCTGCCGCTGCCGCCGTTGCCTATGTCGAAAAAACGCAGATCGCCGAGCGCCCGCCGCTCGGCGCGCCGGAACGCGAAAGTGCTGCCTCCACGCTCTTCATCGATCCCGCGACCCGTGCCAATCTGGAGCTGGTGAAGACGCTCTCGGGTGAGAGGGACGGCTCGTTGCTGCATGCGCTGAACCGCACGGTCACTGGCGGCGGTGCGCGGCTTCTCGCCGAGCGGCTGATGTCACCCTTGACCGATCCGGAGAGGATCAATGCCCGTCTCGACGCGGTTGCTTATTTGATTGACGATGTCTCCCTCTGCGACGGTCTGCGCGATGCGCTGAAGCAGGTGGCCGATATGCCGCGCGCGCTTTCCCGCCTTGCGCTGGAGCGCGGCGGCCCGCGCGATCTCGGCGCGATCCGGCAGGGCTTGGCGTCGGCCGAGAGAATTGCCGCCATTCTCGATCAGGGGCTGTTGCCGGAGGAGCTTGCCTCAGCCCTTGCGGATCTGAAAGCCTTGCCGAGCGGGCTGGAAGCGATGCTCGGCTCGATGCTGGCCGACGATCTGCCGCTTCTGAAGCGCGATGGCGGCTTCCTGCGTGAGGGCGCCAATCCCGAACTCGATGAGGTGCGGGCGCTGCGCGATCAGTCGCGTCGGGTGATCGCCGGGCTGCAGCTGCAATATGCCGAGGAGACCGGCATCAAGTCGCTCAAGATCAAGCATAACAATGTGCTTGGCTATTTCATCGAGGTGACGGCGGGCAATGCCGATGTGATGACGGCGACCGACGAGGCGAAGGCCCGCTTCATCCACCGCCAGACGATGGCCGGTGCCATGCGTTTCACCACCACCGAGCTTGCCGATCTCGAAAGCCGCATCGCCAATGCTGCTGCCGAAGCCCTGACCATGGAGCTGGAAGCCTTCGAACGGATGGTCAAGGCGGTGGTGCAGCAGGCCGACGCGATCAAGGCCGGCGCGCTGGCGCTAGCGGTCATCGATGTCGCCTCGAGCCTGGCCTATCTCGCAACCGAACAGGCCTATTGCCGGCCGATCGTCGACGCCTCCATGACCTTTTCGATCAAGGGTGGGCGACACCCGGTTGTAGAACAGGCGCTCAGGCGGCAGTCAGCTGGGCCCTTCATCGCCAACAATTGCGACCTGTCGGCGGTCAATGGCGGCAAGAACGGCGCGATCTGGCTGCTCACCGGTCCCAACATGGGCGGTAAATCGACCTTCCTGCGCCAGAATGCGCTGATCGCCATCCTTGCGCAGATCGGTTCCTTCGTGCCGGCGGAAGCTGCCCATATCGGCGTTGTGGACCGGTTGTTTTCGCGTGTCGGCGCGTCTGACGATCTGGCGCGTGGCCGCTCGACCTTCATGGTGGAGATGGTGGAAACTGCCGCCATCCTCAATCAGGCGACGGACCGCTCGCTGGTCATTCTGGACGAGATCGGCCGGGGCACGGCGACCTTCGACGGACTTTCCATCGCCTGGGCGTCGGTGGAGCACCTGCATGAGGTCAATCGCTGCCGTGGTCTTTTTGCCACCCACTTCCATGAGTTGACGGTGCTCTCGGAAAAACTCGGCCGCCTTTCCAATGCCACGATGCGGGTGAAGGAGTGGGAAGGTGACGTCATCTTCCTGCACGAAGTCGGACCGGGCGCTGCGGATCGTTCCTACGGCATTCAGGTCGCACGGCTTGCGGGCTTGCCGGCTTCGGTGGTGGAACGCGCCCGCGAGGTGCTGACGAAGCTCGAAGATGCCGACCGCAAGAACCCGGCAAGCCAGCTGATTGATGATCTCCCGCTGTTCCAGATCGCGGTTCGCCGCGAGGAAACGCGCAAGGCAGTACCATCAAAGGTGGAGGAAGCCCTGAAAAGCTTCAATCCGGACGAAATGACACCGCGTGAGGCATTGGACGCGCTCTATGCGTTGAAGAAAGAACTTGGCAAGGCTTGAAGGCATAGAGTGCCTGTCCATAGCCTCTGAAACTCTTTATAGGACACTCCCATCGCAAGCGGTGGGGTTCCCACAGGACACGGATAACGGCATAGATGGCCATCAAGGACCTGGATTTTTCCGACATTCTCGATGTATCGGCGCTGAAGCGAGACTGCGACGTCATCTTCAGGGAAGACGGCAAACGCATAGCCGATATCAAGTCCGATTTACTGCCGATCTTCCGCAAGGCCAGTACGGAAGGCCGGGAAAAGGCCAGGGAACTGCTCAAGGCCGATGGCAGCGGTATTGATTGCGCCCGTCGCATCTCCTGGCTGCAGGATCGGCTGATCGAAACGCTCTATGATCTCTCCTGCCAATACGTCTATCCGAAAGATGCGCCGCAGATCGCTGTCGCCGCGGTTGGCGGTTATGGACGCGGCACGCTGGCGCCGGGATCGGATATCGACCTCCTGTTCCTGCTTCCCACCAAGAACACGCCTGACATGCACAAGGCCGTGGAGTTCGTTCTCTATCTCCTCTGGGATCTCGGCTTCAAGGTCGGCCACGCCACCCGCACCGTGGATGAATGCATTAGGCTTTCCAAATCCGACATGACGATCCGCACCGCTATTTTGGAAGTGCGGGCGATCTGCGGCAAGAAATCCCTGACCGACGATCTCGAAAAACGCTTCGAGTCAGAAGTCGTCACCGGAACTGGCCCGGAATTCATCGCCGCCAAGCTCGCCGAGCGTGACCAGCGCCACCGCAAGGCCGGCGATACGCGTTATCTGGTGGAGCCGAACGTCAAGGAAGGTAAGGGCGGCTTGCGTGACCTGCACACGCTGTTCTGGATTGCCAAATATTATTATCACGTTCGCGACACGGCCGATCTGGTGAAGCTCGGTGTCCTGTCGAGATCCGAACTGAAACTGTTCGAAAAGGCGGATGATTTTCTCTGGGCCGTCCGTTGCCAGATGCATTTCATCACCGGCAAGGCGGAAGAACGCCTTTCCTTCGATATTCAGCGCGAAATTGCCGATGCGCTGAACTATCAGCCGCGCCCCGGCCTCTCCGCCGTCGAGCGCTTCATGAAGCACTATTTCCTCGTCGCAAAAGATGTCGGTGATCTCACCCGCATCGTCTGCGCCGGGCTGGAAGACAGGCAGGCGAAGGACGTGCCGGGCCTTTCCGGCGTGCTCAGCCGTTTTGCCCATCGCGTGCGTAAAATCCCTGGCTCGGTGGAATTCGTCGAGGACCGGGGGCGCATCGCGCTCGCGAAGCCTGATGTGTTCAAGAACGATCCGGTCAATCTCATCCGGCTCTTTCACATCGCCGATATCAACAATCTCGAACTGCACCCCGATGCCTTGCGCGTGGTCACCCGTTCGCTTTCGCTCATCAATGACGAGCTGCGGGAAAACGAGGAAGCAAACCGGCTTTTCCTGTCGATCCTCACCTCGCGGCGCGATCCGGCGCTGACGTTGCGCCGTATGAACGAGGCAGGCGTGCTCGGCAAATTCATCCCCGAATTCGGCAAGATCGTCGCGATGATGCAGTTCAACATGTATCATCATTACACGGTGGACGAGCATCTCATTCGTTCTGTCGGCGTGCTGTCGGAAGTGGATAAGGGAACGGCTGTCGATGCCCATCCGCTCGCCAATCAGTTGATGCCCGGCGTCGAGGAACGCGAGGCGCTTTATGTGGCGGTACTGCTGCACGATGTCGCCAAGGGCCGGCAGGAAGATCATTCGATCGCCGGTGCCCGCGTCGCCCGCAAGCTCTGCCAGCGCTTCCGTCTCACCGGCAAGCAGACCGAAACCGTCGTTTGGCTTATCGAGCAGCATCTTCTGATGTCCATGGTTGCCCAGACGCGCGACCTGCACGACCGCAAGACCATCACCGATTTTGCCGACAAGGTGCAATCCATGGAGCGGCTGAAGATGCTGCTCATCCTGACCGTCTGCGATATCAGGGCTGTCGGTCCGGGTGTGTGGAATGGCTGGAAGGGCCAGCTGCTGCGCTCGCTCTATTATGAGACGGAACTGCTTCTCTCCGGCGGTTTCTCGGAAGTTTCGCGCAAGGAGCGCGCGCAGATTGCCCGGCAGGCGCTCTACGACGCCCTTGATGACTGGGGCCAGAAGGCGCGGCGCAAATACACCAAGCTGCATTACGAGCCTTATCTCCTGACGGTGGCGCTGGAAGATCAGGTGCGACACACCCGCTTCATCCGCGAGGCGGACAAGCAGGAAAAGGCGCTCTCGACCATGGTGCGCACCCATTCCTTCCACGCCATCACGGAAATCACCGTTCTGGCGCCCGACCATCCGCGCCTGCTTTCGATCATAACCGGCGCCTGCGCCGCGGCCGGCGCCAACATTGCCGATGCGCAGATTTTCACCACCTCCGATGGGCGGGCGCTCGATACGATCCTCATCAACCGCGAATTTCCGATCGACGAGGACGAGACGCGGCGCGGCAACAATGTCGGCAAACTGATCGAGGAAGTACTCTCCGGCAAGCAGCGCCTGCCGGAAATGATCGCCACGCGCACCAAGAGCCGGAAGAAAAAGAGCGCCTTCACCATTCCGCCTTCGGTGACGATCTCGAATGGCTTGTCCAACAAGTTCACCGTCATCGAGGTCGAGTGCCTCGACCGGCCGGGGCTTCTGGCCGACATGACGGCTGTCATCGCCGACCTGTCACTCGACATTCACTCCGCCCGCATCACGACATTTGGTGAAAAAGTCATCGATACCTTCTACGTCACTGATCTCTTCGGTCAGAAGGTGACGAACGACAACCGGCAGGCCAGCATCGCGCAACGTTTGAAGGCGGTCATGAGCGAGCAGGAAGACGAATTGCGCGACCGCATGCCAAACGGCATCATCGCCCATCCAGACGTGGCGGCGCTGCCGGCCGCGCGCACGGCAAAGGCTTGAAAGTCCCATGAGTCTCATCGGCAAGTTCGCCACAGTCGGCACAGCCACGCTCGGCAGCCGCATCTTCGGCTTCCTGCGCGAAACGCTGATGGCAGCCGCCGTCGGCACCGGGCCGGTGGCGGATGCTTTCAACGCCGCTTTCCGCTTTCCCAATACCTTCCGGCGGCTTTTCGCCGAGGGTGCATTCAACTCTGCCTTCGTGCCGCTTTTCGCCAAGGAAATCGAAGCGAATGGCATGGAAGGCGCAAGGCGCTTTTCGGAAGAGGTCTTCGGCGTCCTATTCACGGTGCTGCTGGCCTTGACGATCCTGATGGAACTGTCGATGCCTTTCATCGTGCGCACGGTGATTGCTCCCGGTTTCGTCGATGACCCGGTGAAGTTCGAAAACACCATCCACCTTGCCACCATCATGTTCCCCTATCTCGCCTGCATGTCGCTGGCGGCGATGATGGGCGGCATGCTGAACTCTCTGCACCGCTATTTTGCGGCTGCTATTGCTCCCGTTTTCCTCAACATCATTCTCATCGGCGTGCTCGCGCTGGCATGGTGGAAAAATTACGATCCGCTTCAGGTCGGTTACGCGCTCTCATGGGGCGTGATGGCGGCAGGTCTTGTGCAGCTCGCCATCGTCTGGATTGCGGTGCGCAATGCCGGCATGCGCATTGGTTTCCGCAGACCACGGCTGACCAAGAACGTGCAGCGTCTTCTGGTCCTTGCCCTGCCGGCAGCCATCACCGGCGGCATTACCCAGATCAATCTGCTTATCAACACCAACATCGCTTCCGGCGGCGAAGGCGTCATATCCTCGCTTGCCTATGCGGACCGAATCTATCAACTGCCGCTCGGCGTCGTCGGCATTGCTGTTGCCACGGTGCTCCTGCCGGAACTGGCGCGGGCGCTGCGCGGCGGCCATATGGTGGAGGCCGGAAGCCTGCAGAACCGCTCGGTCGAGTTCGTGCTGTTCCTAACCCTGCCCGCTGCCGCGGCACTTCTCGTCATGGCCGAACCCATCGTTCGTTTCCTTTACGAGCGCGGCAATTTCTCGCCCTCGGCCACCTTCACCGTTGCGCAAATTCTTGGCATCTACGGTCTGGGCCTGCCGGCTTTCGTGCTCATCAAGGCCTTTATTCCGGGCTTCTTCGCGCGCGAGGATACCCGCACGCCAATGATTTTCGCGGCGATTTCGGTTGTCGTGAATGTCTCGCTGGCACTGACGCTCTTCCCGCGCCTCGGCGGTCCCGGCATCGCCATTGCCGAAATCACCGCCGGCTGGGTGAATGCCGCCCTGCTGTTCGGCATGCTTTTGTGGCGCGGTCACTGGCACCTGGATATTCCGCTACTCACCCGTATCCCGCGCCTGCTCCTGGCCGCGGCACTGATGGCCGTATTTGTGCATTATGCGCTGACGTGGCTGACCTTCGAGCTGTCTTCCGCCTCGTCCATTTTCGTGCGGGCCGGCACGATCATGGGCCTCGTCTTTGCCGCCATGCTGGTTTATTTCGTCCTGGCTTTCGTGTCTGGAGGTGCCGACATCGGCATGGTGAAGCGGGCCGTCCGCAAGCGCGGAAAAAAGAACGTCGAGACGGAGGCTGGCTGATGTCCTTTGCTGAAAACCGCCGCATCGCCCTCGTTACCCTCGTGGTTGATAATTACGATCGGGCGAAAGCGTTTTATTGCGATGTTCTCGGCTTCGAGTGCCTCTCCGATCAGCCACTGGACGACGGCAAGAGGTGGCTGGTGGTCAAGCCGCGGGGCGCTGACGGTGGCGCCCTTCTGCTCGCCGAGGCCGATGGTGAAGAGCAGCGCCTTGCCATCGGCAACCAGACCGGCGGCCGTGTCGGATTTTTCCTGCATACCGACAATTTCCATCGCGATTATGAGACGATGCTTGCCCGCGGCGTGCGCTTTGTGGAACAGCCTCGCCATGAGGTTTACGGTTCCGTTGCGGTCTTTGTCGATCCCTATGGAAATCGTTGGGATCTTCTGGAGCCGCGCGGCTGACAGGCCCTGAAAGCGCTTGATTGCGAGGGGCTGCGGGTGCATAAGCGCGCGTGCAATTCCAATCACGGGGCGGGGCCCTCCACAAGCCTTTTCGAGGACGACAATGAACGCATTCAAGCCGCTGGTTTTCTCGGGCGTCCAGCCGACCGGCAATCTGCATCTCGGCAATTATCTCGGCGCGATCCGCAAATTCGTGGCGCTGCAGGAAGATAATGATTGCATCTATTGCGTCGTCGACATGCACGCCATCACCGCCCAGCTCGTTCACTCGGACCTGAAGGCGCAGACCCGCTCTATCGCGGCCGCCTTCATCGCCTCGGGCATTGATCCGGTGAAGCATATCGTCTTCAACCAGTCGGCCGTGCCGCAGCATGCGGAACTGGCCTGGGTGTTCAACTGCGTGGCGCGCATCGGCTGGATGGAGCGGATGACGCAGTTCAAGGACAAGTCCGGCAAGAATGCCGAACAGGTGTCGCTCGGCCTCCTTGCGTATCCGAGCCTGATGGCTGCCGACATTCTCGTTTATCGTGCCACCCATGTTCCTGTTGGTGACGACCAGAAACAGCATCTGGAACTCGCCCGCGACATCGCCCAGAAATTCAACATCGATTTCAGCGACCATATCCGCAAGGCGGGCCTCGGGCTCGATATAACGGTCGGCGATGAGCCGGTGCACGCCTATTTCCCGATGGTGGAGCCGTTGATCGGCGGTCCGGCCCCGCGCGTGATGTCGTTGAAGGACGGCACCAAGAAGATGTCGAAGTCCGACCCGTCCGATCTGTCGCGCATCAACCTGATGGATGATGTCGATGCCATCTCGAAGAAGATCAAGAAGGCAAAGACCGATCCTGATGCGCTGCCGAGCGAAGTGGAAGGCCTCAAAGGTCGCCCCGAGGCCGACAACCTCGTTGGCATCTATGCCGCGCTTTCCGACAAGACGAAGGCCGAGGTTCTTTCCGAATTTGGCGGACAACAGTTCTCGGCTTTCAAGCCGGCCCTGGTCGAGCTCGCGGTGAATGTGCTGGCCCCCGTCAACAATGAGATGCGCCGCCTTCTCGATGACCCGACCCATATCGACGCCATCCTCAAGCAGGGCGGCGAACGGGCGGGCGCCATTGCCGAAAAGACCATGAACGAGGTGCGCGACATCATCGGCTTCCTGCGCTGACAGGTCGCCGCTGCTCGAATGCGTCGGGTGGTTTGCGCCTGTCGTGATTTGATATAATCTCCGCCCGAACCGTCGGGCGGTTTACGGATCACGGCGGACCTAGGGAGTGCAGAATGGTTTCAAAACGGCTGTCGCGTCTGGAAGGGCATCGGCGCAAGTTTCTTGCAGTTATCGATGACACGCCGGAATGCGAGAGGGCCGTGCACTATGCCGGTCGTCGCGCCAAGAACTCCAATGGCGGACTGGTGCTGCTTTACATGATCCCGGAAGGCGATTTCCAGCAGTGGCTTGGCGTCGAGCAGATCATGCGGGCCGAGGCGCGCGAGGAGGCGGAAGCCACGCTTGCCAAGATCGCCCAGAAGGTGCGCGAGACGATCGGCATCGAGCCGGAAGCGGTGATCCGCGAAGGCAGCGCCACCGAGCAGATCCACGGGCTGATCGAGGAAGACCGCGATATCGCCATTCTCGTTCTGGCGGCGGGATCGACGAAGGAAGGTCCGGGACCGCTCGTTTCCTCCATCGCCGGGCGAGGGGCAGCCTTCCCGATCCCCGTCACCGTGTTGCCGGATACTTTGTCCGATGAGGAAATCGACGCTCTCTGCTGATCCGGTTTCGGGCGAGATTCAGGGCCTGACGATTTCTTGAATGTAATTATCATGTCAGGGCTTGAAGTGTAGCTTCGCCGGGCGTATTTTTTGGAAGAATTCTAAATTGCGGGGCGTGAACGGCGACCTCGAAGGAGACAGACGATGTTCATTCAGACGGAAGCCACGCCGAACCCGACAACGCTGAAGTTCCTGCCGGGCAAGGTCGTGCTCGAAAGCGGAACGGTGGAGTTCCTCAACCCGTCGCAGGCCCAGGCTTCGCCGCTGGCAGAGCGCCTCTTCATGATACCGGGTGTGACCGGCGTTTATTTCGGTTTCGATTTCATCACCGTCACCAAGGACGGCGCGGAATGGCAGCACCTGAAGCCCGCCATTCTGGGCGCGATCATGGAACACTTCATGTCCGGACGCCCGATCATGGGCACTGCCATTGCGGCCGAAGTATCGGATGAGGAAGGCGAGTTCTTCGAAGAGGGTGATGAAACCATCGTCGCCACCATCAAGGAACTGCTGGAAACCCGCGTCCGTCCCGCCGTGGCGCAGGACGGCGGCGACATCACCTTCCGCGGCTTCCGCGACGGCACTGTGTTCCTGAACATGAAGGGCGCGTGCTCGGGCTGCCCATCCTCCACCGCCACGCTGAAGCATGGTGTTCAGAATCTGCTTCGCCATTTCGTGCCGGAAGTGCGCGAAGTCGAAGCGGTATAATGCTGTAAAGCCAGATCATGATTGTTCTCGCACTCGACACCGCAGGTGTGGATTGTTCCGCCTGTATCTATGACAGCACCTCGGACAGGGTGCTTGGAGAAGTCTGCGAAACAATTGGAAAGGGCCATGCCGAAAGGCTTATGGCCGTGATCGATGGAGGCTTGGAGCAGGCGCAACTGTCGCTGCGGAATGTCGGGCGTATTGCCGTGACCATCGGCCCCGGGTCCTTCACGGGCATCCGGGTCGGTGTTGCCGCGGCGCGCGGTTTCGCCCTGTCGCTCGGCGTCGAGGCCGTCGGCGTCACCACGCTTGAAACGCTCGCCCTGCATCATCTGCTGCAAAACCCCGACCGGCCAGTGGCGGTCGGTCTGGATGCCAAGCGTGGCGAAACCTATCTCCAGACATTCGGCATGGACGGATTACCACTCAACGAGGCGGCGCTTCTGTCTCTGGATGACGCCAAGAGTGTTCTTTCCGGTTTTAATGGTTCCGTCATCGGCTCCGCCGCTCCGCTGTTTGCAGGAGAGGAAAGCGGGTCCGGGCCGGACCACTTTCCGATTGCCTCCGTTGCCCGTGCTGGCGCGCGCAAGCCGGAAGGGCAGGCGAAACCGGCACCGCTTTATCTGCGTGGGCCGGATGCCCGGCCACAAACCGGTTTTGCGCTGGCACGTCAGGACGTTGCCTGATACGGCATGCATGAGTGCATGTTTCTGATTCCCGATTCCTGTTATGTTTGACGAATATCTAAGCTGGAAGCCCTATTTCGAGATCGTGCCGATGCAGCATGAGGATTGCGCCGCGGTTGCGGAACTGCATTCACTGCGCTTTCCGCGCCCGTGGAACGACGGGGAGTTTTCGGGACTGCTGACGCAGGGATCGGTTTTCGGTGCCGTTGCCCGGCAGACAAACGCCTTTTTCAGCAAGCCGCTCGGTGGATTCGTGCTGGCGAGGGAAGTGGCGGGCGAAGCTGAAATCCTGACCGTGGCCGTTGCCGACAAGTTCGCACGTGCGGGTCTCGGCTGGCGTTTGATGCAGTCGGCCATCCGCGAGGCGATGATGCGCGGCGCAGAAACCATGTTCCTTGAAGTTGATAATAACAACGCGTCCGCTCTGGGTCTTTACAGGAAGCTCGGGTTCAAAACCGTCGCGGAACGCAAGGCCTATTACACCGCCAAGGATGGAACGAAGTCGACGGCGCTTGTCATGCGCCGCGATCTTCGCTAGTTCCCTGCGACAGGCATTTTTTCGGCGAAAGCCGCAAACCGGAATTCTCAAAAGGCCATAAGACGTGACAGACCTTTCGAAAACGCTGGAGGAGCTTTGTGCCGAACGCGGTATGCGGATGACCGATCAACGCCGTGTTATCGCCCGCGTCCTTCAGGAATCGGCCGACCATCCAGATGTCGAGGAGCTTTACCGCCGTTCCTCCGCCGTGGACCCGCGCATCTCGATTTCCACCGTCTATAGAACGGTGAAGCTGTTCGAGGATGCCGGCATCATCGAGCGTCACGATTTTCGCGACGGCCGTTCACGCTACGAGACCGTGCCTGAAGAGCATCACGATCACCTGATCGACCTGAAGAATGGCGTCGTCATTGAATTTCACTCGGCCGAGATCGAAGCTCTGCAGGAGAAGATCGCCCGCGAACACGGCTTCAGGCTCGTGGATCACCGGCTGGAACTTTACGGCGTGCCATTGAAGCCTGGCGAACACTGAGACGCCGGTGAACAAGCGGGCGTTCCCATCATGATGTGGCTGCGGACAGCCTATATTGCGGTCGTACTCCTGATCGTCACGCTTGTTTTGCTGCCGCTTCAACTGCTGGGCCTTGCCTTCGACTGGCGGCTCCGCCGCCGCATTCCCCGCGTCTGGCATCGTATCGCCTGCCATGTTCTCGGTATACGCGTGCATGTCCACGGGGAAGTGGAGCGGGCAAAGCCGTTAATGCTCGCGGTCAATCACGCCTCATGGAAAGACATCCTCGTTTTGGGCAGCATTGCCGACGTAGTGTTCATCGCCAAGACCGAGGTGCGCGACTGGCCGGTTTTCGGCTGGCTCGCGCGGCTGCAGAAAAGCATCTTCGTTCAACGCGAGCAGAAACGCAGCACCGGCATGCAGGTGAGCGAGATCGCCAGCCGCATGGCCGATGGCGAGATCGTTGTCCTCTTTCCCGAAGGAACCACCTCGGATGGAAACCGCATGCTGGCCGTCAAATCCTCCCTCTTCGGTGCGGCGTCCACCGCCGCAGAACAGGTACCGGGCAAGCTTGTTTATGTCCAGCCGGTCGCCATCGCCTATACGCGGCTGCATGGCATGGCGATGGGGCGCTACCATCGCGTCATCGCCGCCTGGCCGGGCAGCATCACGCTCGTGCCGCATCTGCTCGGCATCATCAAAGCGGGCGCCATCGATGTCGACGTGACATTTGGTGACAGCGTCCCGTTCCACAGCACCGACAACCGCAAGCGACTGGCGACCGATATCGCCGCCTCCATCCGCTCAATGCTGGCCTTCAGTCTGCGCGGCGGCTGGCGGAATTCGTGAGATCGTAGCTTTTCCGGCATTTTTCTGTTTAATCTGGCCGTGAAAAACACTAGATAGCCGCCATGACCCAGGAAACGCTTGGCCTTGACGCCCCACCCATGATCGCCCGCGAGGGTTCGAACAGCCAGCCCGCATCCATCGCGCGCGATGGGGCAAACAGCAGAAAAGTCTTCATCAAGACTTATGGCTGTCAGATGAACGTCTACGATTCCGTCCGCATGAGCGATGCGCTGGCGAAGGACGGTTATGTTCAGACGGAGGATATGGGCGAGGCGGACCTGGTTCTGCTGAATACCTGTCACATTCGAGAAAAGGCGGCGGAAAAGGTCTACTCCGCGCTTGGCCGCCTGCGGGACATGAAAAAGTCGCGCGAAGAGCAGGGTCGGGAATTCATGATCGGCGTTGCCGGCTGCGTGGCGCAGGCGGAAGGCGAGGAAATCCTTCGCCGGGCGCCCGCCGTGGATGTCGTCATCGGCCCGCAGACCTATCACCGCCTGCCGGAAGCACTGAAACGGGTACGTGGAGGCGAGCGCGTCATCGAGACCGAATACGCGGTTGAGGACAAGTTCGAACACCTGCCGGTTGCCGAGAAATCCACGCTGCGAACGCGCGGTGTTACGGCTTTTTTGACCGTGCAGGAAGGTTGCGACAAGTTCTGTACCTTCTGTGTCGTGCCCTATACGCGCGGTTCGGAGGTTTCCCGTCCCGTGCGCCAGATTGTTGATGAGGCGATGAAGCTTGTCGATGCCGGCGTGCGTGAGATCACGCTGCTCGGGCAGAACGTCAACGCCTGGCAGGGCGAAGGCCCGAAGGGCGAAAAATGGGGCCTTGCCGAACTGCTTTACCGGCTGGCGGAAATTCCGGGCCTTGCGAGGCTTCGCTACACCACCAGCCATCCGCGCGACATGGACGATCGCCTGATCGGCGCCCATCGCGACCTGCGCATCCTGATGCCCTATCTGCATCTGCCGGTTCAGTCCGGTTCGGACCGAATTCTGAAAGCGATGAACCGTCGCCATACGGGCGAGGAATATATCCAGCTTATTGAAAAAATCCGCGTCGCCCGCCCTGATATTGCCATGTCTGGAGACTTTATTGTCGGTTTCCCCGGCGAGACGGATCGCGATTTCGAAGATACGATGGCGATGGTCGAAACGGTGAAGTACGCGCAGGCCTTCTCGTTCAAATACTCCACCCGTCCCGGCACGCCGGGGGCCGACCTCACGGACCAGGTTGCGGAAGACGTGAAGGCCGAGCGGCTGGAAAGATTGCAGGCTCTCTTGCTGCGGCAACAGAAGGAATTTGCCGAATCGCTGGTCGGAAAGACCATGGATGTGCTGCTGGAAAAGCCCGGCCGCATGACTGAGCAGTTGATAGGTCGTTCTCCGTGGCTGCAATCCGTGAATCTTGATGCAAAGACTTTGAAAATCGGTGACATTGTTAATGTACGAATCACCGCAACGGGTCCAAACAGCTTGTTTGCCGAGGTGGCAGAGAGTTAGAGTGGGGAGCCGACACTGATTGGGACAGGAGCCTGACCGCTTGAACGCACACGAATTGGTATCAAATTCATCGCGCCAGCCACGCCAAGCCGCGACCGACGCCAATCACTTCGTCCTCACGTTCGAGAATAACAGGATAGCGGGAGAGCTATTCGGTCAGTTCGATCAGAACCTGAAGCTTCTGGAGCAGCGCCTTAATATCGACGCTCGTCCGCGTGGAAATTCGGTCGCCATCACCGGCGATGTGGTCTCCACCAATCAGGCCCGCCGCGCGCTTGATTTCCTTTATGAGCGTTTGCTGAAGGGTGGCGCCGTCGAGCTTTCTGACGTCGAGGGGGCGATCCGCATGGCCGTCGCAGCGGACGACCAGCTGACGCTGCCGACCATGGAGCGCAAGGCGAAGATTTCCATGGCGCAGATTTCAACGCGCAAGAAAACCATTTCGGCGCGGACGCCCACGCAGGACGTCTATATGCGCGCCTTGGAACAATCCGAACTCGTTTTCGGTGTTGGCCCCGCCGGCACGGGCAAGACCTATCTGGCCGTGGCGCATGCCGCGCAGCTGCTGGAGCGTGGCGCGGTCGATCGCATCATCCTTTCGCGTCCCGCCGTTGAAGCGGGTGAGCGTCTGGGCTTCCTGCCTGGTGACATGAAGGAAAAGGTCGATCCCTATCTCCGCCCGCTTTATGACGCGCTGTATGACATGATGCCCGGAGACAAGGTGGAGCGCGCCATTCAGGCGGGCGTCATAGAAATTGCACCTCTGGCTTTCATGCGCGGCCGCACGCTTGCCAATGCCGCCGTCATTCTGGACGAAGCCCAGAACACGACGACGATGCAGATGAAGATGTTCCTGACGCGCCTTGGCGAAAACGGTCGCATGATTGTGACCGGCGACCCAAGCCAGGTGGACTTGCCGCGCGGCGTGAAGTCTGGCCTCGTGGAAGCCCTGCAGATCCTCACGGATGTGGAAGGCGTGTCCGTTGTGCGGTTCAAGGATGTGGACGTTGTCCGTCACCCGATGGTGGCGCGCATTGTCCGGGCCTATGAATCCCATACGGCTGTGCCGGATGAGAGCCTGCTGAAGGGCGACTGACGAAAAGACAATGACAGCTCTGGATATTCAAATCAGCGTCGAGGCCGAAGGCTGGTCCTCGGAAGAGGACCTGTCTGCCTTTGCGTCAAAGACGCTGGATGCGGCGGTCGATTTTCTGAAGCGGGAAGAGGATCAACCCTTCCCGAAAATGCCGGTCGAGCTCTCGCTGGTCTTCACCGACGATGAAAATATCCGGGAAATCAATGCCGAGTGGCGTGACAAGGACAAGGCGACCAACGTCTTGTCTTTCCCTGCTTTTCCGCTGGAACCGGGCGGAATGCCCGGCCCTATGCTGGGCGATATCGTCGTCGCGAGAGAAACGGTAGAGCGAGAGGCCCTTGAACTTGAGAAGAGTTTCGAGGATCATCTGACCCATCTTCTCGTTCATGGGTTCCTGCATTTGTTTGGTTATGACCACATGGACGAGGAAGAAGCGGAAGAAATGGAGTCGCTTGAGACTCGCATTTTGGCGGTGCTTGGCCTATCTGATCCCTATGCGGGTCAAGAACCGCTTTAAATATTGTCTGGAGCCATGAACGAACATTCTGCACGACCTGCCAATGAGGGCAGAGAAAACGGCGAGCAGTCCTCTTCGGAGGAGGGCAGTAGTCACTTACGTCAGGACTACAATGCCAAACCGAGATCGACCATCTGGTCGCGCATCGCGCGGTTGCTGAAACCGTCTCAGGGTGAGCGCCTGCGCGAGGATCTGACCGACGCGCTAATGGACGACACTGAAATAGGCGCCGCCTTTACGCCCGAAGAACGGGCGATGCTACACAACATCCTCCGTTTCCGTGAGATCAGGGTCGAAGATATCATGATCCCGCGGGTGGATATTGACGGTCTCGATCAGAATATGACGATCGGTGACGCGCTGATTCTGTTTGAGGAAACCGGACGTTCCCGCATGCCGGTTTATGAAGAGACGCTGGACGACCCCAAGGGGATGATCCATATCCGCGATCTGCTTGCCTATGTTGCCAAACAGGCTCGCAACAAGCGCCGGGTGGGATCGCGTGGCGTCGCTTACGGTGAAGTGAAGGCGCCGCGGTCGCCGCGGCCGAATTTCGATCTGGCGCGGGTCGATCTGGAAAAGACGGTTGCTGACGCCGGGCTGGTGCGCAAGATTCTTTTCGCGCCGCCGTCCATGTTGGCCTCCGATCTTCTGAAGACCATGCAGGCCCAGAGAACCCAGCTCGCGGTGGTGATCGATGAATATGGCGGTACCGACGGTCTTGTCAGCCATGAAGACATCGTCGAGATGGTGGTTGGGGACATCGACGACGAGCACGACAAGGACGAGGCGATGTTCTCGCGTCTTTCTGCCGATGTGCTCGTGGCGGATGCCCGCGCGGAACTCACCGAACTTGCCGAGGCTATCGGTCCGGAATTCGACGTGCGCGAACATCTGGAAGAAATCGATACGCTCGGTGGACTCATCTTCTTCGCGCTGGGCCGTATTCCCGCCAAGGGCGAGGTCGTTCGCGCAGTGCCCGGTTTCGAGTTTCAGATCCTCGATGCGGATACGAGGCGTATCAAGGGTGTCCGTATCGTACGCGATCATGGCTCCGAAGGGGAAGACGACCGCGCCCCCGGCGATGCCGGTGAGGTGATTGCATTGCCGCCGCCGGAGACGCGGTTGATAGCCCATCAGCAGAACGTGGATTGAAAGGATAGACGGGTAACCCCCGTCGATCCCGCCGTTTGATCTTCCGGATTCTGCGGGTTCGACTACCCGGGCATGAGATCCCGCTCCATCTGCCCTGCCTGATGTGGACGGCGAATCTTTTTTCCTTTACGTCGAAACAAAGGGAAATTTCGCGGAATGGCTTGTCTGGAGCGGGTTTCCGGATGCGCATGATACGGAGATGGCATGGAGCGTCTTGCAGGCAGGGTGATGCTGGCCGGCGGCATGAGCCGCGCAGTGATGGCGATTGCTGCAGGCGCGGTCGGAGCGCTCGCCCTGCCTCCATTCGGTTTCTTCGCAGCGCTTTTCCTGTCTTTCACTCTGTTGGTCTGGCTGGTGGATGGCTGCACCGGCAAGCCGGGCGGCGGCCTCTTCAGCCGCATCCTTCCCGCTTTTGGTATAGGCTGGTGTTTCGGTCTCGGTTATTTCGTGGCTGGCCTGTGGTGGCTGGGCAACGCGCTTCTGCTTGAAGCGGATGAATTTGCCTGGGCGCTGCCGCTTGCCATCCTTGGGCTTCCGGCCTTTCTGGCGCTGTTTTACGGTTTCGCGGTTGCTGCGGCCAATCTTGTGTGGTCGAACGGTCTAGGCCGGATCGCCGCCCTTGCCGCCGCATTCGGATTTACGGAATGGCTGCGCAGTTTCCTGGCGACGGGCTTTCCGTGGAACGCCATAGGTTACGGCATCATGCCGATCCCGGTCATGATGCAGTCGGCGCATCTGATCGGTCTTTTTGGTGTGACCACGCTAGCCGTTTTCATCTTCGCCTCCCCCGCGCTCATCGCCACGAGAAAAGGCATGTGGCCCGGCCTTTCCCTGGCGGCGCTGCTGCTGGCCAGCCATGTGGGTTATGGCTTCTACCGCCTCCAGACACCCGCGGAGACACCGGCAGATGCGGTGACAGTCAGAATCGTCCAACCGTCCATCGATCAGTCTCGCAAGATGCTGAATGATGACCGCGCCGAGATTTTTGGCGAGCATCTGCGGTTGACAGCCCTGCCTCCGGGCGAAGGCAAAAAGCGCCCCGACATCATTGTCTGGCCCGAAACCTCGGTGCCGTTCATCCTGACGCAAAATCCTGACGCGCTGGCCGAGATCGCAAAGACGCTGCAAGACGGGCAGGTGCTCTTCACCGGAGCCGTCAGGATGGAAGATGCGGGTGCTGGCAGGCCGCCGCGTTATTATAACTCGGTCTACGCCATCGACAGTCAGGGAGAAATCATCGGCGCGACGGACAAGGTCCATCTGACCCCCTTTGGAGAATATGTTCCCTTCGAGGGTATCCTGCGGGAGTTTGGCATTGATAATGTCATCGCCCTGCCCGGGGGCTTTTCAGCAGCCTCTTCGCGCACGCCCCTGACGCTTCCATCCGGAAAGACCTTTTATCCGCTGATCTGTTACGAGATCATTTTTCCCGGTGAGATGACTCCGGCTCTCGCTGGCTCGGCGGCGATCCTCAACGTGACGAATGACGGCTGGTTTGGTGATACGCCTGGGCCGTATCAGCACTTTCTTCAGGCCAGGGTGCGGGCGGTTGAGACGGGTGTGCCGGTGATTCGCGGTGCCAATACGGGTATCTCGGCGGTTATAGACCCTTATGGCCGCATTATTGCCGGATTGGATTACGGTCGGGTGGGCATTGTTGACGCCACTTTGAGTGGTGGGTCAAACGACGCATTTACTTACGACACACATCGGACGTATTTCTGGTTGATTTTTTCCGTGATGATGATCGCTGCGGTATTTCCTGCCTGGAGTTTTGCCCGGCGCCAGAATTGACCGGGAACTCCTGCAATTGCATAGTGAATACGTCAGTCGTAAAACAAGTTTAGCTGCTGTCGAAATACCGGCTCATTTCTTCGAATAGTAATGAAGCGATATATCAACCCATCCGAGTGTCAGGACCGCATGATGACCGAAAATAAGAAAAAGCCTAACCCCATCGACATTCATGTCGGAAGCCGAATTCGTCTTCGCAGAACCATGCTCGGCATGAGCCAGGAAAAACTGGGTGAAAGTCTCGGAATTACCTTTCAGCAAATTCAGAAGTACGAAAAGGGCACGAACCGTGTTGGCGCCAGCCGCCTGCAGAATATCTCGGCGATCCTCAATGTACCGGTTTCCTTTTTTTTCGAAGACGCACCCGGCGATCAGGCTGGCGGTACATCCGGCATGGCGGAAGCCTCGAGCTCCAATTACGTCGTCGACTTCCTGTCTTCGGCTGAAGGTTTGCAGTTGAACCGCGCCTTCGTGAAGATCGCCGACCCGAAAGTCCGTCGCCGTCTGGTAGACCTCGTCAAGGCGCTCGCCGCCGAGGGCGATGCCGAGTAGGGCTCGGCCCCTGCAGCGCAGAAAATTTCCGGCACGGGATGCCGGGCACTCAACGGTCCGCAGGGACCGTTTTTTTGTGCCAGATTAAAAAGGAATTCTCACATAAAGATATATTTATGTGGTTGTGTCCTTGTTTTTCGCGGCCGAAATGACTAACAAACTCGAAGACCGTTCTTTGAGGGGAATCCCGCATGCGTGCCAATTATCTGTTCACCAGCGAGTCCGTGGCCGAGGGTCATCCGGACAAGGTTTGTGATCGTATTTCCGATGAAATCGTGGATCTCATTTACCGTGAAGCGGCCAAAACGGGCGTGGACCCGTGGACCGTGCGCATCGCCTGCGAAACGCTTGCAACGACCAACCGCGTCGTGATTGCGGGCGAGGTTCGGGTTCCCGATACGCTGCTGAAGAAGGACAAGGACGGCAAGGTCCTCAAGGACGCAGCCGGCCATCCGGTTATCAATCCCTCGAAGTTCAAATCCGCCGCCCGCAAGGCTATCCGCGATATTGGCTACGAGCAGGATGGTTTCCACTGGAAGACCGCCAAGATCGACGTTCTCCTGCATCCGCAGTCGGCTGATATCGCGCAGGGTGTGGACAACGCTTCCGACAAGCAGGGCGACGAGGGTGCCGGCGACCAAGGCATCATGTTCGGTTACGCCTGCAAGGAAACGCCTGACCTCATGCCGGCGCCGATCTATTATTCCCACCGTATCCTGCAGCTGCTGGCGACCGCCCGTAAAAGCGGCGAAGGCGAGGCGGCGAAGCTCGGCCCCGACGCCAAGAGCCAGGTGACGGTTCGTTACGTCGACGGCAAGGCTTCCGAAGCCGTGTCCATCGTGCTGTCCACGCAGCATCTCGATGCAAGCTGGGATTCGAAAAAGGTTCGCGCCGTTGTCGAACCCTATATCCGCGAAGCTCTCGGTGATCTGAAGATCGCTGACGACTGCCAGTGGTATATCAACCCGACGGGCAAGTTCGTCATCGGTGGCCCTGATGGCGATGCCGGTCTGACCGGCCGCAAGATCATCGTCGACACCTATGGCGGTGCTGCCCCGCACGGTGGTGGCGCATTCTCGGGCAAGGACACGACCAAGGTCGACCGTTCCGCCGCCTACGCCGCCCGCTACCTCGCCAAGAACGTCGTGGCTGCCGGCCTCGCCGAGCGCTGCACCATTCAGATTTCCTATGCAATCGGCATTGCCCAGCCGCTGTCGATCTATGTCGATCTGCATGGCACCGGTAAGGTCAGCGAAGATCAGGTCGAGGCTGCGATCCGCAAGGTCATGGACCTTTCGCCATCGGGCATTCGCCGTCATCTCGATCTCAACAAGCCGATCTACGCCAAGACGTCTTCCTACGGCCATTTCGGCCGCAAGGCTGGCCGTGACGGCTCCTTCTCCTGGGAGAAGCTCGATCTGGTGAAACCGCTCAAGGAAGCTTTGAGCGCCTAAGCATTTCCAGTAAAAGTGCGTAGCGGTTTTACGTCCGGAAAATGCGTCAACTGGATATCGCGCTTGTTATTTGGCGGCGATTGAGAGATACCGTCACCGAGTTTTGTAACCCGCACAGTGCCTCACGGGGTGCTGTGCGGGTTAAGTCTATTTGGTCTTGAGAGTATGAGATGACGGAAGAACGGCGTTCGCGCGCGACGGAAGCGTTTTTTGGCAGACGCAAGGGCAAGCCTTTGCGCCATCAGCAGGTCGATACGATCGAAAATCTGCTGCCTTTGCTGAAAATCGATCTGGAAAGCGCGCCCCCGCAAAATCTCGCCGCGCTCTTTCCGGCAGATGTGCGATCGATCCGTCTGGAGATCGGTTTCGGCGGTGGCGAACATCTCGCCCACCGCGCGGTCGAAAATCCCGAGACGGGTTTCATCGGTGTCGAACCCTTCGTCAATTCCATGGCCAAACTGCTTGCCACGGTTCGCGAACGTGAACTGATGAATATCCGCCTTTACGACGATGATGCGACGCAGCTGCTCGACTGGCTGCCTGAAGGATCGATCGATCACATCGATCTGCTTTATCCCGATCCCTGGCCGAAAAAGAAGCACTGGAAGCGGCGTTTCGTGTCAGACGTCAATCTCGCCCGTTTCCATCGTGTGTTGAAACCCGGCGGCAAGTTCTGCTTTGCGTCTGACATCGACACTTACGTCAACTGGACGCTGCAACATTGCGCCCGGCATGGCGGCTTTGAATGGACGGCGACAAGCGCTGATGACTGGCGCACGCCCTATGCCAACTGGCCGGGCACGCGTTACGAGAACAAGGCAAAAAGAGAAGGCCGCAGCTCGGCCTATCTCACCTTCATCCGTCGCTAAAGCATTTCAAGTAAAAGTGTGCAGCGGTTTTACGTCCGGAAAATGCGCTAACGGCAAGACCCCTTAAAGGGCCGCGTCAACTTCCGCTGCCTGCGGAATGGAAGGCTGCGCGCCGGCACGCGTGCAGGCGAGCGAGCCTGCGACTGCGGCCCGCTTCAGAGCCCTTTCGAAATCCATTCCCTGATCGAGGCTCGCGGCGAGATATCCGCAGAAGGTATCGCCCGCACCAACCGTATCGACCGGCTCGATCTTCAGGCCGGAAGCCCTGTAGAGCTTGCCATTACGAATGGCGATCACGCCATCCGCACCGAGCGTGACGATCAAAGTCTGGCCGGTCCTCTCGTGAAGGGCCTTGAGTTCGTTTTCCCGCTCGTCGCTGGAGAGGCCACTCTTGCCGATCAGCAGCTCGAACTCGGTTTCATTGGCGATGACGATATCGGCAAGGCCGGCGAGACGCGGTCCGTCCGCGGTCAGCGGTGCTGTGTTGATGACGGTGGTGACGCGTTTCGCCTTTGCGGCCGTCAGTGCAGCTTCGATGGCAGGTGCCGGTATCTCGAACTGCAGCATGAGAATATCGCTTGCAGCCATTTCGGATATGGTCTTTGCCGCGTCCGATGCCGAGACCTCACCATTCGCAGCGGGAATGACCGAGATCATGTTCTCTCCGCCTTCGCCGATCAGGATAACCGCCGTTCCAGTCGGGCCGGGCGCGGTTTTGACCAATGACAGATCGGTTCCCGCGTCGCGCAGCAAGGTTAGTGCTGGAGCGGCAAAGGTGTCATCACCCGCAGCGCCCGCCATCTTGACCGTGGCGCCCGCACGCCGTGCGGCCAGCGCCTGATTGGCTCCCTTGCCGCCGGCGGCCGTGGAGAATGTCTCTCCCGTTACGGTTTCACCGGGCTTGGGCAGACGTTTGGCGGTCGCGACGAGGTCCATGTTGATGGAGCCGAAAACAGTAATCATGGGGCGCTGGGTCCGTATGAAATTTAAGCAAGGCGGCGACTTTGCCCGAGACGATCACTCGTCGTCAACCACCCGCAACTTGGCCGCACCGGCTCGGTTTTCGGCAAAGCGACGCGCCTGTTCGATTTCTCCGTGCGGCGCGTCTTTTTCCGTCGGGGAGAAATCGAGGCCCTCGATTTTCTGTCCGCGCGCCAGTACCTTGTCGGAGGAGATAAGCATCATGTCGACGTCCTTCTGCGCCAGCCCGAAATGGGCCTGCAGCTTCCGCGTCCGATCGTCCAGCCGCCGCACATCGTCCATGAGCAGCGCCACCTCACCCTGAATGAGATGCGCCTGTTCGCGCATGCGCTGGTCTTTGAGCACGGACTGGATGACCTGCACCGACAGCATCAGCAGCGATGGCGAAACGATGACCACCCGGGCGCGGTGGGCGCGCTGCACCAGATACTCGAAATGCTGGTGAATATCGGCGAAAATCGATTCCGACGGCACGAAGATGAAGGCGGTATCCTGTGTCTCGCCGCGAATGAGATATTTCTCGGCGACATCGCGAATATGCACTTCCATGTCCCGGCGGAACTGCTGCACGGCGGCGCGTTTGGTTTCCGGCGTCTCGTCCGCCTTGATGGCGTTCCATGCTTCCAGCGGAAACTTGGCATCGATGACGAGCGGCGGCGCATTGTTTGGCATCTTGATGGTGCAGTCCGGTCGGTAACCATTGGAAAGTGTCGGCTGCAGCTGGAAGGCACCCGGCGGCAGGGCGTCGGCGATCAGCGTCTCCATGCGCGCCTGTCCGAAGGCTCCGCGTGTCTGCTTGTTGGAAAGTATCGCCTGAAGCCCGACCACGTCCTTGGCCAGATCCTGAATATTGCCCTGTGCGGCATCGATGACCGCCAGGCGCTCCTGAAGGCGGCTCAGATTTTCATGGGTAGACCGGGTCTGCTCCGTCAGCGTTTCGCCCAGCCGCTGCGACATGCCATCAAGACGCTGGTTCAGCGTCTGGCTCATCTCCGTCTGACGCGTGCCGAGCGTTTCCGCCATGGCCGCGATCCGGCCATGCAGTTCGGACTGGGTTTTGAGCAGGTCGGAGATCTCGCCATCGGCCCCAGCTTTCTTCGACCGGTTCGCCGTCACAAGCCATGTAACGACAAGGCCGAAAATCGCGGCAGCGAGAAGCGCGCCGAAGCTGATATCGACTGAGCCGGCCCGCAGCGCGGGTTGAAGGAGAACGGAGAAGTCTATGTTCATGACTAAATCTAGCAGATTTCGATTGATTCGGAAGATCAAAACAAGAACATTCCTGCGGCGGAAATGAGTCCGGCAGAACGGATGCCGCGAGCCGTTTTCATCGTCGTGTTTTTTATTTCCTCCGCGCGAGAGATACGTTATGGGAAGCCATGACCATCAAACCGCTTATCATTTTGCCCGATCCCGTGCTGCGCCAGCAATCGAAGCCCATCGAAAAGGTGGATGCCGAGGTGCTGCGTTTGGCGGACGACATGCTGGAAACGATGTATGATGCCCCCGGCATCGGCCTTGCCGCCATCCAGATCGGTGTGCCGCGCCGGTTGCTGGTGATCGATGTTGCGCGTGAAGGCGAAGAAAAGACCCCGATCGTCTTCATCAATCCGGAAATCCTCAAGGTTTCCGATGACATTTCCACCTATGAGGAAGGCTGTCTCTCGATTCCCGATTATTATGCCGAGGTGGAGCGCCCTGCGTCGCTCACGGTGCAATATGTCGGTCGTGACGGCAAGCAGCAGACGGTCGAGGCGGATGGTCTGCTGGCAACCTGCCTTCAGCATGAGATCGATCACCTGAATGGTGTTCTGTTCATCGACCATATCTCGCGGTTGAAGCGGGACATGGTCATCAAGAAATTCACGAAAGCAGCCCGCGCAAAAGTCTGATCCGTCGCACAGCTGACGGAGCGGAAGACAGGGCAGGGGGCAATCATGGCTCTTCGCATCATATTCATGGGCACGCCGGATTTTTCCGTTCCGACGTTGCGTGCACTGGTGGAAGCGGGCCACGAGATTGCTGCCGTCTATACCCAGCCACCGCGTCCAGGCGGCCGTCGCGGCCTTGATCTGCAGAAATCGCCGGTGCATCAGGCTGCGGAACTGCTGGGCTTACCGGTACTGACACCCTTGAATTTCAAGGCGGAGGAAGATCGCCAGCAATTCCGGGACTTCGACGCCGATGTGGCTGTTGTCGTGGCTTACGGGCTGCTGCTGCCTGAAGCGATCCTCTCCGGCACGCGGCTTGGCTGTTACAATGGTCACGCTTCGCTGCTGCCGCGCTGGCGCGGCGCGGCTCCCATCCAGCGGGCGATCATGGCGGGTGACACCGAAACCGGCATGATGGTCATGAAAATGGAAAAGGGTCTGGATACCGGCCCTGTCGCGCTGACCGCTAAAGTCGCGATTGCCGAGAACATGACGGCCGGCGAGCTGCATGACAGCCTGATGCTGACAGGCGCTCGGTTGATGCGTCAGGCGATGGACAAGCTGGAAGCAGATGACCTGCCCCTCGTCACACAGGCGGAAGAGGGTGTGCTCTACGCCGCAAAGATCGACAAGGGTGAAACCCGTATCGATTTTTCAAGACCGGCGCAGGATGTGCATAATCATATTCGCGGCCTTTCGCCGTTTCCCGGCGCATGGCTGGAGATGGAGATCGGCGGCAAGCCCGAGCGCGTCAAGGTACTGGCGTCCGAGCTCGCCAGCGGAATGGGCGAGGCAGGCAGCGCACTGGATGATGTTCTCACCATTGCCTGCGGCAGCGGCGCCGTACGGCTCACCCGTTTGCAGAAGGCGGGTGGCAAGCCGATGTCGGCGGCCGATTTCGTGCGCGGTACCCCGGTTCCGGCCACTACGAGGCTCGGCTGATGCCACGCTTCCGCATGACCGTCGAATATGACGGTACGCCCTATTATGGCTGGCAGAGACAGGAAAACGGCCCCTCGGTTCAGGGTGCGCTGGAGGCTGCGGTTCGGTCGCTGACCGGCGAGAGCGTTTCCATTCGCGGCGCTGGCCGCACCGATTCCGGCGTGCATGCCGTTGGCCAGGTCGTTCACGTCGATCTCTCGCGAGACTGGGAGCCCTACAAGCTTCGCAATGCCCTCAATGCGCATCTCGCCATGGCGGGTGAAGCGGTGGCCGTGCTCGATGCCGCTTCCGTGACTGAGGATTTCGACGCCCGTTTTTCCGCCCTTCGTCGGCACTATCTCTACCGCATCATCTGCCGCAAAGCCCGGCTGGCGCTGGAGCACAAGCGGGCGTGGTGGGTGTCGAAGGACCTCGATCACGAGTGCATGCATGAAGCTGCCCAGATGCTCGTCGGCCGGCATGATTTCACCACCTTCCGCTCCGTGCACTGCCAGGCGAAGAGCCCCGTGCGCACGCTCGACCGGCTGGATGTGACGCGCAATGGCGATCTCATCGAGATACGCGCGACGGCGCAGAGCTTCCTTCATAACCAGATCCGCTCTTTCGCCGGCACGCTGAAACTGGCAGGCGAAGGCACGCTGACGCCAGAGGACGTGCGTGCCGCACTGGAGGCACGCGATCGAAAAGCCTGTGGCCCGGTCGCACCGCCGGACGGTCTTTATTTCATGCAGGTCGATTATCCCGACGTCATTCCGCCGCGCCGCCACCCCGAAGCCGAGGTGATGCAGGATGCGGATTGACGTCTAATTCTCTCAGGCCGGATAGACACCGAGAAAGCGCTGCAACGCTTCCGACAGAAGCATGCCGGGCACCAGTAGCGTCATGACGATGGCGGAGACGAGCAGCGACTGGTCGCGGATAAAAAACCGCACGATCCGTGAAAAGGCAAAGACCAGCGACAGAAGCAGCGCCAGCCACAAAATCGCGATCAGCCCCTGCAACGGTGGCAGGAAGAACGCAATCAGGATCAGAACTGCGTAGGCGTATGAGAAGGGCAGCGACAGCCAGTTCATGGTGGTAACGAGAGGCGTGAATTTTTCACGTGCGCCAAAGGCAAAGAGCAACATGCCGATCAAAAGCAGCGGCACGATCCAGCAAATGGCCTCCACCATCGCCAGGCGAAAGAAGAAGATGAACCCCGTTCCTGTTCCCGGCGGGTAGCTGGCGAGAAACGCTGCCCGCAGCCACAGCCAGGAAACCAGCATGGCGGGCAGGCACCAAAGGACGGAATAGAAGGACCGCCACATGCCGCGTTCGGTCAGGTCCAGGTAACGTGCGCCATTATGGTCGCCGAGCAGCAACAGCCACAGGCCCGTCAGATAGAGCCTTACTTCACTTGCCGTCGGCATGGGCGAACCAGCGCTCGATAAAGGTTTCGTAAATAAGCGTCAGCGTCTCAAGATCGGCAATGGCTACCCGCTCATCGACCATGTGCATGGTCTGCCCGACAAGGCCGAACTCCACGACAGGGCAATAGTCCTTGATGAAGCGCGCATCCGACGTGCCGCCGGTGGTTGAAAGCTTCGGCTCCTTGCCGGTCACGGCCTCCACCGCGCCTGACAGCGACGAAATGAGGGCATTGTTCCGGGTCAAAAAGACATGGGCCGGTCGGTCCGCCCAGACGATCTCGTACTTTACCGGTGTCCGGTCGGGGCGAAGCTCGCCGTCTGCCGCAGCGGCATCGAGGCGGCGGATGATTTCCGCCCGAAGGCTCTCCGCTGTCCATGTGTCGTTGAAACGGATGTTGAAGGAGGCGGTCGCCCGCGCCGGGATCACATTGGTGGCGGCGTTGCCGGTGTCGACGGTCGTTACTTCGAGATTGGAAGGCTGGAAATTATCCGTGCCGTGATCAAAGGGCGGATGCATCAGCGCATGCGTCAACTGCAGCAGACCGCGAATTGGGTTGTCGGCGAGATGCGGATAGGCGGCGTGGCCTTGCACGCCATGGACCGTGATGCGACCGGAGAGCGATCCCCGGCGGCCGATCTTGATCATGTCGCCCAGCTGGTCGGGATTGGTCGGTTCCCCGACGACACACGCGTCCCACGTCTCGCCCTTTGCAGCAGCCCATTCCAGCAGCTTGGAAGTGCCGTTGATTGATGGGCCTTCCTCGTCACCGGTGATCAGGAAGGAGACGGAGCCCTGCGGCTTGCCGTGTTTTTCAATATGGCGGGCAATGGCGGCAACAAAACAGGCAATACCGCCCTTCATGTCCACCGCACCGCGACCGAACATTTCGCCACCGGCAATCTCTGCGGCAAAAGGTGGGTGACTCCACGCGGCCTCATCCCCAACGGGAACCACATCCGTATGGCCCGCAAACATCAGATGTGGCCCCTCGTTGCCGAGACGGGCATAGAGGTTCTCTACATCGGGTGTTCCCGCCTCGCTCGCCACCATTTTTTCCACCGCAAAACCGAGCGGAGAAAGCAGGTTGTCAAGCAGAGTAAGCGCGCCGCCTTCCGCAGGCGTCACCGAAGGGCAACGGATGAGGGCGGCGAGATTGGCAACGGGATCGGTCGTGGTCATGGTATCAGCTTTATATCAGTCGCGCAGAAGCTCGTTGATGCCGGTCTTGGAGCGGGTCTTTTCATCGACGCGCTTGACGATCACGGCGCAATAGAGGCTGGGGCCCGGCTCGCCATTCGGGAACGGTTTGCCCGGCATGGTGCCGGCAACGACGACGGAATAGGGCGGGACTTCGCCGTAGGTGATCTCGCCGGTGGCGCGATCAACGATCTTGGTCGATTTGCCGATGAAGACGCCCATGCCGAGAACAGCGCCCTCGCGCACGATGCAGCCTTCCACGACTTCCGAACGCGCACCGATGAAGCAATTGTCTTCGATGATGGTGGGCCCTGCCTGCAGCGGCTCCAGAACGCCGCCGATACCGACGCCGCCGGAGAGATGCACGTTCTTGCCGATCTGCGCGCAGGAGCCGACCGTTGCCCAGGTATCGACCATCGTGCCTTCATCAACATAGGCGCCGAGATTGACGAAGGAAGGCATCAGCACGACGTTCTTGGCCACGTAAGCCGAGCGGCGCACGACGGCGTTTGGCACCGCGCGGAAACCGGCGGCGCGGAACTGATTTTCACCCCAGTTTTCAAACTTCGACGGAACCTTGTCCCACCAGGTGGCTTCGCCCGGACCACCGGTCACGATTTCCATGTCATTGAGACGGAAGGAGAGAAGCACGGCCTTTTTCAGCCACTGGTTCACCTTCCAGTTTCCATCCGCCTGCTTTTCAGCAACGCGTGCCTCGCCGCTGTCGAGAAGTTGAAGAGATGTGTCCACGGCGTCGCGAACCTCGCCCTTCGTCGATACATTCACGCTGTCGCGGTTGTCGAAGGCGGTTTCGATGATCGTTTCGAGGGAAGAGAGATCCGTGAGGCTCATGGAAAATTCCTTAAAGTCGCGTGTGTTCGTGCTCACGGCGGGTTCCGTGCCGCTGGAAGGCTTTGGCCATTTGATCTAAGGGAGTGTTGGAAAGGCGTCAATGCGATTTGGGTGATTTGGCGCCGCAGACGAAAGGCATGGAAATGACACGACTGAAAAACGGCAAATTGCGGCGCAAGGACGGGGTATGGGACCCCTTGAAGCGCAGCGCTGTGGACAAGCAGCAGGCCGAGGTCGTTGTCAAGACGCCGCAGTCGGACTCCCCGTCCTACCGGCTGGCCTATGTGGATACGGACTTTCTCTGCCGTGAGGAATTGCGACCCGTCAGGCTGCAGCTGGAACTTCTGAAGACGGAAATGGCGCTCACCGAACGCGGGATCAATTCCACCGTCGTCATGTTTGGCGGCGCCCGCATTCCCGAACCGGGAGGAGAGGCCTGGGCGGCGCGCAATGAAACGCAGAAGCGCAATCTCGAGCAATCCTCGGTTTATTACGACGAAGCACGCAAATTCGCCCGCCTTTGCACCGACTACGGCGCGAAATCCGGTCACCTGGAATATGTGGTGGTCACCGGCGGCGGTCCCGGCGTCATGGAGGCGGGTAACCGGGGCGCCATGGATGCCGGCGGCCCTTCCATCGGCCTCAATATCGTCCTGCCGCACGAGCAGGCGCCCAACCCTTATGTAACGCCGGAACTGAGCTTCAATTTCCACTACTTCGCGATCCGGAAAATGCACTTCCTGATGCGGGCAAAGGCCGTGGTGGTTTTCCCCGGCGGTTTTGGCACGCTCGATGAGCTTTTTGAAGCCTTGACGCTGATCCAGACCAAGCGCATGGCCCCGATCCCTCTCATTCTTTTTGGAGAAAAGTTCTGGCGATCCGTCGTCAATTTCGAGTTCCTGGCGGATTTCGGCACCATCGCTCCCGAGGATATGAATCTCCTGCACTTTGCCGAAACGGCGGACGATGCCTGGAAGATCATCTCCGACTACTACGAACACTGAAGATGCACGGCGCGGCGAAGTATTATTAGGGCTTAATTAGCAATCATATTCTAACTTCGCCCTGTCGCGCTGCAGCGCACTGTCCCATGCGGACGGGCCTCCATGACGGAGATTGTCATCCGTTGACGTCAGCTCCTTCGGGTTGACGATTTCCATTGGGGCCTAAATGTTCAATCTCAAAGTGAAGTCGCTTGCGACCAAGCTGATCCTCGTAACCGGCTGTGCCATCACCACGGTTCTCGTTGCATCCAATTCTTTCCTCATCTCCCAGACCAGTGAGCGCGTGCACGCGTTGACCATGGATCAGGCCAATACGGAAGCCCGCGCCATCGCCAACGTCATCGCCGCCGATGTCGGTGAACTCGGCAGCGCTGCCCGCTCAATGGCTGGCGTCATCGGTCGGGCGCATCAGGCGAAGTCGATGGATCGCCCTGGCATCGTCAACATCCTCAAGGCCAATGTGGAGCAGAATACTTTTGCATTCGGCAGCTGGTTCTGCGAACAGCTCGGTCTTTTCGATGGTCAGACGACAGAGATCGCCAACAGGCTCGATCTCGGCACCAACGCGACCGGCGCCTTCGCACCTTACTGGTCCAAGACCCAGAGGGGCGATATCCAGTTCTCGACCTTCAAGAACGATTACGCAGCGGAGTGGTATGCGCTGGCCGCCAAGACCGGCAAGGGAGCGATTACCCAACCTTATCTCGCCGAAGGCACGGAAGTGCCGACCACCATGACCTCTCTTGCCTATCCCGTCATGTCGGATGGCAAGATGATCGGCGTGGCGGGTGTCGATATTTCGCTCGCGTCTCTCACCCAGAAACTGCAGGCTCTGCATCCTTTCGAAACCGGCCGTGTGACGCTCGTCTCCCAGGGTGGCCAGTGGTTGGTGCCGCCGACGCCCGAGCAGAACATGAAAGCCTATGACGGAGAGGGCGCAGCCACTGTCCAGACCGCGATCGCTTCGGGCAAGCAGGGCCTCATCGAAGACCTCGGCCTTGATACCGACGCGCCGTATAACCGTCTCGTTTATCCCTTCGCCGTTCCAGGGCTCAACGCAACCTGGGTCGTCCTTGTGGATATTCCCCATCAGGCCTTGAACGCTCCGGTTCAGGAGCAGACCTATCTGATGATCATCGGTGCGATCGTCATTCTTGCCGCCGTCATTGCAGCGCTTTATTTTGCAGTCCGTTATTTCGTCCGCAACCCGCTTGCATCGCTGGTTACCGACGTCAGGACGCTGAGCGACGGTCGCTACGATGTGCCCGTCTCCGGTCAAGACCGGCAGGATGAGACCGGTTCGGTTGCGACAGCGCTTGAAGGTTTCCGCGCCAAGCTTGCCGGTATCCGGGAGATGGAGGCCGAAGCCGACGCCCAGCGTGGTCACGCCGAAACGGAGCGCCAGCGCTCTGAATTCGAGCGCAATGAAAACAGCCGTATGCAGCAGCACATTGTCAGCGTTCTCGGTTCCGGCCTGAATGCCCTGTCGCAGGGCAATCTGACCTACCGCATTCAGGACGAGTTCCCGGGTGAGTATGCAAAGCTGCGCGAGGACTTCAACTCGGCGCTTGCCAGCCTCGAGGAAACGGTTTCCACCGTCAACGCAACCGTCGTCAGCATCGGCAATGGCACCGGTGAGATCACCCGCGCCGCCAGCGATCTCTCGCATCGCACGGAACAGCAGGCCGCCAGCCTTGAAGAAACTGCCGCTGCGCTTAACGAGCTGACCGCCCAGGTCAATTCCAGCGCCGAAAACGCCGCAGAGGCGGCCGGTGCCGTCAGCCATGCCTGTGAAGACGCCGGCAAGTCTGGCGAGGTCGTGCAGCAGGCCGTGAACTCCATGCAGGGCATTGCACAATCTTCGGCGGAAATCTCTCGCATCATCGGCGTCATCGACGAGATCGCCTTCCAGACCAATCTTCTGGCGCTGAATGCGGGGGTGGAAGCGGCCCGCGCGGGTGATGCCGGCAAGGGCTTTGCCGTTGTCGCACAGGAAGTGCGCGAACTCGCGCAGCGCTCTGCAACTGCTGCCAAGGAGATCAAGGGTCTGATCAATACCTCGGCCACGCAGGTGGGCGAGGGTGTTCAGCTGGTCGGCAAGGCCGGCGACACGATGAAAAAGATCGCCGATCAGGTTCTGCAGATCAACCAGCTTATACGGCAGATTTCGGCCTCAGCCAGTGAGCAGGCGGTGGGCCTGAAGGAAGTCAACTCCGCCGTTACGCAGATGGATCAGGTCACCCAGCAAAATGCGGCGATGGTGGAGGAAACCACTGCGGCCAGCGTGACGCTCAACAGCGAGGCCGAAACGCTCAAATCGCTTGTCGCCGGTTTCGTAGTTTCCGGCGGTCAGCCCAGCCAGCAATTGCGTGCCGCCGCTGCGGCCATGCGCGCTCCCGCTGCTGCCGCCCCGACGTCCGCCCGTCCAGCTGCGCCCCGCGCGCGTCCTAGAACCAGCGGCGCAAATGCGCTGGCTCAGGATGACTGGACGGAATTCTGATGCGGTTTTCCGTTTGAAATATAAAGGGCCGCTGGTATCGCCAGCGGCCTTTTTTATCATCAGCGTCTGTCAAAGACGCGAGAAACGCTCCGTCAGTAACTCGAAGAAACCATCTGCATCCACCTTCCGCATCACGCGAGCATTGGCGGGGCGATCCGTCACGCGCCACCAGTCCACCACGGTCATGCCCATGGTCAGTTCGGAATGGACCTCGATCTCGACATTGCATTCGCGGCCCTCAAACAGTTCGGGCTTGATGAGATAGGCAATAACGCTTGGGTCATGCAGCGGACCGCCATCCGAACCGTACTTCTCGATGTCGAACCGCTCGAAGAATTCCAGCATTTCCGCCATGGCGATCGCCGGCCTCGTGCCGATCTCCCGAATGCGATTGACGCGTGCCTTGGTCGTCAGCAACTGATGCGTGACATCGAGCGGCATCATGACGATGGGCATGCCGGAGCGGAAGACGATGTCGGCAGCCTGCGGATCCACATAGATGTTGAATTCCGCCGCGGGCGTGATGTTGCCGCCCTCGAAGAAGCCGCCGCCCATCATCACCAATTCTTTGACGCGATCGGCGATCTCCGGCGCCTTCAGGAGCGCTAGCGCCACGTTGGTCAAGGCCCCGAGGGTGCAGAGGGTAACGGTGCCCTCAGGCTCCCGCATCACCGTCTCGATGATGAAATCGACCGCGTGCTGCTTTTCTGCCTCCATGGTCGGTTCGTCGAGAACCGGGCCGTTGAGACCTGTACTGCCGTGAACATGTTCGGCGGTGATGGGCCTGCGCACCAGCGGCTTTTCGGCGCCCTCGTAAACGGGAATGTCGGTGCGACCGCACAATTCGCAGATGATGCGAATGTTACGGCTTGTCAGCTTCAGGGGAACATTGCCGGCAACTGCGCACAACCCCAGAATTTCGATGTCTTCCGGGCTGCCGAAAGCCAGCATGATCGCGGCTGCGTCGTCCTGTCCCGGATCGGTGTCGATAATGATTTTTCTGCGTTCTGCCATGTCTTGCCCGCCGTTGAGATGAGCGCTTTTTTCGAGCCGCGGGTGCTCACTTGTCAAGCCTCTTCCTGCCGGCGCTCACCGGTCGCTTTGACTTGCGCATCGCGGTTCGGCTTCCCATATTGCAGGGGCCGGTGCGATTGACCGGCGAGGTTGCCGGAAGCGGGGCCGCTAAACGTCGCTTGGTTGCAAGGACAGAACAGATATGAGCCGCATGACGCCATTCACCCACCCGCTTTTGCTGGGTTTCGATGCCATGGAAAAGACGCTGGAGCGCATGGCGAAGGCCAATGACGGCTATCCTCCCTACAATATTGAGCGCCTGCCCGGCAGCGATGACGTACCGGAACGCCTGCGCATCACCATTGCCGTGGCGGGGTTCTCCGAGGATGATCTCGACGTGACGACGGCTGATAATCAGCTCGTCATTCGCGGACGCCAGCAGGAACAGGAGAAGCGCGATTTTCTCTATCGAGGCATCGCGGCACGCCAGTTCCAGCGGGTCTTCGTGCTTGCCGATGGCATGCAAGTCAGGGAGGCGCGCCTGCGCAACGGCCTTCTTTCCATCGATCTGGTCCGGCCCGAAATTTCAAACGTGGTAAAGAAAATTAATATTTCCGTCTCAGAGTAGACCATGAACGCCGGAATCGGACATGAATCGCTCGGCGTGAAGAAGGAGGCTGAAATATGCTTTTGAAAGAAGCGCATGCGCGTCTCACCCAATCCCAGCTCGCCCATATCGGCGAAGGAGAAGTGGGATATATCCGCAAGATCCGAGCGGAAGACGTCAGCCGCTGTTTCCCGGAGGCGCCCGATCTAGATCCGCAATTGGACCTTTGGGCATTGTTCGGCGCGGACGGGACGCCAATTCTCCTGACAGACAATCGTTCGAGCACCTTCTTCAAGGCGGCGGAAGACGATCTTAAAACCGTCAGTCTGCATTAAGAAAAAGCCCGCCGGTTGAGCGGGCTTTCTGCTTTTTTGGCTTACAGGAACGGCCGGTCCGGCATGTCGTCGATGGAGATGACGCCGTCTTTGTTCTTGTCCAGTCGTTCGAACATCTTTTCTCCGGCGGCGGCGAATTCGGCCTTGCTGACTTGGCCGTTCTCGTCAGTATCGGCCCAGCGGATCAGCGCGAAGCCGCCACCTTTACCGCCGTGCTTGCCCCAGCCCTGATGGCCGAAACGACCACCATGGTCACGCTCGGCACGCTTGCCCTCAGGGGCTTTGGCTTCATCCGCCTTGGCCTCTTCCCGCTTGGGGCGCGGGTGAGCGGCCCGGAAGGCCTCCATCTTTGCCTGACGATATTCGCGCATTTCCTTTGGCGTGATCGAGCCGTCCTTGTCCTTGTCGATCTCAGCGAACAGGGCATCCTGACGGGCGGTGAATTCCTCCTTGGAAATCTTGCCATCCTTGTTCGTGTCGGCCACCTTCAGCAGGTGAACGAAGGCAGCCTCCTGGCGGATCGGCATGCGATCCTTATGGCCTTTACCAGGTGCGGCGAAACTGGCCGTTGCGGCCGTGCTGAGCACAAGGGCTGCGCCAAGAGCAGACAGGGCGATTTTGCGTGTGGTCATCGTCATTACCTTTCTTTGGTGTCCCTGAAGAAAAGATAGTGACGTCCAGCAAGGCCCACCACTTAAACATCCGTAAGGTGCATGAAGCTTCGGTAATGTTCGCTACTCAGCGGGCGATGGTTTTTGTCAGGAACCCGGTCAGATCGTCGGTAACGTAGTCGATATGCTCATCCGTCACATCAGGGATTTCCCATCGTTCCATGATGACGCCCTCAAGATTTGACGGCACGAGTAGCACTGTCTTCATGCCCAGCGCTTTCGGGGCCGCGAGATTGCGCGGCAAATCCTCGAACATCGCAGCCTTTTTCGTATCGAGTTTTGCAAGTGCTGCAAACTTCTCGTAGGTTGCGCTGGCAGGTTTCGGCAAATAACCCGCGGCGACGATATCGAAAATATCCTCGAACTGATCGAGAATGCCGAGCGCTCCGGCGGCAGCCTGCGCATGCTTGACGCTGCCATTGGTGAGGATGAACTTCCGACCCGGCAAAGCCTTGATGGCCTCACCCAGTTCCGGATGCGGTTTCAGCGCCGAGTAGTCGATTGCATGGGCGCGTTCCAGAAACTCGTCCGGGCTGATGCCGTAATGGATCATCAGGCCCTGCAGCGTCGTGCCGTGGTCGTGATAATAACGCTTCTGCAAGGCGCGCGCTTCGTCGGGGTCGAGCTTCAGAAGCTCCGCCACATAGGCCGTCATGTTGCGGTCGATCTGGGAAAACAGATTGACGTGATGCGGATAGAGCGTGTTGTCGAGATCGAAGACCCATTCGCTGACATGGGCGAAATCGGCGGCGTCTGGCAGGTTTTTCGGCTTTGTGTCCATGGGCAGCTTTATGCCTGTTTCGAATGCTGAAGAAAATCGAAAAGAGGACGATTGATCAGAAATTCGGGCTTGGCTGCGGCCTCGCGCGCATGATACCGCCAAAGCCATGGAACTCTGGATAGGCATTACTTTCGCAAGCGCGTTTTTGCAGAACCTGCGCTCGACTTTGCAAAAACACCTCAAGGGCATGATGGGCACCACGGGTGCAACGTTTGTGCGCTTCGTGTTCGGCATGCCCTTCGCTCTCGCTTATCTTGCATTCCTGCATCTTGGGCTTGGCCGTCCGCTGCCGGTGCCGAACATGGCCTTCGCCGTGTGGGCAACGGTCGGGGCCATGGCGCAGATCGCCGCCACATTCCTTCTGGTGCACCTGTTCTCTTTCCGCAATTTCGCTGTCGGCACGGCCTACTCCCGCACGGAGCCGGCACAGGCGGCGCTGTTTGCTCTCATTTTCATAGGCGAGAGCGTCACGGGCGGTACATTGGCGGCGATAGCGATTTCGGTCGCCGGCGTCATGCTGATTTCCGTGGCGCGCACGGAAGTAACGCCCGCTTCCTTCATGACCTCGATCTTCAGCCGAACGGCGGGTATCGGCCTCGCCTCGGGTGCGTTCTTCGGACTGTCGTCTGTTGCCTATCGGTCGGCATCGCTGGCGTTAGCACCAAGCCTGCCTGCCCCGGATGCGATGATGCAGGCGGGCTTCACCCTCGTCATCGTCATCGTCATGCAGACGGTATCGATGTTCCTGTGGATCATCTGGCGGGAGAGGGAAGAACTGCGGCGCATCGTCAGGGTGTGGAAACCGTCGCTTGCGGTCGGTTTCGTGGGTGCCACGGCCTCGTTCGGCTGGTTCACGGCAATGACCCTGCAGCAGGCCGCCGTGGTGAAGGCACTGGCGCAGGTGGAGATGCTGTTCGCCTTCGCCTCGACGGTGCTTTTCTTCAAGGAGAAGATCAACCGGCTTGAACTGTCCGGCTGTCTGCTGATTGTGGTCGGTGTGCTGTCGCTTCTGGCATTCGGCTAATGCCTGATGTGGCGGACAGGTTTGCCGTCCGCCACCCTGAAGCACATCAGGGCACGATGAGCGTGCCGGCGCCTTCGGTGAAGATTTCCAGAAGGACGGAATGCGGCGTCTTGCCGTTGAGGATCACCACGCCCTGAACACCAGCCTTGATGGCGTCGATGCAGGTCTCGACCTTCGGGATCATGCCGCCGGAAATCGTGCCGTCCTTGATGAGGGCGCGTGCCTGCGAGACGGTGAGCTCCTTGATGAGTTCCTTGTTCTTGTCGAGAACGCCGGGAACGTCGGTGAGGAACAGCAGACGCGAAGCGTGAAGTGCACCCGCAATCGCGCCGGCGAAGGTATCGGCATTGATGTTGTATGTCGCGCCATCGCGGCCAGGGGCGACCGGTGCGATGACCGGAATCATTTCCGATTTAGCGAGCAGGTCGAGCAGTGTGCGGTCGACTTCCACGACTTCGCCGACGAAGCCGAGGTCGAGCACGCGCTCGATGTTGCTGTCGGGGTCGATCACGGTCTTTTTCGCCTTCTCGGCGAAGACCATGTTGCCATCCTTGCCGCACAGGCCGATGGCCCATTCGCCCGTCTGGTTTATGAGGGCGACGATTTCCTTGTTGATCGAGCCGGCCAGAACCATTTCAACGATCTCGACCGTCTTGGCGTCGGTGACGCGCAGGCCGCCCTCGAATTTTGACTCGATGCCCATCTTGCTCAGCATGGCGCCGATCTGCGGGCCGCCGCCATGCACGACGATGGGGTTGATTCCCGACTGCTTCAACAAGGCGATGTCTTCCGCGAATGCCTTGCCAAGCGTGGAATCGCCCATGGCGTGACCGCCATATTTCACCACGATGGTCTTGTTCTCGTATTTCTGCATGAAAGGCAGAGCCTGTGCGAGCAGCCGCGCCTGAGTTTCGCTTTCGGAAGACGTCATCTAAAAACCTCGGTCTGTGGTTGCGGCCGTTGAAGCCTGTCACCGCTCTAAAGCAAGTCTTTGACGGATGAAATAACCTCCGGGCCTTATTGTGTCGGCTGCGGTCAAATTTCTTTTTTTTGCCTGTTCCGGCCCTGTAATGAGATTGACATAAAGGGCCAATGGGACCAGCCTTGCTGATGAAGGGGAGGGATTAATTCAGGGTGATGGAGATGTCTCGCGCCGTGGAAATGGTGCACCTGAACGACCGAGGAGTGATTAAATACATGACGGCACCCGATCGAGACAAGCAAAGCGGTTTGCGGGACGAAGTGCTCGCGGGCGAATATGTGCTGGGTGCCCTGCCGCCGGAAAGCATGGCGGAGCTTGCCAAGCGCGTAAAACGCGACAGGCAGTTCGCGGCCATGGTCAGGCGCTGGCGTGACAATCTGGCGGAAACCGAATATCGCGAAAATGCGACCGTCGCTGCGTTGCTGGAACGGGACCCCCGCCGATCCGGTCTGCCATTCAGGAGCCAGCCGTTGCGGAGTGGCAGCATGTTCGCAGCCATGCTCTCGGAAATCTGGCATTCCGTGCGCTTCTGGCGCCTTCTGGCTTTGACGGCGATGCTCTGGACCGCCGTTCTGCTTTTCACCATCGCCTGAGAGGCACGCCTCTCAAAGAGAGATCGTTCTGATGATCTCCGCCCGCAGGTTATCCAGCCCGACTGATTTTTCCGAGGATGTGGCGAGAACTTCCGGATAGGCGGCAGGGCGCTTGCGGATTTTCTCAAGCGTTTCGCCAATCAGCCGCGGCACGCCGGCATCCTTGATCTTGTCCGTCTTCGTCAGCACGATCTGGTAGGACACAGCCGCCTTGTCGAGGAGGGTCAGAACCTCCTCGTCATTCTTTTTCACGCCGTGGCGGGAATCGATCAGCACGTAGACGCGCTTCAGCGTCGCACGGCCGCGGAGGTAATCGAAGACGAGCTTCGTCCAGGCATCGACCTGATCCTTGGGGGCCTGCGCATAACCATAACCGGGCATGTCGACCAACGCCATCGGCGGAAGATCGCCCTCAGCACCGGAGTAACCATCGGGAACGAAATAATTCAGCTCCTGGGTGCGTCCCGGCGTGTTGGAGGTGCGGGCAAGCCCTTTGTGGCCCACCAGCGCATTGATGAGCGAGGACTTGCCGACATTCGAACGACCGGCGAAGGCAATTTCCGGCGGCCCTTCAGGCGGCAGGAATTTCATCGCGGGGACGCCGCGAATGAAAATCCAGGGTCGTCCGAATAGTGGCTTTTCGGTTGCCGCGCCGGTTTCACTCATTTCGATTGCACCGGCTTTCGCTTGAACAGCCCTTTGATGTTATCGAACAGCTCGATCTTGGCGCCCTGGCGCTTCATGATGACCGCCTGCTGGGTGATGGAGAGCGTATTGTTCCATGCCCAGTAGATGACCAGACCGGCCGGGAAGGAGGCCAGCATGAAGGTGAAGATCAGCGGCATCCAGTTGAAGATCATCGCTTGTGTCGGATCGGGCGGCGTTGGGTTCATGCGCATCTGCAGGAACATGGTGATGCCCATGACAAGCGGCCAGACACCGATCATCAGGAAGTGCGGCACATCGTAAGGCAGAAGGCCGAAGAGGTTGAACAGCGATGTCGGGTCCGGCGCGGAAAGGTCGTGGATCCAGCCGAAGAACGGCGCGTGCCGCATTTCGATGGTGACGTAGATGACCTTGTAGAGCGCGAAGAAGACCGGGATCTGCAGCAGCATCGGCCAGCAGCCGGCAACAGGATTGATCTTTTCTTCCTTGTAGAGCTGCATCATCGCTTGCTGCATGGCCATACGGTCATCGCCGTGCTTGGCCTTCAGCTCTTCCATCTTCGGCTGCACGCGCTTCATATTCGCCATGGAAGCATATTGCTTGCTGGCGAGCGGGAAGAAGAGGGCCTTGACGACGATGGTGGTGAGCAGGATCGCTACGCCGAAGTTACCAAAATAACGGAAGAAGAAATCCATCATTTTGAACATCGGCTTGGTGATGAAGTAGAACCAGCCCCAGTCGATCAGAAGGTCGAACTTCGGAATTGCGTAGGTCGTCTCGTAACGGTCAACCAGCGGCACTTCCTTGGCGCCAGCGAAAACAAGGCTCTTCAGCTCGATCGACTGGCCGGGCTCGACCGTCATCGGGTCGCTCTTGAAATCTGCCTGATAGCTCGGCTGATTGCCGGTGATGTGCGAATAACGGGTTTCGAATGGCGTCGTCTGGGGCGGAACGATGGCCGCAGCCCAATATTTGTCAGTGATGCCGAGCCAGCCGCCGGTCGCCTTGGCAACCGTTACCGGTGCTTCTTCGACGTCCTTGTACTTTTCTTCCGTCAGGCTGCCATCTTTGCCCGAAACGCCGAGAAAACCTTCATGGATGACGAAGACCGGGGGAACTGCGGGCTTGTTGTTACGCGTCACGCGGCCATAGGTGGCGAAGGAGATGGCCGCCTGGCCGGGGTTCTCAACCTTGTCGGCGACCGAGATCATGTAATGCTCGTCGATCGAAACCGTACGGGAGAAAATCACACCCTTGGCATTGGTGTAGGTGAGGGTGACGGGCGTGTTTTCCGTCAGCTTGTCGCCGCTTGCGAGCGTCCAGACGGTGGTCGGACCGGGAACGCCGCCGACTTCCTGCGCTGCAACGTAACCGAGTTCGGTGAAGTAACCGTCCTTGGTGTCAGCGGGCGAGAACAGCGTGATGATCGGGCTCGAGTCATCGACGGTCTCATGGTAGTCCTTGAGCCGGATGTCGTCGAAGCGGGCGCCGGTGAGATTGATCGAGCCGGCGATGGCGTTGGTGTCGATGGCCACACGCTGGGTTCTTGCAATCGACTCTTCGCGGGTCGCCGTTGCGGCAGTCTGCGGTGAGGAGGCGGGCGGTGCGCCTTCAACGGCAGCACCTGGTGCGGCGCCCGGCGCCGGCTGCTGTTGCTGCGTGGTCTGCTGCTGCGCCTGGCGGGCCTCTTCGGCGCGGCGCTGCTGCTCGATACGCGGATTCATGTAAAGGAATTGCCAGGCGAGGACGATGACAACCGAAAGGGCTATCGCGATGAAGTAATTGCGGTTCTTTTCCATCATTCTTTCCTGGAGCGGGTCTCCTGGGACCGTTTCGGTTTCGCCGTTCCTTCAATGCGCTCGGCAAGGAGAGACTGAAGTTTCGGGAAGGCCGTATCAAGCACATCCCTGCGGGCGACAATCACATAGTCATGACCGGGCTTCATTGCGACCCCGGCAGAAAGCCTGACGGCTTCCTTCAGACGGCGGCGCATGCGATTTCGCTCGACCGCGTTGCCTTGTCTTTTTGTTACGGTGAAACCGACGCGAGGCTCGGTTTCCGGGGATTTCCGATCAAGCACTTCCAGAAGAAAGGTGCTTCCCCGCCGTTTTTCACCTGCCTGAACGGCAAGAAACTCCGACCGGTTTTTAAGCCGGCCGGGGCTTTTCTTAGTCTCGCTCATGTGCCCGCGACTTTCATCGGGCCACAGATCGGCAATTAAGCCGACAGACGAGCGCGGCCGCGCGCACGGCGGGCTGCGAGAACCTTGCGGCCGCCGGCAGTAGCCATGCGGGCACGGAAACCATGACGACGCTTGCGAACAAGCTTGGACGGTTGGTAGGTACGCTTCGACATTTATTTAATACCGCGGTGTGCGGCCCTTCTTGAATTTGCAATTATTTGCAAGAGCGTTTCGTTTTTTGCACGGCTAAACCCGCCTGGGCGAGCTTTCAATGGCCGAGCGTGCGCGGCTTATAAGGGCATAGGCCAAGCAAAGTCAATTGCCGAAGGGGTTTTCGGCCTTCACCTTTTGCGGAAAACGCACCGCGATTTCTCTCGTCGACGGCCGATGAGGGCCGATTCCCATCCGCAATCGATAAAATCTGAAATTCTTTCTTAAGGCCGCATTGATAAATCTTGTGACGCGAAAAGTTATGCCAGCTTCCCATTTTCATAACGCAGCTGGTTTTTGTTGGGGGAACGAAATTGAGAATTCGCGGTCGTATCAATCTACTTGTCGGGCTGATGAGCCTTGTTGCCTGTACCATCGGCGGGCTGTCCATCTATGCGATCAACGAATTCTGGGTTCGGTCGCACCATTTCGAGCAAGCGGCCGAACGGGCTTACAAGGGCGAGGCGCTCAACCGTCTGGTAACGGCAGTCGTCATGGAGGCGCGTGGCATCTATGCAGCGGCGGACATTGCTGCGGCCGCACCCTTTGCCGACGGCATGGTCAAGAACCTCGACGCCATGGACAAGCTCATTACCGGCTGGGCACCGCTCGTGCCGGCGGAACAGAAGGCTGGTTTCGACAAGCTTGCCGGCCGCTCGAAGGAATTCCGGACTTTCCGCCTGGAGACCGTCCGGCTGGCTAAGGAAAGCGGGCCGCAGGCGGCGAGCCAGCAGGGCAACAACGAAGCAAACCGCGCTAATCGCAAGGCCTATCAGGCGGAGATCGACAGTATCGTGAAAAACGACATTGCCGAGCTTGAAGTCGTCAAGGCGGGGGTCGACGCTTTCAGCACTGCCATATTCTGGGTGATTGTCGCGGTGACTGTCGCCGGCGTGGGGACGGGAGCTGCTTTCGGCCTCTATATCGGAACGCGTCAACTGAGTGCGCCGATCCGCCGGGTATCCCAAGTCATGAGCGAGGTGGCCGACGGAAATCTGGATGCGGCAGTTCCCTACCTTGGGCGCCAGGACGAGATCGGCGAAATGGCCGCGGCCGTCGAGGTCTTCAAGACCAATGGCCGCGAAGTGCGCCGCATGAACGCTCAGGAATCCGCCATGCGGGCCAAGAGTGACGACCTGCAGGCCGGCATGGCCGTTGTCGTCGATGCCGCCGCCGCGGGGGATTTCAGCCGCCGTATCAACAAGGATTATGGCGACGACAACCTCAACCGTTTCGCAGCCACGATCAACGCCCTGCTCATCGGCGTGGACAATGGTGTCTCCGAGACCAGCCGCGTCATCGAAGGTCTTGCGCGGGGCGATCTGACGGAGAAGATGGATGGCGAGTTCCGCGGCGTGTTCGCCGAACTCCAGTCGAACGTCAACCAGACGCTGGCCAAGCTGCGGGAAACAATGCGCGAAGTGCGCAGCAGCACGGAGGGTATCAGCGGTAATGCCGGCGAATTGCGCTCGGCCGCCGATGATCTTTCCAGGCGAACGGAACAGCAGGCCGCGGCGCTCGAGGAAACATCCGCCGCTCTGGACGAGATCACTGCCGTCGTCCGAAATTCCACCGACCGCGCCCAGGAAGCCAGCGCTATGGTGGCTGAAACCAAGCAGAAGACCGAAGAATCCGCCAATGTCGTACGCGATGCCGTTTCGGCGATGGACCGTATCGAGCATGCGTCGCGGGAAATCAGCCAGATCATCAATGTTATTGATGAAATCGCCTTCCAGACCAATCTCCTTGCTCTGAATGCGGGCGTGGAAGCGGCCAGGGCCGGCGAGGCAGGCAAGGGTTTTGCAGTCGTCGCTCAGGAAGTGCGTGAGCTCGCACAGCGCTCGGCAACGGCGGCCAAGGACATCAAGGCGCTGATCACCAAGTCCGGTGAGGAAGTCGGGCGCGGGGTATCGCTGGTCCAGAGAACCGGCAGCGCTTTGAGTGAGATCGAAACGCGCGTCCTGGCGATCAACGAGCATATCCACTCCATAGCTACCGCGGCGAAGGAACAGTCCACAGGCCTGCACGAGGTGAATACGGCCATTAACCAGATGGATCAGGTTACACAGCGTAATGCCGCCATGGTGGAGGAAACCTCGGCCGCAACCCATAAGCTCAGCAGCGAGGCGGACCATCTTGTCACGCTGGTGACCCGCTTCAATGTCGGCGCGGATGGTGTTCAGCGGAACCTTCGCGCCGAGACCGTGTCGCGTCCGGCCCGCGCCGCGCAGCCCATGCGGCCCGTTGCAGTGTCAGACAGAACGACGGCGGTGGCTTCTCCGGCGCGCAAATTGATGAACAGCGTCAGCCGGGCACTCAGCGCTCAGCCAGCCGTAGCGCCGGCGCTGGGGGACTGGCAGGAATTCTGACGGGGTTGCCTGATAACTAAGCCGCCTTTTTGCTTCAGACGCCGCCTTGTGGCGGCGTTTGTTTTATTGCGATGAAAACCTTGCGTCGCAGCGCATTGGAAAAAATCCGTTAGGTCCTATTATCGTTGGTGCATATAAACCGAGCCGTTCAACCGAAGCGGCGGCGCGCATACAGGATCAGGGCCCGGTGTTTTCTAAAGGCGTAGACAGCTTGGACCGCACGGAAGACAATCCGGCGCACGGCATGCCGGGATTGACTGCCGGTCTTTCCGGGCGGCTGCTGTTGCTCACGGTCATTTTTGTCATGATCGCGGAAGTGCTCATCTTCGTGCCTTCCGTCGCCAATATGCGCCTGTCCTGGTTGCGGGATCGTCTGAATACGGCTGCCGCGGCCGGCGCGGTGATTGACGGACTGCAGGCCGAATTGCCGCGAAGTGTGCAGAACGATACCCTGATGGCGACAGGGGCAAAACTGATAGCCCTGCGCAAGGACGGTACGTCGCGGCTGCTGGCGGCTGCGGAAACCCCGCCCGGCGTCGATGAGCAATATGATCTTTCCGATGTGTCGCAGGTGGCCGCAGTACGCGATGCCTTTTCCACCCTGCTGTTCGGCGGTAACCGCGTCATTCGCGTTTTCGATGTCGTTGGCGACAGCGACACCATCATCGAACTGGTGCTGGGCGAGAACAAGCTCAGGGCTGCCATGCTGGCCTATGCCCGCAATGTGTTCCTCATTTCCATCGTTCTGTCGCTGATCACCGCCGGCCTCATTTTCATCTCCATCAACCGCATCATGATACGGCCGATACGCCGGCTGACGCTCGGCATGCAGAATTTTTCGGAAGATCCTGGCAACCCGGAGCGGATTTTCGTGCCGGAGGAGGGAACGGACGAGCTGGCCGTTGCCGGGCGTCATCTCGCCGATATGCAGACGGAACTGCAGAAAACGCTGCGGCAACAGAAAAACCTCGTGGATCTCGGCCTCGCCGTCTCGAAGATAAACCACGACATGCGCAACATCCTCTCATCCGCGCAGTTGATGTCTGACCGTCTGGTGGATGCAAAGGACCCGATGGTGCGAAGCTTCGCGCCGAAACTGCTGCGTACCATCGACCGTGCCGTTGCCTATACCGGCGAAGTTCTGGCCTATGGCCAGGCGACGGAAGGTGCGCCGAAACGCAAGATGGTGCAGTTGAGCCTTCTGGTGCGGGACGTGCGCGATATCCTGGCGCTGGAGCCGGACAGCGGTATTGAATTCCGCGACAGCGTGCCCGCGGAGTTGACGGTGGATGCGGATTCGGAGCAGCTTTTCCGGGTAATCCACAATCTGTGTCGCAATGCCGTCCAGGCCCTGCAATCCGATGCCGCCAATGCCGCGCCGAGGTATCTTTCAATCTCGGGTCAGAGGGCCGGCAGCGTTGTCAGCATCGTGATCGACGATAACGGTCCGGGTATGCCGCGGAAGGCCAAGGAGAACCTGTTTTCCGCCTTCAGGGGCTCGGCCCGTTCCGGCGGCACAGGGCTCGGCCTGGTCATCGCCCGCGAACTGGTGCTGGCCCACGGCGGCACCATCGCGCTTGTCGAGAAGCCGGGCCCCGGCACGCAGTTCCGCATCGAAATCGCCGATCGCGCCACGACGGTGCAGGCGGCCAGAACCGCCTGAAAGACCCCCAGCCGGATAGTCCAGCGCAGCCTTCATACCCGCTGGATGATATGCGGCTCACGCGCTCTCGAAAACTCACGTTTAGGAATGTCGTTTATTTTCAATGCGATAATTGAATTGCTGCGGAAAAATGACAATTTCGAAGCAAAATCGCTTGCAATCGGAATGAGGACGTTTTAGAGGATCGCCACGCCACCGGAAACGACCGGAACGGCACGCACCCGTAGCTCAGCTGGATAGAGCACCAGACTACGAATCTGGGGGTCAGGAGTTCGAATCTCTTCGGGTGCGCCATTTCCGTTCAAAACTGCGAACACCGGGCCAAAATTTTTTGCTGCCGCTCATGGCCTGATGGATCGCGGCCTTGTTCCCGATGATTTTGACCTCTCTTTCCCCGACTTGAACCTGATCGACAACGGCTTGGATGTAGGCCTTGCGGAAGGGAGTATCCCCGGTGGTGATGTTCTTGCGCATCATCCTGACGAACTCCTCGACGACGGCGGGCGGGATGTCGGAGGCGGGCACGGCATGCGTCCTTGCGCGATCGAGGGAGGCCTGGATGCGCTCGCGGTCGATCTTGAGGGAAGCGATGCGCTCGCGCAGGATGTCGTCCATTTCTGCGATTCCCTCTTCAATCGTCGTGTAGATGCGCTTGAGCCGGGTTTCGGTCTCCGTTAGCTCTCCTTGCAGACGAATAATTCGGCCATCGACCTCGGCAGCCTTCGCGGCGCGGCCGACCGAGATGGCAGCGAGGATTTCCGTCAGACGGGTCGAGGTGAGGAGGCGATCCGACAGATGTTCGACAACCAGTTCGTCGAGCGTGTCCATCCGGATCGAGCGGCCTGCACAGACGCTCTTGCCGGCGCGGGCGGCGTTGGAGCAGGTGTAGTAGCGATGCACCGTACCGTTCTTCGACGTGCCCGTGCGCAAGGTCATGCCGCCGCCGCAGGTGGCGCAGGTGGCAAGGCCCGTCAGCAGGATCGGCCCCGTGACGACGCGCGGCGGTGTTACTCTCGGATTCCTGACCTTCAACATACTTTGCACGGTCTCGAACTCGTCGCGGTCGATGATCGCGGGTACAGCCACGATCACATGCTCGGAGGCGGGCTTTGCCTTCAACGTGCGCGAATCGCGCCGATTGAACACCATCTCGCCGAGATAGGTGCGGTTGGTGAGGATGCCGTGCAGCGTACCGACCCCGAAACGGGCGCCGCGCTTCGTGCGTTCGCCCATGGCGTTCAGCCGCTTGACGATCTCCTTCGTGCCGAGCGGCCCGGACTTGCCGTCGCCGGTATGGTAGAGCCGGAAGATCATGCGGACGGTCTCCGCCTCCACGGGATCGATCGCAAGCTGTTTCTTTGCCTTGTTACCGCGCCGCTCGACCTCGACGGCGCGATATCCGAGAGGAACGGGCGCACCATTATGGAAGCCCTGCCGCGCGTTCTCCTTCATGGCGCGGATGACGTGCTTCGCATTTTCCTTGCTCTGGTATTCGTCGAAGAGCGCGATCACTTGGCGCATCATCACCTGGGCCGGATCGTCGCCGAGCTCCTGCGTAATCGAGATCAGCCGAACATCGGCCTTGGCGAGCCGGCGGATGTACATCTCCAGCCCAAAACTGTCACGGAAGAAGCGCGAGTAGGAATGGACGAGAACAACGTCATAGGGACGGTCGCCGTCCGTGGCCCGTTCCATAAGGCGCTGGAATGCGGGGCGATTGTCATCGGTCGCCGTCGCGCCCGGCTCGACATGTTCATCGACCAGACGCCAGCCCTTCGAGATGCAGAAGGCGGCGATCTGCTTGCGCTGGTCGGGGATCGACAGGTCGTTCTCGGCCTGCCGTCCCGTCGATACACGCAGATAGGCGACCGCGCGCAAGACCGGCGCGATTGTCGCGTCGAAGGCTTCTGGTTTCAGGGGCATGGTCATGGCGAACTCCTTTTCATTGCGTGAGCCTACCGGGGCATCCGGGGCGATGGAGCCCGGATGCCGGTCATATGCCCGCATTACCGCGTCACAGCGGTCATGTCCGCCACCGTCCCGCGCTTCACGGCGGACCGGACAGTGCGAACCGTCGCGGCCTTCGTCGGGATGTCTGCGGTCGGTGGGCAGCGCGAGGTGATCACGAACACGTCCTTGACCCGTTTGCGACGACCAGGAGCTTCGTCGGCATCGACGACCTTTCCCTTGCTGAACGTGTCGCAGAACACCCAGCCGCTGACGGCGACCCAGTGCCCGGTGACATGAACGACGCACGGATGCGTCCGCTCCACGCCGGTTCGCCCTTCCAGATAGGCGGCAAGCGTCGGCAGCCCCGCAATCCGGCGCCAGCTTCCGACGTAACCGAACAGCCGCAGCACGCGCTGGACTTCATAGTCCCGCGTCCCCGTGATCGCCGGCGCGCGATCGTATTCCGTCCAGCCCGCACCGTGGCGAACAAGACGGAAGGCGTCCCGCACGCGCGACACCGGCTCCCCGGTGATTGTCGCCACCGCCGTCGGCCCGCAGAAGGCGCGGGACTTGGTGTCGTTGACGACATCGTGCAGGCGGCCAGGCACGATTGCCGGGATCACGGGAGCGGCGATGGTTGCGTCCGGCTTCTGCCCCGGCGTGCGACGGATTGAACGGGTGGCGGAGGCGATGGAGCCGGAGGTAGTCGTTGTCTTCATGTTACGCATCCTATGGTTGTGTTTGTAGGTACAGAACGCCTGCGAGGGGGTGCTGTGCCCGGCGTCTGCATAGTCAAGGGGAAGCGCCGGGCGTGGAACGGCCGCGGGCGTGCGGCCTCAAGCTCGGCAATGAGGCGGGACGGGGATGGTTATCGGGAATACATGATTGCTGTCTCCATTGGCTATGGAGATAAGGTGGCGCAACTGTGGCGACAAATCAAGTATTATTTCTGGTTATATTCTTTCTCTGACAATGTCAACATTTGTGGCGCAATTATAGTTAAAAAATATATTCTGGAATATTTTGATTTTTACTGCATTTTTATTCAATTCATTTTCAGCAAAGCCGGGATCGATTAACCATTGCCTTGCGGCTTCGCCGCATTCGCTCCACAGGGTTCCGTTCCAGTATCCAATGCCATCATCCCCGGCCGATCCCGGCCAAGAGATGGCTGACGGCCTCCGACAGGAAGCTTTCGATCACCGCGGCCTCGCCGCCCGTCGCCGGCACGGGGTCCGGCCAGTCGCTGGTGACGGTGAAGCGGGCCTTGTCCGTCCGGTTGCCGAGCGTCGCCTTCCGGCGCACGGGCCTTGCAACACCAGGGCGGTAACGGATGGTCGGGGGTGTCGTCGTGGCCGGATCAGAGCGCATGATCGATCTCCCGGCCTGCGCTGCGGGTCGCCCGCGTGAGAGAAGTAGGCGGCGGTGGAACCTCCTGTTCTTTGGCGTTTGCGGCGGACCCGAAGGCTACGGCGACATCGAGCGTCGTTTCCTTGACGTGCCGTGCGGCAAGCCGCTCCGCCAGCCATTCGCGGCGGCGATCCGGATCGGGTTCGCCCAGTGCATTCGTCCCTTCGCGCATTTCGGCATCAATGCGGGTGCGATCGACGATCAGCGCCGTTTCCTTGCGGGCGCGGCTGGCGGCAACATAGATGTCGTGCCGGTCGAATGCCGGCGTTAGCAGGACGGAAGCCTTGTCGACGGTCATTCCCTGCGCGCCGTACAATGTCGAGGCATAAGCCCAGCCGAGTCTGGCGCGGCCTTGCTCATCGGCGATGTCGGCGGTGCTGAAGCGGACAGTCCGTTCCTCGATCCGTGCCTCGATCATGATCGCGCCGGACGGCTGCGCGGATACGCCTTCGTCCGTCATGAACATGTTCGTGATGGTCCCGACCGTGCCGTTGACGACGCCGAGATCGTTATTGCGCGCCAGGAACCGGATACGGTCGCCGCAGGCGAGCAACAAACCGGTGGCATGCCCGGAGGGCGTGACGGCCGTGACAGTCACGTCGCCACCCGTGACCATGCCATGGTCCCGCAGCCGCCCGCGCACTTCGTGGCCGATCGCCGCGACCTCCGCGTTTGTCCTGGCGAGGATCAGCGCGGACTCGGGATGCGCACCTAGCAGGACATCCTCGACCCGATCGACCGCCGCGCGGATCGCCGCCGCCTGGCCGTCGACTTCTTTCAGAAGGCCACGCTCGGCAAAGGCGTTGAGAGCCGCCTTCGCGTCGCCCTCGCCGAACGCTGTGACGGCCTCCCGCGCCCAGCGCTCATGCTGGCGCACAATCATCGTGACCTTCGCTGTATCCACGGCATGCGCCACCAGCCGCAGGCCCGATCCCGCGCCGATCGCCTGAAGCTGGTCGCGGTCGCCGACCAGCAGAACCTTGGCCCGTGCCTTTCGTGCTTCGGTCAGAAGAGCATGCATCTCCCGCGACGACAGAAGTCCGGCCTCATCGACGATCAGCACCGTGCGATCGTCAAGGAATGGTTTCCCCTGCTGTGATCGGGCAAGCCAGGACGCCGTCGCGCGCGCTTCGATGGCAAGATCGTCGCGTAGCGCATTGGCGACACGCCATGCGGTCGCAGCACCGACAACACGATAGCCGGAACTCTTCCAACACCGCACGACTGGCGACAGCAGTGTCGATTTACCTGTGCCCGGTGCTCCCTCGATGACCGAGATCATCACCGGTCGTCCCGCTTCGATGGCGGCAGCCGTCTGTTCTTCGCTCAGGCCCTTGCGGCGGCATTCCTCGACCAGCATCGTGTTGCTCACCACATATGCCTGGGCGATGGCGGCCGCAGCCGCCATTTCTGCGACATCACGCTCGATGCGGATCATTTCCGGGGTCGAATAACGCGGAAGGCCCAGCCGGTCGCGGCCGATCTCTATGAATAGACCGTTGGCGAGAAGGCGATCGATCTCCAGTTCGACACGTTCCGCGCCAAAACCCGTGCCGACCAGAGCCTCTCCCACCGCGCGGAAGAGGTCGCGACGATCGAGCACGCTGCGGGTTTCCGTAAGACGGGCTGGCAAGGCTGCCAGCCGTTCGGCAAGCAGGGTTTCGGGGGGCTGGCCGTCCGCGCCAGGCTCGGCTGTCATCGATACGGAGGCTTCGAGATCGAAGCCGATGCGTCGCGCGGCGGCTGACCAGGCATCCTCGCGCGAGGCAGTTCCGGCCGTCTTGGCGGCGCGCGTGGTCCTTGCAACGACGGCGGCAAGAGCGGCAGCATTGCCGCTTTCGACACCGGCTTGCGCCAGTTCCTCGACGATCTCCTGCCGGCGCGCCGAGAAGTATTGGATGGCATCGTCACCGATGCCAGCGACCTCAAAAATTCCGTTCCTGCCGATCCGGTCGAGAGTGGGGCCCGCGTCCATCACGCCTGCTGCGAGGGCCGCGTGATAGACCGCTCCCGCCGCCATTTTCCAGTCACGCAGAACGGTCGAATGCAGCGCGCCGACCGAACCGTCGCCCCGCGTGGCGAGATTGAGCACGACGCAATGCGTATGGAGATTGGGGTCCGCGAAGATCACACCGTCGGCATGTTCGGCCGGGCGGCTCTCGCCGTGGCGGAACAGCGCCGCCGTCAGCGCCACCCGTTCGATCCGCTCGCCGCCCCGGCCCCGCCGGGCGAAGGCCGCCTCGCGCTCCAGTAGTTCCAGCGTCTGCCGTACCGCCTTGGCATGGGCCGCTTCGATCGCCTGCCGCGTCTGCTGATCGCCAAGCGCCCAGACCAGTGAGACCGAACGGGGGGCGGACAGGGTGATGTCGAAGGCAGGCACCCGGTCGAGCCGACCGCCGCCATTCGTAACGAGCGACCGCCCGTTCGCATCCTTCCCGGCGAACAGCCGCTCGAACAGATCGGCGTTGACCAGCGCGCCATCGGTCAGCCCGTGATCACCGGTCGGCGCACACCAGACACCGCGTGGCTCGACGCCGCCCCCCTTCGCATAGTAGCCAGTCTGTCTCGAATAATATCCGGCATTCGCCGCCGGGGTCCAGGTCGCAACCATTGTCTCGTCTCCGTATCTGAGACGATGGTCGCGTCACCTACACCGGAAACCGGGGGGGCGACTCCATCAATTTGGCGATGCCGGGTTCTCACGATCGAGGCTTGCCGGACGCTGGACGGGCCAGCGGCCGACCGGCCAGGCAAGCCGTGCGATATCGCCATGCCCGACGACAAGCGCATGCACGCCCGCCCGGCCAGCCAGATCGGCGTGGAAGCCGAGTGCGCTCGACAGGACCGCCGGATCGACGACCGGGATGTCTTTCGTCCGCGGTTCCAGGCGAGGACGGCCATTTGCATCCCGTCCGGTTTCCTCCCACCAGCGCACGCTTCTCGTACCGATCCAGGTCGCGGAGATTTCCGACGCGGTGCTCCCGGACGCCACCCTGCCAACAATCTTCGTCGCAAAATTATCGGCCAGCGCCTGGGCCGTTTCCCGGCCGTAGATGTCGCGCAACTGTGCCGGAGACTGGACGGCTGCAACGAGACGGATGCCGGCGGATCGCCCTATTGCCGCCAGCCGGGGGACAGCAGTGCTGCGACCGAGCTGTGGCAACTCATCGAGGACGATCCAGATCGGTGCAGGCTCGTCCTGCAACGCCTCGGAGACAACGGCGTCAGCCACGATCTTCAGAACAAGGCGGGCAATCGTCGCCGTAAGCTGCGGTTGCCGCTGTGACTGGCGCAACAGAAGGGCATTCGGTCCGCTGCCGGTTGCCCATTCGCGGATCGACAGCGATGGGTTATTCTTCCCCTTCTTTCCCGCCCTTGCGCAAACCCGGACGATCTGGCCGGCATTGGCGACCATCACCAGATAGAAGGACATGGCCTGTTTCAGTGTCGCGTCATTGGTCACGTCGATAAACGATGCCTCGGCCGGATGATCCGCCGCGAGCAAGGCATGAAGCTCGGCAACCGGCTTTCGCAGCAGCGCGTCAAGATGATGCCAGCCCCATACGGCACGGTGGGCGGCGGCCTTCGCCTGAAGCACCTGGACCAGCGCCGCCAGCACCCGTCGCGCCCCGGCACTCCAGGACGGGTCGGAGGTTTCCGGAATGAGCTCGATGGCAAACTCCATCGCATCGTCGGCGTTGCGAATGTCACGACCGATATCCCAGCGCGCGCAGCGTTTGTCGTCGCTGGAGAGAAGCACAAACGCGTCCGATGGCCAGCGGGCCGTCATGTCGCCCTTGACGTCGAGCGCCAGCACTCGGTCGCCGAGTTTCAACGCCCCATCAAGGATGCCTTGCAGGATCGTCGTTTTGCCGGCCCCAGTCCCGCCGACGAGCAGGATGTGCTCCGTTTCAAGCTGCCTTGGCATTGGCAAACCGTCGACGAGTGCGATGCCGGATGCGCTGTGGCCATAGCGGCGCGCCCATTCCCCCTTGAGGCATCGCAAGGCTCCGCCACCCGCCCGCAGCCGCAAGCCATCGACGTGCTGGACAGCAGGCTCCGCAATCCCCGATGCCAGTATCGAGGCTTGGAGTTTCGCGTAGACGATGACGCCGGCTATTCCGGCGGCGATCGTTCGGATGGCGAGGCTCGGCCCGATACCCAATTCATTGACGGCCAGAACCGCTTTTTCGGGAAGAGCAGGGAGAGCGGTCAGCACGCCAATCACTCCACTACCTGCCCCCGAGAAGACCAGGGAGCGAAGGAGCTGGAAGAGAAAGATGGGGTTTGCTGCCACCGCCCTGTCCGCCTGATGGAGCCAGGCGGTGGGCGGAGCGAGCGTGAGGACGAGCGTAAACGCCGTGGCGGCGATGACAAATCCGGCCATCGCAGACAGGACAAGAGCAAACCGTTCCGGTTTGCGCGGTGTCAGGGGATGCAGGTGCATGATCTCGCCTCCTATCGATAAAGTGTAGCCGTGCCGCGCCAGACGACGACCGACGTGCCACGCGCAAGCGGTAGATCGGCTGTAATGGCGAGATGGCGGTTGGACCGAAGCAGTTCATCGACCGGCATACCCAGCCGATCGGCAAGATGCCGGATTGTGCTGTGGGGATTGCCGGTGCGGTAGAGACAACCGTCGGTATGACCGTCCAGTCGCCGGCACGATGGCCAGGTCGATACCCGGATAGGCCGCGCGCTATTGCCCGTCATCCGCTCCACAAGCGGCCAGGAACGGTCGAAGATAGGGCCGAGGGCAAGCAGGACAGCGCAGGCCGCCCATATCGGCCAACGATGCCGCACCTTCCGGGGGACTACGGCGGTTTTCGGCGGAGCGGGTGGCGCGACCGTGCTCTGCCGCGCCGTCACGCCGGCGGGAATATCCCGCCGCATCGACACCAGCATCTCGAAGCCCTGCGGCCCCAGCATGGCGATCGTCGATGGCGGTGCTTTCACCAGTTGCTCCGGTGGGAGACGGGCAAGCTGCGACGCGATCTCGCGCCGCCCGGCCCGACCCTCCGCTATCGCGGTCTTTATCCGGGCTCCAAAAGCCTGTTGGTCAATCGGTTTGACCTCCATCGGTTCAGCGTTCATCGGCGGCCTCCGCCTGGATGCCGGTAGTAGTGTTCGCCATGGCGAGACTTGCCGCCGCCAGGAAGGCCGCAACATCGCCCCGCAGGACTTTTGCCGCCGGGCGGCTGCGTCCCGTCCACGAGCGGATATCCTCGATCTCGGCCGCAACAACATCGATCGGCCGTCGGCCGGCCGCTTCGAACGGTTGCCACGATCCAGGTGCGATCGCCGGAATGTCGATCGCACCGAGTTCCACGCATAGCGGCTCAAGCCCACCCTTCCAGAGCAGATCGGCAGGCGAGTTCGGATAGAAACGAAACGGCCCGTCCCGCCGGTTGAGAACGATATGGCGCCTTACCGAAGGCAGGATGCGCCCGACTGCATGCGCGGTGCGAACAGCACCCCGCATCGCTTCCGGTTCGGCCGTCGTCGGGATCAGCCAGCGGGCGGCAACGCCCGCTTCGATGAGGTCAGCGTCGAGATCGACCAGCGCCAGATATTCCTCGATCACCGTCTGTTGCGGACCACCGATATCCACGATCATCGGCATCCTGGACGCCAACGCCCTCTCGAACGCGGAATAGAAGGGATCGAAAGCTGCAACGATCGCCGTCGGATCGCGCCGCAGATCGTCCATGCTGGCCGGAAGCACGGTCGTGACCCGTCCCGGATAGAGCGCGGGCAGTCGGTTCTGGTCATCGATCTGCACAATCGTCGCCGCAATCGCGTCCACCTCCATCAGATCGGCGAGAACGGTGGTGAGGAAGGACTTTCCAACCCCGCCCTTGTCTGACCCGACAAAGGTTACAAGCGGTTGCGATGGTCGAGCCGCGGTTGCGGTTGCGGTCTTGTTCAGTTTCTGGCTCATGGATACCTCCTGGGTTGGAGCACAGGAGCATTCCGTCACAATCCGCGGGACAAACTGCCGGGGCGACTTCCGGAATCTTGCCGGATGGGTGAGGTCCGGCACCAAAATAGAAAACGGCCGGCGATTTCTCGCCGGCCGTTGGTCATATTGCTTCGCGCATGATCTCGTCAGGCCGCTTGCGCCAGATGCCCGGGTTGCGCGTGACGAAAGATGCCGGCAAGAATCGCCGCCGTCACCGGCACCGGCCAGGAATTGCCGATCAACTTGTACTTCTGAAGATCGGTCAGAGCCTTGCCTGCAAGTGAGATGCCGTCGAACCAGTCGTCCGGAAACCCCTGAGCCCGCAAGGCCTCCAGCGGCGTTGGACGACGCACGACCAGCCCCAGCCCCTCAAACGCCTGCACGACAAGAAAGTCCAGCTCATGTCCGCGCATGCCCGGCCGGTTCATGCCCGACCCGCTCGCCATCAACGTGCCGAGCCGCGGCGGATGCAGGACAGAAGCGCCTCCAGAAGCGGCATCGGCAGACGGTAGCCGTGCCGTTCCGCACGCCTCAGCACGCCGGCCGCCGCTCGCGGCGTCAGCGAGTATCTGAGAAGGTGATCCGCCGGCATCTCCGCGACATCCGAGAATGAACAACCGCTTTCGACGCTGCGGCAGGACTTGCGCGGCATCGATGACGAGATGGTCAACCGTGTACCCGAAGCCGACAAGTCCGGTACGCAGTTCGTCGAGCGCCTTTCCGCCGTGGAGGGTTTCGTATTGCGCGACGTTTTCGAAGAGGACGTAACGGGGGCGCACGTCCCTGACGATCCTGACAATGTCGGCCGTGACGTCACGACGGTCCTCGACGCCGCGCTGGCGCCCCGCGACCGAGTACGGCTGGCACGGGATTCCCGCGATGAGGATGTCGATGGCTTCATGATGTTTGCTCCAGTCTGCAAGGGTAAGGTCGCCGAGGTTCGGCACGGTTGGGAATTTCTGGGCGAGAACCGCCGAGGCGATGGGGTCGATTTCGGCCACGGCCGCAACGTCATGGGGAATGCCGGCATATTCGAGCGCGGCCACGTCGCCGCCAATGCCGCTGCACAGGCTCAGGACCTTGAGCGGGGGCACGCCGGCATCGTCGCGCGTCCTGGTAATATGATTGGTCTGCATTGCTGGTCTCCGGTGCATCAGTGCACAGGAACAGCCTGCCGCAGTTCATTCCGCAAACCGGGGGGGCGACTCCAGGTTTTTCAGGTCTCTGTCGCGGACACCATCAAGGCGTTGTCTTCGACATCTTCAATCGCAGCGCCAACGGGTTCGCCGGCCGGTTTTCTCGTCATGTTCGCCAGCATCACATCGATGAGCGCCTTTGCAGCCACCACGATCTTTTCAACACGCTCTTCAATCGGGAGCCTGGGTTTCATCTGCGGAAAGCGCGGGAAGGTCATCGAAGACGTTCGCCATTGCTCCTTCTCATAGGCGCCGTGCAGCAATCGCCAGTCCATCTCCTCCCGCCAGAGACGGACGACCCTGATCGTCGCTTCCAGGCGCAGGGACTCTTGGTCGTTCACGCTTGACTGGCGACGGACCTCTCGAATGACCCCCTCCAGAAACGCCAGCACGCAATTCAACTGATATCTGGCGCTGCGATAGGTGGCGGCCGTTCTTATGTGGTCGTGAACGAGCAACGGCTCTCGCCGAACGCCCGCCTTGTTAAGGCCGATGTTGCCGATGCCGGTGTTGCGGCCGGCATGGCGTTTCTCGGCGGGCGATCCAAAAAGTTTGAATTCGAGTTCACCACGCGTATGGGTCGCCTCGACAATAGAGTATATCGGCACCCTGGTGGTCTTCGTCGGCGATCCGTTTTCCGGCGGCCATATCCGATTGAGCACATCGTTGATCAGCGTCCATGTCGCCGGTGCGACATAGGATCGGGTCGTGCGCCGTCCCATTCCAGTCGGATTGATGGCCTTGTCGTATTGCTGTTCGATCCGTTCGACGATCGAAAACAGGGCTTCTTTGAACACGGACGGGTTTCTGGCCGCCACGAGCCGCATCCCTGCTTGCCGCTCGGCAAGATTGCCCGCCTTCAAAATCGGTTCGATGATCCCGGCCGCCAGACGACTTGCGGCTGTTACCGTTCCCACTTCTACAGACAATTCCCGGAAGAGCAGAGGCGCCTCCTCCGCGATAAACCGGAGGAAAATAGCGGGTGCACGATCCGCATCGTCTTCCATCGCATTCGCAAGCGTGTGGAATTTCGCCGGGATAAGTCGCTCGAATATATCCGCCGCGACCGGAGCCCATCGGCGGGCCAGATGCTGTGTCAAGACTTGCCTCTTCGGCATTTCGAAGAGGAGCCCGATAGCGTCCGAGATCATACCGGCCAGCGCATCCGCATCCGCCTTCATGCAGACCATCTCGACGAAACCCGGCAATATCGATGGCTTGACGAGGCCCGTCGGACTCTCGTTCAGCAGATGTTTCAGGTCCTGCCGCTGCTGCCGGTCATCCGCCGGGACGAAGGCGGACCGTCCGACAGGGATCGTGCCGGCTTTCCTGCTCACGTCAACCTCAACGGGGGTACATTGCATGTCGGCAAACGGGAACCCGCCAAGAAGCGCCTCTATTGTCGCGGCGTCGAGTTTTGTCACACGCTGTAACCAGCGCTCGACGAACCGGATTGAATAGTTTGAAAGCTCCGCCAACTGTCCCGATATTGCCGACACCCTCGGTATCAAGACCTCGTCCGAACGGTTCAACCTGTATATCGTGGCGGTCGCCATCAGGTCACCGGCAACCGCGTTCAATGCGACGCTAAAATCCCTGGAGCTGATCTTTCGCCCCTGTATCGTCAGAAGCTCCCGATAGGCGTTCTTCAGAGCCGCGACGAATGCTTCCTCCTTCAGAGCTTCGATCAGGTCCTCTTCGGATTCGATTTTTCTTTTGTTCTGCTCACGCAGCATCAGCGCTCATCCTTGCCGGACCTTAAAGCTGCCGCACGCCGGATGCGATCCGCGACATCGGTGCTCGTGGGATTGACGGTCTTCATTGCGCTCTTAATGGCAGGCCGAGGCATATCGGATGCGGCTGGCGCAACGGTTTCGAGGGGCGCCGATGGTCGTGGTTGTGCCGGCTGCGATCGCTGTATCCGCGAGACCATTGCCCTGACTACCGGGGCGCTGACGATCCCGCCCGATTTCGAACGCCAGCCGGCATCGCTCAGAATCGTAGCGATCTGATCCCAGCTTGCCCCCTGGTTTCGCCATCCAGCAATTGTCGCATAATGGTCGCGCAGCACGCGCGCCGCCGGTAACGGACCAAGCGCGGTGCATGATGATGCGACGATCGTCCGTGCTGTCCGCAACTCGTTCCGCTTGTTCATCGCCAGTCTCCCTCCATCCATGCTGGCGCACGAAACCGTCGGCCGCAAACGCAGAACCGGCAAGACCGCTTCAGTCGACGGAGAAATGCTGCGGCAAGGGGGGAACGCCACCCTGTCCACGATTGACCACGCATTCGCGAACCGTCGTTTCCCGGCCATCCGCATATCGGCGCTTGTGAGCCCGCCGGTAATGTTCCTTCGGAGAGGCATGCCCGCTCGCAGCATTCGATCCTCGGTACTGAAACGCGTCCTCGGAAATCCGCACCGTCCGCTGGGGAGCGATGGTCTCCCGGCCCCGGCGACGGCGCTCCCGGTTCACGCGTTCGTCGGCGGGCGCTGCTTCCACAATAGCCTTCGGATGGCAAAGCATCCGGAAGAGGCGGGCCAGCATGTTCGCGTGCTCGTAAAATTCATCGGTCTCGTAGTCGTTGGCATATTGCGTCAGGGCATTGAACACCTTCACCGTGCCGCGCCGGCCCAGATCGTCGATTTCGTTCTGTTCTACGACGATAGAGGTGCCGAAGTGAGTGAGGGTGTTCGCTTGCTGGTCGAACACCAGCGGGGTTGCCGTAAATCCGCGCGCCCCGTCCCGCGTGACATCCCAGATGTAGACGCGATCATTGGCGCCATCAGGGCCGACGGCAGCCGTTTCGATCCAGACATGAGGATGCGGAACGGGACAGGTCATCGCCTCCTCCCATTCCCATTCTTCCACGGTCGGATAATGGACCAGGTAGTCGTCGTCGATACGGATTCCAGAGTCCTGCCAGGCGAACTCGAAAATATCAGGATCGGCTATGCGCCGCAGGATATCGGGAAGCATCAGCAGGAGCCTCCGTTCGTCTTCCGGAGGCAGCGGGACAGTTCCGTATTCCAGGCGGTTGGCCCGATCCAGTTGAAGTATCCGGTTTCTGAAGCGCAACGTTCCCTCCATCAGTCTGTATCACTTTGCGCATCCGGATACAGCGCACTCGTGCAAAGCTCGTTGTAAAAGCTGGTAAAATTTTACTTACGTCTCATTCCACCGGGCCGGCACCAACCCGCACCATAAGGTCGATATTCGGAAACATTGGTCGCTGCCCGCCCTGCCGTTTCGATACGTTTCCCAAAGTTTCAAAATGTTTCATTCACACCTGTGCACCTGCGGTACGATTTGGAACTTCTTTGATCAAAGCTCCACAGGACCTTGAAGGGGCGACTCCATTCGGCAGCAGTGAATAAGAGCGCTTGCCGAGCTGAACATCCCGCGAGTAACGCGCGCGACGGCTCAAGCAGGATTTTGTTACTGTCACGTGTACACCACCAAAACAGACTGTCGCTTCACTGTTTCCCGTTACCGTAGTGTATTAAGGACGACGGCCGGAGCCAAACCAAGCAGGTGCATGTATCAGGGCAGGAAATCGTAACAGGCAGCCGGCGAATTTTGTGCCATACCGCGGGCGCGTAGCGACGCGTCGGCCCCAGCATAGCCGGCCCTGAGAAGCAGGCGTTGCTCCTCAAGGGAGAACGGGTTCAGGCGGGTCCGCAGGGAAGCGGCGGCCACTGCCTCGTCAGCGGCGAGCGGTAGAGCGTCGGAAAGCGCATAGTGGGTCGATGCCGCATCGATGCTCCAGTAGGCCACCTGCCGCTGTCTCGTGTTGGCCATGCCGAACAGGATTCTCCGCCTTGAGTGCTCGGCCTGCTGCTGAATAAGTCCGAGGGTGCGGAACATCTGGCCAATCCAGCGCCCGCTGGGGCGGCCAACTTCGGGCATCGTGCGGCCGGCATTGCTGACTAGGATGGTCCGGCACCGCTTCCACACGCGTTCGAGACCGAGATTGTCATAGATGCCGCCGTCGGCAAGGACGGCCGTCTTGGTGAACGGCGCCCGGTGGAGGTCGGCGCCGGCGGTCGCCCGCACGTACTCGCCCGACAGGTCGACACGCACCGGAGACAGGATCGGGGGGAAGGCCGATGACGCCGCCACGACGCGCGCCAGCGGAATCACCGGCCTGTCGATCAGGCCCACGCGGTAGTCGGCCGCGTAGCTCTTCCCGAAGCGCCAGCCGCTGCCGGTTTGCAGGTTCGTGGCCATGAAGGTGAAGCGCGGGGAATCGGTGATGTCCTGCAGACACGCCCCCTCGAAGAGATGCCGGTCGTAGGCGCGGACAAGGCTGTCGCCCGCGCTGCAGCCCGGCAGCAGGCCATAGAAGGCGGCCTTGATATCGATCCCGTTACCGGCAAAACGCAGCAGGGGCGAGACGAACAGCGGGTCGAGATTGACTGCGCGACCATCCTCATCGAAGCGCAGGGCGGGCCAGCGCAGCGCTAGCAGCCCGGCGGTGATCGAGCCGCCGGAGACGCTGGCGACCTCCGCGAGATGCGGCAGGAAGCCGAGTTCGTTGAGGCGAATGAGAGCCCCGACGTGGTAAATCATTGCGCGGTAGCCCCCGCCAGAAAGGCACAGGCCGATGGTGTCTTCCAGCTTGCCGGCTTGCAAGAAATCGTCCTGCGCGGCGTTGGCCGCGAACAGGCTCTGGATGTCCTGCGCCACAGTGAGATCGTTGTTCATGCGGCGTCTCCACCGGGCAGTTGGAGGTCCCTGCCCGCGAGCAGAACACGCAGCTCTCCGTCATCGCCCGCGATCACCATCAGGGCGGGAACGCCTTCGCTCTCCAGCTCCTCGGTCAGCCAGCACAATTGCCGGATGTCGGCGGCGCTGGGGCGGGTTGACGCGCACCGCGGATGGGAATGCCATTCGCCCACATAGCGGACCTGATACAGTGATCGTTCGGCGGCGGCCGTGACCGAAGCCGCCAGCCCCGACACGCCGCGCTCGAAAGCCGTAACGCTCCCCGTGCTGTCCTGCGGTGCCGGCAAAGCAACGACGATGTGAACCGCGCGGCGGCTCGTGTCGGTGATCCCGAGAAGAACGCCGCCGGTTTCATGCGGCAGGCCCGTCGCACGGAGAGCGGCGATCTGGCGCGCGAGTTCCTGGTCGTACGTCACGGTCCAGTCGCCGAGGGCGATGCGGCGCACCGGAGCCCCGGGCTCTTCGGACAGGCTGACAGTATGGCTGTCGCCCAGCGTCCAGACGCGGACGGCCGCCTGCGGGGCGGAAAGAGCGTCGGTGATCGCCTGGGAAGCAATGGCGCTCAGCAGCGCTGCCCGCCCAGCCGGGATGCGGTTGGTCGCGGCGCGGCAGGAGCCGCTGTACCGGATGCCCGCCTCGGCCCGAAGGTGCGCGGCCAGCGGCGGATCACTCTGGACGAGGCGGTGATACTGCGCTTCCAGGTCGCGCAGCGTGATGTCCGGATCGGTACCTTCGGCCAGGAGCACGACCGCCGTCCCGGCCGGGTTGAAAAAGACGGATACGCGGCGGGCGCCGGGGCGCGGCAGATCGGCAAGATGCCGCGATACGGCGACGGAGGCCGAGGCATCGATGATGATCTCCGCGCCGGCAATCGCGGCGTCGATATCCAGTGCCAGCTCTTCTTGCGGATGGAGGACATTCGCGTGAAAGAACCTGACCGGCTCGCCGAGCAAGGCGCCGACGCGGTGCGCCAGGCCCACGACCTTGGGCCTGCCGACATCGATCGGATAAAGCGCGTGGCGGGCAAGGTTGTGCGGCAGCAGGTTGTCGTGATCGATCATCGTCCAATCGAACCGGCCCTCGCGCGCGAGGTTGACCGCCAACTGCGATCCCAGCGAGCCGGCGCCGACCAGAACGCAGCGGCGCCCGTCCGGCTGGGCCTCCCCGCTGATCATCGCGCCAACAGCGCGGTCAAATCCCAGATGGACATCGGCGGGTGAGATGGGAAGGCCGGGCACGGCCGTGCCGGCGGCTACGCCGACCATCCTGACATAGCCGCTACCTGAGCCCACGTCGCTGTCATTGCGCGCGAGTACGCCGAGGGCGACTCCGACATCCCCGGCGGAATCGTGGCTAATGAAAGCGCGCAGGTCATCGGCCTGGCGGCCGTCGTCCCCTGCGACCGGGAAGGCGACCACAAGGGCGATCCGCGCCTGGAGGCGGCGGACGGCCGTGGCATCAAGCCCGGCCCATTCGATGACGCGGGCGCGGAGTTCAGCGCCAAGATCGATCCCGCAGCCCTGCAGGTGCCGCGCAAGCGCATCCAGGGTCTGCGGGGCGTGCTGCAGGCGCTGCATACCCTGCGGCGTAGCGCGCAGTGGGACGACCACGAACCGCGGATCAGGGCTGTTCCCGCCCGGCCGCACGAACTCGGTGACGATGATCGTCTCGTGCTCGTTGCGGAGATGGCCGACCAGTTCGGCTGGACGGTCGGCCGGTGTCAGGGCCGCCGCCGGCAGGATGATGGTCGCCGGGTTGCGGAAGAAAAGGGGTTCCAGCGGCTGCGCCGTATCATGAAGCTCGCCGCGGGCCGCCTTGGCGAGCCAGAGCTGGATGCGACGTATAAAGTCAGCGGGCGTAAACGCCAGCCGTGCTTCCGCCCACGGCCGGTCGTCGATGCACAAGGCACGCGGCGTGTCGTCCGGCGTCCAGTTCTGGTGCATGGTTTCCGGGAAATCAGGGCGCAGGGCCAGGACCGCCGGCTGCTCGCCGCTCGTCCCGAACACCACGGCCACCGGCTCCACGCTGCGGATAGGAACGGCCAGGTCCTGTGGCCGCTCCACCTCTATATCGAGGTGGAGCGCGGCCAGGGCGCCGTCATCGGTTTGCCTTGTGCCGACGAGCGTGACGACCGGCGCGCTGGCGGAAACGACATACGCCATGACCGCCCGTGCGGCATCAGGTGTCACCGCATCCGGCGCCACCGGCTGCCCGAAGGCCGACCACCAGGGATGGAGAACCACCGTCATCCTCAGCCCGCCCGCGCCGGCGTGGAGATGATGCTGGCCGCGCCGGCCACAGCCGAGACGGTCAGGAGCTGCGCGCCGCGGATCGTCACCTCGATGCTGAGCGGCTTCGGCCGGGCCGTCGAGGGCGACTCCATGGTCACCTTGAACGTCCCGTCGGCGCCGCGGGCGACCGCCTTGTAATAGTTGCCCGCCTGCCGGTGGGGCGGCTGGACATCTGCGTCTTCGGGCGTCCCCTTGAGAGGCATCGGCTTGCTCGTCGAGACCATGATGTGGCGCTCGCGGCCCTGCGTCTCGCACAGCCATTCGACGTGCTCGGTGGGCTTGGTCTCGTCTTCACCCTTGGTCCAGCCAATGGCCGTGTACGAACAGTGGTGGGGGACCTTGAAAATGTCCCACAGCAGACGGTCCTCGCGCCCGTGGCGCTTGGTGGTCAGGACGATCTGGTCAATGGAATCGGCGTGGATGTCGGACATGAACAGCGCGTAGGTTTCGCGGCCGCCTTCGAGGAAGGTGGCCTGAAAGACGACGCTGTCCTGGTTCCGGTCAACAATCCCATTCTCATTCTGACGCCAGCCGAAGGGGCTGTGAATGAAGAACTCGGCCTGTTCAGGGCCGGTCTTGGAGAAACCGGGAACGTACTGGCCCGCGTCGGTGATGAGGTGGGCCCGCGACTCCAGCGACAGGCCCTGCTTTGCCAGCCAGTCGGCCAGCTTTTTCGGCCGGGAGAAAACACGGACGCCGTAGCCCTGCCGCAGCCGGTGGCGTGCTTCCTGCCGGACAATCCGGGCGCTGTCCTCACAGCCATCCTCCAGGATGGCGGCGGCGGGAACCCACAATTCCTTGATCTTGATGCGGCCTTCCCCCTGGTATTTCGCGGCGTGGTCGAGCCAGAAGAAGTCGCCCGCCCCACAACAGTGATCGTCGTCCAGATGGGTAAAGCAGACGACGTCGTAGTTGTCCCGGCCAGCGGCCCGCAGGTCGGCCTTCAGCTCGACAGGAAGGTCAATCCGCTTGTCATAGGGGTCGTTATCGTTCCGCATATCGGCATAGTCGACCAGCATCTTCTTGCCGTCGGCAAAATCGATCCGGGTGCAGTCGGCATTGCCGAGGGGGTGGAAGGTAAGCTTCGCAGTCATATTCATCTCCTGTGGCCCTCAGCTCTGCCGGGACGGTTCGGTGTTGGTCGCGGCAGCGCCGGGCGGTCACGGGGAACGAAATCCCGAATCCTGTTGACCACGGCCTGCTGATGGGATAAGAAACTATACGCGTCTAGTTTCGCTGTCAATATAGTTTCTATACCCTTTTATGGTGGACACAATGGAGAATGAAAACCCCGGCATCCGGTGGGGGGTGGAGCAGCGGCTCGAATTCATCGAGTTCCGTCTTTTCTGGGAGGGCGGGGTCAACCGGTCGGACATCATCGACGTGTTCGGCGTGTCGGTGCCGCAGGCCTCCAAGGACCTTTCGCTCTACCAGGAGCGCGCGCCGGGGAATGTCGAGTACGACAAGAGCGTCAAGCGCTACGTCGCCGCCAAAGATTTCGAGCCGCGCTTTCTGAAGCCCGATCCAGATGCCTACCTGTCGCGACTGCGTTCGCTGGGCGAAGGCCTGTCGATGCCCGTTGAGTCCTGGATCGCCAATCCGCCGAAGACCGACATCGCCCTCACCCCGAAGCGGGACATCAATACAGACGTGTTACGGGCCGTGCTCGAAGCGGTACGCGACAACCGGTCGATCGAAATCCTGTACCAGTCCATGAGCAACCAGCGGCCCGATCCGATCTGGCGCCGCATTACGCCACATGCCTTCGGTTATGACGGTTTTCGATGGCACGCGCGGGCCTTCTGCCACATCGACTGCAAATTCAAAGATTTCCTACTGCCGCGGGCACTGGAAGCCCGCGTACCGGGCGAGTCGGGGGCGTCGGGGGACCATGACAAGCTTTGGCACGAGTATTTCAGCTTTGAGATCGTCCCCCATCCCAATCTTACGCCCAGCCAGCAGATTGTTGTGGCTAAAGATTATGGAATGACAGATGGCAAATGTGTCCTGTCGGTTCGATACGCGATGCTGTTTTATGTTCTTCGCCGACTCGGTCTATTAGGAGATGCCTCCAAGGAGCCCGCGCGGCGACAACATATAGTCGTTTCAAGCTACAGTGATGTGCAATCGGCATTGGCACGCGCGGAGTTCTTTGAGCAGGAGGGGGGTAGGCCGCAGGCCCCAAGGGGTGATCATGGTTCGGGTTGAAAACAGTATCAAAGGCTTGGCGAGAGGCTTTCGTTTGACTTTCGAAGGAAACGAAGCTGCGAGACTTAATGCAGTTCAAGATGCAATTTTATCCGCACCGTCGGAGGCTTTCCGATGAAATCTCGCAACTTCGAAATCCTTCGCGGAGTTTGGCCGGAGCTCGCATCGCTTGGCGGCTTTGCCGAGGCGTATGCGCACGACGACCCAGTGAGCGCGCTCGTAAAGCTGCGGCTTTTTGCCGAGAACCTTACCAAGGACATCTATCGTGAATTGAGCTTGCCCAAGCCCGAGCGGCCGACCTTCGTTGATCTGCTGACCAATCAGTCTTTTGTAGCCATTACGCCGAAAGTGGTTCTCGATAAGCTCCACGCCCTTCGAATTCATGGCAACAAGGCCGCGCACGGTGAGCCCGCGACTGTTCGAAGCGCTCTCTGGCTGCTTCAAGAAGCGTTCGACTTGGGGCGCTGGCTTTTCGTGCAGTTTGGCAAAGGCGATGCAGCCTCTATCCCAGCCTTTGTGCAACCGACGGCCGAAGCTGCCGATGAGAGCAAAGGTCAGCTCAAGCGCGAGAAGCGCCAGGTGCTGGAGAAGCTGGCCGCTCAAGAAGCACAAATGGAGGCGCTTCTTCGCGAACTGGAAGTCGCCCGCGAAGCCGCCGTGACAGCGGAAAAGAAAGTTGAAGAGATTCAGTCGCTGGCGTCATCCGGCGCGGCAACGGCCAACCTGCTGGCGTTCAATGAGGCGACGACCCGTGCCCGTATCATTGACAGCCTGCTCGCAACGGCCAACTGGAACGTTGGCCTTGGGAATGCCAGTACGGCGGAGGTTGCCAAGGAGGTTGAAGTCAAACATCAGCCCACTGCGTCAGGCCTTGGCTATGCCGACTATGTGCTCTGGGACGACAACGGGAATCCTCTGGCGGTCATAGAGGCCAAGAAGACTGCCGTGGACCCGGAGCGGGGAAGGCAGCAGGCGAAACTGTATGCTGACGGCCTTGAGAAGATGCACGGTCAGCGCCCGGTCATCTTCTACACGAATGGGTATGACATCTGGATGTGGGACGACGTTCTAGGTTATCCACCCCGGAAAGTGTTCGGCTACTATTCGAAGGACAGTCTGCAGTACCTCGTGAATTTTCAGCGAGCATGCAGGAAGCCGCTGAACTCGCTTGAACCAAATGCCGCCGTCGTCAATCGCCTTTATCAGATTGAAGCGATCAAGCGCGTGTCAGAACGGTTTACCGATGGCCATCGGAAAGCGCTCGTCGTTCAGGCAACCGGCACCGGTAAGACCCGGGTTGCAATCGCCCTGGCGGAATTGCTCATTCGCGCCGGTTGGGTCAAGCGCGTCTTGTTTCTTTGCGACCGTCGTGAACTTCGCAAACAGGCAAAAAATGCTTTCGGCGATTTCCTGTCTGAGCCCATTCGCATCGTCAACTCTCGCGTGAATCAATCGGCAAGCGAGCGCATATTCCTCGCGACCTATCCCGCCATGCAGAAGGTCTATCAGTCCTTCGATGTTGGGTTCTTCGATCTGATCATCGCCGACGAGTCGCATCGAAGTATCTACAATGTCTATGGCGACATGTTTCACTACTTCGATTGCCTCCAGATCGGGTTGACCGCGACTCCGATTGATTTCGTATCACGGAACACGTTCAGCCTTTTCGGATGCGAAGGGCAACTGCCGACAGCGAACTACGATCTTGAGCAGGCAGTTCAGGACGGGTTCCTGACCCCGTTTGAAGTTTTCGAGCATACGACGCAGTTCCTGCGTGAGGGGATCAAGCTCGACATCCTGACCAAGGAGCAAATTCAGGAGCTCGAGGAACAGGGCGAGGACCCCGCGCAGTACGACTTCTCATCAGAGCAGATCGACAAAATCATCTACAACAAGGACACAAACCGCGCGATCATTCGCAACCTAATGGAAAATGGGCTGCGAAACGCCACCGGGCAGCTTCCAGGTAAGAGCATCATCTTCGCGCGGAACCACCAACATGCAGTGCTCATGCGACAGATTTTCGATGAGATGTATCCTCAGTACGGCGGGCACTTCTGCCAGGTTATCGACAACTACGACCCACGCGCAGAGCAGCTTATTGACGATTTCAAAGGTGACGGTGCGAACTCCGAGCTAACGATCGCGATCTCGGTCGATATGCTCGATACCGGCATCGACATCCCGGAAATCCTGAACCTTGTCTTCGCCAAACCAGTCCGTTCCCCTGTCAAGTTCTGGCAGATGATCGGTCGCGGAACGCGCCTGAAGCCCGATCTGTTCGGCCCCGGCAAGGACAAAAAAATCTTTCGGATATTTGATCACTGGGGGAATTTCGAACGCTTTGAAATGGGCTATCGACCAGCCGAACCAACCCAGTCGAAACCGTTGCTTCAACAGGTTTTCGAAGAACGTGTCTTGCTCGCAGAGACGGCGCTACGCGTCAGCGAAGTGGCGATCTTCGACGAAGTGATAGAGCTCATCGCGAAGGACATCGAGGCGCTACCCGAGGATTCCGTCTCGGTTCGCGAGAAGTGGCGCGAGAAGCGAGCTGTGGCAGTTCCGGCAACGCTCAGAGCTTTCGCGCCAGCGACTGTCGCAATGCTACGGCAGGTTATCGCACCCCTTATGCAATGGCGAAACGTTCGCGGGTTGAGCGATGCCTATGCGCTGGATTTGTTGATGGCGCGGGCCCAGATCGCAGTGTTGCGTAAGTCCGCTGATGTCGCCAACCTAAAGATTGATCTGCTTGACAGGCTCTCCGCACTTCAGATGCACCTCAACCCGGTGCGGGAAAAGGCTGAAATCATCAAGCGGGTAAAGTCCGATGAATTCTGGGATGGCGTGACCGTCGCTGGTCTTGAATCGGTGCGAAAGCCGCTCCGAGAGATCATGCATCACCGAGACCGCCAGGGTGCCACGCCGCTGCCGGCCAAGATCATTGACGTGACGGAAGATGCCGCTGGCATCCTGACAAATAGGCGGGCGACGAGCCTCAAGACAGTCGACATGAAAGCGTACCAGCAGATCGTCGAGGCCGAACTGAAGCGGCACTTCGATACCAACCCCACTCTCAGAAAAATCCACGGGGGTGAGGCCGTTTCTGAAGCCGATATTCAGGCTCTTGTTTCGCTCATTCTGATACAAAGCCCGAACGCGAGTCGTGATGTGCTCGAAGAGTTCTTCGCCTACACAGCGGTTCCGCTTGATTTCGCGATCCGGTCAATCGTCGGGCTGGACCCAGAAGCGGTTGCAGTCCGGTTCGCCGAATTCGCACGCCGACATCCGAGCCTCACGGCGAAGCAAACGCGTTTCCTCGGGTTGCTTCAGAACCACATCGCCCGCTTTGGGTCTGTAACTGTGGACCGCCTCTACGAGCAGCCATTCACAGTTGTAGACGCGGACGGCCTGGATGGGGTCTTCGAAAAGACAGAGCAGATCGACGATCTCCTTACAATCCTAACCGTGTTCGCGCCGCCGCAAGCGGCCAGCACGGCAACAAAAGACTCTCCTGAAAGGACGAAAGACTAAATGATCACTGGAGACCTGAAGCGCAGGGTGGACGCCCTCTGGACCGAGTTCTGGCAGGGTGGCATTACCAACCCGTTGACCGTGATCGAGCAAATCACGTTCCTCATGTTTGCGCGCCTGCTCGACATCAACGAAACGCGCGACGAGAACCGCTTGAAGCGGACCGGCAAGTCTTTTCAGAAGCGCTTCTCGGACGACGAGCAAAGCCTGCGCTGGTCGCAATTCCGGCACCTGGGCGCCGACACCATGCTGCCTTTGGTGCGGGACAAGGTGTTCCCGCATTTCAGGAAATCATCGACGAGCAGCACAGCTTTCGCGGAGTTTATGAAGGACGCGCAGCTCATGATCCAGAAGCCGAGCCTTCTGGTGAAGGCGGTCAGCATGATCGACCAACTGCCGCTTACCGAAGGCGACGCTAAGGGCGATCTTTACGAGTATCTCCTCAGCAAGCTGACGACCGCCGGCATCAACGGTCAGTTTCGCACGCCGCGTCACATTATCCGGCTCATGGTCAATATGTTGGAACCGAAGCCTACCGACGTGATCGGCGATCCGTCGTGCGGGACCGGCGGCTTCCTTGTTCAGGCGATGCAGTATCTCCTCGAAACCTACACCTCGCCCGAGGGCATTCTGGAAGAGACCGATCCCGAGACGGGGAAAACGGAAAGGACCTACACCGGCGACCTGCTTGAAGCGCACCGCGAGCATATCCGCAGCGCCATGTTCCACGGGTTCGACTTCGATGCCACGATGCTGCGCATTGCGGCCATGAACCTCATGCTGCACGGTGTCGATGATCCGGACATCCACTATCAGGACACGCTGAGTGCAGGCTTCACCGACAAGTTCCCGAAGACTGCGGCCGAAGGTTTCGACATCATCTTGGCGAACCCGCCCTTTAAGGGGCAACTAGATTTTGAGGATGTCCACGCTTCGCTCTTGCGTCAGGTAAAGACGAAGAAGACGGAACTGCTTTTCCTCGTGCTCATCCTGCGCATGCTCAAGACCGGCGGGCGCTCGGCGACCATCGTGCCAGACGGTGTTCTATTCGGCTCGTCGACAGCCCACGTTGCCCTTCGCAAGTTGCTGCTTGATCACAACCAGTTGGAGGCGGTGATCTCGCTCCCCTCAGGCGTGTTTAAACCCTATGCTGGGGTCAGCACCGGCATTCTGGTGTTCACCAAGGGTGGGCGCACGGATGATGTGTTCTTCTATGATGTCGAGTTTGACGGGTACACTCTCGACGACAAGCGGGACGCTACCCCTGACAAGGATGATCTGCCCGTATGTCTCGCGGCATGGCGAAACAAGGAAGCGGGCCGCGATACCGACCGAACGCAAAAAGCCTTCTTCGTGTCGGCTCAGGAGATCAGGGATTCGAATTACGACCTGTCGCTGAGCAAGTACAAGGTTCGGCACCACGTTTCTCAGGCCTACGACGCACCGGCGGTGATTTTGGATCAGATGAAAAAGCTGAATGACGACATTGCGTCTGATCTGGCGGAACTTGAGGAACTGCTCGGATGATCGCCACGGTTCCTTCTCCACTGGCAGACAAGGCCGATGTCATTCGGGGGGTCACGTTCTCAAAGGGTGACGCGGTTGCAGAGCCTCGGGACGGATACACTCCCGTGTTGAGGGCGGGCAATATACAGGGTCATCTGATCTTGGACGACGATCTCGTATATGTCCCTGAGCGGAAGGTCTCAGAAAAGCAGCGGCTCCGTCGTGGCGATATAGTCATGTGCACGTCTTCAGGCAGTGCGGAAATTGTTGGGAAAACTGGATTCACGGATCGTGATTGGAACGGTTCATTCGGCGCATTTTGTGCGGTGGTGCGGCCCAAAGCTGGCAAGTGTCATCCGCGATATCTGTTCCATTACCTCCAATCTCCGAGGTTCCGCGACTGGACCCGAAACTCTTCCGGTGTCGGGATCAAGAACATCAGGAAATCGGAATTGGACGCGGTGGAAATCCCTTTCCCGTCGCCTGATGAACAACGCAGGATCGCGATGATACTGGATAAGGCCGATGCCATCCGTCGCAAACGCGAACAGGCCCTCACCTTGGCGGATGACTTCCTCCGGTCGGTTTTTCTGGAGATGTTTGGTGATCCCGTCACCAACCCCCTCGGATTCTCGCAGCGGTCTTTGGGGTCATGCTCCCGCTTTACGTCTGGTGCTACACCGAGCAAGACCAACCCGGCGTTCTGGGTCGGCGAATTCCCATGGGTGTCCCCGAAGGACATGAAGGTTGACACCATTTCGGATGCTGAGGATCACGTATCTGATTTGGCCTTCGAACAGACCAACTTGAAGAAGATCGACGCTGGAACTCCTCTCATAGTTGTGCGTGGAATGATCCTAGTTCATACCGTGCCGATGGCTATGACTGCACGGGATGTTGCTATCAATCAAGACATGAAGGCGATCCTTTTTGACAAAGACATTCACCCGCTGTTCGGCTTCTGGTGCCTCAAGGTCCAGCATGAGCATATCTTGGGCAAAGTGGACACCGCCGCTCATGGCACCAAGCGATTGGATACAGATCGACTGGGGGAGGTCATGATTACCGTTCCCGATGATGACGAACAGCAACGGTTCCTGACCATCGTGCGGAAGTTTAACAACTCCCGGGATGTCATGACGATGGCAGCCGCCAAGTCGTCCAACTTGTTTGCGTCGCTCTCCCAACGAGCCTTTTCAGGTGACCTATAGGATCATGGCATGTGCACCCAGACCAAACAGGACGATCAGACCCCAAGCAATGCCACCACGACGGCTAGCCTGCACCGCCTGACGCTTCCCGGCCAGATGCTCCAGCGGGGGTTCTGGCTCTATGTCTGGCGGGTCCAGACCCCCAAGGGCGAGCGGCTCTATGTGGGCCGCACCGGTGACAGCAGCAGCCCCCACGCCACAGCCCCCTACACCCGCATGGGGCAGCACCTTGGATTCTCCAAGGCCGCCAACAGTCTTAGAAGGCTACTTACCGAAGCCGGGGTGGAACCAGAAAGTTGCGGGCAGTTTGATCTGATCTCTTACGGTCCGATCTTTTCGGAAATCGGGATGACCAAGGACCAGCTTCGTGCCGATCAGATGCTGCTGCACACTCCGGTGCGGGATCAGATGGCCGCGTTGGAGAAGAAGCTGCGAGACGCGTTGGCGGCGGCGGGTTACTCGGTACTGAATGTAGTCCACAGCAAAAAGCAATGCGACGCCGCCCAATGGGAAGCGGTGCGAAATGTATTCACTGAACACTTTCCAAGCTTAGGGCGGTTTGATCCATGAGGCTTTCCAGAATCGAAATCGAAAACTTCAAGGGGATTGGCGCCGCACAGGTTATCGATCTGAGGCCAATCACGCTGCTGTTCGGCCCGAACAGCGCCGGCAAAAGCACGATCCTTCAATCGCTGCACTACCTCCGCGAAATCCTTGAGCGCCGAAACGCGGACCCAGACCAGACGATCGCCGGCGGGCTGATTGATCTTGGAGGGTTTGCGACGCTGGTACACGGCCATGACCTGAGTCGAACCATCGTTATCAAGGTTGAGATCGATGGTGTTGACGGTCATGGCTCCGAGCGCCTGCCCTTGAACTCGGGTGCTTCCCTGTCCGCGGCGGAGTTCGAAAATTTGCCGATCCGTTACCTTGTGGGTGAAAATACCGACCTGAAAGACTACGCGGTCGTGCAATCGATCGGCGTCAGCCTGTCAATCTCATGGAGTGACTTGCTGGCAGGGCCCTATGTTTCGGCGATCACTGTGATGATGGACGGCGCTCATATCGCCACGATTATGTCGCCGGCACAGTCAGGTCAGGCGATACTGTCGAAGTTTAACTTCGATCATCCTCTGTTCCGTCGTTTTCGCGACGCGGATGAGCCACGGGAACCAGAAGAGGAACTCTCACCGTATCCGCTTGCGGATGAAATCCTCGATCTGTCTCGGCAGATGTCCAGAACCAACGATCTGCAATTACACGACTATCGCATTGGCGTGGAAACGTTCCTCGGAGCGCTACCGGACCTCAGTCGGCCGATGGTCAGCGATCTTCGCGATCCAGAGGTCAAGAAATTCGAACTGGAAACCAAAACGCCACGGGTTCGTGGTCTGAACGCACTCGTGGACGAAGTGATCGTAGGCCCGCTGCGACTGGTACGCGACTATCTCAGCGCGATGACCTATGTGGGGCCGCTGCGCGAAATACCCAGCCGAAAGTATCGGCCGCGCCTTTCCCCGGACGAATCGCGATGGGCGCAGGGCCTTGCCGCCTGGGACCTGCTCTATACGGACCCCACCGGTAAGCTGTTGTCAGAGGTCAATGTCTGGCTCGGCGGTGAAGAACGGCTAAAGTCCGGGTATCGGCTGGAGAAGTTTCAGTTCAAGGAAGTTCCAGTTCCCAGCCGTTTCCATCAGCTCTTCGAGCGGAGTCTTTCCGAAGACGATCTTGGCGAGTTGCAAGACCTTTACGTTACGCTGAGCAGTCGCTCTGAGATTGCCCTGCGCGACTTCGAAAAGGGCATAATCGTTGCGCCGAGCGACGTGGGCGTTGGCATATCGCAGATGATTCCGGTCATCGTCGGCTGCCTTCGAAACCAGCAAGGCATTCTTGCGATCGAGCAGCCTGAATTGCATATTCACCCGGCCATTCAGGTCGGCTTGGGCGATCTGTTCATCCAGGCGATTCAGAAAAGCGAGAGCATTTTCGGACCTGGCAAGACGCTGCTCGTCGAAACGCACAGTGAGCACATCATGCTTCGGCTCCTGCGCCGCATCCGCGAAATGAGCGAGAATGAACTACCGCCCGGTATGATAGGCCTCTCGCCAAATGATCTTGCTGTGATCTATGTTGAGAACACTGATGATGGCGTCCGCTTTCGGGCACTTCGCGTTGATCGCGAGGGAGATTTCATCGACCGCTGGCCGAGGGGCTTCTTTGAAGAGCGTGCGGAGGAGCTGTTCTGATGCTCTACGAGTATGCGGTCGAGCCTCAGGCAATCGGTTCAAGCTGGCAGACGTTTCTTTACTTGATAGAAAAGTTCGGTTTTGATCGCGGCCGGCTGATTTCGAGGTTGCCGGGCAAATGGGAGAAAAAGGTCATACAGGCTGCGAAAGAGGCGGGCGTCTCCGACATTCGGATGGCAAGCATTATCGAGCGGCTGAAAAATGCGAAGTCGGTTGTCGTGGATTTTGGGCGACCTTACGACGCCGAAAAGTCCTGGCTCGATAATGCGCAAACCGAGCATGAACGTGCGCCGTTCCATGCAATCATAGCGCAGCAAAATCCCAGCGGGAACGCGTCGGTATTACCGGTGGCCGATATAAACGACCAGCAACCGCTCATGGCGGTGACGCAGGACCGTGCAGTATCGCGCGAAAGTGAAACCATCGCCCAGACGTTAAGTGGCTTTCTGCGAGTCGGCACCCTGATTTTGTTTGTTGATGCATTCTTCGACCCCTACAACGCCCGTTATAGGAGCACTCTCAGGGCATGCCTCGCTGTCGTTAAGTTATACAATTCTGCCGCCACTTGTGAAATTCACTACCGCTATCACGGCAATAAGCCCGCAAATGCCGAGTTAGAAGGGGATGTGGCAAGGCTTTTCGATGGGGTTATCCCAGAGGACATGGCCGTTTCCATCTATTGCTGGCGGGAGAAAGCCGGAGGCGCCGATTTCCACGCACGTTATCTGCTAACGAACTGCGGAGGTGTCGGTATTGACGCTGGTTTCTCCGCCGAAGGCGGCCATCAAACAACTGATATGTACCTCATGAGCCTCTTGCAGTCGCAAGCTAAGCTTGCGTCTTTTGAGAAAAATGCAACCGATTTCGAACTTGTGGGGCCGGTCCTAGAAGTCCGATCGGACGGCAGTGTTCGTCGAATCTGACATAGAGATGCGCACTGCCGACTACCCGTGATAGTGTCGCGTTTCGATGTGCGCCAGCAGACCATTTTTGATCAAGATTTCCGATGTACCAACATCATATATCCCGTCAACCGAACCTGGTAATATCGTCTCAAGATCAGCAATTAGCTTGTCGCGTTGATACGTTTGCGGCGTCCCGCTAAAGTGGTTTGACAAGTAAAGGTGTCTTGTCACGGCATTCAATCTGAGGGCGCTGAGCCTGAGTTCACGATTTGCAGTGAAGACAAATATTACTTTAACAGCATTATCTTCAAACGCTCGCATATATTCTCTAGCGCGCTCTTCGGAGGAAAACACCCAGAGATTCTTGCCAAGGTCGGCTCTAATATCATCCGAATTTGGAAGATTTACGCCACGATAAAGATGCAGGCCTTTGCTAAGTGTTCGGTCTTGGGCCGGCTCCAGATACTCGGCTATTGATTGTAACGACATCTCAAAAAAACTTCCTTGATCAATAGATACACCATTGTGCTTCGCCCTACCGAATGAAAGTTTCCAAAGCTTCAATTTGGCAAGGCACCAGGTTCATCTTTCCATACAGGCTGATAAAAATTCAGCCTCCTGGCGAAGATATTCGTTCCTTCTCAGACCCAACGCAACCATTTTACCTATCTATTTCAATGACATATGTGTTCGGATTTTCGTCATAGATGGCGCGCCATTTCCTTTCTTAAAAACAAGCATTGAAACACGCGATATTTCTAGCCTCGTATGCGGCTTGGATGAGCAAGTCCGTTCCGCCAGATTCCTCGGCCCCTCTGGCACGCGGCAGGACCGAACGAATTCCACACATCCCGAATATATGTTAAAATCATCCGATCGTGAGATGGCTCGGGGTGAAAGCCATGCTGGAAGCGGATAAGGTATTTGCGGGGTCGATTCCGGAAAATTACGACCGCTATATGGTGCCGTTGATTTTCGCACCTTTCGCCACTGATCTGGCGCGGCGGGCGGCGGCATTGATGCCGGTTGATATTCTGGAGGTCGCTGCAGGAACCGGCGCCGTCACGCGCGAACTCACGTCCCGACTATTGCCTGCCGCCAGCTATGTGGTGACCGATCTCAATCAGCCTATGCTCGACTTCGCCGCGTCGCAGCAGGCACCGGATCACCGTATAAAATGGCAACAGGCCGATGCTCAGCTCCTGCCTTTTGCAAGCGCTGTCTTTGATCTTGTCTTCTGTCAGTTCGGCGCAATGTTCTTCGGTGATCGGCCGTCGGCCTATCGTGAGGCAAAGCGGGTGCTGAAGCCCGGCGGGCATTATTTATTCAATGTCTGGGATCGCATCGGGGAAAACCACTTCGCCGATGAAGTGACAAACGCGTTGGCGCGCCTGTTTCCCGATGATCCACCCCGCTTCCTGGCACGCACCCCGCATGGTTATCATGATGTGGCCGCGATCCGTCGCGAACTGGAGGATGCGGGGTTTTACCGGGTGACGATCGAGACGGTGGCGGCGCAAAGTCGGGCCGCTTCGCCCCGTGTTCCGGCGGTCGCTTATTGCCAGGGAACGGTTCTGCGCACGGAAATCGAGGCAAGGGCCCCCGGAACACTGGATGCTGCGACAGATTACGTCACCGCAGCCATTGAAGCCCGCCATGGCAGCGGTGAGGTTACCGGCAAAATTCAGGCGCATGTGATTCTCGCCGCATTATAAAGTCTGCGCCCCCAGCGATTTTCGGTTCACGGACAAGCGCGGAAATACCATCAATATTAGTGGTTTTGAGTAAAGGCCCATTCATCGCGGTTTCCGATTGTCCGAGATTTCCGGGCTTTCGCGTGTCATCGAACTTTCCTCAAACCTTCGTCATATTGTCATACAATATAAGCATATGCGCTTCAGAAAAGGAGCGCAGAATGACGCCACAATCACTTGAACTTTCGGGCATCGGCAAAGGCTTCGGCGCCGACGATGTTCTGAAAGAGATCGATCTTTCCATCCGCCCTGGAGAGTTTTTGTCCCTGGTGGGCATGTCGGGCTGTGGCAAGTCCACGCTGCTGCGCATCATAGCGGGGCTCGAAACGCCGGATCGCGGTTCGGTGTCCATCGGCGGACAGGATGTGACCGAGATCGATCCGAGCGACCGTAATCTCGCGATGGTGTTCCAGTCCTACGCCCTTTATCCGCATATGAGCGTGCGCCAGAACATCGCGACGCCGCTTAGGATGCGCCGTTTGCCCTTTGCCGCGCGGCTACCGCTGATCGGGCGGTTTGCGGCCCCGGCCGAAACGGTGAGAGAGATCGAAGCAGCCGTCGAGCAGGCGGCCGAGACGCTGCAGATCGCGCATCTGCTGGATCGCAAGCCGGCGCAGCTTTCCGGCGGCCAGCGTCAGCGTGTTGCGCTTGCCCGGGCACTGGTGCGTTCGCCGGCCGCCTTCCTCATGGACGAACCGCTCTCCAATCTTGATGCGAAGCTTCGCGCCCACATGCGCGAAGAGCTGGCCGGCCTGCACCGGCGGCTCGGCGCGACTTTCATCTATGTCACCCATGACCAGATCGAAGCCATGACGATGTCCGACCGTATCGCGTTGATGTCTGAAGGTCGTATCGAGCAGCTTGGCACGCCGGATGAACTCTACCGCAAGCCCGCCACGCTCACCGTCGCGCGCTTCATCGGGACGCCCTCCATCAATCTGCTGCCGGTCGAAATCGCCGCCAGCGGCAAGGTGACGGCTTTCGCCCGGGATCTTGGTCTCGAAGCCGCGGGCCGCGACGCCGGTCCCGCAACGCTTGGTCTTCGCGCAGAGGATCTGCGTCCCGGCGCGGAAGGTTTGGCCGTGCGCGTGGTCCGCAGCGAAACCCATGGCGCAGACCGCTTCGTGAGTTGCCGTCTTTTAAGTGATGAGACGGTGGCCATAACCCTGCGACAGGGTGCCGGCGAAACGCTTGGCGCTGATGCGGATGGCGTCATGACCCTCGGTTTTGTGCCGGAGCGCGCGCATCTTTTCGCCGCTGACGGTCTCCGCCGCAAGGTGACCGTTCGCGAGCAGGTGCCGGCATGACGGCGGTTGATTTTTCTGGCGCGGCGCGTGCCAGCGCTCGCCCGCGGCTTTCAAAGGCCGACCGGCGGATGATCCGGCGCGGCCTGATCTTTGCGGCACCCGCAAGCTTGCTGCTTCTGGCAATCTATATCGTGCCGATGCTCGTTCTCGCCGGGTTTTCCGTCACGGATTATCAGCTTGGCGCGCTGTCCACGCGCTTTGTGGGGCTGGGAAATTTCGTCAAGGCGTTTCAGGATCCGGTTTTCCTGCGTGCTTTGACGAATACGGCCATCTACGCTGCCATCGTCATTCCCTTCGGTGTGTTTCTGGCGCTCGGCGTAGCCTTGCTTGTCTATAATCGCAAGCGCAGCCGCGCCTTCTGGGAAGTAGCTTACTTCCTTCCGGTCACCGCAACGCTGGTGGCCATGGCGACCGTTTGGCAATTCCTGCTCCATCCATCGCTCGGCCCGGTGAATGCCGCGATCAAGTGGATGGGCTTCGAACCCGTCGCTTTCCTCTCCAACCCCGTTCTCCTTATCCCTACCATGGCGCTGATGGGCGTCTGGCAGATACTCGGCTTCAACATGGTGCTGTTCCTTGCCGGTCTCACCGCCATTTCGAAGGATTTGCACGAGGCGGCGCGTCTCGATGGCGCGAAGAACCCGGTGGACCGCTTCCTGACGGTGACATGGCCGATGCTCGGACCGACGACCATGTTCGTTGTGGTCACCACCTCCATCTCGGCCTTCAAGGTGTTCGAGACGGTGGCAGTGCTGACCAAGGGCCGTTTCGGATCGGAGACGTTGCTGTTCGATCTCTATCTCGAAGGTTTTGAGTATTCCAACACCGGTTATGCCGCCGCGCTGACGGTGATCTTCCTCGCAATCGTACTGGTGCTTTCGATCGGCCAGACGCTGCATATGGACCGGAAGGTGCATTATTGATGGCCGCACTCCGCAAATATCTTCCGCATCTTGTGTTGGCGCTCGGCGCTTTCCTGATGCTCCTGCCGTTCTACTGGATGGTGCTGACGTCAATCCGTTCGCCGGCGGAAATATTCAACGTTTCGCTCTGGCCGATCCCGGAGAAATTCGACGCGGCCGATAATTACACCCGTGCAGCCGGGCAAGTGCCCATGGCACGCTTCATGCTCAATGGCGTCATCGTCTGCGTCGGTATTCTTGTCGTCCAGATACTGACATCTGTGCCGGCGGCCTACGCTCTGGCGAAACTGCGGTTCCCGGGCCGCAAGCTGCTTCTTGGCCTGGTCGTCGCCGCGCTCTGCGTCCCCATCCAGGCCCTTGCCCTGCCGCTTTTCGTCGGTCTGGCAAAGACGGAGCTGCTGAACACCTATTTCGCGATGATGATGCCCTTCTTTCTCTCCGTCTTCGCCATCTTCCTGTTCAATCAGTCCTTCCGCAGCTATCCGGATGAAATCATCGAAGCGGCACGCATGGACGGCTTCTCTGAAATGGAGATCTGCTGGGGGCTTGTGCTGCGTGGTTCGCTGCCTTCACTCGCCGCCTTCTCGGTCTTTTCGCTCGTCGCCCACTGGAACGACCTTTATTGGCCGATGATCGTTATCTCTGACACTCATCTCGCGCCACCGCCGCTTGGCATGATGTTTTTCGCCGATGTTGAATCCGGCGCAAATTACGGCGCGCTGATGGCGGGCGCGACACTGATTACCGCGCCGATGGTGCTGTGCTTCCTTGTGGCACGGCGGCATTTCATCGCCGGTATTACCATGACCGGCGTCAAGTGACGCCGTTCAGACTTCCTCCTCCCAACCTCTCTGGAGACTGACATGAAACTCAACCGACGCGCTGTGATGGGCGGTCTGGCCCTTGGCATGGCTTTTGCGGGCCTCGCTCAGCCGGTTTTCGCCAACGAAATCACGCTCAATGTTCTCTACAACCTGCCGGGCTTCACGAAATTCCATCAGCCGCTGGCCGATGAATTCATGAAGAAGAACCCGGACGTGAAGATAAACTTCCTCGCTCCGGCTGCCGGTTATAACGAAGGCCAGCAGCAGGTTCTGCGCTCTGCCGTTACCGGTAATCTGCCCGACGTTTATTTCTCGGGCTACAATCTGACGGCGGAACTGGTGCACACGCTCGCACCGCGTAACCAGATCACCGATCTCGGCCCGTTCATTCAGGCTGAAGGCGGTCAGGCTTTCCTCGACAAGAACTACAGCCCGAAGATGGCGGCACTCGGCCAGATCGACGGCAAGCAGTATGGTCTGCCGGTCAACGCTTCCTCGCCGATCATCTACATCAACTCGGACCTCGTCACCAAGGCCGGCGGCGACCCGGACAAGATGCCGACGACCTTTGCGGAGCTCATCGCTCTTGCCAAGAAGATCAAGGCTCTCGACCCCAAGTTTGCTGGCATGAGCTACGATATCAACGGCTGGCCGGATGACTGGCTGTGGCAGGCGCTCATCGTCGAACAGGGCGGCAAGCTCGTTGACGAGAAGGCCAAGACCGTTGCCTTCGACAACGAGATCGGCCTCAACGCCCTGAAGATGACCCGCCAGTTCGTCACCGAAGGTGGCCAGAACCTGCTCGATTGGGACCAGTCCCGCCAGCAGTTCGGTGCAGGCCTCACCGGCTTCATCTTTTCGACGCCCGCTCACGTTCAGACGATCCAGGGCCTGGTTGGCGATCGCTTCAAGCTGAAGACGGCGACCTTCCCGCTGGACAACAAGGAAGAGGGCGGCGTTCCGACCGGCGGTAACTCTGCCGTTATCCTGACGCAGGACAAGGCCAAGCAGGATGCTGCCTGGAAATACCTGAAGTGGATCACCGGTCCGGAAGCGCAGAACACCATCGTTCGCATCACCGGTTACCTGCCGACCAACAAGCTGGCAACCGGGCCGGACTTCCTCGCTCCTTATTACGTCGAGAACCCGAATGTGAAAACCGCTTCGCTTCAGGCTGACCGTTCTCTGCCCTGGGCCGGTTACCCCGGTGGCGATTCCGTCCGCATCTGGCGCACCCAGCGCGATATCATCGGCACCGTCATGCGCGGTGAGGTGACGCCGGAAGCCGGTCTCAAGCAGATCGTCGAGCAGACCAACGCCCTGCTGAAATAATCAGCACCATCGAGAGGCTGCGGGAAATCCGTTCCCGCAGCCATTTTGCGCAGGAAGCCCCAAATGAAGATTATCCAGATCACCGATACCCATCTTCTGCTGCCCGGCGTCGCCATAAATGGCGTCGACCCGGAAAAGCAGCTGCGCGCGGCAATCGCCGATATCGTTGAAAAACACGCCGACGCCGATCTTCTTGTCATGACGGGCGATCTTTGCAATTACGGTGAGCCGGAAGCCTATGAGCTGCTGCGCGGCATCCTCGCGTCGGTCTCCATGCCGGTGCGGCTGATGCTCGGCAATCACGATCGCCGCCCGGAATTCGTGGCCGCCTTTCCCGAACAGCCGCGCGACGATAACGGTTACATCCAGTCCTTCATCGACACCGATTTTGGTCGTTTGCTGTTTCTGGACAGCCATGAAGCCGATGTCATAGGCGGCATGTATGGTGAGGATCGTCTGGCATGGCTGGAGAGCACGCTGGAAAGCGCGGGCGAGTTGCCCGTGACGGTTTTCATTCACCACCCGCCGATGGATTGTGGCATCCGCCATTTTGAACATATCGGCATGCATGATGACGGGGCTGTCATGCGCCGGCTCGTCGCTCACCCGGCCGGTGTGCGTCACATCATCTTTGGCCATATCCATGTGCCAATGGCAGGCACGACGGCCGAAGGCATCGCTTATAGTTCCGGTCAGGCCTGCGCGCATCGCTTTATCACTGATATCGACGTCGTCGATCCCCTGTGGACGGGCGGCAATCCCTGTTACCGGGTCATAAGCCTCGGCGCGTTCGGCCTGCGTGCCTATGATGTGGAAGTGGGGCAGGTCGTGCTTGGGCGGGCGCCTGTCTGCGAAGGCCCCTGACGAGTTGCTTTTTCCTCACTGCGATGACGCGAAGTGGGCTCGTCACTCCTCGCCGATCACGGCGTAACGGAAGTCTCCTGCCGATCGCAGGGCCGGTATGGTGTGAGGGACTGCCAGCCTGTCGCGCCAATGCGTCACTTATTGTCGCTGAACGGGATTTGATACGCAGAAGTGATGGTTCCCTTCTTGCCCTTGATCTATGTCAGTTTCATCGATGAAACTGCACGCCATAGTCGCCGAATAGGTGGCCAGCCGAATGCCGTGCCATCGTGATTGCAGATCATGGAGAAGTGCATGCTCGAAAAGCGTATTCGCAACGCGTCCCTTTTGAACCGGATCGTCAGTGCCGAAGAGGCCGCCAGTCTCATTCGGGATGGCATGACTGTGGGCATGAGCGGCTTCACGCGTGCCGGGGAGGCGAAGGCGGTGCCGCTGGCGCTGGCGGAGCGTGCCAAGCTGCATCCCATGAAAATCACCCTGATGACGGGGGCATCGCTGGGCAATGATCTCGACAAGACCATGGTCGAGGCGGGCATGCTGGCGCGTCGCATGCCGTTCCAGTCCGATCCGGCTTTGCGCAAGGCGATCAATGACGGCAAGGTCATGTTCATTGACCAGCATCTCTCCGAGACCGTCGAGCAATTGCGCGGCGGTCAGATTCATGGCGTCGATATCGCCATCGTTGAAGCCGTGGCGATCACGGCTGAAGGTGGCATCGTGCCCACCACCTCCGTTGGCAATTCCGCGAGCTTCGCCATCCTGGCCGATAAGGTGATCGTCGAGATCAACCTGTCCCAGCCCGAGGTGCTGGAGGGGCTGCACGACATCTTCATTCCCGCAAAACGTCCGACCCGCATGCCCATCCCGGTGGTGGCGACGGATAGCCGTGTCGGACTGCCCTTCATTCCGGTGCCGCCGGAAAAAATCGCCGCTATTGTCCTGAGTGACAAGAGCGACAGCTTCTCGACAGTGCTGCCGCCGGATGATGAAACCAGGGCCATTGCCGGCCACCTCACTGAATTCCTGCTGAACGAGGTGCGTCAAGGCCGTATGACCCACGAACTTCAGCCGCTTCAGGCCGGCATCGGCACGATCGCCAATGCTGTGATGCACGGTTTCATTGATACGCCGTTTCACGATCTCAAAATGTATTCGGAGGTCCTGCAGGACTCCACATTCGAACTTTTCGATGCGGGCAAGCTGACTTTCGCGTCGGGTTCGTCGATCACCTTGTCCTCCGCCATGAATGAGCGGGTCATGCCGCGTCTGGCCGAATATAAAAGCAGGCTCATTCTGCGCCCGCAGGAGGTCAGCAATCATCCCGAAGTTATCCGTCGCCTCGGTATCATCGGCATCAACACGGCGCTGGAATTCGATATTTACGGAAACGTCAATTCGACCCATGTCGGGGGAACGCATATGATGAACGGCATCGGCGGCTCGGGGGATTTTGCCCGGAACGCCTATATGTCCATCTTTGTCACCAAGTCTATCGCCAAAGGCGGCGCCATATCGAGCGTCGTTCCCATGGTCAGCCATGTCGATCACACTGAACATGATGTCGATATCCTCGTGACCGAGACGGGCCTTGCCGACCTTCGTGGCCTTGCGCCTCGTGAACGCGCAGCGGTCATCATCGAGAACTGCGTGCATCCGGCCTATCGTGATGCGCTAACGGACTATTTCCAGCGGGCAGTCTCGCGGGGAGGGCACACGCCGCATCTCATCGAAGAAGCGCTTTCGTGGCATGGCGCCCTGCGTGAAAGGGGCACCATGCTGCCGCAGAAATAGCGGCGGATCAGGAATCCAGCCTGAGGTATCGGAAGCGCTCACGCGAAATTGGGTCCGTTTGGACACACCGGGATGGAAATCATCCGCCACTTCGCTGTGGTTGCTGGCGCGTCAGTTCCGCCTCCGGTAGAAAATCCTCTCTCTCGGCAGCGACCCGGCTGCCTCAGGGTTGCAGGAGAGTGATGTGATGCCCATTCGCTTCGTCGCCATGATCGCGATTGTTGCCCTGCTTGCCGGTTGCGGTGGGCGGCCGATCGGAGTGATGACGCCAACGGGACAAACAGTGGCCGGTACGACGCCGGTGAATCTCCTTGTCGCGACGACACGCGCGCCGTCTGACAATCCTGCGGTTCTTTTCGGCGGCGAGCGGGGTACGGGGCTGAAGGTCGACGCGGTCACCGTCTCGATACCGCCAGACGCCAACCGCAAGGTCGGACAGGTGCAGTGGCCGAAGAAGCTGCCGCCCAATCCGCTGAAGGATTTCACTACCGTTGCGGTCGAGCCCATTCGCTCCGAAGCCGAGACGCGAAGCTGGATCGGCCGGCATATTGAAAAGGACCGCCGCGTGCTGGTCTTCGTGCATGGTTTCAACAACCGCTACGAGGAATCCGTCTATCGATTTGCCCAGATCGTCCATGATTCCAGAACCGATGTCGTGCCCGTCGTCTTCACCTGGCCGTCACGCGCCAGCATCTTCGACTATAATTACGACAAGGAAAGCACCAACTATTCCCGTGACGCGCTGGAAGAGATGCTGACGCGGCTGGCGAAAGACAAATCCATCCGTGAAGTCACGGTCATGGCGCACTCCATGGGCACCTGGCTTGCGGTGGAGGCGTTGCGGCAGATGGCCATCCGCAATGGGCGCGTCGATCCGAAGATCGGCAACGTTATTCTGGCAGCACCTGATCTCGACGTGGATGTCTTCAGCCGCCAGTTCGCAAGCCTCGGCAACACACCACCGAAATTCACGCTCTTCGTTTCGCAGGACGACCGCGCGCTCAGCCTGTCGCGCCGCATTTCCGGCAATGTTGACCGTCTTGGCCAGATCGATCCTTCCGTTGAGCCCTACAGCAGCCAGCTGGAAAAGGCCGGTATCACGGTTCTCGATTTGACGAAGCTGCAATCGGGCGACCGCCTGAACCACGGCAAGTTTGCCGAAAGCCCGGAGGTCGTGCGTCTGATCGGCGACCGCCTCATCGCGGGCCAGACCGTGACGGATTCCGATGTCGGCCTGGGCGAAGCCTTGGGCGCCGTCAGCATCGGTGCCGCGCAGACGGTGGGAACAGCAGCGAGCGTTGTGGTCAGCGCGCCAATTGCTGTGTTCGATCCCCGCACGCGGGAAAACTACGGCAGGCAGGTGGAGCGGCTTGGCCGCTCGGTGGAAAATACCGTGGGATCGGTGGGTGATACGGCCGGCTCCGTGGTGGACGATCAGGCGCTTCAGTCGTCAAGGATCAACTGCGATGCCGCTGCCAATCGAAACCGGGCGGAATGCCGCAATCGCTAAACTGCGATGCGTTAGGGGCAGCGGGAACGTAGGCGCTTTTTGTCACAGAGCGTCGCAGATTTGTATACAGCTTGTATTTTTATCTGTATGGTCGGTCGACAACCCTTTTCGGAGTAAGACCCCATGCGTTGGAAACGCACCCTTCAGCTTCTCGATGTTCATTGCGAAGGCGAAATCGGCCGTGTCGTCACCGGCGGCGCGCCGAAAATTCCCGGCAATACGGTGGCTGAACAGCTTCACTGGATGAATACCGACCCAAAGGGAGAGGCGCTTCGTCGCTTCCTGACGCTGGAGCCGCGCGGCACGCCCATGGGCTCGGTCAATCTGCTTCTGCCGCCGAAGCATCCGGATGCGCACGCCGCCTTCGTCATCCTTCAGCCGGACCAGGCGCATGCCAGCTCCGGATCGAATTCCATATGCGCGACGACTGCGCTTCTGGAAAGCGGCATGGTGGAGATGCACGAACCGGAAACCGTTATCGTTCTGGAAACGGCGGCCGGTCTGGTGAAGGCAACGGCCACCTGCCGCGACGGGCGCTGCGAAAAGGTCAAGTTGACCATGGTGCCGTCTTTCGTGCATGCGCTTGATGTCAGCATCGACACACCCCAATGGGGCAAGGTGACGATGGACATCTCCTATGGCGGCATTTTTTATGCGCTGGTGGATGTGCGTCAGATTGGTCTAACGATCGAAAAAGCCAATGCCGCGAAGCTGGTCTCTGCGGGTATGATCCTGAAGGACCTGGTCAACCGCGAAATGACCGTTGTGCATCCCGAAATCCCCGCCATATCGGGCGTGGCCTATGTGATGTTCCGCGATGTGGACGCCGATGGCTCCATCCGCACCTGCACCACCATGTGGCCGGGCCGGGCGGATCGTTCACCCTGCGGCACCGGTAATTCCGCCAATCTCGCCACGCTTTATGCGCGCGGCAAGGTGAAGGTGGGCGACGAGTATAAATCCCGCTCGATCATCGGTTCGGAATTCGATGTCGGCCTTTCCGCCGTCACCGAAGTTGCGGGCCGTCCGGCTGTCATTCCCACGATTGCCGGGCGCGGCTTTACCTTTGGTCTGCATCAGGTCGGCCTCGACCCATTCGACCCATTGGCCGATGGTTTTGCCATGACCGACGTTTGGGGTCCGGAAGCGGGCAACATCTAAAGCGCGCTTCAAAAAAATGACATTTACGGCTGCCTGATCATGTCGGGCGGCTGTTTTCCCGCGACAAAAGATGCTAAGCGGGCGCAATTCCATCATGCTCCGAGGTATCCCGATGAAGTCGCTCACCCTGCGCCGCCCTGATGACTGGCACCTGCATCTTCGTGATGGCGCCATGCTGGAAGGGGTGATCGGGGATACGAGCCGTCATTTCGCCCGCGCCATCATCATGCCGAACCTGGTGCCGCCGGTTGTCACCACCGCAGATGCCCGCGACTATCGCGACCGCATCGTCAAGGCCATTCCCGCGGGCGACAGCTTTGAGCCCTTGATGACGCTCTATCTGACCGAGGACACGCAGGCCGACGACGTGGAAGAGGGCAAGAAAAGCGGCCTGATTACCGCCGTAAAGCTTTATCCCGCCGGTGCCACAACCAATTCCCACGGCGGTGTCCGCGATTTTAACAAGGCCATGCCTGTTCTGGAGCGCATGGCGAAGATCGGCCTGCCCCTCTGCGTGCATGGAGAAGTAACAACGCCGGAAGTTGATATTTTCGACCGCGAGAAGGTCTTCATCGAGACGGTTCTGGAACCGCTGCGCCAGCGCCTCCCGGAGCTCAAGGTGACGATGGAGCACATCACCACCCGCGATGGCGTTGACTATATCAAGTCTTCCAAGGCCAATCTGGCCGGCTCGATCACCACGCATCATCTCATCATCAACCGCAACGCCATTCTGGTTGGCGGCATCAAGCCACATTATTACTGCCTGCCCGTCGCCAAGCGCGAGGAGCACAGGCTGGCGCTGCGGGCTGCCGCGACCTCTGGCGATGCGCGCTTTTTCCTTGGCACGGATTCCGCTCCGCACGTGGACCCGCTGAAGGAATGCGCCTGCGGTTGCGCGGGCATTTACACGTCCATCAATACGATGAGCTGCCTTGCCCATGTCTTCGAGGACGAAAACGCTCTCGACAAGCTGGAAGCTTTCGCTTCGCTCAACGGCCCGGCCTGGTATGGTCTGGCGCCGAATGAGGAGACGATCACGCTGGTCAAGCGCGACGAGCCAGTGTCATTCCCCGCCAAGATCGAAACGGGCGCCGGGCCGGTGACCGTATTCGATCCGATGTTCCCGCTTCATTGGGATGTAAACTGATTTTATGACCGCCGGCACTGCCGGCGGTTTTGTTATGGTCCGCCGGCACCTCGGCTGGCGCACGAAATACCGAACAAAGACGCGTGCTTTCCGAACACCGATCCGGGTTTTCGGAGCGAGAAACCAAGACCTAAAAGGAGAACGCCTATGAACCACTTCACATTCACCGATCGCGCCGTCGTTGCCGAACTGGTTGCGAAAATGTTGTGGGAAATCAAGGCGGTCCATTTTAATTCCGAAAGCCCATACACCTTCGCGTCAGGCATGAAGAGCCCTGTCTATATCGACATGCGCAAGCTCATCTCCTTCCCGCGCATTCGCTCCGCAGCCATGGATTTTGCGGCGGCGGCTGTCCTGCGTGAGGCCGGTTTCGAGAAGTTTGACTGTGTGGCCGGCGGCGAAACTGCGGGCATTCCCTTCGCCGCTTTCCTTGCCGAGCGCCTCGGCCTGCCGATGATCTATTGCCGAAAGAAGCCGAAAGGCCATGGCCGCAATGCCCAGATCGAAGGACATATGCCCGAGGGTGCCCGCGTTCTCGTCATCGAGGATCTGACGACCGCAGGTGGCTCGATGTTTACCTTTATCGACGCCATTCGTGCGGCGGGCGGCATCGTCGATCACGGCATCGCACTCTTCTATTACGGCATCTTCCAGGAGGCGGAAGCACGCTTTGCCAACGGCAATGTTAAGCTGCATTACCTGACGACCTGGCGCGATGTTCTGGCCGTTGCCCGGGCTGAAAAACTGTTCGATGAAAAGACCCTCTCCGAGGTTGAAGCCTTCCTCGATAACCCGCTGCCCTGGTCGGCAAAGCGCGGCGGTGTCAGCGAATTGCCGCAATCCTAATTTCGGATGCGGGTGGCCAGCTTGTGGCTGGCCTTCCGATCCATCTTCGTCTAAATCGATTTAAGTCCATTTGATTTGCTGTTTTGAGGAGGACCGTAATGATCCTGTGTTGTGGTGAAGCTCTGATCGACATGCTGCCCCGGCAGACAACGCTGGGAGAGGCGGGTTTTGCCCCTTATGCAGGCGGTGCGGTCTTCAACACGGCCATTGCGCTGGGACGTCTCGGCGTTCCCTCCGCCTTTTTCACCGGTCTTTCCGATGACATGATGGGCGATATCCTGCGGGAAACCCTGAGGGCGAGCCATGTCGATTTCAGCTATTGCGCCACTCTTTCGCGCCCCACCACCATCGCCTTCGTAAAGCTGGTCGACGGCCACGCGACCTATGCCTTCTATGACGAGAACACCGCCGGCCGGATGATTACCGAAGCCGAGCTTCCGGCGCTGGGCGCCGATTGCGAAGCGCTGCATTTCGGAGCCATCAGCCTCATCCCCGAACCCTGCGGCAGCACCTATGAAGCGCTGATGACGCGCGAGCAAGAAAGCCGTGTCATCTCGCTCGATCCAAATATCCGCCCTGGCTTCATCAAGGACAAGCAGTCGCATATGGCCCGCATCCGCCGCATGGCTGCCATGTCCGATATCGTCAAGTTCTCGGATGAGGACCTTGCCTGGTTCGGTCTTGAAGGCGATGAGGATACACTCGCCCGCCACTGGCTGCACCACGGCGCAAAGCTGGTCGTCGTCACCCGCGGTGCGAAAGGCGCCGTTGGCTATACGACCGGCCTGAAGGTCGAAGTTGCTTCTGAACGCGTGGAGGTGGTGGACACCGTCGGTGCGGGTGACACCTTTGATGCCGGCATTCTTGCGTCGCTAAAAATGCAGGGCCTGCTGACCAAGGCGCAGGTGGCGTCACTGACGGAAGAGCAGATCAGAAAGGCGCTTGCGCTCGGTGCAAAGGCGGCGGCAGTCACCGTTTCGCGCGCTGGCGCCAATCCGCCTTTTGCGCACGAAATCGGCTTGTGATGGGTTAGGGTTGAACCATTTTGAAAAGATGGTTCAACACGCATCACGCCGCCAAAATCGTGAAAAACCGTTATTTCGGTATTATCAAGCTTGTGTCTGCTGTTTTTTCGAGAAACAAGCGTCGCATGAGTGTTTCAACAGCCCATCCCTTTGATTTCGACCCGACCTACGGCATGCAACGCGAGCAGTTGCTTGCCATCACGCCCCCGGAAGCGCCACCCGGTTTCGATGACTTCTGGGAGAAGCGCTATCGCCGCGCGCTCGCCACTGATCCGCGCCCGGTGCTGCGCCGGAGCAAGCTGAGCGATCCCCGTTGGCAGGTCCTCGATCTGACCTACACCTCCACCGACGGTTTCCGTATCGGTGGATGGCTGCTGTTGCCGCGCGAAGGACAGGTCCGCCGCGGCCTGGTCGTCGGCCACGGTTATGGCGGGCGCGGCGAGCCTGATTTCGATGTGCCGGTGAAAGAGACAGCCGTGCTGTTTCCCTGCTTTCGTGGACTGTCGCTGAGTGCCTGTCCGCCGATTTCATCCGATCCGGCCCTTCACGTTCTCTATAATATCGAGCGGAAAGACGATTATATTATCGGAGGCTGTGTCGATGACCTTTGGATCGCGGTATCGACGCTCGTCAGCCTTTATCCCTGGCTGGAAGGGCAGGTGGGTTATAGCGGCATCAGCTTCGGGGGTGGTATCGGCGCTCTTGCGATCCCTTATGATAAGCGTATCGACCGCGGCCATCTCGTCGTGCCGACCTTCGGCCACCGACCGTTTTGGCTGACGCTGCCAACACTCGGCAGCGCGGACGCCGTCCAGACCTATGCGAAGACGCACGCCCATGTGCTTGAAACGTTGCGCCTCTTCGATGCGGCCTGCGCGGCCGCCCGCATAAGCGTGCCCATGCTGATTGCGCCTGCGCTTTTTGATCCAGCCGTGGCGCCGCCCTGCCAGTTCGCGGTGGCCAACGCTTTGCCGCCGTCAAAATTTAATGAAATCTTCATCCTCGACGCCGGGCATTTCGATTACCCTGACAGCGCATCGCAAGATGCGGTCCATAATGACAAGGTCAGACGGTTTTTCAAGGTGCCATGAAACGCGAATATCTCCGCTGGTATAGTCACAGGCTCCATCGCGACATGGAGCTCCTGATATTCGGTCATGCCGGCGCGAAGGTGCTGATGTTCCCGACACGCGACGGGCGCTTCTTCGAATATGAGGAGTTGGGCGTCGTCGAAAGTCTTTCTCACAAGCTGGAGGCCGGCCACCTCCAGCTTTATTGTATCGAGGGTCTGGCACGGGAAAGTTTCTACGCGGGCCACAACCACCCCGCTGACCGTCTCCGACGTCACGCCGCACTCGAGGCCTATATTCTGGGCGAAGTGCTGCCGCTGATGTCAGAGAAAAATCCGCACGGCAGCACCATCGTGCAGGGCTGCAGCCTCGGTGCCTTTCAGGCCGCCAGCCTCGTGTTCCGTCACCCGCATCTCTTCACCAAGCTCGTCGCCTTTTCCGGCCGCTATGACCTGACGATGGAGGTGGAGTCTTTCGGTGATCTATTCGACGGCTATTATGACGATGACGTCTATTTCCACATGCCGAGCCACTTTCTCCCCGGGTTAAACTGCCCATGGCGGCTCGATCACCTGCGCCGCATCGACATGGTCTTCACCATTGGCGACGCTGACCCCTTTCTGGACAACAATCACCACTTAAGCCACGTGCTTTCGGGCAAGCAGGTGGGGCACCAGATGCATGTCTGGGAAGGCCGCGCGCATCGGGCGGGTGCGTGGCGCAAGATGGCGGCGCTTTATATTTGAGGCTGGAGCCCGCGCCTCATGCGAGAAGAAATTCCATCAGGGCATTCTGGGCATGTAGAAGAAAAGCTTTTGCCGACCGGCTCTGACAGGCCGGATGGGCCATTGCGTCCGCGGTCACCTCTTGGCCACGCGAGACTGGCGGACAGGGCAAAAAAATCACATCAGGCCGCATCCTGTCGAGAAGGGACGCGGATATACGATAATCGGCCAGATAATGATTGGCGTCGGACGGCCAGGAATCGGTAATGACCACATCCGCATCCAGTAGCTCATCCATGTCCGTGCTTGCCCGGAAGTTCGGATTGATGAGCGCGGCATCCGTGACGTGCCATTGATCCGGGTAAACCTGCGTGACCTGAATGGGCAGGGAAATCGAGGCTTCGATCCAAGAGCGTAAAATATTGGCGTCCGGTGCTACACCGACGATTTTGAGGCCGGCTTTCTGGCCTCTCAGGCTTTTCACATAGGCTAAATCACCAAGCGTTTCACATGGATGATTGAATTTTGTCCGCGCGTTGATGACAGGTGCGCGCATGTCGGCTGCAAGTGCCCGAAGTGTCGAGAGGTCCTTCGTGCGGATAATCAAAAGATCGAACCAATTGTCGAGATAACCAGCCAGATCGGCAATCTCTTCTCGGCCGTTAAAGTTGATCGGAACGGTAACGCAGGTGCCGCCCATCGCCTGGATACCGAGATCAAAGGCGGCGGTATTGCGCCAGCCGGTGTCGTCAACGATCAGCCCGGCACGTTTTCCCTTGAGCGTCTGTGGCATCGTGCCTTGTAACCAGTCCTCGGCCAGAGCGCACGCGCGGTCGATGATCGAGAAGATCGCGTCCGCACTCAGGTTGTGAAACTCCAGAAAGTCTCTGCCCGGCCGGAACGACATATGCACCTCCAAATGACATTCGATCAACGCTGCATTGAAAAAAGCCGGAAGTCGCCCTCCGGCTTTCGTAAATTGCAGTGCCTGGATTTACCCCGCCAGACCCGCCAGCGCCTTCACCAGGCCCTGCGTAGAGCTGTCATGGCCAGCGGCGCTTTCCTTTCCTTCGACGACCGGAAGCAGGCCGGTCGCCAGTTCCTTGCCAAGCTCCACGCCCCATTGGTCGAAGGAGTTGATGCGGAACAGCACGCCTTCGACGAAGACGCGATGTTCGTAAAGCGCGATCAGGCGGCCAAGCGCGAATGGCGTCAGCTTGTCGTAGACGAAGGTGATGGACGGACGATTGCCGGTGAAGACACGGTGCGGCGCAATGAAATCCGCATGTCTGTCATCCACGCCCTTAGAGGTGAGCTGGGCTTTTGCCTCAGCCAGCGTCCGCCCCTTCATCAGCGCTTCCGACTGCGCCAGGCAATTGGCGATGAGAAGCTGGTGCTGGTGGCGCAGTTCGGGCTCGAAACCGTTGGCTGCGATCATGAATTCCGCCGGGATGACGCTCGTGCCCTGGTGGATCAGCTGATAGAAGGCGTGCTGACCATTCGTGCCGGGCTCGCCCCAGACAACCGGGCCGGACTGGCCTTCGACCGGCGTGCCGTCGATGGTCACACCCTTGCCGTTTGATTCCATGTCCAGCTGCTGCAGATAAGCCGGGAAACGCGAGAGCCGCTGGTCATAGGGCAGGATCGCCCGCGTCGGGTAATTCAGTACGTTGCGGTGATAAAAACCGATCAGGCCGAGCAACATCGGCAGATTTTCACGGACCGGCGCCTCGCGGAAGTGGCGATCCATGGCGTGGGCGCCATCCAGGAACTTGCCGAAATTATCCGGACCGATGGCGATCATCAGCGGCAGCCCGATGGCAGACCAGATCGAGTAACGGCCGCCAACCCAGTCCCAGAAACCGAAGATGCGGTCGCTTTCGATGCCGAAGGCGGTAACCTTGTCCAGCGCTGTGGAAACCGCGGCAAAGTGATGCTTGACGGCGTCTTCACCCAGCTTTTCGGCGATGAAGCGGCGCGCCGTGGCGGCGTTCGTCATCGTCTCGATGGTGGTGAAGGTCTTCGACGCCACGATGAAGAGCGACGTCTCGGGGTCGATGAGCTTCAGCGTATCGGCGATATGCGCGCCATCAATGTTCGAGACGAAATGCGCCCGCGGGCCGTCATGGAAAGGTGCCAGCGCCAGCGTTGCCATGACCGGGCCGAGGTCGGAACCGCCAATGCCGATATTGATGACATCGGTAATCCTTTTACCGGTCGCGCCCTTCAGCGAACCGGAACGGATGGCATCGGCAAACCTGCCCATGGCAGACAGAACCGCGTTCACATCGGGCATCACGTCCTTGCCGTCAACGAGAACCGGCGTGTTGGCGCGATTGCGCAACGCGGTATGCAGGACGGCACGGTCTTCGGTGAAATTGATCGCCTTGCCGGAGAACATCTCCTCGCGCTTGGCCTCGACGCCGCCTTCTTGTGCAAGCTGTTCGAGAAGCGTGACGATCTCTTCATTCACGGCGCACTTGGAATAATCCATCAGCAGGTCATCGAACTTGGCGCTGAAACGGCTGAATCTCTTGTCATCAGCCGCAAAGGCGGCGCGAAGATCGGTTGCGGCTGTGCTGCTCGCCGTTGCTTTCAGTTTTTCGATGGTGGCCTGCATCTTGTGCTCCTCGGCTTCCGTGGAAGGATGAGGAAACTATTCTTTTTCAGGCGGCCAAATCAAGGCGGCTTCGATAAAAGAAAAGAGCCGGTCACCCGGCTCGATTTCGTTCAGTTCAGATTGCGCAATTCGCGCCGCAGGATCTTGCCGACATTCGATTTCGGCAGCTCGGTACGGAACTCGATGATCTTCGGCCGCTTGTAGTTTGTCAGGTTCTTGGCGCAAAACGCCTTGAGTTCCGCTTCCGTGAGCGACTGGTCCTTCTTGACCACAAAAAGCTTGACGGTTTCGCCGGAGTGCTCGTCCGGAACGCCGATGGCGGCGCATTCCAGAACGCCTGGATGGCTGGCGGCCACTTCCTCCACCTCGTTCGGATAGACGTTGAAACCGGAGACGAGGATCATGTCCTTCTTGCGGTCGACGATCTTGGTATAACCGCGTTCATCCATGAAGCCCATGTCGCCGGAACGGAAGAAGCCGTCTGATGTCATCGCCTTTGCCGTCTCGTCCGGCCGCTGCCAATAACCCGCCATCACCTGCGGCCCACGGATGCAGATTTCTCCGACCTCTCCGGTGGGCAGGCTGTTGCCGTCCTCGTCGCGAATATCGATTTCGGTGGAAGAGATCGGCAGGCCGATGGTTCCGCTGAACTCCGTGGAATCGAGGCGGTTGACGGTGGCAACCGGCGATGTCTCGGAGAGGCCGTAACCCTCCGCAATGGGGCAGCCGACGATGGAAAGCCAGCGTTCCGCGACAGGCCTTTGCACCGCCATGCCGCCGCCGAGAACCAGAATGAGCGACGACAGATCGAGTTTGCGGAAATCCTCGTTGTTCATCAGCGCGTTGAAAAGCGTATTGATGCCGGGGAAAATATGCGGCTGATAATGCGACAATTCTTTCACAAAACCGGGAATATCGCGTGGATTGGCAATCAGCAGATTGTGGCCGCCAAGCGCAATGCCCATCAGCGAATTCACCGTCAAGGCGAAGATGTGGCAGAGCGGCAGCGCGCAGATGAAGTTGAGAACTTCAGGGCGATCCTTTTGGCCGTTGAAGGCGGCGTCCAGCCACAGGCTGATCTGAAGCTTGTTGGCCAGAAGGTTGGCATGCGTGAGAACCGCACCCTTGGATACACCCGTCGTGCCCCCGGTATATTGCAGGAAAGCAATGTCCTGCGCCGTGAGGCTGACCGGCTTCAGCGAAAATCCCTGACCTTCCTTCAGCATCGCCTTGAAGCTGATGGAGCCGGGAATGGTATAGGCGGGCACCAGTTTCTTGACCTTGCGGACCACCAGGTTGACGATATGTCCCTTGAGGCCGAGAAGATCGCCCATCGCCGCGACGACCACGTGCCGCACCGCCGTTTTCGGCACCGCCTGCTGCGCCACATGCGCGAAGTTCTCCAGCACGAAAAGCGCCTTTGCACCGGAATCCTTCAGCTGATGTTCCAGCTCGCGCGGTGTGTAGAGCGGATTGACATTGACCACCACCATGCCTGCCCGCAGGATTCCATAAACCGCAACCGGATTTTGCAGGATGTTCGGCATCATCACGGCAACCCGGTCGCCCTTTTCCAGTCCTCTGGACTGCAGCCAGGCGGCGACGGCTCGGGTTTCAGCGTCCAGTTCCCGGTAGGTCAGCGACTTTCCCATGCTGGAAAAGGCCTTCCGGTCGGCAAACTGCACGCAGCTCTTTTCGAGAAGATCGACGAGGGAGGCATTGGTCGATACGGGAATCTCGGAAGGAACGCCCGGCGGATAGGAAGCCAGCCAGCGCTTCCCAATGACGGCGTTCTGCGGGTGTCCCAGGGACAATTCACTCATGCTGCTCCTCCCAGAGTCTCTTCGCGCCGCGCATTCTGTGGAACGCGTGACCAGCGCTTTCGGCTGCCTGATGTTCACGAGGCTCCCGCACCTGCCGGGATCTGCCGGCGTGAGGGAACCACTTGTGACGTCACCGGATCGACTGCTCCTCCCGCTCCCCGGTGACGAATGATAGACGCGTAATCCCTTGACGTCCATCTTATCGGCGAAACCTATTTAACTCTAACGTAAACGTCAATATTGCTGCCGCACATCTCGCCAACTCGTGATGGAAAACGCATTTTCCCCGTCTTTTTTGACTTTAATCCTGATTTGAGCGATCAACATAATTCGCAAAGCAGGGCAGGATTGGAAATGGCAGGCAGCGCAGCGCTAGAACTGAAATCGGTGGGCAAGAAATTCGGTGATACGGATGTATTGTCCGACATCGATCTGTCCGTCGAAAGCGGTGAGATCATTTGTCTTGTAGGGCGCTCCGGCTGCGGAAAATCAACCTTGCTGCGTATCATCGCAGGTGTGGAGACACCCGATAAAGGCAGCATTTCCCTGAACGGCGCCGTCGTGGCCGGGTCTGGAGTTTTCATCGAGCCCGAAAAGCGCAATATCGGTTTCGTATTTCAGGATTATGCGCTCTTCCCGCATCTTACCGTCGAGCAGAACGTCATGTTCGGCCTCCGCTCGCTGCCGAAAGCGCAGGCCCGGGCGCGCACTGCGGAGATGATCGAACATGTGCATCTCAAAGAACTTGCGAAACGTTATCCGCATACGCTGTCGGGCGGTGAGCAGCAACGCGTCGCGCTTGCCCGTGCACTCGCCCCGCAGCCTGGCCTTCTGCTGATGGACGAGCCTTTTTCCAATCTGGACAGGGGATTGCGTGACGATGTGCGCGATGAGACGCTAGGTCTTCTACGCCAGCTGGGCACGACGGCAATCATGGTTACCCACGATCCCGAAGAAGCGCTTTCGGCGGGCGATCGCGTGGTTCTGATGCAGCGCGGACGGATTGTGCAAAGCGGCACGGGTTATGAAATCCACGACAATCCCAAGACCCGCTATGCCGCTGATTTTTTCTGCGCCTTCAACAAGATTGAAGGACGGGTAAGGCAGGGTCGCGTGGAAACGCCGCTTGGCCTGCTGGGGGATGCCTCCGATCTGCCCGATGGCCTCCCGGCGGTTGCCTATGTTCGGCCCAATGCGATTTCGATTATCGAAGACGCCGCGAAAGAAGGTATTGCTGGCGAAATATCGAGCCGGGTCTTCCTGGGGGAGATCGAACAGCTCGGCATCGCCGTGCCCGGATTACCAGCTGATCTTCGCGTCAGAACAATGCAGCGTACAGCCGCCAAGACGCGGGCGATACGCTTCGGAATTGATCCGAAGGGCGTGCTGATATTTACCTGAAGTTGAATGAGCTCGTTTGCATGTTCGTTTTCTCCCCGTTTTCAACTCTTGGTGATCAAAAGCCGGCGGAAAATGGCGAAATAAAACTTGATTTGTATCATCATGTATGATGTCTGCTCCCCCTATTGCCGTTATCGGAGAGGGAGACAAAACATGAAGAAATTTACCGGGTTCGCCCTGCTTGCCAGCACGGTTGCCTTTGCAGCCGGCGCAGCCAATGCCGCTGAACTCAATATCTATACCACCCGCGAGCCGGGCCTCATTCAGCCCCTCCTGGACTCCTTCACCGCTTCGAGCGGCGTGAAGGTCAATACCGTGTTTTTGAAGGACGGCCTCGCGGAGCGTGTTCTGAGCGAAGGCGCGAGTTCGCCGGCTGACGTTCTGATGACGGTAGACGCCGGCAATCTTGTCGATCTCGCTGAAAAGGGCGTAACGCAGGCGGTCGAATCCGAGACCCTGAGCAAGGCCATCCCCGCTGAACTGCGCGATGCCAAGGGTCACTGGTTCGCGCTTTCCATGCGAGCCCGCGTTCTGTATGCAGCCAAGGACCTCGATCTCGCTTCCTTCAATTATGAAGATCTCGCTGATGCGAAGTGGAAGGGCAAGGTCTGCATTCGCGCCGGACAGCATCCCTATAATACGGCGCTGTTTGCGGACTACATCGCCCATTATGGCGCTGAAGACACCGAGAAGTGGCTTGCCGGCGTCAAGGAAAACCTCGCCCGCAAGGCAGGCGGCGGTGACCGCGATGTCGCCAAGGACATCCTCGGCGGCATTTGCGATATCGGTATCGCCAACTCCTATTATGTCGGCCTGATGCGCTCGGGCAAGGGCGGCGAGGAGCAGGTGAAGTGGGGCGACGCCATCAAGGTGGTTCTGCCGACCTTCAAGAATGGCGGCACGCAGGTCAATATCAGCGGCGCAGCCGTGGCGAAAAATGCGCCGAACAAGGCGGAAGCCGTCAAGCTTCTGGAATATCTCGTTTCCGACGAAGCCCAGAAGATCTATGCCGAGGCCAACTACGAATATCCGGTCAAGCAGGGCGCGGCTCTCAACGAGATCGTCGCTTCGTTCGGCACGCTGAAGATCGATAACAAGCCGCTGACGGAAATCGTATCGCATCGCAAGCAGGCGAGCGAGCTGGTCGACAAGGTCGGTTTCGACAAGTAAAGGCCAATCAGCGATAACATGTGAAAGGCGTTCGCAATTGCGGGCGCCTTTCCGCGTATTTTCCAGAAGCACATGAACCCAGACGCCACCCAGCCATTGACACCTCGTGCCCGAGCCAGATTTTCATCCTCCTTCTGGTGGCTGTGCCTTTCAGTGGTGGCGGTTTGCAGCGCCATGGTTCCGGTTATGGCGCTTGTCTTGCAGGCGTTGCAGGGTTCTGATGGCCTTTGGTCGCATCTGGGCTCAACCGTGCTCTGGACGGCGCTTCCGGATACGGCGATCCTTCTTGCCGGTGTCGGGCTGCTGGCAGGTATCGTCGGAACCTGTGCCGCCTGGCTGGTCACCGCCTATGATTTTCCCGGCCGCAAAATATTGGAATGGGCGCTGCTGCTGCCGCTGGCCATGCCCACCTATATCGTCGCTTACGCCTATCTGGATATTCTGCATCCCATCGGGCCTGTGCAGGGCGCGATCCGCTGGCTGCTCGGCTATTCCAGCCCGCGTGAATTCCGTCTTCCGGACATAAGGTCCATGACCGGATGCATCGTCCTTCTCGGCTTCGTGCTGTTTCCCTATGTCTATATTCCCGTGCGCGCCATGTTCCTCACGCAGGCAGGCAACCTGCTGGAAGCGGCGCGCACGCTCGGAGTCTCCAGAGGTGCGGCTTTCTTCAAGGTAGCGGTGCCGCTGGCGCGCCCGGCGATTGCGGTCGGCGTCAGCCTTGCCTTGATGGAAGCGCTGAACGATATCGGCGCGTCCGAATTTCTTGGCGTCCGCACACTCACCGTCTCCGTCTACACCACCTGGGTCACGAAATCCGACCTGCCGGGTGCGGCGCAGATTGCGCTTTCCATGCTGTTCATCGTTGTCGCCCTCGTGGCGCTTGAGCGCTGGGCGCGACGCAAGCAGCGCTACGCGGTCTCTGCGCAGAAAAGCAGGCAACTGGAGCCGCTGCGGCTCAATGGCCTGAAGGGTTGGGCCGCTTTCTTGTTGGGCAGCTTGCCGGTCCTGATCGGTTTTATGGCGCCAGCCAGCTATCTCGTCACCGAGGCATGGAAACGGTTTCGTTTCAACGGATTGTCCCCCCGTTTTGCCGATGAGGCCCTGAACACCATCGTCTTTGCCGGGGTGGCGACGGTGATCACCCTCATCCTCGGCCTTGTCGTCGCTTACACCATGCGCCTTGCGCCGGGCCGCCTGTCGCTCTGGTCCTATCGTCTTTCGACGGTGGGATATGCTGCCCCCGGAACGGTCATCGCCATCGGCGTCCTGATCGCGCTCGGCGGCTTTGACCGCTTTGTCGACGAGACCATGCGCGACTGGTTCGGCATATCGACAGGCCTCATCTTCATCGGCAGTGGCGCCGCGCTGATCTACGCCTATTCCGCACGTTTCCTTACCATTGCCGCCGGTGGGGTGGATGCTGGCCTCAGCCGCATCCCGCAGTCCTTCGATCACGCCTCGCGAACGCTCGGGCGATCCGCGACGCAGACATTCCGACACGTCCATCTTCCGCTTTCCAAGGCCTCACTTGCGGCTGCGGCACTGCTGATCTTCGTGGACTGCGTCAAGGAGCTTCCCGCTACGCTCCTGTTGAGGCCGCTCAATTTCGAAACCTTTGCCACCCATCTTTATGGCGAAGCGGCGCGTGGCACCTACGAGGAGGCGGCCATCGCAGCGCTGGCAATCGTCGTCATCGGCATGCTTCCGGTCATGCAACTTGCAAGGATCGGCCGGCGCAAGAACTGACATTGAAGCTCCGCTGGATAAATTGCGGCGCAAAATTGTGCGAGAGGCCAATAAGCTTCAAATCCACCCAGAAAACGACAAGCATCGGGCCTTAATCCTGATGTAAATACTCAGCTTAATTGAGGTGCTGCGACCCTTGGGATATCAATATGGTCGCGATGTTTTCGGGGCATATCTTGAAAAATTTGCATGGGATGTTTTTGCGCCATCTGGCTTTGGGAACGGCTGCCGTAGTTTTGCTGGCGCCTGCGATGGTGCACGCGCAGGACACAACCGTCCTTCAGCAGATTACCGTTGACGGGCAGGGCGCGGAAAACGCAACCGGTCCCGTCCGGGGCTACGTCGCGAAGAAAAGCGCGACGGGTTCAAAAACCGAGACGGAAACCAGAGATATTCCGCAATCCGTATCGGTCGTCGGCCGCCAGGAAATGAACGATCGCGGTGCGGTGACGAAGATCGACGAGGTGCTGCGGTATACTCCAGGCGTGACGGCGGAGCCCTTTGGCACGGATCCGGATACGGACTGGTTTTACATTCGCGGTTTTCAGGCCACCCAGACTGGGGTGTTTTTGGATGGGCTGAACCTGTTCAGTTACGGTTTCGGCGGTTTCCAGATGGATGCCTATGGTCTGGAGCGGGTTGAAGTCCTGAAGGGGCCTGCGTCGGTGCTCTACGGCGGCGCCAATCCCGGTGGCATCGTTGAGATGATCCGCAAGCGCACCCAGGAGGAACCCGTTCGCGAAACGGAAATCGGCATCAATAATTTCGGCGACGCTTTCTTCGGTTTCGATCTCGGCGACAAGGTGGATGATGAGGGCGTATGGAAATACCGCGTCACCGGCAAGGTCTCGGGCGGCGACAACTATACGAATTACTCCGAGGATTTGCGCGGCTTCATCATGCCGCAAGTCACTTTCGAGCCGGATGCGCAGACAAGCGCCACGCTCTATGGGTATTTTTCGGCGCTTGACCAGGTGCATGTGGGCAACGGTTTCCTGCCTTATGTCGGCACCGTGGCCGACGCGCCCTTCAGCAAGCTCAACCGTGAAGCCTTTTATGGTGAGCCGGACCTTGATAACGGCCGCGTCTATCAATCGATGGTGGGCTACGAGGTCAGCCATGAATTCGACAATGGCTGGAAGATCAGTCAGAACGCCCGTTATGGGCATCTGTACAAGCACGAGACCGGGCCCTATTCCGGCGGCTGGGCAAATGCCGATGCCAACGGCCAGCCGAGACTCGATCCGATCACCAAGGACTATATGCTGACCCGCTTCGGTTACGACGGCGTGTCGAAGGTCGATAGCTTCGGTGTGGATAACCGACTGGAAGGCCAGTTCGATACCGGCGCCGTCAGCCATTCACTGCTCTTTGGTCTGGACTATAAATATTACCGGCTGGATCAGGTGCAGGCCTGCTGCGGGTCGAATGCGATCGGCGCGCTCAATCCGGTTTACGGTTCGGCGCAGGGAACGAATTTCGTTTATGCCGATAACATCGTGACACAACAGCAGATCGGCATTTATGCGCAGGACCAGCTGCGGTTCGGAGATGGCTGGCTTGTGACGCTGAATGGCCGTTACGACTATGTCGATACGGAGCTGAACAACAGATTGCCGACGGGCCTGTCCCGCCGCTCCAGTGACGACGCGCTGAGCGGCCGCGCCGGCCTTGCCTACGAATTCGACAATGGCCTGACGCCCTACGTCTCCGCCGCCACCTTCTTTAATCCGCTTATCGATACGCTTGCAGACGGCACACCCGCCGTGCCGGAAGAAGGCCACCAGTTCGAAGCCGGCATCAAGTACGAGCCGACGTTCTTCGATGGCAGCATCACCGCCTCGGTCTTCAAGCTGGTCAAGGATAATGCTATCGTGTCCTATACGGCGGGTGGGGTGACCACCAGCGGCCAGTTCGGACAGGTCGAATCCACCGGCTTCGAGCTGGAGGCCAAAGCCAATCTCGATGAAAACTGGAAGGCACTTGCCTCCTATTCCTACACCGATATCGACATTACCCGCGATGCCAATCCAAATCTCATTGGCAAATCGCCATGGATCGTGCCCGCCCATACCGCTTCGCTGTGGCTGGACTATGCTTTCACCACGGATATACTTGACGGACTGAGCATCGGCGGTGGTGTGCGGTATCAGGGCAAATCCTGGGCGGATGCGGCGAATACATTGCGCGTTCCTGACGCCGCTGTTTTCGATGCCGCGGTCCGTTACCAGAAGGACGACTGGACCGCATCCATCAACGTCGCCAATGTCTTCGACAAGGAATACGTCAAGGGCTGCGCCGGTGTCTCCGTCTGCGGCTGGGGTGACAGCCGAACCATCACCTTCAAGCTTTCCAAGAAGTGGTAAGGCCTGGTCAAAGGCCGCAGTTGCGGGAAAATTGGTTTGCCACTATAAACATGAATAAACTTATCATATTATAGTGGCGCCATGGCGCGCCATGCGGGATCGAGAAGCCATGGCTTTCCGCGTGCGGATGGAAAATGAGATCGACGGTTTTGCCGTTATAGGCGGCCCGCGCTCAAGGGTCTGGAACGGCATCGTTGCCGATCTCTGGGACGTGCGTTGTGCACCGAAAGCAGGTGGACGTTATGTCGGCAAGGACCCGCGTTTTGTTTTTCTGCTGGAGATGGATGGAAAGGATGATGGCAGGTTCGTCATGAACGGCTGCCGCCGCGACAAGTATACCGCCTCCGCGGTGAACCGTATTTCCTTCGTGCCTGCCGATCTGGATGTGCATGCGGAGTTGAGCAACGTTTCCTTCCTCCGCCACCTCGATCTGCACTTCGACGCTGGACTGCTGGGGGCTCGGTTGGTGCAGGGTTTCGATCCGCACGGTTTGCTCGACCCGCATCTGATGTTCGAGGATGAGCGCCTGCTGGCGCTGGCGCGGTTGATCGCAGCCGAATGCGACAATCCCGATCCGCTGCACGATCTCTATGGCGAGAGCCTCGTGCTGGCGCTGCTGACGGATTTTCTGAAAGTGAGGCGGGAGCCGGTCAAAAAGCGCAGCAAGCTCGCCGCCTGGCAATTGAGGGCGGCGACGGATTATATTCGCGAACATTGCCTTCGGTCGATCCGGCTTGAGGAACTTGCGGAACTTACAAACCTGTCGCAATCCCATTTCAGCCATGCCTTCAAGGCCTCCACCGGCGTCCCGCCGCACCAGTGGCAGATGCAGGCGCGTATTGATCGGGTCAAGGATCTGATGATGCGAACCGAGATGGGGCTTACCGACATTGCCATCGCAGCCGGATTTTCCGATCAGGCGCACTTCTCCCGCGTCTTTCGAAAGATGGTCGGAGTGTCCCCCTCGGTCTGGCAGAGGAGCCGCCAGTAGCTGCCCTTTGTTCCGTTCTTTCTCCAAAAAATTCCCTGACGGCATCCGAAACGCACCGGAACGATTTCTCCGGCGACGGGTTTACAGACGTGACCCATTGAGGAAATCAAGGAGGAAACTATCATGTTGCATCAGGAACCCCGCGCCGGCCAGGACCCCTATGTGAAGGACACGCCCAGCCTCATCGCCAGCGACAAGGTGGAAGGCACCCGCGTTTACGGCGCCGACGGCAAGCATATCGGCTCGATCCAGCGCATCATTCTTGAGAAGCGCGGCGGCCGTGTGGCCTATGCGGTGTTGAGCTTCGGCGGTTTTCTCGGCATTGGCGACGATTATTATCCATTGCCGTGGGAAAAGCTGCATTACGACGAAGAGCTCGACGGCTACCGCATCGACCTGACAAAGGAACAGATCGAAAATGCCCCGCATTTCGCCAATCTCGACGATGACGAATTGCTCAACGCAAGGGATCGTAAGGTCTACGACTATTACGGCGTCGCCCCTTACTGGATGTAAGGCGAATAATCTTGCCAACGGGCATTGTGGCGTTTTCAGCTGATTTTCAGCCGGAAACGCCTGACAAAAACGGCTCCTGAAGGAGCCGTTTTTTCTGCATTAATGTGGGTTCTTCTGCATGTCGGAAACCGCATCTGTGAAGCACTTACGCGCTTCCTCCGGCGATTTTCGCCCGTCAAGTGCAGCGCGGCAGGCACTTCTGGCTCTCACGAAACTCAATCCGCGCCGATTTGGCCAGCCTTCGGTCAACAATGTCAGTGCTTCGAATGGGCCGGCGACGACACTCTTGCCGTTCGCATCCAGATTGACCTCAACAGGCTCTGTCCATCTCTCGTTATTCATCGTGCACCTCCCAGAGCAACGCGATCCCGAAACAAACCCGACAGCGGAGCAACCCATGAACGCTGTCCTGTGTCACTACCGCCTAGGATAAGCGCAAGCAATGGAATTGACAACGGTGATCAGCGGAAGCCGAAAAACGAAAGGATCGCCAGGACGATAACGACGAGGCCGACGATGTAGATGATCTGGTTCATGATTTTCTCCTTGTCTATGTCATCACCATAACGTGAAGGAGAAGATGCGGTTCCAGAAGCACATGATAATTTAATCACGTGCTAAAAAATTGCGGACATTCCATCGTCACGCGATGCGGAACGTCACCTCCGCACGATCACCCAGATCGCGTGTATGATGCCGGGCACATAACCGCACAGCGTCAGAAGAATGTTGAGCCAGAAGTGCAGCCCCAGTCCGACCTGGAGAAATACACCAACCGGCGGCAGGATGATGGCGATGAGAATACGAATAACGTCCACGATGACAGGCTTTCCGGTTGACTGTTGACCAGCCGGAGAACGTGTGTGGGGCGATTTGGTTTCACTTAAACACGGACGTGCTTTTTGAGATGGATTGTGTTTGAAAATGGTGCCGCTTACGTGACTCGAACACGTGACCCCATCATTACGAATGATGTGCTCTACCGACTGAGCTAAAGCGGCCCGGTTGTGATCCGTCTGTCACGGATCAGCTTCATGGCGGGCTGATACAGGCAATGCCGACGGATTTCAAGCCTTGAATGCGTGGCTTTTGAAATTTCCGCAAAAAGCTTTGCCTGTCCAATGTTTAAGGGGGCGTATCAGGCTAAGGCGCAGATGCGGCCCCTCGCAACCTCGTATTCCTGGACCAGCCGATCAACCAGAGCCGCTACCGGCTCCACCGCCTTGACCGCGCCAATACCCTGGCCCGCGCCCCATATGTCCTTCCAGGCTTTTGCGCCGCCGGAAGCCGATTCGAAATCCATCTTTGAGGGATCCGCTTCCGGCAGCTTGTCGGGGTCGAGGCCGGAGGCGACGATCGAACTTTTCAGATAATTGCCGTGAACACCGGTGAAATAGTTCGAATAGACGATGTCTTTGGCCTGCGCATCGACGATTGCCTGCTTGTAGGCTTCGGATGCGCGGGCCTCCTGCGTGGCGATGAAAGGGGAGCCGATATAGGCCATGTCCGCGCCCATCGCCTGTGCCGCGAGGATGGAGCCGCCATTGGCGATGGCGCCGGCAAGCAGCAGCGGGCCATCGAACCACTCGCGGATTTCCTGCACGAGAGCGAAGGGAGAAAGTGTGCCCGCATGGCCGCCGGCGCCCGTCGCGACGGCGATCAGCCCATCCGCGCCCTTGCGGATGGCCGACCTTGCATGGCGATCGTTGATGACATCGTGCAGGACGATGCCGCCATAGGAATGCACGGCCGCATTGACTTCCGGCACGGCACCGAGCGAGGAAATAACCACCGGGACCTTATATTTCACGCAAAGGCCGAGATCATGTTCCAGTCGCCGGTTGGACATATGCACGATCTGATTGACCGCGAAAGGCGCGGCCGGACGATCCGGGTTGGCCCGGTTGTGCGCGTCAAGCTCTTCGGTGATCATCGCCAGCCACTCATCGAGCTGGCTTTCCGGCCGCGCATTCAGCGCCGGGAAAGCGCCGATGATGCCCGCCTTGCATTGCGCCAGCGTCAGTTGCGGGTGCGAAATGATGAATAATGGTGACGCTATGACCGGAAGACGCAGATTGTCTTTCAGCACGGACGGTAGCATGGCTCCTCCCCCAGATTACGTTTACGCGCACGTAAGTCATTATCGTGTTCGGTGTCGGATTGGAAGCGAAAACAGTACCGCGAGGCGTCGCCGAACCTGCGTTCGTAGCGCCACAATAGATCGATTTTCCCCAAGACAATCCGGTCTTTATCACAAACGATGCTTGCGGAGGGGCGGCATAGCCGTTACCGAATCGTGAACCCATGGCGTAGCGCCGCATATTTTGCAAAGCGCATTAGAACAAGGATCGGTCGTGAGCGGACTGGAAACGGCAATCAGAAATGCTCTGGAAAAATCGGACAGATCGAACGCCGAAGTTCGTGCACGTATTTATCAATCGTCCCGTCAGGCGCTGGAAGCGGGCCTGCGCAAGCAGGGCATCGACGACCCGCAGATTGTTGCCCAGCAGCGCCAGCGGCTTGAAAGCCTGATCCACCTCATCGAGAACGAGGAACGCAACCGGCTTCTGGACAGGGTGGAGCAGCAATTGCGGCCGCCCGTGCAGGAAAGCGCGGCGCAGGATGATGGTTCCGTCTATCCCGTTTCGCAGCCGCCCCATCGGGATGAAGTGGCTGTCGAGCCGGAACTGCGCGGTGAAACGCGCGATGCGCGACCCGGTGCCGCCACGGCCCCGGAATCCCCCCGACCAGGCCGGCGCGGCGGAAAACCATCGAGGAGAGGTTCCAGCGCGGCTGACGCATCGCTTGCCTTCCGCCCCGAAGGTGCTGTTGGTCGCCGCAAGCGCCGCGGGCTTTTTGCCCGGCTTTTCATCTATGTCACGCTTCTGGCCTTTGTCGGTTTCGGCGCCTGGTGGGCCTATTCCTCGGGTGTCCTGCTCTCTCCGGAACAGCGGGATACCAGCGTGCCCAATCCGCCGGCGCAGGTGCAGGCAGAGGACTTTAATGGCGCCGAACCCGCCCCGAGCCTATCGGCCGGGCGTGGCTTTTCGGACGACTGGGTCGAGGTTTTTAATGCCGAGCGCGGTAATTCCGGAGTTTCGGCAGGTCCACGCGCCAATGTCGAAAATATCGCAACGCCCGCCGGCAAGGCAATTCGGGTGACGTCGAGAAGCGTGGCGCAGGATGGCGCCGTCAGCATCGAGGTTCCAGTCGAAGTGATGCGGGACATGGCCGGGAAATCCTCGACCATATCCATTACCCTGCAATCCTCCAGTGACCGGCAGACACAGGTGTCCGTCGCATGCGATTTCGCTACCTTGGGCGATTGTTCGCGCCACCGCTTTACGGCCACGGCCGAGCGCGCCGACATGCTGCTGAACGCGACATTCGAGCGTTCGCTGGCCCCCAACGCGCCGGGCAGGATTTTCATCAACAGCGATATCGATGGCAGTGGCCGCCCGGTTAACCTTTATTCCGTGCGCATCCTGCCGGGTCAGTAAAAGGGTACGAGCAGCCGCCAAAGGCGGCTCTCCTTATTTCCCTTCGGCTTTTCCGAGAAAATTCGGGCCCGCCCCCAATATCTTATTGTCGATCTCGCCGATCGCCTTCCTGTCCTTGCCTTCATAGTCCAGCGAATTGAGAATGTGGCGGATGAGATTGACCCGGGCCCGGCGCTTGTCATTGGCGCGTACCACCGTCCAGGGCGCGACATCGGTATGGGTCTTTTCCAGCATCTCGTCGCGCTTTTGCGTGTAGTCGTCCCACTTCGTCAGCGCGGCTATGTCCATGTCCGAAAGTTTCCAGCACTTCAGCGGGCTATGGCGGCGATCGTGGAAACGGTCGATCTGCGTTTCCCGTCCGATATCGAGCCAGAACTTGAAAAAGTGGATGTCCTCGTGGGCGAGCATCTTTTCCAGGCGCGGCGTTTCCTTGAGGAAGCGCTTATGTTCCTCGGGGGTGCAGAAACCCATCACCGGTTCCACTCCGGCCCGATTGTACCAGGAGCGATCGAACAGAACCAGTTCGCCTGCCGTGGGAAAATGCGAGATATAGCGCTGGAAATACCATTGCCCACGCTCGGTTTCCGTCGGCTTGGTCAGCGCCACGACGCGGGCATAGCGTGGGTTGAGATAAGAGCGGATCGCGAAGATGGCGCCGCCCTTGCCGGCCGCATCGCGGCCCTCGAAAACTGCCATGACCCGCTTGCCTGTGGCCTGGAGCCAAAACTGGACCTTCACAAGCTCGATCTGCAGCGCCTCCAGCGCGGCATCGTATTCCTCGCGCTTCATTTTTTTGTCATAGGGAAAATTGCCGGCCGAGAGCTTGTTTTCCTCCACCCAGTCGGGAAGAACCGGATCGTCGATGTCAAAGCTGCGCAGCTTTCCGCCAACGGTAATCTCGACTGTCCGCTTCTTCGTTTCATCGGCCATGGTTTCCTCCGGCTGTTGTTGTGTAAAGGCAACTCGCCGCCAATGAGTTCACATCGCCCGGCAGAATTCAAGCGAAAGAGGATTGCTTGAGAAAGCTGTGGCGGTGTGACGATTGCAGCGTGGAATTTGCACATATACGCTGTGGAAAATATGCGGTGATGAATCTCTGTCATGAAGCTGGCCTATGAGATTTCGATGCGCTGTCGAGCGAGAGTGGAAAGCAGGCTGAAATGGCAGTCATGGAAGGCGATGGTGGATTAAGGCTTTTGGCAAAGAAGCTTGGCCGGAACTGGCTGCCTGTGCTCGTCGTCAGCATGCTCGCCATTGTGGCAGTTTCCGAGTTGCACACGCCCTATATGCCGGCCGTCCTCTGGCTCTGCGCGGTCATCGCCATTCTGGCCGTTCGCGAAAAACCGGCCTTTTCCGAAAAGGCCAAAAATGCGGCCGGACAGGTGGATGAGCCTGATGTTCCGGCTGAAAGTGTCATTTCCGGCGTCAGGGCGGGCCTTGCCGTGCTGGATACGCCCGTTTTCATTCTCGATAAGAATGCCAGCGTGCTGTTTCAGAACGGCGCGGCCGAACGGGCGTTTGGTCAGCTTCCCGCCGGGGCGCATATTTCCGCAAGGCTGCGCTCGCCGGGCCTGCTGGATGTCATTCGCGAAACCATCGCCACCGGTGAGCCCAATCAGGTCGAACATTCCGAGCGTTTCCCCTCAGAACGGGTCTTCATCGTCCGTATCGCCCGTGCGGATATGGGCGAGGGGGCGGGCCCGCTTTTCTACATCCTGTCATTCCGCGATGTCTCGGAACTTCGCCGCATCGACCGCATGCGCAGCGATTTCGTCGCCAATGCCAGCCATGAACTGCGCACTCCGCTGGCTTCCCTGCGCGGTTTCATCGAAACCATGCAGGGGCCGGCACGCAACGATCCCAAGGCGCAGGAGCGTTTCCTCGCCATCATGCTCGATCAGGCAACCCGCATGAGCAGGCTCGTGGATGACCTCATGTCCCTTTCGAGGCTGGAGCTGCGCGCCAATATCGCGCCGGATCAGAAGGTCGATCTCGTTCCCGTCATAGGCCATGTGCGCGATACGCTTCTGCCGCTTGCCAACGAACTCGATGTCGATATCACCCTGCATCTGCCCGATGGTCCTGCGGAGGTGCAGGGAGATCGCGACGAACTGGTGCAGGTATTCCAGAACCTCGTGGAAAATGCATGCAAGTACGGCCAGGAAGGCAAGATTGTTGATGTCTGGCTGCGGGCTGAGCCCGGCAAGCCGGTAGAGGTGAGCGTCGTCGACCGGGGGCCGGGCATACCGGCCGAACATGTGCCGCGGCTGACGGAACGGTTTTATCGCGTCAGCGTCGCCGACAGCCGCTCCAAAAAGGGAACGGGGCTTGGTCTTGCCATCGTCAAGCACATTCTCACCCGCCACCGCGCTCGGCTCATCATTAAATCTGAACTGGGCAGCGGAACGGATTTTACCGTCAGATTCTGACATAAATACCCACACATACAAAATATCACGTAAATTTGCATTTTAAATCAATTATTTAGATTGTCACAAATCTTTCATTGAAGTGACATAAAAGGATGGGGCTACGGTGGTTAAGAAGAGGTCGCCGAGCGCATGCTAAGAGCGAGTGCCGCTATCGGCTGCGTCCACAAACAAGCCCACGACGGGAGAGACAAATGAACTTCGTTAAATTTTCCGCAGCAGCTCTGGTGGCTTCTGTCGCCTTCGCTGGCGCCGCCGCTGCTCGCGACCAGATCCAGGTTGCCGGTTCCTCCACGGTTCTGCCTTATGCCAAGATCGTTGCCGAGACTTTTGCCGAAACCTTCCCGAACTTCAAGGCTCCGGTCGTCGAGTCGGGCGGCACGGGTGGCGGTCTGAAGGCGTTCTGCTCGGGCGTGGGCGAAGGCACCATCGACGTCGCCAACGCATCGCGCAAGATCAAGAGCGACGAACTGGCCGCCTGTAAGGCTGCTGGCGTTACAGACGTTCAGGAAGTGAAGATCGGTTACGACGGTATCGTCTTCGCAATGGATTCTTCCAACAAGGACATCAAGCTTGAGCCGAAGGACCTTTACCTCGCTCTCGCCGCTGAAATCGTCAAGGACGGCAAGCTCGTTGCCAACCCCTATAAGAAGTGGTCGGAAATCAACAAGGAACTGCCGGATGTAGCGATCGCTGCCTACATCCCGGGTTCCAAGCACGGCACCCGCGAAGTCTTCGAAGAGAAGATCATGGCTGACGGCTGCAAGGAAGCCAAGGCGACCGACGTCATCAAGACGCTGATCACCGACGCCAAGCAGGCTGCTGCCAAGTGCGTAGCAGTCCGTAAGGATGGCGCTGCAGTCGACATCGACGGCGACTACACCGAGACGCTCGCTCGCATCGACGCCAACAAGACGGGCCTCGGCGTCTTCGGCCTCGCTTTCTATGAAAACAACGCCGACCGCCTGAAGGTCGCAACCGTTTCGGGCGTCGTTCCGTCCACTGAAACCGTTGCCAGCGGCAAGTACCCGGTTTCCCGCCCGCTGTTCTTCTACGTGAAGAAGGCTCACCTGGGCGTTATCCCGGGCCTTAAGGAATATGTCGAGTTCTTCGTTTCCGACGAAATGATCGGCCCGGATTCCCCGCTCGCAAATTACGGCCTGGTTGCCGCTCCGGACGCAGAGCGCGAAGAAATCCGTGCCAAGTTCTCGGCCGGTTCCACGATGTAATGAAGAAGGAGGGGTGCGGCCTGCCGCGCCCCTCATACCATCCGGTGCCTCTCAGCTTGGGCGAATGTCTCCGGTTGACAGTTCCTATTCATCGTCGTCCACATGATTGTCTATGGATTACAGATGGATAGGATGTATCAACCTTGACGCTTGCCGGACTTTGATACAGTCACTTGGCAGGCATTCCGGGATGGTCCAGCGGTCTCGTTTTGATGACTTTTTGATTTGCCCTATATCGCACCGTGCTCCTGCGGCACGCCGAGGGAACTCTAATGAACACATCGATCCTTTTGCTGATACTGGCGCTGATCGGCATCGGCAGTTATCTGCTCGGCAGCCGCCGTGCCGTTGCCCTGTCTGGTGGGCGTCCTTCCAGCATGCATTCCCGAGCCGGTTATCACGGTTCATACGCGGTCGTCTGGGCGGTACTGCCCGCGGCGTTCATTCTCAGCGTCTGGCTGATTATCAGCCCGCTCATCGTGACATCAGCGGTCCGCGGCGATTTCCCGGAAGACATCCGGGCGCAATCCGAAGCGCAGCAGAGCCTGACCTACGGCATGGTAACCTCCATCGCCCGCGGCCTTCAGCGGCTGACACCGGAAGAAACGGCGCAGGTCGATGCGGACACAAGCGCGGTGAGGCCTCTGCTTGCATCCAAGGGCGTGGCGATTGCCGGTGATCCGGAACGGTTCATGGTTGACGCCGCCCAAACGCTGAACACCATGACCGCCACGAGCCGTCTTGCGATGATCGCTGTCGTGCTGCTGGCCGCGCTTGGCGGCGCCACCTATGCGCTGCGGGCGATTGCACCGCGCTTCCGGGCACGCAACAAGGTCGAAAAGGTCATTCTCGGCGCTCTTCTTGTCGCATCTTCCATCGCTATCCTGACAACGATCGGCATCGTTCTGTCGATGCTGACGGAAGCGATCCAGTTCTTCAACATGGTTCCGGCTCACCAGTTCTTCTTCGGCACAGTGTGGGATCCGCGTTTTGCGGCTGCCGGTGCGACAGATTCATCGGGACAGTTCGGCCTGATCCCGCTGCTTGCCGGCACACTTTATATCGGCTTCGTCGCCATGCTGGTTGCCGTGCCCGTCGGACTGTTTTCGGCGATCTATATGTCGGAATATGCGTCACCCCGCCTGCGCTCGGTGGCAAAACCGCTGCTCGAGGTGCTCGCCGGTATTCCCACCATCGTCTACGGCTTTTTCGCGCTGACGACGGTCGGCCCTTTCCTCAGAGACATTTCTGCGCAGATCAACGGGCTGGCGACGGGTAACTACGCCAACTTCATCCAGGCGCAGAGTGTCATCACCGCCGGCTTCGTCATGGGTATCATGTTGATCCCCTATGTGTCGTCGCTGTCGGATGACATCATCACCGCCGTGCCGCGTTCGCTGCGCGATGGTTCGCTCGGACTTGGCGCCACGCGCTCCGAAACCATCAAGAGGGTCATTCTTCCGGCTGCTCTTCCCGGCATCGTCGGCGCCGTGCTGATGACGGCGTCGCGCGCCATCGGCGAAACCATGATCGTGGTTCTGGCGGCAGGTGTCGCTGCCCGACTGCAGCTTAATCCCTTCGAGCCCATGACCACGGTGACGGTCAAGATCGTCAGCCAGTTGACGGGCGACCTTGAATTCACCTCGCCGCAGACGCTGGTTGCCTTTGCGCTTGGCATCACGCTTTTCGCCATCACGCTTTGCCTGAATATCTACGCGCTTTACATCGTGCGCAAATACCGGGAGCAATATGAATGACCGACATCGCCTCTCCCGCAGCTGGTGCGAACGCCGTCAAGGCGACGCGTCGTGATATCGGCATCAAGCGCCGTTATGCCGCCGAACGCCGTTTCCGTGCTTATGGCATGGCAGCGATTTCCTTCGGCCTCATCTTTCTCTTCCTTCTGCTTTTCTCGGTTGTCTCCAAGGGTTACACCGCGTTCCAGCAGACGATGATCACCGTTCCGGTCGAGTTCTCCGAACAGATCATCGATCCCAAGAATGAGCGTGCCACCAATCCGGCCAAGCTTATGACGGCCAATTATCCCGTTCTTGCCCGTGATGCGGTTGCCAAGGTTCTGGGTGTCGCGCCAACGGACCGCACCGGTCTTCGTGCCGTCAACCTTCTGATCTCCGATAGCGTACGTACGCAGCTTCGCGATATCGTCGTTGCCGACCCCGCCGTTATCGGCACCACCCGCACGGTGACGCTGCTGGCCTCGGGCGACGTCGACAGCGCCTTCAAGGGCCAGGTCGATCTGACGGCGGATGAAGCCAATCGCCGTATCTCGAACCAGCAGCTCGGCTGGATGAACCAGCTCGCCGAAAGCGGGCAGCTTGGCAAGCATTTCAATACCGGCATCTTCATCAACGGCGCCTCGAGCCGTCCGGAAGCGGCGGGTGTCGGCGTGGCGCTGATTGGCTCCTTCTACATGATGCTGATCGTGCTGGTGCTGTCGCTGCCGATCGGTGTTGCGGCTTCGATCTACCTTGAGGAGTTTGCTCCGAAGAACCGTCTGACTGATCTCATCGAGGTGAACATCAACAATCTCGCGGCTGTTCCCTCGATCGTTTATGGTCTGCTCGGCCTCTCCGTCTTCATCAACTTCATGGGCTTTCCCCGCTCGGCCTCGCTGGTCGGCGGCCTCGTCCTGACGCTGATGACCCTGCCGACGATCATCATTGCGACCCGCGCTGCCCTGAAAGCCGTGCCGCCGTCAATCCGCGCCGCCGCCCTGGGCCTCGGCGCTTCCAAGATGCAGACGATCTTCCACCACGTGCTGCCGCTCGCCATGCCCGGCATCCTCACCGGCACCATCATCGGCCTCGCCCACGCGCTGGGCGAAACTGCGCCGCTGCTGCTGATCGGCATGGTGGCATTCGTAGCAAATTACCCGACAACGCCGATGGACCCGTCCACGGCCCTGCCGGTGCAGATTTACATGTGGGCGAATGAAGCGGAGCGCGCCTTTGTCGAAAGGACTTCAGGCGCTATCATCATCCTGCTTTTGTTCCTCATCGTCATGAATGTTGGCGCAATCCTGTTGCGTCGCCGCTTCGAACGGCGCTGGTAAAGGGAGATTGAGCAATGAACATGTTGTCGGAAGCAGCAGTTGAAAAGGCGCTGGACAAGAAAATGAATGAAGTCTCATACAAGATGATCGGCAAGGACGTTTCGGTTTATTACGGCGAAAAGCGCGCGCTTTACGACGTGAACCTCAACGTTCGCGAAAATACGGTAACCGCGCTTATCGGCCCGTCCGGCTGCGGTAAATCCACCTTCCTGCGTACCCTGAACCGTATGAACGACACGATCGACGGTTGCCGGGTCACGGGCAAGATCACGCTCGACACCGACGATATCTATGATCAGGCGATTGACGTCGTGGAGTTGCGCGCCCGCGTCGGCATGGTGTTCCAGAAGCCAAACCCTTTTCCGAAGTCGATCTACGAAAACATTTCCTACGGTCCACGCATTCACGGTCTCGCCCGCAACAAGGCGGATATGGACCAGATCGTTGAGCAGAGCCTTCAGAAGGCGGGTCTCTGGAACGAGGTTAAGGATCGCCTGCACGAATCCGGCACCGGTCTTTCCGGCGGTCAGCAGCAGCGCCTGTGCATTGCACGCGCCGTTGCCGTCAGCCCGGAAGTGATCCTGATGGACGAGCCCTGCTCGGCGCTGGATCCGATCGCCACTGCCAAGGTCGAGGAACTGATCCATGAACTGCGCACCAATTACACGATTGTTATCGTCACGCACTCCATGCAGCAGGCGGCACGTGTTTCCCAGCGTACGGCCATGTTCCATCTCGGTCACCTTGTCGAGGAAAATGAAACCGACAAGATGTTCACCAATCCGGATGACCAGCGCACGCAGGATTACATCATGGGCCGCTTCGGCTGATCGCGGCCGGCGCTTTATCGCAACCCAACAAGACTGGTGCCGCTGCGGGCCCGCTTCGGGCGGTCGCATGCAAGGCCAAGCCGGAGGAATAGACCGTGAACCAGACAACGACCCATTCGCATATTCTGTCTGCTTATGATGACGAACTGAAGTTCCTGACGCGACGCATCGCCGAGATGGGCGGTCTCGCCGAGCAGATGTGTGCTGACGCCGTGCGTGCGCTCGTCAATTCCGACGCCGCGCTTGCCCAGAAGGTCATTTCCGATGACGCTATCCTCGATCATTCCGAGCGGGAGATCGGCGACAAGGCCATCGTCACCATCGCCAAGCGCCAGCCGATGGCGGCAGACCTTCGCGAAATCATCGGCACCCTACGGATCGCCGCCGACCTCGAACGCGTTGGCGACCTCGGCAAGAACACCGCAAAACGCGTCATCGCAGTGGCCGGAACGGGCGTGCCGCGCAAACTCGCCCGCGGCATAGAGCACCTGTCGGAGCTGGCGCTGGTGCAGCTGAAGGAAGTCCTTGACGTCTATTCGACACGTTCCGCCGAAAAGGCCAATGCCATTCGCGAGCGCGACGAGGAAATCGACGCCATGTATACCTCGCTCTTCCGCGAGCTTCTGACCTACATGATGGAAGATCCGCGTAACATCACCACCTGCACGCATCTTCTGTTCTGCGCCAAGAATATCGAGCGCATCGGTGACCATGCCACCAACATCGCCGAGACGATCTATTACATGACCACCGGCAGCCAGCCGGAGGGCGAGCGTCCGAAGGACGACAGTTCCAACACGCTCGGTTCGGTGACCGAGTAACAGACAAGCAGTGGCTTGCGGAGTTAGCATATGGTGCCCAAGATTGCAGTTGTGGAAGATGAGGAAGCGCTGAGCGTCCTGCTTCGTTACAATCTCGAGGCTGAGGGATATGACGTCGACACCATACCCCGTGGAGACGAGGCAGAGATCAGGCTGCAGGAACGTATTCCGGATCTGCTCATCCTGGATTGGATGCTTCCCGGCGTTTCCGGTATCGAGCTGTGCCGTAGGCTCAGGATGCGGCCGGAAACCGAGCGCCTTCCCATCATCATGCTGACGGCGCGCGGCGAGGAAAGCGAACGGGTTCGCGGCCTCGCCACCGGCGCGGACGATTATGTGGTCAAGCCGTTTTCCACGCCGGAACTGATGGCCCGCGTCAAGGCCATGCTGCGCCGGGCCCGTCCGGAGGTTCTGTCTTCGGTGCTGAAGTGCGGCGATATCGAGCTGGATCGCGAGACGCATCGCGTTCACCGCAAAAGCCGCGAGGTGCGTCTCGGTCCGACGGAGTTCCGCCTGCTGGAATTCCTGATGACCTCTCCGGGCCGCGTGTTCTCCCGTTCGCAATTGCTGGACGGCGTCTGGGGTCACGATATCTATGTGGATGAGCGGACGGTTGACGTGCATGTCGGACGTCTGCGCAAGGCGCTCAACTTTTCCCATATGCAGGATGTCATCCGCACCGTGCGCGGTGCCGGATATTCGATGGAAGCCTGATCGGAACCGAACTGAGGGTTCCCCTCAGCATGACGTTCCGCCAGAATCGAAAGGCCCGAAACCGGAATGGTGTCGGGCCTTTTCATTTTGAACCTTCCGCAAGCACGATACTTTCATCTCTTTGACGAGCGGTTGAAGGTCTACCGAAATTCGGATTGAAGGGCGAAGCCCGACGACGATGAATAAGCCTTGGTGTTCTGCCGTCGCTGCCCGGGAAGCGCGGTATTTTGTCACAAAAAAACGGGCCCGAAGGCCCGTAGTTTTTGAGTGTCAAATGTGTGCCGCAACACTCAAGCCTTGCGGCGCTCGCTGACCGGTTGGTAGGCGAGTTTCGCATGGAATTTGCAATAAGGTGAAGATTCCAGCGCTTCACAGCCGCAGAAATGGAAATCGTCTTTCAGGGGGTCGCCGACCGGCCACTTGCAGGTGCGCTCCGTCAGTTCCGTCAGCGTCAGCCGGCGGGAGATCGGAGTAACGACGTTTCTGGACGGAACGTAATCGAGAATTTCTGCAGTTTCGATTCCGACCTCCTCCTGAAGAGCGGTCGCCGCGTTGGAGCGGGTCAGGATCCGAGCAGGTCCAGCGTTGACGCGGCCAGCGAAATTCGCCGTGCGCGGGGCAGGTGCAGCAGTCCGCTTGGGCGCAGAACGCGCCGACGTCACCGGGCCGCCAGCCTTGACGCGTCCGGGCAGATTAAGACGATGGACCTTACCGATCACGGCATTGCGGCTGACGCCGCCCAGCTGAGCTGCTATCTGGCTGGCGCTCAGTCCTTCGGCCCACAATTTCTTGAGTTTCTCGACCCGCTCGTCTGTCCAGTTCATGCCGCTTCTCCGCTTTTCGCGTGTATTTCGACAGAATCCTTCTCCGTCTCGCGGGCATGCCGCGAGCGTGGTTTCTGCCTGATTTTTGGTGACTAGTTCCGCCGCAATGCAGTCTAGTAATTAGCGATTAACCTAGTGCCACGCAGACTCCGTGGCAAGAGTCGCGGGAATCATCTCGAATCGATTTTCCGGTTTTCCCCAACTTGCTGGCGAGTTGAGTCAGAAAGGCAACGCCTTGGGCCTTGCGACCTGCCACCTACTAGGGCTTGAGAAGCCTAGGAAATACGGACTTTTGTTGACATCGGCAAGCGAAGTGACAATAGTGCCCCTGCCGCCGCGAGGCGGCATTTTTGATTTTCAGGCGAGGGATAACCCTCGAAGCCTATTGACAACCGTCTGACAGCGCATCCGCGCAAGGAGTGATACAGCCATGGCCGAAGCCGCCGCGCCATTGTTCGATACATTTGCAAGAGCCCCCCTCCGCTTCGAGCGAGGCGAGGGCGTCTGGCTGTACACGGAAAGCGGCGAGCGATATCTCGATTTTGCGGCCGGCGTTGCCGTCAATTCGCTGGGCCATGCCCACCCGCATCTTGTCGACGCGATCAAGACGCAGGCCGAAAAGGTCTGGCATGTCTCGAACCTTTATGAAGTTCCGGGCCAGGAAAAGCTTGCCAAGCGCCTGACGGAGGAAACGTTCGCAGACAAGGTCTTCTTCACCAACTCCGGCGCGGAAGCACTGGAATGTGCAATCAAGACCGCGCGTCGTTATCATTATTCCAAGGGCCACCCGGAAAAGTTCCGGATTATCACCTTCGAAGGCGCCTTCCATGGTCGTACGCTTGCAACGATCGCAGCCGGCGGCCAGCAGAAATATCTCGAAGGTTTCGGTCCCAAGGTCGAAGGCTTTGACCAGGTACCTTTCGGTGATGTCGATGCGCTGAAAGCCGCCATCACGGCCGAGACGGCAGCGCTTCTGATCGAGCCCATTCAGGGTGAGGGCGGTATTCGCGCACCCAGCAAGGAATTCCTGCAGCTACTGCGGTCGCTTTGCGACGAACACGGTCTGCTGCTGATTTTCGATGAGGTGCAGACGGGCGTTGGCCGCACGGGTAAGCTCTTTGCCTATGAACACACTGGTGTCGCCCCCGATATCATGGCGGTTGCCAAGGGCATCGGCGGTGGTTTTCCGCTGGGCGCATGCCTCGCGACGGCTGATGCCGCTTCCGGCATGACGGCGGGCGTGCATGGCACCACCTATGGCGGCAATCCGCTGGCCATGGCAGTCGGTAATGCCGTGCTTGATGTCGTCCTCTCGGACGGCTTTCTGGAAAAGGTTCGTGATGTCGCGCTGGTTTTCCGCCAGGGCCTTGCTTCGCTGAAGGACCGTTATCCTGACGTTATCGAGGAAATCCGTGGCGAAGGCCTGCTTCTCGGCATCAAGGCCAAGGTGCCCTCGGGCGAGCTGTTGCAGGCCATGCGCGCCGAGCATCTGCTGGGCGTACCAGCGGGCGATAATGTCATTCGTCTCCTGCCGCCGCTCGTCACCACGGCGGAAGAAGCCCGTGAGGGGTTGGCACGCGTGGAAGCGGCCGCCGCTTCCCTCACAGCGAAACAGGCAAAAATCGCCTGAGGAAACACTGAAGGGCGGGCCTCTTTCCTGGGGCTCGCAAGCATGGGACAGTTTGAAATGGCTTCACCTAAACATTTTCTCGACCTGTCGGCCGTCAGCTCGCAGGACCTGCGGGTAATTCTCGACGATGCCCGCGAACGCAAGGCGGCCACCAAGGCCGGAACGGCGGAAAAGCCGCTTGCCGGCAAGATGCTGGCCATGATCTTCGAAAAGCCATCCACGCGAACCCGCGTCTCTTTCGATGTGGGGATGCGCCAGCTTGGCGGCGAGACGCTTTTCCTCTCTGGTACGGAAATGCAGCTCGGCCGCGCAGAAACGATCGGTGATACGGCAAAGGTGCTGTCGCGTTACGTTGACGCCATCATGATCCGCACGACAGATCATTCGCGCCTGCTCGAGCTTGCCGAACATGCGACAGTGCCTGTCATCAACGCCCTGACGGATGACACGCATCCATGCCAGATCATGGCTGACATCATGACTTTCGAAGAACATCGCGGTTCGGTCAAAGGCAAGACTATTGCGTGGACAGGGGACGGCAATAATGTCCTGCATTCTTTCGTGGAGGGCTCGGCCCGTTTCGGCTACCGCATGACGATGGCAGTGCCGATGGGCTCCGAACCGCATGACAAGTTCCTGAACTGGGCCCGCAACAATGGCGGCGAGATAATGTTGTGCCACGATGCCGACAAGGCGGTGGCGGGCGCCGATTGCGTCGTCACCGATACCTGGGTCTCCATGAATCAGGAACACAAGGCGCGCGGCCACAACATCTTCCAGCCCTATCAGGTCAATGAAGCCCTGATGGCCAAGGCGGAAAAAGACGCGCTGTTCATGCATTGCCTCCCGGCTCACCGCGGCGAAGAGGTGACGGATGCGGTGATCGACGGCCCGCAATCGGTGGTCTTCGACGAGGCGGAAAACCGCCTCCACGCGCAGAAATCCATCATCGCCTGGTGCATGGGCGTCATCTGAAAATATCACCCGTTTGATCAACGTCGGGCGGGTGCTTGAACTTCTCGGCAGCGATTACCATCTGTTGGACTTCGAAGAGGCTCGTCGGTTTTCTGGCGGGCCCTCGTCACGATTTGCACGTTTTTCCCCGGAAGCGGTTTCTCTTCCCGGGTCTCTGTGCGACAAGCGGAAAAAGCACATTTCGAAAGCCGGACTTTTGGACGGTAGCGGCGCCACGGCTGCGCCAGGGAGTATGACATGGCAGATGTAACGGTTGAACTGGACGATCTCGATTTTGCTGGCGACGACAAGGTCGTGCCCTTTCAGGTCGAAGGTCTGGATGTGCGCGGCCGCGCCGTGCAGGTGGGTCCGCTGCTGAATGCCATTCTCGAGCGCCACGATTACCCGGCTGCGGTCGCCCGCCTGCTGGCGGAAGCGACCGTTCTGACGGCGTTGATCGGCACATCGCTCAAATTTTCCGGCAAGCTGACGGTACAGACCAAGGGCGACGGTCCGGTGGACCTGCTGGTGGCGGATTTCACCGCGCCGGAAAGCATGCGCGCTTATGCCCGTTTTGATGAGGAGCGGCTGGCGGAGGCGCTTGCGGCAGGGGCGACTTCGCCGGAACAATTGTTGGGCAACGGTATTCTGGCCTTCACGATCGATCAGGGCGTGGGCATGCAACCCTATCAGGGCATCGTGCCACTCGATGGCTCGTCGCTGGAAGACATTGCCGGGGTTTATTTCCGTCAGTCGGAGCAGCTTCCAACCCGTGTGCGCCTCGGTGTGGCCGAATTCTTCGATCGCGACGGGGAAGGCAAACCGCGTCATGGCTGGCGTGCGGGCGGCGTTATCGCCCAGTTCCTGCCGCAGGCGCCAGAGCGGCTGCGTATGCGTGACCTGCACGGCGGCGATGGCGATGAAGGCGGTCACGATGTGCAGGAGGACGATGCCTGGACGGAAGCCGTGACGCTTTTGAACACCGTGGATACGGACGAACTGACGGATCCGCAGGTGCCGGTGGAACGACTCCTCTTCAGGCTGTTCCATGAAAGCGGCGTGCGCATCTATGATCCGCAGTCCATTTTCGATCGCTGCAGCTGCTCGCGGGATAAGATCAAGGGCGTGCTCTCGGGTTTTACCGCCGAAGAGATCAAGGCAAGCGACGAAGACGGCGCGATTGCCGTGACCTGTGAGTTCTGCTCGACCACTTATCGCTACGATGTCAGTGAATTTGAAAACGCCTGAATAAGGGCCGCGCCTGCAAAGGCGCGGTTTTTCATGGCCTGCGGGTCAGTTCAAGACCCGCATCAGCCCCGGAGAATCCAGCGAAAAAGCGGGTATGGTGACGTTGAACACTTCTCCGCTTTCCGTTTCCATCTCGTAATGTCCGAACATAAGGCCGGACGGCGTGTCCAACGGGCAGCCGGAGGAATATTCGTAGGTGTCGCCGGGCTTGAGATGCGGTTGTTCTCCCACGACACCCGGTCCGTAGACTTCGTCCACCTGTCCATTCTGGTCAGTGATATGCCAATAGCGATTGACGAGAGTAACGGGAACATCCGAGTTATTCGCGATCACGACCTTGTAGCCCCAGACGTAGCGGTCGTCATCCGGGTCGGATTGTTCTTCGAGATAATACGGATCAACCGTCACCTCGATATCCCTTGTCAGAGCACGATACATACGCGCCACACCTCGATATTTTCCCTGCCCGCTTATCCTACACTATAGGCTCTGGCTATCGTCAAGAAAATGAATGACTTGAGGGGCAGGAGCTGTCTCCCCTTGCGCTGTTTTTTACCGTCAGGGATAACGGAAAAGGTAAATAATAGTTGCCTGATACTGGCTTTCGAGGCCATCAAACGCGACATGGCCCGGCGTTCCCGCGGGGCCATGTCGATTATTGAATATGAATGTCAGGCCGAAACGGCTGCCAGACCCTTTGCCAGATCTTCCAGCAGATCGTCGGTATCCTCGATGCCGCAGGAAAGGCGCAAAGTGCCGCCGGAGATACCGAGTTCCGCCCGTGCCTCGTCTGTGAGGTTCTTGTGCGTCGTGGTGCCGGGATGGGTGATGAGGCTCTTGGCGTCGCCCAGATTGTTGGAAATCTTCACGATCTCAAGCGCGTTCTGCAGCTTGAAGGCCGCTTCCTTGCCGCCCTTCAATTCGAAAGCCACCAGCGTCGAACCACCGGACATCTGCCGTGCAATAATGTCGGCCTGCGGGTGATCGGCGCGCCCGGGATAGATGACCTTGGCGACCTTGCCGCTGTCGGCCAGGAAATCCGCGATCTTCGAGGCATTGGCCGTCTGCTGCTTCACGCGCAGCGGCAGCGTCTCGATGCCCTTCAGAAGCGTCCAGGCATTGAACGGCGACATGGCCGGGCCGGTGTGGCGGAAATAATCCTGCAGCTCTTCCTCAATCCATTTCTTGTCGGAAAGGATCACGCCGCCGAGGCAGCGACCCTGGCCGTCAATATGTTTGGTGGCCGAATAAACGACGATATGGGCGCCGAGTTCGAGCGGCTTCTGGAAAAGCGGTGTGGCGAAGACATTGTCAACGACCACTTTCGCACCGATCTGGTTGGCAAGCTTCGCTACGCCGGCGATATCCACCACTTCGAGTGTCGGATTGGTCGGGCTTTCGAGGAAAAACAGCTTGGTGTTTGGCTGGATTGCCTTTTCCCAGTTGCCGAGATCACGTCCGTCGATCAGCGTGCATTCGATGCCATATTTCGGCGCGAGCGTTTCAACCACCCAGCGGCAGGAGCCGAAGAGGGCACGGGCGGCAACGATATGGTCGCCGGCGCGCAGCTGACACATGATGGCGGCGGTGACGGCGGCCATGCCCGAAGCAAGTGCGCGGGCGTCTTCAGCGCCTTCCAGCAGGCACATGCGCTTTTCGAACATATCATTGGTCGGGCTGGCGTATCGGGCGTAGATAAAGCCGTCGGTTTCACCCTTGAAGCGCGCTTCGGCTGCTTCAGAGTTTTCGTAGACGAAACCCTGGGTCAGATAAATCGCTTCCGACGTTTCACCGTAAGGGGAGCGTAGCGTACCGCCGTGAACGAGCTGGGTTGCCGGGCGCCATTTATTGCTCATGTGATCACCTTCAAAACAAAAAAACCGGCCGCAAAAGCAGACCGGTTCCTAGCACCCGGTCTTTTTAGCCACTTGTTTAACGTGGCTGCAAGCCGACCGGCCAAATCACCACGGGATAAGCTTGCCATACTGCCGTTACCGGCTTGCGTCAATGCTTTCCTTTTGGTTTTGTCGCCGTAAAAAGGAATGACGACCATGATGAGAACCACGGGCATTTTGGCGGATGGCGCAATCCGCGCGCTGTTTGCAGGCGGCAAACTGAAAAGCGAGGCCGATCTCGATGTCGATCAGGTGCAGCCCGCCAGCCTCGACCTCAGGCTTGGCTCCAGGGCCTATCGTGTTCGTGCAAGTTTCATGCCCGGCCCCGGAACCAAGGTCATCGACAAGCTCAATCGTCTCAGCCTGCACGAGGTGGATCTCAGTCAGGGCGCGGTGCTGGAAACCGGCTGTGTCTATATCGTTCCGCTGATGGAAAGCCTTGCGCTGCCGGCGGACATGTCGGCTTCGGCCAATCCTAAGAGTTCCACCGGTCGCCTCGATATCTTCACCCGCGTCATGACCGACAATGCGCAGGAATTCGACAAGATACCGGCGGGATACACAGGTCCGCTCTATCTGGAAATCAGCCCGCGCACCTTCCCCGTGGTGGTTCGCCGTGGCTCGCGCCTGTCGCAGATCCGTTTCCGCATTGGCCATTCGCTGCTGAATGAAAGCGAGCTTCTGAAACTGCACGAGACGGAAACGCTGGTCGCCAGCGAAAGCCCGAACGTGACGGGCGGTGGTATCGCACTCTCGATCGACCTCAAGGGATTTGGCGAAAACGGGCTGATCGGTTATCGCGGCAAACACCATACGGCGGTGGTGGATGTCGACAAGAAGGCCCAGCACGATGTTCTCGATTTCTGGGAACCGCTCTATGCGCGCGGCCGCGCCGAACTGATCCTCGACCCGGACGAATTCTATATTCTCGTTTCGCGCGAAGCCGTCCACGTGCCGCCGCTTTATGCGGCCGAAATGACGCCCTTCGATCCGCTGGTGGGCGAATTCCGTGTGCACTATGCCGGTTTCTTTGACCCCGGCTTCGGCCACGCGCAGGCGGGGGGCACCGGCAGCCGCGCCGTGCTGGAAGTGCGCAGCCATGAGGTGCCCTTTATCCTCGAGCATGGCCAGATCGTCGGCCGGTTGGTTTATGAGCATATGCTGCAGAAACCGGAAGGCCTTTATGGCACCGGTCTCGGCTCCAACTATCAGGCGCAGGGGCTGAAGCTCTCCAAGCACTTTCGCGCCGGATAATGAGCCCCGGCGGGCGCTTGACACCCGCCGCGAACTATCCGATGTCTTGTTTGTGGGTGCGGGTGTAGCTCAATGGTAGAGCAGCAGCTTCCCAAGCTGAATACGAGGGTTCGATTCCCTTCACCCGCTCCAGTCTCCCCTTGATCCCCTCGCCAAAAATATTGGCCCCTGTCTGCTGCCACGTCGGTGGCCGCGGGACTATGTGATTTTGCTTGACTACGATTAAATTGCACGTAATAGTTGATCCAGTCGTAACATGATGGGGAAATGTTATGAGTCGCAAACTTCTTTCTGAATTTTTGGGAACCTTCTGGCTGGTCTTTGGTGGCTGTGGCAGCGCGGTTTTTGCTGCTGCTTTTCCTGAACTCGGCATTGGCTTCCTGGGTGTCGCGTTCGCCTTCGGCCTGACGGTTCTGACCATGGCCTACGCGGTTGGCGGTATTTCCGGCGGGCATTTCAATCCAGCTGTTTCGGTCGGCCTGTCCGTTGCCGGTAAATTTCCGGCAGCAAACCTACTGCCCTATATCGTTGCCCAGGTCTTGGGGGCGGTCGTTGCCGCGGCGGCTCTTTACGTGATCGTCACCGGCAAGGCGGGGGCTGACATTGGCGGTTTTGCTGCCAATGGCTATGGGGAGCATTCGCCGGGGGGATATTCGCTCCTGTCGGCGTTGCTGATCGAGGTTATTCTGACGGCGTTTTTCCTGATCATCATTCTGGGGTCGACGCATGGCAGGGTGCCGGTCGGTTTCGCGCCGATCGCCATCGGTCTTGCACTTACTCTCATTCATCTGATCTCCATTCCGGTCACCAACACGTCGGTCAACCCGGCCCGCTCCACGGGGCAGGCCCTGTTTGTCGGTGGATGGGCTCTGCAGCAGCTGTGGCTGTTCTGGCTTGCCCCGATCGTCGGTGGGGCGATTGGCGCTGTAATCTGGAAAATTTTCGGTGAGGAAGAGAAGGTCGGCCATGCCGGCTCCATCCAGCCCGCACAGACGTGATTAGGAGGCTTTGTTTTTCCGAATGGTCGGGAAAACAAGTGAGGAGGATGACATGGATCTTGCTTCGATATTGGCCCAGATCATCGGCGGTGCGGCTGGTGGGACAGCCGGTGGAAAGATACTGAAGGACTCTGACCTTGGCGCGCTCGGCAACCTGATTGCCGGGGCCATTGGCGGTATTGGCGGTGGAACCGTGCTCGGATCGCTGCTTGGGGCAGCGGGAGACGCCGCAGCCGGCGGTGTGGATATCGGCGTCCTTGCCGGCCAGCTCGTTGGCGGCGGTGTCGGCGGTTTGATCGTCCAGGTCATTGTCGGCCTGATCAAGAACAAGCTTGTTGCACGATAATCGACCGCGCTTGAAATGAAACGGGACGTCTGCCGGACGAAGCGCTCCGGCAGACGTCGATTATATGCGCATCGGTGGGCGAGTTGCGTAAGGCCGGCTTTGGTTTTGCAAACCGCGACGATATCGGCAGAAAATAGAAGCCGCCTTCTGCGACCAGGTAAAGGATCGAAGCGGCAACCGTTTCAGGTAGTGTTGCTAACGCTTGGTACGTGAGGCGTCTTGTTCCAGACGAAAGGCTTGGTTTTTAACTCAAGCACGGCACGCCAGGCCGCCAGAGACAATATCAGCCAATAAAGCGGAATTGCCAGCCAGCGTTTTCCCACCTGCCTCCTCTCGTAATCGATCATCCTGTTCCTGCCCATCAGCACGAATATGGCGTAACTGCCGGCGATGTTCAGCGTATCGGTAAGAAACAGAACGCCCTGCCACGAAAACAGCATGTCTGCACCGCTGTCCCCGATAGCCGTGGCCATCCACGCCACGGAAACGAAGAGCAGGGGATGAGCCATCGACGACACCAGCATGCCGCCGATCAACAGTTGGAAGACGATATAGGAGAGCCATCCCATGCGGCGCGCCGTCGCAACGGGCGCGCGGGTCATCACCAGCCAGCTCTGCAGCCAACCCTTGTACCAGCGTGCCCGCTGGTTGAGCCACACGGGAAGCGTGGTGGGCGCGTCCTCCAGCGTCTGGCGGTATATGACGCCGCATCGATAGCCGAGTTGGTGCAGCCTGAGGCCAATATCGGCATCCTCAGTCACATTGTAAGGATCCCAGGCGCCGACGCGACGCAATACGGCGGTGCGGAAATGGTTGGACGTGCCGCCAAGCGGCAGCGGTAGCCGGTGCGCCGCAAGCACGGGCAACATTGAACGGAACAGACCGGCATATTCCAGGGCGAAACAGGCACTGATCCAGGAAGAGCGCGCATTGCTGATGATAAGCGGCGCCTGCAGGCAGGCCACGTTCTCCGGCTGATGGCGGAAGGTCGCATAGGCTTCACGCAATTGCAGCGGATGTGGCCGATCTTCCGCGTCATAGATGGCAACGAACGCCCCACGCGCGCCGGAGAGCGCATAGGTAAGCGCCTTGGGCTTGGTCCTCGGCAGGGAAGGCGGCACTCTCACGATCTCAATATGCTGTCCGGGATTTAATCTAAGGATGGCGTCGATTGTGGCCCCGTCATCTGCCTCGCAGACGAGCTTGATATCCAGTCGGGATTTGGGCCAGTCGAGCCGCTCCAGCGCGCCGATGAGCTGGCTGACGATGGCGTCCTCACGATAGAGCGCCACCAGAATGGTATAGACCGGCAGATTTCCGTCGGGTTCGAGCGCAGCTGCGGTCGTCGTGTCTTTTTCTCCTGACGTCTGTATCAGCACAAACAGCCTGAACAGCAGTGTGAAGAAATAAAGCATCGTCAGGGCGACGTGGATGACGGCCATGGCCGTCTGCGTGTGAAACAGCAGCGAGAGCGTAAGCAGGGTGACGACGATACCGCTATAAAAGCCCTGATGACCTTGACGCGTGATCCTGGCAGAGTACTGCGGCGCGGTGTTGAAGAGTTGCTGGCGAGCCTCACGACAGCGGCGTGTTTCACCCGCCTTCCAGATCGCATCGCGCATGGCATGCGGCGTCGTCACCACGAGTTCGTCCAGAAGATGCGGATGTCGATCCAGCAGGCTTTTCAGTAATTCCATCCGCGCCAGCTCGGGCACGATCAGAAGTGCTGGTTTACCGTTCGCAGGCGTCAGCCGTAGCAAGCGCGGCTCGGCTAGCTGCGTATCGAGACGATGGACATCTGCGACCCGCTCCGGATCGATCTCCGCGACAAAGGGTAACCGCAAAAACCTGGCGAAAGCGCCAAAATAGGCATCCGTCGCGACAAGGCCGCCGGCGAGCAGTTCCGCTTCCAGCGTCGAGCCGTTTTCCAGCGCCAGCCGTTCGCACGCGCTGATATACGGCTTGCCAAATCCCAGCCCCCGAAGGAAGCGCATGTGTCCGGCTTCACCCCGATCAGGAACCGTCTGGGGTGGATTGTCGCGTATGCGGGAAAATACAATTTTTCGCCCGGCAGGCGTCGTGCGAAACGATTCTCGTGTATAGTGTCGCAAATAATCCATGCACTGCCGCCACCGTCATGGTAACGCCCCACTTCCTGCTGCGGATAGTATAGATGAGAATGACGATTGTAACGCGAAATATAATTCTTGTTTTTACTTTAGTGTTCGCTTTGCAAGTTGTCGGTATTTTCGAAAAGCTTCATGCGGAGGGCCTGTCGGACGGGAACCGCATGCCAGTGCTTTTCGACGCTCAGGAGCGGTTTCCCGGTGGCGACCTTTCCTCCGTCCCCCGCATCAGGTTTTTGATGTCGGTGGATTTTCCGCCCTTCAATTTTACCGATCAGGAAGGCCGGCTTGCGGGTTTCCATGTCGATCTCGTCCGCGAGGTGTGCGCGCAGCTCAAGGTGGAGAGCAAATGTCAGGTACAGGCCTTACCCTTTGACGAGCTGGAGGCGGCTCTGGAGATGGGAGAGGGCGAAGCGGTGATTTCCGGTCTCGCCGTCACGGCCGAGTTGCGCAAGAGCTTCACCTTTTCGCGGCCCTATCTTCTGTTGCCGGCCCGGCTGGCTGTCAACAAGGCGACGAAACTTGCCGGCTCCGGCGCCGACGCACTGTCCGGCAAGAAAGTGGGCGTGGTGACCGGTTCCCGGCACGAACAGATGCTCAAGGCATTTTTTCCCAAGGCGGTGGTTGAGGGTTTTGACGGCTACGAACCCATGTACGGTGCTCTGAAGGCCGGTAAGGTCGACGCCATCTTTGCCGATGCCCTGCGCTTGCCGTTCTGGGTTTCAGGAAGCGCATCCGAAGGCTGCTGCGCTCTTTTTGGGGGGCCTTATATGTCGGACAGGTTCCTCGGCGAGGGCCTTTCCATCATGACGGTCGATCCGGATAATGTGCTGGTGCCGGCCTTCGATCAGGCGCTTGCCGCTCTTTCCCGCAACGGCCGGCTCGAAGAGATCTATCGTCGTTATTTTCCCTACGGGCTCTACTAGGGGAGACCCGGACCGACTCGATTCAACTGAATGAGGCGGGCTCTATTTGACCGCAGCGAAAGCCTCTTCGCTCCGCCGCAGCCGTAGAAGCGCCACCCACACAGCTGCCGCTATGGCGGTTTCGACGATGAAATAGCTGCCGATCGTTCCCGAAATGCTGAAAGACCAGGTGAAGAAGGCAACGACGACGGAGCCTATGAGATTGCCGCTATTCCATATCTTGGCGCGGATATCCTGGCGCCCGGAGGCCCCCAACGCTTCCAGCGCGGTAGCGGCCACCGCCATCGGCAGTACGACCCAGCAAAGCACGCGGGTGATGGTGGGAAGCGAAACATATTCGTCGCCAAATAAAAGCGGCAGGAAGGGCGCGATGATGAAGATTGCCAGCGCACTGCCTGTCGCGATGAACAGCGCCGCTTTCAGCACATTATAGGCGCGTTCGATGGTTTTGCTGATACCCTGCAGCGCTGCAGAGGCGGATCCGGGATAGATGAGCCGGTTCAGAGCCTCGACGGAAAGATAGGAGCTGTCGAGAATCCGGCGGGCGATGGAATAGCTGCCCAGGACCTCCGCACTGGCGATGGCTCCAAGGACGAGAATATCGGCATTGCCGCGTACCGCCTTGAACAGGAACTGGGTGGAGAACAGGATGCCGATGCGAATTTCCTCCCGGACGATCCGAAAGACCGGTCGGCCGAGCCTTCCTATTGCCTTGACGGAAATCACGGCTGCAATCGTGTGGGCGGCGAGGTTCCAGAGTGCCCAGGCCTCGACCGTTTCCACCTTGAAGACGAGGCAGGCAACCACGGCGGCAATGGTGCGGGCGATGGCAAACATCACCTCCAGCTTGTTGGCCGAGGCAAAGTCGGAATGGGCGATGAAGCTTTGCGTGGAAAGCGAAATAACCTTCAGGAGAACGAGGTTGGTGAACAGGATCAGGAAAGTGGTGATCAGCGTGTGCAGCAACGTTTCCGACGTCGGGAAAAACACCGGGATCGTCACCATGCCGATGAGCGTCAGGACCACACCCGTCGCCGCGCTGAGGAGATAACTGTGGCCAAGCATGACGGGGAACATGCCGCGATCCTGCGCCACGCGACGAATGAGCGATTCCTGTGAGCCGATACCGCAAATCTGAACGCCCAGATTGGTCACGGCCGTGATCGAAGCGTAAAGCGCGAATTGTTCGACACCCAGATGGCGGGCTAGCAGCGCGAAGGTCAAGAGCTGGGCGGCGCTGGACATCAGCAGCGCGCCTCCGGATGCCATATAGGCCAATCCAAGTCTGACAAGATGGCCGAGCCGCGGCGTGTTCAACGACACCTCATTCTCCGTTTTTTCCGGCATTGCCGGGCGAATTCAAAAGGACTGTCCCTTTTAAAGTCTTACGAACTGAAAGGGCGGCAACCGGGCGGTACTCGACACCGACGACCTGAATGAATGACAGTTTCTCCTGTCTTAGCCCTGTTGAGGTAAGAGAGGGTTAAAGCAATTACACAATAATGATGATAATGACTGTTTATGGTTATTAGGACATCGCCCGGTTCAGAAGGGTTTCGTTGTTCGTTGCAGGGCAGGTCCATGATCCGATTTTCCGTTGCCGAAGCAGGCTACCATGCCGCGTTTTGCTGATACGCGGTCCATTTCTGCGGAAAACAGCAGTGCCATGTCCCTGTCGGGCGGCCGTCGCGACGCGATTTTTTTTGTCGCCACGATGCTTTACATCTGGATTTCTGTCGCGCCCTTTGAAAATCTCGCGGCGCCGCCCGTGCCGCGCGCCGCCGCCAATCAGCTGACCGGTCTGGTGATCGCGCTGATCCTCGGTGTCTTCGCACTGCGCCATCGTCTGACGGGGCTTTTGCTGAGGCCCCGCTTGCCAATCCTGCTGCTCTTTTCCTGGCTCGCGCTTTGTTCGGTCCTTGGTGCGGAGCCCGGCACGTCGTTGCAGCGCCTGATTTTCACGGCGCTCCTGTGTTTTATCACCAGCGTGCTGGTCGTCATGCCGCGCGACAGGCGGCAATTCGACCGGATGATGGCCGTTTTCGCCATTCTCCTGCTGGCGCTTTGTTATCTCGGGGTTATCTTCCTGAGTTCGCGCGCAATCCATCAGCCTTACGATCTCGATGAGAAGGCGCTTGCAGGCGATTGGCGCGGAATATTCAATCATAAGAACGCCGCCGCGCCGGCAATGATCATTCTTTTCATGGTGGGGCTTTATCTGCGCAATGCCTGGTCCACGCTGGGCGGAATAGCGATCACGCTGCTGGCCGGCTTTTTTCTCTGGAAGACCAACGGGAAAACTGCAGCGATGCTTTTGCCCGTCACCATCGCCCTGGTCTGGGTCATGGAGCGGCATGCCGGGCGGACATTGCTGATGATCGGTGGCCTTCTGGCGTTTCTCAATATCGTTGCAATCGGCTCCACCTATTTCCCGAGCATACAGAGCCTCGTCGAAAGCCTGGGCATCGATTCCACGTTCACCGGACGGACGGATATATGGCGCCTTTCTTTGGACACCTTTGCGCAATCGCCGATCTTCGGGCAGGGATTTCAGGCCTTCTGGACAAGCGACCGGCTTCTGTCGCAGGCCGATATTGCCGAGACTTGGGCGGTCACGGCCTTTCACGCGCATAATGGCTATGTCGAGAGCCTTTTGAATGGCGGACTGCCCGCCTTCGTCCTCACTCTCATATGGCTCGTGATCATCCCCGCAAATGATTTCCGAACAGCGGTGGACAGAGGCACGGATCCCGGCCTGACGCGGCTTTTTGGGCGAATCTGGGTATATGCGCTGCTTTCTTCCTGTCTTGAGAGTAATTTCTTTACCGGAACCGGGCCTATCTGGTCTTCTCTTCTTATTGCGATCTATTGTTTGAGACATCAGGCTTACGACATACTGGAACAGGGACAGTAATTTGCACGGCGGGCCGGGGGGCTAGTATGACGCAGAAAATCGGAACAATCGCAGACCGGGTCAATAACCGGCTCGTGCGGTATTTCCCTGGACCGACGGCGCGGATCGAGACATCCGAACCGATTGTCTCCTTCACATTCGACGATGTTCCGGCGAGCGCCTGGACCAGCGGTGCCCGCATTCTGGAAAACGAGAATGTTCGCGGGACCTTTTATATTTCCGGGGTCTTCATCGACAGGCATGACGAACCGCAGGACATGATTTCCGCTAGGGGCTGTTCGGAACTGGCTACGGCCGGTCATGAGCTCGCCTGCCATACCTATTCCCATCGCAAACTCTCAAGCTTTTCACGGCGAGGGCTGGAAGAGGATCTCGATCGTAATGAAAAGGTGCTGGCCTCGTTCGACGAGAACGGCCACAGGCGGAATTTCTCCACCCCCTTCGGCATGGCTTCGCCACTCATGCAGCCCATGCTGCGGCGCAGGTTCAGGACTGCCCGCGGGATCATGCCCGGCATCAACCGCGGCAGCATCGATCCGCATAATCTTGCTGCCGTCGAATTGCGGCCCGATCCGAACTATCTCGATGCCGCTGATCGCTGGCTTGACGACGTCCTGCAAAACGGCGGCTGGCTCGTCATTTTTACCCACGATGTGTCGTCTGCGCCAAGCTTTTACGGTTGCCCGGAAGACAGGTTTCAGGGTTTCGTGCGTAAGGCGGCATCCGGTGGCGCAAAAGTCATGACGGTTGACGCGGCCGTGACGGCACTCGGCCTCTAAGGCACGGCACAGTGCTGCGCGCTTTTAGCCGTCGCGGTGAAAGCGATTATGACGTGTAGGATATCGGCCTACTGGCTGGCCCATATGATGCGGGCGATCCATTCCACATCGGCCATCTCGAAGCTCCGATTGGGATGCTCAGGATTGAGGGAAAGAAGTTCGATGCTCTTGGGGCTTTGCCGCGCCAGCACCTTGGCCATCACTTCACCGTCACGGCTCTTCAACACCACGCGGTCGCCGCGCCGTACCTGCGCGCCAGGCTCCACGATGAGGATGTCGCCGTCGCGGTAAAGCGGCATCATGCTCTCTCCCTGCACTTCCAGCGCGTAGACTCCCTGTTTGCGTTCGGGAGACGAGGGAAACTCAACCACGTCCCAGCCCTGACCTGCCGGAAAGCCGCCGTCGTCAAAAAAACCGCCGGAACCGGCCTGAGCGAAACCGAGCAGGGGGATGGCACTTTCCGCACCGGCAGGTCGCGTCTGCGCCTTTCCAAAAGCATAACCGAAAAACTGATCCACGCTCGCTCCCGTTGCTTCGAGCACCTTGGAAACGGACTCCGTCGAGGGCCAGCGTTTGCGGCCGTCCGGCCCGAAACGCTTCGACTTATTGAATGAAGTAGGGTCGAGACCGGCACGCTTCGCCAATGCCGAAGGCGTCAGCTGATGGCGTTCGGCAAGCGTATCGATGGCGCTCCAGATCGTCTCATGTGAAAGCATGGTAGAAAGCCCGCAAACGGAGCCGATAGCGGAAAAGCTCCTGTCGTTAACACCTCGAAATCTAGACCATATCCGGTCCGGAGTAAAGGAAGGAAAGGAATAAAATCCTTGCTTACGCCACAAGAGCCGATGTGTTGATCTTGGCGAGCTGGATGACCGCCTGCGTGCGGCTGTCCACCTTGAGCTTCAACAGGATCGCGGAGACATGTGCCTTGATCGTCGCCTCCGAGACATTGAGCTCATAGGCGATTTGCTTGTTCAGCAGGCCTTCTGCCAGCATGCCGAGAACACGGCTCTGCTGCGGCGTCAGCGTTCGCAGCCTGCCGATGAGATCGGCGACATCCGGATCGTGCTCCTTTTCGCCGTGATGGCCGGCCGGTACCCACAGGTCGCCTTCCAGAACCGCGCGGATGCCATCACGGATGTCATCGATGCCGGAGGATTTTGAAATGAAACCGGAAGCGCCGAGTTCGATTGAGCGGCGGACGGTCGTCGCGTCATCCGTCGCCGATACGATGACGATCGGCAGGCTGGAAAACTCTGCGCGCAGCGCCATGAGGCCCGAAAACCCGCTGACCCCTGGCATGGCAAGGTCAAGCAGCATCAGATCCGCATCGTTACGGGCTGCGGCTGCGCGTCTGGCAGCCTCGAAATCACCGGCTTCAACGATGGTCTGGTGTCCGTCGAGGCCGGATACGGCCTGTTTCAGGGCGCCGCGAAAAAGTGGATGATCATCTGCAATGATAATGACAAGTTCCGACATTCTGGCCCCCTCCCAAGGGCATTATGCGGTTCTTTTCCAGTTATTGACTCACTCCCTTTGCCGGTGGTCGAAACACGCCCGGCTCCTCCGCCAAAGGTTGCGCCAATCGGTTCCTCTTTACAAGGAAAAGCTTGTGGACAGGCGGTCTTTCAGGCTTTCAGCAATAAAAATACCGTGGAAACTGTGGACAATCCCCTAGCTTTACGGCAAACCGCGATGGTTGGAAAGCCATGGAGAGCGCATGCAGGAAACGCCCGCGATCATCTATAAAATCGTGCCGGAGACGTTGTGGAACGAGGCCAGGGCAAAGGGTGTCTTCGACGGCGCCGCCATCGACCTGACCGATGGCTTCATCCATTTTTCCACGGCCAGGCAGGTGGCGGAAACAGCCGCGCGGCATTTTTCCGGCCAGGCCGATCTGCTGCTGATTGCAGTCGACGGCGCGGCCCTCGGCGACAAGCTGGTCTATGAACCCTCAAGAGGCGGCGATCTTTTCCCTCACCTTTATGGGCCTCTTCCCTTGACCGCCGTGCTCTGGGAGACGCCGCTTGCACTCGATCACGACGGCCAGCACCAGTTTCCGGAGATTTTGTGATGAGCGGATTATTTTCCTCGATCGGCCGCAAGGGCCTGTTCCTGGTCGATCCGGAAAAGGCCCACGGGCTGTCCATTGCGGCCCTGAAAAGCGGCTTCCTGCCCACCTGCATGGTGCCGCACGATCCGCGACTGCAGCAGACCGTGGCGGGCCTCGTCTTCCCCAATCCGCTCGGCATGGCGGCGGGTTACGACAAGAATGCGGAAGTACCGGGACCGCTTCTGAAGCTCGGTTTCGGCTTCACCGAAATCGGCACCGTCACGCCGCGGGCGCAGGCCGGCAACCCGAAGCCGCGTATCTTTCGCCTTGTGGAAGATGAGGGCGTCATCAATCGCCTCGGTTTCAACAATGAAGGCCATGCCGCTGCGCTGGAGCGTCTGAAGCAGGCGCATCTGCGTGGCATTGTCGGCGTCAATATCGGCGCCAACAAGGACAGTGAAGACCGTATCGCCGATTATGTGCAGGGCATCGAGGCGTTTTATTCGGTCGCATCCTATTTCACCGTCAATATTTCGTCCCCCAACACACCCGGTCTCCGCGACCTGCAGGCGCGCGAAAGCCTTGCCGCCCTTCTCTCGGCTGTGCTGGAACGCCGCAGGGCGGAAGCTGAACGTTTCGGCAGACGCATCCCCGTCTTCCTCAAGATCGCGCCCGATCTGACCGAAGAGGGACTGGACGACGTTGCTGAAGAAGCGCTTGCCCATGATCTGGACGGCCTGATCGTTGCCAATACCACCCTCTCACGCGACGGCCTGCGAGCCAGCCCGCACAAGGGTGAGGCGGGTGGCCTTTCCGGCAAGCCTCTCTTCGAGCTCTCCACCACGGTTCTGGCCAAGGTGCGCCGTCGCGTCGGCGTCAATTTGCCGATCATCGGTGTCGGCGGCGTTTCGTCCCCGGAAACGGCTTTGGAAAAGGTAAGGGCAGGTGCGGATCTGGTACAGCTGTACTCCTGCATGGTCTATGAAGGCCCCGGTCTGCCATCTGCCATCGTCAAGGGCCTGTCGAAGCTGGTTGCCCGTGAGGGCGTGGAATCGATCCGCGATCTGCGCGACAGCGCGGTTGACCGCTGGGCGGATCGTAAGCTGGGCTGACAGCGAGCCTGGAAGGTCGGGGCAGCGCTTCCTCAGGGGCTCTCCCTCCACATCCCTGTGACAAGCACAGGAATGAGGGACGAGGGTGGTTTCCCGCCCTTTACCTCAGGCGCAGAGCACCATCGCCCAATAGGGCCGGTTGCGGCTGGTGGCATCGTAGGCGACCGCCACGCCGAGGCCGTTATAAGGCCCAAGCATGTTTTCGAGGTGGTGTTTGGAGCCGATCCAGGCCTTCACCACCCGCTCCACGCTATCCTGACCGGCGGCCACATTCTCCGCCGCAGGAAGCGGCACATTCCCCTCCTTCATTCGGATCAGGAAACTGTCGGTCAGTCCGATCAGATGCGCCATCTTCTGCGCCTTGACCATGCGTCCGGCCTGATAGGCGGCGGCGCTGCTGGCTGCACCATTGATGGAAAGCGGCGAAAGTCCTTTCGAGCGTCGCAGGTCGTTGACCATTGGAAGCGCCGCTGCGGTCTCATCGCGGGTGCCTGAAGGTACGCCCTTGTTGGTTGGAACGGAAACGCAGGCGGAAAGAACCGAACCGGCGGAAAGCAGCACGAAACCGCGCCGTGTAAGCGTCTGGAGAGAAGTGTCGGTCATGTCAGCGGCGATAGCTCAGAAGGCGCAGGATGATGAAGACGGGAATGACGATCGTGGCGCCCAGGATCAGATAGTCGCCGATCGCCCCCAGCGCATGGAAACCGCTGCGCCACAGGTCGACGACGAAGTCGCGCGCGCCGTAAATGATGTTCCACGGCGTCAAGCCGAAGATCGCCATCAGAAAGCCGACGAGCAGTGAAACCACGAGCAGCTTCACCACCGTTCGGGCCACTGTGTCGCCCAGCAATTTGTTGACCTCACCGGCCATCAGCAAGTCTCCTGTTTTGTCCTGACATATGAAACGGACCACATCGATGCAAGTTTTTGCGCACTATATCGCGCATATCAGCCAATTCCACGAGTGCGCCATGAAATAGGACTTGAGTTTTTTTATGGCTTGATAAATGACAGCGCGCATCTTCTCAGGAATCTTGAATGGCCCCAAACCAGTTTTCTTCCGGTGACGTCATTGCCGACCGCCGGGCGGACTATGCCCGCATGTTGGCGGAGGGCGGTGATTATCCCGCCGCCGCCGAACTCATGGAACAGGCGCTGGAACTAGCGCCACGGTGGACGGCGGGCTGGTTTCGCTTCGGGGAATATCACGAAAAGGCGGGGGAAACGAACAAGGCCGTGGCGGCTTACGAAAAGGTCGCCGAGATGGACGAGGAAGGGCTGTTTGCAGCCGAACTGAAGCTTGCGGTTCTCGGCGCCGCAGAAACACCGGAACAGCCGCCGAGCCGTTATGTGGAAGGGCTGTTCGACGATTATGCCGATCGTTTCGAAACTTCGCTGGTCGAAAAGCTCGATTACAGCGTGCCGCAGAAACTGGCGGAACTGATCGAGAAGGCGGCGGATGGCGGGGTGTTCGACACTGTCGTCGACATCGGCTGCGGCACGGGACTCCTCGGCGTTGAAATCAGAGCCTTCGCAAAACGGCTGGAAGGTTTCGATATTTCACAGAACATGCTTGCCAAGGCGGAGGAAAAAGATCTCTACGATCACCTCGGCCAGGCCGATCTTTCCCTCGAAGCGGAAACTTCGGGGCTCTTCACCACGACCCTGGCGCCGAAGCGCGCCAATCTCGTCGCCGCCGCCGATGTAATGATGTATCTCGGCAGTCTCGAAACCGTCATGCCCCTCGTTTCCGCCCTGTTGGCGCCCTCCGGCTTCTTTGCCTTTTCGGTTGAGGATGCGGCAGGGGAGGATGGTTTCGTTCTGCGGGAATCCCTTCGTTACGCCCATTCGAAAACCTATGTCAGCGGTCTTCTGGAACGGGCGGGTTTTGATCTCATGGAAATTCGCAAGACCACCATTCGCAAGGATGCCGGAAAACCCCTTTCCGGCATTCTTTTTCTTGCCCGGGCCAAGGTCTGAACATCTCATTTCTTTCCATTTTCTCGATAGGTCAGCCTTCCTTACGTATCCATCTTGATCGGGTTCGTTTTGCAGTGCAAAATATGAAAGAAACCGAGGGCAAAGCTTGAGAACGAGAAGCGTTTACGGCATGTGGAGTTCCGATCCGGCCAGACACGCGCCGGTGGAAGACGTGCAGGGCATCGTCACCGGCGCCATTGTCTCGGCGCTCGGCTTTTATCTGCTGGCCAAGGTCGGCCTTTTGACGGGCGGGACCGCAGGTGTCGCCTTTCTTCTGCATTATGCCTTCGGCATCAGCTTCGGGCTGCTGTTCTTCCTCGTCAATCTGCCATTCTATTACTTGTCCTTCCGTCGGCTCGGCCTTGCCTTTTCCTTCAAGACATTCATCGCCATCGGCCTTGTTTCGGTGCTGACGGAAGTGGAAGCGCGCTGGATGGTGATCGACAGCATCAATCCGCTGTGGGCGGCGCTGCTCGGCGGTCTGCTGCTGGGTTACGGATTGCTGGCGCTTTATCGCCACCGCGCCAGCCTTGGCGGCATCGGCATTCTGGCCATCTATATTCAGGATCGCTTTGGCATCCGCGCCGGCCTGATCCAGCTCGCCTTCGATGCCTTCGTCATGCTCTGTGCTTTCCTCGTCATCGATCCGGTCACGGTTGTCTATTCGATCGTCGGCGCCTTTGTCCTCAACATGTTTCTGGCCATCAATCACCGTTCGGACAGATATATCGTCGTGCGCTGAGCGAGGGTGGTTGAAATCTCCCGCACTTCAGCGCAATAGCTCGGCAGGGCTTGGTATTCAGGGGACAAGGCATGGACGATACGAGCGCGCGCAGGCGTCTTAATCTTTGGGCCTCCGCGCCGGATCGTCATTCGCTGCTGGAAGACGCGCAGGGCGTTCTTGCGGGCAGCATGCTGGTATCGCTCGGCGTCACGCTGTTTTCCGCAGCCGGTCTTTTGACGGGTGGCACGGTTGGTCTGGCGTTCCTCGTGCATTACGGTACCGACCTCAGCTTTGGTACGGTCTTCTTCCTCGTCAATCTGCCGTTTTATTATCTCGCCTTCCGCCGCCTCGGCCTCGCCTTCACGGTGAAGACCTTCTGCGCCATCGCTCTGACAGCGCTGCTGTCGGAATATATGCCCGGCTTTTTCGCCTTTCAGAGCATCAATCCGGTTGCCGCAGCACTTTTCGGCGGATTGACGGTTGCGGCGGGCATGCTGGCGCTGTTTCGTCATCGCACCAGCCTCGGCGGTTTCGGCATTCTGGCGCTTTATCTGCAGGATCGTTTCGGCTGGCGCGCCGGCCTCGTGCAGCTCGCCTTTGACGGCATGGTGCTGGCCTGCTCATTCTTCGTTGCCACACCTTTTGTCATTATCTGCTCCGTTCTCGGAGCACTGGTTATGAACCTCACGCTTGCTATCAATCACAGGAACGACCGCTACATTGCCATGTAGCGGTCGCCGGTCGCGGGTTTGCGAGGTCAGGCCGCCTTCGCAGCCGCATCAACCGGATGCTGCGAGCGGAAACCGACGGCAATACGGTTCCAGGTGTTGATGGCGCCGATGGCCACCGTAATCTTCACGATTTCCTCATCGGAGAAATGTGCTTTCAGCGTTTCGAAGGCATCGTCCGGAGCTCCGGTCTCAGCAATCTTCGTCACTGCATCCACCCAGCCGAGCAATGCGCGTTCCTGTTGTGTGTAAACGGGAGATTCCCGCCAGACGCTCATCAGGTTGATCCATTGTTCGGAAAGCCCGTCATGGCGGCTTTCCTTTACATGCATATCCACGCAGAAGGCACAGCCATTGATGATCGAGGCACGCAGCTTGATGAGGTGAACGAAACGGCGTTCAAGTCCGCTGCCCTGAACGTAATTTTCAAGCGCCATGACGGCCTTGAAGGCTTCGGGGGATGCTTTGGCATAGTTGATACGGGTTTTCATGGGTCTCTCCGTTGGTTGGGTCAGTTTGAAGTCATGCGTCATCAGTCCGGAAAGCGACGAAGCCCTCCAGCGTAGATCGGTTTTTCTTCGGAGCCTGTTTTCCAGTCTCAGCGCGCTGCTGTCTTGCGCTCGTTCAACTCCAGGAAGGCACAGCCACGCGCAGCAATTCCACCATCGTCAGTGGCGGCAAGATCGCCCAGAATATCGGCAATGGTGGTTTTGGCGAGTTCGGCCCTATAGACCTTCTCTGCCTTCAACATCGCTGCATTGATACCACAGGGCTTGGTGAAATACCGGCCCGGCAATGGGTTTGGACCGCGTTGCCGGATTTCCGCGCAACGGAAAGCCGGCTGCGGCCCTTCAACGGCCAGAACGATGTCCAGCAGGGTGATCTTGTCAGTCGGTCGCGCCAGACGATAGCCGCCCTTCGGCCCCGGCACCGTGGCAACTATTCCCGCGCTGGACAATGATTGCAGGTGCTTCAGAAGATAGCTGGTGGAAACGCCGTGGAATTCCGCGAGCGCGGCCGCGGACAACACGCCGCCTTCGGAAAGTCCCGCCAGCATTCCCACGCTGTGAATGGCCTGTTCAACGCCGTCCCCGAGTTTCATCGGTCTTTTCCATGTCCTGTTGCTGCGCTATCATGGACATTATTTATCCATGATTATGTTTTCCTGTCAAGCGGCCCTGTTCCGCCCTTCTTTTTCTCAGGTTTTTCACTACGTTAAAGGCGTGGAACACACCGAGCCCCCCATTTCCGGCATAGATGTCGGCACCTTGCCCCTTTCATTCCAGAAATGGTTTGTCGAAAAAGGGTGGTCTCCGCGCGCCCATCAGCTGGAGCTTATGGCGCGGGCACGGGGCGGCGAGAACATGTTGCTGATCGCGCCCACCGGTGCTGGCAAGACGTTGGGCGGCTTCATGGCCTCGCTCACCGACCTGACAGAGCGGGGCAAGATACCGCCTGGCTCCGGCTTTGTCGGCGTGCACACCCTCTACATCTCACCGCTGAAGGCGCTTGCAGTCGATATCGAGCGTAATCTCACCAAGCCCGTTTCCGAAATGGGTCTGCCGATTGTCATCGAAACCCGCACCGGCGATACGCCCCAGGCGAAACGCCAGCGCCAGAAGGTGCGCCCGCCGGATATCCTGCTGACCACACCGGAACAGGTCTCGCTGCTGCTCGCCAACAAGGAGGCCGAGCGCTTTTTCCGTGACCTGAAATATGTGGTGCTGGATGAGCTGCATTCGCTCGTCACCTCCAAACGCGGCCATCTGCTGTCGCTGGCGCTCGCCCGCGTGCGCCGGCATGCGCCCGATGTCCGTTTCATCGGCCTTTCGGCCACGGTGGCGGAGCCGATGGATTTGCGCCGTTATCTTGCACCGCAGGGGCAGGGGAAGCCGCCCGCCGGTTTGATAACCGTCGAAGGCGGTGCAAAGCCGGATATTTCCATCTTGCACACGGAAGAACGCATCCCATGGTCCGGCCATTCAGCACGTTATGCCGGAAAGGACTTATACGAAGCGTTGAAGCAGCATCAGACGACGCTGGTGTTTGTCAACACACGCTCGCAGGCGGAAAGGGTCTTTCAGGAGCTCTGGACGATCAATGACGACAATTTGCCGATCGCACTGCATCACGGCTCGCTGGATGCCGGGCAGCGCCGCAGGGTGGAAGCGGCCATGGCGGAAAACAGGTTACGTGCCGTTGTTGCCACCTCCACCCTCGATCTCGGCATAGACTGGGGTGACGTTGACCTTGTCGTGCATGTCGGCGCGCCGAAGGGCGCTAGCCGCCTCGCTCAGCGTATCGGCCGTGCCAACCACCGCATGGATGAGCCGTCAAAGGCGATCCTCGTTCCCGCCAACCGCTTCGAGGTGATGGAATGCCGGGCAGCGCTGGATGCCAACTATATCGGCGCGCAGGATACGCCGCCGATCGCCGAAGGCGCGCTTGATGTTCTCGCCCAGCACGTACTCGGCATGGCCTGTGCCGAGCCTTTCGATGCGGATGAACTTTATCGCGAAGTCACCAGCGCCTCGCCCTATGCCGACCTGCCGCGTGCCACCTTCGATCGGGTGGTGGATTTTACTGCCACCGGCGGCTACGCGCTGCGCACCTATGAACGTTATGCCCGCATCCGCCAGATGAAGGACGGTCGCTGGCGCGTGTCCAATCCGGCGGTAGCGCAGCAATATCGCCTCAACCTCGGCACCATCGTCGAGGCGGCGGAACTCAATGTCCGCATGGTCAAGCGCAATGCCAAGGGCACGGTCGGTCGCGGTGGCATGTCGCTCGGCAAGGTCGAGGAATATTTCCTAGAGCAGCTGGTGCAGGGCGATACTTTTCTCTTTGCCGGCAAGGTGCTGCGGTTCGAGGGCATCAGGGAGAATGAATGCCTGGTCTCACAGGCCTTTTCCATGGATCCGAAGATACCCTCCTATGCCGGTGGCAAATTTCCGCTTTCCACCTACCTGGCAGATCAAGTGCGCTCCATGCTGGCAGACCCGACACGGTGGCATGCCCTGCCGGATCAGGTTCGCGACTGGCTGGCAATCCAGAAGGAGAAGTCGATCATTCCCAAGCGCGACGAGCTATTGGTGGAGACCTTCCCCTTCCGTAAGCGCTTCTTCATGGTCATGTATCCCTTTGAGGGACGGCTGGCGCATCAGACGCTCGGCATGCTTCTGACGCGGCGGCTGGAGCGGGCCGGGGCAAAACCGATGGGTTTCGTCGCCACCGATTATTCGCTGGCCATCTGGGCCATGGAGGATATCGGCATGCGGCTGAAGTCTCGCCGCCTGTCGCTGGCCGACCTTCTCGATGAGGACATGCTTGGCGACGATCTGGAAGCATGGCTTGACGAATCCTTCATGCTGAAACGCACCTTCCGCAATTGCGCAGTCATTTCCGGGCTGATCGAACGCCGCCATCCCGGCAAGGAAAAGACCGGCCGGCAGGTCACGGTGTCCGCCGATCTTATTTATGACGTTCTTCGCAGCCATGAGCCGGATCATATCCTGCTGGAAGCGACGCGACGGGATGCCGCAGCAGGACTTTTGGATATTGGCCGTCTTGGCGATATGCTGAAGCGAATCAAGGGACACACCACGCATCGCGCGCTGGAGCACGTCTCGCCCCTCGCCGTTCCGGTCATGCTGGAAATCGGGAGGGAGACGGTGGCGGGCGAAGCGATGGACGATGTGCTGGCGGAAGCCGCTGATGAGCTGATCGCCGAGGCCATGTCCTGAAATATGCCCATGTGCTGAAGTATGCATTGAAGGAACAACGATAAAAGTGCTGAGCCGGCTGACATTGAGCGACAGGTTTTCCAACGGCTTCGAATGCCTGGGCAGCGAGACCGCCATCAACGGCGTTTCCGCATGGTGCGACCCTTTGGGTGGGCTCTACCTGCCCGACCTGTCGCTGCTCGTCGTTTCCGACCTGCATCTGGAAAAGGGTGCGGCTTTTGCAAGGCGTGGACGCATGCTGCCGCCCTACGACACCATCGCCACCCTCAAGATACTGTCTTCCCTCGTCAGCCGCTACGATCCGAAGATCGTCGTCAGCCTCGGCGACAATTTTCATGATCGCGTCGGCTCCCAGCACCTGCCGCTGCCGTTGCGCGAACTTATCCGCGAGATGGCCCGCGGTCGCGAATGGATATGGATCAACGGTAACCACGACCCCGATGGCACGGTCGATCTGCCGGGTTCTTCGGTGGATGAGATGTTTTACGGCAATCTCGTTTTCCGCCACGAGCCTAAGCCGGGCGATGCGGCCGGTGAAATCGCCGGTCACCTGCACCCCTCCGCCACTGTGCGACGCCGCGAGAAGACGGTGCGGCGGCCCTGTTTCGCCACCGATGGTTCGCGTCTGTTGATGCCGGCATTCGGGGTCTTGAGCGGCGGGCTGGATTTGCGCCACAAGGCAATGCGCGGCCTGTTCGATCATGCCGCTCTCGTCGCGCATCTGATGGGGAGAGATCGCATCTACTCGGTGCGGTTTTCCAGTCTGCTCGGCTGAGATTTTAGCGCAGCCTATTGGCGGTAGACCAATACCGGTATCTTCGAATTCTTCAGCACCTTGGCGGTGACACTGCCGAGCAGCATCTCGACGAAACTCCTGCGCCGGTGCGAGGCCATGGCGATGAGGTCGCAGCCGGTCTTGTCGGCTATTTCAATGATCGCCTCGTCCGGCCGCCCCGCCCGCGCCAGCAGGGCCTCGCAATCCAGCCCCATGGCGGTGGCATGCGCCTGCGTATCGCGAAGCAGATGCTCCGCCTCTTCGCAACGGTGGAATTCCTCTTCGGCAATGGCGGCAATGTCCTCGACATCGCTGGCAATCACATGAAAGGGTTCCGATACCGTCACCACGGTCACCTTTGCGCCTGCCTCCTTGGCGAGAGCGAACCCTTGGTCGATTGCGATCTGCGCCAGCGGCGAACCATCGGTGGGAATGAGAATGTGCTTGAACATGACATTTCTCCTTTTCATCCCTGTTACAACCGCACTTGCCGCCATCAGCTGCGTGCGTTTGTAACGCCTTGAATTTTACAGCAAACCCCGGAAGGAAGCGAATGCTATCTTTGCCCGTGCGGGTGGCAGACGCTCTCTTTTGCGCGATTGAAAACGCTCAGTCCTTGCGGAAGATGATGCTGGCGCCCCAGCCGGTAACGACGGCGAGCAGAACGCAAAGCGCGCCGTAAGCAAGCGGCGTCTGATGCGCGGCATCGGTGATCGCCTGTTCCATGCCGGTCTTGACGACGCGCAGTTTTAATTCGCGCTGGGCGATGAATTTGCCGCTCTTGAAGAGATAGGCGCGTGCCGTGTGCACCCCGTTTGGCACGTTGGCGGGCAGGCGCAAGGTCGCCCAAAACAGGCCCGTGCGTTCCAGCCGCACCCCGGTCGTATCATTGCGGTAGATGCCGCTCGAAAGCTTGAGCCGACGATAGGCCTCCTGAAAATCGAAGACATTGTCGGGCACGCCCGAAAAGACAGCGCTTTTGAGCGACAGATGGTCGACGCCGAGCCCCATGGCGCGCAGCGTTCCGGGGGAGGCGACATCGCTGATATTGCGGGTGCTGGCCATGGAGTAGGATTCCGGCAGCGGCGTGAAGGTGATGGCGCTGGTATTGATCCAGATGCCTGCCACACGCTCCTTCTTGCGCACGGTCATGTAGTCGCTCGGCCCTTCCAGCGTCACCACGATATCATATTGCCCGATGGCCAGTAGCAGCTGGTCGGTATTGTTGAGTGCGCCGAAGAGGGTGAAATCCGCCCCGCGAAAATCCGAGGCTATCGGAATTTCCGTCGTCGAAGCGCCGATTTCGATGTTTTCCTGCAGGGGGCGCTGCTGCGGACCCGGCGGCAGCGCAAGCGGCGGCGTCTGGGCGGAAGCAGTTTGCCCGAAGGAAAGACAGGAGAGCAGGGCAAGGGCGGCAAGCAACAAATGGCGGGTCAATAACCTAACCCCCCGACGGCGACCGAAAACAGATCTTCCGGCCGAACCACCAGCGATACCGCAAGGCGAAGGGCGACGGCGAGAACAAGAAGCGCCAGCAGCGCACGCAGCTGTTCGCCGCGCAGTTTCTGGCCGACGCGTACACCATATTGCGCGCCGATGACGCCAGCCACCATCAGGATGAAAGCCAGCACCACATCGACGGAGTAGTTGGTCGCTGCCTGTACGACGGTCGTGTATGCGGTGACGAAAATGATCTGGAACAGTGAGGTGCCGACAACCACACTGGTGGGAATGCGTAACAGATAGATCATCGCCGGCACCATGATGAAACCGCCGCCCACACCCATGATAGAGGTGAGTATGCCGATGCCGAAACCGAGCGTGACGACTGGAATGATGCTGAGATAGATCTTCGATTTCTTGAACCGCATTTTCAGCGGCAGGCGGTGTACCCAGTTGTGGTGTCCCGGCCGGCGCAGCGTCACCGTCTCGTTGCGGGCGGCACGTCTCAGCGCCGAGATGCTTTCTTTCAGCATCAACCCGCCAACGGTGCCAAGCAGGATGACGTAGAGCAGCGAAACGATGAGGTCGAGCTGGCCGATGCTGCGAAGGAACGAGAATATCCACACGCCGACCGTGGCGCCCATGAGGCCGCCCACGAGCAGAACGCTGCCGAGCTTGACGTCGAGCGTCCCGCGCCGGAAATGCGTGATCGAGCCTGAGACGGAGGAGGCCACTACCTGGTTCGCGCCGGTCGCCACGGCGACCACAGGCGGAATATTGTAGAAGATCAGAAGCGGGGTGATTAGGAAGCCACCGCCGACACCGAACATGCCGGACAAAAAACCGACGGCCGCGCCCATGCCGAGAATGATGAAAATATTCACCGACAGTTCTGCGATCGGCAGATAGACAGTCACGGCTCGGACCTCGGGCAAATGGTTCCGGGCGGCATGGCTTGTCCGGTGAGGGGGCCTTGCCGCGATTTACACTTTCTGTCTGAAAAGACCGGGCATGCCCAGCCTTCATCCGTCATGCCCGCGAGGGCCTAACCTGTCAACATTCAACGGTAAATACGTTGATAATTTGGAAAGATAGAGGTCTGGCGAAGGCAGCCGCCCACATTCCTGTCAGGCGTTGCAAAAAAGCGGCCGGGGGCCGCTTTTTGGGTTTCAGAACCATTATTTATTGCGGGCGAGAAGCGCTGTCACCAGTTCGTTGGTAATGCGCCCGTCCGGGGTCTGGCCCACGGATTTCTGAAAGTCCTTGATGGCCGTCACGGTGTTCTTGCCGAGCTTGCCGTCCGGCTGCCCGGCATCGAAGCCGTTCTTGTTGAGGATCGCCTGAATGTTGCGGATCGCCTTTTCCATGTCCACGGAGGCGGTTTTCACGCCTTCCTTGCCAGCCCACTCTTCCGGCGGGTTGACGCTGTTGGCATCTTCCGAAAGCGGCTTGACCTTCCACGCCTCCACCTTGGCCTTGGCGCTCTGGAGCTGCTGCGGGTTCAAGGCCCCCGCCACTTCGTCGCGCTTCTGGGCGGCATCGGCATCGCCATCCTTGGCGGCAATGGCGAACCACTTGTAAGATTCCTCGATATCCTGTTTCACGCCGCTGCCGCGCGCATAGAGGATGGCAAGATTGAACTGGCTGTCGCGGACGCCGAGTTCGGAGGCCTTGATGAACCACTGCGCGGCGGCAGCAAAATCCGGCTGGCCCGCCGCGTCGGAAGCCAGCAGGACGGCAAGATTGTGCATGGCGCCCGCATTGCCCTGTTCGGCGGCCAGCGTGTAATAGCGCTTGGCTTCCGGAAGGTTGCGTTCGACGCCGTTCGCCTTCTCGTAGAGATTGGCGAGACGATATTGCGCGGGCGCAAGACCGCGATCGGCAGCCAGTTTGTACCACTTCGCGGCTTCGGCACGGTCGGCGGCAACGCCGCGACCGTCGGTGTAGCGGGCTGCGATTTCGAAAAGCGCCTGCGTGTCGCCCTTGGCGGCGGCTTCAGCAAGCGATGCGGGCTCTATCCCGGCGGGAACGACGATGGCGCCGTCGGCGGGAGCGGCCGTGAAGACGGCCTCAGCCGGTTTCGGCGGTTCCGCCTGCGCGACGGTGCCGGATTTTGCGGGATCCACGGCGGGAACATCGGCGACCGGCGGCTCCTCGGGTAGCGGCGCACCGCCAATGGTCCGGTGGTCAATGGTATTCTGTGCAGGAGCGGAGTTCCCGATGCTGTCGGCCGGGGCTGCCTGCTCGGATCCGATCGCGAGGTCAGACGGTATGGTGACGGCCTTGTCGCCGGTTTCGGGAAGGGCGGAAACCGGTGCATTGTCCATCTTCTGTTCAATCACCGGCGCCGGGGCTTCCGTGCCGCTGATCAGTGTCTTGACGAGGGGCATGGCCATCATCGCCAGAAGGATGGCACCGATACCGAGCAGCAGCGGCCGGCGATAACGCGAAAGAGCCGAAGTTTCGGTCTTCCTTTTCTTCTTGCCGGTTTCAAGCTTTTCCGGCGCTGTTTCCATCGCGGCGGCCTGCGCGGCACGGCGGGCGGCGGCGATGAAGTCCGTCCGTCCTTCCGCGTCCACGGCCTTGCCGGTGGCGGCCACCTGGCTGGCGCGCACGCGTTCCAGGATTTTCTTGATATCAGGCGCGCCCGAACCGGGCTCCAGGAGTTCGTTCTCCTGACCGGCTGGCAGAACGTCGATCGGATCAAGCGACGGGGCAGGCTCAACCTGGGTGCGGGCGGAAGAGGCCGATACGGGTTCTTCCTTGGTCTTTGCGGGCTTCGCCGTGCTTGTTTTGAAGCGCTTCGTCAGCCCGGCGAGCAGGCTCGTTTTCTCTGCTTTTGCGGGCTTGACGGCAGCGGGCGGCACGATGGCGGTCGCGTCGTTGTCGCTGACATCCTCGAGAATGGCCTGCTCTTCGGCTATATAGCCCTCTTCCGAGAATATGGCGGCCGGCATCGCGACGTCGTCGCGGCCTGCGGCAACAGCCTGCTGTGCAACGTGACGGGTGGGCTCTTCGCGGTAGGACGGTCCGTTGTCGAGATTATCCAGGCGGCCGGCAATCTGCACCAGCGTTTCGTGCAGTGCTTCGAAGGTGCGGTGCGTGCGCTCTTCGGTGTTGCGGCTCAGCGCTTCAAGGTTGCGCAAATCGGCCGCAAGGTCGGTCAGCATCGACATGTCGGCGATGTTCGCGCCGGCCGAGAGGTTGTTGCGGGTATAGGCGTCGAGAACGGCCTCGGCTGCCTGCCGGGCCGCTTCGATGATATATTCGTCGTTCGAAGCCATATAGTCTTCGATCGCCGCCATGCGCGCATCGAGTTCAGGCGACATGCCTGCGGCCTGCATCTGAACCGGCTGGCTGATCAGCGTCGAGAGATGGGCGATCTGGTTTTCAAGGCTCGCTAGCGCATGGCTGTCAGCGGGGGCGGCATGGGCGGTCTCATCCAGTCGCGCGGCGATAGTGCCAAGCCGCTCTTCCAGGCGCGAAAAGGCGCTTTCACTGAGGCCCGATGCCAGCTGCGGCTGGCTATAGCGATAATCGAGCTCCTCGATCTGCCGAGAGAGCGTGTCGAGCCGTTCGGCCAGACCCTCATTGACGGTGCCGTGGTCGAGCGCATCGATCTTGCGGGAAATGTCGCTGAGGAAAGACGTCAGCTCCGCCTGTTGCGAAGGGCGCTGCGACCGTTCCAGAAGCAGTGAAAGCTGGTCCAGTCGCTCATGCAGTTGCGCTGCATCGCGCGCGGTGCTCAGCTCATCGATCTTGCCGGCCAGCGCTTCGAGGCGCGCGGTAAGATCAACGGAGGGTTCCGGTTTTGCAGCGGCGAGGCGGTTGATATCACCGAGCTGTTCGGCGAGGCCGTTCAGGCGGTTTTCCAGTCGCTGGGCGAGCGCATTGTCGGTTGCCTGCGCATTGGGGCGTGTGCCGGTCGCCGCAATGGCGCGGCTGATTTCGTCCAGCCGCTGATCGAGACCGGAAAACTGTTCGCTGAAGACCGCTTCATTCGGCTGCATGTGCTTGCCGAGCTGCTCGACCGCGCTGGCGATCGCGATCAGCTTCTCCTCGAGCACGCGAACGGCCGGATTGTTGCTCATGCCGCCGAGCTGCGTCTTGATGTCATCGAGACGATAGGCGAGGGAAACGATTTCATCCTGAAGGGCGCCGGCATCGAAACCACGCAGCGTGTCTTCCACATTGTTCCAGCGGCTTTCGATCCGATGGACGCTGTCTTCGCGTGCGAGCTGGTCAATGGTGAGGCGTAGGTCCTCGAATTCGTTGCGCAGCGCATAGACATCCGGAGATGCCAGATTGCCGAGCTGGTCGATGCTTCCGGCAAGCCGTGCGATGTCATCGCGCAGATCGCCGATGAATTGCTGGTCTTCCGCCGCGGCGCGGATATTGCGGATTTCCGCGCGCAGTCCCTGCGCCTCCCGCGCAACGCCCTCGGCAATATCGTGCTTCAATTCGTGGCGGAGGTTCACGAGTGCCTGCGCGATTTCCTGCAGGGCCGCGTCATTGCGTGGCTCCTGATAGGGCGGGATGGCGCGTGCGCGCGGTGCGGCCTGAGGAGCCGGCTGGGGCTCCCTCTGCCGATATTCCGGCGCGAGCGGCCGTGTGATCGTGCGTTCCGGGCGGGCGGCAGGTTCCTGCGGGCGCTGGAAGCTGGTCTCCAGCAGACGCTGGCGCTGGCGTATTTCATTGACGGGATCAAGTTGCGGTGGCGTCACGCTTGTGCGTGGCTCGCGTGGTGCGGCATAGGTTTCGCTCTTCGTTTCCGGCGTGGCGCCAGCGGCCCGCTGGTCGCGCGGAAACTTCTGGCTCATCAACCCTTCGATGCGGGCTTCAAGGCCTTCAATGGTGCGATTGAGAGCATCAAGAGACGACCTGTCGCTTGGCTGTTGGGTTTTCGATCGCAATCCGTTCATCTTTTCGCTCGCTTCGCTTCCGCCCGCCGTGCCCGGTTATCTGTCGCGACGTTGCCTGTTTGGACACGCCGTCGCCGCAACATGCAGCAATTCTAGAGCCGGTATTTGCCCCCGTGGAGGAAAATGCGCCGATGAACGAAGCAGTTACCTCCATCGGGAGAATTCACGAAACGTGGTAAAGAAGTGGTTAACCAAGGTCGGAATTTTTAACTTTTGCGATGCAGGCCGAGCCCCGCGGTGGTGCGGAGGACAATTACGCAAAAAGGGAGAGCGATAACCCCATGGAATTTATTTGACGTTTACGCGCACGTCAAATATTGTCACGTCATATCGGCCGGATTATCTCCGGCGCCCACGATGCGGAGGAACATCGGTAATGCCTGTTTACAAGGCCCCAGTTAAGGACACGCTTTTTATCCTGAATGACGTTCTCGGCCTGGAGCGGTATAACAACCTGCCCGGCTTCGAGGATGCGACGCCCGACATGATCGAGGCAATCACCGGCGAAGCGGCAAAGCTTGCCGAGGAACGGCTTTTCCCACTCAATCTTTCCGGGGACCAGCAGGGTTGCAAGCGCGCCGATGACGGTTCTGTCTCCGTGCCCGATGGTTTCAAGGAAGCCTATGACGCCTATTGCGAAGGCGGCTGGATCGGCCTTGCCGTTCCCCAGGAATTTGGCGGGCAGGGCCTGCCCTATACGCTGCATGCGGCGATCGGCGAATATATGTCTTCCGCCAACCTGTCCTTGATGATGTATCCCGGCCTGACACAGGGCGCTATTGCCGCCATCCTCGTGCATGGCACGCAGGAACAGAAGCAAACCTATCTGCCGAATATGGTTGAAGGTACCTGGTCCGGCACCATGAACCTCACCGAACCCCATTGCGGCACCGATCTCGGTCTCCTGCGCACCAAGGCGGTGCCGCAGGGAGATGGCACTTACAAGATTTCCGGCCAGAAGATCTTCATCTCGGCTGGTGAACATTCCATGACCGATAATATCGTCCATCTGGTGCTCGCCCGCATCGAGGGCGCACCTGAAGGCACGAAGGGTATTTCGCTTTTCATCGTGCCGAAATTCCTGGTCAGCCAAGACGGCACGCCCGGTGAGCGCAACGGCGTCACCTGTGGTGCGATCGAGCACAAGATGGGTATTCACGGCAACGCCACCTGCGTCATGAATTACGATGATGCGACGGGTTATCTGCTCGGTGCGGAAAACAAGGGCCTTTCGGCCATGTTCGTGATGATGAACGAGGCGCGCCTCGGCGTCGGCCTGCAGGGGCTTTCCGTGGGCGAAATCGCCTATCAGAATGCGGTGGAATATGCCCGTGAGCGTATTCAGGGCCGTTCGCTTTCCGGCGCGAAATTCCCGGACAAAAAGGCCGATCCGATCATCGTGCACCCGGATATCCGCCGCACGCTGATGACCATCAAGGCCTATAACGAGGCTGGCCGCGCTTTCCTTTTGTGGACAGCGCTGCAATCGGACATCGCCCACCGCTCGACCGATGAGAAGGAGCGGCAGGCGGCAGACGACCTGCTCGGTCTCGTCACGCCGATCCTCAAGGGTGTTCTGACTGACAAGGGCTTCGACCACGCCGTGATGGCGCAGCAGGTGTTTGGCGGTCATGGCTACATCGAAGAACATGGCATGAGCCAATATGTCCGCGATGCGCGTATTACCATGATCTATGAGGGCGCTAACGGCATTCAGGCGCTTGATCTGGTGGGCCGCAAGCTCGGCATGAATGGCGGCCGCGCCGTCATGGCGCTGTTCAAGGAGATTGGCGATTTCTGCGAGGAAAACCGCGGCGATGAAAAGCTCAGCCTCTACACCAAGGGTTTGAAGAAGGGCTTGAACGACCTTCAGGCCGCAACCATGTGGTTCATGCAGAACGCCATGGCCAAGCCAGACAATGCCGGTGCCGGCTCGACCGACTACATGCATCTCTTCGGCATCGTGGTGCTGGGCTACATGCAGGCGCGCATGGCGAAAGCCGCCAGCGAAGCGCTTGCAGCAGGCAGCGCTTCGGATGAGGATTACCTCAAGACCAAGCTTGTCACGGCGAAGTTTTACATGGAGCGCATCATGCCGGAAACGGCGCTGCGCAAGGCCCGCATCGAAACCGGGGCGGACACCATGATGGAACTGGCCGCGGAAGCATTCTGAGACATCTGGCGTTTCTGACGCCACAGGGAGAGAGTTATGACCGACGTATTTATCTACGACCATGTCCGCACCCCGCGCGGACGCGGCAAGAAGGATGGCAGCCTGCATGAGGTGCCATCCGTTCGCCTTGCCGCCAAGACGCTGGAAGCCATCCGCGACCGCAACGGGCTCGACACTTCCGCTGTCGATGACATCATCATGGGCTGCGTCGATCCTGTCATGGATGCCGGCGCCGTCATCCCCAAGGCCGCCGCCTTCGAGGCCGGTTACTCCAACAAGGCGCCGGGTATGCAGATCTCGCGCTTCTGCGCCTCCGGTCTCGATGCCATCAACTTCGCAGCCGGCAAGGTCAAAGCCGGTTCGGACGATATCGTCATCGCCGGCGGTGTCGAAAGCATGTCGCGCGTCGGTATGGGCATGTCGGGCGGCGCCTGGTACATGGACCCCTCGGTCAACTTTCCGGCCTTCTTCATGCCGCAGGGCGTGTCGGCCGATCTGATCGCCACGAAATACGGTTTCTCCCGTGACGACGTCGACGCCTATGCCGTCGAAAGCCAGAAGCGCGCCGCGCACGCCTGGGAAAAGGGCTATTTCAACAGGTCGGTCATTCCGGTGAAGGACCAGAACGGCCTGACGATCCTTGACCGCGACGAGCACATGCGCCCCGGCACCGATATGCAGGCGCTGGCTTCGCTCAACCCGTCCTTCCAGATGCCCGGCGAAATGGGCGGCTTCGAAGCTGTCGGCATCATGGCCCACCCGGAAGTGGAGCGGATCAACTATGTGCACCACGCCGGCAACTCATCCGGCATCGTTGATGGTGCCGCCGCCGTGCTGGTTGGTTCGAAAGCGGGCGGCGAGGCAATGGGGATGAAACCGCGTGCCCGTATCAAGGCCTTCGCCAATATCGGCTCCGACCCGGCGCTGATGCTTACCGGCCCGGTGGATGTTACCAAAAAGCTTCTGAAGAAGACCGGCATGTCGCTTGCCGATATCGATCTCTTCGAACTCAACGAAGCCTTCGCCGCCGTGGTCCTGCGCTACATGCAGGCTTTCGACATCGACCACGACCGGATGAACGTCAATGGCGGCGCAATCGCCATGGGTCATCCGCTAGGTGCAACCGGCGCGATGATCCTCGGTACGGTGCTGGATGAGCTGGAACGGCGCGATCTGAACACCGCGCTCGTCACGCTTTGCATCGGTGCAGGCATGGGTACAGCAACCGTCATCGAGCGGGTTTAAGGCAGCGGCTACGGCCCGTTTCCGTCATCCTCGGGCTTGACCCGAGGATCTATCCCCGGTGCTTGGATCCTCGGGTCAAGCCCGAGGGTGACGAGGAAAGCGGAGCGGCCATTACGATTCAGGGAAGAGGAATCCCAAATGAGCACTTACACCAATTTCACCATCGAGACGGACGCAGACGGCATTGCCCTCGTCACCTGGGACATGCCGGAAAAGTCCATGAACGTCTTCACGTCAGAGGTGATGGACGAGCTGAACGCCATTCTCGACGCCACCGTCGCCGATAGCGCCGTCAAGGGCGTCGTCTTCACGTCGGGCAAAAGTACCTTTTCCGGCGGCGCCGATCTGTCGATGATCAAGTCGATGTTCTCCTTCTACAATGACGAGAAGACGAAGAACCCGGATCAGGCGGCAGCAAAGCTGTTCGAGCTGGTGGGCCGCATGACCGGCCTGTTCCGCAAGATCGAGACCAACGGCAAGCCCTGGGTTTCGGCCATCAACGGCACCTGCATGGGGGGCGCTTTCGAACTGTCACTCGCCTGCCACGGCCGCGTGGCCTCCAGCGCCAAGAGCCTCAAGATTGCACTGCCGGAAGTCAAGGTCGGCATCTTTCCAGGTGCTGGCGGCACGCAGCGCGTGCCGCGTCTGACGGACGCGCAATCCGCCTTGCAGATGATGACGACAGGCCAGTCGCTGACCGGTGCGCGCGCCAAGGCCATGGGGCTGGTGCACCAGGTAGTCGAGCCGGATCAGCTGGTCGCAACCGCAAAGCAGATGATCAAGGACGGCCTGAAGCCGGTCGCGCCCTGGGATGAAAAGGGCTTCAAGGCGCCCGGCGGCGGCATCTGGACGCCTGCGGCTGCCCAGCTGTGGCCCGCCGCTCCGGCGATCCTCCGCCGCGAAAGTGCCGGCAACTATCCGGCCGCACTCGCCATCCTCAAATGCGTTTATGAAGGCCTGCAATTACCCTTCGATACGGCGCTGAAGGTAGAGCAGCGTTATTTCACCGAAATCCTTCGCTCGAAGGAAGCCTTCGGCATGATCCGCTCGCTGTTCATTTCCATGCAGGAGCTCGGCAAGGGTGCGCGCCGTCCGTCCGGCCAGCCGAAGACGGAGTTCAAAAAGGTCGGCGTCGTTGGCGCGGGCTTCATGGGGGCGGCCGTCGCTTACGTCACCGCCGCAGCGGGTATTCCCGTCACGCTGGTGGATCGCGATCAGGAAGCCGCAGACAAGGGCAAGGGCCATTGCGAGGAAAGCGTCAAGGCCGCCATCGGCAAGGGTAAGTTGACGCAGGATGAAGGCAAGGCCTTGCTCGATCTCGTCACTCCCACGGCGGATTACACTGCATTGTCTGATGCCGATCTCGTTATCGAGGCCGTCTTTGAAGACCGCGACGTGAAGAAGGCCGTCATTGAGGCCGTGGAAGCCGTTCTGCCCGAAGGAGCGATCTTTGCCTCCAACACCTCCACCTTGCCAATCACGGGGCTGGCAAAGAACTCCAGGCGTCCGACCGATTTCATAGGCATCCACTTCTTCTCGCCGGTCGAGAAGATGATGCTGACGGAAGTGATCCTCGGCAAGGAAACTGGCGACAAGGCGCTCGCCGTCGCACTTGATTATGTGGCCAAGATCAAGAAGACCCCGATCGTCGTCAACGACACCCGCGGCTTCTTCGTCAATCGCTGCGTGCTGCGTTACATGGCCGAAAGCTACGACATGCTGATCGAAGGCGTGCCGCCCGCGATGATCGAAAATGCAGCGAAATTCGCCGGCATGCCGGTCGGCCCGCTGGCGTTGAACGACGAAGTGGCCATCGATCTTTCCTACAAGATCCTGAAAGCCACCGTCGCCGATCTCGGCGAAAAGGCGGTCGATCCGCGCCATATGGAGCTGGTGAAGAAGCTGGTGGAAGGCGAGGGCCGCTTTGGCCGTAAGAACGCCAAGGGCTTTTACGACTACCCGCCAAAGCCCGCCAAGAAGTCCCTCTGGCCTGGCCTGAAGGACCTCTATCCGCAGCAGAAGCCTGAAGACGTGGATATGGAGGTGCTGAAGCAGCGCTTCCTCGTCACCGTGGCGCTGGAAGCCGCTCGCACGGTTGAAGAAGGCATCGTCACCGATCCGCGTGAGGCGGATGTCGGTTCCATCCTCGGTTTCGGCTTCGCGCCCTATACCGGAGGCGCGCTGTCCTACATTGACGGCATGGGCGTGAAGAGCTTCGTGGCGCTCGCCGAAAAGCTCAGCGAGACATACGGACCGCGCTTCCAGCCAACGCCGCTGCTGAAGGATATGGCCGCCAAGGGCGAGACCTTCTACGGTCGCTTCGATCCCTATGCCAGCGCCGCGAAGGCGGCCTGAGGCTCCAGTGAGATGATTGAACAGGCCCTTCGGGGCCTGTTTTATTATGCCTGTCTACCCGCTTTCCATGCATCCTTTGCCGGGCTGAGGCGTTGAAAAGGCTGACCGGGCAAAAGCGCCCGCCGCCGCAATTCAGCACGCCTCAGGAGACAGCGATGAAAGCACCACTGCGATCCCACGGTTTCGATAAGCCATCAGACCTGGACGACGAGTTGGCCGAACTGGTCGAAGAGGCGGAAGCTGTGGCCGCCGAAGAGACGGTGGAAAAAACCGCAGCCAGGAGGACACCTGCCGCCAATACCGTCGACCCGGCGCTGCGTGCCGAACTAGACGAGCTTCGCCAACAGGTCGAAAAGATCCGGCGTGATGTCAAGCGGCTTGAGGCGGCCGGGATGTCCCGCCACAAGCCCGCACAGCCCCACCATGAACGCGACCGCGAGAATTCCCGCCTGATGACGGTCGTGCGCTCCGTAGCCGTCACCTCGCTTGCAAGCCGCATCTTTGCGTCTTCGCCCGTCATGGCGGCGCTGGTAGCCGTGGTGCCTTTCGCGCTTGGTTTCGCAGCACGGCGCCGCGAAGGGGCATAGCCCCACCTGCCATGCTGCGCCCGCCACCGGCCGGGATCGGTCCCTCGCAAACATGACGGCGGGCAAATGCGCTCTGGCATCAGGGGGCCACACAATGAGTTTTCCTGCGTGAACCGGCCTTCGCCCTGCGCTCTTTCCAGCCATCCACAGGCGCCGTGAAAAAACTGTCAAAAAACTTCGGAAGGGCGCTTGCCATGTTCGAACAAGATGTTATAACCCCGTTCACTTTCGGGGCGCAAACGACCCCGACCGCGAAAAGCGGAGGTTCTTCAAGGACCTGAAGTGCCCGGATAGCTCAGTTGGTAGAGCAGCGGATTGAAAATCCGCGTGTCGGTGGTTCAAATCCGCCTCCGGGCACCATTAAATCTCCAGACTGATAAATTTATATAGGTGCGTGTTCGGACCGATCCGACCTAATCTTTTGAGATTCAACGATAGCCATAATGGCAATAAACATTTGCCTCGTGGGCGGGTAGGCGAAAATCCTCGTAAATATGTTTTTTGGGTGAGTGTATTTCATCCGCTAACATTATCCCAGAAATATCAGATGTTTGGCAGATTCTTAACCTTTGCTTAATGGATTTTTTGCCCAGCTTGGCGATTTGCCATTCCGGTGACCGTTTGGCGTGAGATGCTCGTGACAACAAAATTGATCGCCGTTTTCTTGGGAGTGCCGCAGCCCATCTTTTGAGCTCCGGCAAAGTTGCAATTACTGTCGTAAACAGTTCTCACTACGATGGAGCCTTTGATATGGATCGGGCTGCTGAACGCAGTGGTTTTGCTAGACCGGTTGCGTACCCGTTTCAGTTTTCCGACTATCCGGGATACGCACACATAAAACGAAAGATGACGGCACCTCTGCGCTAGATGAGAATGACGAGTTTGTAACACACGTTTGTCATCGTAAAGGGAGAACAGCCCGCAAATGGATCATACTGTAATTCCATCTTCTTTACCGCCCGGCGTCATATATTTCGGTGACTTCCTTTCGCCGCAAGAGGAAGCTGCCACCGCAACCATATTGGATGCCGGTGGATGGAGCACGGAACTGAAGCGTCGTGTGCAGCATTTCGGTTATCGGTATGACTATAAAGCCCGCGCAGTTGCGCCGGATGCCTTATCTCGGGCCTTTGCCGCCATGGCTGGGCGTATTCGCCAGAAGATTAGTGAGGAACGGCCACTGCGAGAACTTGCCTGATCAGGTTATCGCGAACGAATACTTTCCAGGGCAGGGCATCAGCGCGCATGTCGATTGTGTCCCCTGTTTCGACGATACAATCGTGTCGATAAGCCTTCTATCCGCTTGCGAGAAGGTTTTCCGCGATTTGCGCGAATCCGGCACATGTGGCGTTGTGCTTCAGCCCCGCTCAGGTGTCCTGCTCATGGACTCCGGGCGTTATCATTGGACTCACGAAATTCCGGCTCGCAAATCGGATATTGTGAACGGGGTAAAGACCGTTCGAAGCAGGAGGATTTCCCTGACTTTTCGTAAAGTCACTGCTTCAACGCGCACCTAAGCAATTACAAATGCTCTCGGTTATCCGAATTCTGCTCCGCCCGGTCCCGATAAAGTGCAGCGCGGCCGAGAAGCATCAGGGAAACCGGCGTCGTCACCGTCATGAAAATGCCGATGAAGATTTCGTGGAAAGCGAAGCGGCCGCCGGAGACGGAGAAATAGATGATGGAGGCCATGACGATGCCGCCGGTCCCCCAGCTGGTGCCGAGTGTGGGCGCATGCAGGCGTTCATAGAAGCTGTTGAGCTTGGCAAAGCCGATAGTGCCGATCAGCGTTAACGAGGCGCCCAGCAGGACAAAAAAAGCTACGGCGATGGCGGCCCAGAGCGGAAATTCTGCGGCGTTGCTCATTCTATGACCTCCCCGCGCATCAGGAATTTGGAAAGGGCGACGGTCGAGACGAAGCCCAGAATGGCGATCAGCAGCGATGCCTCGAAATAGATGTCGTTGCCGGTGCGCAGGCCGAAGGTGAGCAGCAGCAGCATGGCGTTGACATAGAGCGTATCCATGCCGAGCACCCGGTCCTGCGCGCGCGGGCCAATGGCGATGCGATAGACCGAAATCGTCATGGCAATGGCCAGCATCAGCTGCGCCAGCGAAAAGGACCAGAAAAGGATAATCGAACTCATTCGAATATCTCCATCAGCAGTTTTTCATATCGGTTCTTGATGAGGCTTATCCACGCGGCCTCGTCCACGTCGTCGAGGACGTGGAGCAGGAGCGTGCCCTGACTGGAATTATATTCAAGCCAGGCGCTTCCCGGCGTCGAGGTGAGGATTGTCGCCAGAACGGCCAGCGCCATGGGATCGCGTATATCGAGCGGCACGGCCAGAAAACCCGATTTGCGGTCCCTTTCGCGCCTGAACAGAATGATCTTCGCGACCGAGAGATTGGACCTGACGATATCGTAAAGCACGATAAGGATCAGCTGCACCAGCCGATGCCAGTTGCGGATGCGGGGTTTTGCCGGCCTCAGCGACGCCATCGCCCAGGAAGCGATGAGCGCCACCGCAGTTCCGAGCAGCAGATGCCCCGGCGAGAAACTGTTGATCGTCATCCAGAAGAAGATCAGGGAAACGGTCAGTAGCGGGTAGGGCAGGACACGGTTCATCATGGCTCTGCCTCCGGATTGCCGCCCGCCCGTGGCGCGGAAATGACGCCCTGGATATAGCTCGCGGGCAGATCGAGGATGCGCGCTGTTTCCTGCATGTAACGCATCACCGGCCCCGCCTGAACGGTCATGGCGAGTGTCAGGCCGAGAAGCAGCATGATGGGTGCGATTTCGATGACGAGCACGCGCGGCACGGTACCTTCGATGGAGGCCCAGAAAGTACGGATGCCGGCACGGGTCATCGAGATCAGTGAAGCGAAGCCGGAAAAGACGATCAGGAAGACGATCCACCATGACAGGGTGGAGATGCTGTCATTGGCGCCGAGACCGGACGGATTGAGAATGGCCGATAGCATCGAGAATTTGGCAATGAAGCCGGAAAGCGGCGGCAGGCCGGCGAGCAGGATGCCGCAGGCGGCAAAGCATGCGCCCAGCACGGCCATGGTGGCAGGCATGGTCACGCCGATTTCCTCTTCCTCGTCTTCTTCCTCGCCTTCGCCATAAGCCTCCATGGTTACGGCAAGAACGTTTGCGCCCGCATCCTGCCCGCGCTCGACAAGTTCGATGAGCATGAAGAAGGCACTGATGGTGAGGGTGGAGCTGACAAGGTAATAAAGTGCGCCGGCCGCCACCGTGGGATTGCCGGTACCCATGGCTGCAAGCAGCGTTCCCGATGAAACCAGAACCGAAAAGCCGGCAAGCCGTCCCAGCGCCTGCGACGCCAGAACCCCGATGGCACCGAAGATGATGGTGGCGATGCCGCCGACCAGCAGCGCATCGTGGCCGAAACCGGCCGATTCCCCGGCCGTCTGCCCGAACAGCAGGAAGGACAGGCGGGCAATGACATAAATGCCGACCTTGCTCATGATCGCGAATAGCCCGCCGACCGGTGCAGATGCCGCACCATAGGCGGAGGGCAGCCAGAAATTCAGCGGCCACATGCCGGCCTTGACCAGAAACGCGATGCCGAGGATGGCCGAGCCGGTTTCCAGCAGCATGCGCTGGTCGGGGTTCAGCCCCTCGATCCGGTGGGCGAGATCACCCATGTTCAGCGTGCCCGTCACGCCATAGATCAGACTGACGCCAATCAGGAAAAACAAGGCGGCAACGAGGTTGATGGCGATATAGTGCAGCCCTGCCTTGACGCGTTGCTGGCCGGAGCCATGCAGCAGCAGCCCGTAAGATGCCGCCAGCATCACTTCGAAGAATACGAAGAGGTTGAAGAGGTCGCCGGTCAGGAACGCGCCGTTGACGCCCATCAGCATCATCTGGAACAGCGAATGGAAATGGGCGCCCGCCTTGTGCCATTTCGCCATCGAATAGATGAGCGAGGGAATGGCGAGCAATGCGGTCAACAGGACCATCAGGCCCGACAGGCGGTCGGCGACGAGCACGATGCCGAAGGGTGCCGGCCAGTTGCCGAGCAGATAGACGCCGCTCGAAACCACAGCAGCGATCTCGGTATTAACGGTTGAGTTCACCTCGCGAAACAGCAGAATCGCAACCACCAGCAGCAGCACCGTGGAGGTGAAGCTGATCGCGGCTTTGGCCACACGCTGGCGCTCGTCAAAGAACAGCAGCAGCGCGGCGGTAATGAGCGGCAGCAGGATGGGTGCGATGACGATGTGGAAGGGGAACGACATCATTTCGTCTCCCTCCCGTCCACATGGTCAGTGCCGGTGAGGCCGCGCGCTGCGAGCAGCACGACGAGGAAAAGCGCTGTCGTGGCAAAGCCGATCACGATTGCGGTCAGCACCAGCGCCTGCGGCACCGGGTCGGCAAGCGTCGAACTGTCGACGCCGTTCACCAGCACCGGGGGTGCGTTGGTCTTGATGCCGCCGACGCCGAAGATGAACAGGTTCACGGCATAGGACAAAAGCGAAAGCCCGACGATGACCTGATAGGTGCGCGGGCGCAGGATGAGCCATACGCCGGAGCCGGTCATGATGCCGATGCCGATTGAAAGAATGAGTTCCATTACACGTCCTCCGCTTTTGCGGCGTCAGGCGTGCGAACGCGGTAGTTGCGCAACGATTGGTGTGCCAGTGCTATCAGGATAAGAACGGTGGAGCCGACGACCAGCGAAAAGACGCCGAGATCGAACAGCAGGGCGGAAGCCGTCGGCATTTTGCCGATATAGGGTATCTCCGTATACTGGAAATAAGAGGTCAAGAACGGGTAGCCGAAGTACCACGAGCCGATACCCGTCGCCGCCGCCATCAAGAGGCCAAAGCCCATCCAGCGCAGCGGCAGGATGCGGATGCGGTCCTCGGCCCAGCGCGCCCCGCCGGCGAGATATTGCAGAAGGAAGGCGATCGCCATGGTGATACCGGCCGCAAAACCGCCGCCCGGCATATCGTGGCCGCGCATGAAGAGGAAAATGGAAAAGGTGATGATGACGGGGAACATCCACTGCATCACGATGGATGGCACGTAGAGATAGTCGCGAACGGTATCGCCCTTGCTGCGATCCGGGCGCTCCGCATCGAAGGCGTTCTGCATCTGCTGCTGTTCCGGAAGTCCGATGCTTTCATGGGCGGGACGGAAACGGCGAAGCAGCGCGAAGACGGTGAGCGCCACGATGGCCAGAACCGCGATTTCGCCGAAGGTGTCGAAGCCACGGAAATCGACCAGGATGACGTTGACCACATTGGTGCCGCCGCCTTCGCTGTAAGCGCGTTCGAGGAAATAGGTCGCAATGGCATTCGGGACCGGCAGCGTCATCACGGCATAGGCGATGACGGACATTCCAATGCCGCTGGCGGCTGCCAGCAGGAAATCGCGGGCACGGCGAAGCTGCGCCGGCAACTCATCGCTGCTGTCCACTTTTTCGAAGCGTTTCGGCAACCACCTGAGGCCGAGCAGGATGAGAACGGTGGTGACGATTTCCACCAAAAGCTGGGTAATCGCCAGATCCGGTGCGGAAAGCCAGATGAAGGTGAGGCAGGTGACGAGCCCCGAAACGCCAAGCATGACAAGGGCTGCAAGGCGATGATATTTCGCCTGCCAGGCAGCACCCATGGCCGCAATCATACCGATCAACCACAGAATGGCGAAGATCGGATCGAAGGTTGTTACCCGCGGCAGCGACAGAGCGAATTCCGAAAGGAAGAGCGGCGAGAAACCGGCAAGAAGCGCCACGAGGATAAGAAGCCTCAGCTGCGGCTGCAGGCGCCGGGTGCCGAGCGTGCTTTCCAGCCACCGCGCCCACTTCCAGGACACGGTGACGAGAATGCGCTCGAAGATGCGCTGACCCCGCAAATGCCGGAAGATCGGCGGACCGTCATCGCAGCGCGAGAAATAACCGCCGAGCAGGACGTAGATCGTTACCCCGCCGATCAGCGCCGCGATACTCATGATCAGCGGCAGATTGAAACCGTGCCAGATCGACAGGCTGTACACGGGTGTCTGTGCGCCGAGAACGGAAAGCACGGCCGTATGCAGGAACGGGCCGATGGAAAGGCTCGGAACGATGCCGACGATCAGGCAGGCGAAGACGAGGAATTCGATCGGAAACCGCATCCAGCGCGGCGGCTCGTGCGGATTGGGGTTTGGCAGATCGACTGGCTTGGGGCCAAAGAACACCGTGTGGATGAAGCGCAGCGAATAGGCGACGGCAAATGCGCCAGATAATGTCGCCACATATGGCAGCGCCCGGTCGAGAAGCGAGTCGGCATGGGTTTCGACGGCCTCGGCAAAGAACATTTCCTTGGAGAGGAACCCGTTGAACAGAGGAACCCCGGCCATGGCCGCACTTGCCGCCATGGCGAGGGTCGCCGTTGCCGGCATATAGGTATAGAGCCCGCTCAGCCGCCGCATGTCACGTGTTCCGGTCTCATGGTCGATGATGCCGGCCGCCATGAAGAGCGAGGCCTTGAAAGTGGCATGGTTGACCATGTGAAAGATGGCCGCCACCGCAGCGAGCGGGCTGCCAAGGCTTAACAGCGTGGTGATGAGCCCGAGATGGCTGATGGTGGAATAGGCCAGCAATCCCTTCAGATCCTGCTGGAACATGGCGAAATAGGCACCGAGCAGCAGAGTTATGACGCCGGCCGCGCCGACCAGCCAGAACCATTCCGGCGTGCCCGCAAGCACCGGCCAGAACCTTGCAAGCAGGAAAACACCCGCTTTCACCATGGTAGCCGAGTGGAGATAGGCGGAAACGGGTGTTGGTGCCGCCATGGCATTGGGCAGCCAGAAGTGAAAGGGAAACTGCGCGCTCTTCGTCAGAGCGCCGCCGAGAATAAGAATGAGCGCAGGCACATAAAGCGGATGCGCGCGAATGGCAGCGCCGGCCTCGATGATCCTGTCGAGATCGTAGCTGCCGGCCATGTGACCGAGGATCAGCAGACCCGCCAGCAAGCTGAAGCCACCAATCCCCGTCACTGTCAGCGCCATGCGAGCGCCGTCGCGGGCGCCGGCATTCTGGTGCCAGTAGCCGATCAGAAGGAATGAGAAGATGCTCGTCATTTCCCAGAAGATGGACAGCAGAATGACGTTGCCGGATAGGACGACGCCGAGCATCGAACCCATGAAGGCGAGAAGAAAGGCGAAGAAGCGCGGTATGGGGTCTTCAGTCGACATGTAGTAGCGGGCGTAAAGCACCACCAGCAGGCCGATGCCGGTAATCAGCATCGAGAAGATCCAGGCAAATCCGTCGAGCCGCAGTGTGAAGTTCAAACCGAGCTGCGGCAGCCATTCCACATCGTATTTAAGAACGGCGCCCCCGCTGACGCTGGTATAAAGGAAAATACTGCTGACCAGCCCGAAAAGGGCAACTGCCCCCGCAACGGAAGCGGGAGCTGCAGCAGCACCCTCGCGCGGCATGAACGCCGTCAGGAGTGCGCCGACGAAGGGCAATGCGACAATAAAAGGAAGAATGGTTGCAAGTGTCATATGCGGCGGCGGTTTTCTCTCTGGAATGGGAGCTTGCGGCGGATTTCCGACGACTCCAATCCCTCAGGATTCCAATGAATCCAATGATGATGACCGCCGGAATGACTAGTACATAAGATGCGGAGGCGCGCGTGGTACCACGCTGGCAAAGTCTCGGGACGCTTGTGGCGCGACGGCAACAGCAACGAGCCGCGTCTTTGCCTCAAGGTCAACACTGACGGCGGTTAAGGAAAACGCGTCCTGACCAATACCCGGGGCCGCATTGCCTGACCGGCAACCGACATCACCGCCGTTGTCGCAATCCTTGTCGCGAAGCGAAAGGGAGCGGCCAAGATCGACGGTCTGCATGCGTTCGAGGCGGCTGGTCTTGGAAAGCGGCTTGATACCCGAAGGCGCCTGGAAGCCGATCATGAGAAGAAGGCTGGCGACCACGAGACCGATCAGCACTTGCGGATGGCGCCTTGAACTGCGGCCTTTCTCCATCCATTGCAAGTTGGCATCTCCTTGATCGAAAACGTCTCTTTAAAGCATCACCGCTGCGCGAATATCCCGTTGATTTGTTTTAGGGGAAGCCACCCGCGCTTGTCCAGCACACAGGCCGGAAAAACCGCCCGAAGCGCTCGATTCCTTTTTGTTTTTGCTCATTTGCGGCAAAGTCGGGGCAGGGGCCGTTAAAAGACTTTACAAATTTTACCGTTTGACCCGCAACGCCGCGTTTCTTAACTTTCAAGCAAGGAATTAACCATAAAGATTGGTGGTATTTCCACGGCGGAATGGGGTCTCTCCCCTTCCAGGCATGACGCCGCACTGCCGTACCGGTGCCGATCCGGTATTTCGTTTCTTGGTTCAAGAAGGTCTGGCAAGCGTCGATGCCGCATCGTCCGCGATGGGTGTGTTCGTTCAAAAATCCCCTCAGGGTGCTGGCGTTCTGAACCTTGGCAAATTGGCCGGGTGTCACCGGCCGTCATGTTGTTGGGGACGTCGGTTGGGGCAGGACTTGCCATCAGATCAAGCGCGCAGATCGGCAGGCGGAAGCCTGGCGGGGCGGTTGCGTTTTGCCGGCCTCGATGAGACGCAATCCGACTTCCTGCGCAGCTATCGCGGCATGCTGGAGCCTTACGTCAAGGCCGGCCTGCGCGATGTGATGACCCGTTTCCAGTCCATGCCGGACTGTTCCCCGTCCTTCGACAGCGAAAACCAGCTCGAACGCCTGCACGATCTGCAATCGTCGCACTGGAGCGTTTTGACGGATGCACGTTTCGATGCGCTCTATGCCGAGCGGGTGAAGGTGCTTTCCGACAACGCCAGCCGCATGGGTCTCGATCCGCGCTGGCAAATCGCCAGCCACGCCGTCGTTCTGGAGCACCTCGTTGGTGGACTGGTGGCGGAACACGCGCCCCGATCCATCCTGCCGGGTAGCCGCAAGAAGAGCCGTGAGCTCGCCGAAGCGGTAAAGAATGTCGTCCGCCTTGTGATGGTCGATACCGAGATAGCGGTCTCGCTGCGCTTTAATGAACTACGCCTGCGTCATGGCCGCGAACTTCAGGAACAACGCGACAATGACCGGGCTGAAGCGGCAAACCTCTTCGGCGTCGCGTTGAAAGCTTTTGCGGCAGGCGATTTGCACGCACGGATAGACGGTGACGTTCCAGACGCCTATCGGGATGTCGCGACAACATTCAACACGGCCCTTGAAACCATAGGCGCGTCGTTGACGGCGGCCCATAACAGCGTCGGCGAGGCCGAGGCCTTGAGCGGACGTTTTGCCGATATCGGCCGTTCCATTGCCGAGCGTTCACGCCGGCAGGCCGAAGCCCTTGCCGAAACCTCGCATGCGATTCAGGCACTGATCGGGAACGTTGCCGAAAACGGCGCTCGCATTGCGGCGACGGAAAAGGCGGTTTCGAGCGCCCGCGACGCGGCGGTCGAAAGCGGCCGTGCGATCGGCGAGGCGATCGACGCCATGTCGGACATCGAACAATCCGCCGAACAGATCGGCAGGATCATCGGCACGATTGACGAGATCGCTTTTCAGACCAACCTTCTCGCGCTCAATGCCGGCATCGAGGCGGCGCGTGCGGGTGAAAGCGGTCGTGGGTTCGCTGTCGTCGCGCAGGAAGTCCGGGCGCTCGCCCAGCGGTCTGCAGATGCCGCAAGGGAGATCAAGAGCCTTGTCGGAACCACGAAGACCCAGGTCGAGGGCGGCGTCCGCATGGTCAACCGCACACAGGACGCAATCGGCGGCGTCGTCCGGCAGGTCTCGGGCATCAACGACATGATCGCTGAAGTCTCGCGGCTTACGGCCGAGCAGGCCGGTGAACTGCAATCTGTTGCCGCCGATATTGGCGGGCAGCAACGGCAGGCGGACCGCAATGCCGTCGATATCAGCGCGAGCGCCTCCGAGGCCGACACGCTTCAAACCGTCATTCTGGAACTCGGCCGCACCGTGCGCGAATTTCGTATTGCCCGCCAGGAACATTTCGCTGCCGCCACCGGTGCGGATCGGCAGCAATCATCATTTATGGCCCGTGAGGATAGCCGCACGGATTACCGCCAGGATTACCAACAATTCAGACGTCAGGGAGTCATGTAATGGCAGCCAGAAAAGCAGCTGAGGCGACGCTGAAACTGTCACCGGTGCTGGACCTCAACGAAGCATCGGCCCTGCACGGCAAGCTGATGACGTTGCGGGGAGCACCGCTGTCGGTGGATGCGTCAGAGGTGGAACGTATCGGCGCCCTTTGTGCGCAGGTCCTCATGGCCGGCGCCAAATCCTGGGAAGAGGACGGCAAACGCTTCGGCTTTGCCAGCGTGTCCGATGCATTCGACAAGACCATGAAACTGATAGGCGTCGATATCGATCATTTGCTCCTGAAGGAGATGCAAAAGTGAAGAAAAAAGTTCTTACCGTGGATGATTCCCGGACGATCAGGAACATGCTCCTGGTCACGCTCAACAATGCCGGTTTCGAAACCATTCAGGCCGAAGACGGCGTTGAGGGCCTCGAAGTGCTCGAGCAGAGCAACCCCGACGTCATCGTGACTGACATCAACATGCCCCGTCTCGACGGTTTCGGTTTCATAGAGGGTGTTCGTCGCAACGAAAAGTACCGGGCGATCCCTATCCTTGTTCTGACGACCGAAAGCGATGCAGAGAAGAAGAACCGCGCCCGCCAGGCCGGTGCGACGGGCTGGATCGTCAAGCCGTTCGACCCTGCCAAACTCATCGATGCCATTGAGCGCGTAACCGCCTGATACGGGACATTTCACGATGGATATGAACGAAATCAAGGAAATCTTTTTCCAGGAATGCGAGGAGCAGCTCGCCGAACTGGAATCGGGGCTTCTTAAATTGAATGACGGCGACCGTGATCCGGAAACCGTCAACGCCGTTTTCCGTGCCGTTCATTCTATCAAGGGCGGGGCAGGTGCCTTCGGTCTCGATGATCTCGTGGCCTTTGCGCACGTCTTTGAAACGACCCTCGACTGCGTGCGTTCCAACAAGCTGGAACCGACGCAGGATGTTCTCAAAGTCATGCTGCGCTCGGCCGATGTGCTGGCAGACCTCACCAATGCCGCAAGAGACGGCGGCAGCGTCGATGAAAGCCGCACCCGTGGCCTTGTGAAGGAACTGGAGGCGCTGGCAAACGGCGAAGCCGTTCCGGCATCCGCGCCCGCTCCCGTCGCAGTAAAGGCGCCGGAACCCGTGAAGGCCAAACCGACGGATGAGAGCGGCTTCGAGCCGATCCCCTTCTCCTTCACGGACTTTGCCGACGAAACCACGCCGCTGATGGAAGCGCCATCCTTCCAGATCACCTTTAAGCCGCATGCATCGCTTTATTCAAAGGGCAACGAGGCGGCACTTCTGCTGCGCGATCTTTCCCGCATTGGGGAGATGAGCATCAATTGCGACATGTCCGAGCTGCCTTCGCTCGACAAACTCGATCCTGAAGCATCCTATCTCTCCTGGACGGTTTCGATCACGACCGACAAGGGTGAAGAAGGTATCCGCAGCGTCTTCGAATTTGCCGAATGGGATTGCGATCTCGAAATCACGCCAGTTCTTTCGGAGGCCGCTGCCGGCGAGGAAGAACTCCCGATGATCCCCGTGCCGTTCGACCTTTCGGCGCTTGATAGCGGCGCGGAAGAGCAGCCCGTTGTCGAAGTCGCCACGGCGGAAGCGTCTTATGTTGCAGCAGCTGTCGAAACGGCCGTCGCAACGACGCAGATCGCCCAGAGCGTCAATGCCGCCATCGAAAAGCGTGAAGCTGCGGCAGCACCTGCCGCAGCGCAGGCAAACGCCAATGCCGCTGCCAATGCAAGTGCCGGCCAGACCATCCGCGTCGATCTCGACCGTGTCGATCGCCTGATCAATCTCGTCGGCGAGCTCGTCATCAATCAGGCGATGCTGTCGCAGAGCGTCATCGAAAACGATGCGAGCGGTACGTCAGCCGTCAATATGGGTCTCGACGAGCTGCAGCAGCTGACGCGCGAAATCCAGGACAGCGTCATGGCGATCCGTGCGCAGCCAGTAAAACCGGTGTTCCAGCGCATGTCGCGTATCGTTCGCGAAGTCGCCGACATGATCGGCAAGCAGATCCGTCTTGTCACCGAAGGTGAGAACACCGAAGTCGACAAGACGGTCATCGACAAGCTGGCCGAACCGCTGACGCATATGATCCGAAATGCCGTTGATCATGGCATCGAAACGCCCGAAAAGCGCGAAGCCGCTGGAAAGAACCCGGAAGGCACTATCAAGCTTTCGGCCAAACACCGCTCCGGCCGCATCCTGATCGAGCTTCAGGACGACGGTGCCGGCATCAACCGCGAGCGCGTGCGCCAGAAGGCGATTGACAACGATCTCATCGCTGCCGATGCGAACCTGACGGATGAAGAGATCGACAATCTCATCTTCGCCCCGGGCTTCTCGACCGCCGACAAGATTTCCGACATTTCCGGCCGTGGCGTGGGCATGGACGTGGTCAAGCGCTCCATTCAGGCGCTCGGCGGTCGCATCAACATCTCCTCGCGCCCCGGCCAAGGCTCCACCTTCACCATGAGCCTGCCGCTGACGCTTGCCGTTCTCGACGGCATGGTGGTGACGGTTGCCGGCCAGACACTGGTGGTGCCGTTGACCGCGATCGTGGAAACCCTGCAGCCGGAAGCGAAGAACATTCACTCCTTCGGTGCGAACCAGCGGCTGATCTCCATCCGCAACTCCTTCTGCCCGCTGGTGGATGTCGGCCGCGTGCTGAATTTCCGCCCGACCCAGGCCGATCCGGTCGAAGGCGTTGCTCTTTTGGTGGAATCGGAAGGCGGCGGCCAGCGTGCCCTGATGGTCGATGCGATCCAGGGTCAGCGCCAGGTTGTCATCAAGTCGTTGGAGGCCAACTATACCCATGTTCCGGGCATTGCCGCCGCAACGATTCTCGGCGACGGGCGCGTCGCTCTCATTCTGGATGTCGATGCCATCGTCAGCGCCTCGCGCGGACAGCCCTTGAAGCAGGAAATGTCGCTCGCGGCGGCGGGTTGAAAGCGGATCATTCATGGCAGCACTTAATTTCAACGACCAGCGCCAGTCTCCGGATGACGTTCTTGCCAGCGGTGAATACCCGCTGACGAGACGTGACCTCTCGGAAATCGCGGCGATGATCTATGCCGATGCGGGCATCTATCTCAACGACACCAAGGCGTCGCTGGTTTACTCCCGCCTGTCGAAACACATCCGTAATCTCGGCCTTTCAGGCTTTCGTGAATATTGCGTTCTGGTGTCATCTCCCGATGGCGCGCAGGCGCGGCGCGAAATGCTGTCGCACCTGACCACGAATTTCACCCGCTTCTTCCGCGAAAACCATCATTTCGAACATTTGCGTGACGAGGTTCTTCCTGGCCTCATTGCAAGGGCTAAGAGCGGCGGGCGTGTTCGCATCTGGTCCGCTGCTTGCTCCGACGGACAGGAGCCCTATTCCATAGCGCTCACCGTGCTCGCCATGTTTCCGAATGCAGCCGATTACGACTTCAAAATCCTGGCCACGGATATCGACCCGAAAATATTGGCGCAGGCCCGTGCCGGGGTCTATGACGATAATGCGCTCGAAACCGTGTCTCCCGCCATGCGCAAGCAATGGTTCACGGAAGTGGATGCTGGCGGCCGCCGCAAGTTCCAGATCGACGACAAGGTCAAGCGCCTCATCACCTTCAATGAATTGAACCTGATGACGCAATGGCCCTTCAAGGGCAATTTCGACGTCATCTTCTGCCGCAACGTCGTCATCTATTTCGACGAGCCGACGCAGATGCGCATCTGGTCGCGTTTTGCAGGCCTGCTGCCGGAAGGTGGTCATCTTTATATCGGTCATTCCGAACGTGTCTCCGGTGACGCCAAGAACCTGTTCGATAATACGGGTATCACCACCTATCGCTACATCGGTCACGCTTCGGGGAGGAAGGCATGAGCGCACTCGCACGGGTACTCGTCGTCGATGATAGTCCGACCATGCGCGGCCTGATTTCGGCTGTGCTCAAGGCCGATCCGGAGGTCGAGGTCGTCGGGCAGGCCGGCAACGCCATGGAAGCGCGTGCCGCCATCAAGCAGCTCAATCCCGATGTCGTGACACTCGACATCGAGATGCCGGAAATGAACGGGCTGGAGTTTCTCGAAAAGATCATGCGCCTGCGGCCCATGCCGGTCATCATGGTCTCGTCGCTGACACATCGCGGGGCGGACGCCTCGCTCGCGGCACTTGAAATCGGCGCCTTCGACTGTGTCGGCAAGCCGGCACCAGGCGATGCGCGCCCCTTCGGCGATCTGGCTGACAAGGTGAAGGCTGCCGCGCGCTCCCAACACGCTGCTTACCGTGCGGCGCGGCCGGAAGCCGCAGCCGCGCCGCAGCCGGTTCCGGTCAGCGAATATCGGGCGGGGCGCAAGGTCGTGGCCATCGGTTCGTCCACGGGGGGTGTCGAAGCGTTGATCGCGGTGCTGCAGAAATTCCCCGCCAATTGCCCGCCGACCGTAATTACCCAGCATATGCCGCCCACCTTCACGAAGAGCTTCGCAGAACGGCTGAACCGCATCTGCGCTCCCGTGGTGGAAGAGGCGACGGATGGCGCCCGCCTGCAGACCGGCAAGATCTACCTCGCGCCGGGCGGCGAGCGTCACCTGCAGATCGCCAATCGTTCGGCGCCCTGCTGCCGGCTCGTGGAGCGCGATCCCGTCAACGGCCATCGGCCCTCCGTCGATGTGTTGTTCGACTCTGTAGCCGAACTTGCCGGACGCAACGCCGTCGGCGTCATCCTGACCGGCATGGGGCGCGATGGTGCCGCCGGACTTCTGAAAATGCGCCATGCCGGTGCGCGTACCGTCGGCCAGAACGAAAAAACCTGTGTCGTCTATGGCATGCCCCGTGTGGCCTACGAGTTAGGCGCGGTTGAACAGCAATTGCCGCTGGGCTCCATCGGCGAAGAAATCCTCAAACTAACCACTGCCCGCAAAGAAGGTGCTGACTAATGTCTCTCGCAGAAAAGATCAAAGTTCTGATCGTTGACGATCAGGTGACCAGCCGGCTGCTCCTCAGCGATGCGCTGACACAGCTCGGCTTCAAGCAGATCACCGCCGCAGGTGACGGCGAGCAGGGAATGAAGATCATGGAGCAGCAGCCCCATCATCTCGTCATCTCCGATTTCAACATGCCGAAGATGGATGGCCTCGGTTTCCTGCACGCCGTGCGGGCCAACCCGACCACCAAGAAGGCCGCCTTCATCATTCTCACCGCGCAGGGCGACCGCGCGCTGGTGCAGAAGGCTGCCCAGCTCGGCGCCAACAACGTGCTGGCCAAGCCCTTCACCATCGACAAGATGCGCGCTGCCATCGAAGCGGTTTTCGGATCGCTGAAATGATTGAAGCTGCAGCCAAGCGCGTACATATCATTCAGGGCGAGTATAAGGTCGTCAGCGATCCCGATGTGGTGCTGACGACGATACTCGGTTCGTGCGTGGCTGCCTGTCTGAGAGACCCCGTTTCCGGCGTTGGAGGAATGAACCACTTCCTGCTGCCGGGAACCGGTAGCGTGACCGGCGGAGATGCGACGCGTTATGGCGTGCATCTCATGGAACTTCTGATCAACGGCCTGCTGAAGCAGGGCGCCCGTCGTGACCGGCTGGAGGCCAAGATTTTCGGCGGCGCGAAGACGATCGCCAGCTTCTCCAATGTCGGTGAGCAGAATGCCATATTCGCCATGAAGTTTCTCAAGGATGAAGGCATTCCAGTCATAAGCTCCTCCACGGGCGGGGAACATGGCCGCAAGATCGAATTCTGGCCGGTCTCGGGCCGCGCCCGCCAGCATCCGCTCAGCGGCGCGGAAACACAGAAGACGGTGGCCATGGAAACGCGTCCGGTGCCGGCGCCCAAACCCGTCGCCAACGATATCGAATTTTTCTAGTACGGAGTTTCCAATGCAGCTTGCAGAGCACACCGCCACCACTCCGTTCGAAGAAGCCCTGCCGGATGTTCTGATGCGTGTGGTATCGGAACTGCACGATGTCGCCTATCTCATCGAGCGCATCGAGCCGCAATTGCTTGAAGTGACCAGCGGCCAATTGTCGAGCGAAGGCGTCAAGCTGCTGCAGGGCATCGACCTTGCGGTCCAGAAGACGCGTGGCCTGGCCGAGTTCATAGACACCATCACCGGCTCCATCCCGGGCGACTGGATCGTGGATGTCTCCACCGCGCTCAGCCTCGTCAAGCTTGCTGAAATGCAGAAGGCGCTCGGCGCGGCCTTCCGCCACGGCCATTCCCAGCCGCTCGACAAGGCCTCCGGCGACTTCGACCTCTTCTAGCGCTGTTTCCAGCGGCGCCTGCCTCTTCGCAGAATGCGGAGAAAGGCAACGCTCGCGCAAGCTTCGCACCCTATTGTCATCACGGGGCCAAAAGGTCTCGGACTCTATGAATGACGGTGCGGAACAGAATGAATCTGTTAAATCAAATCCCTCAGGTCTTGAAGAATGTCGCGGCGCTGGGGCAGACGCGGCTGCTGATGTTGGGCGGCGTGGGCGTTGTGTCCATGGCCATTATCCTCGCTGCAGCGCTTTATGTGAACCGTCCCGCTTACGAGACCCTTTATGTGGGGCTTGAAAAGAGCGACCTCAACAAGATCAGCATTGCGCTCGCCGAGTCGGGTCTCGACTTTCAGGTGGGGACCGATGGTTCCAGCCTTCAGGTCCCGGTCGGGCTTACCAGCAAGGCGCGGCTGCTTCTGGCTGAACGTGGCCTGCCCGACAGCGCCAATGCCGGTTATGAACTTTTCGACAATGTCGGTTCTCTAGGCCTGACCTCCTTCATGCAGGAAGTGACGCGCGTTCGCGCCCTTGAGGGTGAGATCGGCCGCTCCATCCAGCAGATCGATGGCATCGCAGCCGCACGCGTGCATATCGTCATGCCTGACGTCGGCAATTTCCGCCGCGGCGAACAGAAGCCCACCGCATCTGTCATGATCCGTGCGAGCGCCTCCGCCGGCCGCAAGGCCTCCGCTTCCATTCGTCACCTCGTTGCCTCGGCCGTTCCCGGCCTTGAAGTCGACGATGTGACCCTGCTCGATTCCACGGGTCAGCTTCTGGCGTCCGGTGACGACGTCACCAATGCCGCCATGAACCGTTCGCTGACGCTGGCGCAGAACGTTCAGCAGGAAATCGAGACCAATATCGACAAGGCGCTGGCGCCCTTCCTCGGCATGGACAATTTCCGCTCGAGCGTGACGGCGCAGCTCAATACCGACAGCCGCCAGATTCAGGAAACCGTCTACGATCCGGAATCGCGTGTCGAACGGTCGGTGCGGACCGTGAAAGAAGACCAGAAGTCGCAGGAAACGCAGCCCGACACGGCCGCGACCGTGGAGCAGAATGTTCCGCAGGCCGCACCTCAGGGCGGCGGCAGCACGCCGCAATCGTCGGACGAATCGGCGAAGAAAGAAGAACAGACCAACTACGAGATCAACTCCAAGACGGTCGCCACGGTGAAGAACGGCTATACGGTCGAAAAGATTTCCGTCGCGGTGGTCGTCAACAAGGGGCGTATCGCAAAGATGGTCGGTGAACCCGCCGATCAGGCCAAGATCGACGCCTACCTCGCCGAAATGCAGAAGATCGTCACCTCCGCCGCCGGCATTTCGTCCGACCGTGGCGATATGGTCACCCTGACTGCAATGGATTTCCTCGAAACCCAATTGCTTGACGAGGCCGCCAGCGGACCGGGTGTCATGGAAGTGCTGAGCCGCAATTCCGCCGGCATCATCAATTCCCTCGCCTTTGTCGCGGTCGCCTTCCTTGTCGTCTGGCTCGGTGTACGCCCGCTGGTCCGCACGGTTACCGGCAATGGCGCGGCCGCAGGCCAACTCAGCCAGGAAGCCGCCGGTCTCGAACTGCCGGACTTCTCTCCGGGCATGGATGCGGGCGCGAGCGGTCTCATGGAAGGGTTCGGGGCGGATTTCGGTTTCGACAGCACCGACGATCTTCTGGCGGGCGGCGATGGCGAAGGCACCTTCAACCGCCGAGTACGCGAAGGGCCCGAACGCAGGCTCTCCCGCATGGTGGAAATCAGCGAGGAAAGAGCCGCCAAGATTCTGCGCAAATGGGCAGTGGAAAAAGCAGCGTAATATCGAAAAGGCCGGAGTTTTACCCGGCCTTTTTTCCGTTTTTGGGCTTTTCGCTATCCTTGGCGGACGTATCGTGGCAATCTCGTTTTAGGACAGTGTTTACAAAAAATTCAGCAACGATACAGTTTGCTGGGAATTGGCTGAGAATGCCGTTTATGGATTGAACAGCTTTTCAGTATGTTTTTTTAGCAATAGACGAACGGTGAAATACGTGGAAAGGCTGGTGTCAGGTAATGGCAAATCCCAGTCCGTTCCATAAAATGAAATGATTCGGTCTCCGGGGGCTTGCCGTCCCATTTTGGTAAGCTTCTCGAATGGAATGATTCCATCCCGAGGTATAATCTCCCACTGGGAGCAAGAGGGCGTAGGCGATTGAAAGTCGATGTTGATATCCGCAGGCTGTCTGCCAAGCCTATGGAGGGCATGGGTAAGCCCCTGCCGCGTGATCAGCTTGCCAAGAACGTCGCAGCCACGGCTGCTGCCGGTAACGTTGCAGGCGCGCTTGATTTGCTCGTGACTTACGCTGGCGCCTCGCACTACCTGCTGGCGCGGGATGACCTTCTCGAAGAAACCGGGCTTAAATTCATCGTCACATCCGATTGGCCTTTCGATCTGGTGCGCCGGTTGGGCGTCGAGCTTGCCAATAGCCAGAACCGTTCGAGCGAAATGGAAAAATGCCTTTCGCTTCTGCAGCCGCGGCTGCTCTTGCTTCCAGAGGACGTTTCGGTTCCCTATGGCATAGACCGGCAGTATTCTGCGCTCTCTTTCTGCGTGGGGCGCATTCGCCTTTCTCTCCTGCTGCTGTTCCCCGAGGAAGCGGTTCCGTCGCCGGAACGCCTGCGTGAAATCGCGCTTCTGACGGGCTATTGCGTCAGTTTCGGCATTGCCAGCGAGGCAAAAGCCGTGCGCGATATCGACCTCACCGAGCGCGAACTGGAGTGCCTTTTCTGGATCGCGGAAGGCAAGACGAGTGACGAAATTGCGATGATCCTTGGCATTTCACGCAATACGATCAATAATTACATTACAAGCGTGATGCGTAAAACTGCGACAAAAACCCGCTCGGAGGCAATTGCCTACGCCGTGCGCAACAACCTCGTATAATGGTCGGACGGATGGCACAGACGAAAGACAATGAGGGTACTGGTCAAACGGGCATGTTTTACCGCAGCCCTGTCGTGACGAGCCGGTCGGATCTGTTTCCGAAGCTTGTTGCCATGCAGAAGCTGGTCGGCGCGCGCAATTTCGTGGTGACGAAGGCGGCCGCTTCCGGTTTCCCCAACAAGAAGAAGCTGACCTGCGAGCTGGAAAACTGGGGCATGAATGCCGCGGAACAGAGCACGCAGTTCATTCGCGCTGTCGGCGATATTCTTCTCGATCACATCGAGACGTCGCTTCTGCCGGTCATCTGGCGCAACAAGAATGCCGGCGGTTTTGCCGATCTCCCCGACGTGCCTGCGCTTCTGCGCCGGATCGAGAACGATACGTTGCCCTATGCGGGTCTGGCGCTACCGGTGCGCCTCGGCACCATTGGTAACGGCTATATCGTCTTCTGCGGCACCAATCTCGTTCTCGACAATGAAGTGGTGATCGAACAGCACATCAAGTGCTGCGAGATCATGGTCGATATGCTGGCGCTGGACGAGCGCAAGGCAGCGCCCTCGGAAGCGTTGAGCGAGAGGGAAATCGCCTGCCTGCAACTGGCGGGCGATGGCCGTATCAGCGAAGAAATCGCGGTCAAGCTCGGGCTGTCGGTACACACCGTCAACGCCTATCTTGGTTCGGCGACGATCAAGCTTGATTCCGTCAACCGTATCCAGGCGATCGCGAAAGCCATCCGGCTCGGCTACATCCATTAACGGCGGGCGGGTCTACCGCCCCCTTCGCCGGCACTTCGCGTTTTTTTAACAGTTGCCCATTAGAACTTTTATAAGTTTGGCTTTGGGGAACTGTTTCATGCACAACCGGCTCTTTAAGTCCGTTGCTGGCAAGGTCGTGGCTTTGACGATCGGCCTGATCGCGCTCAGCGTGGCGGCGGTTGGTTTTTCGACTTACATTCGCTTGAAGGACAACATCATCACCACCGCGCTGCGTGATACGCACAGCGCAATGCGCAGCATGGCGATCCTTTACGAACTGAAAGTTGGTGGTGTTGCCCTCGAATTGGTGGATGGCGACCTCAAGAGCGTGGGCCGCGCCAGCATCGGAACGATGCGCGATAATGATCTCGTTGACCGCACCGCAGCCGGAAACGGTGGCATCTCCACTGTTTTTGAAGCCAGAGGCGGCGAATTCATTCGCATGACCACCAATCTGAAGAACGAAAAGGGCGAGAGAGCAGCAGGAACCAAGCTTGCGACCGATCATCCCGCTTTCGAAAAAGTCTCCAAGGGTGAATCCTATTTTGGCACCGCGACGCTGTTCGGCACCAGCTACATGACGGGTTATATGCCCGTTACGAACAAAACCGGCGCAACCGTCGGCATTCTGTTCGTGGGTGTTCCCATGGATGTCTACGATGCGCAGATATACAGCCTGCGCGACATGATGCTGATCTGTGGCGGGCTCGCCATGCTTGGCGTCGGCTTGCTCGCCTATTTCGTCATCAAGCGTACGCTTCAGCCCTTGGGCAAGCTGACCGATGCAGTGAAGTCCCTTTCGGACGGCAATCTCGATACACCGATCCCCTATGCCACCAACATCAATGAGTTTGGCAACATTGCCCGCGCTTTGGTGATTTTCCGCGAAAATGCACTTGAGAAACTGGCGATTGAGGGCAAGAGCGCCGAGGAACGTGCTGCGGCCGAGTCCGAACGTTACCGCAATGACGCCGAGAAACGGGAGCTGGACGGCCAGATCGAATTCGCGGTCGACGAGATTGCGTCCGGTCTCGGCAGGCTATCGCGTGGCGATCTCAGCCGTACGATTGATACGCCCTTCTCGGGTCGCCTCGACCGGCTGCGCACGGACTTCAACAGTTCCCTGCTCAACCTGCGGGATGCGCTGGGCCAGATCCGGGAGCGCACGCTCATCATTCAGCACAGCGGTATCGAAATCGAGCAATCTTCGGTCGATCTGTCGAAGCGGACCGAAAACCAGGCCGCCTCGCTGGAGGAGACCGCTGCCGCTGTCGAGGAAATCACCGCTACCGTCAAGTCATCGGCTGAAAGGGCGCGCGAGGCCAATGAGGCCGTTCGCATTACCAAGCAGAGCGCCGACAGCTCCGGTTCGGTCGTCAGCAATGCCGTCGACGCCATGGGCCGCATTGAAGACGCCTCGCGCAAGATCGAACAGATCATCGAGGTCATTGACGACATTGCTTTCCAGACCAACCTTCTGGCGCTCAATGCCGGTATCGAGGCCGCACGTGCTGGTGAGGCCGGCAAGGGCTTCGCCGTCGTGGCGCAGGAAGTGCGCGAGCTTGCCCAGCGCTCCGCCGACGCAGCCCGCGAGATCAAGCAGCTCATCAATCAGTCGACGCATGAGGTCAGTTCCGGGTCGAAGCTGGTGCAGGAGGCGGGCACGGTTCTTTCCGCCATCAGCCAGCAGATCGTTACCGTCAGCCAGCATGTCGAAACCATTGCGACGGCAACGCAGGATCAGTCTTCCGCACTTCACAACGTCAACAGTTCCGTCAACCAGATGGACCAGATGACCCAGCAGAACGCGGCGCTTGCCGAACAGTCAAGCGCGGCCAGCATGATACTGTCCGGTGAAGTCAAGGCGCTTCTCGAACTCGTGCAGCGGTTCCAGATGGAGCAGGGCTCGGCGACAGGCCGAGACCGGTACAATCAAGCGGCCTGATACGCCGGTTTTTGAAGATAGATACCGCTCCCGGATCGCAAGATCCGGGAGTTTTTACTCGGCCGCTGCCCGCACGGTACTGGATATCTGGTTGATATAGGCGCGCAGCGCTGCCGGTTTCACCGGTTTGTGCTGGACAGCAATTCCGTATTTTTCGGCATCGCTGCGCACTTCCGGGCTGCGATCCGCCGTTACCAGCAGAGCCGGGATCGTTTTGCCATAAAATGTCCTGATGAGGCGGATGGCGCTGATGCCATCGCCATCATCAAGATGATAATCAGCGACGATGACGTCGGGTGCTGCGGTCAGAGAAAGAAACGGCTCTTCCAGCGCCGCCACGGATCCCGCTGGTAAAACGTCGCAGCCCCATCCCGTCAGCAACAGCGTCATGCCCTCAAGGATTTTCGGCTCGTTGTCGATGCACAGCACCCGCACGCCCTGGAGGCGATCGCTGGCAGCAGGATTGGCGATGGGGCCGCCCGACTTCGCGGGTGCGACACGATCTCCCTCACGCGTGAGGTGAATACGGAAGGTCGTGCCCTTGCCCGGCGTGGAAATCAGTTGAACCGGATGGTGCAGCATGCGCGACAACCGGTCGACGATGGAAAGGCCAAGGCCGAGCCCCGAGGCCGTTTTTGCACCTTCGTCCAGCCGGGCGAATTCCTTGAAGACCGTGCGGAACTTGGAGGCGGGTATGCCGATGCCGGAGTCCGTCACCTGAATGACCACTTCACCACCCCGGCGGCGCGCGCCGACAACCACTTTGCCCCTCAACGTGTATTTGATGGCGTTGGAAACCAGGTTCTGTATCAGACGCCGCAGGAGGTTGGGATCAGACCGTACCGTCAGCGAAGTCGGCATGACCACGAGGTCGAGGTTCTTCTCCTGCGCCATCGGCGCAAAATCGGTCTCGATCCGCTTCAGCAAGTCGTTCAGCGGAACGGATGTCATGCGCGCCTTCATCGAGCCGGTGTCCAGACGGGAAATATCGAGCACCGCGCCAAGGATGGTCTCGACCGATTCCAGCGCTGAGTCGATATTCTGCACGAGTTCGCTTTCTCCCGATTCTCCGAGCCGTTCGACCAGCGAGGATGAATAGAGACGGGCGGCATTCAGTGGCTGGAGAATATCGTGGCCGGCGGCGGCGAAAAACCGCGTCTTGCCGATGTTCGCCTCGTCGGCTGCCGCTCTCGCCTCAGCCAGCGCGCGGTTGACGCGGGTCAGTTCGGCGGTCCGCTCCACCACGCGCTGTTCCAGCGTTTCATTCGCCTGTTTCAGCGCCTGATCGCTTGCCACCCTCTGGGTAATGTCGGTGAAGGTTGCGACAATGCCCTTGTCCGGCATCGTGTTGGAGCGCACCTCGATGATGCGTTCGCCGCCCGCCAGCACCAGAGGGAATGGCAGGTCCATGGTCAGAAAGCTGGTGATCAACTGTTCCGTATCACCGGCCGGCATGTCGCCTCGTTCCTGCAGCATGGAGACGATGTAGGTTAGTGGTACGCCCACCTGGCCGAACTGCTCGGGCAGGTCCAGAAGAGTGCGAAAGCGCCGGTTCCAGATCGTCAGCTGCTGGGAGCTATCGAAAACGGCGATACCCTGGTCCATCTGCGCCAGCGCCGTCTGCAACATGTCCTGATTATACTGCAGGGCTTCGCTTGCCTGGTCGAGCAGCCACGCCGTGTCTGCGCTGGTGTCTTCCGCCTTCTGCAGAATGATCGAGAGCACGAGGCGGGCGGAGGAAGAGCCGATGGCGCTGCCGAGTAACTGTTCGGAGAAGTGAATCAGCGCCATGTCCGCCGGCTGGTCGTCATTCAGCTTTCTGCCGGCCGTTTTTTCATAGGTGGCCAATGAACGGAGCATGCGCTCTTCGCCGAGATAGCGGGCGATCGCGCTTTTCAGATCGCCGACGCTGACACGGGTTTTCCAGCCGCGGGTGGCGAATTGCGATTTTGAATGACGCTTGACGAAGATGCCGGACTGAATGCGTTCTACCGGTCTTGGATTGCGCGAAAGCGAGCCGAGTACAAACGCCATGCTGTTGACGAGAAGACTGAGAATGACTGCATTCACGAATGGATCGGCTTCAGGCCCGTTGAACACGGTGCTGCCGGAAAACAGGAAGCCGAGAATATTCGCCGCAACCTCGGAATTGTCAGGCCCGCCGAAGCTCGGCAGGAAAAGCAGATAGGCCCAGACGAAGAAGCCGGAACTCAACCCTGCGATTGCGCCGCGCGCATTGGCCCGCCGCCAGAAGAGGCCGCCGAAAAGGGCAGGGGCCATCTGGGCAATTGCAGCGAAGGCCAGCAGGCCTATGGAGGCGAGACCCGTGGCGCTGTCGGCGGCGCGATAATAACCATAACCCAGCAGCATAACGGCAAAGATCGCCGTTCTGCGGATGTTGAGCAGGGTCTTGGCGAAGTTGTCCCGGTGCGGTGAGCGATTCAACAGCTTCTGTCGCAGGAAGATCGGCATGACAATGTCATTGGAAATCATGATCGACAGCGCGACCGACGCGACGATCACCATCGCGGTCGCGGCCGAAAAACCGCCGATGAAGGTGATCAGGGACACGACCGGCATCTGATGGTTGAGCGGCAATTGCAGCACGTAGAGATCGGCGTCGCCATTGGCGCCGAGCGTCAGAATGCCTGCAAGAGCGATCGGCAGTACGAAGATGTTGATGGCGATGAGATAGAGCGGTAGCAGGAGCCCCGCCATGCGCAACTCTTCCGGCGTCCGGTTTTCCACGACTGTGACATGGAACTGACGCGGCAGCAGGATGATGGCGAAGCCGGAAAGCAGGGTCATGACGATCCAGCGGCTGACGGGCGTGTGATACGAGATGGCCTGCATCGCCTGTTCATTGGCGGAGGCAAGCTGCCACAGATGCGCGGGACCATCGAAGAGCACGAAGAGCACATAGAAGCCGACGGTGCACATGGCGACGAGCTTGACCAGCGATTCCATCGAGATCGCCAGTATGAGCCCGTCCTGATGTTCGGTTGCATCCGTGTGGCGGGTGCCGAACATGACGGCGAAGCCCGCCATGACAATGGTGACAACAAGCGGCAGATCGAGGAAATAGAGGTTGCCGCTGCCGATGCCGTAATCACCGGGGTCGACCATCGTCGCCACCGAGCTGGAAACCGCTTTCAGCTGCAGCGCGATATAGGGAATGGCGCCGACGAGCGCGATGATGGCGACAATCATCGCCACGGTGGAATTCTTGCCATAACGGGCGGCAATGAAGTCTGCAACCGAGGTCAGTTTTTCCGTTTTGGCAAGCTCAACGATGCGTCGGATGATTGGCATGCCAAGGGTGAAGGCAAGGATAGGCCCGGTATAGATGCCAAGAAATTCCAGTCCCTTGTCGGCTGCAAGCCCAACACCACCGAAATAGGTCCAGGAGGTGCAATAGATCGCAAGGCTGAGCGCATAGACGAACGGACGCCCCTTTTTCGGCGCGTTTCTCTTACGGCTCTTCCTGTCCCCGTAGCTCGCAACAGCAAACAGCAGCAGGATATAGGCGAAAGCCGAACCGAATATGATCCACCCAGGAAGCACGCATCCTCCCATGCAAGAGTTTCCTGATATCAAGCATAGGCGAAATCCGCGCCATTGAGAATGAGCGCGGTCTGATCATAAAGTTCAAGATCAGCGCGCAAAAAACCCGATAAATGCAATCTTGACGAATTCCAAAAGTGTAAGGGAATCTGTATGGTTGAAGGTGTAGGGACAGTCACATAGCTTCAGCTCGCAAAGCACGAGAGGGACAATCTGAATGCTTAACGAATTTAAAACCTTCATTGCCCGCGGCAATGTCATGGACCTTGCCGTGGCGGTGATTATTGGCGCAGCGTTCAACAAGATCGTGGAGTCGGTTGTCAACGATCTCATCATGCCTATTGTTGGCGCAATTTTTGGCGGGTTCGACTTCTCGAATTACTTCCTGCCATTGAGTTCCAACGTCAACGCCACCTCGCTTGCCGCAGCCCGCGAACAAGGTGCCGTCTTCGCCTACGGCAGCTTCGTTACCGCCGTCATCAACTTCCTTATTCTGGCCTGGATAATTTTTCTCATGGTCAAAGGCATCAATGCGTTGCGCACCTCGGTCGAGCGCAAGAAGGTTGAGGAAAAGTCCGAACCTGCACCACCCCCGGAAGATATCAAGCTGCTCACAGAAATCCGCGATCTGCTGAAGACGCGTTGACCTTGTTCGGTCCCGATATGATCGGCCGGCCCATGCGGCCGGCGATCTCCTGCCGGGATGATCCATAAAGAAAATCCATGGCCGCCTCACGGATTATCATGCACATGGCGGGTGCGATGCGATAAGAAGGCACCAAACGGAGTGTCTTTAATGTCCATTTTGAACAGTCTGAGTGCACGCTCTCTGGCGGCTCCCGAGAGCGGTATTGTCGAAGTCGTGAATTATGCCCGGGGGCGGGACAACCTCCTGCCGCTGTGGGTTGGCGAAGGCGATCTGCCAAGCCCCGACTTCATCAATCAGGCCGCCATCGATGGTCTGAACAATGGCGAGACCTTCTATACCTGGCAGCGCGGTATTCCAGAACTGCGCCAGGCGCTGAGCCTTTATTACGAACGCCATTTCGCGGCATCGCTGCCGCCGGAGCATTTTTATGCGACCGGTTCAGGTATGCAGGCGATTGTGCTTGCCGTTCAGGCATTGACGTCACCGGGCGACGAGATGGTGTATCTTTCACCCACATGGCCGAATATCGTTGCCGCCATCGGTGTGGCAGGGGCGAAGGCGGTTCCGGTCGGCATCGATTTTCGTGATGGCCGCTGGGATCTCGATATCGACAGGCTGGAAAGCGCGATTACCCGCAAGACGAAGGCGCTTTTCATCAATACGCCTTCCAACCCGACTGGATGGACAGCGACGGCAGACAATCTCCGTGATGTTCTGGCGCTTGCCCGCAAACATGATCTTTGGATCGTCGCCGACGAGATTTATGCGCTTTATCATTATTCCGGCAGCCGCGCGCCGTCCTTCCTCGATGTGATGGAGCCGGACGACAAGATCGTCTTCGCCAATTCCTTCTCGAAGAACTGGTCGATGACCGGCTGGCGGGTCGGCTGGCTTGTCGCCCCACCTGTCATCGGCCAGGTGATCGAAAACCTTATCCAATATTCCACGTCAGGCGTGGCGCAATTCATGCAGCGCGGCGCGGTCGCGGCCCTCGACAAGGGCGATGGTTTCATTCGCGAGAATTACGAGCGCGCTTTGACCTCACGCGATATTCTCTGTGACGCCTTGATTGCAACGAACCGCGTCGAAACTCTGAAACCGGATGGCGCTCTTTATGCCTTTCTCAAGATCGATGGAGTGACGGACAGCCGCGCAACCGCGATTGATATCGTCGATAAGACCGGCGTCGGCCTTGCGCCCGGAACTGCTTTCGGCCCAGGGGGAGAATTGTTCCTCCGCGCCTGCTTCCTGCGCAACCCCAGGCAGATAGAAGACGCGGCCGACAGGCTGGCCTCTTACATCCTTAGTCGGTAAGCCTCGCTCGCCGGCATCTCTGCCCTTTCGCGGCGCCTACATAGCATCGGCACGCCTCTGTCCGGCTCGCCTTTGGGCATCACGCCGAAGCGCGAAAATTACAACCCCACGGCGTAGCCATCGACGTGCGGGTTTTTTTGTGCTAATGCGCCCTCGTTCCGTCTATGAGAACATTTTCATACAATAAATAAAATGCCTTGCATCGCACTAACCAATCGTAAGCCACCTTTTCACAGAGGCGGAGGATTGGTTGGGTATTCGCTGTGCAAGTAATCAATGATGAAGAATTATTGGCTTTGATGAGCTCAAGAAAAGCAAACAGGGAAGTAGTGTCATGGCTGTTCTGGTCACGGGTGGGGCCGGTTATATAGGAAGCCACATGGTGTGGGCTTTGCTCGATGCCGGGGAAGAAGTCGTCGTTGTCGATCGGCTTTCGACCGGATCGCGCTGGGCCGTCGCGCCAGCGGCGCGTTTTTATCTCGGCGATGCGGCGGATCCCGCGTTGCTCGACCAGATTTTCGAAGAAAATCAGATCGAGACCATTTTCCATTTCGCCGGCTCCGTCAGCGTTCCCGAATCCATCAGCCGGCCGCTCGAATATTACGAAAACAACACCGGCACCACCCGCGCGCTTGTCGCTGCCGCGGTGCGGAATGATATCCGCAATTTCATCTTCTCCTCCACAGCCGCTGTGTATGGAAACCAGCCTTTCGAAGGCCCGGTGCCGGAAACGGCGGTCCTCAGCCCCGAAAATCCCTACGGTCTGTCGAAACTCGCTTCTGAAATCATGCTGCGCGATGTCGTGCGCGCACATGACTTCAACTACGTGGCGTTGCGTTACTTCAACGTGGCCGGAGCCGACCCCCAGGGTCGCGCCGGACCTTCGCCAACAGGCGTCGCTAATCTCATAAAGGTGGCATGCGAAGCTGCAACCGGGCGCCGGGATCACGTGGAGGTTTACGGGACGGATTATCCGACAGCCGATGGCACCGGCGTTCGCGACTATATCCATGTCAGCGACCTCATCGAAGCGCACATGCTGGCCATGGCCCATTTGCGCGCCGGCGGCGGCACAAGAACGCTCAACTGCGGTTATGGCGTCGGTTATTCGGTGCTTGACGTCCTGCATGCCGTGCAGCGGGAATCCGGACATGATTTTCCGGTCATCCACTGTCCGCGCCGGGCCGGTGACATCGCCACCATGGTGGCGGATTCGGGACGGATCCAGTCAGAATTTGGTTGGCGTCCGCGCTTCAACGATCTTTCGACCATCGTCCGCACCGCGTTGCAATGGGAGGCCAAGCGCCAGGCCCAGAAAAACGAGATGATTCCTCCAATACGGCGTAAACTGGCGGCGATAGGATGAACCGGCTGCGCATCACCTTGCCCTGTTTTTCTTGACTGAACGATAGTCAGTCGGGCGGTCTGACGCGCTGGCGGGGCGAAGCCATCGATCACGATCGAAGAAGCTGCGTGTCAGCTTCAGTCCGGCCGAAGTTTCGGTCGCGAGCAAAATCACATTCACGCGGTGCGGCGCGGTGGGTTCCGGCTTCACGGAAGCCGAAATGCCGAAGTGTCGCGCCTGATACGGTTGCATCTTCTGCGCCGGTTCAAGCATCGAGCCAATATCTCTCCAACGGGTCTGCTCGATAATCATGGCAAGTGCTGCCGCAAGCTTCGCGTTGACAGCGCGTCCGGCCGATGTCTGCGGTGCAACTGCCTTCAGCCTGACGGACCGGATTTCCCCGGAAACCTCGCCGCGGATTTCCAGGAAAAGCGATCCCGCGTCAGCCGGGTCCGCCGTCGTTGCCTCGCCCAGATCGGCCATACATTCGAAGCTGCGGTTATTCACCGGACTAGGATGCCAGCCTCGCGGGCTGGAGAAGCCTTTGGCCGTGAACCGGTCGCAAAGGTCTTTGCCAGAGATGATGAAATCGCGGGCGAAAGACGCTCTGGCGCCATTGCGCTCGAATTTCAGCAGGTGAGGTGGCAGATAAATGGTTCTCGCGGCAGGCTTCTGCCGTTTGACGGGTTTTGCCCTGGCAGATGGTACGGCGGAAAGAGGAGCGGGCGCCAGATTGAGATAGGTGAGCAGGCTTCTCAGATGCTTTTTGTCATTGGCGAGCAGAACCGTTGCCGATATGGCGGAACAGACGACGAGCACCGCAACAAGCAGCGCGCGGAGACTGACTCTCTTTTGCGGGCCTGCGTCCATCATGGGACCTTGTTGGCTGTCTGTTATAGGCATCAGCCGGTTTGGAGCGAATTATCGGACCATTGGCGGTCCGGCGAATATCAATTGCGAGTAAAAGTTCTAAAATATCTGGTTCCGCCGGAATGTCCGGCGGATGTCCTCAGTCGGAGGAATTCTTGTCACCATCCCGTCCGCCGGCGCTGCTCTCATCATCCGCTACGGGAATGGCGTAGGAACCGTTCAACCAGCGGGCGAGATCGAGCGAGCGGCAGCGATCCGAGCAGAACGGGTAGTCTTCCCGTGTCGATGGTCGGCCGCATTCCGGGCACGGTTGGGATTTGCGGAGCGGCGTAACGTTTCCAGCGCCTTCGGTGGAGGATTTTGCCACAGCCTATCCCTCCAGCCAGCCAGACGTCACCTCGAACCCTTCACCGGCAAGAAGCGACATGGTCTCATAGAGCGGCAGACCGACGACATTGGTGTAAGAGCCCGTCAATTTCTGCACAAACGCGCCGGCGATGCCCTGAATACCATAAGCGCCCGCTTTGCCGCGCCATTGCCCGGAAGCGATATAGGCATCTATCTCACGGGTCGACAGGCGTTTGAAGCGTACCTTGGTCTCCGCCACTTTCTGCCGGATCTTGCCGCCCGGGGTTACGAGGCAGATGCCGGTATAGACCCAATGGCTGCGCCCGGAAAGAAGATGCAGGGCCGCTGAAGCCTCTTCCGTATATTCGGCCTTGCCCACGATACGTCGACCGACAGCAACGACCGTGTCGGACCCCAGAACATAGGCGTCCTTCCAGGCCTGCTCGTTTTTCAGCGCCGCCTGCGCCGCTTCCGCTTTCTGCAAGGAAAGACGGCGGCAGAGCGTTCGCGGATGCTCGAGCTTGACGGGCGTCTCGTCAATATCCATCGGCATCAGGCGAGCCGGCTCGATGCCGATCTGATGCAGCAGCTCCAGACGCCGCGGCGATCCAGAAGCCAGAACGAGCTTTTGTTTTGAATTCGTCATTGCGCTGCCGGGCGTAGGATGCGGAAACGGATTACTTGAAGCGATAGGTGATGCGGCCCTTGGTCAGGTCGTAAGGCGTCATTTCGACCAGAACCTTGTCGCCTGCGAGAACACGGATGCGGTTCTTGCGCATGCGGCCCGCCGTATGGGCGATGATTTCATGGTCGTTCTCAAGCTTCACGCGGAATGTTGCGTTCGGCAGCAATTCGGTTACGATGCCCGGGAATTCAAGGACTTCTTCTTTTGTCATGTAAGGGTTTTCTTCCTGTTGATAGTGCCGGACCGTGTCCTGTCCGGGAAAATTGCGCGGAAACTACACAATCCCGGCACATTTGTGAACCTCTAAAGCATCGGCTTGAAAATCGCGATCGATTTTAACAGGCCGAGGCAGTTTTCAGTCTTTTGAAAGCGTATCCGCCACCGGCTGTTGCCGCTTCGGCAGGCGTTCGGCAATCAGTTTTGCAAGATGGTCCCGCACCTCACGATAGGCGTCGAGTATTTGCTCCCGCGTGCCAGTGACCACCGTCGGATCCATGGTGGGCCAATAGACCACATCGAGAGAGTTCGAGCGCGTCAGTTCCAGTGCGGCGTGATGAGCTTCTGGTGTTAATGTAATGATCAGATCGAAAAAATCATCCTCGATCTCGTCCAGAGTACGCGGTTTGTGCTTGCCGAGCGAAAAACCCTGCTCCTCCAGCACCGCATCCACGAAGGGGTCGCGCTCGCCCGCCCGCACACCTGCCGACTGGATGTAGATGCCGGGCGCGACCAATCGTTTGGCGATCACCTCGGCCATGGGGGAGCGGATGGAATTCATGCCGCACATGAACAGGACCGATTTCGGCGCTCGTCCCTCGTTTGGCGCTGCGGCAGGATCGCTCATCTCTAACCCCGCCAATAAAGCACACAGACAAGGGTGAAGAGCCGGCGCGCCGTGTCGAAATCCACCTTTATCTTGCCGGACAGCCGGTCCATCAGCGTCTGCGACCCGTCATTGTGGATGCCGCGCCGGCCCATGTCGATCGCCTCGATCTGGCTCGGCGTGGAAGAGCGGATCGCCTCGTAATAGCTTTCGCAGATCAGGAAATAATCCTTGATGATGCGGCGGAACGGCGTCAGCGACAGGATATGGGTGGACACATCCCTGTCGTCCTCGGTCTTGATGGAGAAAACCAGTTTGGAATCGACGAGCGATATATAAAGCCGGTACGGCCCGCCGTCATGTCCGGCAGGCTCAAAGGTATTTTCTTCGATCAGGTCGAAAATAGCGACGGCGCGTTCATGCTCCACGTCGGGCGTGGACCGGCCGATGCTGTCGTCCAGTACCACGTCGCAGAGCCGGAAGTCGCCTGACGCCATCGTTTAACTTTCCGGGTTGAGGCGGATGGAGACGGAGCGCGCATGCGCGTCCAGCCCCTCGGAACGGGCAAGGGTGATGGCTGCCGGCGCAAGCTGGCGCAGCTGCTCCGGACCAAGCCGCAGGATGGACGTGCGCTTGACGAAGTCCAGCACCGAAAGGCCTGAGGAAAAACGGGCCGAGCGCGCCGTCGGCAGAACATGGTTGGAGCCGCCCACATAATCGCCGATCACTTCGGGGGTGTGGCGCCCGACAAAAATCGCCCCGGCATTGCGGATGTGGGCCATTAGCGCATCCGGGTCATCGATGGCAAGTTCCAGGTGTTCGGCGGCGATCCGATTGGCCAACGGAATGGCATCGGTGAGCTTTTCGACCAGAATGATCGCGCCGAAATCCGCCCAGCTCGCCGCTGCTGTTTCGGAACGCGAGAGACGCTTCAGCTGCCGCTCGACGGCTGCTTCCACCGCCTTGCCGAGCTCGGCATCATCGGTGATCAGGATGGATTGTGCACCACGATCATGCTCCGCCTGTGCCAGAAGATCGGCAGCAAGCCAGTCGGGGTCGTTATCCCTGTCGGCGATGACAAGCACTTCGGAAGGGCCGGCGATCATGTCGATGCCGACAGTGCCGAAGACCTGACGCTTGGCGGCCGCCACATAAGCATTGCCCGGGCCGACGATCTTGGCGACCGGCGCGATGGTTTCAGTGCCATAAGCCAGTGCCGCCACGGCCTGCGCGCCACCGATGCGATAGATTTCCTCGACGCCCGCAATACGCGCGGCAGCCAGAACGGCCGGATTGACCGCGCCGCCATTCGCGGGCACGACCATGACGATGCGCTCCACACCGGCAACCTTGGCGGGCACGGCATTCATCAGCACTGAGCTTGGATAGCTGGCCGTGCCGCCTGGCACATAAAGGCCCACGGCCTCGATTGCGGTCCAGCGCGAGCCGAGGCCGACGCCGATATCGTCCTCGTAGATATCGTCCTTCGGCATCTGTCGCGCATGGTGTTTTTCGATACGCCGGGCTGCGAGTTCAAGCGCTTCGATCACGCTCGTGTCGACGGCGGCAATCGCCGCATCGATTTCATCAGTCGTTACCCGCATCGGCACCGCGGCAAAATCGATGCCGTCGAATTTCCGGGAATAATGGGCAAGGGCCGCATCGCCGCGATGTCGGACATCATTGATGATGTCGCGAACGGTCGCATTGACGTCTTCGGAAACTTCTCTCTTGGTTGTCAGGAAGGCAGCGAATTTCTGTTCGAAATCAGCCGATGCCTGCTCCAGCCAGATTGCCACGCCATTACCCTTTCATTGTCCCCACGGGGTGCACGACTTACCGCAGAACGATTGCGGCTCTGGTATGTGGCATAAATCGAAACGGGACGGAAAGGCAACCGTCCCGACAGTCCGGAAAGCTTATTCGCTGTCGGGATGATGCGGTTTGGTGGCGGTTTCCCACGCACCGCTCACATCAGTCAACTGCGCCTCGATGCATTCGACATCAAGCGCGATGGTGCCGCCGCCAGAAAGGGCCAGTTCCACAAGGCCATCCGGGCCTTCGCCATTCGGTGTGAAACGTATCGCCAGAAGCGAAAGAACCTGCTCCCTGTCGGCCAGGTTGATGGACTGCGAACGAACGGCGGAGACACGCTTCAGGAAAACAACTGTGCGGCAGCGTTCCGGTGGCAGGTGCTTTTTATCGGCGCTTTCCCAGACGAAACGGTTGGCGGAAAAGGTGAACTGGCCGTGTTTCGGCTCGAAGGCAACATCCTTCAGCTTGAAGACACTGTCCTGCATATGGGTCGAGATGACGGAGAGATCTTCAGTATCCAGCGCGAGCAATTTCAGGCCGCTCATCTTTTTCTTCCTTCTTGTGCGGTGCGGACCGCTATTTCCATGACTTACAATGGAAATAGGCAGTCCCGGCCCGCTGTGCAACGGGTAGAAAACGGATGAGCGGCGATGAATGGATCAATCGCTGACGCGCTCGACCAACGCGCCGCAGCGGGTGAGCTTTTCCTCGAGGCGTTCGAAGCCGCGGTCTAGATGATAGACGCGCGACACCATGGTCTCGCCCTCGGCCACGAGACCGGCAATGACCAGCGACACGGAAGCGCGCAGATCGGTCGCCATCACAGGCGCACCCTTGAGGCGAGAAACGCCTTCGATGCGGGCCATCTGACCGGAAAGCGAAATCTTCGCGCCGAGCCGGGCAAGCTCCTGCACATGCATGAAGCGGTTTTCGAAGATCGTTTCGGTAATGTGGGAAACGCCCTGGGAACGGGTCATCAGCGCCATGAACTGCGCCTGCAGGTCTGTCGGGAAGCCGGGGAACGGTTCAGTGACGACATCGACCGGCTGAATGCCATTGCCGTTGCGCACCACGCGCAGGCCGGTTTCCGTCTCGCTGATCGTAGCGCCCGCGAGCCTGAGCGTATCAAGTGCATTGTCGAGCAGCGATGCGCGCGTGCCTTCCAGCACGACATCACCGCCGGTCATGGCCACTGCCATGGCATAGGTGCCGGTTTCAATACGATCGGGCAAAACCCGGTGGCGCGCGCCGGAAAGCGAGGTGACGCCTTCGATGGTGATGGTGGAGGTGCCGGCGCCTTCGATCTTCGCGCCCATTGCGATCAGGCAGTGCGCCAGATCGACAACCTCGGGCTCGCGGGCGGCGTTGTGGATCACGGTTGTGCCGCGGGCAAGGCTTGCAGCCATCAGCATCACATGCGTCGCGCCAACCGAAACTTTGGGGAAGGTATAGACCGCGCCGATGAGGCCGCCCTTGGGGGCCGAGGCATTGATGTAGCCGCCATCGATCTCCATCGTCGCGCCGAGCGCCTGCAGGCCCTCGATGAACAGGTCAACGGGACGCGTGCCGATGGCGCAGCCGCCAGGCAGGGAGACGCGGGCGCGGCCCTCACGCGCCAGAAGCGGGCCGATGACCCAGAAGCTTGCACGCATCTTGGAGACCAGCTCGTACGGAGCGGTGGTATCGACAATGGTGCGGCAGGTGAAATGCACGGTACGGGAATAAGCTTCGCCCTGGCTTTCGCGGCGGCCATTCACGGAAATATCCACGCCATGATTGCCGAGGATACGGATCAGCTGCTCCACGTCAGCCAGATGCGGAACGTTTTCGAGCGTCAGTGTATCGCTGGTCAGCAGCGATGCGATCATCAGCGGCAAGGCGGCGTTTTTGGCGCCGGAGATGGGGATGATGCCGTTGAGCTTGTTGCCACCCGTAATTCTGATGCGATCCATGCGTCCCTACGGGCCTGTGCCCGCCTTTCTTTATCGTGCCTTGCGGAAAGGCGCGTCCTTAGACGAATTTCCGCGGCGTTTCAATTTTATGCTGTGAATTCTCTATGAGGATGATTCGTCCGTTTTTGCGGCAGGCAGGCCGATGGTGTCGTCTGCGTCGCCAGCACGGCGCGCGCGAACCTGTTGTTTGCGCTTCAAAAGATTTTCGCGAAGTTTCTTCGCGGCACGCGCCTTCCGTTCCGCCTCGCGCTGGCGCGCCTTTTCGCCGGGCCCCGCCTGCGGCTTGCCGCTGGGCGCCGCGTCGGATGCGCCCGCGGAAAAGTCCCCGCAGAATGCTGTCTTCACCTGTTTGTCGTGATGTTCGGTCATAGATTCAGCAATATCTGAAAAATGCTGTTTTCAACAGGGGGGGCGCTTTTTTGCGCCGCTTGATGAAGAATATCGTTTTGCGACTTGCGCTCGTCAAAAACCTGTGGCAATAGGCCGCCACGCTTGATGCTGAAGCGATCGCTTCGGCACCGGATGCTGCTATAGCTCAGGGGTAGAGCACTCCCTTGGTAAGGGAGAGGCCGAGAGTTCAAATCTCTCTAGCAGCACCATTTTACCTCAACAATTCAAGAAGTTGCGCGCTTACTCAAGCCCTACACCCTGCATGTTGCTCACCGCATTCCGGAGTGTTGTCGCTTCGTGAAAGCTTCGCAAACGGGAAAACCGCGCCCCTTGCGAAGCGCGGTTTCCACATCCGAATATTCTGTTGCTGCCAGAGCGGGACGAAACCGCCCGTAGCCAACGGGCGCCGCTTACTGACGGAATAGCGACAGGATATTTTCGGAACTGGTATTGGCGATGGAGAGCGACTGGATCGCCAGCTGCTGCTGCGTCTGGAGAGCCTTGAGCTTCGTGGATTCCTCGTTCATGTCCGCATCGACGAGGCGGCCGATGCCCTTGTCGATGGAGTCTGTCAGCTTGGAGACGAAGTCTTCCTGCAGATCGAGGCGCATCTTGATCGAGCCGAGATCGGCGCTTGCGCTGATGAGCGATTCCAGCTGGGTGTTGACGAACTGGATCATGTTATCGAGACCTTCGTTTTCGGTCAGCGGCTGTCCCTTTGAATTGGTCAGGCCGGCCAGGTCCTTCGTGATGTCGAGGTCGATCAGCGAGTAGTCGAGCTTCTGCGCCATCTGCGAATCCGCTGCGGCGGTTTCCAGATAGATATTGTTGCCGGACGTTCCGCCGGTGCCGATCGCGGTTACCGTGGTGCCGGCAGGTGTCGGCGCCGTGTTGTTGGCCTTCACGTAAAGCGCTTCGCCGGCGGCGTTTTCACCGATCTTGAAGTAGGTGCCGTTGTTTCGTGCAGTGGTGGCGGCAGCGACTGTAACGAGGCCGGTTACCGGGTCTGCGGCGGAAACCGTGGTTGTCGTGCCCGAGGGGAAACCGAGAAGCTGCGCTTCGGTAAACACCTTTGCGGTATAGGGTGTTGTTGTGGGGACACCTGCGGGCGTCGTTGTCGTGATCTCGAAATCGCGAAGAGCGCCGGTATCGGAGTAATAGGCGGCGCTGTCGAGAATGCCGTTTTTCGTCGCGCCGGTGGTCGTATCGAAAAGCGCGGTCTTGTTGTCGACCTGGATGTTGATGGTCTTGACGGCGACATTACCTGCACCGTCACGGATGAAGGAGCCGACGACCTGCTTGGTGATGGGCGTCAGATTGCCGGAGGCGTCGCTGATCTTGCCCTTCAGCCAGTTTTCACCGGAGAAGGAGGCGGATTCGCCAATGCTCTTCAACTGGTCCTGAAGCTGGCGGATTTCTTCCTGGATCTTGGCCTTGTCAACGCCTGCTTCGCGGGCGGCAACCAGCTTCTTGCTGATTTCCTTGACGACATCGACGGTGGTTTCCATGGCGGAGTAGGCGGTATCAACCTTTGCGGCGCCGAGGCCGAGAGCGTCCTGTACGGCGGAGAGGGCGCCATTATCAGAGCGCATGGTGGTCGCGATCGACCAGTAGGCGGCATTGTCGGATGCGGTCTTGACGCGCATGCCGGAGGAAACGCGCGACTGGGTTTCTTCCATGTTGCTGCCGATGGCGCGAAGAGTCTGGAGGGCGGCCATGGCCGCAACGTTGGTCAAAATGCTGGTCATAATGATTTGCCCCTTGATTGGCTGAAATGAAAAGGGACATTCCGGATTGCCGCCGGGAACGATCGAGCGGCTTGATGCCTGTTAACCTCTTTTTCGTCTTGGTTAACCAATCGTTTCGATGACCAGTTTTTAGGGCGCGAATGGTTAACAAAGCCTAAACCTGTATTAATAAAATTAGGAAATAATAATTTCTATTAACGATAACGAAAAACCGCGCCGTTTCGGGCGCGGTTTGCATTTGGCGATCGGTGTCGGAATTAACGGAAGAGCGAGAGAATGCTCTGGGAGTCGTTGTTGGCGATCGACAGGGCCTGAACAGCAAGCTGCTGCTGGGTCTGAAGGGCCTTCAGCTTGGTGGATTCTTCGTTCATTTCCGCGTCGACGAGGCGGCCGATGCCCTTGTCGAGCGAGTCAGTCAGCTTGTTGACGAAGTTTTCCTGCAGTTCGATGCGCATCTTGACCGAGCCGAGGTCGGCGGCGGCGGATGTCATGCTCTGGAGCTGCTTGTCGACGAAGGAAACCATGGCGTCGAGCGCCTGCTCGGGCGTCAGGGTCACGGTGGCGGGACCAACGAGATCCTTGGTGATGTCCAGCGAGGTCAGGGAGTAGGACAGTGACTTTGCGAGCTGATTGTTGGCGCCGGTTTGAAGGTAGACGTTTTGGCCATCTTTCGTGGTGCCGATTGCGGAGGTGCCGAGCGCTTTCTGAGCTGTGTCGATGGCGGCGGTACCC
>NZ_LT009718.1:849499-850555 GCF_900013495.1 Agrobacterium genomosp. 2 str. CFBP 5494
CATAGGCGGTGTCGACCTTGGCGGCGCCGAGGCCGAGGGCGTCCTGGACGGCGGAAAGGGCGCCATTATCCGAACGCATCGTGGTCGCGATGGACCAGTAAGCGGCATTGTCGGAAGCTTCCCGGACGCGCTGGCCGGAGGACACGCGGTCCTGCGTGGCTTCCATGTTCTGGCCGATGGAGCGCAGGGTCTGGAGTGCAGTCATTGCTGCGATGTTTGTCAAAATACTCGTCATGTAAATTGCCCCTGTAATGGCTGATTAGAAAAGGGACATTCCGGCTCACCGGGAGCGGCGTACAGCATCATGCCTGCTGACCGGCTACTTTCTTGAAGGTCAGCCCGCCGCTTCGATGGCTTCAGCTAAACGCTGTCGAATTAAAAAATACTTAAAGTAGAAAATAGTTGAGAATAAAATTTATACGTGCATACCATCTAAAAAACTGAAACGTAATATTTGCCATCCGCGTCGGACGGGCTGCCTTGAACGGCCTCCTGGGTCATCGCTTTGAAACGCGGGCGATAAAACGAAAAAAAACCGCGCCGTTTCGGGCGCGGTTCGCATTTGACGATCGGTGTCGGAATTAACGGAAGAGCGAGAGAATGCTCTGCGAGTCGTTGTTGGCGATCGACAGGGCCTGAACAGCGAGCTGCTGCTGGGTCTGAAGGGCCTTCAGCTTGGTGGATTCTTCGTTCATTTCCGCGTCGACGAGGCGGCCGATGCCCTTGTCGAGCGAGTCAGTCAGCTTGTTGACGAAGTTTTCCTGCAATTCGATGCGCATCTTGACCGAGCCAAGGTCGGCGGCGGCGGATGTCATGCTCTGGAGCTGCTTGTCGACGAAGGAAACCATGGCGTCGAGCGCCTGCTCGGGCGTCAGGGTCACGGTGGCGGGACCAACGAGATCCTTGGTGATGTCCAGCGAGGTCAGGGAGTAGGACAGTGACTTTGCGAGCTGACCGTTGGCATCCGTTCTCAGGTAGACGTTTTGGCCATCTTTCGTGGTGCCGATTGCGGAGGTGCCGAGCGCTTTCTGAGCGGTGTCGATGGCGCCGGTGCCT
>NZ_LT009718.1:852360-937643 GCF_900013495.1 Agrobacterium genomosp. 2 str. CFBP 5494
AATAGGCGGTGTCGACCTTGGCAGCGCCGAGGCCGAGGGCGTCCTGAACGGCGGAAAGGGCGCCATTATCGGAACGCATCGTGGTCGCGATGGACCAGTAAGCGGCATTGTTGGAAGCTTCCCGGACGCGCTGGCCGGAGGACACGCGGTCCTGCGTGGCTTCCATGCTTTGGCCGATGGAGCGCAGGGTCTGGAGTGCAGACATGGCTGCGACGTTTGTCAAAATGCTCGTCATAATAAATTGCCCCTTGAATGGCTGATTAGAAAAGGGACATTCCGGCTCACCGGGAGCGGCGCACAGCATCATGCCTGCTAACTAGCTGATTTTAAAAGGTTAGCTCACCGCTTCGATGGCTCTAGCTAACTGCCTTATGGTTAACAAATACTTAAAGTAGTAAAAATCTCACTATAAAATTTATACGTGCATACCATCTAAAAAACTGAAACGTAATATTCGCCATCCGCGTCGGACGGGCTGGCTTGAACGGTCTTCACGATCATCGCTTTGAAACGCGGGCGATAAAACGAAAAAAAACCGCGCCCTTTCGGGCGCGGTTCGCATTTGGCGATTGAGTGTCGGAATTAACGGAAGAGCGAGAGAATGCTCTGCGAGTCGTTGTTGGCGATCGACAGGGCCTGAACAGCGAGCTGCTGCTGGGTCTGAAGAGCCTTGAGGCGAGTCGATTCTTCGTTCATTTCCGCGTCCACCAGACGGCCAACGCCCTTGTCGAGCGAGTCGGTCAGCTTGTTGACGAAGTTTTCCTGCAGTTCGATGCGCATCTTGACCGAGCCGAGGTCGGCGGCGGCGGATGTCATGCTCTGGAGCTGCTTGTCGACGAAGGAAACCATCGCGTCGAGATACTGGTTTTCCGAGACTGCCGAGCCGTCACTGTTCTTGAACGTGCCGGTCAGGTCCTTGGTGATGTCCAGCGACGTCAGCGAGTAGGTGAGCTGCGTTGCGAGCTGGGCGTCAGCGCCTTCTTCCAGGTAGATCTTGGTGGTGCCGTCGAGGCCCACGGCAATGCTGGTCTTGGTTGCCGGAGCTGTCGGCGCAGTCGTGTTGATTTTCACGTACTGGTCGTTGCCAAGATTGAAGTAGGTGCCGTTGACGTTGGGGACTGTCGTGTCGGCGTTAGCGATCGTGACGATACCCGTTGCGGCGGCGGTGGTGAAGGTGACGGCGGTACCGGCAGTTGCTTCCTTCAGGCCCTTCAGCTGAGCTTCGGTGTAAACCTTGGCTGCGGCAACCTTGGTTACCGGCTGTGCGGCGCCAGCGCCGTCCGAGTCATTGGTGATTTCGAACAGCTTGTAGCTGCCGGTGGAAGAAAAGTAGGCATAGGAGTCGAGAACGCCCTGCTTGTCTTTTGCAGCGCCCGAAGACGTGTCGAACAGTACCGTGTTGCGGCTCAGGTCAACGTTAACGGTCTTTACGGAGACGTTACCGGCGGCATCGCGAATGAAGGAACCAACGATCTGCTTGGTGACGTTCTTCAGTTCGCCGGCACCGTTGCTGATGGTTGCCTGCAACCAGTTTTCACCGGAGAAGGAAGAGGAGCTGGAGATCGACTTCAGCTGATCCTGAAGCTGCGAGATTTCTTCCTGGATCTTCGACTTGTCTACGCCGGGTTCGCGAGCAGCGACCAGCTTGTTCTTGATTTCCTTAACGACGTCAATGGACGATTCCATACCGGAATAGGCGGTATCAACCTTGGCAGCGCCGAGGCCGAGGGCATCCTGCACGGCAGAAAGGGCGCCGTTGTCGGAACGCATCGTGGTCGCGATCGACCAGTAAGCAGCGTTATCGGAAGCTTCGCCGACGCGCTGGCCGGAGGAAACGCGGTCCTGCGTCGTTTCCATGTTCTGGCCGATAGAACGCAGGGTCTGGAGTGCAGACATGGCTGCGACGTTAGTAAGAATGCTCGTCATGGTAGATTTGCCCCTTGAATGGCTGATTAGAAAAGGGACATTCCGGACTCACCGGGAACGGCGCACAGCATCATGCCTGCTAACCGGCTGATTTTTAAAGGTTAGCTCACCGTTTCGATGGCTTTAGCTAACCTTTATATAGTTAATGAACACCTAAGGATTTTCTAAAAAATGCATTCCGAAGATTTGTTTTGCAACCCTTACGCGTGCGCGCGCGTATTCTGAAATGTTTAAAAAAAAATGAAGCCGCACCCGTTGCCGGATGCGGCTTTGTCGACAGGTGATGTGCTCGGGTCAGCCTCCCTTGCACTCGCCCCATTCACGCGATCGCGAGACGGTCAGCCCCCGCTTGCAATCGCGTCATTCATGTCATTCTGGTCGCGGCTATCCGCTGTCCATGGGTAAAATCTGACAGCCGGTGCTTTCAAAATCACTAATTTAGACGAGTACCAAAGCCCTTGCTGGGATCGTGGTAAATCCTTCGAAAATAAGGATGGTAAACAAATTCTGCCGGGGATTTGGCAGTATGCAACAAACAAAACCGCGCCCTTTCGGGCGCGGCTTGCATTTCGTCATTTACGATCCGATTAACGGAAGAGCGACAGGATGTTCTGCGAGTCGCTGTTGGCGATCGAGAGAGCCTGGATTGCCAGCTGCTGCTGTGTCTGCAGAGCCTTGAGGCGGGTGGACTCTTCGTTCATGTCGGCGTCGACCAGGCGGCCGATACCCTTTTCCATCGTGTCGGACAGCTTGGTAACGAAGTCTTCCTGCATGGAGATGCGGTTGGAGACTGCACCCAGATCAGCAGCGGCGCTGTTGAGGGTTTCAAGCTGCTTGTCGACGTGGCTGATGAGCTTGTCGAGGATGTCGTTGTCCGTGGCAGCGGCGGTGCCGAGCATCGTGGCGCCAGCGCCCTTGTAGATCGACAGGTCCGAAATATCGAGGTTCGAAATGGACTGCTTTACACCGTCTGCGACTGCAGCCTTGTCGAGGATGCCCGTGCCCTTGCCGTCCGTTACAGCGCCGGTGTCGAAAAGAACGTTCGAGCCGCTGAGCTGCACGTCAACGCGCTGAACCTTAACGGCGCCAGCGGAGTCACGGGTGAAGGATGCGACAACCTGCTTCTTCAGGTTTGCGATAGCCGCGTCGTCGGTGCCGGCAGCGAACGCTACGCCATCGTTGGACGCCTTGGTCTTCAGCCAGTTTTCGCCGTTGAAGGTTGCGGAGTCGGCGATGGAGGTCAGCTGCTTCTGGAGCTGGCCGATTTCCTTCTGGATCTTTTTCTTGTCGGCGGTCGGGTCCTGGGCAAGGATGAGCTTGTCCTTGATTTCCTGAACGACCTTGATGGTGGCTTCCATGCCCGCATAGGCAGTGTCGACCTTGGCGGCGCCAATGCCGAGAGCGTCGGAAACGGTGGAAAGGGCGGAATTGTCCGAACGCATGGTCGTTGCGATGGACCAGTAAGCAGCGTTGTCGGCGGCGGAGCTTACCTTCTGGCCGGTCGAGATGCGGCCCTGCGTCGTTTCCATGTTCTGGCCGATAGAGCGCAGGGTCTGGAGTGCAGCCATAGAGGAGGCGTTGGTGAGAATGCTTGCCATAGTATTTGTCCCTTGTGTTTACGAGATACTGGAGTTGGGGACATTCCGGACTGTGTATTACCGGTCACAACGTTTCGGCTTCATGCCACTCGGTTCAGAATTACTTGCTTCTGGAAACCAAACCCGCTGTGTGTGAGGCGAATTTCGCAGTCAAAACTTGCATAATTATTAATTTACGAATGAAGAAATATTAGAAAATACATATGGTTACTGGTTTGTTTCTACGAAAGGTAAGTTTTTAATTTAAAATTATAGTTATTCATCCGCTAGCGAAGCTGGTAACCAAAGTCTTAAAACGCCAAAACCCCGCGGCCTTGGGCACGCGGGGTTAAGAAACAGGGTTAATGGGTGTCAGTTCGGCACGAATGCCCGTCAGTTGAACGATCTGACGAGGCTGCCGACAAGCAGGTTCCAGCCGTCGATCAGCACGAAAAACAGGATCTTGAAGGGCAGGGAGATGGAAGTCGGCGGCAGCATCATCATGCCCATGGCCATGGTGATGGTGGCGACGATCAGATCAATGACCAGGAACGGCAGGATGATAAGGAAACCGATCTCGAAACCGCGCCGGATTTCCGACAGCATGAAGGCCGGAACCAGAACTCGATAATCGACGACGTTGTCGGTCATCACTTCCTGGCCGCGTTCGCGGGCAATATCCACGAACAGCTTCAGATCCTTGTCACGCGTATTGGCGTTCATGAAGGTGCGAAAGGGCTCGGCGATGCGCTGCACGGCCTGCTGCTCGTTGATCTGGTTCTGCAACAGCGGTTGCACGCCATCGGTCCAGGCTTTGTCGAAGGTGGGCGACATGACGTAGAAGGTCATGAACATCGCCATCGACAGAAGGATCATGTTCGACGGCGTAGAAGCGAGCCCCATGCCGGAGCGCAGGATAGAGAAAGCGATCACGAAGCGCGGAAAGCTCGTGACCATGATCAGGATGCCGGGCGCGACGGAAAGAACCGTCAAAAGGCCGAAGGTGCGGATGATCCATGCCGCAACAGACCCGTCTATCTGCGTGTTGAACAGATCGGACGGAAATTGCTGGGCATTGGCAAGGCCCGGCAAAGCGAGGAGGACGGCGATGGTTACAAGAAATCGAATCATTCGATGACAAAGGTCCGGAACATGACCTTGGATACGCGCCCTTGAGAGCGCAGGTCAACTCGTTCCTGAATGTCATCCTTAAGATATTGAAAGCCGCGCGGCCCTTCCAGCTGCTGAAGGGAAACGGTGCGGACATAGGCCATGATATCCTGATGGATATCCTCGGCCAGTCCGACTTCCACCGGCCCCTTGAACATCAGCGCCACCTCCAGCCGCACCCAGTTCGTCGAGGGGTAGGCGAGATTGGTGGTGATGGGATCGAGCTGGACGATGCCGTTCGGTTCGGCCGCGATTTTCTCGACACCCTCTTCCTTCTTCTCGCCATGACCACCGGCCGCAGCGGTGGCATGGGCCTCCGTTGCGGCAATCTTCGGTGCGATCATGCCGCCGACGAGCCAGCCTCCGCCCGCGCCGAGCAAGGTGAGGATCACAACACCTGCGATGGTCATGATCAGAGGGGAGGATTTCTTCTTGCCCTCTGCCTGTTCGTTTTCCATGGATCAGTCCGTTCCCCGTGTGCGGCGTCAGAGCGGCGAGAACAGGTCCACGACCTGCTGCCCGACCGGAGGCTGCTGCACTTCCGTCAGACGGCCGCGACCGCCGTAGGAGATGCGCGCTTCGGCAATGCGCTCGTAGGAGATCATGTTCTGAGCATCCACATCCTGCGGCCGGACGATGCCGCCGACGTTGAGGATGCGGATTTCATGGTTCACGCGCACTTCCTGCGAGCCGCTGATGATGAGGTTGCCGTTTTCGAGAATACCCGTCACGACGGCGGCCACGAGCAGCGTCAGCTTTTCAGACCGCTTGGTCTTGCCCTTGGCCTGGGTATCGGTGTCGGAGCCGTATTTGATGTTGGAATCCGCGTCCGGCGTCCAGCCAAGGATCTGGGCTTTGGCCTTCCAGTTCAAGCCGCTGGAATTGGTGCGGTTACGCTCGGTTTCGTTGTCGAAATCGGCCTTGTCGTTGATCTGGATGTTGACGGTCAGGATGTCGCCGATGTTCAGCGCGCGCAGGTCTTTGAAAAGTGCGCCCTGGCTGTCGCTCCACAGTGAATAGCCGCTTGCCATGTGTTTTGGTTGCTTGGGATACATGCCCATCTGCGGTGTCTGGCTGAATTGCAGACCGCTGCCGATCGGGCTCATCGCCGGTGCGTTACCGATTTCCTTCAGGGTCTGGTTGTTCTGGCAGCCTGCCAGGAGAGCGAGCGGCAGGAGGAGGGCCGGAAGACGACGCGTGCTCATGAAGGATCCTTCGAAGTGTTTTTGTCGATTGCCTGCGACATGATGCCGGCGACGGTGGCAGCTTTCTGCGCGTCCATCTCGCTGAGGATGAGGCCCGATTGACGCGGCGGCAGCTGCATGATGATGGCAGCAGCAATCTCCACATGCATCTTCTCGAGCTGCGGTGCGGCGGCATCCGCCTTCATCGTCTTGTAGATGTCGACGAGGTTGCTTTTGGCCTGGTTGAGGAAATGTTCGCGGCGCGCCAGCCAGTCTTCATATTCAGCCTTGCGGTTTTCCAGCACGGAAATGCGCTCGTTCACGTCGGACTGGAGCTTCTCAAGCTCCTGCTTCTGCATCAGGTAACGCTGATCCCGGGCCGCATCGGCAATGTTGGTGCAGAATTTCTGGATTTCATCCTGCGTGCTGAGTTCTGAAACCACGTTCTGCTGGCTCTCCGCGCCGGCGGCCGGCAGCAGGAACAGCAGCGACGCGACCGCCGCGAAGCGGACGAGGCCATTCGAAAGCGGATTTTTGGTCTGACGTTCCATCATTGCAGCACAAGCTCCGCCTGAAGGGCGCCGGCGGATTTGATGCCTTGCAGGATGGCGATGATACCATCCGCCTTGAGCCCGATGCTGTTGAGACCGGCAACCAGCGTGCGAAGGTCAGGCCCTTCGACAATGGCGACCTTGCTGCCTTCCTGCATGGCCATGATATCCGTCTGCGGCTGTACCGCCGTTTGGCCACGCGAGAAGGGTGCCGGCTGAATGACCTGCGGTGATTCGGTCACCTGCACGGTCAGCGTGCCGTAGCTGACGGCGACGCGCGAAATCCGCACATCCGCACCGATGACGATCGTGCCGGTGCGTTCGTTGATGACGACCTTGGCCGGGGTATCCGTCTCGACGGTCAGGTTTTCGATTTCCGCCATCAGCCGGGTGAGATCCGCGACGCGAGGCTTTTGCACCGCGATTTCCTGCGAATCGCGCGGTTCGGCGATCGGATCGCCATAGCGGGCGCGGGCAAAGGCGTTGACGACGTCTGCGACGCGCACGGCCGTCGAAAAGTCGGGGTTGCGCAGCTGAAGGACCAGATTGACCGAATCCTTGAACTTCGACGGCAGCTCCCGTTCGATGATCGCGCCGTTTGGCACGCGCGCCGACGTGGTGACACCCTGGGTCAGCGTTGCCGCATCGCCCTGCGCCGAAAAGCCGTTGACGATCAGTGCGCCCTGCGCGACCGCGTAAATCTGCCCGTCGGCGCCGGAAAGCGACGTCATGATGAGGTTGCCGCCGCGCAGCGAAGAGGCATCGCCGAGCGAGCTCACCGTCACGTCGACGCGGCTGCCGGGGCTCGCAAAGGGTGGCAGATTGGCCGTCACCATTACGGCGGCGATGTTCTTGGCATTCGATTGGCCGCCCTGCGTGGTGATGCCGAGATTCTGCAACATCGCGCGCATGGATTGCTCGGTAAACGGCGAAGAACGCAGGCTGTCGCCCGTGCCCTGCAGGCCGACCACGAGACCGTAACCGATGAGCTGGTTGTCACGTCCTGCCTGCAGCGATGCGATATCCTTGATGCGGGACGTATCCGCATGGGCTGCCGGAACGGAAAGGAAGGGCTGGGCCGAAAACAGGATGGCCGCGGCCAGGATACGAAGCACTCTCATTTCGCCATCACCTGAATGGTTCCGTCCTTCATGACCGTGCCGTTGACGATGACGCCGGAATCGATGTTGCGTACCCGTACGACTTCGCCGAGCGAGCCATCAGTCATCGGTGTTCCTGAAGCCATCAGCGTCATATTGCCGATGGTGAAGACGAGCTTGACGCTGGTGCCGCGCGTGACGAGCGAGGGTTCGCGCAGGGCGGCAACGGGGATCGTGCGGCCGGGAAGCAGGGTCTGCTTGGAGATCATGCCTTCCACTTCGCTGATGTCGCTCGCGTAACCCGCGGAAATATTGGGATTGGTCACCTCCACCGGCTTCACCTGTTCGGACGTGATCGTCTCGCCCGGATAGATGGTACGCACGGGAACCAGCGCCATTGGCGCCTGGGAGAAGGCAGGCGCGAAAGCGCCGATTGAAAAGGCAGACGCCAGGCACATACGGGCGAGTGCCCTTTTGCAGCTGTTATTTTTTCGGCCAAACCTCATGTTCGCCTGCCTTTCCGTTCTTACTTCAGGTTCTTGCTGACAATCGAAGCCATTTCGTCAGCGGTGGTGATGACCTTGGAATTCATCTCATAGGCGCGCTGCGCCGTGATGAGGTCGGTGATTTCCTTGACGGCGTCGACGTTCGAGCCTTCGAGGTAGGATTGCTTGATATAGCCGTAGCTCGGATCGTCGGGCACGCCGATGACGGCGTCGCCGGAAGCCGGTGTCTGGGCGAAGAGGTTGTCGCCGAGCGGCTTCAGGCCGGCTTCGTTGGCGAAGTTGGCGATGGTCAGCTGGCCAAGCTCGGTGAAGTCGGCGGCGTTGCCGATACGGGCCGTCACCTGACCCGTGCGGGTAACGGTGATGTCCTGTGCATCGGTCGGGATATTGATATTCGGAATGACGTTATAGCCATCCACCGTCACGAGATTACCATCGGCATTCTTGTTGAAGGCGCCGGCGCGGCTGTAGAGCGTCGAACCATCGGCCGCCTCGATCTGGAACCAGCCCTGACCGATGATCGCGACGTCGAGCTTGTTGCCGGTCTCGATCAGGTTGCCCTGGGTGTGGATGTTGCGCACGGCCGAGGTCTGCACGCCGAGGCCAATATTGGCGCCCTCGGGCACGATCGCCTGGTTGGCGCGGTTTGGCACACCCTGCATGCGCTCGGTCTGATAGAGAAGATCGGTGAACTCCGCCCGCGCGCGCTTGTAACCGGTGGTGTTGATGTTGGCGATGTTGTTGGCGATGACTTCCAGATTGGTCTGCTGGGCGTCCATACCGGTGGCAGCGATGGCAAGAGCTCTCATGTCAATATTCCTGCTGGGCTAGATCTGCATCTTGGTAATGTCGAGATAGGCCGACACGATCTTGTCTCGGAGCGCGATGGCGGTTTGCAGCGACTGCTCGGCCGAAAGCATGGCATCGACGACTTCACGCGTATTCGCCTTGCCCTGAATGCCTTCAAAAGAAGCGACTTCGGCTTTCTTGAGGTTGTTCATCGCGTCAACGGAAACATTGCCGAGAACGCTTGCGAAGCTCTGGCCGGTCTGCTGCGCTGGTGTCGTCTTCTCGCTGCCGAAAATATTGTCGGTGAGCGAGGAAACGCTGCCGGCGCCGCGCGTCAGCGAGAGGGAGCCGAGTTGTTTGATGCCGTCGATCATTGCGATGCCTTCAGAAGGTCGATGGTGGAGGCGACGAGGTCGCGTGTCTGGCGGATGACCTGAAGATTGGCGTCGTAGCTGCGGTTTGCTTCGCGCATGTCTGCCATTTCGATCAGGATGTTGACGTTCGGCATCTTCACCATGCCGTTTGCGTCGGCGGCCGGATTGCCGGGGTCGTATTCGTTGATGAAGTCGCCGCGATCGACGCCGAGCTTTTTCACCGTCACGCGCTCGACGCCGCTGACACGGTCGAGTTCCGAACCGAAGGTGACTGTCTTGCGGCGATAGGGGTCCGCGCCTGGTGTGTCACCCGTCGATCTGGCATTGGCGATGTTTTCAGACACGATGCGCAGTCGGGTGGACTGCACTTCCAGGCCGCTGCCGGCGATCTTGCTCGCCGCACTCAAGGGATCCATGGCTTACCTCTTAACCGTCATCAGCATCATGCGATGGAAGGATTTGACGAGATTGGCATTCAGCTCGTACTGCCGCTTGATCTCGCCGGTCTTGGTCATTTCTTCCGCAAGCGCGACCGAATTGCCCGATTCCTGCATGCCGATCTCGTTGTTGACCGGGTTGTCGCGCACCGCGATATTGTCGCTGAGTGTGCTCTCGCCGAAGTGGGCAGGGTTGGTCCTCGCCATGCCGACCTGCTGGCTGGTGGCCTGCATGACCGCTTCGAATGGGCTGACATCCTTGGCGTGGAACTTGGGTGTGTTGGCGTTGGCGATGTTGGTCGCCACGACTTCCTGCCGCACGCTCAGCCATTCCGCTTGGCGGGATGCCAGTTCGAACAGTTGAATCGGTTGCATAGACTTCTCCATCTCGTATGCCCCGAACCTACGGGGCTAATCTTGCGTCAGACTTGCGGAGAAGACGAAGGGGTGCGACGACGGGAAAAGGCGCATGGATGCGCGGCCTGCACAAAGAAAAAAGGCGCGCCAGCAGATGCCGCGCGCCTTTTGATCGGAAGAAATTTCTTTTATTTTTCGGGGTGATAGGTTTTTCCAGAGGATGTCTCTATCAACCACTCGCCGTTGCGTTGCTCGATTTTCGTCAGCAGCGCATTATCAGGCAGGGTCGAGCCGACCCTCACCATATACATGCCCGAACCGTCTTCGATCAGGGCGCGGCCGTTGGAGACATGCAGCAGACGGAAGGCGGTCTGGCCGGGGAAGGGCTGGTCCTCGACCCCGGCTGCGAGATTGTTCTGTTTTTCCTTGCCGCCTGCGTTCACGGTCGCCGTCGTCAGCATGTCGGGCAGTTCGGCCGGCGGTGGGGTGTCTTCCTTGTTGCGATTGGTCATCGCCATCGGAGAAACACTGAAGACTTCCCGCGGGCCGGTATGGGGCAGATCGCGGGTGCGGTCGCCGCCAGCCACCTTCATGCCGAATTTTTCCTCGTTGAAGAACACGTACCAGGGGAAGAAGGCCGCTGCAGCGGCAAGCGTGATGCCTGTCCATGCCAGAATACGGTCGGGTGTGAAGAAAACGGGCTTGGGCAGCACGCCTTCATCGTAGCTATCGTTATTCCGCTTTTTCTTCACGGTCAGCCTCTCATTCTCGGGGTTACCTGCGGCTGGCCGTTCTGCGCGCCGCCGCGCAATGCGGTCGCAAGGTCAGCATAGGCATCCTGTGCCGCCGGTTCGTTCGGCAGCTGTTTCAGCGTTTCATAGATGATCGGAACCTGCTTCACCGCCATGTCGAGGTCTGGGTCGGTGCCCGGCCGGTAACCGCCGATGAGGCGAAGATCCCGCGTTTCCTCGAAGCGATGCACCAGCGCCTTGAGGCGCGAGACCAGCTTTTCCTGATCCGGCGTCCATGCTTTCTTGGCGAGACGCGAGATCGAGGCGAGCGGATTGATCGGCGGGTAGCGGCCTTCTTCTGCAAGGCTGCGGTCGAGCACAATGTGACCATCGAGAATACCGCGGGTCGAATCGGCGATCGGATCGTTATGATTGTCTCCATCCACCAGAATGGAAACGATGGCGGTGATGGTGCCGGTGCCTTCGGCGCCCGGTCCCGCCCGCTCCAGAAGACGCGGCAGCTCGGTGAAGACGGAGGCGGGGTAACCGCGCGCCACCGGCGGTTCACCCGAAGCAACGGCCACTTCGCGGATCGCATGGGCAAATCGCGTCACGCTGTCAATGATGAGGAGGACATTGTCGCCCTGATCGCGGAAATGCTCTGCAATGGTGACGGCGGAAAGTGGCGCCATCTTGCGCAGCATCGGGCTTTCATCGCTCGTCGCGACAACGGCGATGGACTTGCTCATGTTCTCGCCCATCGTGTCTTCGATGAATTCGCGCACTTCACGTCCGCGCTCGCCGACCAGTGCAATCACCACCTTGTCGAAGGCGTCAGCCTTTGCAAGCATGGACAGCAGCGTGGATTTGCCGACGCCCGAGCCGGCGAAAATGCCAAGGCGCTGGCCGAGACACAGCGGCGAAAAAATATCGATTGCCCGCACCCCGGTCTTGAACGGGGTCTCCACCCTCTTGCGGGTCATTGAGGGTGGCGCATTGTTGGAAATCGAACGGCGTCCAAGGCCCGCGGCAAGCGGTCCCTGGCCGTCGATAGGTTCACCAAGCGCATTGATGGTGCGTCCGCACCAGCTATCATCAGGCGCGACACGGAAGGCGCCCTTGCGGATGACGGTATCGTGAATGCCGATCGGTTCGCCCGGCTCGATAGGGCACACGTAGCAGATATCCGGCTCAACGCGCACCACTTCGCCGAGATGGATGCCGGTCGGGCTGCGATGGGCAACAAACTCGCCAAGCCGCACATGCCGGGACAGGCCGGACACGGTATAGTGCCCGGCTGCGATGGTGCGAACGTGGCCGCCCGGCGCCACCGAAAATTCCGGATCGGCATAATGTCCGGCAAGGCCGGCAAGTTGGGCGAGCTTCGGTGAAATGGCTTCAGCCGAAAGCATGGATACCGGCATTGTCATCGGTCAGCTCCTCAGCGCGCGCCACCAAGCGTCTTGATGCCCTCACCGAAGGTCGATTCGGTATCGCGCATCAGAGAGGAGATGCTTTCGAAGGCACGGTTGACCTGGATGAGCTGCGTCATCTGGGAAATCCCGTTGACGTTCGACTGTTCGAGATAACCCTGAACGACGCCGACCTCGTGATTGTTGACGACGGGGACCGGCTGAGCCACGGGCTTCACGCCGCTATTGGGGTGGCGCAGGAAACCTTGCGAAAAATCCGCCTGGAAGATGCCAAGCGTGGCGACGATGTTTTCGTTCTGCCTGATGGCTCCGTCAAGACCCACGGTAATCGGGCCGCCATTCGGATTGAGCTGGATCGGGCCGCCGCCGGCGTCGAGGACCGGGTAACCGCTGGAGGAAATGAGCGCGCCGTCCGGCCGCATGGTGAAGCGGCCGTCACGGGTCAGAATCTGACCGTCGGGCGTATCCAGCGAGAACCAGGCATCGCCCTTGATGGCGAAATCGAAGGAATTGCCGGTCTGCTCGAAAGCGCCCTGGCGCGTGGAGAGATAGTCGTTGCCCTGGGACACGAAGGCGATCTTGGCATTCATGTCATTATGGTTCTTGGCGACCATTTCGTCGAATTTCACTTCGGAACCGCGGAAGCCGACCGTGTTCACATTCGCCATATTGTCGGAAATGGTGGTAAGACGACGCTCCAGCGCGATCTGCGAGGACAAGGCGACGTATAGTCCGGATTGCATATCATTTGCCTCCGAGTTTCAGGGAGTTGATGGATATCAGCAGATCGGCGGAGATACCGTAGCCGCTGGAGGAGCCGAAGACGGCGAGGGGATCGTAGGTCGTCGAGGGGTTTTGCATTTCCCACATGATGGTGAAGCGCTCGAGCAGCTTGCCGACCTTTTCAGGATCCTGCAGGTCCTTGACATCTATCGTTTTTTCGATGAGGGCGGCCTGTTTCTCGACATCTGCCCCGGCGAATTCGTCGGGCAGGTTATAGGCCGTGCGAAACACCTGCGCGAGCGCATCGTCGGCCAGAAAGTCGAGGCCGGATTTGATCGTCGGCGCCTTGCGCTCGAAATAAAGGGCGAGACGAACACCGTTATTGTCGTCGCCCGCTTCCTGTTCCAGCGTCTGCCGGGTGTATTTGGTAATGACGCCCGACTGGGCTGCATCGACCGAAGTCGCCGCCGCACCCAGATCCGCGAAATTCAGCGATTTCGCGAAATCCGCATAACGGCTGTCGGAAAGCTTGTTGGCGAAGGCATTCTTGTCGGTCGCGCCTTCTGTCAGGACCTTGCGGATGAAGGCTTTCGCATAGGCCATGTCCTCGAGCCCGTGCGCCTTGAGCGCGTAATTGTAAAGGCGGGTATCCGCCATGAAATCGTCTATGGATTTCACGTCGCCGATCTTTGCGCGGTAATATTCGGTCTCGCGCGCCACGTCCGGCTGCTTCGACACCCGCTCAAGCGACTTGCCGATATCCTGACTGATCAGTCTGTAGCTGGTGTAGGTGGAAGTCACTGAACCGCCGCTCTCGTTTGATCCCCATCTCAAGGCGCACGTCCGCCTTTGCCGGCATAGTGCCGCGGCTTGCTTGTGCGAAACTGGCTGGAGGCTGAAGCGCGGAGAGGCTTTGCGGACAGGTTCACGCAAGCCACATTTTTTAGACATGGCGGCATGGAACACTGTTCGGGCGTGGTCGATCAATGAATATTGTAATTGGACTTATAATCACCTTCGGCTGCATCATCGGCGGCTACATGGCGATGGGCGGTCATCTGGACGTGCTGATTCAGCCGTTCGAATTGATGATCATCGGCGGCGCCGGTCTCGGCGGCTTCATCATGGCGAACCCGATGAAGGTCGTGAAGGATTCGGGCAAGGCGCTCGGCGAGGCCTTCAAGCACTCGGTTCCGAAGGAGCGCAACTATCTCGACGTGCTCGGCGTGCTTTATTCGCTGATGCGAGACCTGCGCACGAAATCGCGCAACGAGATCGAGGCCCATATCGACAATCCCGAGGAATCCTCGATCTTCCAGAGCGCGCCATCGGTTCTGAAGAACAAGGAACTGACCTCGTTCATTTGTGACTATGTCCGCCTCATCATCATCGGCAATGCCCGCAGCCACGAAATCGAGGCGCTGATGGATGAAGAAATCGAGACCATCCTCCACGACAAGCTGAAGCCTTACCACGCGATCACCACCATGGGCGATTCCTTCCCTGCCATCGGTATCGTCGCAGCGGTTCTCGGCGTCATCAAGGCGATGGGCAAGATCAATGAATCGCCTGAAGTGCTGGGCGGCCTCATCGGCGCCGCGCTGGTCGGCACCATGCTCGGTATCATCCTGTCCTATTCGATCTGCAATCCGCTCGCCTCGCAGGTCAAGATCGTCCGCACCAAGCAGCATCGCCTCTACATCATCGTCAAGCAGACGCTGATCGCCTACATGAACGGTTCGGTGCCGCAGGTCGCGCTTGAATATGGCCGCAAGACCATCTCCAACTACGAGCGGCCGTCCATCGACGCCGTCGAGCAGGAGATGATGAATCCCGGCGGCGAGAACAAGGCGGCATGACCATGGCAAAAGCTGCAGCGCAAAAAGCTCCCGCCATCGACACCGCCTTGCTCGCGAAACTCACCGGCGGGCTTTCCGACCGCAGGACGATCGCGAAGATCGGTTCCGATATCGGCCACCTCTACAGCGAATTCCTGCCGGATATTTTTCACAGCGAGACCGGCATTGCGATAGACGTCGAATATATCGGCTCCGAATCGGGGCTCATGACCGACCTGATCGCCAATGTCGGGCAGAATGTCGCGGTGGCCGATTGTTCCCTGCGCAACTGGTGCCCGAACTTCATGATGACGGTCGGCAATGGCTTCGTCATCGCGCTCATGGAGCGCATGCTCGGTGCAGCACCGGACAGCATCGGCGAACCCGATGAGCGCAGTCTTTCCCATATCGAGCTCGATCTGGCTGCCATGGTCCTAGGACGTATCGGCGGCGTGCTCCGTTCCGGAGTCAATGCGCCGGGCGGTTTTGAAGCGGCTATCGAGCCGCCGTTCAATTCCAATGGCAAAAGTGCCTTCGACGAGATGATTGCGGGCCTCTACGGCGTTAACATCCGCATGAAAATCGACATTGGCAAAGTGTCGTCGGAATTCTCGCTGATCATACCGCAGCGTCCGTTGCTCAAGACATCCATCGTCGCTCCCAAGGCTTCAGCGCAGGCGCTGAAGAAGCAGGAAGAGTGGATGGAGATGATCTCGGAACAGGTGAAGAGATCGCAGGTCACGCTTGAGGCGCGCATCAAGCTCGAAACGCTGACACTCCGTACGATTTCGAAGCTGGTGGCCGGCGATGTCATTCCGTTTCAGGCCCTCAACCAGGACGATATCGGCGTTGAGGTCAGTGCTAACGGTTCCAAGCTCTATAATTGCGAATTCGGCAAGTCAGGCGACCGCTACATGGTTCGGGTAAAGAACAATGTCAGCACGGACGACGAGATCTTACGACATTTGATGGGTTAAAATCCTGCCCGACCTTTTTGGGTTTGGGCAGGCTGACGCAAGTTTCAAAGGGAATAATCAGCGCATGGCTACGAAGAAAACACCTGTGACCGATGATGCGGCGTTGCCGTCGTTTGAAGACGGCGGCGACCTCGACCAGGCTATCGGCGATCTGCGTGGCGTCCTCAAGACGGATGCGGAAGGCTCGCTCTCCGATTTTGGCGACTTCGGCGATTTTGGAAGTACGGACGAGGTTTCTACGGATACCGACCTTTCCGCCTTCGGTGGCGGAGCGGCCGATTTTGCGATGGACGATTTTGCCGCCGCCCCGCAGGTTGCGGGCGTAAAGGCACCGCTGGGCAGCGGCCTGTCCGAAAACATCGACCTGATCATGGATATCCCGATCGATGTCCAGATCGTTCTCGGCACCAGCCGAATGCTCGTCTCGGGGCTGATGAGCCTGGAGGAGGGCGCGACGATAGCACTCGACCGCAAGATCGGCGAGCCGGTCGAGATCATGGTGAATGGCCGCCGTATTGCGCGCGGTGAAATAACGGTTCTGGAAGACGACGATACGCGCTTCGGCGTAAAATTGATTGAAGTACTGAGTACGAAGAAAGCCTGATCCCTGTGGGGACGGAGAGGAAAGACCATGATGGACTTTGAAGATTTCGGTAACCCAATTGCGGGCAAGCCGTTGTCTCAGGCCGACAAGGCGGCCGCGGTGCTTCTTGCCATGGGCAAGGGCGTCGCCGGCAAGCTGCTGAAGTTTTTCACGCAGCACGAATTGCAGATGATCATTTCCTCGGCCCAGACCCTTCGCGTCATTCCTCCCGATGAACTTGCGCAGATCGTGGCCGAGTTCGAGGACCTGTTCACCGAAGGAACGGGTCTGATGGACAATGCCAAGGCAATCGAGAGCATTCTCGAAGAAGGTCTGACCCCTGAAGAAGTGGACAGCCTTCTCGGCCGCCGCGCAGCGTTCCAGGCCTATGAAGCATCGATGTGGGACCGCCTGCAGGAAGCAGAGCCGGAATTCGTCGGCAAGTTCCTGCTGCGCGAACATCCGCAGACCATTGCCTATATTCTCTCCATGCTGCCCTCGTCCTTCGGTGCCAAGGTTCTTTTGACCATTCCGGAAGAGCAGCGCGCCGATATCATGAACCGCACGGTGAACATGAAGGAGGTGAGCCCGACGGCCGCCCAGATCATCGAGAAGCGTGTGGTCAACCTCATCAACGAAATCGAAGCCGAGCGCAATGCCGGCGGTTCCACGAAGGTTGCCGACCTGATGAACGAACTGGACAAGCCGCAGGTCGATACGTTGCTCAGCTCGCTCGAGACGCTCAGCAAGGAAGCCGCAAACAAGGTCAAGCCGAAGATCTTCCTCTTCGACGACCTCATGTTTATGCCGCAGCGCAGCCGCGTCATGCTGCTGAACGATGTGTCGGCCGATGTTCTGACGATGGCGCTGCGCGGCGCCACGATGGAAATCAAGGAATGTGTGCTTTCCAGCATCAGCCCGCGCCAGCGCCGCATGATCGAATCGGACCTTGCGGTGCCGCAGGCCTCGATCAACACCCGCGAAGTGGCGATTGCCCGCCGTGCCGTTGCGCAGGAGGCGATCCGGCTGGCCAATTCCGGCCAGATTCAGCTGAAGGACGCTGCCGCGGAAGAACAATCGGCTGCGGCCTGAGTGGAAGCCGGTTGATAACCGGCCCATCTGCTGCAGGCGGCCATTGCGGTGGCCAGCCGCCGGCGCTAGTTTCGGGACGACGGCCTGCCGGGATCGGCGGGCCTTTTTTTATCCCGGGAACGTGCCTTGGCAGACGATCAGGACAAGGACAGTAAAACAGAAGCCCCAACGGAGAAAAAACTCCGTGATGCGGCGGAAAAGGGCAATCTGCCCTTTTCCCGTGAAGTGCCGATCTTTGCGTCGTCACTGGCCTTTTACTGTTATCTCGTTTTCTTTCTGCCCGACGGTGCCAGCCGCATCGGCGAGACGCTGAAGGACCTGTTCGGCCAGCCCGAACAATGGGACCTCAGCACCAGGCCAGACGCCTTGTCGCTTTTGTACTTCCTCGGCACGTCCATGGCCTATCTGCTCATGCCGGCCATGATCATGTTCATCGTCTTCGGCCTCGCCTCTTCGTTTTTCCAGAACCTGCCGTCGCCGGTGCTGGAACGGGTGCGCCCGCAATGGTCCCGCGTATCGCCCGCCAAGGGTTTCACGCGCATCTATAGCAAGCAGGGTTTCGTGGAATTCGGAAAGTCCGTTTTCAAGATCATGATCGTCTCGACCATCATGTTCTTCGCTCTGCGCGGCGAGTTCTACAGCCTCATCGATCTGATGTTTTCCGATCCGCAGGTTATTTTTGTCCGGGTCGTCGAGATCGTCAAAAAGATGATGATCGTAATCCTGCTTTCGACCGCATTGCTTGCCGCCGTGGACGTTTTATGGACGCGCCATCACTGGTTCACCCAGCTGAAAATGACGAAGCATGAGGTAAAGGAAGAATACAAGCAGTCGCAGGGCGACCCGGTCGTCAAATCCCGTCAGCGATCGATTGCCCGCGACCGTGCCCGCCGCCGCATGATCAACAACGTGCCTCGCGCGACCCTCGTCATCGCCAACCCGACACACTTTGCGGTGGCGTTGCGTTACGTGCGTGAAGAAAGCGACGCGCCTGTTGTCGTTGCCAAGGGCCAGGACCTTATCGCATTGAAAATCCGCGAGATTGCGGAAGAAAATAATATCCCCGTTTTTGAGGACCCGCCGCTTGCGCGCTCCATGTTTGCGCAAGTCTCGATCGATAGTGTGATTCCACCAGCCTTTTATAAGGCTGTGGCTGAGCTTGTTCATCGGGTTTACGCCATGAAGTCATCGAAAATACGGGTTCAATAAGACCAATGAAAAAATCCGCCTATTCTGAACAGCGGGAAATGATCGTCGCAGAGGCGATCAACCCGATCGCTACAGAACTACGATTGCTAGACCCGGCCGACCTGATTTCGCTGCTCAGATTCGAGTGCTACGGCAGCATTGCCGATCTCGTGTCATCGGCTGCGGAGCTTTATTATCATCCCGGTACGATCAATTTCGGCGCCGGCGGTGAATATAAACTCGAATGGGAAGGCGCGCCGGAGATCGTTCTCGATCTCGAAATCAAACCGATCGGCGCCACGGTCTATGCACAATTGATCTTGGCCAATGAACATGCGGCGGTCGAAATCAATCATGTGTCGTTTCAGAACCCTTCGGAAAATCCGGACGAAAACACCGAGTTCCTCCGCCATAGCCTGATGGCCGCCCGATTCGTTTCGACCCACCAGGGCGAAGCGGCCTGAACCATCCGCCGAATATCCAGCCGATGACCGGTTGCGACTGCCGAAACGGCGGTCGCGACGGTTTTGCCTGATCGCTTTTTCACCCGACCTTGCCCGAAGCCTGCCACCGCGCGCAAAACCGTTATGGGAAAGCGAGGAACGCCTTGCAAATCAGCGTTGTTGTTTGGTACCTATCGAATTAACGATTTGTTAACGAACGGCAGGTCGCGGTGGATCATTTCAACCACCGCCGATGCGCATGATGCCTCTGCTCGTTTCCGGCGCAGCGCCGGATTATTTCTTACATTTTGAATTGGGTGGAACCCATGACCAGCATTATGACCAATGCGGCGGCAATGGCCGCGCTGCAAACCTTGCGCATGATCGACAAGAACCTCGAGACCACGCAGGCGCGCGTCTCCTCCGGTTACCGCGTCGAGACGGCAGCGGATAACGCGGCCTATTGGTCTATCTCCACGACCATGCGCTCGGACAATGCGGCGCTTTCGGCCGTGCAGGACGCACTTGGTCTCGGCGCCGCCAAGGTGGACACCGCCTTCGAAGCCGTGGAAAGTGCTATTGAGACGGTCAAATCGCTGAAGGCGAAGCTGGTTGCCGCTTATGGTGTGGGCAGCAACCGGACGAAGATCCAGGAAGAAATCAAGCAGCTTCAGGATCAGCTGAAGAGCATCTCCGAATCGGCGTCTTTCTCCGGCGAAAACTGGCTCCAGGCTAAGATCGGCGACGGCAAGACGCCGCCCGCGGAAGAGCCGGTCATCAAGAAGATCGTCGCTTCATTTACCCGCACCGCCGCAGGCGCAGTCGGGGTGACGACGGTCGATTATTCACTCGATTCGAGCACGGTGCTTTTCGATCTGAGCGGCGGCAAGTTCGGCATTCTCGATACGGAAGCGCGATTCCTGCGCAAGAACGAGACGATCGTGACGATGCGCACGACCGATACGCCCGCGGCACCCGCCGCTCCCACCGTCACCGACAAGGATTATGTCGTTCCGACGCTAAAGGATAGCGAAGTGGCGGCACTAGCAGGTTTTTCCGTCAAGGCGACCGGCATCTATACCAATGTCGCCAATACGGAGGGTTATTTGAAGATCGGTGATGGTGTGTGGGTAAAGCTCACCTCCACCGATCCGGCAGCGGCAGGCGCTCCGGCGACCGACAGCACGACCCCCGTCGCGACCACGACATCGCCGAGCACCAACTGGTATTACGATGTCACTGCGGCAATTGACCCCGACGGTCGTAAACTCGGAATCTCCGTCTCCACGCTCGACATCAACAAGCTCACCGATCTCGCCCAGAAAATGGGAACCATGACGGGAGAGCAATATACCGAAGCCGACGTGCTGGATGCGATGATGTCCTTTGTCGACGGCCAGCTCGAAGCGATGACCAGCGCGGCGTCCAGCCTGGGCTCGCTGCAGAGCCGCATCGACATGCAGGAGAACTTCGTGTCGAGCCTGATGGACGTGATCGACAAGGGCATCGGTCGTCTTGTCGATGCTGACATGAACGAGGAATCGACCAAGCTGAAGGCGCTCCAGACACAGCAGCAGCTCGGTATCCAGTCACTCTCCATCGCCAACGCCAACGCGGAAAATATTCTCCAGCTCTTCAAGTAATGGAGCTTCCTCGCATGGGCATGCGCGGAAACGTGGCGCAGACGTGCTGAACAGTTCCGCCTTCATCCTCGCACAAGTTTGAACACCTAACGTCGGGGCAATATGGGGCGGATCGCATGGCGCGGTCCTCCGGCAATCATGGAAGAGACGGGCAGGGTAGCAAGGATGACGGTGGTGCCGCCAAACGGCTTAGAGCATTTCCAGGAAAAGCGGACCCCGGTTTTCCGCCCGGAAATGCGACAGAACGTTCCAGATCGCAGGCAGCGAAACATGTCTCGTCCCCTGTTTTGCCGGGGGCGTGCATGACCACCTCCATCGCAAGATATCTGAAGGACTTCGGTGACGCTCAGCCGGCAGGACTGGCCTTCGGCGATCCCCTGGCGGATACCGATGGCGTTTCGCCATTTGCCGACGCTGCATCCGGTTTCGATGAATTCGAATCCGTCGACGTGGAGAGTGAAAGGCAGGCCGCTTACGCCCGTGGCCATGAGGATGCGACACGCGAAATCACCGAAAAGATGCAGGCGGAACGCGACGAGCTGCTGGCCGCCCATTCGGCTGAGCTGGAGGCGCTGCGATCCGCCTATCTCGAGGAAATCGCGGTCTTTCTGTCGCGCGGGCTGCGAGAGGGCATTGATGCGATTGCCGCCACCCTCAGCGAACAGACCGCCGCAATCCTTGCTCCGGTTTTGACGGAAGAACTGTCGCTTAAAGCAGTCTCGGCGCTGGCGGATGTGGTGCGCGCTTCCATGCCGGATGGTGACGCCGTCACGCTTGTCGTGAAAGGTCCGAAGGATTTGTTCGAGCAGTTGAAGACCCAGCCCGGCTTTGAAGAAGAGACGATGAAGTTTACCGAGACCGCCGATATCGATCTTTCAGTCGAGCTGGGTGAGAGCGTCTTCGTGACGCGCATGTCCGCCTGGGCCTCCAGTCTTCGCAAGGTGATGAAATGAGTGAAGGCGAAAACCATCACCACGGCAAAAACGAGATCATCATCGTCAAGCGCCATAAAGGTGGCCACGACGGTGCGCATGGTGGTGCGTGGAAGATCGCCTACGCCGACTTCATGACGGCGATGATGGCGTTCTTCCTCGTCATGTGGCTGGTCAATGCCGCCAATGAGGAAACCAAGGCCTCGGTTGCGAGCTATTTCAATCCGATAAAACTGTCCGATGAGAAACCCTCGTCCAAGGGGCTGGAAAAGCCCGTGGACAAGGAAGAGGGCGTCCAGAAAAAGGACCAGTCCAACATTCAGGCAGAGAAAGTGACCAAGGGATCCGCCGCGGCGACGGGCGAAGACCTGACGTCCCAGACAGGTGAGCAGTCGAATTTCTCCGAAGCGGACTTTTTCGAAAATCCCTATTCCGTGCTGGCGGAAATCGCCCAGCAGGTCGGGCAGCAGGCCAATGTCAGCGCCAAGGGCGAGGGCGGTGCTGCCGATTCCGGTCCTGCAACCGGCGCAAGCGGCGGCGAGGCCTATCGCGATCCCTTCGATCCTGATTTCTGGACGCAGCAGGTGAAAATCACCCGCGCCGATCAGCAACAAAAACCGGTTGAGCAGCAGGCCGCCGAAAACAAGCAGGAGAATGCTGCCGACAGCGCTCAGGCCGTTGCGGTTAAATCGTCTCAGGCGCCGGAAGACAAGGCGCAAGATGGCAGGCCCATGGACGTCGCCGCGGTTGTGCCGCAGCAACGGCCGGATGCCGCCGAGCAGGCAGCGCTTGTACGGCCCAGGCCCGAGCAGCAGCAAGAGGCGAAGGATGTTCAGCAAAAGGCGAGCGATGCTGAATGGGAAAAGGCCGATACGCTGCGCGAAGAAATCGAGAAACAGATATCCGGCGTAACCGGCAGGCTCTCGGAAGGGCTGGTCGTGACGCCTGCGGAAGGCGGATTGCTGCTGACCATTTCCGACCAGACGGAAACACCGATGTTCAATATCGGATCGGCCGTTCCCCGGCGCGAAATGGTTCTCGCCATGGAAAAGATCGGCAAACTGCTTCAGGAGCGCGGTGGCAGCGTGGTAATCCGCGGCCATACGGATGGGCGGCAGTTCAAGGGCGAGGCCAACGACAATTGGCGCCTCTCCATGGACCGCGCACACAGCGCCTATTACATGCTGGTGCGCGGCGGCCTGTCGGAAGAGCGGGTAAAGCAGGTTTCCGGGTTTGCGGACCGCAGATTACAGGTCCCGGCAGATCCCCTGGCGGATGCCAACCGCCGTATCGAAATCCTGCTTGAGGCTGATCGGGGGTGAGTGTGACGAAAACCTCGAAACGCTGGCTTCTTCTTGCGGCGACGCTTTGTGGTCTCGGTGCCGGACCATTCAAGGCGTTTTCGCAGTCGCAAGACAATCTCATGCCCTATGCCATGCTGCGCTCCCTGCAATTCGTGCAGGATTCGGTTGCCAAGGGAGACCATTCGGCAACGGAAATGCAGCGGTTCCTGCTCCAGACCATTGACGAGCGGCTGAAAAGCGCGCCCTCGGCGATCTTCAAGGACCCACGCAATGTCGATGCGGCGCTGATTTATGCGATGAGCGGCGGCAATCCCGCCACGCTTGAATTGCTGGTCGCGCGCGATGTGGACGGTAATTTCGACAGTCGCGTTGCCGATATCCTGCGCAAGTATTTGTCGGGCAAGGGGACGCTGGTGGCGCAGAGCATCGCGGCGATGGTGCCTGAATATCGCGGCACGCGGATAGGCGCTTATCTGGCGCTGATCGGTGGCAATGTCACGATCCCGCGCGATCCTCTGGCCGCGCTCGGCTTTTACGACATTGCCCGGCTTGAAGCACCAGGGACAATCGTTGAGGAGGCGGCATTGCGCCGCTCGCTCGCCATTGCGGTTGAAGACGGCGATGCAAAACGCGGCGTCGAATACGCACAGCGTTACGCGCGGCGGTTCCTGCATTCGCCCTATGCAAGCCAGTTCGCGGATCTTCTGGTCTCGCTGGTGGTCAAACGCTCTGATTCCCTCGGCGAAGACGCGATAGTGGAGACCTTCGCGATGATGGATGCGGAAAGGCAGAAGGAAGCCTATCTGCGTCTTTCGCGTCTTGCGGCGATCAGCGGCAAGGATTCGCTGGCCCGCATGGCGGCGCTTAAAGCGAAGACGCTGTCGTCCGCCGCGCCGGATCAACCGGAAGCGCAGGCCAATCTCTACGAAAGCCTTTCCAACATTGGAACACCCGATGTGGTGAGCGCGATCGAGACGATCGGACAAATTCCCGAAACGCAGCTTTCGGACCGGGACAGGGCCCTCAGAGATGCCGCAAGGGCGATCGCCGAACAGGTGGTTCGTCCTCCCTCGCTATCAGGTGCTGATGTCGACGCGGCGGCGCAGGGCGTCAGGCAGAACGCAGCCAAAAATGATGCGGTGCCTGGCGGGGAAAAAAGCATATGGCGGGTTGAAACCCACAAGGCCGACGATGGCGGTGAGAATGTCCGGCAGCTCGTGACAAGCGGCCGCAGCAAGCTCGATGAAATCGACAGCCTGTTGAAGAAAGGCGAGGGGGCACCATGATCGACGCAACCATCAATGCGCTAACGAATGCGCCACCGTCCGATCCGCGCGCAGGCAGTGCTGCCGCACGTGACGAGGCGAGAGGCGGCAGCTTTGGCGATGCCCTTTCCACGGTTCGTGACGAGCGACCGCCGCAGGCGCCGCATTCGCGGTCGGACGATTCTGGTTCAGCAGGGCAACAGCACGGACAGGCCGACGGCGAAGGGGAAAAGATGGATGTCCCGGTCAAACGGCCTGCAGCCTTCCTGAATGTCATCGTCAACGAGCATGCCGGGGACGGTCGAGTTCACGACACAGCTGCCGAGTTCCAGAACGCGGTCAAATCCTCGCGGGCACAATTGGGGGACGGCAAGCCTGGCAAGAAGCTCAAGGATGAGGCGGATAAGGATGCCGAGGCGATAACGGATACTCTCGATCCGAAGCTCGCCGAACTGCAGCTGGTTACGGCCAGCGCCGGGGCAATGGCCACGGCCAAGACGCCGCTGGAGGAAATTGCGCAGGCAATTGCCGGCAAGACCGACACGGTCAAGTCCGACAGGGCTGAACCTGTCCGCAGCAAGGCTGAACATCCGGCCAAGGACATGCCGACTGGGGTTGCAGCTGCCAATGATGCGGCGGGTTCGGCTTCGGAAAACGAAGGCGATGCCTCGTCATTCCGCTTCGCGTCTCCGCGTTCGGGTGCAGCCCGCGCTCTCGATATGAGCACGGTTCAGCGCGAAGGCCGCGTGGAGTTCGACACGCGGGAAAGCAGCGGCAAGGCGGCCGACACCATAACGGTTCTCGATTCCCGGCGCTTCATCGGTCTGGCGCCCTCCTCCAATGCCTCGGCTCTGACCGGCCTGATCGCCAATGATCCGGAATGGGTCAGCGCCATGCAGCCCGGTTCAGCGCTGTCCAACGCAGCCGCCCAGAGCAGCACCGGCAAGGTCGTGCATACGCTGAAGCTGCATATGACGCCGATCGAGCTTGGATCGGTGACGATGTCACTGCGTCTTGCCGGTGACGAACTCGCCGTGCACATGACTGTGGAGAGCGTCGCGGCCTATAAAAAGCTCCAGGAAGACAGCAAGAGCATCCTTGATGGTCTCAAGGCGCAGGGTCTGACGGTCGATAACATCACAATCAGCATCGCTTCTTCCGATAAGAGTGACCAAACGGGCACACAAGCCAACAATCAGCAAAATCAGCAGGCGCAGCAGCAGGGCCAGCAGGCGGCTGCGGGCCGCAACCGTGACGAGTCCGGTGCACGAGACGGCCGGCAAGGCAATGGCGATAATTTGGGGGTGCATAATGAAGGCATGCACGGCGCTCTTGGCTCTGCCCGCACTTCTGCTGACAATGGCGTCTATCTCTGAAAACGCATCGGCCTCGGCAACGTCAGGCGTGTGTGAAAGAGAGATCCAGTCTGCGGCACGCAAGTACGGCGTGCCGGAGGGAATTCTCTATTCAGTGGGCCTGACGGAGACTGGCCGCAAGGGGCGGCTCGACCCCAACGCCATGAATATCGAAGGAAAACCGGTATTTGCGGCCTCTACCGAAGAGGCCTTGATGACTTTTGAGGCTGCCAAACGCAATGGCGCCAAGCTGATCGACCTCGGATGCATGCAGATAAATCATTATTTCCACGGCGAGAATTTCACATCTGCGCGCGAAATGTTCGATCCGCGTCGCAATGTCGAATATGCCGCCATGTTCCTGCGTAACCTCCACAACAGGCACGAGACCTGGACGATGGCGGTTGCCCGCTATCACGCAGGGCCCAATAATGACCCGGCCCAGAAGAAATATGTCTGCCGGGTCATCGCCAATCTGGTGGCGACTGGCTACGGGAAATGGACGCCCAACGCTAAAAATTTCTGCGAAGGATAACAACCTGAAATTGCTTTATCAGGGGTTGGGACTCGTTATCGGAAATGTGGCGAGACAAAGCCCGAAAAAAGGCGTTTCAAGCGTTTTTTAGCGATTTCGGAAATTTTTACACAAAAATTTTGTGCCATATATGGTTAATACCCACTATATATAGATCAAATCGGCACAAAATGGTTAATCAATTATTAATAACTATCGATGATTTCCTACAGTTGTCGCTGAATCCCCCGATTCGTACCAATGCCTCATTGGAAAACACCACACTGATTCGGAGGCGGACGAATGATCGTAGTGGTTGATGAGCGCGAGCTCGTTAAAGACGGCTATACATCTCTATTTGGGCGTGAGGGCATTCCCTCGACCGGGTTCGATCCGGTCGAATTCGGGGAATGGGTCTCGACGGCGGCGGAAAGCGATCTTGCGGCTGTGGAAGCCTTCCTGATCGGCCAGGGCGACCGGAGCTTCTCCTTGCCAAAGGCGATCAGGGATCGCACGACGGCGCCTGTCATCGCGGTGAGCGACCAGCCCTCGCTGGAAGCGACACTCGCGCTGTTCGACAGCGGCGTCGATGATGTCGTGCGCAAGCCCGTTCACCCTCGGGAAATCCTCGCACGTGCGGCGGCTATTCGCCGCCGGCTGCAGGTCATTTCGAATTTCACCGACGCCGGTCCGATCCGGGTCTTCTCCGATGGACGCGACCCGGAAGTGGGCGGCGAGGTATTTCCCCTGCCGCGCCGCGAGCGCCGCATTCTTGAATATTTGATCGCCAATCGCGGACGCCGCGTTTCCAAGGCGCAGATTTTCAATGCCATCTACGGCATCTTCGATGATGACGTCGAAGAAAACGTCGTCGAAAGCCACATCAGCAAGCTGCGCAAGAAGCTGCGCAAGAAACTTGGCTACGACCCGGTCGATTCCAAGCGGTTCCTCGGCTACAGCATTGATTGGCAATGATTTTCATTGACCCGCGTGGTCTTTTTCAAACGCGGTATTTCAGACAGCTTCACGCAAGCCAAACGCTTTACCTTCTCCTTGAAAGATGACCACGAGGGTTTTTGAATGAGTATTTTCGGCACTATGCGAACCGGCGTGTCCGGCATGAATGCACAGGCGAACAAGCTGGGCACCGTTGGCGACAACATCGCCAACGCAAGCACCACCGGTTACAAGCGTGCATCGACGTCGTTCTCGTCGCTCGTTCTGCCCTCCTCGTCGGGCAGCTACGCTTCCGGCGGTGTGCAGTCCAACGTTCGCTACAGCATTTCGGAGCAGGGCAACCTCTCCTACACCACCTCGGGTACTGACCTTGCCATTCAGGGCAACGGTTTCTTCGTTGTCCAGGATGGTGCAGGCACGCCTTATCTCACCCGTGCCGGCTCTTTCGTGAAAAACTCGGAAGGCTATCTGGAAAACGCCGCTGGCTTCCAGCTGATGGGTTACCCCTACGGTTCCAACCCGCCGGCTGCCGTCGTTAACGGCTTCACAGGTCTTGAAGCCATTAACGTCAACAATTTCGGCCTGACGGCATCGCCCTCCACGCAGGGCAGCTTCCCGGCCAACCTCAATCGTGACGATACGGCCGTAGCGGCGGCGTCGCTCCCCAGCACCAACTCCGCAACGGCGAAGTTCGGCAACAAGACTTCGCTGACCGCATTCGATAGCGGCGGCGCGAAGGTGCTCTACGACTTCTATTACACCAAGACTGGTGACAACACCTGGGAAGTGGCGGTCTACCGTCAGGATCAGTCGACCAATGGTGGCTTCCCCTATACGGCGACTGCGCCGGCATCCCTTGTGCAGGAAAGCGTCACGCTGACCTTCGATCCTGCGACCAACAAGCTGACGACTACGTCTCCCAAATCCATCACCATCGACGACAACAACAGCGGCGTGGCGCAGGCGATCAACATCGACCTGTCCGACATGACCCAGTTTTCGTCGAAGTTCACGCCCGGCACGGCGATCCTGAACGGTAACGGTCCGAGCCAGATCAAGGATGTCGAAATCGGCAAGGATGGCGTAGTGACGGCAGTTTACCAGGATGGCGGCCGCCGCAACATTTACCAGCTGGCGCTGGCCACCGTGCCGAGCGTCGACAACCTGAGCCCGCAGAACGGCAACGTTTATCTTCCGAGCAACGAGTCCGGTGTCGTTACCATCGGCTTCCCGCAATCGGGCAGCTTTGGTTACGTCCAGAAGGGCGCGCTGGAAGGCTCGAACGTCGATATCGCCAGCGAACTCACCGACATGATTGAATCCCAGCGCATCTATACCGCGAATTCGAAGGTCTTCCAGACTGGATCGGATTTGATGGACGTCCTGATCAATCTGAAGAGATAGTAATTCCTACGGGGACAGATGAATGTCGCTCACGTCAGCAATGAATACTGCGCAGTCGATTTTCAATAATACAGGTAAGCAGACGGACGTTACCTCGAAAAACATTGCCAATGTCGGCAATGCGAACTACGTCAAGCGAACCGCCATTCTCGGCACGACCATGGCCGGAGCGAGTATCGTCTCCAATGGCCGTGCCCAGAATGAAAGTCTTCTCAGGCAGACGATTTCCAGCGCCTCGCTGGCCACCGGGCAGAACACTGTTCTGACCGGTCTCGAGGAGATGAAGAGCATTTTCGGCGGCAACGACTACGAGAGCGCGCCGTCCACCTACATGAAGGAACTGCTCAAGAGCCTTAGCGGCTATGCCGCCAAGCCGAGCAATGCTGCTCTTGCCGCAACGGCCGTGACGTCCGCCGCGGATGTCGCCAGCTCATTGAACAAGGCGTCTGCCGAATTGCAGGCGATGCGTCTGCGTGCCGACAAAGAAATCTCCCTTCAGGTCGACAAGCTGAACGGCCTGCTCGCGAAATTCGAGGAAGCCAATAACGAGGTCAAGGCGCAGACGGCGATCGGCGGCGATCCGAGTGACGCACTCGATCAGCGCGAGACCTTGCTGAAGGACATCTCGTCCATCATCGGCATCAATGTCGTCAACCGCCCGAATAATGACGTCGCGCTTTACACGACCGACGGCGCCACGCTGTTCGAGATCGTGCCGCGTCCGGTAACCTTCAAGGCGCAGCCGGGCTACGACGCGACGACCACCGGCAACGCGATTTATGTGGACGGTGTGGCGCTCAAGGCCGGCAGCGGCAGCAACACGACGGCGGAAGGATCGCTTCAGGGTTTGATGCAGGTTCGCGATGAACTTGCGCCGACCATGCAGAGCCAGCTCGACGAAATCGCGCGCGGCCTGATCACGATGTTTGCGGAAAAGCCGATTACCCAGCCGGCGCCGCCTGCGCCGCCTCTGACGGCGAAGCCCGGCCTTTTCACCTGGTCGACGGCAACCGCAACGAGCGAGATTCCTCCCGCCGGCGTCGTCGTCCCGGGGCTCGCTGCGACCATTACCGTCAACTCCGCGTTAATTATTTCGCAAGGTGGCAATCCGGAATTGTTGCGCGACGGCGGCATCAACGGTACCGCTTATATAGTCAATCCCGCAGCTACGGGCGGAACCGGGTTTTCCGCTCTGATCGACAGCTATGTGACCGCATTCGACGCGCCCATGAATTTCGCCGCGTCGACACGTATCGATACGAATACCAGCATCCTGAAATACGGCACCAACTCGATGGGTTGGCTCGAACAGGAACGGTCCGGTGCGACTTCGGCAAACGAAGCGAAAAGCGCGCTTTATGAGCGCTCTGCGACATCCTATTCGAACAATACGGCGGTTAGCCTGGACGAGGAGCTGTCGCTGCTCATGGATATCGAGCAGTCTTACAAGGCGGCCACGAAACTGGTGACGACCGTTGATGAAATGCTCAAGTCCTTGATGGACATGGTGAGGTAAAGGATGAAAACGTCATTCATTTCATCGCTGGCGATGCAGAACAGCATGCGCAGCACCATCCTCAAGGCTCAGCTTGAGATGACGAATCTCAATACCGAGCTGACCACGGGCAAGCACGCGGATCTTGGTGTGACGCTGGGTGCCAATACGGCCCGCAGCCTTGATCTCAACAGGGACGTGGAGCGGATTTCCTCGCTCGTTACGGTCAACTCCTTCGCCACCCAGCGTCTTGAATCGTCGCAGACCGCATTGGACGGCATGGCAAAGGCCGCCCAGGAAATCCTCAATGTTCTGGTGCCGAATACGAGCAGCGAGCAGCCCACGCTTGCCACCGTCAACCAGAAAATCACGATCGCCTTCAACAATTTCACCAGCTTTGCCAACACGGCCGTGGATGGTGAGTATCTGTTTTCCGGTACGAATACGGATGTGAAGCCGGTCCAGGACTATTTCGCCGACGGTTCGCCGTTGAAAGCCGCCTATGACGCCGAACTGAACCATTTCATGGCGACACAGACGCCGGCCGTGGGGAGTATCTCGGACCTGTCCAAAGATCAGGTCAACGCGTTCATGACGCATATGGAAGGCGTATTCAACGGTACGACGACTGTAACCAACCCGCCGCACAGCAGTCTCGCTGTGGGACAGAATGTCGATTTCTGGACGAGGTTCGGTTCCAACGCCAGCGATACCAACATGACGAGCCGGATCAGCCAGAACGAAGTGGTCGAAACGTCGACCAACAGCAATTCGCAGGGCATGCGTTACTTCGCGATGACGGCAATCACGGCGATGACCTTCCTCAAGGATAATGTTTCGAGCACGGTCCGCGAGGCGGTCGCCACCCAGTCGGTGACGACTATCGGCAAGGCGATCAGCGGGCTGAACCAGCAGGCAAGCAGTCTTGGCCTTTCGCAGGAGCGCGTCAAAAAGTCGAATGACTCTCTGGCTGCCCAGAAGAAGATCATCGAAACGCATCTGCTGGGTATTGAGGGGAGCGATCCTTACGAGGCGAAAACCCGTCTCGATCTGCTGCAGCAGCAGATCGAGATCGCATACAGCCTCACGTCGCGTCTGCAAAAAATGAGTCTGGTGAACTACCTCTGATGAACAGGGGTGGCGGCAGATAAAGGATACATGAATGTACCAGTTTTCCTACGCCGAAATCATGGAGGATGGTGTCGCCAACGCGAAAGACCGCGAGCGACAGGCGTTGACCAAATCGATCGAACTGCTTGCGGAGGCGAAGGACTCCTCTTCTCAGCGGCACACGATCGAAGCGCTTTTTTACACTCGACGGGTCTGGATCCGCTTCATTGAGGATCTCAAGCAGCCGGATAATCAACTGGCCATGGAACTGAGGGCCAATCTGATTTCGATCGCGATCTGGATACTGAAAGAGTGCGAACTGATCCGGAAACGTCAGTCGACGAATTTCCAGGGCATAATTGACGTGACAACCATCATCAGGGATGGACTGAAATGAAAAGTACACTTCGAATTTCGCTGAAGTCGGGCGAAAAGATTTTCATCAACGGCGCAGTTCTGCGTGTGGATCGCAAGGTGGCGCTGGAATTCCTGAACGATGTCACGTTCCTGCTCGAGAACCACGTATTGCAGCCCGACCAGGCTACCACGCCGCTGAGACAGCTTTATTTCATCGCGCAGATGATCCTTATCAATCCGGAGGGGCGCGAACAGTCCACCAACATGTTCCGCAAGTCCGTGAGCATGCTCTTGAATTGCTTCCAGCATGACGAGGTCCTGGCGGAGCTCAAGCGCATCGACGGGCTGGTTGCCTCCGGCAAGGCTTTCGAAGCGCTGAAGGCCATCCGCGGCCTTTATCCGATCGAGGAGAAAATCCTCAACAATCAGGAAATGACCCCTGCAACGATCGAACAGATTCGCAAGGAGATCGCACCATGGCGGTAGATGCAGTCAATGCGGCGGCGGCAAACCCCTGGGCGAATGCCGGGGCGAGCAGCAACGACAAGAACGCGGCCTCGCTGAACTATGACAGCTTCCTGAAGCTCCTCATCGCCCAGATGAAGAACCAGGATCCGACCAGCCCGATGGATGCTGGTCAGCAGATGTCGCAGCTTGCAAGCTTTTCGCAGGTCGAGCAGACCATCAAGACGAACACCCATCTGAAGAGCATGCTGCAGGCCGAAGCACTGACCCGTGCGTCGGATCTGGTCGGCAAGACGGTAAAGAGCGCCGACGATACCGTCACGGGCGTGGTGAAGGAAGTCGAAGTCTATTCAGACGGCGTCGTTGCCATCACCGAAGCTGGTGACAAGGTGCTGCTGCAGGCCGGTGTGACCTTCTCCAACGGTCCGATCACGGATAAATCTGATAGCGGAACCGATTCGGATACGCCAGCTGGTTCCTGATATTGATAAGGCGGTATAATGCCGCCTTTCTGGAACGAGGGATGCGACGATGAACGAGGCCGATGCGCTTGATATCATGCAGGCGGCAGTGTGGACGGTTCTCGTCGCGGCCGGTCCTGCGGTTCTCGCCGCCATGATCGTCGGTGTCGCCATCGCCTTCATTCAGGCCCTGACGCAGGTTCAGGAAATGACGCTGACATTTGTTCCCAAGATCGTCACGATCATGATTGTCCTCGGCGTCGCCGCCCCCTTTGTGGGCGCGCAGATAGCGCTTTTTTCCAATCTCGTCTTTTCACGCGTGCAATCGGGCTTCTGATATCGACCCGGCCAGGATGCCATCCTCGCGCAAGCTTCGGCGGCTAGGGATAGGTTGAAGCATCGGGCCGAATTGCGTGAGCGATTTCGCGAAACGATGCCGCGAACCGTGCGGCGGCTTTTCCGTCGCCCTTCTCATGAAGAGACAGGACGAAATTTATGGCGCAACCACCAGTCATTTCCTTGCCCAAGGTCAGTCCGAGCACGCGTGACATCGGCTTCGCACTGGGCATCGTGGCGATCCTCTGCGTTCTGTTCCTGCCCATTCCGGTCGTTCTGGTGGATATCGGCCTGGCGTTTTCCATCGCGCTTTCGGTCCTCATCCTCATGGTGGCGCTCTGGATCCAACGGCCGCTGGATTTCTCGTCATTCCCGACGGTGCTGCTGATCGCGACCATGATCCGCCTGTCGCTGAACATCGCGACGACGCGCGTCATCCTCTCCCACGGCAATGAGGGTCCGACGGCGGCCGGCGGTGTAATCGCCGGCTTCTCCAGTCTCGTCATGTCAGGCGATTTCGTTATCGGTCTGATCGTCTTCCTGATCCTGATCACCGTCAACTTCATCGTCATCACCAAGGGTGCGACGCGTATCGCTGAAGTCGGCGCACGCTTTACCCTCGACGCTATTCCCGGCAAGCAGATGTCGATCGATGCGGACTTGTCCGCCGGCATCATCGATGAGAAGGAGGCGCAGCGCCGCCGCCGCGAGCTGGAAGAGGAAAGCTCTTTCTTCGGCTCGATGGACGGCGCCTCGAAATTCGTCCGCGGCGATGCGATTGCAGGCCTCATCATCACCGCCATCAATATTTTCGGCGGCATCATCATCGGTTATTTCCGGCACGGCATGCCGATCGGCGAAGCGGCCGATGTTTTCGTCAAGCTTTCCGTCGGTGACGGTATCGTCTCGCAGATTCCGGCCCTCATTGTATCGCTGGCAGCCGGCCTGCTTGTGTCGCGTGGCGGCACGGCGGGGTCGACGGATCAGGCGGTCGTCAATCAGCTCAGCGGTTATCCGCGCGCATTGATGGTTTCTGCCATGTTGATGGGCCTGCTTGCCATTATTCCGGGCCTGCCCTTCCTGCCTTTCATGTTCCTCGGTGGCATCATGGCGTTCGGCAGCTGGTATATTCCGCGCCAGGCTGAAGCCGAAAGCGCGCTTCGTCGCCAGGAGGAGGAGAGCAAGATTCTCCAGACGACAGAGGCGGAAAAAGACTCGGTCAAGCAGGTTCTGAAAACCGCCGAGATCGAACTGGCGCTCGGCAAACAGGTTTCGACCCGCCTTCTCGGTGCGCATCAGGAACTGGCTTTCCGCGTCGGGAAGATGCGCAAGAAATTCGCAACGCAATACGGTTTCGTCGTGCCGGAGATCAAGGTTTCCGACGACATCATGATCCCGGAGAAGGCCTATCAGATCCGCGTTCACGGCACGACCATCGCATCGAGCAATCTGCGCGTCGGAGATGTTCTCGTCGTGACAGGGGCAGGGCGCAAGCCGAGCATTCCGGGCGATGAAATCCGCGAACCCGCTTTCGGCATGCCGGCCGTATCGATCCTCGAAACCTTCACCGAGGATCTCAAGCGCGAAGGCTTCCATCCGATCGATAACGTCTCCGTTGTACTGACGCATCTGAGCGAAGTCATTCGCAACAATCTGCCGCAGCTTCTGTCCTACAAGGACGTCAAGATACTCATCGACAGGCTGGATCCCGAATACAAGAAGCTCGCCGACGAGATTTGTTCGTCGCACATGTCCTATTCCGGTCTGCAGGCCGTGCTGAAACTGCTGCTTGCCGAACGTGTGTCGATCCGCAACCTGCATCTCATTCTCGAAGCCGTCGCCGAACTTGCGCCGCATGTGCGCAAGACGGAACAGATCGTCGAACATGTGCGGGTGCGCATGTCGCAGCAGCTCTGCGGTGATCTGGCCGACAATGGCGTACTCCGCGTCCTGCGTCTCGGTAACAAGTGGGACATGGTCTTCCATCAGGCGCTGAAGCGCGACCAGAAGGGCGAAATCGTCGAATTCGATATCGACCCCCGCCATCTCGAGGAGTTTTCCGAACAGGCGTCGAAAGTTATCCGTGAATTCATGGATCGCGGCCTGCCCTTTGTGCTTGTAACCTCACCGGAAACGCGGTCCTATGTGCGCATGATTATCGAGCGACTCTTCGCGACCCTGCCGGTTCTCTCGCATGTGGAACTTGCCAAGGGGCTGGAGATCAAGATCCTGGGCGCCATTTCATGATAACCGACCCGCAGGGAACCATTATCGCGTTGTTCCTTGCCATCTGCCGTATCGGCGCCTGTTTCATGACCATGCCGGGCTTTTCCAGCTCGCGCATTTCACCGCAGATTCGCATGTTGCTGTGTGTGGCTGTGTCCATGGCCCTGTTGCCGGTGTTGTGGGATACGATCTATCCGAAAATTTCCGGCGCGAATCAGGGCACTGTCGTCGGCCTCATCGCCACGGAGATCGCGATCGGTGCGATGTACGGGCTGATCGCGCGCTTTTACACGCTTGGTTTTCAGTTCACCGGCGCCCTTATCGGCGCATCGGTCGGCCTCAGTGCGCCCGGCGGCGCCGATGTCATCGAAGACGCCCAGGAAAACCAGATATCCAACTTCATCACCTTCGGCGGACTGCTGGTACTGTTCATGCTGGATTTTCACCACATCGTCCTCAAGGCCCTTGTGGATTCCTATACCGCCACGCCGGTCGGCGCGCTCATCAGCGGCCAGAAGATGCTGATTACGCTGACCGACACGCTGAGGGCGTCGTTTTCGATCATGCTTCGGCTTGCTAGCCCCTTCGTGATCTATGGTCTGATGTTCAACGTCGCGGTCGGCCTCATCAACAAGCTTGCACCGCAAATCCCCGTCTACTTCATATCGACGCCCTTTGTTCTCGCCGGCGGCATCTTCATGCTCTATCTGTCGGTCGCGGCCCTCATCCGCCAGTTCGTGGATGGCTTCGGCCCGGTCTTCATCGGCTTTTGATCGGGAGAAACGCGGTGGCCTCAGACAAGCGGTCGGAGAAACTCAAGCGTCTGGTCACGGTCCAGCGCCACATGGAAAAAATGGCCGAGGTCGAACTGGCCGACACCACCCGCACGCGAAGCGAGGTGGCGCAATCGATGGACAGCGTGCTGGAAGCCATGAGTTCGATGGAGCCGGTGCATCAGACATTCTCGAGGCATTATTCGGATCGTTACGGCCGTCTGGTCGTCAAGGACCGTCAGCTCTCCGGCGTGCAGCAATTGCAGGAAAACAGGGTGCTCAAAGAAAAAACCAAGGCCGACAGGCTGGAGGACAGGATGCACCTGGCCCGTGATCTCGAGGATCGTGAGGCCGACGACAATGCAATCTATGATTTGTTAGAAATTACGAATGCTTCCCGGACACCAGCCTCCAGCAAGGTTGGCGATTCATAGTCTGCTCCATTGTTGCATCGCGGGCGTTTTTTTGAGGACGCCTAAAGCGATGTTTCTTGATTGGGTGAACGTGCCGGTTCGTGCCGCGCGTTCGTCAGCTCGGGAGATCGGGACGTGGCGATATCGGTTATAAGTGATCTGGTGATGGATGTGGTGCGTGCTGCGGACCCCCAGGAAGTCCAGGTTGCCCAGGAGAAACTCAAGGCCAATAAGGCGGCTTTTGCCGCAACCAGCCTTGCAGATGCCGGCAAGGGCTTTGGCGCCGCGGTGGATATGCTGGATGGCGCCTCCTCGAAGGCGGGCCTTGGCAATACGAATATTCGCGCGGCTCGCACCGAAATTCCTGAAACATATCGCAAATATGAGGCCTCTGTCCTCCAGACCTTCGTAGCCAACATGCTGCCGAAAGACAGCGAGGAAGTTTACGGCAAAGGTAATGCCGGCGAAATCTGGAAGAGCATGATGGCCGAACAGTTTGCCGACACGATCTCCAGAAATGGCGGTGTCGGCATTGCAGAGCAGGCATACAAGGATGCGCTTCGGAAGGCCGAAAGCAAAGGCATAACCGACGTATCGATGAATGAAAAAGACCATAATGCTGCAATTCGGATGGTGGCGGAGTTCGAGCGGCAGGTCCTCGGCGTTTCCAATGAGAAAACGGACGAGGCTTGAGAATGAAAAACCCTAACGAGGAGACAAGCATGGACCTTATGTCGAACGACCACCGTATCCAATCCGTTCTCGGCCGCCTTGAAATGATCATCGACCATGAGAACGACAATATCGGTAAGGACCCGGGGTTCGACTTCAAGGTCTCCAATGCCCATAAGAGCCGGTGCCTTTATGAGCTGACGATGCTGTTCCGGGATACCCCGCGCGAGGAAATCGCTGCCGGTTACATGGAGCAGGTCAAGGGCATCAAGTCCAAGCTAGCCACCAATGCCAGCCGCGTCGAGGCACATCTGAATGCAGTTCGTGCGGTCGCCGACCTCCTGAAGAACGCAATCCAGGAAGCCGACACGGATGGTACCTACTCCCAGGAACAGTTCATGTACGGCGCAGCCTCCTGATGTTGAAGCTTCTTCTCACCGGCGTCTGGGTTTGCGCCGTCACGCTCGGCGCGGTGTATTTCTCCGTCCAGATGGCGACGGCGCCCGCGCCGGATGAGGCGGGCGCAAAAAAGGCCAGCTTGCAACTGGTCAAGGGCGAAAGCATCACCATTCCCGTCATCAATGATGGCGGGGTAAACGGTTATTTCCTAAGCCGTATTTCGCTGCGCGTCGACAAGGACAAGATGGCGAAAATCGAGTTGCCGGCAACCCAGTTGATGACCGATGAGCTGTTCACGCTCCTGGCGGGTTCTTCCATGGTCAACATCGCCAATATCTCTACCTTCGATCCCGACGCCTTCAAGCAGCGCATCCGCGAGGGGCTGAACAAGAGGCTCGATGACGAGGTGGTCGAGGACGTGCTGATCGAGCAACTCGATTATCTGTCCAAAGCCGACATTCGTGAGCAGAACGGGAATGGAACACCCCGTTCCATCAAGATCGTCGAAGGTGAAAAAGCCGACGCCGGCAAGGAAGCGGCCGCCGCGCCAGGCCACTGATAGCGCCGCCCCGCTTCGTGCCTTCGGCATGGCCAGAGGCAAGGGACGGTCGCGTGATCCACGTGGTTAATCATTCCTTTGCGTCGGCCTTGGAATTCTATTGATTGCTTTCAGCGTAAATTCAACCAGCACATGTATAAACGGTCCATGAACCGCGAACCCGCAGAAACCTGCGCGTGACGGGCGGGGCTTGCATCGGGGGCTGGGTATGAACGTAACGACGGGTTTTGCACGACCGGGACAGCAGCGGGACATTTACGGGCTGCACTTCTGCGACCTCGACTGGAACGCAGCGCTGGAACATGTGAGCGACAGGGCTTCCGCCTCTGAGGGCCACACGTCGCTCTCATTTCTCACCCTTGAAAAGGCAAAGCTTTCACTCAAGGACATCGGCTATCGGCAGGTCCTCGAAAGCTGCCTGCTTTTCCCGCAGGGCAAGGCGTTGAACGCTGCCGCGCGGCGCGCATATGGTGAGCCTCTGCCGGTCGTGATCGATGGCGTTGCCTTTGTCATGGCGCTTCTCACCTATATGGCAGTACCGAAACGGATCGGCGTTGCGGGTGACGATGCAGCCCAGCTCGGTGTCGTTCTCGCCAAGCTGCGTAGCCATGCGCCCTGGCACGACTTCGTCATGCTGAGCGGCGAGACGTCCGGCGTGAAAGTGGATATGCTGCTGGCGGGAATGACGAAGCAAAATCAGGAAATGTGGCTGCATCGCACCGTCAACCGCGAGGACGCGCGAGTCGCCATCGCAGTCGGGCCGCTTTTTAAGATATTATCGTCCGAAGTGGCAGGCATGCCTGAAATCTTCCGCAGGCTGCATATGAGCTGGCTTTACAGCCTTTGCGCCGAACCCTGGCATATCGCTCTCGGCAAGGGCTGAGGCGAGTTCGGCGAAGGTCCGTTAACCATTTGTTTGCCACGATCCTTTAACCTCTCGTAAGGTTTTGACAGCTGTCCGTCCGCGGGCGGCGGCGAAGGTGGCAGACGGCTTCAGATGGTTGATCACAGTCCAGATATGACGGCGACCCGCCCGGAAGGGGATGAGATTGCCGCGCCCGCGTCGCAGTGGCGCAGGCATTGTCTTCGGCTTTTGACCGCCGGATGCGTCGCGGCCGCCACGGTAACCGGCGCAGCCCTGCCGCTGCTGCTCGTTGATTCCGGTTTTCGCGGCTATGTTTCGCAGGCGCAGATCGAGGTATCACAGACCGCTTATGATGCACCAGATGCGACCCGCTTTCTGGCGATGGCGCGGCGCACCCTGCTTTCACCTGGCGGGCTGGACCGGATCAGCAGCGATCTCAAGCTGAAGCCTGCCGATTTGGTCGGCGTTCGCAAACAGGGTGAATTTCACCTGCTTGTCGATCTTCTGACCGGCGCGGATGCGCGTCCGCTCTCCCCGCGTGAGGCGCTTAACAGCGCGGTCGGAGATGGGATAGGGCTTGAACTGTCGCCCGACGAGACGACGCTGATCGTGACTTCAAGGGCTGCGACGCCAGAAGCGGCCATGCGGCTTACCGACTATCTTTCGATGCGTATCATGGCGGACGGCAAGGCCGGCACCATGACGCCCGCTATGCGGGAGATGGAGCGGGCGCGGACAAGGATGGACGAGGCCGAGGCGGCGCTAAGCGGTTTCCAGATGCGCCATGGCGATGCGGTGATCACCGAGGTGCAGCAGCTCGAGCAGCAATTGCGTGACGTGAACGACAGAATCACTGCGGCGACCCGACAACAGCAGTCGTTGCAGGCGGATCTGGCGGCGGCTTCGGCCCTGAAACCCAACGATCTGTTCTCCAAACCGCTTCCCTCCGGCATCGCCTTTTCTGCACTCGAGGATATCAGGCAGAAACATGCCGCCGCCAGTATGGCGCTTTCCAGCATCTCGGTCGATTACGGCCCGAAACATCCCCGACACATCGCCGCCCGGAACGCGGTGGATGCCGTACAGGCACTCGCTGCTCCAGCATTGCGCCAACTGCTCGACGCACTGCGAGCGGACGAGAAGCGCCTCGCTGAGGAGATCGCCGATGCTGAAGCCGAGCGGAAAAAGAACCTTGATCGCCTGAATGGTCTCGGTGTTGCTCCGGGAGAGTTCTCCAGACTGCAGGGGGAGCTCGAAACGGCGAGAAACATCTATCTGGAGGCGAGCGAACGCCGCGATCTCTCCTCTGCTGCGACGCCTGCCCTTGAGACCCGCCTCGCGAAAAAGGCAGGTCCGGGAGAACTATCGCGTGATCTTGCCCAGGCCGCCATGATGGCGGGCGGCGGCGGCCTGATCGGATTGCTGGGCAGTCTCTATCTTCTGACGTACCGTCGCCATGACGAGGAAGAGCAGGATGCCTCCGCCTTCGAACCGGAAGCGGCAATCCGGCTCCCCGAGGAGGAACCCGCGCAATTTTCGGAATTCGAGCCAATCGAACCGGCTGTGTTTGACGATCTGCAATCTCCTGATGCCGAAACGGCCGGCTTGGATGCTGGCCACGACGAGGAGAGCTTCGCCGATTATTACGGCGGTGCGGTTAACGACGATGAGCGCATGCCGCTCGACGAGCGTGTAAGGCAGGTTCTGATGGGCAACCGCACGGTTGGGATCGCCGGTCAGGCACCGTCCGCGCTGCCGCCGCTGCTGGCTGATGCGCTTGCCGGCCATGCCGATCATGCCCAAGCGGAAGCGGAGGAGCTGATGGAATTGCGACGGGAATTGGCGCTCCTGAGGGAGCGTCTCGTCGATTATGCCGACCACCAAGAAGACTACCGCAAAACCGCCTGAAAACGCCGCATTTTAGCTTGCATTCCTGCGACGGGGGCACCATACGGAGCCTACGTAACCCATGAGGAGCAGGACGCATGGCAGTTGTGATTGACGGGAAGGCGAAGGCGGCCTCGGTAACGGAGGCGGTCCGCGCATCGGCAGAAGCGCTTGAGGCGAAAAAGGGCGTCAAGCCCGGTCTCGCGGTCGTCATCGTCGGTAATGATCCGGCCAGCCACGCTTATGTGAACTCCAAGAGCAAGATGGCCAAGCAATGCGGGTTCAATTCCATCCAGCACACGCTGCCGGAGGAAACCACACAGGCTGACCTCCTGGAGCTGGTCGGCGAATTGAACGCCGATGCCTCCATCCACGGCATTCTGGTTCAGCTGCCGCTGCCGAAACATTTCAATTCAGACGAGATAATCCAGTCGATCCTGCCTGAGAAGGACGTGGATGGCCTGAGCGTGCTGAATGCCGGCAAGCTCGCGACCGGCGATCTTGCCACCGGTCTCATTTCCTGCACGCCCGCAGGCGCCATGCTTCTGGTGCGCGGCATTCACGGAGACGACCTTTCCGGCCTGAACGCCGTTGTCATCGGCCGCTCCAACCTGTTCGGCAAGCCCATGGGCCAGCTTCTGCTCAATGCTAACGCCACTGTGACGATGGCGCATTCGCGCACCAAGGATCTGGCCGGCATCTGCAAGACGGCGGATATTCTGGTGGCGGCGGTTGGCCGCGCGGCGATGGTGAAGGGTGACTGGGTGAAATCCGGCGCGACCGTCATCGACGTCGGCATCAACCGCATTCCCGCACCCGAAAAGGGTGAAGGCAAGTCGAAGCTGGTGGGCGACGTCGCCTATGATGAAGCAAGCGCCGTTGCTGCGGCCATCACCCCTGTTCCCGGTGGGGTCGGCCCGATGACGATCGCGATGCTGATGGCCAACACCGTCATCGCCGCTCATCGCGCCGAAGGCCTGGCGGCGCCGAAGTTCTAGGCGTTGAAACGGCCGGCTACGCTTTCGGAGCCGGCCCCGTCGAGGCGCGGACCACCAGTTCCGCCTTCCAGAGTTCCTGATACGGCTCCGTCTGGTCGTTCTTGATACGATTGATCAGGCGCTGGCCCACGCGGACGCCTGCCGCTCTCAGCGACGAGCGCGTGGTGGTGAGCGGCACGGAAAAATTATCGGGTTTCAAAAGCGGCAGCACATCGTCATGGGCGATGAGGGAAATATCCTTGCCGGGTTTCAGGCCTCGCTGGTTGAGCGAGCGGATCGCGCCAAGTGCGAGCGCGGTACTGGCGCAGAGAATGGCGGTCGGTTTCTCCGGGCGTGAAAGCAGGGCCTCCATGCCGAGATAACCTTCCTCGTCGGTCATGCTGCCGTGTCTCTTATTGCTCGCATGCAAGGCCAGGCCGTTTGCCGCCAGCGCCTTTTCCACCCCGAGACAGCGCCGATAGGTGAAATCATAGCCTTCCGGGCCATTCAGCAGGCCGATGCGCGTATGGCCAAGCTGAAGCAGAAGCTGGGTCGCATCACGGAAGGCGCCTTCATTGTCCACGTCGAGATAGGGATAATCCTCCTCCACGCCGATGGAGCGGCCATGCACGAGGAAGGGCAGGGAAAGCGACTGCATCATGGCGATGCGTGGATCGTTATTCTTCATATAAGCGAGATAGATGCCGTCGACGCTGCCGCTAGCGGCGAGCCCACGAAGGGCTTCGCGTTCCTTTTCCGGCTCGGTGGGCATGATGACGAGATGAAAGCCGCTGCGCGAGGCTTCCTCGCCAAGACCGCTGAGGAATTCGCCGAAATGCACATCCGAACGGTGATGTTCGCCAATCGGCATCACGAGCCCAATGGAGCCGACCTTGCCGGTTGCCAGCCGCTGTGCCGCGGCATTGGGGCGATATCCCGTCTTCTCCGCGGCTTCCATGACGCGGCGGCGCGTCTCCGCGCTGACCTCGGGATAGCCGTTGAGCGCCCTGCTGATGGTCGTCTGCGAAATGCCCAGCAGTTGCGACAGCTGTTTCAGGTTCATGTCTGTCAGTCCTCCATGCGCGCGCCCGGAAAAGGCCAACAGCCACTCCTCATTTTCCCAAAGCGCTTTAGATTTTTAACAGCCCCATCCGCTTTTCTCAATCGAAAATGATAGCCGCCTTCCTAAATCAATATGACTATTTCGAAGGTTAGGCAGCGTTTCCGAATAAAGAGCCTCTTGACTCCATCTTGATGACAATGAGATGAATAGGCAGCCAAAGCGCTTTGATTGGAGAGGACGCTTTGAGCCTTTTATGTGATGGGAGGTAAATCACATGCGGAAGATCCTTTTGGCGACGGCTGCTTCAATCGTGCTGCTGTCGGGTTCGGCCATTGCCGCCGATCTGAAATTCGCGCCGGGCCAGGACGCCAAGTTCAACTGGAAAAGCTACGAAGATTTCAAAGCGGCCTATGCTGACCTTAAAGGCCAGACGCTGACGATTTTCGGCCCGTGGCGTGGTGAGGACGAGGCTTTGTTCCAGTCCGTACTCGCCTATTTTGCTGACGCGACGGGCGTGAATGTCCGTTATTCCTCGTCGGAAAACTACGAGCAGCAGATCGTCATCGACACACAGGCCGGCTCGCCGCCCAATATTGCCATTTTGCCGCAGCCTGGCCTTCTCGCCGATCTCGCCGCCAAGGGTTTTCTTGTGCCGCTCGGCGACGACACGGCCAAATGGGTCGAGGAAAATTACGGCGCGGGTAAATCCTGGGTCGATCTCGGCAGTTATAAGGGCAAGGACGGCAACAAGGCCTATTTCGCTTTCCCCTTCAAGGCCGACGTGAAGTCGCTCGTCTGGTATGTGCCCGAGAATTTCGAGGAAGCGGGATATAAAGTTCCCGAGAGCATGGAAGACCTGCTCAAGCTCACCGACCAGATCGTTGCCGATGGCGGCACGCCCTGGTGCATTGGTCTTGGCTCCGGTGGTGCGACCGGCTGGCCTGCAACCGACTGGGTGGAAGACCTGATGCTGCGGACGCAGCCGCTGGATGTCTACCAGAAGTGGACGACCAACGAGGTAAAATTCACCGATCCGGCCGTGGTTGCCGCGATCAACGAATTCGGCAAATTCGCCAAGAACGAAAAATATGTGAGTGGCGGCGTTGCGGCCGTAGCCTCCACCGACTTCCGCGACAGCCCCAAGGGCCTCTTCGACATTCCGCCGAAGTGCTACCTGCACCATCAGGCATCGTTCATTCCCTCCTTCTTCCCCGAGGGCACCAAGGTCGGAACGGATGCGGATTTCTTCTACATGCCGACCTATGCCTCAAAGCCTGACCTCGGCAAGCCGGTTCTCGGTGCCGGCACGCTCGTCACCATCACTAAGGAAGCGCCCGCTGCCAAGGCATTCGTACAATTCCTGCAGACGCCGATCGCCCATGAAGTGTGGATGGCGCAGTCCAGCTTCCTGACGCCGTACAAGGGTGTGAACGTCGAAACCTATGCCAATGAGCAGATGAAGCGTCAGGGTGAAATCCTGACCACGGCGACGACCTTCGGTTTTGACGGTTCCGACCTGATGCCCGGCAAGATCGGCGCCGGCGCTTTCTGGACCGGCATGATCGATTTCGTCGGTGGCAAGTCTGCCGATCAGGTCGCCGCCGATATCCAGAAGGCCTGGGACGGCCTGAAGTAACACGGATTAAGACCAGGCCTGGCGGCTCGCTGCCGGGCCTCTTCCGCAGGAACGGCCCGACAGCCGCATAAATCAACGCGGCGCGGAGAGGATCAGGGAGGGAACATGGCTCAACAACTGGTGTCCGCCATCGGCGTCATGGTAGCGGGCGTTTTTGCCTGTGCTGCCTATTACTGGCTATCCGACAAGGCGTTGCAGGCAATCTTTCCCGTCCGCTCGGGAGACGTCATTCATGCCTCCCGCAATCTCAATCGCCGTGCCGCCGTCCGGCCTTGGCTGTTCATCGGCCCGGCGCTGATCCTGTTGCTCGTCTATCTTGTGTACCCCGTCATCGCGACGCTGATCCTCTCCTTCTACGACCGCACCGGCAGCGAATTCGTCGGTCTCGCCAATTATCGCTGGGCGTTTTTCGACGCCGGTTTCCGTCAGTCGATCTTCAACAACATTCTCTGGCTCGCCGTCGTGCCGGCCGCCTGCACCTTCTTTGGCCTCGTCATCGCCGTCATGACGGACCGCATCTGGTGGGGCAACATCGCCAAGTCCATCGTCTTCATGCCGATGGCGATCTCCTTCGTCGGCGCTTCCGTCATCTGGAAGTTCATCTATGAATACCGCGCCGAGGGTCAGGTGCAGATCGGCCTGCTGAACGCCATCGTCGAGTTTTTCGGTGGCAATCCGCAGGTCTGGATTTCCATGCCCTTCTGGAACAACTTCTTCCTGATGGTCATCCTCATCTGGATACAGACCGGTTTCGCCATGGTCATCCTGTCGGCGGCGTTGCGCGGTATTCCGGAAGAAACCATCGAGGCGGCTGTCATCGATGGCGCCAATGGCTGGCAGATCTTCTGGAAGATCATGGTTCCGCAGATCTGGGGCACTATCGCCGTCGTCTGGACGACCATCACCATTCTCGTGCTCAAGGTCTTCGACATCGTGCTGACCATGACCAACGGGCAATGGAACACCATGGTTCTGGCCAATCTCATGTTCGACTGGATGTTCCGCGGCGGCGGTGATAGCGGCCGAAGTGCTGTTATCGCGCTCATCATCATGGCGGCCGTCACCCCGATCATGGTCTGGAACATCCGCCAGGCAAACCGCGAGATGGAGGGCCGCTGAGATGGATATTGTCAAACGCCTCCGGCGCGTCGGCCTGCCGCGGCTCATCGTTCACGCCAGCGTTCTGATCGTCGTGCTGCTCTGGCTCTTGCCAACGCTCGGCATTCTCGTGAGTTCGCTGCGCGACAAGGATCAGATCACGGTGTCGGGCTGGTGGACCGCTTTTTCGAGCTCCGAACAAACGCAAGCCGTTCGTCTGGCCGATGCCTCGGCTCAGAAGCGGGATGGCAGCCGCTACGTCATATCAGGCAATGTCTTCGAAAACGGCCAGGGCGGAAAGGTTGCGGCCTTCGGCGTGCGCGTGCAGGAGCCGACAGCTTTCAAGGCAGGTGAAGCCGCTGACATCGGCGATGGCGAGACGCTGCTTATCAATGAAGACGGCACTTACGAATATAGCAAAGCCGCAAGCTTCGAGGGTTCGCGCGGCAAGCGCGTCTACATCTCTGTCGCAACGCCGCCCGTCTTCACTCTCGACAACTACCGTACGGTACTCACCTCGGAAGGCATCGGCCAGTCCTTCGTCAACTCGCTGACAGTTGCCGTGCCCGCAACCGTCATCCCCATCCTCATCGCCGCCTTTGCCGCCTATGCGCTATCATGGATGAACTTTTCCGGCCGCAATCTGCTGATCGCCATGGTGGTGGGCCTGATCGTCGTCCCGTTGCAGATGTCGCTGATCCCGCTTCTGAGACTGTACAATGAAATTGGCACTATCTTTGGCGTGCCGTCGAAGACCTATGCCGGTATCTGGCTGGCGCATACCGCCTTCGGCCTCCCGCTCGCCATTTACCTGCTGCGCAACTATATCTCCGGCCTGCCGAAAGAGATCATCGAAAGCGCCCGTGTCGATGGCGCAAGCGATTTCGAAATCTTCGTCAAGATCATCCTGCCGCTCTCTTTCCCGGCACTCGCTTCATTCGCCATCTTCCAGTTCCTGTGGACCTGGAACGACCTGCTCGTCGCCATGGTGTTTCTCGGCACGCAGAAGGATGAGCTGGTACTGACGGGCGCGCTTAACGCGCTGCTCGGCTCGCGCGGCGGCAACTGGGAAATTCTCACTGCCTCGGCCTTCGTCACCATCGTCGTGCCGCTCGGCGTCTTCTTCGCTCTTCAACGTTATCTCGTGCGTGGCCTGCTGGCAGGCTCCGTCAAGGGAGGCTGATCATTCCATGAACGCCCATACCACACAGGACACTTCCATGACCGCTTCGGTGACTTCCGCTTTGACGCCCAACAAGGACTGGTGGCGCGGCGCTGTTATCTATCAGATCTATCCGCGCTCCTATCAGGACTCCAATGGCGACGGCATCGGCGATCTCAAGGGTATCACCGATCGCCTCCATCACATCGCAGGCCTCGGTGCCGATGCGATCTGGATTTCGCCCTTCTTCACCTCGCCGATGAAGGATTTTGGATACGACGTCTCGAATTATGTCGATGTCGACCCGATGTTCGGCACGCTTGCGGATTTTGACGGGCTGATTGCCGAAGCCCACCGTCTCGGCATCCGCGTCATGATCGATCTCGTTCTGTCGCACACCTCGGACCAGCATCCCTGGTTCGTGGAAAGCCGCGCCAGCCGCAACAACCCGAAAGCGGATTGGTATGTCTGGTCGGACAGCAAGCCGGATGGCACGCCGCCCAACAACTGGCTGTCGATTTTCGGCGGCTCGGGCTGGCAGTGGGATCCGACCCGCATGCAATATTACATGCACAACTTTCTGACCTCGCAGCCGGACCTCAACCTGCATAATCCGGAAGTGCAAGAAGAGCTGCTGAATATCACACGCTTCTGGCTGAAGCGCGGCGTCGATGGTTTCCGCCTCGACACCATCAACTTCTATTTCCACGACCTTGAGCTGCGCGATAATCCCGCGCTGGCGCCGGAACGGCGCAATGCCTCCACCGCGCCTGCGGTCAATCCCTATAACTTCCAGGAGCATCTCTACGACAAGAACCGCCCGGAAAATATCGCCTTCCTGAAGCGCTTCCGCGCCGTACTGGACGAATTCCCTGATATCGCCGCCGTCGGCGAAGTGGGCGACAGCCAGCGTGGCCTCGAGATCGTCGGCGAATACACCTCCGGCGATGACAAGATGCAGATGTGCTACGCCTTTGAATTCCTCGCGCCCGATGCGCTGACCCCGCAGCGTGTTGCCGATGTACAGGCGGATTTTGCGAGAGCTGCACCGGAAGGCTGGGCCTGCTGGGCTTTCTCCAACCATGATGTCGTGCGCCATGTCAGTCGGTGGGGCGAACATGTCGAGGACAAGGATGCTTTCGCGAAGGTGCTGTCGGCACTTCTCATGACCCAGCGCGGTTCCGTCTGCATCTATGAGGGCGAAGAACTCGGCCTCACCGAAGCCGATATCGCTTTCGAAGATTTGCAGGATCCTTACGGCATTCAGTTCTGGCCTGAATTCAAGGGCCGCGACGGTTGCCGTACGCCGATGGTATGGGACGCCGGCCATGCGCAGGCCGGGTTCTCGACGGCCGACAAGACGTGGCTGCCGATTCCGACCGAGCACAAGCAGCGCGCGGTGAGCGCCCAGCAGGGCAATGAGGCTTCGGTGCTGGAGCATTACCGCCGCTTCCTCGCGTTCCGCAGGCAGCACCCGGCCTTCGCAAAGGGCGGCATCGAATTTCAGCCCGTGCAGGGAGAGGTGTTGAGCTATACCCGCAAGCTGGGCAACGAAACCGTTCTTTGCGTCTTTAACTTGTCAGCGACGCCGGCAGAGGCCACGCTGCCGGAAGGGAACTGGGAGGTTCTTGAAGGCCATGGCTTTGCAAGCGGACTGAAGGGCAGAAGCGTCGAACTTCCGGCATGGGGCGCTTTCTTCGCCCGTTACGCCTGACAGATGAGGGAGGAACACCCATGACAAGTCTCGTTCTCAAGGATATCCGTAAATCATACGGGCAGGTGAAGGTGCTGCACGGCATCGATCTCGATATCGAACAGGGCGAATTCATCGTTTTTGTTGGCCCCTCCGGCTGCGGAAAATCGACCCTGCTGCGCATGATCGCCGGGCTGGAGGAAATTACCGGCGGCGAGATGTATATTGACGGCCAGCTTGTCAACGAAATCCCGCCTTCGCGTCGGGGCATCGCCATGGTGTTCCAGTCCTATGCCCTTTATCCGCACATGACTGTCTACGACAACATGGCCTTCGGCATGAAGATTGCCAGGGAAAGCAAGCAGGAGATCGACCGCCGCGTTCGCGCCGCCGCCGAAATCCTGCAGCTCACGCAATATCTGGAGCGATTGCCAAAGGCGCTGTCCGGCGGCCAGCGTCAGCGTGTCGCCATCGGTCGCGCGATCTGCCGCAACCCCAAGGTCTTCCTGTTCGATGAGCCGCTTTCGAACCTCGATGCGGCTCTGCGTGTCGCCACGCGCATCGAAATCGCCAAGCTCAACGAGCAGATGGCCGATACAACGATGATCTACGTTACCCACGACCAGGTGGAGGCGATGACACTCGCTGACCGCATCGTCGTTTTGAACGCGGGGCGGGTGGAGCAGGTCGGCGCGCCGCTCGAGCTTTATGAGAGGCCGGCCAATCTTTTCGTGGCGCGTTTCATCGGCTCGCCCGCCATGAATATTATCGGTGCGAAAGTGACCGGCACGGGTGAACGGACCTCCATCGAACTTGCCGGCGGCAAGACATTGGTCGTCGATGTTCCCACATCCGCATCTGAGCAGGGGAAGGCCGCAAGCTTTGGCGTTCGGCCGGAAGACCTGAGCATCGCGACGGGCGACGACTATCTATTCGAGGGAAAAGTCGCGATCGTGGAGGCCTTGGGTGAGGTGACCCTGCTTTATCTCGAAGCGCCCAAGGGCCAGGAGCCGATCATCGTAAAGGTGCCGGGCATTGTTTCCGTGGGTAAGGGTGAAACCCTGCGCTTTGCCGCCCTGCAGGAGAAGCTTCATCTTTTCGATGCGGAAGGCAAAGCCTACCGCAAGTAAACAGTGGCGATACTGAAACAAGCCCCGGAACTGTCCGTTCCGGGGCTTTTTACTGCTTATCAGCCGTGTGGAAAAACGTCGGAAATGTCCCGCTTCCGTCCTGTTTAAGCTGACGCTGATATGAATTGTTAAAGACTATGGCCTAGTCTCGTCCTATTGGTAAGCATTGGGAGTTCGGGCGTGCAGAGCGGTGCGGGTGTCATCAGAAATCATTATCTGAGCAAGGAAGAGTCCTTCATGTATGACCGTGAAAGCCGGTTCCGCATGGAAGACACCATGAACGCGGCGCGCATCGAATATACCGAAAAGGCCGTGATGCACATGGCGGCACGCCGCTGCGACGTCATTCGCATCTCCCAGACAGAGGCCGTGCTGGCGCTACTGACCAAATACAACCTGCCGAACCAGTTCTATCTCGATATCCCCGATGCCCGCATCACCAAGATCGGCTGCGTGATGTTGCGCGTCAACGCCAACAACACCATCCATGTCCGTTTCCTGCGTATGCTGACACAGAAGGAGCTGGATCGAATTTTCGTGTTCAGCACGCACCCGGCCCACAAGGACCGCAAGCTGGATATCCGGTCGTTCTAAGACCCTGACGATTCGCGGCTTTAGGAAAGCCCGCCCAGAACGGTCTGCTTCAGCTTCACATCCGGCACTTCGATGAAGGCGAGATCGCTGCGGCCGAAATAGGATTTCTGGTTGGTAGCGGACCAGTCGTTGCAGACCAGTTTGTAACGGCCTTTCTTCTCCGGCTTTTCCGGCATGGCGTAGAGATAGTCGCCCGTGCGTGCGGCGAGCGGAATGTTGCTGTCCTGATTGCATCGCTTTAGGATTTGGACGAGCGTCTCGCTGTCCACTTCGGTCACCATCAGCTTGCCGTCGAAGCGCAGCGAGGCGTTGAAATCATAACGGCGAATATCGCCTGCAGGCAGGCCTGCGCCGAAAGAGGTGTGGCCGATGAAACCGACATCGGCGCCGGTCTTCGCGGCGATCAGATGCGCCACATGGCGCCCTGCTTCGTCGACGGTCATTGCCTTGGCGGCCTTGCCGACAACTTCCCGTTCTTCTGCGGTCAGGTGCTTTTCAAGCGTCTGCTCGATGAGGGTCTTGAGAGCGGGCGAGGCGGGAGCATCACGATGGATGGTGACCGTCTCAATGGCGGCGGCCTTGCCGGGACCGGTAATTGTCGCGACCGTCATGGAGGTGCACCATGAGCCGGTGTGGACATAACGCGTCGCGCCCTCTTCGTGCACGAAATTAAGGTGATCATGGCCGCCCACCAGCAGCGTGCCGTCAGGCAGCACCGGCAGAATATCGCGGTCGGCGACAACGCCGGCGTGGCTCAGAACAATATTGATCGCATCCGCTTTGACGATTTCGGGCAGATTGGCCTTCGCCCATTCCACCGGCTGAGGAATGTCCAGCATCTCGCGCGTCGCCTTCGGATAGGTATTGATCGCATTGGTCGCGAGGCCCGCGACGATGACCGCCCGTTCGCCGGCCTTCACCGCGGCACTGGACGGCGCATAGGGGTTGCCGCTTCGCTTGTCGATGATGTTGGAAAGCACGGTGATGCCGAGGGCTTGAGCACGGCTGACGAAATTGGCGAGGTCATTGTCAATATCGGGCTCATGATTGCCGATATTGATGACCGTGGGGGCAAGCTTGGCGAGCGCCGCAAGGAAGGTCCATTCGATTTCGCCGGCCGAACGTGTGGCCACCGCGTTGCCGAGTTCGAAAAGGTCGCCATTTAGCAGGATGATGTGGGGCGCCTTGTCGGCCGCGATACGCGTTTCGATGGCCGCGAGAAGCTGGCCGATACGCTCATAGGCCGAATGCAGATCGGAGATGACGATGGCACGCAGGGCTACATCCTGCGCCGTTGCCGGCATGGCCGCTGCCATCAGCGGCAGCATGGCGGTGCCCGCCATAAGCTTCAGCACATCGCGGCGGTTGCTTGAAAAAATCGTCATGTCATGCCCCATTATCCGAAACTGCGCCGTCATCCCACGGCTGGTCGGGAACGCCTTAAGAGGCGATCATCACAGCCGCATGACAAGTCTGGCGTTTAAGGCATGGGAAATAAAGCTGTTTCTGCGTCCGCCCGTCCCGGGCGTGAAAGTGCGGTGGGACGATGCCGCAGAGCGGGGTTTAAAGGCGAAAGCCGCATCCAGCCTTCGCCTTTTGGAAATCAATGAAACAGGACGCTGGCACCTTGATCGGCAGGACCGGCATTACGGCGGAAGGGGGCGAAAAGTTCGCGGCCCATGCCCCATTCATTGCCGGAGAGATCGGCGCGCGCCGGTTCGCGTTTTGACAGTTCGGCGGCGGACACCAGCACTTCGAGCGATCCGGAAACGGCGTCGAGACGGATGATATCGCCATCGCGGATGAGCGAGATCGGCCCGCAATCGGAAGCCTCAGGCGTAACATGGATCGCGGCCGGTACCTTGCCGGATGCGCCGGACATGCGCCCGTCCGTCACAAGCGCCACCTTGAAGCCGCGGTCCTGCAGCACGCCGAGCGGCGGCGTCAGGCGGTGCAGCTCAGGCATGCCATTCGCCTTCGGCCCCTGGAAGCGGACGACCGCAATGAAGTCGCGGTTAAGCTTGCCTTCCTTGAAGGCGTCCTGAAGCTCCTGCTGGTCGTGGAAAACAATCGCGGGCGCTTCGATGATATGGCGCTCCGGCTTGACGGCGGAAATCTTGATGACGGATTTGCCGAGATTACCGGTCAGCATCTTCAGACCGCCGGTGGGCTGGAACGGTGTTTCAATGCTGGAAAGCACCTTCGGATCGTGGCTCTGCTCGGGGGAGGGCTGGCGGGTGACCGCGCCCTTCTCGTCCAGTAGTGCATCCACGGTGTAGGCGGCCAGACCCTGTCCGAAGACGGTGCGCACATCGTCATGCACGAAGCCCTGTTTCAGGAGCTGCTTGATGAGGAAGCCCATGCCGCCTGCAGCGTGGAAATGGTTCACATCGGCCAGCCCGTTGGGATAAACGCGGGCCAGCAGCGGCACGATGTCAGAGAGATCAGAAATATCCTGCCATGTGAGGATGATGCCTGCGGCGCGCGCCATGGCGATCAGATGCATGGTGTGATTGGTGGAACCACCAGTCGCATGCAGACCCACGACGCCGTTGACGATGGATCGTTCGTCGATCATCTCGCCGGCGGGGGTGAATTCGTTGCCCTGCGCGGTGATGGCGAGCGCTCTCTTGGTAGCCTCGCGGGTCAGCGCGTCACGCAATGGCGTGCCGGGATTGATGAAGGAGGAGCCAGGCATATGAAAGCCCATGATCTCCATCAGCATCTGGTTGGAATTGGCGGTGCCGTAGAAGGTGCAGGTTCCGGGACCGTGGTAAGATTTGGATTCCGCCTCCAGCAGCTCCGCGCGACCGACCTTGCCTTCGGCGTAAAGCTGGCGAATACGCGACTTCTCGTCATTCGGCAGGCCTGATGTCATCGGACCGGCAGGAATGAAGACCGCGGGCAGGTGACCGAAGGCGAGTGCGGCGATCACGAGGCCGGGCACGATCTTGTCGCAGACGCCAAGATAGAGGGCGGCATCGAACATGTTGTGCGAGAGGCCGATCCCCGCAGCCATGGCGATGGCATCGCGGGAAAACAGCGAAAGCTCCATGCCGGGCTGCCCCTGAGTGACGCCGTCACACATGGCAGGCACAGCGCCGGCAACCTGAGCGATACCGCCCGCTTCCTTGGCTGCATCGCGGATGATTGCCGGGAAGGTCTCATAGGGCTGGTGCGCCGAGAGCATGTCGTTATAGGCGGTGATGATGCCGAGATTGGGAACCCGGTCGCCGGCAAGGATGTCCTTGTCGGCGGGGGAACAGACCGCAAACCCGTGTGCAAGATTGCCGCAGGACAGGACGGAGCGGTGAACGCCTTTTGAGACCTGCAGCCGCAGCCGCTCGAGATAGGTCTCGCGATAGGGCTTGGAACGTTCGACGATGCGGGCGGTGATGGCCTGAATGCGGGAATCGGCGGACATGGGCGTTCATCCTGTTCGTTGGGCGACAACCGGCGTTCCGGGAGGCGAATGCCGGTTGTCGTGTTTCAGTCTTCATGTCTTCGGGGCGCTTGTCGCGGGCCGCAGGAGCGGCCGTCGCGTCGGCTTATGGCGCCCAGTAAATATCCACTGGCGTTTCTGCCCGGTTCAGCACGGCACGGACGGGCATTTCTTCCTCATCCTCGCCCGACTGCGCCTTCTCCAGCGTCGCCTTCTTCGCGGCGCCTTCGATATGCAGCACCAGGAAACCGGCATCGTGCAGGCTGGAGAAGTTGAAGGTCAACCGCTCCTCGCCGGCATTCTCGGCCGCCATGGTCAAAACGCCGCGCGGCTCATGGAGATCAAGCGCTTCGTAGAGATTGTCTCCACCGGGAAAGAACGAGGCCGTGTGGCCATCCGTTCCCATACCGAGAATGACAACATCGAAGGGATCGCAGATCGCTTCGGTCTTGACGGTCGCAAGCGTTGCCGCATCCTCCGGCGAGGCCGCCGGCTGGAACAGCGGCACGAAATAAGCCGCCTTCGCCTTGTTTTGCAGAAGATTCTCGGCGACGAGACGATGATTGGAGCGATCGCTTTCCGGCGGCACAAAACGCTCGTCCACCAGCGTCACGCTGATATTGGGCCAATCGAGATCGTGCTGGGAAAGCGCCTGAAAGAACAGCTTCGGTGTAGAGCCGCCAGAGACCGCAATGCTTGCGGTCCCCCGTTCCTTGGTTGCCGCGTCGAGCCGCTGGGCGACATCAGCCGCAAGCGTATTGGCAAGATCGGAGGCGCTATCGAAGGCGTGGATTGTTTCGCTCATCCGCGCGCCCTCAGTCGGCATCGTGCCAGGTACGACCGTCACGCTCGATCAGTGCGATCGAGCCGCTCGGCCCCCAGGTTCCTGCCGTGTAACCCTGCACGCCCTGACCAAGCTCTTCCCAGCTCTTGAGAATTGGGTCAATCCAGTCCCATGCGGCCTCGACCTCGTCGCGGCGCATGAACAGCGTCTGGTTGGACCGGATGGTATCCATCAGCAGGCGCTCATAGGCGTCGGGGCTGCGCACGTTGAAGGCTTCGGCAAAGCTCATGTCCAGCGACACCTGGCGCAGGCGCATGCCGCCCGGGCCTGGGTCCTTGATGAGGAGCGACTGCTTGACGCCTTCATCCGGCTGCAGGCGAATGACCAGCTTGTTGGCCTCGATCTTGCCTGCCGCGTCGTCGAAGATCGAATGCGGGATCTGCTTGAAGGTGACGACGATTTCCGAAACGCGGGTCGCGAGGCGTTTACCGGTGCGGATGTAGAAGGGAACGCCCGCCCAGCGCCAGTTTGCAATTTCAGCCTTGATGGCGACGAAGGTTTCGGTGTTGGAAACGCCGCCTTCGAGCTCTTCCAGATAGCCCTTGACCGGGCCACCTGCGGAAGCGCCGGCGCGGTACTGGCCCCGAACCGTCAGCTTTTCGACGTTGCTGGTGTCGATCGGCTTCAGCGAACGCAGAACCTTCAACTTTTCGTCGCGCACGGCTTCGGCGTTCATGGAAGCCGGCGGCTCCATGGCGACGAGGCAGAGCAGCTGGAGAATATGGTTCTGCACCATGTCGCGCAACGCGCCGGCCTTGTCGTAATAACCGGCGCGACCTTCGAGACCGACTGCCTCGGCAACCGTGATCTGCACGTGGTCGATATGCGCGGAATTCCACAGCGGCTCGTAAAGCGCGTTGGCGAAACGCAGCGCCATCAGGTTCTGCACCGTCTCCTTGCCGAGATAGTGGTCGATGCGGAAGATCTGCTCTTCCTTGAAGACATGGCCGATGGTGTCGTTGAGTTCCTGCGCCGAGGCGAGGTCGCGGCCGATCGGCTTTTCAACGACGATGCGGGTCGAGCGGGTGATGAGCTTGTGTTCGCGGATCTTGTCGGCGATATCGCCGAAAATTCCGGGCGCGACAGCGAGATAGAAAGCGCGCACGCGCTCTTTACCTTCGTCCAGCAGCTTCTTCAGCACGTCCCAGCCATTGTTGCCCTTGGCGTCAACGGGCACGTAGAAAAGCCTGTTCAGGAACACGGCAACCTGCGCGTCGTCATACTCGCCGGCCTTCAGATGCTCCTTCAGGGCGTCCTGTGCGAATTTGCGATATTCCTCATGGGTCATGACCGAACGCGACGCACCGATGATGCGGGTCGGCTCCGTGAACTGCCCTTCGATCTGCCGGTGATAAAGGGCCGGCAGAAGCTTGCGCTCGGCAAGATCGCCCGTGCCGCCGAAAACGACACAATCAAAAGGTTCAACAGGAATGATCTGACTGCTCATATCGATTCTCTCGATCTTCAAGGGTTGGGGCATCAATAATCTAATCGATTTAAAAATGCCAGACTCAGTTATGTGAAATTATGAATTTTGCTTTTGCCGGTGTGCTTGCCGCCGGTAATGGACTGTAAACATTGGACTAAAACCTGTCTCGCAATGCAAACCACGAAAGCGCCAGGAAAAGCAGCGGCGCGCGCAGTGACGTTCCGCCCGGAAAGGCCGGCACTTTAAGCCGCGCGAATGGCGCCAGCATGTCCTTTTTGCCGAGCACCAGATCGGCATAAAGCTTGCCGCAATAATTCGACAGCATCACGCCGTGGCCTGAATATCCACCGATGGAGGTGACACCTGGCATGACCTCACGCACGAAGACCTTGCGCGGTAGAGTGATGCCGACGGAGCCGCCCCAGGAATGGGTGATGTCGATATCCTTCAGCTCGGGATAGATTTCCGCGATCTGCCGGCGTATGTGGCTGGAAATATCCCGCGGCGTATCTGCCGTGTAAGCTTCGCGGCCGCCGAACAACAGCCGGTTATCGGCCGTCTTGCGGAAGTAACGCACCACAAACCGTGAATCCGCCACGGCCTCTCGGTCTGGAATGATGCCGGGGAAGGCATCCAGCGGTGCGGTTGCGCCGATGAAGGAGCGGATCGGCATGATATGGGCTGCCGTTATCGGTTCCAGATTGCCGATATAGGCATTGGTCGCAATCAACACCCGTGGCGCAGTGATGGTGCCGAAAGGGGTGTCGATGATGGTCTTGCCGCCCACTTGCCGGATGGATTTCGCAGGCGTCATCTCGTAAATCTGAGCACCCGCATCTTTCGCGGCTTTCGCAAGCCCGACCAGCAGCTTAAGCGGGTGTATATGGCCGGTGCCGGTGTCGCGGGTGCCGCCGAAATAATGAGCGGAGCCGACGCGTTTGCGCGCTTCGCCACGCTCCATGTAGGAAATATGCGGATAGCCGTAGCGGTTGTTCATCGCATCGACGCTGCGGCGATAGTCGTCCTCGTAACCTGCCTTGTGCGCCACATAGAGTTGGCCCGGCAGATAATCCATGTCGATGCCGCGGCTGCTTGCGAAATCGCGCACATAATTTTTGGCGTTTTCGGCGATGTCGAACAGCAGCTTCGATTGCTCGAAGCCAATCTCTTCCTCAAGCTCATCGGGGAAAGAGCGCTGGCCGGTGCCGAACTGGCCGCCATTTCGGCCGGAAGCGCCATCGCCAAAACGATGCGCTTCGATGAGGGCGACCGAGACGCCGTTTTCAGCGAGATTACAGGCGGCCTGAAGACCCGTGTAACCACCGCCGATGATCGCGACATCCACCTGCTTCGACCCATCGAGCGCGGGATAGTCCGGCCGCTCACCGATGGTTGCCTGATACCAGGATAGTCCCGGCGCAATCGGGCTTTGCCATGTCATGCTCGGGATTCCTTACACGTTGAGAAGCAGGAACTCGCGCTCCCAGGGGCTGATGACCTGCATGAAGGTCTCGAATTCCCCCCGCTTCAGACCGGCATAAAGGCCGACAAATTCGTGACCGAAGATCCGGTCGAACTGTGCCTCGCCCTCCAGCAAGGCGACCGCTTCAAGCAGGCCACGCGGCAGGTCGATCGAGCCTTCATTGGCAGTATCGGCGGTGGGTTCGGTCGGCTCCATGCTGTTGACGATGCCGAGCCAGCCGCAGCCGAGCGAGGCCGCGAGCGCCAGATAGGGGTTGGCGTCCGAGCTGGGCAGGCGGTTTTCGACGCGCCGCGCCTGCGGGCCGGAAATCGGCACGCGGAAGGCCGTCGTGCGGTTGTCGTAACCCCAGGCATTGTTCACCGGGCAGGCCATGTCAGGCGTCAGGCGGCGGTAGGAATTCACATAGGGCGCCAGCATGACCAGCGCATTCGGAACGTAACGCTGCATGCCGCCGACAAAGGAGAAGAATTCTTTCGAAGGGCTGCCGTCTTCATTGGAGAAGATGTTGCGGCCGCTATCGATTTCTACCACCGACTGGTGGATGTGCATGGCCGAACCCGGCTGGCCCTGCATGGGCTTGGCCATGAAGGTGGCATAGATGCCGTGCTTCAGCGCGGCTTCGCGAATGGTGCGCTTGAACAGGAACACCTGGTCGGCAAGCTCGATCGGATCGCCATGGCGCAGGTTGATTTCCAGCTGTGCCGGCCCTTCCTCATGGATGAGCGTATCGATCTCCAGACCCTGCTTTTCGGAGAAGTGATAGATATCGTCGATCAGTTCGTCGAACTCGTTGATGCCGGCGATGGAATAGCTTTGACCGCCAACGATGGAGCGTCCCGACCGACCCTTTGGCGGATGCAGCGGATAGTCCGGATCGTCATTCATGGCGACGAGGTAGAATTCGATTTCCGGTGCCACCACCGGCTTCCAGCCCTTTTCGGTATAGAGCGAAAGCACGTTCTTCAAAACGTTGCGCGGCGTGTAGGGCACGAAATTGCCTTCCGCATCCACCACGTCACAGATCACCTGCGCGGTCGGGTCGGTTTCCCAGGGCACGACGGAGAGGGTGGAAAGATCAGGCACCAGCTTCAGATCGCTGTCGCGCGGCTCGTAGCGGAAATTGGCGGTCTCATCGGGATATTCGCCCGATATCGTGTGGCGATAGAGCGCCGAGGGTAGAGCAAGCGAGGTATCGCCCGTGAATTTCGCCGTCGGCATCATTTTGCCGCGGGGGACGCCGGCAAGGTCGGGCGTGATGCATTCTATGTCTTCTATCCCACGCGCCCTCAGCCATTGCGCGGCTTCGCGCCAGGAGGAAACGCCACGGGTGGAGGAAAGGTCGAGGGGAGGGGTCTTCTTTGCCATGGTTGCCTGTTTTTTCGGGCGGAGCATGGTTTTCTTGGCGGGCATGTATCACCGGGTCTGTGTTTCGACTGTCGCCATCATAACCGTAGTTTGGCAATTGGCGAGGGGGAAAGCGCCATTGACAAGCGGCGGCACTTGGAAAAGAGGAAAGGAAACGAAACGGATGGAATGATGGCAGATAAATGTGACGTGCTGATTTTGGGGGCGGGCGCCGCCGGCATGATGTGCGCCATCCGCGCCGGCCAGCGCGGCCGCTCCGTCGTCGTTCTCGACCATGCGAAAGCGCCGGGCGAAAAGATCCGCATCTCCGGCGGCGGCCGCTGTAACTTTACCAATATCCACGCCGGGCCGAGGAATTATCTCTCTGCCAACCCGCATTTCGCCAAATCCGCGCTTGCCCGATATACGCCGCGCGATTTCATCGCCCTTGTCGAAAAACACCGTATCTCCTGGCACGAAAAGACGCTCGGCCAGCTTTTCTGTGATGACAGCGCCAAGGATATCATCCGCATGCTGCTGGCTGAAATGCAGGCGGTGAATGCGAAGCTTCGGCTCGAAACGTCAGTCTCCGCCGTGGCCCATGACGGCGGCCGTTTTCGGGTGTCGACCTCGGGTGGCGTCATCGAGGCGGAGAGCCTCGTCGTCGCGACAGGCGGCAAGTCTATCCCGAAGATGGGCGCGACCGGTTTTGCCTACCAGATCGCCGAAGAGTTCGGCCTCAAGCTCATTGAAACCCGCCCCGGCCTCGTTCCGCTGACGCTTGATCCCGGTCTTCTGGAAAAGCTGAGCCCGCTTGCCGGTGTCGCTGTTCCAGCTGAGGTTTCCCATGGCAAAACCTCGTTTGAGGAAGCGCTATTGTTCACCCATCGCGGTTTGAGCGGTCCTTCCATACTGCAAATCTCCTCATACTGGCGCGAGGGCAATCCCATCCGCCTGAAGCTTGAGCCGCATCGCGATTTGGCCGCGGTGTTGAAGCAGGCCAAACAGAAAAACGGCCGTCAGTCCGCCCAGACCGCCCTGTCGGAGATCCTTCCGAAGCGGCTCGCCCAGCATGTCGTCGAACAATCCGGCCTCACCGGCCATCTTGCCGATATGTCCGACAAGGCTCTGGCGAAGCTGGCGGCAGAGGTGCAGGACTGGCAGATCAAGCCCGCCGGTTCGGAAGGTTATCGCACCGCGGAGGTCACGCTCGGCGGCGTGGACACGACCGGCCTCGATTCCCGCAGCATGGCGGCGAAATCCGTGCCCGGCCTCTATTTCATCGGCGAATGTGTCGATGTGACCGGCTGGCTCGGCGGTTATAATTTCCAGTGGGCCTGGGCGTCCGGCCAGGCGGCCGGCGAATTCGCGTGATCGTCTCTGGCCGTGGAAAAGATCGGACCTCTCTCCTTCGTCATGCGGGACTTGATCCGGCATCCAGCCATGGCGCTTCTGCGCCGTAAGGAGTCTTTCGCGATTAAGGACTTGATCGCGCTCGACCCCGGAACTAGTCCGGGGTGACGGAGCTGATGAGACCTGTTCGCCAACCCAGTTCAGTTGGTAAAGTTGTGGCCCTTCCTCGCTTTTTTAATAATCTGTTAACGGGGGACGAGTCATCCTGACCAAATGCCAGCAAGGCCGGATCGCTCAATGATCCCGCTGCACATGATGTCACGCTGGAAGCCCTTAAGAGGGCATGGGTCGGTTGAGTTTTTCGTCTGGAGCCCGCGCATGAACAGATCTGCACATCGCCGCCCTCGCGCCATTGCCATCGCCCGCACTGACAACGAGAGCCGGCAGTTGGCCTTTCGGCTGAGCCTCATCGCAGCCGGTGCTCTCGCAGCCCTTATCGCCCTCTTCCATTGATCGACGGCTTCTCGCCTTCACAAAGTTGATAAGCGCGCTGAAAAACCGTGACATCCGTGATGCCTCGGCCATATCCCTGTAAAACTTTTCTTCCTGCAGAATGGCTTCACGCCGTGTGCGCGGTCGCTGATTTTCGATAATGGCCCGTGCTGCAAAAATCGCGTGCATGTTCGCTCTCCTTCTTACTGCGGAGGGCCATGATGCACGCCGTTTTTTGATTTATCTGCGCAAGAAAATGCGCTACGTTTTTCAATTATGAAAAACGTCACCTGGGATTCCTACCAGCTTTTCCTTGATGTGTCACGCAGCGGTGGCCTGACGGGTGCCGCCGCGCTGACGGGCTTAAGCCCCGCGACCATAGGGCGGCGCATGGTCGAGCTGGAGGAGCGGATCGGCAAGGCGCTGTTCCAGCGCAGCCAGACGGGATACGCCCTCACAGTGGACGGCCGTGCGTTGTTCGACAGACTTCAGGCTATGGAGAATGCGGCCAGGGATATCGAGGGGTGGCAGAAGGCGTCATCGGCCTCGTCCATCGTGCGGATTGCCGTGGGCACCTGGAATGCCTGGCTCTTGACCAGCAACTTCTCCGCCATCTGCACGGATCGCGATGATTTCCGCATCGACCTTTTTATTGCCGAGCAGAGGGCGTCTCTGGCGCATCGCGAAAACGATATCGGTATCCGCGCTTTCGAGCCGCAGGAGCGCAATCTCGCTGCCATCAAGACGGGGGAGGTTGCCTACGCTCCCTACAGGCTGCGCAATGCCGCCGCCACTGTCGCTGACCGCTGGCTGTCGGTAGCCGAGGAAAACGCCATTTCAACCTATCTTCGCTGGCCGCATGAAAACCGGAGCAACGAGATCGTCGTAACGGTGAACCGGCCAACGGCGCTTCTCGATCTTGTCCTGTCAGGGGCGGGGATCGCGGTGCTTCCCTGTTTCGTGGGCGATGCGGATGCGCGCCTCGTCCGGGAGGGCGGCGAAATCGAACCGCTGCGCCACAATCAATGGATCGTCATGAATAATGACGATCGCCACCGACCCGATATCAGGACGGTGGCGGATCGGATGACCCGTCTGATCAAGAGCCATTCCGATCTCTACGCCGGACGCAAGAGCCGCCCGGCATAGATGAAATTACGTTCAGTTGTATAAATAAATTTTAATAATTTATAGTTGCGTGCGCATCAAAATATCCATAGGTTGCCTTTTGTAAGTTTAACCCTTTCAGGTTGAGGCCGCCATGATAGTTTCAGCATCATACGTAAATGCGATGTCCGCAGCAGGAACGCCGGAAGAAGCAGCAAAGCTCTTTTATGCAGCAGTCAGTAAGGGGCTCGCGGCAGTTGTTGCCGATGCTCTTTCGCAATCCGTCACGGCAATTGCGCCGGCAGCCTCAGGCACCAAGATCGCAGGCTGGGAAAAGCTCGTGGGAGGCGTGGCGATGCATCTGGCGTGGGAATCGCCGGCCGTTCTGAACCCGATTCCCCTGACGCAACTTGCCTGCTTCGCTCCCTATGCGCCCCAACTCCAAGGTAACGTGGAGGCGATGGGCGTCAATGTAAGCATCGGCGTTTCCGTGTCGGCGAGCTTCTGAGGCGGCCACTTCTGACGTCTGCACTGAAGGCCGGAACATCGATTATGATGTTCCGGTCTTTCGTTTCACGCGGCGTCACGCCCCTGCGCAACGATGACGGGGATAAGCAGATCACCCCAGTTGCCGCCGCCGCCATGGTGGCGGGCCGAGCGGACCAGCTCGACGGAAACGCCGGCCTCGACGGCTTTCATGACGGCCTGGTTGAGGCGGTGCAGGTCATTGGCCAGCATGCGGATGGCAGCCTGCTGATCCTGCGTCATGGCGGAGGATTGCTCCTCGGCGCGTTCCTTGACGTGCGTCTTGATGGGATTGTGGGCGTTCATGGCATTTCTCCTCTCGTTATTGTCAGGGGTTTTTGATCTGCTTTGCAAGCCCTTCCCGCGATGGGGAAGGGCGGTTTTCTTGATTTATTCGGCCGCCGGGCGGAACTGGTCGTGCTCGGTGGATTCCTTCATGGCCGTGGTGGACGACGTGCCGCCAGAGATCGCCAGAGACACGGCGTCGAAATAGCCGGTGCCGACTTCGCGCTGGTGCTTGGTGGCGGTGTAACCATTGGCCTCTGCTGCGAATTCCGCCTCCTGAAGCTCGGAATAAGCCGCCATCTGCCGGTCCCTGTAGCCGCGCGCCAGTTCGAACATGCCGTAGTTGAGCTGGTGGAAGCCAGCGAGCGTGATGAACTGGAACTTGTAGCCCATCGCGCCTAGCTCGCGCTGGAACTTCGCAATCGTCGCGTCGTCGAGGTTCTTTTTCCAGTTGAACGACGGCGAGCAATTGTAGGCGAGCTTCTTGCCCGGATGCACCTTGTGCACGCCTTCCGCAAACCTGCGCGCCTGTTCCAGATCCGGCTTTGATGTTTCGCACCAGATCAGGTCGCAATAGGGCGCATAAGCCACCGCGCGGGCAATGCAGGGCTCCAGACCGTTCTTGACCTGATAAAAGCCCTCAACGGTGCGCCCGGCATCGTAATCCACGAAGGGACGGTCGCGCTCGTCGATGTCAGAGGTCAGAAGCTTGGCGGCCTCCGCGTCCGTGCGGGCGATGACCAGCGTTGGTACACCCATGACGTCGGCCGCAAGCCGCGCTGCCGTCAGGTTGCGGATGTGCGCCGCCGTCGGGATCAGAACCTTGCCGCCGAGATGGCCGCACTTCTTTTCCGATGCCAGCTGATCCTCATAGTGAACACCTGCTGCACCTGCCTCGATGAAGGCCTTCATGATCTCGAAGGCGTTGAGCGGCCCGCCGAAACCGGCCTCCGCATCGGCAACGATCGGCGCGAACCAGGTGTCGACAGAAAGGCCCTTGCCCTCCGCGGTCTCGATCTGGTCGGCGCGTTGCAGGGTGCGGTTTATGCGCTTGGCCAGCTCCGGCGCTGCATTGGCGGGATAGAGCGACTGGTCCGGATACATGGCCGAGGCCGTGTTCGCATCCGCTGCAACCTGCCATCCCGAGAGATAAATCGCCTTCAGCCCGGCGCGAACCATCTGCATGGCCTGGTTGCCCGAGAGCGCACCCAGCGCATTGACGAAATTCTCCTCGTTGATCAGCTTCCACAGCCGGTTCGCACCCATTTCGGCCAGCGAATGGCGGATTTCGACGGAGCCGCGCAGCCGCTCCACGTCGGCGGCGGTATAGGTGCGCTCGATGCCGTCGAAACGTCCCTGCGGTGCGCCCGGAACAAGTTTGTAAAAATCCGTCATACTTCTCTCTCCCATGATAAATGCGGTTTTCGTAGCGGGCCGTCTTGAACATCATATGGCGCCGTTTGATGTGACTACATTTACATTTTTCGAGATTTGATCGCCAGAACAAACATAAAAACAGTGACTTGAAAGAGGTTATCCTGTAGTGTGCATGACAGAGTGACGCTGTAAAAATGTAAATTTTGTAAAGGAGTATGATCCGTCGATTTTGTAATGGAATTGTATGTGTTGACGGGGGTGGAGGGGAAAGGCTGTGTCGGAAAACAAGATTTTTGCGGGCCCGCGCGTGCGCCGCATTCGCAACGGTCTCGCGCTGACGCAGACGGCCATGGCCGAGGCGCTGGCGATTTCGCCGTCCTATCTCAATCTCATCGAGCGCAACCAGCGGCCGCTGACGGTGCAGCTGCTTTTGAAGCTCGCCTCTGTGTACAAGGTCGATCTGGATGACCTGCAGGGCGAAAGCGCCGGTTCCGCCGGGCAGCTGCGCGAGGTCTTCGCCGATCCGCTGCTGGTCGGCGAAGTGCCGTCGCCGCAGGAACTGATTGAGGTCGCCGATGCCGCGCCCAATGCGGCAAGTGGTGTTCTCAAGCTATACCGGGCTTACCGGGAACAGGCGCAGCGCCTCTCCGATCTCTCCGATCTTCTGGCGCGGGAGGGTCATGAAACGATGCTTTCCTCCACTCGCCTGCCGATCGACGAGGTGCGACACGTCTTTGAAAACCGCCCGGCCTACTTCCATTCCATCGATGCGGCTGCGGAAGACCTCCACAAACATTTGTCGACGGGCGATGATCTCGCCTCCGGCGTTCGCGCATGGCTCCAGAAAAACCACGGCATCGTTGTCCGCACCCTGCCGGTTCACGCTATGCCGAACCTCCGGCGACGTTACGACCGGCATTCCATGCGGCTTTTTTTATCCGAGCGCCTGTCGCAGCCGGATCAGCTGAGGGAAATGGCGATGGAGACCTGCCTTCTGGCGCTGCGCGAAGAAATCGGTACGGAGCTTGAAGGGCTTGGCCTGAAAGGGGAAGAGGCGAGACGCATTGCCCGCTTCGAACTGGCGCGTTACGCCGCTCATGCGTTGATGATGCCCTATGGCGCATTCCTCGGCGCCGCCCAGCGGGCGAAGTACGATCTCGAAGTCTTGCGGTCGCGTTTCAACGTATCGTTCGAACAGGCGGCCAATCGCCTTGTCAGCCTGCAGCGGCCGACAGCCGCGGCGATCCCGTTTTTCCTGATGGAAATCGACAATGCCGGTAACCGTTTTCGCCTTGCGGGGGCCGGCGGTTTTCCAAGGGCGCGTTTTGGCGGCCTCTGTCCGCGTCTCAATATTCATGCGGCTTTCGCCCAGCCGGGACAAGTGCTCGTGGAAGCGGTCGAGATGCCCGACGGGGATGCTTTCCTCACGGTGTCGCGCACGCTGGAAGGTCCGCAGGCTGGTTTCGGCGAGAGGGTGCGGCGAACGGCGGTGCTTCTGGGCTGCGATTTCGCTCAGGCGGCAGAGACCGTCTATGGCCCGGCCGCTTCGGGCGCTGCGCCCGTCGCCGTCGGTCCTTCGTGCCGGCTGTGCGAAAGACAGGGCTGTCTTTCGCGGGCGGAAGCGCCGCTCACGCGGCCGCTGGGGCTGGATGAAATGGTCACCGGCCTCAGTGTTTTCGACTTCCAGTAGGTGTTTTCATTCGCTTTTTTGCGACCGGAACACATTTGGTTGAAAATGCTGTGCTGCACATTTCCCCCTTGCTCCCTTCTGTTTTCCTTTCTAGTCTCTCCGAAAAAAGGGGATCACGCTCCCGTCGTGAGGATGCGTTAACAGGAGACATCATGAAAAACCGTTCTCTCCGCCTGACCTTGGCTCTCACCACCGCGCTCGTTGCAGCAGGCTCGGCAATGGCCCAGGAAAAGGTCGTCCACGTCTATAACTGGTCGGATTATATCGACGAATCGATCCTCGCCGATTTCACCAAGGAAACCGGCATCAAGGTCGTCTATGACGTTTTCGACAGCAATGAACTTGTGGAAACCAAGCTGCTGGCCGGCAGCTCCGGATATGATGTCGTCGTGCCCACCGGCCCCTTTCTCGCCCGCCAGATCAATGCCGGCGTGTTCCAGAAACTTGACAAGTCCAAGTTGCCGAATCTGAAAAACATGTGGCCCGAGGTTTCCGAGCGTCTGGCGAAATACGACCCCGGCAACGAATATGCCGTGAACTACATGTGGGGCACCACCGGCATCGGTTATAACGTCGCCAAGGTGAAGGCTGCGCTGGGCGATGTTCCGGTCGATAGCTGGGATATTCTGTTCAAGCCGGAAAATGCTGAAAAGCTGAAATCCTGCGGCATCAATATTCTCGATGCGTCGGACGAGACCTTCGCCATTGCCATGAATTATCTCGGCAAGAACCCGGACAGCAAAGAAACCGCCGATCTCGAGGCGGGCGGCGATGTCTACATGAAGATCCGCCCCTATGTGAAGACCTTCAACTCCTCCGCCTATATCGATGAACTGGCGAATGGCGACAGCTGCATCACCATCGGCTGGTCGGGCGACATCCTCCAGGCGAAGAGCCGCGCCGAGGAAGCCAAAAATGGCGTCGAGGTGAATTACGTCATCCCGAAGGAAGGCACCTACATGTGGTTCGACAACCTTGCCATCCCGGCGGATGCCAAGAATGTCGAAGAAGCGCACGCCTTCATCAACTATCTGATGCGGCCGGAAGTCATTGCCAAGGCGTCGAACTACGTTCAGTACGCCAATGGCAACCTTGCTTCGCAGGCGCTGATGGATGAGTCTGTCGCCAAGAACCCGGCAGTCTATCCCGATGCCGAGACGCTGAAGAAGCTCTTCACGATCTCGCCTTACGGACCGAAGGAACAGCGCGTGCTGAACCGCGTCTGGACGCAGATAAAGACCGGCAGCTGACACCTCCGCCCGCTGGTTGAGGAACGGCCGGCGGGCCTGTTCCTCTGATCCTTTGCCGGCAGGTCCGTTACCTGCCGGTATTGCCCGCCCCGAAGCATCGATCGACAGACCAACGGGATTTGAGGGTAGGGTGAATGGCGAAAACTCTAGGGCCGGTCAAACGCAAATTTAGCCCCTGGGACAATCCCGATGCGGTGCCCTTCATCCGCTTTGAAAACGTCACCAAACGTTTTGGCGATTTCGTCGCCGTCAACAATCTGACGCTCGATATTTACGAGCGTGAGTTCTTCTCGCTGCTTGGTCCGTCGGGCTGCGGCAAGACCACGCTGATGCGCATGCTGGCTGGTTTCGAGGAGCCGACCGAGGGCCGTATCCTGCTGCAGGGCAAGGATATTTCCGGCGTGCCGCCCTACAAGCGCCCGACCAATATGATGTTCCAGTCCTATGCGCTTTTCCCGCACATGTCGGTAGAAAAGAACGTCGCTTTCGGTCTGGAGCAGGATGGCCTGCCCAAGGCGGATATCGTCGCCCGCGTCGAGGAAATGCTGCGCCTCGTCAAGCTCACGGAATTCGCCAAACGCAAGCCGAGCCAGCTTTCCGGCGGGCAGCGGCAGCGCGTGGCGCTTGCCCGATCGCTTGCCAAGCGGCCGAAGGTGCTTCTCCTCGATGAGCCGCTCGGCGCGCTCGACAAGAAGCTGCGTGAGGAAACGCAATTCGAACTGATGGATATCCAGACCAATCTCGGTCTCACCTTCCTCATCGTCACCCACGATCAGGAAGAGGCGATGACGGTGTCGGACCGCATCGCCGTCATGGACAAGGGCATTGTCGTGCAGGTGGCGACGCCCGCCGAGATATATGAAGCGCCGAACAGCCGCTACGTGGCCGATTTTATCGGTGACATCAATATTTTCGACGCCAATGTCGTCGCCAATGCTTCCGATATCGGCAGGCCCGGCCTCGTGACACTGGATTGCGACGGGCTGAAGGTGGCGGTTGAGCAGGAATGCGCCGCTGCCGCCGGTAGCCAGGTGGCTTTCGCCATCCGGCCGGAGAAGGTGCGCATCTCGCTCGATCAGCCTGCCGATAGCAGCATCAACTCCGCCTATGGCGAGGTATGGGATATCGGCTATCTGGGCGACTTCTCGGTCTTCATTGTCAAGCTTGCCGATGGCCGCGTCATACGCGCCGCACAGGCAAATGTCTCGCGTCTAGTGGATCGCCCGATTACCTTCGGCGATATGGTGTGGCTGAACTGGAAGCCGGACTCCGGCCTCGTCCTGACGCGCTGAGGGAGGCTTCGATGGCGATCACCACTCCCGAAAACCGGCAAAGCCCCTGGCGCTGGCTGGTCGTCGCGGTTCCCTATTTCTGGCTGCTGCTGTTTTTTGCAGCCCCCTTTTTCATCATCTTCAAAATCTCGCTGTCGGATACGGCGATCTCCATGCCGCCCTATACCCCTGTCTTCGAAGGCTTCTCGAGGCTCGGTGATTTCTTTTCGCAGCTGGATTTCGAAAATTACCTCTTCCTGACGGAAGACCCGCTATACATCGACGCCTATCTATCGTCGTTGCGCATCGCCTTCATTTCCACCTTCCTGCTTTTGCTGATCGGTTATCCCATGGCGCTGGCCATGGCCCGCGCGCCGTCTTCCGTGCGGCCGACGCTGGTTATGCTGGTGATCCTGCCTTTCTGGACTTCGTTCCTGATCCGCGTTTACGCCTGGATCGGGATTCTGAAGCCGGAAGGCCTGCTGACGGTGCTGTTCCAGTGGCTCGGATTGCTCGGGCCGGACCAGCAGGTCAACATCTTCCGCACCGAAACCGCGATCTTCATCGGTATCGTTTATTCCTACTTGCCCTTCATGGTACTGCCGCTTTATTCCGCGCTGGAAAAGCTGGACAATACGCTGCTGGAAGCGGCCGCCGATCTGGGTTGCCCGCCTTGGAAAGCCTTCTGGAAGATTACGTTCCCGCTCTCCCTGCCGGGTGTCGTGGCCGGCTCGATGATCTGCTTCATCCCGATAACAGGTGAATTCGTCATCCCCGATCTCCTCGGCGGCGCACAGACGCTAATGATCGGCAAGACGCTCTGGACGGAATTCTTCGGCAACCGCGACTGGCCGCTGGCATCAGCCGTTGCCGTGCTGCTTCTGCTGTTGCTGGTCGTGCCCATCGCCATCTTCCAGAACCAGCAAAAGAAGGTGGGGTGAGGCCATGAAGCGCGGAAAATTTGACATCACCGTCCTCACACTCGGTTTTGCCTTTCTTTATATCCCGATCATCATCCTGATCGTTTATTCCTTCAATGCTTCCAAGCTTGTCACCGTCTGGGGCGGCTTCTCGCTGCAATGGTACAGGTCCATGTGGTCGAATGAAGGGTTGATGGATGCCGCCTGGGTGACGTTGCGCGTGGGTATCCTCAGCGCCACCATCGGCACCATCCTCGGGACACTCGCGGCGCTGTCGTTGACGCGCTTTGCGCGTTTTCCGGGCCGGGTGCTGTTTTCCGGCATGATCTATGCCCCGCTCGTTATGCCGGAGGTGATTACCGGCCTGTCGCTGCTGCTGCTCTTCGTGGCCGTCGGCGTGGATCGCGGTTTCTGGACGGTGGTCATTGCGCACACCACCTTTACCATGTGTTATGTGGCGATTGTGGTGCAGTCGCGTCTTTTGACTTTTGATCGAAGTCTCGAGGAAGCCGCGCTTGATCTTGGCTGCCCACCGGTCAAGACCTTCTTCCGTATCACCCTGCCGCTGATCTTTCCCGCCGTTATTGCCGGCTGGATGCTGGCCTTTACCCTGTCGCTCGATGATCTCGTCATTGCCAGCTTCGCCACCGGACCGGGTGCGACGACGCTGCCGATCAAGATCTATTCGCAGGTTCGCCTCGGCGTGACCCCGGAAATCAATGCCATCTGCACCATCCTGATCGGGCTTGTGACCGTCGGCGTCATCGTCGCCTCAATCGCCTCGAAGCGCACGGAGTTGCAGCGGATGCGCGATGAACACGCCGCGGCGCGAAACTGACCGGAGAGAATTCTACGATTTTTTCGCGTTACTGTTGAAACGCCAATAAAATCAGAAACCTGTAATTTAGTTTCGGGGCTTTACGGTTCCAGAATAGGAATTTTCGTCGGTGATTGATCGATTTTGGTTTTAACTGCTTGTTAATGGGAGTTGGCGGAAAGTAAACCCAACGCAGGGTCGTCATATGACTGATGGCCGGGATTGATAATTTCCATCTGGCGAGATTGTCCCCCTTTCTCTCGTTGAAAAGCACACCTTACAGGCGGCCGCAAGGCCGCCTTTCTTTTTTTGTCTCATTGGCGGGACGTTCATCGGTTTTCAGGATGATCCATCGACCTGGAAACGAGAAGGACGGGGACAAGCCCGGCGATGATGATGATGATCGCCGGTACGGCGGCATCCTGCACCTTGGAGCGTGAGGCATTCTCGTAAACAAGCGTGGCAAGCGTATTGAAGCCGAAGGGTCTCAGCAGGATGGTTGCCGGCAACTCCTTCATGGACTCGATCAGGACCAAAAGGAAAGCGGTCAACGCCGCGGGCCGCATATTGGGCAACAGCACCCTGAACAGCGTCTGCGCCCGGTTCCGCCCAAGCGTTCGTGAAGCCATGTCGATATGCGGCGAAAGCTTCTGGAAACCGGCATCCAGCGTGCCTTCCGCCATGGTCATGAAACGCACGGCGTGCGCATAGATGATGGCAAAGGCCGTGCCGGAGAGCAGCAGGCCGGTGGAAAACCCGAAATGAGTACGGAAGAACCCGTCCACCCCGTTGTCGAGAGCCGCGAGTGGAATGAGCACGCCGATGGCGAGCACCGTTCCCGGCACCCCATATCCCATGGAGCCGAAGCGGGCGGCAAACTTCGATGTTCGTGACCGCCCCGTGCGGATGGCGTATGAAAAGACGAAAGCCGCAACCAGCGTGACCAGGGCCGCGGCAAAGGAAACTTCGAGGCTGTGCCCGAGTGCCTTGAGAAGTTTCGGCGCAAGCAGCGCATCGAACCGCTTGGCCGCGTAACCACCCAGCACGATGACGGGAATGAGAAAGCCACTCGTCACGGGCAGGAAGCAGAAAACAGTTGCCGCACCGCGCCGCCAGCCGGTCAGCGACTTCAACCGATGGCGCTGCGTCATGTTTGTCGCCTTGGGTGCACCGAAGCGCTGTTTTTCCCGGGCGTTGCGTTCGATTACGATGAGCGCGCCGACGATGATGAGGATGACGGCGGCGATCTGCGTTGCATTGGCGAGATTGCCGCGGTTGAGCCAGGTCTCGTAAATGGTGAAGGTCAGCGTTTGTACGCCGAGATATTCGACCGCGCCGATATCGTTGAGGGTCTCCATCAAGACCAGAGAAAGCCCGATGGCAATCGCCGGTCGCGCCATCGGCAATTGTACGGAGAAGAACACGTCGAGAGGCTTTGCGCCGAGCGTGCGTGCGGCTTCGGCTGCAAAACGCCCCTGCATGGAAAAGGCGGCACGGGCCGAGAGATAGACATAGGGATAGAGCACCGAGCTCAGGACGATGACCGCACCGCCGAGGGAACGGATATCGGGAAACCAGTAGTCGCGTATGCTGTGATAGCCGAAAGCAGCACGCAATAAGCTCTGCACGGGCCCGGTAAAGTCGAGAAACTCACCGAACGCATAAGCGGCGAGATAAGATGGAATGGCGAGCGGCAGGACGAGCGCCGCCGACAGCAGCCGCCGCAACGGAAACTCGAACGTGGTGACAAGCCAGGCGCAGACAATGCCGAAGAAAGCGGTCGTCGCTGCCGTTGCTCCGAGCAGCATGAACGTACGAAATCCGGCTCGCGGCAGGACGTTGACGAGAAGATGTCGCCACCCCTCCGTGCTGCCGGTCAGCGCCAGCCAGAAGATCGCCAGAACGGGCATGGCGGCGATGGCCGAAACAATGATGGCCGCAATCGGCAATAGAGAAACGCGTTTTGTCGCGGGAAGGGGAACCGTCATGGGCATGCGAGCCTGCTGTCCTGCATAGGCCTTGACCGGCTGGTTCTCCAGCCGGCGGCTTTCGCATTGCTACGCCCGCATGACCTCAGTTGGCAAGGACCCGCTGTGACGGAAAGGTGATTTCCACCAGCGTGCCTTCGTTGGGTGTCGAGGTGATGGAGAAATTCGCCCGGTTGGCGTCCACCATGGCCTTGGTCAACGGCAGGCCGAGCCCGGTGCCGTCACCGCGTACACGTTTGCCGGAAGAAGCCACCTGCCGGAACGGCTTCATCGCCTGTTCCAGTTCCGCCCGCGTCATGCCGATACCGGTGTCGCGGATGCGAAGCGACACGCTGCCATTGGCCTCATAGGCAGTGGATACAACGATCTGCCCGCCTGACGGGGTGAAGCGAATGGCGTTCGACAGGATGTTCAGCACGATCTGCTTGATCGATCGCAGGTCGGCGACGATCTGCGGCACGGATTGCGCAAGCGCCGTGCGGATGATGACGCGCTGGTTGTTTGCCTGCGGCTGCACCAGCGAGACCGCTTCGGCTACCGTTTCGTTGAGCGGGACGGCGATGAAGTCGACATCCATCTGCCCCGCCTCGATCTTGGATATATCGAGGAGATCGTTGACGATATCGAGCACATGCCGGCCGGAACGGCCGATATCATTGGCGTATTCCACATAACGCGGATGGCCGATCGGCCCGAAACGTTCAGTCGCCATCATGTCCGCAAAGCCGATGATGGCGTTGAGCGGCGTGCGGATTTCGTGGCTGACGCGCGCCAGGAAGTCGGTCTTGTGGGCATTGGCGGTTTCCGCCGCGCGCTTGGCGTTGCGCAGTTCTTCTTCGGTGCGCTTCCACTGGGTGATGTCGCGGATTACGGCGCAATAGCCATGTGAGGATTTGAGCCGCCCGATGGTCATGAACAGCGGCAGGAAACCGCCGGATGCTTCGCGGCCGATCACTTCGCGGCCATCGTTCAGCACGCTCGCAACACCGTTATTGGCGAGGCCGGAGAGATAGTCCAGCACGGCGCGCTGGCTCTCATGGGCAAAGAGCGTGACGAAAGGCTTGCCGGCAATTTCGCCATTGTCATAGTTGAACAGCGCGCTGGCCGAGCGGTTGAGGGAGCGGATTTCGCCTTCGTCGCCCAAAAGCACCACGCCGTCAGTGGCCGTTTCAAGAATGGAGTGCAGTTCCTCGACTTCGCCCTGAAGCAGGGAGATGCTGCCGGCTTGCGCGCTCTGCGCCGCGGTGTTTTCATTGGCGGCGGCAACCGGCGCTGCCTTTTCTTCCAGCGGAACGAGAGAAAGCATCAGCGCCTTCGTCTCTTCCCAGCGGATGGATTGCAGCCGCGCTCTGACAGGAATGATATCGTTTTCGGCGCTGACAACCACCATGCCCCCTTCATTGTCAGGCATGTCTTCGAGCTCCTGCCTCTGCAGCAGGGCTTCCAGCCCACCCACTTCTTCGAGTTCGGCGAGAGAGTCATAGCCCGTCAGCCGCAGGAAATCCGGATTGGCGTGGATCAGCCTGTCGCCGGCATGCACGAGAAGGGCAACGGGCATCTGGTCCAGCGTCTCGGCCGTCAGCGCGTCGGCGGGGCGAGGTACAGGACTGACCATTGCTGCCGCGACTTCGGCAACCGGCCGCTCTTCGGCGATGGCCTGCTGCTGCATTTCGTCCGAACCGCTTTCCGCTACGGGTTCGCTGACGGCCGCAGGCTGTTCACCCCGAACATAGTCGGCAAAAAGATCGTCGTCCTGCGCTGGCGCCGTGGCCTTGAGGTCAGTCTCGGAAGGTGCGCTGTCAGGCGCATCCGCATCCACGTCCTGTTGGATATCATGCGTGTCCAAATCGATGGAAACGGTTTCCGCATCCGTTTCCCGGCCGTCTTCGAAAGCAGTATCCGCTGGCGCCAGGGCGCGGCCGATCTCGCGGAAGGCGGCCTGCTCACCGGCGGTCAGGCCTTCGCGGGAGCGCGAACGGCGCTCTTCCAGACGAACGATCTTGTCGGAGGAAGACGGTTCCGGTGCAGTTGCCGGGGCTTCGAATTCGGGCGGGGTATAATCATGATGCTGTTCGTCGGTCGAAACGTCGTCCGCTGCATCGTCTGCCGCTCCGACCTCCGCGGCCGGGATTTCATCGTCAGTAGCCGATCCGGGAGTGTCCTCCGCATCGTCATCCTCATCGATGAAGGCCAGCAATTCATGGCTCGTGCTGTCGACGGTTGGCTCCGGAGAAACCTCCGCCGGATCAGACTCTTCGCCCTTCAAGAAGGTAAGGCCGATGGCGTGCGGGTCCTCTGTGGCGTCGGCCAGACGCACGATCCCGAAACCGCGAAAACCGTCAAATTCCCGCGAGCGGGTATAGGTAGGCAGGGCGGCGAGATCGATCGGCACCATCAGCGATGTGCCTTCCACCGGCCAATGGATTGTCTTGCCCGACCACGTGTCGCGGCGGCCGAGAAGCTCACGGATCTTTCCGTCGGGATCGAGATTGAACAGGGCCGCAACGTCGGCAAAGCCCATGCCCTCCACCGCAGCCGCCCTGGCACCCACGGCCTCGGCAAATTCATGAGAGATGGAGCTGAACCGTCCTTCAGCGTCGATTTTCCAGACGAAACGGGATGCGCGGGCGCCGGCGTTGAAGGCAAAAGGCTGGGCCTGTTCGACTGCTTCGGTCTCGATTGCAGCATCCTCGTCCGCCGGTGGCGCAACCGGGGATGCCGCGGTTTCGGTTACCTCGTCCTTTGCGACGAAACTCTCCGCATCGAGAGCCTCTTCGGCGGGTTCGTCGTCCGTCTTCTTGGTGAAGGGTGCCTCCGCCTCATCCTCATCCAGTTCAAAAAGATCGGCAATGTCGTCAGTCATCGCCACGTCCGCAGCCGCATCGGCGTCCTGCGTGAAAAGCGCCGCGGGGGCCTCCTGCTTCTCTTCCGCAAAGGGCAGAAGCCTGTCTTCATCCTGTCCGGATACCGCTTCTTCCTCCGCGTCGGACGGCTGCTCCTGCGGGTCTTCCACCTCTTCGATGTCTGCGACAGCATCGAGAACGGCGTCGAAAGAGGCAGCCGTTGCGACAACAGGCGCCGTCTCTGCAACCGGCGACGCAGGCTCGGCGACCGGGACGTCCTGCGGCTTGTCCTCGGCAAAACCATCGGGGTCGAGTGTGCCCAGTGCGGTTTCGACCACGAAGATCAGGTTGAGTTCGGGCGTGGTGGTGATTTGGCCGGCGGCTGCGGGCAGATAACCCTTTCCGGTGGGTACCGGGCGTTTGACGAGATGCCCCGATTGGCGCGCCGCCATTCCAACCAGTGTTCTGGCCGTATGCGGGGTGATGCCGAGTGTAGAGAAGCCGGGCGAGGCGGCAACGATCCGGTTGTCGCCATCGGTGACTGCCATATGGATATCGGGGTCGCCGAAGCCTTCGATCATGCGCCGGGCGCATTCCGCCGTGTCGGGCTCGGCCTGATCGGCGCGGGCAGAAAAGAGTATCGCGGTTTGGCCGGGCTCGGCCTCAATGATCTCCGCGCGCGCAGTCGCGGCAATGCTGCGGAAACCGGAGGTGATGCGGATCGTGAAAGGCAGGCTGTCGCCGGTCTTTGAAAGCCGCGCCGCCGTGGCCGCCAGTTGGCGGAACGTCACGTCCTGCCGCTTCGGTCCCTGTTCCAGGAAGTCATAAACCATCGGCGTGCCAAACAGGGCAGCGCCGCGTCCATTGGCCCATAGAACATGTCCAAGATCAAGCGAGAACAAAGCCATCGCTTCACCGCGCCCGAAACCTTCACGCACCCGTTCATGCACTGCGATATCGATAAAGGGATACTGGACGGCGGGCATGTCGAAACCTATTCTGGCACTACCGGACCTTGCGGGCTCCCGGCTTCCTCATGAAACCGAAACGTAAACCCGCCGAGGCATCACGTTAACAGAATTTTAAATAACTTCACAGGGTCGCCGGGTCCACCGCCCGGCTTATGAATCGCCAAATAGAGTTAACATCAACAGCCTCAATGCCGGCTTTCCGGTGTCAGCCCGCGCTGGAAAAGCGCTTGCCTTTCGCTGCCTTTTTTCGCAAAATTCGGATAGGGACTTGCAAATGGGAAAAACACCTTTTATGTGACCCCCCGTGGCGCCGCTTTGGCGTTTGATGTGCGGTTGTAGCTCAGTTGGTTAGAGCGCAGGTTTGTGGCACCTGAGGTCGGTGGTTCGACCCCACTCAACCGTACCATTCCCCTCTCCCAGTAAGTTTATATGTCACAAGGACTTACCGGGAGAGGGGAAAGTCTATTCCACCGCTGGTCAGATATCACGTTTTCCCGGAAAATAATCTTTGCGGTCACACGGCGCGCGGGTCGTGTTAGGGGCCCTGCGGTTTCAGTCCGGCAAAAACCATTTGGCTAAAATCTCTTGCGCTGGTATTGTCTGCCCAACGAAACCTTATGAAAGCCTGCAGCATAGCGTCTACGCTTGTGCGCGGCGAAATGGACAAGACAGTGATCGACCCCGGAAACGGCCCAAAGCCGTCGGAACAAGGGGCGTCGGTGGCAAACAATGGGAAAGCGAAGCGTTCCCGTCGTGGCAAGAAACACAAGCGTGACGGTAAGCCCCGTGACGCCTCTGTGTTGTTGCATGATGTTGCCGCGGATGTTCCGGCCGGTTCCTCCTATGTATCGGCGCTCGAGCCGGATGCCGAGCCGCGCAAGAGAAAACGTCGCAGGCGTTCTCGAGGCAAAGGTGCGTCTCAGCCGGCATCTGCGGCTTCCCCTGTGCAGGTGCAGGCTTCAGCTGCAATTGACCCGGCCAATCCATCCTCCGTACCACCCGGTGGCGGGCGTAAGTCGCGTAACCGCAAACGCGGGCATCGCGATCCGCGTGGACGTGATCCGCAGGGCCGCCCGCTTGTCCCCAGCCATGCACCGAAACACGTCGGCAAGCAGAACGGTCGCGCCGGCGGCTCCGCGCAGGACCAGCACCGGCAGCAATCGGAAACATCAGCCCGTCACCCAGGGCGGCAGCACGAGCATGGCCCGGACGCGCCGGCGGATATGTATGCCGCGCTTGATCTCGGCACCAACAATTGCCGCCTGCTGATTGCGCAGCCGACGCGGCCCGGCCAGTTCCGGGTGGTCGATGCGTTTTCGCGCATCGTGCGGCTGGGTGAAGGGCTGGTATCGAGCGGCCGGCTTTCCGATGATGCGATGGACCGCGCGGTTGAAGCACTCAAGGTCTGCGCCGCAAAACTCTCCGGCCGCCCGATCCGGCGCATGCGGCTCATCGCCACCGAGGCTTGCCGCGCTGCTTCGAATGGCGAGGAATTTCTGGCGCGTGTTACGCGGGAAACGGGGCTTAAACTCGAAATCATCAGCCGCGAGACGGAAGCCCGCCTTGCGGTTTCGGGCTGCGCCTCCCTCGTCGGCCGTGAAGCGCGTTCCGTCGTGCTGTTCGATATCGGCGGCGGATCGTCGGAGATCGCCGTCATCAAGGTCGGGGAGAACCGCTCGAACCGGCTTGCCAACCACATCACCCACTGGACCTCGCTGCCCGTCGGCGTTGTTACTCTTTCCGAGCGCCATGGCGGCCGTGACGTGACGCCTGACGTTTTTGCTGCGATGGTGCGGGAAGTCGAAGGCCTGCTCGACGCCTTCCATTGCCCGCCGCTCGCGCCGCAAACGCATCACGAGGATTTTCACCTCATCGGCACATCAGGCACGGTGACGACGCTCGCGGGCGTTCATCTCGATCTGCCGCGATATGATCGCCGCAAGGTGGATGGTCTCTGGCTTTCCGATGCCGAGGTGACGGCGATGCAGGACAAGTTGCTGGCATGGGATTTCGCCGGCCGCGCCGCCAATGCCTGCATCGGGCCTGACCGGGCCGATCTGGTTCTCGCCGGCTGCGCGATTCTCGAGGCCATTCGCCGCCGCTGGCCGGCGCGCCGAATGCGCGTGGCGGATCGCGGTCTGCGCGAAGGCCTGCTGACGGATATGATGGCGGATGACGGCGCATGGCGGCGCAACCGCATAAGGCGCATGCAGATGGTACGGCAGGACAGGACGGAAGGTTTGACATGAGCAAGGCGCCAACAAGCACCAATCGCACCGGCCGCAAGATCGGCCAGAAGGTCAAGAAGACCAAGCTCAAGGCCTCGTCGCGCCGCTGGCTCGAACGTCATATCAATGACCCCTATGTGCAGCGTGCCAAGCTGGAAGGTTATCGCGCCCGCGCCGCCTTCAAGCTGTTGGAAATCAACGACAAGCACCAGATCTTGAAAGGGGCAAACCGCATCATCGACCTTGGCGCCGCCCCCGGAAGCTGGTCGCAGATCGCCGCCAAGGTGACGGATTCGACCGAGGACGATATCCGCGTTGCAGCGATCGATTTCCTCGAGATCGATCCCATTCCCGGCGTGAAAATTCTGCAGCTCGACTTCCTCGACCCGAGCGCGCCGGAAAAGCTGATGGAGGCCGTTGGTGGCACGCCCGATCTTGTTTTGTCGGACATGGCAGCACCCACCACCGGGCACCAGAAAACCGACCACATCCGCACCATGCATCTGTGCGAAGTCGCGGCCGATTTTGCCGTTCAGGTGCTTGCGGAAGGTGGCCATTTCCTTGCCAAGACCTTCCAGGGCGGCACGGAAAAGCAGCTGCTGGATATGCTGAAGAAGAACTTCAAGCAGGTTCTCCACATCAAGCCGGCGTCGTCACGCTCGGAATCGGTGGAAATGTTCCTGCTTGCCAAACACTTCAAGGGCCGCAAGACCGAGGCGGCGGATGCATCCGAAGCCGAAGAGGCCTCGAAAGACTGATTACTCCGCCGGTTGCGAGACCTTGCCGCGGTGGCCGGAAACGGCCGCACCCGCCTGTGCGTCCATGCGGATGATCGGCACGATGGCGAAGAGCGATACGAGCGCGACGATGGTGAAGGCGATGTGGAAATCGGCGAGCTGCAGATGCGTGCCCGACATCATGCTGCTGACTTCCAGAATGGAGGCAGCGAATGCAACGCCGAGCGCCAGGCTGATTTGTTGCAGCACGGAGGCCATGGACGTTGCCTGGCTCGCCTGACTGTCCTCGATATCGGAATAGCTGAGCGCGTTCGATCCGGTAAAGAAGAAGGACCGGGCAAATCCGGCCGTCACAAGAAAGATCATGATCAACGGGTATGGCGTTTCAGACGTGAAGAAACTGTTGGCGAGCGTCGTGAACGCGCCGACGATGCCCGCGCCGATCAGCGTCGAGCGAAATCCGGTCGCCGCAAACACCCGCTTGGCCATGAACTTGGTGGTGATCGCCCCGATGGCGCCGGCGAAAGTTATCATGCCCGACTGGAACGGGTTCAATCCGAAACCGATCTGCAGCATCAGCGGCATCAGGAAGGGAATGGCGCCCGTGGAGATGCGGAAGATGGTGCCGCCGACGGAGGCGGCCCGGAAGGTCGCGTTCTGGAAAATTCGAAAGTCCAGAATGGGGGCGGGGTGGTGCGCAGCGTGGCGCATATAAAGAAAACCGCAGATGAAACCGATGATGGTCGACGCGATGCCGATGGCTGGCGGGAGTGCAGGCAGGCTGACGACGGAGAGGCCGAACACCACGCCGGAGGCGGCGATGCCGGATAGCACGAAACCCTTTCCGTCCATTGGCGGCGGGTTGGTGGTTTCGATTTCCGGCAGGAAGATCGTCGAAAGCCAGATGCCGATGATGCCGATCGGCACATTGATCAGGAAGATCCAGTGCCATGAAAAATAGGTGGTGATGAAACCGCCGATGGGTGGACCGGTCAGCGGCCCCACGAGCCCCGGTATTGTCAGCAGCGCCATGGCGGAGACGAGTTCGCTGCGCTTCGTCGTGCGCAAAAGCACAAGGCGGCCCACGGGTGTCATCATCGCTCCGCCCATACCCTGCAGGAAACGCGAGAGTACGAATTCGAACACCGAAGACGAGACCGCGCAGCAGATCGACCCCACGACGAAGACGCCAATGGCGAAACGGAAGATTTTCTTCGCGCCGTATTTGTCGGCCATCCAGCCGCTGATGGGAATGAAAATCGCCAGAGCCACCATGTAGGCCGTTAAAGCCAGCTTGAGCGTAATCGGGCCGACATGAAGGTCTGCGGCAATTGCCGGAAGCGAGGTGGCGATGACGGTGGAGTCCATCTGCTCCATAAAGAGAGCGACTGCCAGGATGAGGGGAATGATGCGGTTCATGAGGCTGCCTGCGGCTTTCCGCTGCGACAAGGGATATCGCCGTCCGTCCTACGCCTGATAGGCGGGCTTGCCAACACGTTAATTACCAATTTCTGATGTTCCGATCAAACCTGCGTGAGGCCGGTTTCCTTGCAACTTTCTCGCTCTATTGTCCGTTGGGTGAGTTCAGTTGGCAATCACGGCCAGTTGGCGATATCGGAGACAAGATGATGACCCAATCCTTGAACATGAGCAGACGCGGCCTGATCGGTGCGGCCGGCGCAAGCGTTCTCGGCGCGCCGTTTTTGATGGCGCGCAGCGCAAATGCCCAGACCAACCAGCCGCAGACCTCGATGGAGATAGAGCACGCCATGCCGCCCGAAACCAACCGCTTCAAGCTCGGTAATTTCGAAGTGCTGGTGGTGAAGGATGGCGCGCGCGCGGCCCCCGATCCCGGCGAGACCTTCGGCACAGACCAGTCGGCCGAGACGGTCGGTAAATTGCTGGAAGACAATTTTCTGCCGACGGACCAGTTCGTCAATTCCTTCTCCCCCGTCCTCGTCAATACAGGGTCCGACCTCGTGCTGTTCGACACCGGTTTCGGTGAGGCCGGGCGCGGTGCGGGCAATGGTCGCCTGATCGAGGGCATGGCAGCCGCCGGTTACGCACCTGAAGATGTGACAGTGGTGGTGCTGACCCACATGCATGGCGACCATATCGGCGGCCTGATGGAGAAGGGCGCACCGGCCTTTTCCAAGGCACGTTATGTTTTCGGCCAGACGGAATATGATTTCTGGACGGATGAAAAGCGCGTCGGCACGCCGGCAGAGGGCGGTCACAAGGGTGTTCTCGCCAACGTGAAGCCGCTGGCCGAAAAGGCGACCTTCATCGGCGACGGTCAAGATGTGGTGTCTGGTATCACAGGCATAGCAGCCTTCGGCCATTCGCCGGGGCACATGATTTTCCGTGTCGAATCGGAAGGCAAGCAGCTGATCCTGACGGCGGATACGGCCAATCATTTCGTCCTGTCGCTGCAGAGACCTGACTGGGAAGTTAAGTTCGACATGGACAAGACGGCAGCCGCTGCGACCCGCAAGAAGGTCTTCGACATGATTGCCGCCGACCGGCTGCCCTTCCTCGGCTACCATATGCCTTTCCCGTCTGTCGGTTACGCAGAAAAGCTGGATACGGGTTATCGTTTCGTGCCGAAATCTTACCAGTTCGATATCTGATATCTGCTGCAATGCAGCAACAGGAAAAGCCCGGAAGCCGATTCCGGGTTTTTTCTATTCCCTTCCTGTCATGAACGTGTTACCAGCCCTCGCCAACTTCCAAGCAATCCTTGCACGGCGCCGGGGTGAACTTTTCGTTCCGGAGCGGCCACGCATTTTCAGTATGAAGGAATTTGGTCATGGCACGCATCATTCAAACACCCACTGGTTTGGACGCTCTCACATTTGACGATGTGTTGCTGCAGCCCGGACATTCCGAAGTCATGCCGGGACAGACGAATATCGCCACCCGCATCGCCCGCGATATCGATCTCAACCTGCCTATCCTCTCCTCCGCCATGGATACGGTCACCGAAGGTCGCCTCGCGATCGCCATGGCCCAGGCCGGCGGCATCGGCGTCATCCACCGCAACCTGACCCCCATCGAACAGGCCGAAGAAGTCCGGCAGGTGAAGAAGTTCGAAAGCGGCATGGTCGTCAACCCCGTCACCATCGGCCCGGATGCGACGCTTGCAGAAGCACAGGCGTTGATGAAGGCGCATGGCATTTCGGGTATTCCGGTGGTTGAAAACGGCGGTTCCGGCGGCCACAAGAACGGCCGCCTCGTTGGCATCCTGACCAATCGCGACGTCCGCTTCGCCTCCGATCCGCAGCAGAAAATCTACGAACTGATGACCCGCGAAAATCTGGTCACGGTCAAGGAAAGCAGCGTCGATCAGCAGGAAGCACGCCGCCTCTTGCACAAGCACCGCATTGAAAAGCTGCTCGTGGTGGACGCCAAGGGTAATTGCGTCGGCCTCATCACCGTCAAGGACATTGAGAAGTCGCAGCTGAACCCCAATGCCACCAAGGATGCGCAGGGCCGCCTTCGCGCCGCTGCCGCCATCAGCGTTGGTGCTGACGCCATCGAGCGCGCCGAGCGCCTCATAGATGCCGGCGTCGACCTTCTGGTTGTCGATACCGCGCACGGCCATTCGCAGCGCGTGCTGGATGCCGTCTCTCAGGTCAAGAAGATGTCGAACTCGGTTCGCATCATCGCCGGTAATGTCGCCACTGCCGACGGCACCAAGGCTCTGATCGATGCCGGCGCGGACGCCGTCAAGGTCGGTATCGGCCCGGGCTCCATCTGCACCACCCGCATCGTCGCCGGCGTCGGCGTGCCGCAGCTTGCGGCGATCATGTCGTCGGTTGAAGTCGCCAACGCGGCTGATATACCCGTCATCGCCGATGGCGGCATCAAGTTTTCGGGCGATCTGGCCAAGGCGATCGCCGCCGGCGCCTCGGCCGTCATGATCGGGTCGCTGCTTGCCGGCACGGATGAAAGCCCGGGCGAAGTATTCCTGTATCAGGGCCGGTCCTTCAAGGCCTATCGCGGCATGGGCTCCGTTGGCGCCATGGCGCGTGGTTCTGCCGACCGTTATTTCCAGGCTGAAGTGCGCGACACACTGAAGCTCGTGCCTGAAGGCATTGAAGGCCAGGTTCCCTATAAGGGCCCGGTCTCCGGCGTTCTGCACCAGCTGGCCGGCGGACTGAAGGCTGCCATGGGTTATGTTGGCGGCAGCAACATCAAGGAGTTCCAGGAACGCGCCACTTTCGTGCGCATTTCCAGCGCTGGCCTGCGCGAAAGCCACGCCCATGACGTGACAATCACCCGCGAAAGCCCGAACTACCCCGGCGCGGTTTGATCTTTCGAGCCGAATCCGTAAAAAGATAGGCTAGTTATTTGGCGCTCCCCGATTCATGCCGGATCGGGGAGCGTTTTCATGATTGGAGAAAAGCATGTCACCCACGACCGCAATGTTCTGGCCGATGATCGCCCATGTCGTTCTGGTCTTCTGGCTTTACGCGCTTCTGATCGTTCGGCGCAACAAATATGCATTCAAGGATCGCGAATCGGCGATCCGCCTCCGGGATCACGGCGAGGAGGCACGCGAAAGCCGTCTGGTGAACCGCAACATCGCCAACCAGTTCGAAGTGCCGGTCCTGTTCCACATTGCCTGCCTGCTGCTCTACATCACGGATGCGGACAATATCGTGACCGTTGTCCTGGCATGGCTTTTTGTGCTTTCGCGTTATGCGCATTCCTATGTCCACGTCACCAGCAACCGCCTGCGTCAGCGCGGCGCATTGTTTGGTATTGGTTTTGCGCTGGTCGTCTGCCTGTGGGGATGGCTCGCCATATGGTTGGCGCTGGAGTAAATCAGCACCGTGAGGTTGCTTCATAAGTGAGACAATCCCGGCCTGCAAAATGGTGCGATTTGCGATGGGTCAATTCCATGACGCCCCATCCCCGTTAATCTCTGCCTCGCCGTCGAGGATTTCAGGCGAGCAGAGATTAGGGAGTATGTCATGGCTAAGACAATGAAAGCGGCAGTCGTCCGCGCATTTGGAAAACCGCTGACCATCGAGGAAGTGGCGATACCGGATCCCGGCCCCGGTGAAATTCTCATCAACTACAAGGCGACGGGCATTTGCCACACCGACCTGCACGCCGCGACCGGCGACTGGCCGGTCAAACCCAACCCGCCTTTCATCCCCGGCCACGAAGGTGTCGGTTATGTCGCAAAGATCGGCGCTGGCGTCACGGGCATCAAGGAAGGTGATCGCGCCGGCACGCCCTGGCTTTATACCGCCTGCGGATGCTGCATCCCCTGCCGCACGGGCTGGGAAACGCTATGCCCGAGCCAGAAGAATTCCGGTTATTCCGTCAACGGCAGCTTCGCCGAATATGGCCTCGCCGATCCGAAATTCGTCGGCCGCCTGCCGGATAATCTCGATTTCGGCCCGGCCGCACCTGTCCTTTGCGCCGGCGTCACCGTCTACAAGGGTCTGAAGGAAACCGAAGTCAGGCCCGGTGAATGGGTGGTCATCTCGGGCATTGGCGGGCTTGGCCATATGGCCGTGCAATATGCCAAGGCCATGGGCATGCATGTTGTTGCCGCCGATATCTTCGATGACAAGCTGGCGCTTGCCAAAAAACTCGGCGCCGATGTCGTCGTCAACGGCCGTGCGCCTGACGCGGTGGAGCAGGTGCAGAAGGCGACCGGCGGTGTCCATGGTGCGCTGGTGACCGCGGTATCGCCGAAGGCCATGGAGCAGGCCTATGGCTTCCTGCGCTCCAAGGGCACCATGGCGCTTGTCGGCCTGCCGCCGGGCTTCATCTCCATTCCGGTATTCGACACGGTGCTGAAGCGCATCACGGTGCGCGGCTCCATCGTCGGCACACGACAGGATCTGGAGGAGGCGCTGACCTTCGCCGGCGAAGGCAAGGTGGCGGCTCACTTCTCGTGGGACAAGCTCGAAAACATCAACGATATCTTCCACCGCATGGAAGAGGGCAAGATCGACGGCCGTATCGTCGTGGACCTCGCCGCCTGATGTGAAAATCCGGAAGCGGCGCTCACGCAAATGTGTGGCGCCCCTTCCGACTGCCTTATTCCCCGCCCTTAGATCTGCGTTATCCTCCCGCATCCGTGCGTCCAAGGAGGATACAGCGATGGACAAGCCCAAGATTACGCAGGCCATGATCGACGCTTATGATGAGTATACCCATCTCAGCCTTGATCGCCGCAAATTCATGGAAAAGCTCACCGTGCTGGCCGGCTCCGGCGCGGCGGCGGCGGCAATTGCGCCCCTTCTTTCCGCCAACAGCGCCCGCGCCGCCATCGTCGCGCCTGACGATGCTGGCATTGTTGCGGAAGACGTGACCTATCCGGCGCCCGGCGGCGAGATGAAGGGTTATCTCGTCACGCCGAAATCGGCGTCCGGCCCCATCGGTTCCGTCATTGTCATTCACGAGAACCGCGGCCTCAACGACCATATCCGTGATGTGGCCAGACGCGTGGCGCTCGCCGGATTTCGGGCGCTTGCGGTCGATTTCCTCTCGCCGCAGGGTGGTACGCCCGCTGATGAGGAGAAGGCGCGGCAGATGTTCAGTGGTCTCGACATGGATGCAACTGTCGCCAATGCCGAAGCGGGACGGGTCTGGCTTGCGGCAAGGCAAGGGGCGAATGGCAAGGTCGGCGCCATCGGTTTCTGCTGGGGCGGCGGGCTGGTCAACCGTTTCGCCACCAAGTCGGAAGGTCTGAATGCCGGCGTCGCCTATTACGGTCAGCAGGTCCCGGCGGCCGATGTGCCGGCCATAAAGGCACCGCTGCTTTTGCATTATGCCGGTCTCGACGAGCGCATCAATGCCGGCATCGATGCTTACAAGAAGGCGCTGGAGGAAAACGGCAAGACCTTCGAGATTTTCGTCTATGACGGCGTCAACCATGCCTTTAACAATGACACGTCTTCGGCGCGCTATGACAAGGCGGCTGCTGATCTCGCCTGGGGGCGGACGGTGGAGTTTTTCAGGAAATATCTGGGGTGATTGGGTTTTGAGCGGGCAGCTGTTCTTCTCGCCGGCGGGGGAGGCGGAAATGCTTTTGGATGTTGTCCATTGAGAGCGAACCGAGGCGCGTCGGGCTCACCCCCCTCTGCCCTGCCGGGCATCTCCCCCTCAAGGTGGGAGATCTGCAAGAGGCGCTACCG
>NZ_LT009718.1:938257-1090306 GCF_900013495.1 Agrobacterium genomosp. 2 str. CFBP 5494
CAAGAGGCGCTACCGCCACTTTATTCTCAAGCCCTAAGATGGGCGAGACCTCGCCTCAAGTCGATCTCCCCCCTTGAGGGGGAGATGCCCGGCAGGGCAGAGGGGGGTAAAGCTCCACGCACCCTCGACCAAGTGCCCTAAACCCCACCAGCTCCACGCTTCAAATGCTCATCCAGCCGCGGCATGATTTCCACGAAATTACACGGCAGATGACGATAATCGAGTTGCGCCTTGAGGATGCCATCCCACGCATCCTTGCAAGCCCCCGGTGATCCCGGCAGCACGAAGATGAAGGTCGCATTCGCCACGCCACCGGTCGCGCGTGACTGGATGGTGGCGGTGCCGATCTTGTCGTAGGAAATGCGATGGAACAGCGCCGAAAACCCGTCCATGCGCTTTTCGAACAGCGGTTCCAGCGCCTCGGGTGTCACATCGCGGCCGGTAAAGCCGGTGCCGCCTGTCGTGATGACCACATCCACGCCGTCAGTGAGCGTCCATTCGCGCACCGTGTCTGCGATCGCCGCCTTGTCGTCAGGCACGATGGCGCGGGCGGCGAGCCTGTGGCCTGCCTCCTCCAGCCTTGTGACCAGCGTATCGCCGGACTTGTCATTCTCCAGCGTGCGGCTGTCCGAAACGGTCAGAACCGCAATGCCAAGGGGAATGAAGGGTCTATCGCCTGCCATGGCTTTGTCCTCGAAATATCCGGCCCTCAAATGGTCCGCGTTGCCTGAAAATACCAGCCTGGGCGCTTCTTCCGAAGCGATGTTTCCGCGTTTTGGGCGGCATCGAAGGAATGAAAAATCCCGAAACAGGTTGCCCCCGAACCGGACATGCGCACAAGGGTGGCGCCCTCCTCAGACAGCAACCCGATGATCGCGCCGATGTCAGGCAGAAGCGCCTGGGCCGGCGGTTGCAGATCGTTGCGACTTTCCGCGAGAAAATCCATCCAGCCGATTGTCACCTCGCCAACCTTGGCTGGCGTCGGCAAAGGCGGGTTGGCCTTGTTCTGCAATCGCCGGAAAATCTCCGGCGTCGAGACCGCCTTCAGCGGGTTGGCCAGCACCAGAAACAGTTCCGGCAGGTCATTGACCGGTTCGATGTCCTCGCCGATGCCGCGCGCGATCAGCGATCGGCTTTCAAGACACATAGGCACGTCCGCGCCGAGCGTCAGTGCCATGGACGAAATCCTATCCGGTGTCATCCCGGCACGCCAATGGCGCAGAAGCGCCCGCAGCGTTGCCGCCGCATCCGCCGAGCCGCCCCCTATACCTGATGCAACGGGCAGATTCTTTTCAAGGTGAATGGCGACCGGGGGCGCTGGTTGACCCATTGATGCGAGCGCGTTGCGCAGTAAATCTCTGGCCCGGGTGACGAGGTTATTGCCGCCGTCGCCGGCGTGTAGAAGATCGCCAAACGGTCCTGAGATGGAGAAGCTGTCGACATCGGCGTCTTGGATATGGATCGTGTCGCCGGCTTCGGTAAACACCACCAGCGATTCAAGCAGATGGTAGCCATCCGCCCGCTGCCCGGTGACGTGGAGTACCAGATTAACCTTGGCCGGGGCCGCCTCGACTGTCTCGGCCGCCCCGGAAATTCCCTGCATCGCCATGCGGCGTCAGGATTTCTTGTCCGGAGCAGGGGTCGCCGGGGCCGGAGGAGCCGGCGGCTGCGGCGCGACGTCCTTCTTGGCCGTATTCTCGGCATCCTTTTCGACTGGCGGCAGGCCGTTGGCGATCTTTTCCTTCACCTTGGCCTTGTCCACGTCGTCGCTGTCGCCGATCAATGCGCGGTTCCACTGATAGACCGCCTCGATCTTGCGGCCGACGCGCCAATAGGCATCGCCCAGATGGTCGTTGATGGTGGGATCACCGGCCTTGAGTTCGATTGCCCGTTCCAGTTCGGTCACGGCATCGTCGAAATCGCCGAGGCGATAATGCGCCCAGCCGAGCGAATCCACGATATAGCCGTCATTCGGCCGAAGCTCGACGGCGCGGCTGATCATCTTCATGCCTTCATCGAGATTGATGCCCTTGTCCACCCAGGAATAACCCAGATAGTTCAGAACCTGCGGCTGCTCGGGGTTCAGCTCCAGCGCCCGCTTGAAATTCGGTTCGGCCTTGTCCCATTGCTTCAGGCGCTCGTAGGCGATGCCGCGCTGGAAAAACACCGTCCAGTCGGATTTCTGCGGCACGGCGCCGATCACTTCAACGGCCTTGTCGTAATTCTCCGCCATGGCCTTGTAGTCCTTGGCATCGGACAGCACGCTGCCATAGGCGAGGTAGGAACGAATATCCTTGGGGTCGGATTCGAGGAGCGACTTGAGGTGTTTGCGTGCCTCTTCCACCTTTTCGGTCTGCGCCAGCGTCAGTCCGAGCTGCAGCTCGGAGATGCGGTACATCGGCGAGTCCTTCGGCACTTCACGATAGAAGGCGATGGCACGTTCCGGCTTCTTCATGGCTTCTGCAAGTCCGCCGAGAAGAATGAGCGTATCCGGGCTCTTCGGATCGAGCGCGCGCGACGTCTGCAGATAAAGCGTGACGATCTCTTCGGCGCCTTCGCGGTTCAACGCACCGGCGATGGAGAACATGACGCTGGCGGCGCCCTCCACGGCATTGGTGATCTGCTGCTCCGGCTTCTCACCCTTTTCGATGGACTGGCGGAGGGCTTTCAGCGGTGCGTAATTCGGCGCGAAAGTGTCGCCGACCGCGATCGCATCCAGCGCTTTCTGCTTGTTGCCGGCGGAAGCCTCCAGCCTTGCGAGCGCCATCACTGCGCGCATATAGGTATCGGAGGCGGTCGCTCCGCCTTCGCGGTCGGTTACCGCTTCGTTCAGGCTCTTGCGGGCGGCCTCGGTGTTGCCGGAAACAAGCGCGATGGCTGCCGCATTGTATTTCTGGAAGATCGAAATCCAGCCCGGGCCCTTCATGTTGTTGACGAGCGCCAGAGCCTCCTTCGGCTTGCCGGAACCCGCGCGCGCCCAGGCGGTCAGAAGCGTGTTGACCATGCGGTCCAGATCGTTCGGGCCGGAATATTTCAGGACTTTCTCGGCCTTGGCGAATTCCTTGTCCTTGATGGCGTCGAGGCCACGCACGATGGTCGTGACGCGTTCCACCGAGGTATCGTCCTTCATCGAATCGGCGATCTTGGCGCCGGCTTCGAAGTTGCCGCTCAGAAGTTCGGCGATCATCAGCCGCTGGCGGATTTCCGAGTTGGCAGGGTCGAATTCCAGCGCCTTCTTGTAGAGCGAAATTGCGGTGGGATAATCCTGATCGACATCGGCATTGCGTCCGGCGAGGAAGGCGCCGGAGAAGGTGTTGACCTTGCCGGCGTCGAACGTAACGGCCTTGTCTTCCGGTGTCGCCTTCGTCTCCGCAAAGCCGGGGCTTGCACCCGCGCCGATTGCGAGAGCGGCGGCAAGAGCCGCGCTGCAGAGAAGACGGAGTGCTGGTTTACGCCGCATGAGGGAACCTTTGCCTTTGTGCAGAAGCACGGAAAAATCAGTTTCCATTGTTTGGTCACTATAGAATGGCTTTTTTGAAGCAACCCCGCAAGAAATTATGGCCCCGGCCACAATCACGCCTCGCGGAGAGCCAAGCCCGCAACCTCGGGCGGATGCTGTGTTCCATCCGCCTTTCGCCTGGCCTGCGGCGTCAGTTCAGACGCTCGATGCAGAAGTCGATCACTTCCAGAAGCGCATTTTTCCAGGGGCTCTGCGGCAACGGTGCAAGCGCATCGCGGGCAATGGTGCCATAATGCGTTGCACGGCCTATCGTATCACCGAGGCCGTTATATTTTGTGATCAGGCCGAGCGCCTTTTCGAGGTTCTCGTCGCTGCTCTCGCCATTTTCGATGGCATTGCGCCAGAAAGCGCGCTCATCCTGCGTGCCGCGGCGATAGGACAGGATGACCGGCAGAGTGATCTTGCCTTCGCGGAAATCGTCGCCCGTGTTCTTGCCGAGATCGGCGGACTTGCCGCCATAGTCCAAGACGTCATCGACCAGCTGGAAAGCGAGGCCGAGATTCATGCCATAGGATTTCAGTGCACTGCGGGTCGCTTTGTCGGTCTTGGCGACGATGGGGCCGACTTCGGCCGCGGCGGCGAAGAGGGCAGCCGTCTTGGCGCGAATCACCTGAAGATAATCGTCCTCTGTCGTTTCCATGTTTTTGGCGACCGAAAGCTGCAGTACCTCACCCTCGGCGATGACCGAGGCGGCGGTGGAGAGCACGTCGAGCGCATCGAGAGAGCCGACATCCACCATCATGCGGAAAGCCTGGCCAAGCAGGAAGTCGCCGACGAGAACGCTTGCCTGGTTACCCCAGATGGTGCGTGCGGTGGATTTTCCGCGACGCAGATCGCTTTCATCCACCACGTCGTCATGCAGAAGCGTCGCCGTGTGCATGAACTCCACGCTGGTGGCGAGCTTGATGTGGTTGTCGCCCTCATAACCGAACATCGAGGCCGAGGCGAGCGTCAGCATCGGCCGCAGGCGCTTGCCGCCGGACGAGATGAGGTGGTTGGCCACCTCGGGTATCATCTGCACGTCGGAACCGGCCTTGGAAAGGATAAGCTGGTTCACCCGTTCCATGTCGGGGCGGGTCAGGTCGACAAGCGGCTTGACGGATGCGAGTTTGTTTTTGCTTTCTTCAAGCGGTATGACGACGCCCAAGGGACAGGACTCCAGTTCGAATTTGAATTCGACAATAAAAACTGACGCCTTGCGCGGCAAGGGGCGAATTGCCGCTAGCCATTCAAAAAGATGGGAATTTAAGGTCTATCCATGCGTGAACTGATCCGTACCAACGATGCCGTGCTGCTCTCCTTCGCCGAAAGCCTGATGAAGGATGCCGGCATCCATTGCCTCATTGCCGATCAGGCAATGAGCATTCTGGAGGGATCTCTCGGCCTTTTGCCCCGCCGGTTTCTGGTAGAGGAAGATCGGGCGGCTCAGGCCCGCCGTATCCTCATCGATGCCGGGCTCGGCGACGAATTGCGCAACGAAGAGGCTTGAACGACGGTGGACGACGGCATTTCCGAAACGATCGATGCCTTTCATCGGGGCCGGTTTCATATCATCCAGCCGAAGGGCAGGGGGCATCGGGCCGGCATGGACGCCATGCTTCTGGCTTCGCTGGTGGCGGATGACCGCCCCTGCCGGATTGCCGATCTGGGTGCCGGTGCCGGTGCCGCCGGCATGGCGGTTGCGGCGCGGCTCGAAAAGGCCAGGGTGACGCTCTATGAGCGCTCGCCGGAAATGGCGCAGTTTGCCCGCCGCAGTCTGGAACTGCTTGACAATGCAGCCTTTTCGGCCCGCGTCGAGGTGCGCGAAGCGGATGTGACGCTGCGCGCGAAAGCCCGTGTGGAAGCGGGTTTGCCCGACGATCATTTCCATCACGTCATCATGAACCCGCCCTATAATGACGCGGGCGACCGCCGCACGCCGGATGCTCTGAAGGCCGAAGCCCACGCGATGACGGACGGCCTGTTCGAAGACTGGATCAGGACCGCGGGTGCGATCATGATCCCGGGCGGGCAGCTTTCCCTGATTTCGAGGCCGCAATCAGTGGCGGAGATCATTGCTGCCTGCGGCAGCCGGTTCGGCGGTATCGAAATCACCCTCATCCATCCGCGTCCCGGCGAGGATGCGGTACGTATGCTCGTAACCGCCATCAAGGGATCGCGCGCACGGCTGTCCTTCCGCGCACCGCTCATCATGCATGAGACCGGCAGCCACGCCTTCACCCCCTTTGTTGATGACCTCAACAATGGTCGTGCGGCCTATTCCCGTAATGTAAGGGCAATCAGACCCGGCTTATAAAATCACCGTGACGCTAGCCGCATGCCATTGTGTTTTGCCCGGCGATACATACATCCGTGTCGATGAAGTCATTGCTGTGAGGATTGATTGGTGGGTTTGCTGAAGCTTCTTGTGCCGAAACGCTTTCGTAAAAAAGAGCTCGTCATTCCCGTGGTGCGCATGCATGGCGCGATTATGGCCGGCGGCAACCAGTTCCGCCCCGCCCTCAATCTCGCTTCCTATGCGCCGCTTCTCGAAAAGGCCTTCGCCGTCAAGGATGCTCCGGCCGTCGCCATTTCGCTCAATTCGCCCGGTGGTTCGCCGGTGCAGGCGCGGATGATCTATAACCGTATCCGCCAGCTTGCCGAGGAAAAGGACAAGAAAGTCCTCATCTTCGTGGAGGACGTCGCGGCCTCGGGCGGCTATATGATCGCTCTTGCCGGCGACGAGATCATCGCCGACCCCACCTCAATCGTGGGTTCGATCGGCGTCGTCTCCGGCGGCTTCGGTTTTCCGGAAATGTTGAAGAAGATCGGTGTGGAGCGGCGCGTTTATACGGCCGGCGAAAACAAGGTCATTCTCGATCCCTTCCAGCCGGAAAAGGAAGGCGACATCGATTACCTGAAGTCGCTACAGGTCGAAATCCACAATGTTTTCATTGATATGGTCAAGATGCGCCGCGGCTCCAAGCTAAAGGGCGACGAGGCGATCTTCTCCGGCCTGTTCTGGACCGGCATGCGTGGCCTCGACCTTGGCTTGATCGATGGGCTGGGTGACATGCGCGAGGTTCTGCGCCGCCGTTATGGTGAAAAGGTCAAGCTCCAGCTCGTCAGCGGCGGGCGCACTTTGTTCGGTAAAAAAGTACCTGGTGTGAATGCTGCGTTTGGCCTCGACACCCCAAGGCTGGCGGCGGGCGCCGTCGCGGGTCTTGCGGAGGTCGCCGAAGAAAAGGCATTGTGGTCGCGTTTCGGTCTATGATGTCGCGGGAATAAAGCCTTATGGCGCAGCTTATTACAATCATTCTTCTGGTGGTGGGGGCCATCATCCTCTACCGCCGCTTCGTTCGCGATGCGGAAAAGCTCTCGGCAAAATCGAAACAGCGCGAGAAGGAACGCGAGACCGGAGCGATCGGCACGCTGATCAAGGATCCCGAGACGGGGGAGTACCGCGTGAAGCGTGAGGATGAGGCGTAAGGCGCAGTCATCCCGGACAATCTCGTTTGCCAGTCCTGAAGGATTGGGGGTTAACCCAAAAATCAGCTTTTCGGGACAGCCCTGAAATTCGCCGAGTATTTTCGTCCCGATTGTGCGATTAGTGATCCACAAATTTCAGGGTGATCTGCTTTGCTTCGGCCTAAGCCGGCTGAAGTCTCGCATTGCGCAGCCGGACGGGGTAGTTTTGCAAAAAGTTCATTCCATTCAGTTTTTGCGGGCGGTCGCCGCGCTTTCCGTCATGTTTTTTCACATTGTCGGGGCTCCTCTGACGATAGGCGCCGCCGGGGTGGATGTGTTTTTCGTAATATCGGGATTTGTGATGGGCATGGTCGGCGATAAGGCGACACCCACCAAATTCCTGCGTCATCGGCTTTTCCGTATCGTGCCGCTCTACTGGGCCGTTACATTGCTCATGTGTCTTGGCGCGCTGGCAGGCGTGTTTTCCACATTCACCTTTACCATGGACCATCTCTGGAAATCTTTGCTGTTCGTCCCTTATGCGGATGCTTCGGGCCAGGTCACGCCTCTAGTGATGGTGGGCTGGACGTTGAATATGGAGATGTTCTTTTATCTCGTTTTTGCGTTGGGTCTTGCACTGCGCGCGCCCATTTCCGTGACGATCATTGTCCTGACGGGCATGGTCTGCCTGGGGCAACTGGCGGACTGGCAGTCTCCCTTCATGCAGATCTGGGCCTCGCCGCTGCTGCTGGAATTCCTCGCCGGTCTTGTCCTGTCGCAGATTGCCTTTGCGGGCGTGCGCAGCGGCGCAGCGGCCCTCGTGCTTTCTTTTGTCGGCTTCGCTTTCGCGGCCGGTATCGGTGAGCAATCCGGCCTTCTGCGCATCGCGAGCTGGGGCGTGCCAGCCTTTCTGCTGGTGGCAGGCTGTGTGTGGATCGAAAGAGCGGGTGGCTGGCCCATCGCGTGGCTGAAGCCCTTTGAAATCATCGGGGACGCCTCCTATGCGCTTTATCTCCTGCACGGGCTGGTTATTTCCGTGGTCTACAAGATCATAGCGCCGGGCCCTGCGGCGGGGATCGTGGTCGTTTTTGCGGCATTGGCTGTCTCGGTTGCCGCACATCTCCTGTTTGAAAAACCGGTGATCAGGCTTCTCAGGAAATTCGCAGACCGTGGCATCGGTGGTCAACGTGCCGAGGCCGTGGGCTGATCGCCGCTTCGCATAAAACCTTGACCCTCAGGCCACGCCGTGGCACCAGTCCGCATCCGAAGTAAGTCAATGCTTACTTGTCCTCCTAACGCCGCGATGACTGCAATGACCGATGTTCCCGACCATATGAACCCGAAGCGTTCCTTTCAGGCGCTGATCCTGACGCTCCATAATTACTGGGCCGACAAGGGCTGCGCGGTGCTGCAGCCTTACGATATGGAAGTGGGCGCGGGTACGTTCCATCCGGCCACGACGCTGCGCGCACTTGGGCCGAAGCCGTGGAAGGCCGCTTATGTGCAGCCCTCGCGCCGCCCGTCGGACGGCCGTTACGGGGAAAACCCCAACCGTCTGCAGCATTATTACCAGTATCAGGTCATCCTGAAGCCAAACCCTTCAAACCTGCAGGAACTCTATCTCGGTTCGCTGAAGGCCATCGGCCTCGACCCTCTGCTGCATGACGTGCGCTTCGTCGAAGACGACTGGGAAAGCCCGACGCTTGGCGCGTGGGGCCTCGGCTGGGAATGCTGGTGCGATGGCATGGAAGTCTCGCAGTTCACGTACTTCCAGCAGGTCTGCGGCATCGAATGCTCGCCGGTCGCGGGCGAACTGACCTATGGTCTGGAACGCCTCGCCATGTATGTCCAGGGCGTCGACAATGTCTACGACCTGAACTTCAACGGCCGCGAGGGCGAAGAGAAGATTTCCTATGGCGACGTCTTCCTGCAGGCCGAGCAGGAATATTCCCGCCACAACTTCGAATTCGCCGATACGGCCATGCTGCATCGCCATTTCATCGACGCCGAAAAGGAATGCCAGGCGCTTCTCGCTGCCGGTGCGCCCGGGGACAACGATAATCAGCGCCTGCACAAATGCGTGTTCCCGGCCTATGATCAGTGCATCAAGGCCAGCCACGTCTTCAACCTTCTGGATGCGCGCGGCGTGATTTCGGTGACGGAACGTCAAAGCTATATCCTGCGCGTGCGCACGCTGGCCAAAGCCTGCGGCGAAGCTTTCCTGCTGACGGATGCGGGCGGGCTGAACTGGAACAGGGCCGCTTGATTTTTAGCGGTAAGCTCTTGTCTAACTTTGATGATTTGAAAGGCCGTTCTTGACGGCCTTTTATTTTGTGTGGATTCGTATGGCTGAATAGCGCAATGGGTTTAACCGTGAATAATATTAGAAATTTCTGTTTTCTATATGTGCTTACACTCGGATGCGTTCTCGGTAATGGCGCGGCTGCGGAAACGACAGACTGGATGAGCGGCAACGATGCCTTTGCCCGCGCCGACAAGCTGCGTTCTTTCGGAATGATCGTCACCCGCATGGAGTGCAAGGATAGCGGCCAGCGCTCTCTCGATGTGGGCAGCGCGCTCGTCCGCATGCACTACACGCGCAATACGAAAATGCTCGACTGGGTCATAGACGGCTGGAATCATCTGGAGGGAAACAAGGAATATTGGGCTGAGCGAGGCTACAGGCTTGCCTCCTATACTCTTTTTGTCCGTAAGGTATCCGGCCTGAAATTATATTGTACCGTCTTTTATAAATAACGGGCGCTGCTTCCTGCAGCGGGTCCGTTCCGCCAAAAGCGGACAGAATGAGCGAAGCCTCATGACTTTGCGGTAATGAGCGGTTATCGTGCGCGCAACGAAGCTGGGAATCGCAATTCATGTTTATCACGCTGGCAATCATCGCGGCAATCGCGCTTTATGTCGTCTTCATCTATAACGGTCTCGTCAAGGCGCGGCAGATGAAGGAAGAGGCGTGGTCAGGCATCGACGTGCAGCTGAAGCGCCGCGCTGATCTCATCCCCAACCTCATCGAGACCGTGAAGGGTTACGCGGCCCATGAAAAGAGCACCTTCGAGGAGGTGATCAACCTGCGCAACCGGGCGCAGGCCGTACCGGCGGGAGACGTTGAAGGCCGCGCCCAGGCGGAAGGGCTGCTGTCGCAGGCGCTCGGCAAGCTTTTTGCACTTGCCGAAGCCTATCCCGACCTCAAGGCCAACACCAACTTTCTGGAATTGCAGCGCTCGCTCGAAACCATCGAAAGCGAGATCCAGATGTCGCGCCGTTATTACAATGGCGCTGCCCGCGATCTTAACGTCAAGGTGGAGAGCTTCCCGTCCAATCTCGTGGCGGGGCAGTTCGGTTTTGCCAAGGCGCCCTATTTCGAGATCGACAACCCGGCCGACCGCGCCGTGCCGACGGTGAAGTTCTAAGCACCGGCTCACAAATTCCCGCCGATATTCCGATAGCCCGGCTTTGCGCCGCATACTTTGACAAGACGACGATCATGATCGAACTGACCATCACCCCGCCCGGCCACCCGCTTTCCGGCAAGGTGGAGCCGCCCGGTTCCAAATCCATTACCAACCGTGCACTTCTGCTGGCCGGGCTCGCCAAGGGCAAAAGCCGTCTCACGGGCGCGCTGAAAAGCGACGATACGCTTTACATGGCAGAAGCGCTGCGTGAGATGGGTGTCAAGGTAACCGAGCCTGACGCCACTACCTTCGTGGTGGAGAGTTCAGGTGGGTTGCATCAGCCGGAAAAGCCGCTTTTCCTCGGCAATGCCGGCACAGCTACCCGCTTTCTCACCGCCGCTGCCGCCCTTGTGGATGGCGCCGTCATCATCGATGGCGACGAGCATATGCGCAAACGCCCGATCATGCCGCTGGTGGAAGCCCTGCGCTCCCTCGGCGTTGAGGCGGAGGCGCCGACCGGCTGCCCGCCCGTCACCGTCTGCGGTAAGGGTACTGGCTTCCCGAAGGGCAGCGTCACGATCGACGCCAACCTTTCCAGCCAGTATGTGTCCGCACTTCTGATGGCCGCCGCCTGCGGCGACAAGCCTGTCGATATCATCCTCAAAGGTGAGGATATCGGCGCGAAGGGCTATATCGATCTCACCACATCGGCCATGGAAGCCTTCGGCGCAAAGGTGGAGCGGGTCAGCAACGCCATCTGGCGCGTGCATCCGACCGGCTACACGGCAACCGATTTCCACATTGAGCCGGATGCCTCGGCCGCCACCTATCTCTGGGGCGCTGAGCTTTTGACCGGCGGCGCAATCGATATCGGCACGCCGGCCGACAAGTTCACCCAGCCGGATGCCAAGGCCTATGAGGTCATGGCGCAATTTCCGCATCTGCCCGCCGAAATCGACGGTTCGCAGATGCAGGACGCCATTCCCACCATCGCGGTTCTCGCTGCCTTCAACGAAACGCCGGTGCGTTTCGTCGGCATCGCCAATCTGCGCGTCAAGGAGTGCGACCGAATCCGCGCCGTCTCACTCGGCCTCAACGAAATCCGCGATGGTCTGGCGCATGAGGAAGGCGACGACTTGATCGTGCATTCCGATCCCTCGCTTGCGGGCCAAACGGTCAAGGCCTCCATCGACACTTTCGCCGACCACCGCATCGCCATGAGCTTTGCGCTGGCGGCGTTGAAGATCGGCGGTATCGCCATCCAGAACCCGGCCTGCGTGGCCAAGACCTATCCCGGTTACTGGAAGGCGCTCGCCTCGCTCGGCGTCGAATACTCGGAAAAGGAAACCGCTGCCGAGCCGCAGCATTAGAAGAACGGTATTGGTTTTCCGTCATTCCGGCCCTGAGCCGGAATCCAGTGCGATCAAGTCCTTGATCGCGAAAGACTCTTCAAGCCGCGCAGACGCGCGGCTGCTGGATACCGGGTCTAGCCCGGTATGACGGCAATGACTGTATTCTGAAACCGGAAACGCTCCATCCCCTTAAGGAGAAATCACCCGTGAAGACCATCGCCGCAAGATTTCTCGCGCTGTTCGTCTTCCTGGGCGCGGCCTTCCCGGCTTTCGCGGAAGAGTTCATCCGTTCGTATCATTCCGTCATCGAGGTTGCGCGAGACGGAAAGCTGACGGTGACGGAGACCATCACCGCCCGCGCCGAAGGCCAGAACATCAAGCGCGGCATTTTCCGCGATTTTCCGCTTTATGCGCTGGATGCGAATAACCGCCGCACCAAGGTGGATTTCGACGTCGTTTCGGTGGAGCGCGACGGCGCGCCCGAGAACTGGCGCACCGAAACCATCGATGGCGGCATCCGCATCTATACCGGCAGCGCCGACAGGATGTTGCCGACGGGCGAACATATCTTCCAGATCACCTACACCACCGCCCGGCAGATCCGTTATTTCAGCGATTATGACGAGCTGACCTGGAACGTCACCGGCAATGGCTGGCAATTCCCCATGGGCGAGATTTCCGCTACCATCACGTTGCCTGATGGTGTCAAGGCGACGGATACCGCCGTCTTCACCGGTCCGCTTGGCGCAAAAGGCAAGGACGCCCGCATCCTCAGTGAGGGCAACGAGCTTTTCTTCGCCTCCACTCGCCCCTTTTCGGTGGGCGAGGGCATGACGGTTGCGGTGAAACTGCCCAAGGGGGCTATAGCGGCTCCTGACACCACGCAGGAGGCGGGGTGGTGGCTGCGGGACAATCTCGCCATCCTCCTTTCGGGCGGCGGTCTCTTCGTCGTGCTCCTCTATTATCTGCGAGCCTGGTTCGCCGTGGGCCGCGATCCGGCAAAAGGCGTCGTCGTGCCGCGCTGGGACGCGCCGGATGGACTTTCCCCGGCGCTGGTCAATTACGTCGATAACCGCGGTTTTTCCGGCGCAGGCTGGACGGCGCTTTCCGCTTCGGCACTTGATCTGGCCGTAAAAGGTTATGTGGTTCTGGAGGACCTGAAGAACGCCATCGTCATCCGCCGCACGCAAAAGGCGACGGCCGACAACCTGCCGACGGGACAGAAGACGCTGCTTTCCTCCATCGGTGGGCCGGGGGAGACGCTAACCATCGACAAGGCCCATGGGGCGGAGGTCGAGAAGGTCGGCAAACAGTTTCGCGCAGCGATAGAGAAAGAACATCGCGGCAAGTATTACCGCAGCAATGCCGGCTACACCGTCTTCGGTATCTTCCTCAGCCTCGCCCTCATCGTTGCGACGCTGGTCTTCGGCGATCTGGATGAGAGCGCCATCGCCGCTGTGCTGGTCTTTGGCTTTTTTGCTTTCTTTTTCAGCATCCTTTCGATTGGCATCGGCCGGCAGTTTTCGCGCGGCGCGCCGCTGCGCAAGCGGATCGGTGGCATCGTCATGCTCGCCTTTGCCGGTTTCGTGGCGTTTTCGGCCATTGGCGGCATCGCCACGCAAATCCTGCTTGACGTTACACATGACACCAAGTCACTGGCGCTCGCTGCCATCGGCGGAATCGTGCTCACCAATGCGCTGTTCCTGTTTCTGATGGGCGCACCGACGCCGCTCGGCCGCAAGCTGATGGATGGCATCGAAGGCCTGCGGACCTATCTGACGCTGGCCGAAAAGGACCGGATGAACATGGCGGGCGCGCCGGCCATGTCGCCGCAACATTTCGAAACGCTGCTGCCCTATGCCGTGGCGCTTGGCGTCGAAAAGCCCTGGAGCCGTACGTTCGAGACCTGGCTCGCGACCGCCGCCGCCGGTGCCGCCGCGGCAAGTTATGCGCCCGGCTGGTACCTGGGCAGCAATTACGGCAGCTTTGGCGACAGGATCGGCGGGTTCTCAACCTCTATGGCAAGCACAATCGCCTCCACCATTCCGCAGCCTGTCAGCTCTTCCGGCTCCAGCTTCTCAGGCGGGGGCGGGGGCGGTTTTTCCGGCTCTGGCGGCGGCGGTGGCGGTGGCGGCGGCTGGTGATGCCTGCCGCGGTAATTTAACCGATAGCTGGTGACTTTTGCCGCTGGTCTTGCTAAGTCCGCGACACTCTTTTGCAACAGATTAAAGTCCTTATCCCATGCCCGATCTTCTGCTTGAACTTCGCTCCGAGGAAATCCCTGCCCGCATGCAGCGCAAGGCGGCGGGCGATCTGAAGAAACTCGTCACCGATGCCTTGGTGGAGAGAGGGCTGACCTATGAAGGTGCGCGTGAATATTGGACACCGCGTCGTCTGACGCTGGATATTCGTGGCCTCAACGCCCGCTCGGCCGATGTGTGTGAGGAAAAGAAGGGTCCGCGCACCGATGCCAATGAAAAGGCCATCGAAGGCTTTCTGCGTGGCGCAGGCCTCAACGATATCTCGGAAGCGCAGGTTGTTTCCGATCCGAAGAAGGGTGATTTCTACATCGCCATCATCAACAAGCCGGGCCGTCCGGCGGAAGAGATCATCGCCGAGGTGATGCCCGGCATCATCCGCTCTTTCCCCTGGCCGAAATCCATGCGCTCCGGCCCCGCTTCGATGCCGAAAGGCTCCAGCTATGCCGGTATCGAAGGCAAAGGTTCGGAAAGCCTGCGTTGGGTGCGGCCGCTGCAGTCCATTGTCTGCCTGTTCGGCCCCGAACACGATGAAACGCAGGTCATCCCGTTTGCCATCGATGGTATCGTTGCCGGTAACGTTACCTATGGCCATCGTTTCCATGCGCCGGGCCCGATCACCGTACGCCGTTTCGAGGATTATGTCTCGAGCCTCGAAAAGGCGAAGGTCATTCTCGATGCCGAGCGCCGCAAGGACATCATCCTGCACGACGCCAAGGACCTCGCTTTCGCCAACGGGCTCGACCTTGTGGAAGACGAAGGCCTGCTGGAAGAAGTTTCCGGCCTGGTCGAATGGCCGCAGGTGCTGATAGGCACTTTCGAAGAGGACTATCTGCAAATTCCCGCAGAAATCATCCGCCTCACCATCAAGACCAACCAGAAGTGTTTCGTCACCCGCAACCAGGGTGCGGAAGAGGGCCTTTCCAACCGCTTCATCCTTGTCTCGAACATCGAAGCGAGTGATGGCGGCAAGGAAATCATCCACGGCAATGGCAAGGTCGTGCGCGCGCGCCTGTCGGATGCCCGCCATTTCTGGACCCGTGACCAGGGTGATCTGCCCGATCTTGAGATGCTGAAGGACTCGGCTGCAAAATTCAGCCTCGATCTTAAAAAGCCGCTCGACCAGCGCATGGCGAAGCTCGATGCGCTCAACGTCACCTTTCACGCCAAGCTCGGAACGCAGGGCGAGCGCGTGGCTCGCATCCGCGAACTGGCGAAGACGCTGGCCCCGATCGTCGGCGCCGATGCCGCGCTGGTGGACCGCGCCGTTGTGCTGGCCAAGGCCGACCTGCGCACCGAAGCCGTCGGCGAATTCCCCGAGCTTCAGGGCTTGATGGGCCGCAAATATGCGGCACTTCAGGGCGAAAACGAAAGCGTCGCTGCCGCCATCGAAGATCACTACAAGCCGCAGGGCCCTTCCGACCGCCTGCCGGCCGATAAGGTGGCGATCACGGTCGCTCTCGCTGACAAGCTCGACACCCTCGTCGGTTTCTGGGCCATCGATGAAAAGCCGACCGGCTCGAAGGACCCCTTCGCGCTACGCCGTGCGGCGCTGGGCGTGGTGCGTATTCTGCTTGAGAAGAACGTGCGGCTGCCACTGCTGTGCGTTGCCAAGGATCCGGACCTTCTCTCCTTCTTCCACGACCGTCTGAAGGTCTATCTCCGCGATCTCGGCGCGCGTTACGATCTGATCGACGCCGTCCTGACGCCGGAATCCGACGACCTGCTGATGATCGCCCGCCGTGTCGAAGCGCTCACCGCCTTCATCACCGGTGAGGATGGCCGTAACCTTCTGGCAGGCGCCAAGCGCGCCACCCAGCTTCTGGCCGCGGAGGAGAAGAAGGGGACTGTGGTGGCGGATGGCGTTTCGGAAGAGTTGTTGAAGCTCGATGCCGAAAAGGCGCTTTATGCGGCGATCAAGACCGCGTCTGCCGATGCCGCGAAGGCTGTTGCCGGCGAAGATTTCCGCTCTGCCATGCAGGCGCTTTCGACGCTTCGCGCGCCCGTCGATAAATTCTTCGAAGATGTGCTCGTCAACGACGAGGACGCGGCCATCCGCGCAAACCGTCTGGCGTTGCTGAAGGCCATTCGCGAGGCAACTGGCACGGTTGCGGATTTCTCGAAGATAACGGGGTGATGGGGTTGGGGCAGCCGTACATGTCAGTGTGCGCGGTTCACCCCCCCTCTGTCCGACCGGACATCTCCCCTCAAGGGGGGAGATCGACCTGTGGCGAGCTCTCAGCCACATTGAACGTTTCGGGAAGAGCGGGGAGCATTCCTCTCGCCGATCTCCCCCCTTGAGGGGGAGATGCCCGGCAGGGCAGAGGGGGGTAAGCCACAGCCTCAACTCCCGCAGGATAACCTCCGATTGACCCACCCCACCTCCAAAATCCTCATCAGCGCCTGCCTCCTCGGCCAACCTGTCCGTTACGACGGCAGAGGCAAACCCTTCGCCCACCCGGCGATAGACCGCTGGCGAAGCGAGGGTAGGCTGGTGACGATCTGTCCTGAGATGGCGGGCGGTATGCCCGTGCCGCGCCCGCCGGCGGAAATCGAAGATCGTGCCTCCGGTCTCGATGTGCTGGAGGGCCGCGCCCGCGTGCTAGAGGTGACCGGCGGCGATGTCACGGCGCAATTCATTGCCGGCGCAGAAAGGGCGCTGGCCTTTGCGAGGGCCAATGCCTGCACATACGCGCTTCTGATCGACGGCAGCCCGTCCTGTGGATCGGTTGCGATCTATGACGGTTCGTTTTCTGGCGTCAAACATGCGGGCAATGGGGTGACGGCGGCGCTGCTCGAAAAAGCCGGTATTGCCGTTTTTTCACCTGCCGATATCGACCGGCTGGATGTGCTGACCCGTTAAAAGAAAAGCGCCGGAGTTCCCCGGCGCCTTTGTTCATCGATAGTCTTGCGGCGTATCACCCCGCCATGCGCAGCTCATGCGCCATGGCATGAAGCTGGTGACCGGACGACACGCGGAAGCCGCGGATGAGGTTCAGCAGTTCCTCGGTGTCCACGGCAAGCGCTTCCGCCGAAGCCGTGGTTTCTTCCGCCATGGCCGCATTGTGCTGGGTGGTGACGTCGAGCTGGTTGAGCGATGAGGAGATCGAGCGCAGCGTCGTATCCTGCTCGGCTGCCGAGTGGGCGATCTTGCTGACGATCTCGTTAGCGGATTTGATCTGGTCCGAGATACGCTTCAGTGCATCGCCGGCCTCGCCCACAAGCCGCACGCCATTTTCCACCTGGGCGGAAGAGCGGGCGATCTGGTCCTTGATCTCTTTGGCGGCAGCCGCGGATTTCTGTGCGAGTTCGCGCACTTCCTGCGCTACCACGGCAAAGCCCTTGCCAGCCTCACCCGCGCGAGCAGCTTCGACGCCAGCATTCAGTGCCAGAAGGTTGGTCTGGAAGGCGATATCGTCGATCACGCCGATGATGTTGGAAATCTGGTCGGAAGACTGCTCGATGCCGCTCATCGCCATGATCGCTTCTTCCACCACACGGTCGCTGCGCGTGGCTTCCGAGCTGACGGTGGTGACACGCTTGGCGGCGTCAGCTGCCCCTTCCGCCGTCTGGCGCACCGCGACGGTCAGTTCGTCAAGCGCTGCGGAGGTCTCTTCCAGATTGGCAGCCTGCCGTTCGGTACGCTGCGATAGCTCGTTGGAGGCCTTGCGGATTTCTTCCTTTGAGCCGCCAATGTCGATGCTCTTGGAATTTACCTTGGCCATGGCGGCATCGAGATGGGTCAGGGCCTCGTTGAAATTGTCGCGCAGCGTTGCGTAACGGTTGCCGAGGTCGCCGCAGCGCACGGTCAGATCGCCGCCGGCCAGCTTTTCCAGCGCCTCGCCGATGGTGGCGACCACACGCGCCTGCAATTCTGCCTCGTCGCGCTGCATGTCGAGGTTGTTCTGGCGCTCGGCATTGAGCTGTTGCTGCTGTTCTTCCTCACGGCGCTGCATGGCATGGCGCTCGCGTACCTTGTCCTGAAGCGAGGCAGTAGCCTTCGCCATCATGCCCACTTCGTTGGTGAGGCCAGTATGGGGAATGGCGAGCGAGACGTTTTCATTGGCGACTTCGCCAAGCGCGCGGTGAATATCGCCGAGGGGCTTCGAGATACCACGGATGACATAGAAAGCGGCTGCAAGCGCCAGCACGAAGATCAACGCGCCGATGGATAGCGCCTTCATCACCTCGCCGCGCACCTGTGCGTTCAGATCATCGATGTAAACGCCGGTCACGACCACCACCTGCCAGGGTTCGAAGGCAAGTGCATAGGAGCTCTTGGCGTAGTCATTGCCTTCCATGCCGGGCTTCGGGCCGTAGAAATCCGTCTGGCCGCCGCCATTGCGACCAAGCCGCACCAGCTCGTCACGATAAGCGAAACCCTTGCTGTCAGGCTTGCCCTTGAAGTTCTCGCCGACGCGCTTGGCATCGGGATGGAACTTCATCGTCACATCGTAATCATAACCGAAGAGGTAGCCATCCGGGGTGAAGCGTATGGCGCTGACGGTCGCATAAGCCTGCTTCATGGCCTCGTCGCGCGAAAGGGTGCCGGCCTTTTCCTTGTCGTGGAAGGATTGCAGGATGGAGATGGCCGACTGCACCTGAGTCCGCAGCATACCGTAGCGTTCCTCATAGATCGCGTCGGTGGCGGACTTCAGCTGGTAGAAGGTTGCCACGGCGAAGGCGGCCATCAGGGCCACGACGAGAACGATCAACTGACGGGAAATGGAAAGGTTCTTCATGGGCGCTCACAAGCGTTTGGCCTCGCGCGCCTCGCTTTGCCGCGCGCTGCCGGTGTTTCGGAAAAGGGAGAAGCGCATGATGCGCCGGGAACGGCCTGAAGAGCGGCATCCGCCCAAGGCCTCATGCTGTGCTGCATTGCACCATGAGATGACTTAGCAGCCAAAAATTTGAAGATATATTTAATTAGTGGAAGCTTTATCACGCCAGCCGGCGGAATAACCCCTCGGGGATTTTTAATTCCCCAAATGGTTGCTGACGACCGTGAAAAATACAGCGCGGACGCGATTGTTTGACATTTGTCATCCAACCCGCAGGTCAGTTGCCGCGCAATTGGAAGTCCGGGAAGTTGGTCGGAGCGGGCAAGGCAGAAGCGCGTGAGGGGGCCGCCGCATCGGTACTCGAAATTTCCTTCGTAGCCGCAGTGGTGGTCGTCATGTCTATGCCGCCGGGCGTCGCAGCGGTTTCCTGCGTATGCGCCGTTGGCTCCACGTCGTCATAGGTGGCGATTGCGGTGCCAGACGCTTCCTTCGGCATCCATGCCGGATTGGTGCTGACAAATGTCACGGGCGCGCCGCCGAGCCATGCTTCCGTGCGCACCAGCGTCTGCTTGCCATCCACTTCCCGCATTTCCGTGTGCTGGGTCCCGGGTTCTATGGAAGGAATGCTGTAAACCTGCGCCGCGGTTTTCTCCTTGACCTGCTGGCAACCCGTGCAGTCGCGACGGATGAAGCTGCCATTGGTGGTATGAACACCGTTGATATATTCGATGGAAGACGCCATGGCAGACCCGCCGGTCAGCACGACAATCGCTGTCAGAAGAAGACGCCGCATCGAAAAAGCCCCCAAATAACGGCGCCGCCTCGTGATACGGGCAAAGTGCGCCATTCCATGTTCGGGCAAGTATTACCGGCGTTTCGTTTCCATCGGGTCAGCAAACTTGGTAAAAATTGAACGAAATATTCGTTGCCGGCCCGTTTGATCTAAAAATCAGGCCTTTTCGCGCGCCACAGCCTGCCAGCCGATATCGCGCCGGCAAAAGCCGTTTTCCCACTCCACCCTGTCCGCCAGCGCATAGGCGTGGGCCTGCGCCTCCGTCACGGTCTTTCCAAGGGCGGTAACGTTCAGCACGCGGCCACCCGTAGCCACCAGCCTGTCGTCCTTCAACGCAGTCCCGGCATGGAACACCTTCGCTTCTTCGCTCGCTTCAGGAATATGCGCGATCGGCGTGTTCTTGTCGTATGCGCCGGGGTAACCCTTGGAAGCCAGGACGACGGTCAGCGCAGCCTCGTCGCGCCATTCCGCGTCAACCCTGTCCAGTGTGCCAGTGGCCGTGGCGTAGAGGATGGGCAGCAGATCACTTTTCAGGCGCATCATCAGCACCTGGCATTCTGGATCGCCGAAGCGCACGTTGTATTCAATGAGTTCCGGGCCCTTGGCGGTAATCATCAGTCCAGCAAAGAACACGCCGGAGAAGGGATTACCATCTTTCGCCATGCCCGAGATCGTCGGCTCGATGATTTCTTTCATGGTGCGCTCCACCATGGTCGCGGTCATTACGGGGGCGGGCGAATAGGCACCCATGCCGCCCGTATTCGGGCCGGTATCGCCATCGCCGACGCGCTTGTGATCCTGCGCGGTGGCGAGCGCCAGCGCGGTCTTGCCGTCGGAAAGGCAGAAGAAGCTCGCTTCCTCGCCATCGAGGAAGGCCTCCACCACCACTTCGGCGCCGGCCGCGCCGAAAGCGCCGTCGAAGCAGTCGTCAATCGCGGCAAGCGCTTCCGCTTCCGTCATGGCCACGGTCACGCCCTTGCCGGCGGCAAGCCCGTCGGCCTTGATGACGATGGGCGCACCCTGTGCGCGGACGTAGTCCTTGGCCGGCTCTGCGGATTTGAAACGCTGGTAAGCGCCGGTCGGAATATCGTAGCGCGCGCAGAGATCCTTCGTGAAACCCTTGGAACCCTCCAGCTGCGCTGCCGCTTTCGATGGCCCGAAAGTGGCGATGCCGGCGGCACGCAGGTCATCCGCCAGACCGGCGACCAGCGGTGCTTCCGGGCCGATGACGACGAAGTCGATTGCCTTTTCTTTCGCAAAGGCGATGACGGCAGCATGATCTTCCACGTTCAGCTCCACGAGCGTCGCATGGTAGGCGATACCGGGATTGCCGGGGGCGGCGTAGAGCGCATCAAGCAGGGGAGACTGGGCGATTTTCCACGCCAGCGCATGTTCGCGTCCGCCGGAACCGATCAACAGAACTTTCATGGTCAATACCCCTGCAAAATTCGCCAGTAACCTTGTGTCAGGGGCGTTAAGGGCAGGGGGGCGAAAGGTCAAGACCAATATGTGGCGATTGCCTCGCGTTCAGCCTGCGAACAGAGGCTGCAAATCCCTCCTCCGTCATGCCGGACTTGATCCGGCATCCAGCCACGGCGCGTCTGCGCCGTGAAAGAGTCTTAAGCGATCAAGGACTTGATCGCACTGGACCCCGGATCAAGTCCGGGGTGACGGTGTGCGGATGGTGCCGTTCTGCATCAGAAATCGCTTTTCGAGACGCCGCGGTCACTACGATGAATTGCCTGTCTTTCCCCTGAAGTCAGCCTTTCCTGTGGAATCGTTGTCGCCTCTTGTTGTCACGCCACAATCAGACATTATGGTCGCCGCTCCAGATATGACAGCAGAGACCCATATGACCGCAGACAACGCCCGCCTCGCCACGCTCATCGCCTCCGAAATCAACGCCCGCCCCGATCAGGTAAAGGCGGCGGTGACCCTGCTGGACGAGGGCGCGACCGTTCCCTTCATCGCCAGATACCGCAAGGAAGTGACGGGAGGGCTTGACGATACCCAGCTGCGCACGCTTTCCGAACGCCTTGTCTATCTGCGCGAACTCAATGCCCGTCGCTCTTCCATCGTCGATTCCATCAGCGGGCAGGGAAAGATGACCGATGAGCTGATGGTCAAGATCATGCAGGCGGGCACCAAGGCTGAGCTGGAAGACCTCTACCTGCCCTATAAGCCGAAGCGTCGTACCCGCGCCGAAATCGCCCGCGAAAGGGGTCTTGGCCCGCTTGCCGAAGCCATATGGGAAAACCGCGCCGCCGATCCGGCGAAACTGGCGGAGGCCTATGTGCAGGGAGAGGTGGCCGATGTGAAGGCGGCGCTCGAGGGCGCGCGAGACATCGTGGCTGAAACCATGACGGAAAATGCCGATCTGCTTGGCCGCCTGCGCGATTACATGCGCCAGAACGCCACCTTCCGCGCCAAGGTGGTGGATGGCAAACAGGCGGCCGGCGAGAAGTTTTCCGATTATTTCGACCATTCCGAACGCTGGGCGGCGGTGCCGGGCCACCGGGCGCTCGCCATGCTGCGCGGCTGGAACGAGGAAATTCTGACATTGACGATCGATGTCGATGCAGACGATCCCGCACCGGTGAAGCCGGCGCAGCGCACCATCGCCGCCGCCTTCGATATCCGCAATGCTGGCCCCGCCGATCAATGGCTGATGGAGGTCGCCGGCTGGACCTGGCGCGTGAAACTCTCCATGTCGCTGTCGCTCGACCTGATGCGCGAGTTGCGTGAGCGGGCGGAAGAAGAGGCGATCAACGTCTTCGCACGGAACCTCAAGGATCTCCTGCTGGCCGCTCCCGCCGGATCGCGCGCCACCATGGGTCTCGATCCGGGCATCCGCACCGGCGTCAAGGTGGCCGTGGTCGATGGCACCGGCAAGCTGCTGGACACCTCGACGGTTTACCCCTTCCAGCCGAAGAACGACGTGCGCGGCGCGCAGGCGGAACTCGCCTTGCTCATTCGCAAGCACAATGTCGAGCTGATCGCCATCGGCAATGGCACCGGCAGCCGCGAGACGGAAAAGCTGGTGGCCGATCTTCTGGCCCAGCTGCCGGCTTCCGCTTCAGGTACAAAGCCCACCAAGGTAATCGTGTCGGAGGCGGGCGCATCCGTCTATTCCGCTTCGGAGCGGGCGGCGGCCGAATTCCCCAATCTCGACGTTTCGCTACGTGGAGCAGTCTCCATCGCCCGCCGCCTTCAGGACCCGCTGGCGGAACTGGTGAAGATCGAGCCGAAATCTATCGGCGTCGGTCAATACCAGCACGATGTCGATCAGGGCCGCCTCAGCCGCTCGCTCGATGCTGTCGTGGAAGATGCCGTGAATGCCGTCGGCGTGGACCTCAACACGGCCTCGTCGCCGCTTCTGGCGCGGGTTTCCGGTCTCGGTGCCTCGATTGCCGATGCCATCGTTGCCCATCGCGATCAGACCGGTCCATTCGCGAGCCGCAAGGAATTGCTCAAAGTGCCGCGCCTCGGCCAGCGCACCTTCGAACAATGCGCGGGCTTCCTGCGCATTCCAAACGGCAAGGAGCCGCTGGATGCTTCGTCCGTTCACCCGGAAGCCTATGGCGTGGCGAAGAAGATCGTCGCCGCCTGCGGCCGCGATCTGCGCTCGCTGATGGGCGATAGCGCCACCTTGAAGTCGCTGGACCCTAAGAAGTTCATCGATGAGCAGTTCGGCCTGCCGACCGTCAAGGACATCATCGCCGAACTGGAAAAGCCCGGCCGTGACCCGCGCCCGAGTTTCAAGACCGCGACCTTTGCCGAGGGTGTGGACGAGATCACCGATCTGAAACCCGGCATGTTGCTGGAAGGTACCGTTACCAATGTGGCTGCCTTCGGCGCCTTCGTGGATATCGGCGTGCATCAGGACGGGCTGGTGCATGTCTCGCAGCTCGCCGACCGTTTCGTCAAAGACCCGCATGAGGTCGTTAAGGCGGGTGATGTCGTCAAGGTGCGAGTCGTTGAAGTGGATGTGAAGCGCAAGCGCATCGGGCTGACCATGCGTAAGGATGGTGGTGAGGCTGCGCCGCAGCCGATGCGGGAGAGGGGCAATACAAACGCCATGCGCCACGCGACAGCCAAGCCCAAAGATCGCAACGAGGGGTCGCAATCCGGTGGTGCACTGGCAGCTGCCCTGGCTGAAGCCATGAAGCGGCGCTGACCTGCGGTTGAAATGATTTTTCTGAGTAAGGCCCTGCCATACACCTCGGCAGGGCTTTTTGCTTGATGAAATCGTTCAATTTTTTTGAAATAAGACTATCTTGCAACTTATGCCGAAAGGAATACGGTCAGCAAAATTGATAAGTGAGACTTAGCAATTGGGGGTGCCATGGCGTCGTCTCTGCATGTTCTTCTCGAAAAGATAATCAAGAACGGTGATCTGACCGTCAACAGCCCCGGCGGCAGCCGCACATTCGGCAATGGTGCCGGAAAAAAGGTGGTTCTCGACTTCACCGACGAAGCCGCCATGCAGGAGATTGCCGCCGATCCGGCGCTCAAGCTTGCTGAAATGTACATGGAAGGCCGCGTGAAGGTCGCGGAAGGCGACATTTATGATTTTCTGGCGCTGGTCAAAAGCAATACGCTGAGCGAAGCCCTGTCCTTCGGCATGATCTGGCGTGGCATGGCTCGCATCATCGCCGCCCGCATCAAGATGCATCTGCCGGTCAATCACAACAAGAGCAACGTCGCCCACCATTATGATCTGAGCGCAAAGTTGTTTGACCTCTTTCTCGATGAGGACTGGCAATATTCCTGCGCCTATTTCAATCCGCCCGGCATCAGCCTCTATGAGGCGCAGGTCGCGAAAAAGCGGCACATCGCCGCCAAGCTGATGACCGAGCCGGGCCAGAGTGTTCTGGAAATCGGCTCCGGCTGGGGCGGCATGGCCATGTATATCGCCGAGAGCGCCGGAGCCGATGTCACCGGCATCACGCTTAGCGAGGAACAGCTGCGCGTTTCCCGTGACCGAGCCGCAAAACGCGGTCTTGCGGGCAATGTCCGCTTCGAGTTGCAGGATTATCGTTATCTGCCTGCCTCTAAAAAATACGACCGCATCGTCTCCGTCGGCATGTTCGAACATGTCGGGCCGACCCATTATCGCGACTATTTCGAGAAGGTGGCGGAGGTGCTTGATGACAAGGGCGTGATGGTGCTGCATTCCATCGGTCAGCCCTATCCGGCACTGGCGACCAACCCCTTCATCGAAAAATATATTTTCCCCGGCGGCTATATCCCATCGCTCGCGGAAGTGTTGCCGGCCCTCGAGAAGTCGCGGCTGCTGGTAAAGGATATCGAAATTCTGCCCATGCACTATGCCCACACGCTGCGACACTGGCGCGAGCGTTTCGTGGCGCGCAAGGCGGAAGCGATAGCACTTTATGACGAGCGCTTCTTCCGCATGTGGGAGTTTTATCTGGCGGGGTCGGAAATGGCCTTCACCCACGAGAACTTCCACATCTTCCAGATCCAGATCGCCAAGGACCGGGATGCCGTGCCGCATAATCGCGACTACATTGCGCAGAACGAGGCAAAGCTGCTGGAGTTTGAGAAGACCCGGGCGCCACTGGAGAAGGTCACGTTCTGACGACGGTGTGGGTGACGAGTGACCGAATTGCTGAGAGTGTTGGCAAGCGTCTCCGCAATCTCGGTGTCATCCTCGGGCTTGTTCCGAGGATCTATCCACGATGCGTAAAGTCCTTTGGTCGCAGATGCTCGGGACAGGCCCGAGCATGACGAGCGAGAGGTTCGGCGCCGTGTCGTAAGGCTCGCAGTGGCGTCTGCTTCTTAACGCACTGGTTAATCGAATGGAAAGACAATCCCTCTAATTCTACGGACACCTGTCTGTATTGCGTTTCTGGGGTTCTTTCATGTTCAAGCCATCAGCGGCCGTTGCCGCCTGTGTCGTGTCGCTTTTTGTCGTGGGCAATGCCCATGCGGATGGCTGGTTTTCCGGCGACTGGTATCTGAAACTCGGCGGCGCGGGTTTCACTGCGCCGAAATATCAGGGCGATAACAAGAATGAATTCGGCTTTTCGCCCATCATTTCCCTCGGCCGTCAGGGGCAGGGCGCCCGTTTCACCTCCCGGAACGACAGCGCCTCCATCTCGCTTCTGGATAACGGTCCGATCAGCATGGGTCTCGCCGGCCGCCTGATTTCTCCACGTGATGAGGGTGATTCTGCCGATCTGAAGGGCATGACGCGTATCAAGCGCGGCGGCGAGCTTGGTGGTTTTGCCGAGGCTTATCCGACCGACTGGCTGCGCGTTCGCGGCGAAGTTCGTCAGGGCATCCGCAGCCACAGCGGCGTGGTCGGAGATGTCGCTGTCGATGCCTTCACCGATATCGCCCCCGGCATCCAGATTTCGGCCGGCCCGCGCGCCACGTGGGTGAGCAGCAAATACAATGAACGTTATTACGGTGTGAGTGCGGCACAGACGGCCGCCGGCGCGCCATCGCCCTATAGCCCGGGTGGCGGCCTGCATTCGGCCGGTATCGGCGCCGCCATCACCTGGAAAGTCACCGAAAATGCCGAAGTCGGCTCCTTTGCGGAATATCGCCGCCTGACCGGCGATGCCGCGGACAGTTCGCTCGTGCGCGAGCGCGGTTCGAAGAACCAGTTCATCATCGGGGTTCAGGCGAGCTACAAATTCAATTTCTCCCTGCCCTGACACGAGTGGAGATATGCTCCTGAAAAGCCCCGCCGCGAACCGCTGCGGGACTTTTCTGCGTGTACGGTCGGCTGCTGAAATCCATTCCGATTTTGCGGCTGATGCTGTAGAACCATCCCATGGTTCACCACAGCGATTTGTCAGACCGCGTCTCCGACGCGCCATCCAATAACTGGGTCTATCGGATTTTGCCGAGGCCCCTCTGGCCCTATGCGCAGCTGGCCCGGTGGGATCGACCCATCGGCTGGCAATTGCTGATGTGGCCATGCTTCTGGTCCGCAGCCCTCGCGGCCAACGCGGCGGTGGCGACCGGCGGCTTTTCCTGGGGCACGCTGCTCTGGCATCTAGTGCTGTTCTTCATCGGCTCGGTGGCGATGCGCGGCGCGGGCTGCACCTATAATGATCTGGCCGACCACAAGATCGACATGGCAGTGGCGCGCACCCGCTCGCGACCGCTGCCGTCGGGCCGGGTGAGCCGCGGACAGGCCAAGGTCTTCATCGTCCTGCAGGCGCTTGCCGGGCTGGTCGTCCTCCTGCAGTTCAACAGTTTCGCAATCGCGACCGGTATGTTCTCGCTGTTCTTCGTGGCGATCTATCCCTTCGCCAAGCGCTTCACCAACTGGCCGCAATTTTTCCTCGGTCTTGCCTTTTCCTGGGGCGCGCTGATGGGCTGGGCGGGGCAGTTCGGATCGATTGCCTGGCCGGCTGTCCTGCTTTATGTCGGCTCCATCGCCTGGACGATCGGTTATGATACAATCTACGCCCACCAGGACAAGGAAGATGACACGGCGGTGGGCATCGGTTCTACCGCCCTCCTGTTTGGAGAAAACACACATCGCTGGCTGGTTTTCCTTTATGGCACAGCCCTTGCCATGATGTTCCTGTCGTTCTGGACGGCGGGTGTTAACGTCATTGCCTATAGCGGACTTGCCGCCGCGGCTCTCATGCTGTTCCGGCAGGTATGGGTGCTTGATATCGATGACGTTGACCAGTGCCTCGTGCTGTTCAAATCCAACAACCGCGTCGGCGTGCTGATTTTCGCAGGGCTCATTCTGCCGCTGCTGCTGGTGTAAGCTGCGGGAATAGCGAATAAGAAAAAGCCCGGTCGCGTCATCCGCGCCGGGCTTTTTGTGTTATGAAGAAGATCAGTTGCGGGCGATGATTTCCTTGCCCTCGATCTTCATGCTCATGCCGAGCGAACCGGTGGAACGGCGAACGAGGAAGCGCGGGCGGCGCTCCGCGAAATAGGAATGGCGGCGGCGCGGACGGGTATTCTGGGTGCGCACCTTGCCGAGATGTTCTTCCAGCGGACGGGCGACGCCATCGGCTTCCACCATCAGCATGGGAATGCGGTAGGCCTCGGACCAGCTGCGCCAGTCGGCGGCGATATCGCACAGATCGTGGGCGACGAGAAGCGGAACGCAAAGGTCCGGATCGTCGTGATGCAGCTCGAGAGTCACCGTCACCTGCCCGTCACCATGGTCGATGGCGCGGGCGGCAACACCCTTGAAGGCGCGGGCAGGCAGGGCGAAGGACAGAGGCAGGCCGGAAGAGGACAGAACCTTTCTCAGAACGGCGCCCCGTTCATCGAGGGTGACGGCGACATCGGTCGCGCCATTGCCTTTTCCATAGGTGACCTGTTGCGGAAAACGTGCCGGGTCTAACCTGAGAGTGGCGACGGCCCAGTCGGGCTTCAGAACGGTCTTGGTCATGTTTATTCTACCCTTGTTTTACCTGAGAGCCGGTTTCCGGTCTTCTCATCGGGACTTTTCGTCCTCTGATGTCAGGAGAATATCCGCCGCCTGTTCGAGACTGCTTAAAAATCGCGGTTAAGAAAACTTTGCATTCCCAAATGGTTAGCAAAACACACTGTGGCATGGTTTCGCTTGGGTAAAGGAGATCGGGACAATGCGGTTTTTATCCCGGTCGAAATTGTGCTCTTTCAAGCTCCGGGCAAGGCGCGTCCTGCATAGTCGCGTCGGGCCCTGCCGCGCTTCCGGATGGAGGCATGGCGGGGCGGATTCAAGCGGAGTTTCGACGTTCCACGGGGACGAGCGAGGCTCCAGGGGGCATTCGGATGGTATCGACTTATCTCAGCTACGACCTCATCAACCGCGATATGAAGACAAGCATTTCACGCGTGTCGCAGCAGGCAATCACCGAGCGTCAGACGAAATATTACAAGGAAAACATCGGCAATGTGAAAAGCGTCGATGAATTCCTCGATAACTATCAGCTCTATTCCTATGCCATGGATGCCTTCGGCCTCGGCGAGATGACCTATGCCAAGGCTTTCATGAAAAAGGTGCTGGAGAGCGACCTGAACGACCAGAACAGCTTCGCCAACAAGCTGACGGACGAGCGGTATCGGGAATTTGCCGCTGCCTTCAATTTCACGGCCTCGACAAAGACGGTTCAGACGGAGGCACAGCTCGACAAGATGATCGGGCTCTACGGGACGTCGATCACCGACATGGATGACAGCCTTGCCGAAGAGACCCGCTATTACAAGGCGATCATCGGCACGGTCACCAACGTTGATCAGCTGCTCCAGAACGACAGGGCCCGCGCCTATATATTTCAGGTCTTCAGCATCGATGAGAAGACCTATACCTATTCCCATATCCGGGGATTGATGACGAGCGACATCGCCGATCCCGACAGCTACCTCAATCAGAAATTTGGCGCTGCCTATAATGATGCGGTCGAAAAGCTGACCATGAAAGGTAATATCGAACTGCACGCGGAGGTCACGGCGCGCATCGCCGCAATCGACACTTCACTCGCGGGAACGGAACTGACAGACGAGCAGCGCACGGCGCTCGAGGCGGAAAAAGTTACCAGGCAGGACCAGCTGACGCAGCTCGAAGCCGTGCTGCCACCCAAGAGCGAGTGGGAAGCGAAGCTTGCCGCGATCACCGCAGAACAGACGACGCTTTCAAATGCCGTTACCCAATATAACAAGATGGCACAGCTCGCCGCCGCCTTCGAATTCAAAAACGATGGCACCGTTGCCGCCGGCGGGGCGCAGAAAGCTGACAATATCAAGGTGATGACGGATGCCTACATCAGCAGCGCACCGCGCGTGACGCCGACGGTCGCCACGCTGAACCGGGACTATTTCGAATCGAAGATCGGTTCGATCAAGACCGTGGACGAACTGCTCTCGGATACGCGTCTCCTCAACTATATCAAGGTTGCCTTTGACCTTAACGACCTGACGATCGTGACGGCGACGATCGAGAACATCCTGACCAGCGACCTGAACGACCCGAACAATTACATCGCGACTTTCGGCAAGAACGACAAGCGCTACCTCGCCATGAGGAACGCGTTCAATTTCAAGACGGACGGAACACTTGCCGACGGCACGACGCCGCAGACGACGCTGCAGACCGCGACCACGACAAGCGGCTACACGACCCATTACGGCGAAAAGGATGACGCCGCCGACGAGAAGGCGCTGACCTTATTCAAGAGTGACATTAGAAGCGTCACCTCCGTCAAGGATTTCCTCGACAGCAGCGCAGTCTATAATTATGCGCTGAAGGCCGTCGGCCTCGATCCGGCCAAGGTGAATGCGGCGGATATCCGCAAGGTCCTCACCAGCGACCTTCAGGACAAAAAGAGCTACGTCTATACGCTGAAAGACGAGCGCTATGTCAAACTGGCGGAGCTTTTCAACTTCGCACCGGACGGAAGTCTGGGCTCCCCGGTGCTGGCACAGTCGGAAATCGAGATGCAGACCATGTCGGCTGACTACATCAAGAAGAAGTCAGCTTTCGGCACTGAGAAAGACAAGGAAACCGCCAAGAAGGAGGCGGAATATTTCACGGGCGAGATGCAGAAGATCAAGACGCTCAAGGATTTTCTGAGCAATGATCGTCTTACGGAATTCGCGATGGAATCGCTTGGCATCGATCCCAAAACTGTGACGAAGGAACAGCTGCAGAAGATGTTCTCGTCGAAACTGGATGATGGCGAAAGCTATCTCAACAAGGAAATGGATCCGGTCTTCCGCCGTCTCGTCACCGCCTTCAACTTCGATTCTGACGGCAATATCCTTCGCGAAGACCGCAGCCTGATCCAGACACGGCGCGGTCTCTACGAGACACTGGACAATTATCTGACCCAGACCCTGGAGACGCAGGCGGGCGAAGAGAATGCCGGCGTCCGTCTGGCGCTTTATTTCAAGCGCATCGCGGCAGGCACGACGTCCTATTATTCCATCCTTGCCGATACCGCGATCCAGAGTTTCATCAACACCACCTTCGGCATTCCTGACGAACTCGGCAATGCCCCGGTCGATACGCAGGTGGCGATGATGAAGAAATACTTCGACATCAAGGATTTTCAGGACCCGGAAAAGGTAAAGAAGCTCGTCGCGCGTTTTACCGTCATGTATGACAACGCGCAGAACACCACAGATCCCATCATGATGCTGTTCAATGGCAGCGGCTCTGCGGGAATCAGCGGCGATACGCTGCTGGCGGTAGCAACGCTGCGCGCGCGATAGGCGCCGTCGGACCGGCTTGTCAGCGCGGGGCGCGCTCGGCGATCCGCCGCCGGATTACCAGCCCGGCAGCATATGCCCGGCGCGCAGGCGCGGCATCTTCGGATAGGTCTTCACATCGCTGTCCATCTCGTCGACCACGCTCATCGGTGAGATATTGTCGAGGCAGGCGGTGATATGGTCGGTGATGGCATTCACCAGCGATGGGGAAAGGCCCGGTCGTTTCATCAGGCCGATCTGCACCGGCGGCAGCGGCGGGAAGCCGTCTGCGGCGGTCAGAACCTTCATGCCGGTGCGCAGCGCCGATTCCGGCAGCACCGAAACAGCCATGCCCGCCAGCACGGCGGCGGCAACGACGGTTGAAGACCAGCTGGTGAACAGCACCTGGTAATCGCGCCCATCGGCATCGAGCGCCGAACAGGCGAGCTGGCGCCAGTGGCAGTCACGTCGTCCGACGGCGAGGGGCACCGGGGCATCGTCCTTCAGCGGATGGTTGGCGGAAGCGACCCAGCACAGCGGTTCGGTACGCACCACATCCGACGAGCGGGCCCGCGGATTGTGGGTGACGAGAGCGATATCCAGTTCGCCGCGCGCCATTTTTTCCGCAAGGCTAACCGACGGCTCGCAGACGATGTAAAGCTCGACATTCGGATGAGTCTTCGCGAAACGCCCGATGATCTCGGGCATGTAACGGTCGGCATAGTCATCGGGCGTGCCGATGCGCAGCGTGCCCTCCAGCCGGTTGTCATCGAAGGCGGCGATCGCCTCGTTATTGAGGCGGATGATACGGCGGGCATAGTTCATCAGCTTTTCGCCTTCCGCCGTCAGGCGGTTGCCCCGCCCGTCCTTGGCGAAGAGCTGTTTGCCGATGCGTTCTTCCAGCCGTCGCATCTGCATCGAGACGGCGGACTGTGTCTTGAAAACGCGGTCTGCGGCCTTGGTGAAGCTGCCCGTGTCGACGATGGCGATGAAGGTGTGCAGCTGGTCTATGTCGAGAGGTGCGGACATGGATGGTCATCCATCAGAATGATTGATGTCTTACATTAGAAACATTCGTTGGACTGATCAATAGTCTTGCGACATTTTGACACCAAGCAAATCAATCTCAACCCCGGGCCGGCGAAACGTCAGGCCCCCAACCCGAGGCAGCTTCTCGCGCGTGGTGCGCCGGGGGCGGTGCCGCATCGTGCCGTTACGAAAGGATAAGTGTCATGCGCACGGCAGAACGGAGAATGGAACTGGAACTTGCAACAGCACGGCCGAACGATACGTTCCGCCGCGTCGCTTTCCGCGTCAAGACCTTCGTGCAGCGCATCTACAATCGTATCGTGGCGAATGGCCTCACCGAGCTGGATGATCGTCTTCTCGCCGATATCGGCCTGGCAAGATCGGACGTCAGCGACGCCCTCAACACGGGCCTGCTGGAAGATCCCACCGCTCATCTGACCCGCGCGGCACGTCGACGGGCCGTAACAAGGTTCAAGACACTTTGAAATAGCGCCATCCGGCAGGCCTCCAGCTGCCGGAGAGGCCCTCCAGCCGAAAGGTTTCCCCGCAGGGTGATTTGCCAATAGCCCTGCCTTTGCCCGGTGTCAGGCCCCCTCGGCCGCACCGGGTTTTTTTATGTCTGCGATTGGCGCTCTCGCGAAACCCGAAGCGGTTCCGCTGGTTTTAATACTGATATTCCTCGAACACAGGAAGAACCGAGCCGCCCCAGCGGCCATTGTAAAGCGCCAGCAAGTCTTCGGCGAGTGTCGTTTTCTTCGCCAATACCTCGTCCAGCGAGGACAGGAATACGGTCTCGTCCTGACCTTCACCATTCAGCCGGTTGCGGTTTTTCAGTCCGGTGCGGGAAATATCGAGCACTTCGCGCGCGATACCGAGAAGTGGCTTGCCGGCGATTTCGGCATTCAGTCCCTTGGCCGGAACCGCATCACGAAGGGCGATAACCTCGTCGAAGCTCCAGGCCGCCGTCAGTGCGTCGGCAGCGTCCAGCGCTTGCCGATCGTAGAGAAGGCCGACCCAGAAGGCTGGCAGGGCGCAGATGCGTCTCCACGGGCCGCCGTCGGCGCCGCGCATTTCCAGAAAACGCTTCAGGCGCACATCGGGGAACAGGGTGGAGAGATGGTTCGTCCAGTCGCCCATGGTCGGTTCCCATGCGGCGATTTCGCCCTTGAGCGCACCATTCATGAACTGACGGAAGGTGATATGGGTGCAATCATGGTATCTACCGTCGCGCACGATGAAATACATCGGCACGTCGAGCGCCCATTCCACATAGTCCTTGAACCCGAAATCCTCGTTGAAGGTGAAGGGCAAGACGCCCGAGCGGCGATTGTCAGTATCGCGCCAGATATCGCCGCGCCACGAGAGAAGACCGTTCGGCTTGCCCTCCGTAAAGGGCGACGAGGCGAAAAGCGCCGTTGCCAGAGACTGCAGCTTCATGGAAACGCGCATCTTCTGGCGCATGTCGGCTTCGGATGAAAAGTCGAGATTAACCTGAATGGTGCAGGTGCGGTACATCATGTCGAGACCCTTGGTCCCGACTTTCGGCATGTAGCGCGTCATGATCGCGTAGCGCGATTTCGGCATGCGTGGCGTTTCGTCAAAGGTCCACAGCGGGCTGCCGCCGATGCCGAGGAAACGGATGCCCATCGGCTCTGCCACTTCGCGCAGCGTCGCCAGATGCTGGTTGGATTCCTTGCAGGTCTGGTGCAGGTTCTCAAGCGGCGCGCCCGAAAGTTCGAACTGCCCGCCCGGTTCGATGGAGATGGCACCCATGCCGTGTTGTTCGCCGAGGCCGATGATGTTTTCACCGTCCATTATCGGGTCCCAGCCGAGCTTCTCCTGCATGCCCTTCAAAAGTGCGGAAATGCTGGCATCGCCGAAATAAGGAACCGGCCGGTTGTCCTCGCGGAAAAAGGCGAATTTTTCGTGCTCGGTGCCGATACGGAAATCGGCTTCAGCTTTGTTACCGCCCGCCAGATAATCGGTAAGCTCCGTAACGGAGGAAAGGGGGGTCTGGTCGGTCGTGTCGCGTGCCATGGCTTACCTTGTTATGACGTCTCTGTTGCGGCGAGGCATATGATTGGCAGATAGGGCCGTATCGTAGCTGGAGGCAAATGAATTTCTTTTAAAGATGCATGAAGAGCAACGGAGCATTTAGTTCCAGTCGCCGATCGTGGCCTGAATGACCGCCAGTGCGGCAACCGCAGCCGTATCTGCCCTCAGAATGCGCGGCCCGAGCGGAATGGGGGTGACGAAGTCGAGGCTGCGCAGAAGCTCCCTTTCTTCCTCCGAAAATCCACCTTCCGGACCGACCAGCAATGCGATTTTGCGTTCCTTCACTGCCTGCAGGATCGGCAGCGGATTTTGCCCCGTGTCGCCTTCGTCGCAATAGATGATGCGCCTGTCGTGGGGCCAGGTGTCCAGCATGTCCTTCAGTTTCACCGGCTCGGCCACCTCGGGCAGGGACAGTATGCCGCACTGCTCGGCGGCTTCGATGGCGTTGGCGCGCAATTTTTCGGTGTTGTGAATCTTGCCTTGGACATGCTGTGTCATCACCGGCTGCAACAGGCCGGCCCCCATCTCCACCGCCTTCTGCACCAGGTAATCCATGCGCCCGACTTTCAGCGGCACGAAAAGATAATGCAGGTCCGCGGGGTTTGGCTGAGGCCGCGTCTGTTCGAGGGGGACGAGCACGATCTTCTTGCGGCTCGGAAAGGCAAGTTTCGCTCTCCACTCGCCGTCCCGACCGTTGAACAGCAGGATTTCCGCACCATCGGTCATCCGCAGCACATTGGCGAGATAGTTGAACTGTTCGGCGGTCGCCTCCAGCGCGACGCCTTCGGCAAGGCTGGCTTCGATATACAGGCGTTGCATCCGGAAATTGGCGCGCATGGGATTTTTCGGCTTTAGAGAAAGAGGAAGGACATGAACCAGTAGAGCAGCGCCGCGAGCGCTGCACTGGAGGGAACGGTGACCAGCCAGGCGGCGATGATCGTCATGAAGTGGGAGCGGCGGACAAGATATCGGCGGCGTATCTCCGAAGGATTGTCGGCATATTTGTCAGACCGGCGGGGTCGGCCGTCACCAACCTGGACCAGATCCTGTCGCCTGCGGGACGATTGCGTGTACCATTCACGGAAAAAGCCGACGCCGAACACCGCGCCGATCGCCGTATGGGTGGTGCTGACCGGCAGTCCAAAACGCGAGGCGACGAGAACGGTGAGCGCAGTTGCCACCGAAACGCAGAAGGCGCGCATCGGGTTGAGCTTGGTGATCTGCTCGCCGACGAGGCGGATGAGGCGCGGGCCATAAAGAAGGATACCGCAGGAGAGCCCGAAGGCGCCGACCAGCATCACCCACAGCGGCGCACGTGCAGAGGTGCTTACCGCCTCGTCATGCAGGGCCCGCACGATGGCCACGACAGGGCCAATGGCGTTCGAAACGTCATTAGCCCCATGCGCGAAGGACATCAGGCCGGCGGCGAGAACGAGCGGCCACTGGAACAGGATGCGAAGCGACTGGTTGCGGTTTTCCAGTCCTTCCGACTGCTTGCGGATGATCGGCACGCCAAGCCGCCAGACGACAAGCCCGGTCACCAGCCCAATCAGGCTGGCGTTTCCAAGCGACACATGCATGAGCTGCCGCAACCCGACCCAGATGAGATAAGCCGTAAAAACACCCGCCATCAAACCGATGAGGACCGGCACCCACCGCTGCGCCGCGCTAATCTTGTCCTCGCGGTAAATGATGAATTCCTTGATGAACGCAAGGATGATGATGGCTATGGCGGCGCTGATGAAGGGCGCGAGGACCCATGCGAAGGCGATGCTGCCGAGCGACAGCCAATCCACTGCTTTCGCTCCGTAGGCGGCCATGCCCGCGCCTGCGACTCCGCCCACGACCGTATGGGTGGTTGAAATCGGTGCTCTGGTCCAGGTCGAGATATTGACGAGAAGGCCGGCGGCGAGAAGCGCAGACAGCATTGCCCAGGAGAAAACGGTTCTGTCGGGAATGGTCTCGATGTTGATGATGCCGCTGGAAATGGTTTCGACGACATTGCCGCCGGTGATCAGCGCCCCCGCAATCTCGCAGATCGCGGCGATGATGAGCGCGACGGCAAGCGGCATCGCCTTGGCGCCGACCGCGGGGCCGACATTGTTCGTCACGTCATTGGCGCCGATATTGATTGCCATATAAGCGCCGATGGCGACGGCGGCGATGATGATGACGGCGCCCGAAGTGCCTACGACAAAAGCACCGGCGAAGACCGCCGCCAGAACGACGAACATGAAGCCGGCGCCAAGGCCCGCAAGCTGCTGTGTGACATGCAGCGTCGCTTCTTCGACACGGGTAATCTTGTCGAGATCCTTGTCGAGCGTCGGCTTCATGTTTGATGGCGGCTTCAATGCCATTCAGACCTCGTTTGCCAGCATTCCCTTTCGTCCGGCAGTGTCGCAGGTTGAAGGCAATTTACAGAAAGACTGTTACATCTCGTACATCTTTCCAAAAGGAAAGACGATAAAAGCCGTGTTCGAAAAACAAACTGCAAATTGCCACACCTGGGGCGGCCGCACTATTTTGAATGCGTCATCCGTTTGTCGAAAGCGAGCATCAGCGCTTTCAGTTCCGGCTCGTTGACCCGTCTGGTCGCCTCCTGGGGGCTGACCCATTCCAGTCGCCTGGATTCCTTTTCAGGAAAGCTATCCTGCATTTCGGAAACTTCGAGCAGATGCACCTGAACCCTGCATGGCACATTGATGCCGCTGTTCAGTTTTTTCTCGTATTCGTAGTAACCGAAGGGGGCCTTCTCCACCGTGCCCTTGACGCCTGCTTCCTCATAGGCTTCCTGCTCGGCTACCGCATGGGCCTTTTTATGCGCCATGGGCCAGCCTTTGGGAATGACCCATCGTCCCGTATCCCTGCTTGTCAGCAGCAGCACTTCAGGCCCCGGATTTTTCTTGGAGAACCGATAGCACAGCGCCGCATATTGCTGCCGCGGCGGTCTGCGCAACATCAAGCCAACATCTGTCGCCAATCGATTCAAAATCTTCAATCCGAATAGGTCCTTCTTTGCCTGCCTATGATAATTGCTAATATAGATATCCCGTAAATTCCGCCAATCCCGCAACCTCCATAACCCACTACTGTCTTCACGCTGATGAAGCCTGCGGAAAAGATGATGCGGCAGATTTGCGAACAAAGTTTCGACCGGGTGGTTCCCCGGCCGAACAGCCCGATTGCGGTCTCACGGATGCGTCCTTTTCACACCGTTCGCAACCAAAGCATCGATAACGGAACGCTTCAGGCGGGGCGCAGTCCCCAATGGCGCAGGCCTTCAACCACGCCGTCCGCTTCGGACGCGCCCGAGCGGAAATAACGGCTGTCGAGATCAGCCAGCGATACAAGCTCCGGCAGGGCATTACCGACAATGACGCCACGAATGTCCGTCAACTCGAACATCGCCCGATCATTGCCAGTATCGCCTGCGACCACTGATTCGTCGAGGCCGATACGCAATTGTCCACATAACCATGCGAGCGCCGCGCCCTTGTCGGCGGCCTTCGGTAATATATCCAGATCACGCCCGCTGGAATAGACGATCCGGGCTTCGATATCGGCCCCGATCAGCGCAGCCTCGATATCGGCCAGTGTCGCTTCATCTGCATCATGCAGGAACCAGCTGGACTTGAGGCCATGCTGGTAACGCTCCTCCTGCATCGTCACACCCGGAACAGCGCTCATTACATCGGCAATTTTCTCCGGGTCGAAGCCGGTGCCGAGGGAATGTGTGTAGGCGCTCTCCAGGTCGCTGCGCTCCTTGGCATGCAGCATGGTGCCGACCCCGCCGATGATGTAATCAGGTCGGGGCAGCGGCACTTCTTCCATAAGGGCGAGCTGGTCATCCACCAGCCTGCCGCTGTTGAACACCAGAACCGGACGGCGATCGTCCGGCAATGACTGCCAGAAATCCCGGAACCGCCGCGTCGCGTCATTATCGCCCACGACGGTGCCGTCGAGATCCGTTGAAAAAAGGCGAAGCGGTCTCAATCGCCGTCATTCCATGGTTCGGCCCAGTCGGCTTCCTCGAGGACCGGCATCATGGTCCTGCCTTCCACCACGGCCAGAAGCTGCTGAGCAATCCCGGTCCATGTGAAGAGGCTGCGCGCCTTATGCGCGCCCATGCGGGAGAGGCGCCCATAAAGTCGCTCGTGCTTGAACGGCTTCATCATTGTGATGCCAAGATCCTCCTTGTCGAAAGGATCGGCGAATAACGCATGGCGACCATAGCTGACGGCTCGGAACAATCCGCCGTGGATGGTAACAACAGTCGGCGTGCCGCTTGCCATCGCCTCGATGGCCGTCATGCCGAAGGGCTCGTAGCGGCTGGACAGCACGAAGAGATCGGCCGCGCGATAGATGTCGGGCAGGTCTTCATCCGCGACATAGCCGGAGAATACCACCTTCTCCTCCAGTCCGAGCGATTTCACCCGCTCCTTGAGCTGGTTGAGGATGGTGGTTTCCTGCTCGTCCATGTTCTCGCCGCCCACGGCAAGATGCAGGCGGGCCTCCGGCTCGCGCTCGGCAAGAACCGAGAAGCCGTCGATCAGCAGGTCATAGCCCTTGTTGGTAGCAAGTCGTCCGAGCGCCAGCACCACCTTGCCTTCAAATCCGAAACGCTGGCGTATCATCTGCCGTGTCGCATCCGATACCGGGAAAAAGCGGTTGTCGTCATAACCCGGCGGAATCATGTGGATGTGCTTGCGCTTTTGCCCGTAGTCTTCAATGAGGACGTCGAGCTGCACCGGCGTGGTGGCGATCACCATATCGCAGCTGCGGTAGATGATGAGTTCGTGCTGGATGCGTTCCTTGAAATTGAACTCCAGTTCGAACGTATCGGCCTTTTCCGGATAGTCGGTTTCCATCTGGCGTTTTTTCCAGATGCCCAGCGAATGCGGCGTATGCAGATGCGGGATTTTCAGCGCCTCGGAAAGCCGCTGACCGGCGACGCCTGCGTCCCAGTAATGGCTGTTGATGAAGGAGTAGTTGAGATCGTTTTTCTTGATGAAACGCAGCGCATTTTCGCACCATTCCATCAGGTGTCGATGTAGATATTCCTTGGGAATGAAGTCGCGCCCGCCGCAGGGAATGCGCACCACGCGGACGCGCTCATCGACCTCGTCGAATTCCGGCTGGTCTTCGAAGCGCCGGGTATAAAGATCGACGGTATAACCGAGTTGGCCGAGTTTGCGTGCAAGCTCAAGCACATAAACCACCTGCCCCCCGGTATCGGCCGCGCCCAGTGGCGGATGCGCGGCGACATAGCCATGCGTCGATATGAGAGCTATCCGCGGATAGCGTTCAGTTTCGCTCGTGGTTGTCATGGGTCCCATCTTGGTAAATTTTTCCAATTAACCCGATAAAAAGACCAAAGAGCACAAAAGGTTCCATCAAAACCTGAATAAAATGGATTGCGTATTTCGCGTGAGGGCGTTTTTAACTACTCCGCTGCTGCTGCCGCAAACGGGAAATCCGGTCCCATTCCCGCGCCTGATGCGCCCTGGATGTCGTCTCAACGATGAAGTCGATGTGGGCCTCTGCCGCCGCCCGTGCCGATGCCGGATCGCCGGCGACGATGGCGTCGTAAATGGCGACATGCTGTCTCAGCACCTCGTCATGGGCGCCTGCGATACTGAAGATGATGTGGCGATTATAAAAGATGTCGTCGCTCAACAGCCGGTAGCAGGAGCGCAGCGTGTGCATAAGGACGATGTTGTGCGCCGCTTCGCCGATGGCGTTGTGAAACTCCACATCCCCCGCCAGTTCCTCTTCGAAGCGGCCTGCCTCGTGCGCATCGCGCATCCGCTCGACAATGGCGGCAAGGTTGCGCCTGTCCGGTTCTGTCGCCCGCTGCGCGGCAAGTTCGGCGGTCATGCCTTCAATATAACGGCGATATTCGAGAAAATCCCGCGTCGCCCGGCTGTGGCGGGTGATCAGCGCGCTCAAGGGATCGGAAAAGACCGGCCCGACAATATCGGCGACATAGGTGCCGCCGCCATGCCGGCTCACGAGAAGTCCGCGGGTTTCGAGTTCTTTCAGCGCTTCGCGCAGGATAGGTCGAGAGACGTCGAGGCGCTGCGCCAGTTCGCGCTCGCCGGGTAGACGGTCGCCATCGCGCAATATGCCGTCGAGGATTAGTTCTTCGAAACGTAAGATCACCTCCTGCGATGTGCGGCTGTGCTCGATGCGCGCAAAAAGCGTTTCGTCCATCGCAGAAGTCCCCGGCGAAATCCGCCCGTGTTTGATATCGTATGAAGTATCAGGCAAGTCTCGCACTGGTCAAATATTCTGTCCAGTTCTCTCGCTCGCTGTATCAATGCCTGCGGCAACACGGCATCTGCCTTTTTGAATTGGCTTTTGTTAAAGCGGTCCCGACAGGGGCACTACAGCGGATTTTTCTGTCAGGTGGATCAAAACAGTGACATCGGCGTCGATCGTGGTGTTGTCATCACAAACGATGCCTTAGACATCAGCCATAAAAGCGGGGACGATATCGCAATGGCAAAGGGTAGATTTGCATTCGCAAGCGCGCCGGAACGGTCGCTGGCATTGGGCGAGGTGCATGCGCGGCCGACGGTGCTGCTCGCCCCGTCGCGCATCATCATCCAGCTTGCCTTCATGATGGATGGCGGCTCGGCCGTGCACCATTCCGTTATTGCGGAAATGTCGCGCAGCCGCGGTGTTGCGCCGCCGGAACGCGATGCGCGTCACCACGCCATGCCGTGGGGGCAGGGGACATTGCGCTGGGAGCGGCATACCGAATTCTCGACCTGGTTCTGGGATGGCCCTGCGCCGGAAAAATTTGGCGGGGAGATTGCCGGCGATCCCTTCGGTGACGGCTTTTCGCCGCCCGGCTCGCTGATCTCGGGCGTGCGGCTGGAAATTCGCCCGGAGAGTGGTTTTACCTCGCAGGCGGAAACAATCTTCGAGCCGACCAGCCTCTGTCACAGCGATGTGCGGGACGGTCAGGCGGCTATCCTCACCGATTTCAGGCAGGATCGCGACGGGCTGACGCAGATATTGGTGATCGACCGCGGCCTCAGCGATTACAGCCGCGGCGCGCTGGTGCAGCGGCTGCTGGATATTGAAACCTATCGCACGCTTGCCATGCTCGGCCTGCCGATGGCGCAGACGCTCTCGCCGGAAATCCGCCGCATCGAGGATGGCTTGACGGGCATCACCCAACGCATGAAAAACGGCGCGCGTGACGAGGCGGATGCGCTGCTGGCCGAAATGACCCGGCTTGCGGCCGAACTCGAAGCCAATGCCGCCCTCAGCCTCTATCGTTTCGGTGCCAGCCGCGCCTATGACGGCATCGTGCGCGAACGCATACGGGCGCTGGCGGAAACGCCTGTTCATGGCCATGAGACGATGGGCAGCTTTCTGGAACGGCGTATGGCGCCCGCCATGCGCACCTGCCAGTCGGTGGAAGAGCGGCAGGCCAACCTGTCGCGCAAGCTCTATCGCGCCACGGCTCTGGTTCGAAGCTGGATTGATGTGGAGCTGGAACGGCAGAACACCGTGCTACTCAATACCATGAACAAGCGCGCCGCCATGCAGCTTCGACTGCAGCAGACGGTGGAAGGCCTGTCTGTCGCCGCCATCTCCTATTATGTCGTCGGGCTCATCGGTTATCTCACCAAGGCAATCAGCCATGATGTGCTGCCGGTCGACCCGGCCGTGGTCACCGGCGTTTCTGTGCCCTTCGCCGTGCTTGGCGTCTGGTGGGTGGTGCGCCGCATCCGCCGCTCCCATGCGGAGGGCGGGCACTGAGTGTCAGCCCTGCTCCCAATAGGGTGAAGGACCGTAGAGCGCAGCGAGATAATCGATGAACAGCCGCACCTTTGCCGGCAGAAACTGCCGGCTTGGATAGACCGCAGACAGCGTCACGTTGCGCGACCCTTCATAGTCAGGCAGGACCTGCACCAGCTTCCCGCTGCGCAATTCGTGGCCGATATCCCATGTGGAGCGCAGCGCAATGCCGAGGCCCGATATGACCGCCTCGCGGATCACCTCGCTTGAGTTGGTGACGAGCATCCCCTCCGGGCGAAGGCTGAGCGCGCCGCCGGGTCCTTCCAGTCGCCAGACGTCGTTATTATGCGCGGGCAGGCAGCGATGCTTCCTGATGTCTTCGATCGTGGCCGGCGTGCCGTACGCCTTTACATACTCCGCCGAGGCGCAAAGCACGCGCCGCACCGGTGCCAGCCTGCGGGCCACGAGGCTGGAGGAGTTGAGATCGGCGATACGGATCGCCAGATCGTAACCGCCCTCGATAATATCGATGAACTCATCGCTCAGCACCAGATTGACCGACAGGTCCGGATGCCGCTCCATGAATGTCTTCAGATGTGGCGCGATATGCATGCGCCCGAAAGAGGTGGGTGCGGAAACCTTCAGCGTGCCGTTGACGGTATTGGCCCGGCCGGAGACGAAATCCTCCGCCTCTTCCAGCCCTTCGAGAACAGCCAGCACCCGTTCGTAAAAGCCTTGCCCCGCTTCGGTCAAAGAGATTTGTCGCGTGGTGCGCTGGAACAGCCGGGCACCGAGCTTTTCTTCCAATCGCTTGATGCGCTTGGAAATAACGGCGGGCGAATAACCAAGCTCCTTGGCAGCAAGCGACATGCTGCCGGAGGCGGCAACGCTGGCAAAGACTTCGAGATCACCCAGATTTGTCATAGTTGCCCTCGATTGTTTCCAGAATAGAAAAAATCCATAACATTTGATTGCGCAGCTTCAAAGTGGTAAAGAAACAATACCAGTTATCGGCACGGAGGAGCGGCGGTGACGCAGCCTATAAAGTTTCTGGAGCCGCGCGCTCAGGTCTTGGCGGATCGCGACCGCATTATCGCCGACCTCAAGACCGTCCTGCCTGATGACTGTCTTGTGCACGAGCCGCGCGAACTCGTGCCTTTCGAGACCGATGCTTTTGTTTCCTATCGCCGTCTGCCGCTCGCCGTCGCTTTGCCGAGAACGACGGAGGAGGCGGCGGCTGTCATGACATATTGCCATCGCTTCGGCATTCCGGTCGTGCCGCGCGGTGCCGGCACCTCGCTTTCCGGCGGCGCTATCCCGCAGGAAGACGCCGTGGTGATCGGCCTGTCGAAGATGAGCGCGATCCTCGATCTTGATTTTTACAATCGCACGGCGCGGGTGCAGGCGGGCGTCACCAATCTCTCCATCTCCGATGCCGCAGGCGCGGAGGGATTCTTTTATGCACCCGACCCCAGCTCGCAGCTTGCCTGCACCATCGGCGGCAATATCGGTATGAATTCCGGCGGCGCGCACTGTCTGAAATATGGCGTCACCACCAATAACCTGCTTGGCGTCAAGATGGTGCTGGTCGATGGCACGGTGCTCGAGCTGGGCGGCAAGCATCTGGATGCTGCAGGTTACGACCTGCTCGCGCTTGTCTGCGGCTCCGAAGGCCAACTCGGTATCGTGACGGAGGCAACGGTGCGCCTCATCGCCAAGCCGGAGGGCGCGCGCCCGGTGCTGTTCGGTTTCGAAACCTCCGAAGAAGCGGGCTCCTGCGTCGCGGATATCATTGGCGCGGGCATCATCCCTGTTGCCATCGAGTTCATGGACAAACCGGCAATCGAAATCTGCGAGGCCTTCGCCAAAGCGGGATATCCGCTTGACGTCGGTGCGCTTCTGATCGTGGAGGTCGAAGGCTCCGAGGCGGAAATGGACGCCATGCTGGCCGATATCGTGGCCATTGCCCGACGACATGGCGTAAAGACCGTGAAGGAATGCCAATCGGCAATGGAGGCGGCGGCGATCTGGAAAGGCCGCAAATCCGCCTTTGGCGCAACGGGTCGTATCGCGGATTATATCTGCATGGACGGCACGGTGCCGCTCTCCCAGCTTTCCCATGTGCTGAAAAAGACGAGTGAGATCACCGATCGCCTCGGCCTGCGCGTCGCCAATGTCTTCCATGCGGGGGATGGCAACATGCACCCGCTGATCCTGTTCAACGCCAATGACCCTGACGATGCGGCCCGTGCGGAAGAAGCGGGCAACGAAATTTTGAAGCTCTGCGTGGATGCCGGCGGCTGTTTGACCGGTGAACATGGTGTGGGCATCGAAAAGCGTGACCTGATGCGGCACCAATATGGCGAGGCCGATCTCGCCCAGCAGATGGCGGTGCGGGCAGCCTTTGACGAGGGCTGGTTGATGAACCCTTCCAAGGTGTTTCCGCTGGAGGGGAGGGGTTGATGGGCGCTGGATTTATGATGTTGCAGGGTGTGGCTTACCCCCCTCTGCCCTGCCGGGCAGAGGGGGGTATCACTTGCTCGAAGGCAACAATCGCATGCTGACGCCCTACGCAGAAACCCAGGTCGCCGACATCATCCGCGATCATGCCACGCGCAAAACCCCGCTGAAAATCTTCGGCGGCAACACTCGCTCCGGTTTCGGCAATGCGGTGACGGCGGAGACCGTGCTAACCTCCCGTGCGATGAACGGTATCGTTTCCTACGTCCCCGCCGAAATGGTCATGACTGCCAAGGCTGGCACGCCGCTCGCAACTGTCGAAGCGGCGCTGGCAGAAAATCGCCAGATGATGGCCTTCGAACCAATGGACCATCGCCCGATCATGGGCACCCATGGCGAACCGACCATTGGCGGCGTCTTTGCTGCCAATGTTTCCGGTCCGCGCCGCTATGTGGCGGGTGCGGCGCGTGACAGCCTGCTGGGCATCCGTTTCGTTAATGGTAACGGCGAGATCATCAAGGCCGGCGGCCGGGTGATGAAGAATGTCACCGGTCTCGATCTGTCGAAGTTTCTCGCTGGTTCTTTCGGCACGCTTGGGTTCCTCACCGAAGTCACATTCCGCGTGCTGCCGAAACCGCCCGTCGAAAAATCCGTTGTCGTGTCCGGCCTTGATGACGAGGCGGCGACGCGCATCATGGCGGCGGCGATGGCGATGAGCGTCGAGGTCTCCGGCGCGGCGCATCTGCCTGAAAGCGTGCGTTCCCGCTTTATCGATGGCAACTTGCCGGAAGGACCGGCCACCATTCTGCGTCTGGAAGGCCTTGCGGCCTCGGTGGAGGCCCGCACGGCTAAACTCCTGTCGGTCATGGATCGCGTCGGACCCTGGGCGCTGCTGGAGGGCGACGAAAGCAGCCTTTTGTGGCGGCAGGTCCGGGATGTCGCGCCCTATGCCGGCCAATCCGCCAAGCCGCTCTGGAAAGTCTCGGCAGCGCCTTCGATGGGCCACCAGCTTGTTGCGGCGCTGCGCATGGAGGCAGGCATCGACGCCTTCTATGACTGGCAGGGTGGCCTGGTCTGGATGCAGATGGAGGCGGACCCCGAAGCCGATCTGCTGCGCGGCGTAATCCGTGCGCTCGGCGGTGGCCATGCCACGCTGGTAAGGGCGAGCGATGCTGTGCGCGCCAAAGTCGCGGCCTTCGAACCGCGCCCGGCGGCGGAAGCACTGCTTTCCGCGCGTATCAGGGAGAAGCTCGATCCCGTGGGCATCTTCAATCCCGGCAAGATGGCCGTAACGATGGAAAGGGCCGTCTGAACCATGCAAACATCCTTCACGCCTGAGCAGCTGGCCGATCCACATGTGGCGGAATCCGAAAAAATCCTGCGCAAATGTGTGCATTGCGGCTTCTGCACCGCCACCTGTCCCACCTATGTCACGCTTGGCAACGAGCTGGATAGCCCGCGCGGCCGCATCTACCTCATCAAGGACATGCTGGAAAACAGCCGTCCGGCCGACCGCGAGGTGGTCACCCATATCGACCGCTGTCTTTCCTGTCTTGCCTGCACCACCACCTGCCCCTCCGGCGTGGATTACATGCATCTGGTCGATCATGCCCGCGCCCATATCGAGCAGACATACAAGCGCCCCTTCATGGATCGGCTGATCCGCAATCTTCTGGTCGGCATATTACCCCATCCTGCCCGTTTCCGGCTGGCCCTGCATCTGGCCCGTCTGGCACGGCCTTTCGCCGGTCTTTTTGCAAAGGCTCCTGCGCTGAAACCGCTGCAGTCCATGCTTGCTCTCGCACCGGTCGCGGTCCCTCCAGCGTCGGCGTCAAGCCGCCCGGGCGCGCGACCGGCCGAAGGTGAAAGGCGCGGGCGCGTCGCCATTCTCACCGGCTGCGCCCAGCCGGTGCTTGATCCCGGTATCAATGAGGCGACGCTGCGGCTGCTTACGCGGCTCGGTATCGAGGTCGTTGTGCCGAAAGGGGAGGGCTGCTGCGGTTCGCTGGTGCACCACATGGGCCGGGAGGAAGAGGCGCTGGCTTCTGCTCGGCGGAATGTCGATGTCTGGACGCGCGAGATGGAGAATGGCGGTCTCGACGCCATCATCATCACAGCGTCGGGCTGCGGCACCACCATCAAGGATTACGGCCATATGCTTAGGCTTGATCCGGCCTATGCCGAAAAGGCCGCGCGGGTATCCGCGCTTGCGAAGGACGTTACCGAATATCTCGCCACCCTCGATCTGCCGCAACAGCAAAGCCAGGGGCTGACGGTCGCCTATCACTCCGCCTGCTCCATGCAGCACGGTCAGAAGATCACGCTTGCGCCGAAACAACTGCTGAAGGCGGCGGGTTTTGCCGTGCGTGATCCGGCGGAAGGGCATCTCTGCTGCGGCTCGGCCGGAACCTACAACATCCTGCAACCGGAAATTTCCGGCAAGCTCAAGGCGCGCAAGGTGAAGAACATCGAGGCCACGCGGGCAGATGTCATCGCGACAGGCAATATCGGCTGCATCACGCAGATCGGAACCGGCACGGACATGCCGATCCTGCACACAGTGGAGCTTTTGGACTGGGCTTATGGCGGGCCGAAGCCGGCGAGGCTGTCAGTTTAGAAACGTCCCGTGGTACTTTCGACTGCGCAGTACCCGAGCCAGATTTCGCGCATGCACTTTCGGCATCCGTCATGCCGGGCTTGACCCGGCATCCAGCCGACGCGCGTGGGCGCGACGAGAAGAGTCTTTCCAGCCCAATGACTTGGGCTGGCTGGATTCCGGCTCTTGGCCGGAATGACGAAGAAAGAGAGCGTCGTCCACGCGGCACGCGCTGGCCATATCTTCTAGAACTTATACGCCACACCGAAATTCACCGCATTGGTGATGATGTCGGTCTTCAACGAGCCACCATTGTCGATATCGACATCGACGAAGGAATAGGTGCCCTTATATTCCACGAAGGTCGACCAGCTGTCGGTGATGCGGTAGCTGAGGCCGGCCTGCGCCTGCAGCGTTGCGCCGCCGAACTGGTATTCGAAAGTCTTGCCCGAAGGGCGGTACACTTCCACATGCGGCACGTTGATGCCGACGCCGGCGCCGACGTACGGGGTGATCGGCAGGGATTCCAGCGGAAAGCGGTAGAGCGCGTTCAGCGTCAGTAGGTTCAGGCCGTCGGTGAATTCGAAATGCGACCAGCCTAAGCGGGCAAGCGTCTGGTCATCGGCATAGACCTTGTCATGGGTGAAATCGAGCGAGATACCGAAATTCCGGAGCTGACCCTCATCGAACCAGTAGGTGCCGCGCACGCCCCAGTAGGGCGGGCTGGAAAAGGACTTGCCTTCCCATCCGGCGCGGAAATCCGGACCGTCGGAAACTTTCACATCGCTGTGCGGTGCGCTTTGCCAGCCGCCGTAACCGGAAATTTCGAATTCGCCCGCGATTGTGGCAGAGAAGGAAACGCCGCTGAAGAGCAGGGCGCAAACAAATGAAGTATGGCGCGGCATGAAGTGAATCCAGATTGATATCAGTAATTCACCAAACCGTTTTTTGATAACATTTGAATGACAGAAACGAAAAACGGGCGGTCGATTGACCACCCGCTTTAAGGCCGTTCCGTCATCCCCCTGAGAGAGGTTCGGCGCCTGGCGTCCCCCGCCAAGTCTCATTCCGCTGAAGTGAGCCGGATTGTACCGCCGCAGGGCGGTAATTCAAGCGGATAAGCCGATACGCCCGTTCCGAAGCGGCCGGAAAGGCTGAACCGTTGCCGTCATATCACAATGACCTTGGTTCCGACGTTGACGCGCTCATAGAGATCGGTGACATCCTCGTTGCGCATGCGGATGCAGCCGGAGGAATTGTTGCTGCCGATCGTCCAGGGCTGGTTGGTGCCGTGGATACGGTAAAGCGTCGAGCCGAGATACATGGCGCGCGCGCCCATCGGGTTGGCGGGGCCGCCTTCCATGAAGGCCGGCAGGTAATGTCCTTTTGCCGCCTCTCGGGTGATCATTTCCTTCGGCGGGGTCCAGCTCGGCCATTCCGCCTTACGGGTTACCTTGTGAGTTCCAGCCCATTCGAAACCGGGCTTGCCGACGCCGACGCCATAACGCCGGGCCTTGCCATCAGCAAGCACGAGATAGAGGAAACGGTTCGGCGTATCGATGACGATAGTGCCGGGTTTTTCATTGGTCGGATAGGTGACGATCTGCGGCAGGAATTGCGGCGCGATCTGGGTACGCACCGGCGCATTGGGGCGTACGGCGGCATTCTGCACCCGTGCCGGGCGCTGCGATGTGACGCCGGAGCTGGGTCGCTGCGGCATCGCGGCCTGGCGCTGCTGGAAGAACGGCTGGCGTGCGGCAGGTGCGCGCGGATAGACAACGGGGCGCACGTTGCCGCGGCCGCCGAGCTGGGTTACCCATGGTGCAGAAAGATCCGGGCTGACGACGACGGGCGGACGCTCGCGATAACGTTCATTGGCCATGGCGGCAGGGACGGCGAGGGTGGAAACGAGGCTCAGCGCCAGGAAAACGGACTTCATCGTCATCGGGTGGACTCTCTCTGCGGGACGTCGCAACTATGGATTTGCGGGATCATTCTCCCGCTTTGCCGAACACGTTCGCACCTTGACGCCAGCGAATCGTAAATGGCTGTTCATTAAAAAGCGCTTGATTAAGGAAAGCTGATTTTAGGGTTAGCGCCCCGTTTTGAAACGTGGTGAATGAGTGGTAAGTGCAGTCTTTAAGTGGTCGCAGGCGGAGTGGAAAAGGTGGTCGCGGAAATGATCGAGGCGGGACTTGAAACGGGCGCGGATGGCCTTGTTCGGTGCTTCTGGCAGCAGGGGCTTGCGGATTACAGCCGATATCACGACGAGGAATGGGGTTATCCCGTCACCGATGATCGCCGCCTGTTTGAGAAAATTTGCCTGGAGGGCTTTCAGTCCGGCCTCTCCTGGCTGACGGTGCTGCGCAAGCGGGAGGCTTTCCGTCTTGCATTCGCCAATTTCGAGTTCGAAAAAGTGGCCGAGTTCGGCGAGGCCGATATCGAGCGCTGCCTTGCCGACAAGGGCATTATCCGCCATCGCGGCAAGATTGTTTCCACCATCAACAACGCCCGCCGCGCCGTGGCTCTGCGGGACGAGTTCGGGTCGCTCGCCCGATATTTCTGGGGTTTCGAACCGGCTGCCGCAGAAAGGCCGCAAAGGCTGGACTATGCGACTTTAAGGGCCAATCCGACCAGCGCCGCCTCGATCCGCCTTTCCAAGGATCTGAAGAAGCGGGGCTGGACCTTTGTCGGCCCGACGACCGTCTATGCATTCATGCAGGCCATGGGTATGGTCAACGACCATATCGAAGGCTGTCATTGCCGCCAGCCGATAGAGGTCATGCGGCGGGAGTTTGTACGTCCATGAAGGTAACCCCCCTTCTCCTGGCGCTTGCCATGGCCATGGCCGCCGTGCCACACCCCTCCTTTGCGGAAGGCCGCAACGTTGACGGTATCTGGCTGGATGACGGCGAAAGGCTGAAGGAGGTGGCGTTGCCACCGGCCGGCCCGCTGAAGCTCGAGGGCTGGACGCGCCGCGGGCGCGGCGATGTTTATCGTCTGAAGGTGAAGGCAGGGCAGACGGTGAAGGTCGAGCTTGCCGCCTCGAGCGAATTCGTGTTGATGGCGATCTTCGATTTTTCGACCCCGGATGAAGATGCGATTTTCTTCAGCGATTCCCAGGGCAAGGTGGCGACGCTGACACCAAAGGCAGATACCGAGTGGTTGATTCGCCCGACGCTCATTCTCGGTTCGCCGCGCCGCGGGCTCGGTGCGCATTATACACTTACTGTCAGCGCCGGCGAATAAAGCCGGAAGCTGGCTCAGGCCGTCTGGGTCAATACGATCAGGCCAAAGCTCAGGATACCCAGCAGCAAGAGAGACAGGCTGGCAGCGAGGATGACCTTGCCGCCGGCGTGGCGAAGGCTGCGGATATCGACCGACAGGCCCAACGCCGCCATCGACATGATGGTGAGGATGTTTGAGAGAGAGGCGACGGGGGCAAGCAGGACTTCAGGGATGAGACCGAATGACCGGGCCATGATCATCAGCACGAAGCCGATGATGAACCACGGAACCATCTGCTGCAATCTGAGGCGTCCCTTGTCGGACCGGCCGTGGACGACGGAGAGGGTGGCGATGACAGGTCCCAGCATCAGCACGCGGATGAGCTTCACGATGGTGCCGGTTTGCACGGCAATCGCGCCAAGCGGGGCGGTGGCGGCCAGAACCTGCGGCACGGCATAGACCGTAAGCCCGGCGAAGATGCCGTATTGGGTGGCGTCGAGCCCGAGAAGCTGCGGCAGGAATGGCATCAAAAGCACGGCGGCGACACCGAGAACCGCGGTAAAGGCAATCGAGGCGGCGACATCTTCCGGCTTGGCGCCGATGGCAGGGGCCGCAGCGGCAATGGCGGAATTGCCGCAGATGGAATTGCCGCAGGCAATCAACGTCGCGAGCTTGGGCGGGAGGCCGAGCATCCGCCCGGCGGCATAGCTGACGACCAGTGACAGCGCGACGATCAGCGCAATGCCACCTATCAGCAATCCGCCGGCGCCCTTGAGGATGGACAGGCTGAGTGATGCACCGAGAAGCGCCACGGCGATTTCAAGCAGGGTCTTGGCGCTGAACTTTATGCCGGCGGAAGCGGCTGCGGGCAGAGCCACCAGCGAACGCAGCATGGTCCCGATCAGAATGGCGAGAACGAGATCGCCAAGCCAGGCATGGCCCGCAAGCCGCACCTGAAAGCGCTCCGCCAGAATGGCGGCGCAGCTGACGGCCGAACAGATGAGAATGCCCGGAAGAAGCGGGGCGAGCCAGCGGAGCGAAAACTGGAAGGGATGAGCAAGGGTGCGATGTTGGGCCATGACCAGACCATGCCGCAGCAGCCTGTTTTATTCTATCAAATAATATGGCATATATTATTCGATAAAATCGAATGAAAAACCATGACCTTTGAGCAGCTCCGTATTTTCATAGCCGTAGCCGAACGCGAGCACCTCACAAGGGCTGCGGAAGCCATCGGTCTGACCGCCTCCGCCGTCAGCTCCGCCATCAAAAATCTCGAAGCCTTTTATAATGTCGAACTGTTCCACCGCGTCGGACGCAACATTGAGTTGACTGAAAGCGGCCGGGTTTTTCTGGGTGAAGCAAAGGCGACATTGGCGCGTGTGCGCAATGCGGAACTAATTCTCTCCGAAATGGGCGGGCTGACGCGCGGCGAAATCACCGTCTGCGCCAGCCAGACCATTGCGAGCTACTGGCTGCCGCCGATCCTGATGCAGTTTAAGAAGCTCTATCCCGGTGTCACCGTGCGGCTGGATATCGGCAATACCAAGACCGTGACGCAGGCGGTGCTGGACGGTCTTGCGGAGGTGGGTTTCATTGAAGGCAGGATCGATGAGCCGGCTCTGATGGTGCAGCCGGTGGTGTCTGACAAGCTTCTGGTCGTCACGGGCTCCGCCCATCCCTTTGCCGATGGCCGTTATCTCACCGCGCTGGATATCCTCTACGGCACTTCATGGGTTCTGCGCGAGCAGGGCTCCGGCACCCGCTCCGCCTTCGAGGCGGCGGTGCGGCAGATGGGCGTGGATCCGGGTGAACTCTCGGTCATGCTTGAACTGCCGTCCAACGAGGCGGTGGTGATGGCGGCACGCTCCGGCGGGGCTGCGACGGCGGTTTCAGCCTCAGTGGCATCCCTCTTCCTGCGGCAAGGGCTGCTCGTTCGCGCTGGTATTGATCTGCCCGCCCGCAACTTCGCTTTGTTGCGCCACAAGGAACGCCACACCAGCCGGGCAGCCATGGAGCTGGAACGCCTCAGCCGCGCGGCATCGGAGGATTACAAGGCCGGTCTTGCGGGGTTATAGTAAAGCGCGGGGTGGCAGGCGGCGTTCGCGCGTTCGCCGTTGTATGGGAAAGCTGTCGCAAGTTTCTTCTCCCCGCCGGGGGAAGAAATATGCCGCAAAGTTGCCGGAGGAGCGCCATAGCCGGCGCTCCCCTTCAACAATAGCAATCACTTGCCCCTGGACTTCAGCCAGGCCTTCATCATGGCGATTTCGCCTTCCTGCGCCTTGATCACTTCTTCGGCCAGCTTGCGGATTTCCGGGTCCTTGCCGTATTGCAGTTGGACCTTGGCCATATCGATCGCCCCCTGATGATGCGGGATCATGCCGCGCACGAAATCGACGTCGGCATCACCACTATAATCGATGGCCATATTGCCATGCATCTTTTTGCTGGCTTCCATGAAGGCCTGGGTGGAAGCGCTGTCGCTCATGCTGCCTTTTGACATGTCGTGTCCGGCATGGCCGCCCGCGTCCTGTGCAAAAGCGGGCATGGCGAGAGAGGCCGCAAAAGCGGCGGCGAGCGTAATGGTCTTGATAGACATGGATTATCCTTCCTGTGTCTGACGGATTTTTCGAAAGTCGGTCTGAAAAATCTGCGGTCAGGCGCGGGGAGGCGGTAGCGGCGGCGCGAAAGCCTTGCCGTCAAACACAGTGCCGCGTTGCGGCTTCGGATAGGCGAATGCCATCCGCCCGGCATCGGCAAAGATCATTCGTGGAACCACGATCAGGCAGGCGGCGCAGGAATCCGGATGTGAAGCATCGTTGCCGTGGGGGCAGCAACCGCCCGTTCCCGCGTCATGAGCGGCATTCTCCGCAGGCGTTTGAGAACCGTGATCTTGCGGGTGTGATTGGGCATCTTGATGTTTCATCGGCAATTGCGAGGAAACAACCATGCCTGTCGGCATGCTCATCGCCATCTGCGCCGGCATCGCGCCGTAAAGCAGGCAGGCAAGGAACATCAATGTGCGGACCACATGGGGCATGATGTGAAGTTACCGCTGAAATTATGGAATAAGCATGACGATCAGGTCAGTTCGCGTGCAATGACGTGGTGCACGATGCGATAATCCCTGCTTTCCTCGCCAAGCGGCGCGAGCGGCCACTCCCATGCAGCGGCGGGCGCGGGAAGCTCAATGCCGTGCAGCAGGTCTTCGTGCTGGTGCAGGCTTCCATCCTTGCCGATGACGTCAAAGGCGGTGTCCGTCACGAGGCACACCTTGCAGGGGAGACCGGCCAGCGCATCGAGATGCGTATGAATGAGTTTCGGCAGGAGATCATCAGGCGTAGCCGCTATTTTCTGCCGTTCCAGCCGATGCTGTGCACCCGTACCGATCTGCGACAGCAGGTTGGCCGAGACGACAAAATCGAGATAGGGCACTCGCCGCAGGAAATCGAGCGGTTCCGCCGGTCGGCCGGCCATGAGATCATCGAAGCCGGAAAGATCGCGATTGGCGATGCGGACGTTCTTTTTGGCATTGAGCCGCAACTTCGCCTGCACGCTGGCGAGATGTACCAGATCGACCAGAACGACGGTATCGAACATCGCCACCAGCGCCTCATGGGGCACATCCCGCAACAGACCGGACCCCAGCACCACGGCGGTCCGTCTCTGCTTCAGCTTTCTCGCCGATTGCAGCACGAATTGCCGGCTGTTGTTTTCATGCTCCGCCCAGGCTTTGGCGCAACGATTGGCGCGTGCCCAGAGATTGACGGAATAGCGGATATGCGGCCGGAATTCTTTCGGCGTGACCGCGCGTGTCGCGGCATATTGCAGGGCTTCGAGGATCATGAATGCCTAACGGTAAATTTAGCGGCGATGGCCGATTTCGACCACCAGCACGATTAGCTTATGATCCTGTATATCGCAGATGATGCGATAATCGCCCACCCGGTAGCGCCAATAATGCCGAGTTCGGAGCCTTGCAGGGCGGCACCAGTCTGGCGGGGATTTTCATTTTGCACCACCCTGTCTGCCAGAAGCGAAACGATGCGGTTGGCATCTTGCTTCGCCAGCTTTTCAAGCTGCTTGACGGCGCGGTGCTGAAACTCAATTTTCCAGGTCAAGATTGCGCATCACTTCTTCCAGAGTATAGGTGCGCTCATTGTTTGCGATCCGTCGCCGCGTCGCCTCTTCGGCGAGATAAAGATCTTCCATATCTTCGATATGCTTCTCGATCGCCTCGCGAATGTAATAGGCAGATGTGCGTCCGGTGCGCTCGGAAAGCGCTTTCAGCCGCTCATAGGTCTCATCCGGGAGGCGGATGGCCGTCTGTTTGCTCATCGCTTGCGTCCTTTCCGACCAAAATGGGATACATGCATCCCATATAGCATCGCTTGTCCTTCGCGGCCAGTAAAACCGGAGCCTTTGCGGCTTGCCGCACAGGGCTTCATCCTCTAAAGCATGTCTCCCAAAAGTGCGCAGCGGTTTTGGGATAAAGACATGCGTAAAAACAGAATTTAAAGCGCAGCGCGCTTTAACACCGGCATAATTTCAGGAAAATATCGGATCGGCATCATGAGCGAAAAAGCAAAAAAGCCTCAGAAACTGAAAGCCCGCCTGCCGCGCGGCTTCGTGGACCGCTCGGCTGCCGATATCCATGCCACCAACGAGATGATCGACAAGATCCGCAGGGTTTATGAGCTTTACGGTTTCGACCCGATCGAAACGCCGCAGTTCGAATATACCGATGCGCTCGGCAAGTTCCTGCCGGACAGCGATCGTCCGAACGAGGGCGTGTTTTCGTTGCAGGATGACGACGACCAGTGGATGAGCCTGCGCTACGATCTGACGGCGCCGCTCGCCCGCCATGTGGCTGAAAACTTCAACGAAATCCAGCTGCCATACCGCACCTATCGCGCCGGTTATGTCTTCCGCAATGAAAAGCCCGGCCCCGGCCGTTTCCGGCAGTTCATGCAATTCGATGCCGATACGGTGGGTGCATCCGGCGTGCAGGCGGATGCCGAAATGTGCATGATGATGGCGGATACGCTGGAAGCACTCGGCATCAAGCGCGGCGATTACGTTATCCGAGTCAACAACCGCAAGGTGCTCGATGGCGTCATGGAAGCCATCGGTCTCGGTGGCGAGGAAAATGCCGGTCGTCGTTTGAACGTACTGCGCGCTATTGATAAGCTCGACAAGTTCGGCCCTGAGGGCGTGAAGCTGCTGCTCGGCCCCGGCCGCAAGGACGAGTCCGGTGACTTTACTAAGGGTGCCGGTCTCGGTGACGAGCAGATCGAAAAGGTCCTGTTTTTCGTCGGCATCAAGGATTATGCGGCAAGCGCCGATGATCTGGCGAAACTGGTCGCGGGCACCTCGAAAGGCGAGGAAGGCGTTGATGAACTGAACATCATCGGCGCTCTGGTCTCCAGTGCCGGTTACGATGCGGATCGCATCAAGATCGACCCCTCGGTCGTTCGCGGCCTCGAATATTATACAGGCCCGGTCTATGAGGCCGAGCTCACCTTCGACGTCACCAACGAAAAGGGCGAAAAGGTCGTGTTCGGCTCCGTCGGCGGCGGCGGCCGTTATGACGGCCTCGTCTCCCGCTTCATGGGCCAGCCGGTTCCCGCCACGGGCTTCTCCATCGGCGTTTCTCGCCTGATGACGGCGCTGAAGAACCTCGGCAAGCTCGGCCAGGTGAAGCCGCTCGCACCCGTTCTCATCACCGTCATGGATGGTGATGTGGAGAGTATGAGCCGTTATCAGCGCTTCACCCAGGCGCTGCGGGCCGAAGGCATCCGCGCCGAAATGTATCAGGGCAACTGGAAGAAATTCGGCAACCAGCTGAAATACGCCGACCGCCTCGGTTCCCCCATTGCCATCATTCAGGGCGGTGACGAGCGCGCCGAAGGCGTGGTGCAGATCAAGGACCTGATCGAAGGCAAGCGCCTCTCCGGCGAGATCGAGGACAATGCCAGCTGGCGCGAGGCGCGTGTGGCCCAGGTCAGCGTGCCGGAGGCCGAGCTGGTGGCAAAGGTCCGCGAGATTCTGGAGCATCAGGCAGAGGACGTTCGCCGCGCCGCCGAAGGGCGCTGAAGCCATGGGGATCTTTGCGCTCGACCATGTTCAACTGGCGATGCCGGCTGGCCGTGAAAAAGAGGCGCGGGCTTTTTACGGGAGCCTGCTCGGCTTTGCGGAACAGGCAAAACCGGCCAATCTGGTTGCCCGCGGCGGCTGTTGGTTCAGCCGGGGTTCGATAAAACTGCACCTGGGCATCGAGCAGGATTTCCGACCGGCGAAAAAAGCCCATCCGGCGTTTCTGGTCGATGACTTGGCAGACTTGCGAAAAACACTTGAAACAGCGGGCTGCCATGTGGTTGAGGATGAACCGCTTGAGGGATATCACCGGTTTTATGTCCATGATCCCTTCGGAAACCGCATCGAAATGATGCAGCCGCTCGAACCGTGACGAAAAGTACCGTTCCATGCCCCTGATCGACATGCCGGAGTTTTCCGGAGAGCTACTGGAAGAATTCGCCGCGCGCCGCACGAGTCGCGTGAACACGCCCGTCATCCAGCCTGCGGAACCGTTTCTGGATATGGCTGGCGAGGATTTGCGCCGCCGTATCTTCATGACGGAGAGCGAGACGGGTGAGAGCCTGTGCCTGCGGCCCGAATTCACCATTCCCGTCTGCCTGCGCCATATCGAGACGGCGACCGGCACACCCAAACGTTATTCCTATCTCGGTGAAGTCTTCCGCCAGCGCCGCGAAGGTGCGAACGAATTTTATCAGGCCGGCATCGAGGATCTCGGCGATACCGATATTGCTGCCGCCGATGCGCGTGCCGTCATCGATGCCACCGGGATTCTGCAGCGTCTGCTGCCGGGCCGGGCGCTTGCCGTCACCCTGGGCGATCAACAGGTGTTCGAGGCGGTTGTTGCCGCCCTTGGTCTGCCGCTCGGCTGGCAGAAGCGGCTGGTACAGGCCTTCGGTGACATGGCGCAGCTTGACGCGTTGCTGGAAAGCCTCATGCATCCCAAGCCGATGACCGGGCTGGACGCCCGCGTCGCCGGACTATTGGCGACCGGGGATGAGGCGGTGCTGGTCGATTATCTCGATACGGTGATGCAGGAAACCGGCTACTCCACCAATGCAAGCCGTTCACCACAGGAAATCGCCCGCCGCCTGAGGGAAAAACTGGCCCTTGCGGCCACACGTCTACCGGATGACAGTTTTGCGCTGCTGAAGCAGTTCCTCGCTTTGAAGGCGCCTTTGCCGCAGGCCTCGCAGGTTCTGGCCGATTTTGCTGCAAAGGCGAAGCTGAAACTGGACGGGGCGCTTTCCGCTTTCGACAAACGTGTCGCAGCTCTTTCTAACGCTGGCGTTGACCTCGAAACCGTCACCTATGGCGCGGCCTTCGGTCGTCCGCTCGACTATTATACCGGCCTTGTTTTCGAGGTGGTGGAAGCGGGTGGAGATAGTGTTCTCGCCGGTGGCGGCCGTTTCGACCGGCTGCTGACGCTGCTCGGCGCACAGGAAAAAATACCGGCCGTGGGCTTCTCGCTCTGGCTGGATCGCATCGAAACGGTGCGCGGGAGTAAGCCATGATCACCATCGCATTGCCCTCCAAGGGCCGGATGAAGGAAGACTCCTCCGCCGTTCTGGAACGCGCCGGGCTGAAAGTCGCTGCCGTCGGCAATGATCGTTCCTATCGCGGCCGCGTCGAAGGGCGCGACGATATCGAGATCGCCTATCTGTCGGCGTCAGAAATCGCCCGCGAGATCGGCGCCGGCACGGTGGATTTCGGCGTGACCGGGGAGGACCTTGTGCGTGAAGGGCTGACCAATGCCGATGCGCAGGTGGAATTCTGCGCCCGTCTCGGTTTTGGACATGCCGACGTCGTGGTCGCCGTGCCGGAAATCTGGCTGGATGTGGACAGCATGGCAGATCTGGGTGATGTCGCTTCGGAGTTCCGCGCCCGCCATGGTCGAAGGCTCGCCATCGCCACCAAATACTGGCGGCTGACGCAGCAGTTCTTTTCACGCCAGCACGGCATCCAGCTTTACCGCATCGTCGAAAGCCTCGGTGCCACCGAAGGCGCGCCGGCGGCGGGGCAGGCGGATATCATCGTTGATATCACCTCCACGGGTTCGACGCTGAAAGCCAACCATCTGAAAATTCTCTCCGACGGTATCATCGTGCGTTCGGAAGCCTGCTTTGTCCGCGCCCGCAAATCGGAACATGACGGCGATGGAAGGATTGAGGAGATCGCGTCGCGCATCAGGGCGGCGGTCTGAGCATCAAAACACAAAAGCCGCTGGATCGCTCCAGCGGCTTTTTCGTTAGCGGGACGCCTGAATTAAGCGTGAGCCAGAGCGACGCCGCGCTTTGCATCGACGGAATAGGCGCCGGGACCGAAGGCGGCGAGCAGGATATAAGCGCCGGCCAGGGTGATGTTTTTCATCAGCATGATGCCGTTCAGCGCGTTGATCCAGCCAAGCGCCGGGTCAGGCCAGCCGGGAACGGCAACGGTGCCGCTGTGGAAAACGAGGCCGGTGAAGACGCAGAAGACGGCAAGCGCCCAGGCGGCGATTTTCGTCTGGAAACCGACGAGAATGGCAAGGCCGGTCACGAGTTCGAAGAGGCCTGCGAGATATGCAAGCGCGGTTGCGGCAGGCATGCCGGCACCGGCGATCATGCCGGCCGTACCGGCCGGATCGGTCAGCTTGCCGAAGCCGGCATAGATAAAGATGAAGGATAGCAGAATGCGGGCAATAAGAACGAGAACGTTCTGGCTGCTGGACATGGAAATCTCCGGTAAATGATCGGCGTTTCGCCGGTTGGGGCAATGTCTGGAGATATCAATGACTGAAAATCATTCGCCCATAAAGATGAACAACAGAAGACGAATTGTCTTTATTTTGTGAACGATGGTGAAACTGGAAACAGGATATCAGGCGGCGAAGCGCATGTCTTCGAAACGGGGAAACAGGAACAGTCCCGTGATACGACCGGGCTGGCCATCTTCAAAATTGAAGGATTCACCCATGCAGATGACCGGTTGCCGCAGGGCCGGCAACATCGAGATGCCGGTTGAAAAGCAGAAACGCGAGGGGGCGGAAGAAGCCTGTTCGAATAGTTCCAGCACCCGGGCGTGGTCAGCGCGGTCGTAACAGCGGACGAGGCTGAGCAGGCCGCATTCACCCGGCGGCACCCCATGCATGAAAGATGCTTGTTCGCCGAGCCGGATGACACCGCTCGAAAGCTCACTGCTCCATTCTTCCGAAATGAAGAAACGCGCCAAAGTCCGTGGATCCGGTGTGGTGGGAGCCGTCGCGGGCAAAGCATCGTTGCGTCTTGATATTTCGAACAATTCGCGCCCCCGTATGAACATCGCGCCGGCGCCGCTTTTGAAGCGTTATCGCCGGGTCGAACTTCCACCGCCATCCGCAGTCGGACGTATCTGCCAGGCATCGAAACCCCTTCAATGCTTGCGTCCCGTCGCGGCACCCTTACGGGGGCTGCTTATAGTTTATTTTCTTCTACCTACAACAACCAGTCAGTGAGAAATATAAAAATAATATGTATTTCTTCTTCAAAACCGCGAGACTTGTGAAAAGCCACAACTAAATAGCGTACTTAGAGGTCACTTGGCGCCGATATCGAGTCCCGTGGTGATGATGATTCGCAGCAGCGCCACCGCAATATTCCATGGGCCGCAAAGAACGGCTGGATAAATGCGGCGCTGTTCCAAAACGGGACAATATTTGAGCCCTTCCGCGTGGGCCTTCGAAATTGTGCAACAGGTTGATTTTACGAGGCATCTCTCTGGGAAGTGTCGACTTTCTGCTCAGTCTGGCGTCGAGGTTCACAGACTGCGCTCCTTTCTCTTCGGTCAGGGGACAAGACCGACCCGACGAGTGCCGTTCATTATCCCGATGACAGGACTGATTAGAAGTCCATGCCGCCCCGTCTGGCGCGCTGGCGACGCCGGACCACTCAAGGGGCATTGGCGGCCAACGAAAAAGGGCGATCCGAAGACCGCCCTTTCATTATTCCGGTGACAGGCCTGATTAGAAGTCCATGCCGCCCGTCCGGCGCGCTGGCGACGCTGGACCACTCAAGGGGCATGGGCGGCCAACGAAAAAGGGCGATCCGAAGACCGCCCTTTCATTATTCCGGTGACAGGCCTGATTAGAAGTCCATGCCGCCCATGCCGCCGCCCGGCATTGCCGGCATCGGAGCGTCCTTCTTCGGAAGCTCGGCGATCATGGCTTCGGTGGTGATCAGCAGCGAAGCAACCGAAGCTGCGTTCTGCAGAGCCGTGCGGACAACCTTGACCGGGTCGACGATGCCGAGCTGGATCAGGTCGCCATATTCGCCGGTCTGGGCGTTGTAGCCGTAGTTGTCTTCGTTCTTCTCGAGGATCTTGCCAACAACGATGGAAGCTTCGTCACCAGCGTTGTCTGCAATCTGGCGAACCAGAGCCTGCAGGGCGCGGCGGATGATGTTGATACCAGCTTCCTGGTCGTCGTTTTCGCCCTTGACGGCGATCTTCGTGGACGAACGCAGCAGAGCCACGCCACCACCAGGCACGATGCCTTCCTGAACGGCAGCGCGCGTCGCGTTGAGAGCGTCGTCGATGCGGTCCTTCTTTTCCTTCACTTCGACTTCCGTCGAACCGCCAACGCGGATAACGGCAACGCCGCCAGCGAGCTTGGCAAGGCGTTCCTGCAGCTTTTCGCGGTCGTAGTCGGAGGTGGTTTCTTCGATCTGGGCCTTGATCTGGGCAACACGACCTTCGATGTCGGACTTCTGGCCGGCGCCGTCAACGATCGTGGTGTTTTCCTTGGAGATCGAAACCTTCTTCGACTTGCCGAGCATGTCGAGCGTAACGTTTTCGAGCTTGATGCCGAGGTCTTCGGAAATGACGGTACCACCGGTCAGGATGGCGATGTCTTCCAGCATGGCCTTGCGGCGGTCGCCGAAGCCAGGGGCCTTGACGGCAGCGATCTTGAGGCCGCCACGCAGCTTGTTGACGACGAGCGTTGCAAGAGCTTCGCCTTCGACGTCTTCAGCGATGATGACGAGCGGCTTGCCGGTCTGAACGACAGCTTCGAGAACCGGCAGCATGGCCTGGAGGTTCGAGAGCTTCTTTTCGTGCAGGAGGATGTAGGCGTCTTCGAGGTCAGCCACCATCTTTTCCGGGTTGGTCACGAAGTAGGGCGACAGGTAGCCGCGGTCGAACTGCATGCCTTCGACGACTTCGAGTTCGGTTTCAGCGGTCTTGGCTTCTTCAACGGTGATGACGCCTTCGTTGCCGACCTTCTGCATTGCTTCAGCAATGTCGAGACCGATCTGACGTTCGCCGTTTGCGGAGATCGTGCCGACCTGCGCAACTTCTTCAGAGGTGTTGATCTTCTTGGCCTTGGCCTGAAGGTCCTTGACGACTTCAGCGACGGCCAGATCGATACCGCGCTTCAGGTCCATCGGGTTCATGCCGGCAGCAACTGCCTTGGAACCTTCGCGAACGATGGCCTGGGCCAGAACGGTCGCGGTGGTGGTGCCGTCACCGGCGATGTCGTTGGTCTTGGAGGCAACTTCGCGAACGAGCTGTGCGCCCATGTTCTCAAACTTGTCTTCCAGTTCGATTTCCTTGGCGACCGAAACGCCGTCCTTGGTGATGCGCGGAGCGCCGAAGGACTTGTCGATAACGACGTTACGACCCTTCGGGCCGAGGGTTACCTTCACTGCATCAGCAAGAACGTCGACGCCCTTGAGCATCTTTTCGCGTGCTGTGCGGCCGAATTTTACTTCTTTGGCTGCCATTTTCAAAACTCCTGGTTTCGAATGGCCGGACGGGGTCCGGCTTGAAATTTAAGGAAGGATGGGGTGGCCGAAATCAGCCGATGATGCCCATGATGTCGGCTTCCTTCATGATCAGAAGGTCTTCGCCGTTGAGCTTGACTTCGGTGCCCGACCACTTGCCGAACAGAACGCGATCGCCAACCTTGACGTCGAGAGCGACGACCTTGCCGGCTTCGTCACGTGCGCCGGAACCGACGGCGACGATTTCGCCTTCCTGCGGCTTTTCCTTGGCGGTGTCGGGAATGATGATGCCGCCCTTGGTCTTTTCTTCGGACTCAACGCGACGAACAACGACGCGATCGTGAAGCGGGCGGAAATTGGTGCTTGTCATTGTCTAATCCCTCGATCAAATGACTGCGCGAGCTTTTGGAACTCGCCTGATGGGTGTTAGCACTCTCGTTTATCGAGTGCCAGCGGAACCGAGATAAGGAGGGCTTCTTCCGGAGTCAAGAACGCCCTGTCTGAAAAATTTCATGGCTTATGGTTACCAGCGTTCCATGACAGGAATTTCTATGTCTGCGCGATGCTATGAAGCTTCACATCGGGAGGCTGGAAGGCTCGAAAAGCGCGCCGCTGTCTTCCTCAGGCTTGTCCCGTGAATATGATCTGACAACGCATTGATTTTCGTGACGGGTTTGGGTGCGCGGGATAAGCCTGAGGATGACGTCGAGTGTGACGCGCCATTCCGTTCAGTCCGAAGCCCGGACCGGCGGCGCTTTTTTCCTTGCCATCGGCGTCCCGCTTTGCGATGTGACGCACACACTCTTCTCGCATCCGGAAAGCATCTCATGGCCCACCGCATTCAAACTCTCGGCGAAATCACTGATGGGTTCGACGTTATCCTGTCGGATGTCTGGGGCGTGCTGCACAATGGCGTCAGCGCCTTTCCGGACGCGGCCATTGCCCTGAGAAGCGCGCGCGAGGCCGGCAAGACCGTGGTTCTCATCACCAATTCACCGCGTCCCGCGCCCGGCGTCATCGCCCAGCTGCGTGTGCTCGGCGTGCCCGACGAGGCCTATGACCGCATCGTCACCTCGGGCGATGTAACGCGTGGCCTGATCGCGGAAGGCCCCAGAAAAGTCTTCCTGCTGGGACCGCAGCGGGATATGCCGCTGTTGGAGGGTCTCGATGTCGAGGTGGTTGGCGAGGCCGACGCGGACTCCGTGGTCTGCACCGGCTTCTTCGACGACGAGACGGAGACGCCGGAGGACTATACCGAAATGCTTAAGGGCTTTATTGCCCGCAACGTGCCGATGATCTGCGCCAACCCGGATCTGGTGGTGGAGCGCGGCGAGCGCATCATTCCCTGCGCCGGCGCCATGGCCGCCTATTACGAACAGCTTGGCGGCGAGGTTCGCATCGCCGGAAAGCCGCATGCGCCGATCTATGAGGCCTGCCTTGCAGCGGCCAAGGAAGTGCGCGGCGCCTTCGCCAAGGATCGCGTTCTCGCCATCGGTGACGGCATGCCGACGGATGTGAAGGGCGCGATTGCGAGCGGTCTCAACCTTCTTTATATCAGCGGCGGTATTCACGTCGCCGAATATACGCTGAACGGCCAGACGGACGAGGCGCTTCTCAATGCCTATCTCAAGGGGCAGGGCGCTTCACCCGGCTGGTGGATGCCCCGACTTGCCTGAGGACGCATTTCTACGTCTCGCCTCGGGAATAGCTGGCGCTGGAATGGATCGACTGTCATGACCGTCTTTCACCGCAATGAAAAAAAAGAGCCGCTGCCCGAAGCTCTTCGTGGCGGCGTCGTCGCCATCGGCAATTTCGATGGCGTGCATCGCGGCCACCGGGCCGTGCTGGATCGCGCGCTGGAACTGGCGGAAGCCCGCGGCGTCCCCGCGCTGGTGCTGACCTTCGAGCCGCATCCCCGTTCCGTGTTCAGGCCCGATACGCCGGTCTTTCGCCTCACGCCTGCGCCATTGAAGGCGCGCATCCTTGAGGCCATCGGTTTCCGCTCGGTTATCGAATATCCGTTCGACCGCGAGTTTTCGCAGCGCTCGGCGGAAGAGTTCGTCCAGTCCATCCTGATTGACTGGCTGCATGCGAGCGCCGTCGTCACCGGTTTCGATTTCCATTTCGGCAAGGGCCGGGAAGGTGGGCCGGCATTCCTGATGGAAGCCGGAAAACGCCATGGCTTCGATGTGACGCTAGTGGACGCTTTCCGCGACGAGGGCGCGGATGTCGTCTCTTCCAGCCGGATACGCTCGCTTCTGTGCGAGGGTGATGTGGCGGGCGCCGCAGGCCTGCTTGGTTACCGTTTCACGGTGGAAAGCGAAGTCATCGGCGGCCAGAAGCTTGGCCGCACGCTGGGTTACCCCACCGCCAACATGGCGCTGGCGCCGGAAACGGAACTGAAGGCCGGCATCTATGCCGTCCGCTTCCGCCGCCCCGATGGCTCGATCCGCGACGGCGTGGCGAGCTTCGGTTATCGCCCGACGGTCACGGACAACGGCGCGGCGTTGCTCGAAACCTTCGTCTTCGATTTTTCGGGCAATCTCTATGGCGAGGTCTGTTCGGTCTCTTTCTTCGGGCATCTGCGCGATGAGTTGAAATTCGATGGTCTCGATCCGCTCGTGGCGCAGATCAAGCGGGATGAAGAAGAGGCGAGGGCGATGCTGTCGGGTGTGCAGCCGCTGAGCGAAGTGGATGCGAAGATCGCGTTTTGAGCAGGCTGCGGGGCATGTCCTTACTCGCCCGCCCCTTGCCGTCGCTTTTCTCTTCCTTTTTACCGGAAAACCGCATAAACAACCGGCCATGTCCCAATACCGGTTGAAATTTGCAGTTCAGATTGGCCGAATTATTGGCCCGGCCTTCCGCCCGCTCTGAGAGAGCCGGAAGGTCCGGGATTTTGGCGCTTCTGTGACAGACGGACGTGGCGCTTTCCGAATTTGCCCTCTTTGCAATTGATATGGCGCGGCCCGCACGGCGCGCAACAACGGTATGATCATGAGCGACACCGCAGAAAAACTGGACTACTCCACCACCCTCTATCTTCCGCAGACGGATTTTCCGATGCGCGCCGGCCTGCCGCAGAAAGAACCGGAAACGGTGAAGCGCTGGCAGGAAATGGGTCTCTACAAGAAGCTGCGCGCCTCGGCCGCCGGGCGCGAGAAATTCGTGCTGCATGACGGCCCGCCCTATGCCAACGGCAACATCCATATCGGCCATGCGCTGAACAAGATCCTGAAGGACGTCATCACCCGCTCGTTCCAGATGCGCGGTTACGACGCCAATTATGTGCCCGGCTGGGATTGCCATGGCCTGCCGATCGAATGGAAGATCGAGGAAGCCTACCGCGCCAAGGGCAAGAACAAGGACGAGGTTCCGGTCAACGAATTCCGCAAGGAGTGCCGTGAGTTCGCAGCCGGCTGGATCAAGGTCCAGTCGGAGGAGTTCAAGCGCCTCGGCATCGAGGGTGACTTCGAAAACCCCTACACGACGATGAACTTCCACGCGGAAGCCCGTATCGCCGGCGAACTTTTGAAGATCGCCAAGAGCGGCCAGCTCTACCGCGGTTCCAAGCCGATCATGTGGTCGGTTGTCGAACGCACGGCGCTGGCGGAAGCGGAAGTCGAATATCATGACGTCGAGAGCGACACGATCTGGGTGAAGTTCCCGGTCGTTGAAGGCTCTGCCGAGCTTGATGGCGCTTCCATCGTCATCTGGACGACCACGCCGTGGACGATCCCCGGCAACCGCGCCATCTCGTTTTCGTCACGCATCGCCTATGGCCTTTATGAGGTCACGGCGGCGGCCAATGATTTCGGACCGCAGCCGGGCGAAAAGCTCGTCTTCGCAGACAAGCTGGCAGCCGAATGCTTTGCCAAGGCGAAGCTCGAATTCACACGCCTGCGCGATGTGAAGGCGGAGGAGCTCGCCGCTGTTACCTGCGCCCACCCGCTGGCATCGCTGGGTTACACCTTCCCTGTTCCGGTTCTCGATGGCGATCACGTCACCGACGATGCCGGTACCGGCTTCGTGCACACAGCCCCCGGCCATGGCCGCGAGGACTTTGACGCGTGGATGGCGCAGGCGCGCGATCTGGAAGCGCGCGGTATCTCCTCCAAGATCCCGTTCACGGTCGGCGATGACGGTTTCTACACCGAAGACGCCCCCGGTTTCGGCCCGTCGGCCGAAGGCGGTGCCGCCCGTGTCATGGACGATAACGGCAAGAAGGGTGACGCCAATGACCGCGTCATCAAGGCGCTGATCGCGGAAAACAACCTGTTTGCCCGCGGCCGTCTGAAGCACAGCTATCCGCATAGCTGGCGCTCCAAGAAGCCTGTCATCTTCCGCAACACGCCGCAATGGTTCGTCTATATGGACAAGGAACTGGGCGACGGCACGACGCTGCGCTCCCGTTCGCTTTCCGCCATCGACCAGACCCGCTTCGTGCCGGCTTCCGGCCAGAACCGCCTGCGCGCCATGATCGAAGGCCGCCCGGACTGGGTTCTGTCGCGCCAGCGCAGCTGGGGCGTGCCGATCGCCGTCTTCGCCGACGAGAAAGGTGAAGTTCTGATCGACGAAGCCGTCAACGCCCGCATCCTCGAGGCTTTCGAGGCCGAAGGCGCGGACGCCTGGTTCGCCGAAGGCGCCAAGGAACGCTTCCTTGGCAATGACCACGACCATGCCAAGTGGCAGCAGGTCATGGACATCCTCGACGTCTGGTTCGACAGCGGCTGCACTCACACCTTCACGCTGGAAGATCGCCCGGACTTGAAGTGGCCGGCGGATGTCTATCTCGAAGGCTCCGACCAGCATCGCGGCTGGTTCCATTCGTCGCTGCTCGAAAGCTGCGCGACGCGTGGCCGTGCGCCTTACAATGCCGTTGTGACCCACGGTTTCACCATGGACGAGCAGGGGCGCAAACAGTCGAAGTCGCTCGGCAACGTGGTTGCTCCGCAGGAAGTCATGAGCCAGTCGGGTGCCGATATCCTGCGCCTGTGGGTGATGACCACGGATTACTGGGAAGACCAGCGCCTCGGCAAGGCCATCATCCAGACCAATGTCGATGCCTATCGCAAGCTGCGCAACACCATCCGCTGGATGCTCGGTACGCTCGCCCATTACCAGGGCGAGGAGATCGCCTATGACGATCTGCCGGAGCTGGAAAAGCTGGTGCTGCACCGCCTGTCCGAACTGGATGGCGTTGTTCGCGGAGGTTATGACGGCTTCGAGTTCAAGAAGATCACCCGTGCGCTTATCGACTTTGCCAATGTCGAGCTTTCGGCCTTCTATTTCGACGTCCGCAAGGACACGCTGTATTGCGACGCGCCGTCGTCACTGAAGCGCCGCGCGGCCCTGTCGGTCATCGCCAAGCTGTTCGATTGCCTGGTGACGTGGCTTGCCCCCATGCTGCCCTTCACAACGGAAGAAGCGTGGCTGTCGCGTTACCCGGATGCGGAGTCTGTGCATCTCGCCCAGTTCCCGGAAATCCCGGCAAACTGGAAGAATGATGCGCTGGAAGCGAAGTGGGAGAAAATCCGCAAGGTCCGCACCGTCGTGACGGGCGCGCTTGAAGTCGAGCGCCGTGAAAAGCGCATCGGTTCTTCGCTGGAAGCGGCTCCGGTCGTCCACATCGCCGACGCCGATCTTCTGGCCGCGCTGAAGGATCAGGACTTCGCCGAAATCTGCATCACCTCGGCCATCACGGTTGTGGGTGACGAAGGCCCTGCCGACGGTTTCCGCCTGCCGGAAGTGCCGAAGGTCGTGGTCGAGCAGAAGCTCGCGGAAGGTGAAAAATGCGCGCGTTCGTGGCGCATCACCACCGATGTCGGCTCCGATCCGGATTATCCCGATGTCTCGGCGCGCGATGCGGCTGCCCTGCGCGAGCTTGCGGCCCTAGCATAATGAAAATGGCCGGATGAATTGCGCTTTGCCTCTTCATCCGGTACATCTGCCTGAAAATGGCCGGATTTACAGGGCAATGCGGGCTGCCGCCTGCCGAAAGACGATGTCTGGCGAAGTGGGACGGACGGCTGGAAGGGTTTCAATGAAGACGATGCAGGGTAATGCGCAGGGTTTGGGCATGTTTCGCACGGTGGTTGGCGTCACGACGATAGGCGTGCTGCTCGGCGCGTGCACGAGCCCGACCTACGGTACGGGCAAGACGGCAGCCGAACAGCTTGTCGACGATCTCGGCAACGCAACCTCGATCACCGGCGACCAGACCAAGCGCAACCTGAAATATGGTCCTCGCCCGGGCCTCGTCGTTCCCGCACAGGCCCGTGCCGAGCAGCTGGCTCAGCCGCAGCAGAACATGGCGAGCCGCGAAAACAATCCGCAATGGGTCGAATCGCCGGAAGAAACCCGCGAACGCCTGCGCGATGAGGCGGATGCCAACAAGAACAACCCGCATTATCGTTCGCCGCTGCTCGCCGGCAACGGCACCGCCGGTCAGATGACGGAAAGCCAGAAGTGGGAAGCCTTCCGCAAGGCCAAGGCCGAAGCCCAGGGCGGCTCTGTGGTCAACGCCCAGCGCAAGTTCCTCACCGATCCGCCGGCCGAATATCGCAGCGTTCCGCAGGATCAGCTGACCGATCTCGGCGAGCCGGAGCAGAAAAAGGAAAAGCGCCGCAAGAAAGAAGCGGCAATGGCCGGCACTGGCAAGAGCTGGTGGAACCCCTTCCAGTAATGGCGAATGGTTGATGGCTGGCGGGAAGGCTTACGCCTCCCGCGAGTCGCTCAGTCGTCGAGACGTTTCCCGCGGAAAAATTGCCGCAGGATGTCAGCACTTTCACTCTCCGCCAGTCCCGAATAAACATCCGGCGCATGATGGCATGTCGGCTGGCTGAAGAACCGCACGCCACTCTCCACTGCACCGCCCTTCGGGTCTTGCGCGCCATAATAGAGCCGACGGATACGGGCAAATGAAATTGCCGCCGCGCACATGGTGCAAGGCTCCAGTGTCACATAGAGATCGGCACCGGGCAGGCGTTCCTGTCCCAGCGCCTCGCAGGCCATACGGATCACGGCGATTTCAGCATGCGCCGTCACATCGTTCAATTCACGGGTGCGGTTGCCGGAACGGGCGATGACGCGACCGTCCAGTACCAGTACGGCGCCGATTGGAACCTCCTGCCGCTCGCCGGCGGCACGGGCTTCCCAAAGCGCCAGCTCCATGAAATGCGTCCTTTCGGCCATTGCGTTTCAATTTCCTCTTAACCCTTGTGCTTGGACCTGATAGGACAGCCCAAACAACAGGCAAACAGCAAATGACTTTTAAAGACAAGCCGAAGCGTGACGGCGGCAAGACATTTAGCCGAGACAGGAAGCCGAAAGGCCCCGGCAAACCCGCCGCCGAGCGCGAAAAGAAACCTGCCGAGGCAAAGGCCGCCCCGGTGCCGGAAACCGTTGGCGCCTCGAAGCCCGAGCGCATTTCCAAGATCATGGCGCGCGCCGGCGTGGCTTCGCGCCGCGATGTCGAGCGCATGATCATGGAGGGCCGCGTGTCGCTGAACGGCGTCAAGCTGGATACGCCTGTCGTCAACGCCACGCTGTCGGACAAGATCGAAGTGGATGGCATGCCGATTCGCGGCGCCGAGCGCACGCGGCTGTGGCTTTATCACAAGCCCGCCGGTCTGGTGACCACCAATTCCGACCCGGAAGGCCGCCCGACCGTTTTCGACAATCTGCCGAGCGACCTGCCGCGCGTCCTCTCCATCGGCCGCCTCGACATCAATACCGAAGGCTTGCTGCTGCTTACCAATGATGGCGGTCTTTCCCGCGTTCTGGAATTGCCGACCACCGGCTGGCTGCGCCGTTACCGCGTGCGCGCCCATGGTGAGGTGGATCAGGCGGCGCTCGACAAGCTGAAGGAAGGCATCACCGTCGATGGCGTGCTCTACGGCGCGATCGACGCCACGCTTGACCGTACCCAGGGCCACAACGTCTGGATCAGCATGGGCCTGCGCGAAGGCAAGAACCGCGAGATCAAGAACGTGCTCGGCGCGCTCGGCCTCGAGGTCAACCGTCTGATCCGTGTTTCCTACGGTCCGTTCCAGCTGGGTGATCTGCCCGAAGGCAAGGTGCTGGAAGTGCGTGGCCGGATGCTGCGCGACCAGCTCGGCCCGCGCCTGATCGAACAGGCGGGCGCCAATTTCGATGCGCCGATCTACAATGCCCCCGTTGAGGACGAGGAAGACAACGCGCCGAAGCGGCCCGCGAAGGCCGAATGGGCAAAGAGCGATGCGCCGGAAGGCAAGCCACGCTTCGAAAAAGGCGGCAAGTCCGAGGACCGCCGTGAAAAGGCGCTTGGCCGCCTCGACACCAAGCGGGGCGACAAGCCCGCCGGCAAGTTCGGCTCCAAGCCTGCCGGCAAGTTCGGCGCCAAGGGCCGCACCGAGGATGAGGGTGACGACCGCCGCCCCCGCCAGCCTGCCGGCACAAGCCGCACGGCCAATGTCTGGATGGCGCCTGGTGCGAAGCCGACCCGTGACGGCAAGGAACGCAAGTCTTCGGCCCGTGCTGAGGCGGAAAGCCTGTTCAAGAAGCCTTCTGCGCAGGACGAAGCCCGCCGCAGCCTCGTGCGCCATGCCGATGAAGACGGTGAGTGGATTCGTTCCGAACCCACCCGCGACGATGACCGCGGGCAGGGCCGTGGCGATCGCTCCGCACGTGGCGAGAAGAATTTTGGCGATCGTGGCGGACGCGGCGGCAAGTCGTTCGGCGATCGGCCGTTCCGCGACCGTCCCCGTGAAGATGGCGACCGCCCGCGTGGTGCCAAGCCGTTTGGTGACCGTCCGGCCCGGGGCGACAAACCCTTTGGCGACCGGCCCTTCCGTGACCGCCCGCGCGAAGACGGTGACCGTCCGCGCAGCGACCGCCCACGTGGCGAAAAGAGTTTCGGCGATCGCACCGCCCGGGGGGAAAGACCCGCTGGTGACCGTCCGTTCCGCGACAGACCCCGTGACGACGGTGATCGCGCCCGCGGCGAGCGGCCAGCGGGTGACAAGCCCCGCGGCGGCAAGCCGGGCGGCAAACCCGGCTTTGGCAAGCCGTCCTTCGGAAAATCGGGCGAGCGTGGCGAACGTTCGGGGTTTTCCGGAAAAGGCGCTGGCGGCAAGGGCCCCGGCGGTAATAAGCCGGGCGGCAAGGGCCCGGGTGGCAAACCTTCTGGAGGCAGGGGAATGACACGTAATGCGGATCGTAGGCGGTGAGTTCCGCGGCCGGAGCTTGGCCGCGCCGAAAACAAATTCCATTCGTCCGACCATCGACAGGACGCGGGAAAGCCTCTTCAACATTCTGAGCCATGCCTATCCGCAAAGTCTGGATGGCACGCGCGTTCTGGACGTTTTCGCCGGAACCGGTGCGGTCGGGCTGGAGGCGCTTTCGCGCGGCTGTCGTGTGGCGCTCTTCGTCGAAAACGGCGTTGAGGGCAGGGGGCTGCTTTGGGAAAATATCGATGCGCTGGGTCTGCATGGCCGCGCCCGCATCTTGCGGCGTGATGCCACCAAGCTCGGCGGCGTCAACAATATCGAGCCGTTCGATCTTCTTTTCGCCGATCCGCCTTATGGCTATGGCCATGGCGAAAAGGCTTTCGCGGCTGCCCATAGTGGCGGTTGGCTCAACGCCGGCGCGCTTGCCATTCTGGAAGAGCGCGGCGATGTGACGGTCAATGTCGATCCGGCGTTTAAGCTGCTTGAAAGCCGTATCTTCGGCGACACGAAGATGCATTTCTACCGCTACGAGCCCTGACGGGGAGTGCCCCGTCACGCCACGGTCTTGTCGTGTTTGCCGGATAGGCAGACCCCTTCACCGTGGTAACCAGTTTTGGGTGTTTCGCATGGATCAGGCTGGGAACGAAAGCGTCACGATCGTCCGCGCCGGAGAAGAAGTTCTCGAAGGCGATGGTGCGGGCAATCATGAGCCGACATTCGGACTGGCGCTCGGCGGCGGCGGCGCACGCGGCATCTGCCATATCAACGTTATCGAGGCTTTCGACGAACTCGGCATCCGGCCCGTGGCAATTTCCGGTTCGTCCATCGGCTCCATCATCGGCGCGGGCATGGCGGCCGGCATGTCTGGCCGCGAAATCCGCGAATACACGCTGGAACTCATGGGACGCAAAGGTTCGGTCGCCAACCGGCTCTGGAGCCTCGGCCCGGCATCGATGCGCCATGCGGTGGATGGTTTTCGTCTCGGCCAGTTCAATCTCGAACTCATTCTCCACGCCCTGATGCCACAGGCGTTGCCGAAGGATTTTTCCGAACTCGCCATTCCGCTGAAAGTGATAACCACGGATTATTACGCCCAGACCGAAGTGGTGGTCGAGAGCGGCGAGATCATCCAGGCGCTGGCGGCTTCAGCCGCCATTCCGGCGCTGTTCATGCCTGTTCGTATCGATGGCCGCATCATGATCGATGGCGGTATCTTCAATCCGGTTCCCTATGAACATTTGCTGGATCACGCCGATATCGTTATTGGCGTCGATGTCGTCGGTGGCCCGGAAGGGGATGGAACCACCATGCCCAGCCGATTGGAAAGCCTGTTCGGCGCCAGCCAGCTGATGATGCAGGCGGCGATTGCCCTGAAGCTCAGACTGCGCCCGCCACACATTTTCCTACGCCCTCCGGTTCACCGTTTCGGCGTGCTGGACTTCCTGAAGTCGGAAGAGGTGCTGAACGCGTCGTCCAGCATCAAGGATGATCTGAAACGCCAGATCGAACTGCAGGTAGAGCTGTTTCATCGCGGGCAGGGCGTGGAGGCTTAAGCAGTAATCCCTGAGTATTCGCTAGGAACGAGCGAGTACCACTGGTTTCTTCTCCCCGCCGGCGAGAAGGTGGCCCGAAGGGTCGGATGAGGGGGAACGTTGCCGGATTTCGGAGAACTTGCCCCTTCATCCCGCTGCCGCGGACTTCTCCCGGAGGGGAGAAGAAACAAGTGGCGCTATCCCAGCCACTACGAAGAACGCATTTCACAACGACACCTCCGTCTCGCTGTCCTCCATATCCTCTTCTTCCTCCCTCTTTTCCGCCTTGTTCTTCGGCTTCATCAGCGGTTCGGGCTTCACCTCGCGTACCGGCTTGTTGTGCAGCATCTGCCGGCCGGCGGCGAGGCCTTCCACGGCTTGCAACTGGAGTCGCTCCTCATCGCGTTCGCGAATGTCGTCGGCAATCGCCAGAGCCCTGTCGCCATCCATATCGAGCCCCTCGAGAATGCGCCTGCCAAACAGCAGGCCGGATTCCAGCGTTTCACGGAGCTCATATTCCACGCCCTTCTTTCTAAGGTCGATCGAATGAATGCGGTCATAGGAGCGGGCATAGATGCGAACGCTTGGAAATTCCGACTGGATCATGTCGATGATACGGTCGGTGACTTCCTTCTTGTGGGTGCAGACAGCCACCAGATCGGCCCGTTCGATGCCGGCGGCGATCAGCACGTCCTTGCGGGTGCCATCACCAAAAAAGATACGGAAACCGAAACGGGCGGCCTGACGCACGCGATCGGCGGAGCTGTCGATCACGGTCACATCGCGCCCGCCGGCGAGCAGGATCTGCGAGGCGATCTGACCGAAACGGGAAAAGCCGATCATCAGCACATCCGCGCCGGCTCCGTCGAAATCCTCTTCCAGCTTGTCTTCTTCCGCATCCTCCGCCGTCAGCCGACGGGAAATTACTGCAAGAAGCGGCGTCAGCGCCATGGAGAGCGTAACGACGGCAACGAGGATCGACGCGGTTGCCTGCGGAAACAGCCCCGAGGCGGCCGCCGTGGTGAAGAGCACGAAGCCGAATTCGCCGCCCTGCGCCAGAAGCAGCGCGATGCGGCTCGATGCATAACGCGACGAGCCGGCGATGCGGCAGAGACCATAGATCAGCGCCGCCTTCACCGCCATCATGACAGGCACGGCGATCAGGATAAGCACGATGTTCTCATAAACGATATGGACGTGCAGCGACATGCCGACGGCCATGAAGAACAATGCCAGGAACAACCCGCGAAACGGCTCTATATCGGCCTCCAGCTCGTGCCGATAGGAGGATTCCGACAGCATCAACCCCGCCAGCAACGCGCCCATGCCCATCGACAGGCCGACCGCCTCCATGATCGCGGCGGCGCCGATGACGACGAAGAGGGCGGCGGCGATCATCACCTCCCGCGCGCCGGTGCGGGCGATGATCTGGAACATGGGGGTGAGAAGATACCGCCCGGCAAGGATCATTCCGGCCACCGCGACGACGGAGGCGATGAGATCGGACACCATGGAGTCCGTCGGCACATCGGGCCGGTTGGAAAGAATGGTGACAAGGGCAAGAAGCGGCACGATGGCGAGATCCTGAAACAGCAGGATCGAGAAGGACCGGTTGCCGTGCCTTGTATTCATGTCGCCGTCATCGGCAAGGATCTGCAGTGCAAAGGCGGTGGAGGAAAGCGCAAGGCCGAAGCCTGCGACGAGGCTGCCGCGCCAGTCGATCAGCCCCGCCCACCATACAATCGCCGCAAGCACACTGCCCGTCACCAGTACTTGCGCAAGCCCCAGCCCTAAAATATCGCGCCGCATCTGCCAGATGCGCGACGGCTTGAGTTCCAGCCCGATGATGAAGAGCAGGAAAACGACGCCGAGTTCCGAGACGTTGAAGATGTCCTTCGCATCGGTGACCAGATGCAGGAACGGCCCGATGACGATGCCGGCCACCAGATAACCGAGCACGGTGCCAAGTCCGAGTTTGCGGAAAACGGAGGCCGCAATGACCGCGCCGGCCAGAAGCAGCAAGGGTTCGGAAAAGAGAGCGTCGTGCTCGGTCATGCGGGCGAACTTTCGAATAGGGTGGCGATGGCGCCCTCTGGACGGAGAAAGCGACGTTTCGCCCTTGATGCGGGGTTGCTGGCACAATAAATGGAACAGGAATGAAAGGCCAACTCATGTCCTCAGAAATAGATTCTTCCAAACTTCTCGAGCGCGCCAGCCAGCTTGTCGATCTTGCCCGGGCCGCCGGCGCGGATGAGGCGGATGCTGTTGTCGTGCGTTCGCGCTCACAATCGGTCGGCGTGCGGCTCGGCAAGGTGGAAAGCACCGAATCCTCCGAAAGCGACGATTTTTCCCTGCGTGTCTTCGTTGGCCGCCGGGTGGCAAGCGTTTCGGCCAATCCCGGCTTCGATCTGAAGACCTTGGCGGAAAGGGCAGTGGCCATGGCGAAGGTTTCGCCGGAAGACCCCTTTGCCTGCCTTGCGGACAAGGAACGGCTGGCAAGTTCCTATGATGATCTCGAGCTTTTCGATGCAACGGACGTGTCTGCGGATCAATTGCGCGAGGCGGCCCTTGCTTCGGAAGAGGCGGCGCTGGCGGTCAAGGGCGTCAGCAATTCCTCGGGTGCTGGCGCGTCGAGCGGCATGGGCGGGCTCGTGCTGGTCACCTCCCACGGTTTTTCTGGCAGCTATATGGGCAGCCGCTTCGGCCGCTCCGTCAGCGTCATCGCTGGCGAAGGCACGAAAATGGAGCGCGACTACGATTTCGACAGCCGCCTTTATTATGCCGATCTTGATGCCGCCGAAGAGATCGGCCGCCGCGCCGGGGAAAAAGTCGTGCGCCGTGTTGGCCCGCGCCAGGTCGATACCGGCAGCAACATCACTGTCGTGTTTGATCCCCGTATCGCCCGCGGTTTCGTCGGCGCCATTGCCGGCGCCATCAACGGCGCTTCGGTTGCCCGCAAGACCAGCTTCCTGCGCGACAAGATGGGCCAGCAGGTGCTGAAAAAAGGCCTGTACCTCACCGACGATCCTCAGATCGTGCGTGGCCCTTCCTCCCGTCCTTTCGATGGCGAAGGTGTTCGCGGCGAAAAGATGACGATGATTGAGGATGGCGTTTTGAAGCACTGGTTCCTCTCCACCTCCGCGGCACGGGAACTCTGCCTGGAAACCAACGGCCGCGGCGTGCGTGGCGGCACTTCGGTCTCGCCGGCCTCCACCAACCTTGCTCTGGAGCCGGGCGATCTTTCGCCGGAGGACCTGCTGGGGCAGGTCGGGTCGGGCTTTTACGTCACCGAGCTCATCGGCCACGGTGCCAACATGATCACTGGCGAATACAGTTGCGGCGCGAGCGGTTTCTGGATCGAGAACGGCGAAAAGACCTTTCCGGTTTCCGAGGTCACGATTGCCTCGAACCTGAAGGACATGTTCATGCGGATCACGCCGGCCAACGATATTGATCGCAAATACGGCATCGCGGCCCCGACGCTTGCCATCGAAGGCATGACGATCGCAGGCAAGTGAGGCGACCTGCGGGATTTTCGCTGGCGCTTCATATGCAAGTGCGAACAGAAAAACGGGCGCGCCATCTGAGGCGCGCGGAAAAGACGGCAAGATGAACGACATGGATGAGGCCCGCTGGGCCTCCGATCTGAGGCTGGTCCTCGAAGCCGCCCGCAAGGCGGGCGAGACAGCCCTCGGTTTCTTCCGCAAGGATCCCGAGGTCTGGTGGAAGAATGGCGGGCTTTCGCCGGTAAGCGCGGCCGATTACGCCGCCAATGAAATCCTCGAAACCATTCTGCGCTCCGCCCGGCCGGATTATGGCTGGCTTTCCGAAGAGACGGATGACGACGCGGACAGGCTTTCCCGTTCCACCGTCTTTGTGGTCGATCCCATCGACGGCACCCGCGCCTTCATTGGCGGCAGGGATACCTGGTGCATCAGCGTTGCCGTGGTGCATGAAGGGCGGCCGGTGGTGGGCGTGCTCGTCGCACCGGCGCTGTCGGAGGAATTTACCGCGATAGAGGGCGGCGTGGCGTTAAAAAACGGAAGCCCCATCTCCGCAAGCGGCGGCAATACCGGCACCTTCCATCTCGCCGCCGCGGCAGAGGCGATCACGCATCTGCCGGAAACGATGCGCAACAATGTCGAGCGTGTCCCGCATGTGCCGTCGCTGGCCTACCGGCTGGCGATGGTGGCGGATGGTCGTATCGACGGTACGCTGGTCATGCCCAACTCACACGAGTGGGATCTGGCCGCGGCCGATCTCATTCTCGAACGCTCCGGCGGCCGGCTTGCCGGTCTGGATGGCAAACCTCTGATGTATAATCGCCGCCGGGTGAACCACCCCGCATTGTGCGCCGCAGCAAATTATGCGCTGCCTGCACTTTTGAAAGCGTTTTCACATCCGTCTGGCAGTTGACGTTTGGCGGGAAATCCCGCAGATGAAGGCCTCTCTCAGAGTTCAAGAAAGAGATAAGACATGACGGAAACTGGCAAACCGAAACAGCTGCTGCACCTCGTCTTCGGCGGCGAACTGGAAAACCTTCAGGATGTTCAGTTCCGGGATTTGAGCGCGCTCGACATCGTCGGCATCTATCCAGATTACGCCTCGGCGCTCACGGCTTGGAAGTCGAAGGCACAGATGACTGTCGATAACGCCCATATGCGTTATTTTATCGTGCATATGCACCGTCTTCTCAATCCTGACGACAAAATTTGAGTCCCTTTGCCCTTGCGTTGTAATACTATTGGATGAAAGCGCGCTTTCCCGTGATTCCTGCGCGAGCGGCGCAGCACGGGAATGCCGTTACGAGAAAATGTGATCGCGCTTTCGTTTCCGATGACAAAAAATGACGCAATTTGAGAAGAAGTAGGCGGCGATAACAACCAGAACAGGGGCAGGGCATTGCGCGGAATGATCAAGGGCAGACTGTCATGAGCAGCCGTATCGCACGTTTCGCTCTTTCCGGTTACCGCATTGCCGGTATCGCCGCTTACCCGTTTGCCAAGCCCTATCTTTCCTATCGGGCCGCCAAGGGCAAGGAAGACAAACGCCGCCGGCTCGAACGTTTCGGTTATGCGAGTGCCGAGCGCCCGCGCGGGCCGCTCGTCTGGTTCCACGCCGCAAGTGTCGGCGAAACGCTGGCGCTCATTCCGCTCATCCGCGAAATCCGCAAACGCGACATTTTCGTGCTTCTGACCACGGGTACGGTCACCTCGGCCGAACTGACCCGCACCCGGCTCGGCGATGACGTGATCCACCAATATGTGCCGCTCGACATCAAGATCGCGGTCAACCGTTTCCTGACCTACTGGGCACCCGATGCCGCCATCACGGCCGAGTCCGAAATCTGGCCGGTGACGATGATGGAACTGGAGCGCCGGCACATTCCGCAGATCCGGGTCAATGCACGCCTTTCCGACCGTTCCTTCGATCGCTGGAAAGCTCGCCACGACATTGCTGAATCGCTGTTTTCCAAGCTGGCGCTGGTGGTTGCCCAATCCGATCTCGATGCCGAACGTTTCCGCGATCTCGGCTCCTGGCCGGTGGTGATATCGGGTAACCTCAAGGGTGACACCGACCCGCCGCCCTGTGACGAGGCGCTGCTGGAGAGCTACCGCAAGCAGGTCGGCAATCGCAAGACATGGGCGGCGATCTCAACCTTCGACGGTGAGGAGAAGGCCGCGGCCACCGTGCATGCGGCGATCAAGTCGCGCAACGGGCAACTGACCATCATCGTGCCGCGCCATCCCGAGCGTGGAGATGAGGTGGAGGCCATGCTGAAGGGCATGAATCTCTCCGTTGCTCGCCGCAGCCGCAATGATGTGATAACGCCTGAAACCGATATTTTCCTCGGGGACTCCATTGGCGAAATGGGGCTCTACCTGCGGCTGACCGAGCTTGCCTTTGTTGGCCGCTCGCTGACGGCCGAAGGCGGGCAGAACCCGCTGGAGCCGGCCATGCTTGGCTGTGCGGTTTTGTCGGGCGCGCATGTGCAGAACTTCCGAGAGGCCTATCAGAAGCTGATCCGCGCAGGTGGTGGCCGCATCATCCGTGATGTGGAGATGCTGGCAAAGGCGGTGCATTATCTGCTCGTCAACGATAATGAGCGCTACAAGATGATCGACGCGGGCAATCGGGTCATTCAGGATATGCGCGGCGCGCTTTCCTCCACGGTGAAGGCGCTGGAGCCCTATATCAACCCGCTCACCGTTTCCGCCAAGCTGCAGCCGCGGAGCGCCATCGGATCATGGTAGCGGATATAGAACTCAACGCCGCGCAGTCAATCGCCGCAGTGCTTTTCGACAAGGATGGCACGCTGCTGGGCTATGACGCAAGCTGGGGACCGGTGAACCGCGAACTCGCGTCGATTGCGGCCAAGGGAGATCCCGTCCTCGCCGACAGGCTTCTCTCCGCCTGCGGCATGGATCCCGTTACCGGTCATGTCGTGCCCGACAGTCTTCTGGCCGCCGGCAACACGGCGGAGATCGCCGCCGGTCTCGTCGCCGCCGGATCGCCCTGCGATGTTGTCGAGCTCACGCAACGTCTCGACCGGCTTTTTACCGAGGCCGCGGATAAATCCGTGCCGGTGACCGATCTCAAGGGTTTTTTCGCGAGGCTGAAGGCTCGCGGCTACAAGCTCGGTATCGCCTCCAGCGACAACGAAAACTCCATCCGCCAGACGGCCATCCGCTTCGGTTTCGAAAACGATATCGATTTCGTTGCGGGATATGACAGCGGTTACGGCACCAAGCCGCAGCCCGGCATGGTCCTCGGCTTCTGTCAGGCGATCGGTATCTCTCCCGACCGCGTGGCCGTCGTCGGCGATAATAACCACGATCTGCATATGGCGAAAAACGCCGGCGCGGGTCTAAGGGTCGCCGTTCTCACCGGCACCGGCTCTCGCGAAAGCCTGGGTGCGGATGCCCATTATTGTTTCGATGACATCACCGGGCTCGAAGCGCTGCTGCCGGAACGGGCTGTTTGAAGCGGTGCCGCACGGTTTGCATTGTCGCGGCACTCTCTACGTCCCGTCATGCCGGCCTTGAGCCGGTATGACGGAGAAAATGGATATCGCGGCGCGCAGATTGAAGTTCCATGTTAAATCACGGCCAGTCCGTATCAGCACCGGTGCGTAAAGCCGTCTATTCGGATTTTGCAATTTACGGTTTTTTCTGGCAAACAACCTCCCAGACGTGAAATGGCGAACGCAATGCCGTGGGCGACCCGGCCGGGAGCGGGAATAGATGGTTTCTGAAGCGCCACCCTTCTGGTGGCAGAAAGCGGGCTGGCAGGCGTGGCTCCTGTCTCCTTTCTCGCTTCTTTACGGCAAGGTCGCCGGCCGGCGCATGCGGACGGCAAAAAGGGCAAGTGTCACCGTTCCGGTCATCTGCATCGGCAACTTTACCGTGGGTGGCGCCGGCAAGACGCCGACGGCAATGGCAATTGCAAGGGCCGCCGTTGCGAAAGGCTTGAAACCCGGATTTCTCAGCCGCGGTTATGGCGGCACACTGGATGTCACCACCCTTGTCGATCCCGCACATCATCGCTCTGCCGATGTCGGAGACGAGCCGTTGCTTCTGGCGCGCGAAGCGGTGACGGTGATTTCGCGCCGCCGCGTTGAGGGTGCGCATCGCCTGATCAAAGAGGGCGTCGATCTCATCATCATGGATGACGGGTTTCAGAGCGCGCGTCTGACGCTGGATTATGCGCTTGTCGTCATCGATACAATGCGCGGCATCGGCAACGGCCATCTGGTGCCGGGCGGTCCGGTAAGAGCCCCGCTCGCCGAACAGATGCGGCATATGACCGGGCTCCTGAAGGTCGGTAACGGTCACGCGGCCGATGCCCTTGTGCGGCGAGCCGCAAAGGCTGCCAAACCCGTTTTCGTTGCGGCGATCACGCCGCAGGAGCCGCAGGATTTCAGGGGAAGGCGTGTGCTGGCCTATGCGGGCATAGCCGACCCGGCCAAATTTTATCGAACCGTCGAAGCGCTCGGCGGCGATATCGTGATGCAGCGCTCTTTCCCGGATCATCACCACTTCAGCGATGACGAGATTGCCGATCTTCTGCAGGACGCAGGCAAGGCGGATCTGCAACTTGTCACTACGGCCAAGGATGCCGTGCGGCTTAACGGGCACCACGGCCGGGCAGAGGAATTGCTCTGGAACAGCCTGGTGATCGAGGTCGACATGGTGTTCGACGATCCCAATGCGGCTGGAACGATTATCGATACGGCCGTGGCGAACTGCCGCGCCCGTTTGCTTCGGGATAATTCGCGGACCTTGCTTTAAGGTACCGAAAAAGACAAACTGTCGTGCGCCGGTTTCTCCTCACTGACGTGACGAGCACAGGGACGAGGGAGGCCCACGCGCGACACTCAACGCGTCGCTTCCCTCCTTATGCCGGCAAAGTACCAGCCTTCTTTTCGGCTTCCAGAGAAGCCGCGGCATCCACATAGGCCTCCTGCCGCGCCACGCTCCAGTAGCGCAGCTCATCGAGCGGAATGCTCTTGCCTGTCATGGCGCAGATGACATGCGAGCCGGTCTGGACGATGCGGAAGTCACCGTCGAGATATTCGATGACGGCGAGGCGATTGCCGCCTCCTTCAAATCTGTTCATCCGTTTTCGTCTCCTGCTCTGTCCTGTCAGGGCACCCAGTCCGAAACGGCGTACGTTTTCCTGAACAATCCGGATGCTCCAGTATCCTGAATTTATATAGGCCGGCGTGGCGCAAGGCCAGCCCCGACGCCCTTGCATGTAAGAAGGCGTCAGCTGCGGCCGAAGAGCCGTTCTATATCGGAAAGCTTCAGTTCGATATAGGTCGGACGGCCATGATTACACTGGCCCGAACCCGGTGTATTTTCCATCTGGCGCAGAAGCGCATTCATCTCCTCCGGCCGCATGCGCCGGCCGGAACGCACCGAGCCGTGGCAGGCCATCGTGGCGGCGACATATTCCAGCTTGTTGGCAAGCGTCGAGGCGGCGTCCCATTCGGCGATCTCGTCGGCAAGCTGGCGCACCAGTCCCTGCACATTGACCTCACCCAGCATGGCCGGGGTTTCACGAACGGCGACGGCACCCGGCCCGAAACGCTCGATGACGAGCCCCAGCGCATCGAAACCGGTGGCGTGATCCATCAGCCGGTCGCAATCTTCTTCCGGCAGATCGATGATTTCGGGGATGAGCAGCACCTGCGAAGCCGGCCGTTTGGAATGCAGTGCATTCCGCATCTGCTCGAAAACCAGCCGCTCATGCGCCGCATGCTGGTCGACGATGACAAGGCCGTTTTCTGTCTGCGCGATGATGTAGTTCTCGTGCAGCTGCGCCCGCGCGGCCCCGAGCGGGTAGAGCGTGGGCTCGGGCGAGGAGCTCGCGCCGGCTTCATAAGTTTCACGAGAATCGGACCGCGCCGTTGGGGTGGTGATGTCCGAGAAATGTGATTGTACCGCCTCCGAAAACTGCGTTGCGCCTGAAACGGCGAGCGGCCGTGACGGCGAGGTCGCGGCGGACCATGGCGCGGGAGCGGTCGTGAAAGGCGATGGCCTGAGGCCAGAAGGGCTATAGCCGGGGCGGAAGGCGTTCATCATCTGGCTGGCGCCCGTCGTTGCCGCCCTGTCGCCGTCACGCGTCAGCGCCTGGCGGATCGCGCCGACGATCAGCCCGCGAATGAGCCCGGGGTCGCGAAAACGAACGTCGGATTTCGCCGGGTGTACGTTTACATCCACAAAGGCGGGATCGAGCGTGATGGAAAGCACCGCGACAGGATATCGCCCATGCGGCACGGTTTCGGCGTAAGCCCCGCGAATGGCGGATAAAAGCAGTTTGTCCTGCACCGGACGGCCGTTGACGAAGACATACTGATGCGCCGAATTGCCACGGTTGAAGGTGGGCACGCCGGCAAAGCCCGTCAGCGTCACATCCTCACGCCCGGCATCGATTTCGATGGCGTTGTCCTTGAAGTCCGCACCGAGAATCTGTGCCATGCGGGCCAGATGATCGTCACCCGTCGACGGAATTTCGAGCGTCGACCGATCCGTGCCTGACAGCACGAAGCGGATACGCGGAAAGGCGATCGCCATGCGTTTGACGACTTCGGTGATTGCGGCCGCTTCGGCGCGTTCCGTCTTCAGGAATTTCAGCCGTGCCGGTGTGGCGAAGAACAGGTCGCGCACCTCGACGATGGTGCCGGCATTCGAGGCGGCGGGCCTCACATCGGAAACCTTGCCGCCGGTGACGGAAATCACCGAACCCTGCTCCGCGCCCTGCTGGCGGCTGGTGATCGTCAGCTTGGCCACGGAGCCGATGGAGGGCAGTGCCTCGCCGCGGAAGCCGAGCGTGCGTATATCGTCAAGTGTATCGGAAATCTTCGAGGTGCAGTGCCGCCTGACCGCAAGCTCGAGATCGGCCGGCGACATACCACAGCCATTGTCGGTAATCCGCACCAGCCCCTTGCCGCCGCCCGCCGTGGCGATCTCGATGCGCGTCGCCCCGGCGTCGATGGCATTTTCCACCAGCTCCTTCGTGGCGCTGGAGGGTCTTTCGATGACCTCGCCGGCGGCGATCTGGTTGATAAGGGTTTCTGAGAGCTGCTTGATGGCCATGATCGCCATTTTCGCGGATTCGCGCCGGCTTCGAAAGCAAAAAACTGAGACTGCGGAAATTTGCACATGTTTTGCAGGTTGCATGGCATCGGACCATTTCCGCCAATGCAGTTTAAGCGTTAATCCGCCCTTAATCGCCCTTGTTTATGGTGGGGCAGCTTGAAATGACCGCAGAAACGGGGCCGCCTCTGCCGGGTGGTGTGTGACGTCGACTATGGGTGAGCGTCATCTTCTCCTCAAGACTGTTTCAAGCGGCAAACCCTGATGTCTGTTTTCCGGAATTTTCGTTTCATCCCGGCATCTGCCCTGGACGATTCCAATAGAAACAAAAGCCTGACCCATTAAAACAGGCGGGAGTTTGCAGTTGAGTGATTTGGCGTCCTCCGGCGCGGGCGTTCATACGGTGATGCTTGATGCCCTTTGCGACGCGCTTGGCGCGGCGATCGTCGTTTACGACCGTAACGATCACATTATTTTCGCAAGCCGGAAGCTCCTCAGTTTTTTCCCGCTGGAAGAGGCCGTCATCGGCCCCGGCGCGCGCCTGCGCGATTATCTGGGCGCCCTGTACGATTGTTACCATATCGAGACGGAAAATCCTGTCGCCAATGCCCGCCAGCTCGGTCGGGAAGAGTGGATCGGCGAACGGCTGGCTCTGCACTGGAAGGAACGGTCTGAAAAAACCGAACGGCTGAAGGGGGAGAGGTTCCTGCGCTTTGTCATGAACCGCCTGCCATCCGGTCTCGGCATTAGTGTCCTCGCGGATATTTCTGAACAGAAGAAGCGCGAAGAACAATGGCGTATCGATCTCGAGCGCGTACAGCTCCTCGAGGATATTCTCGACAATCTGCCGTTTCCCGTCTTCGTCAAGGACCGGAACCTGGCCTATGCCGCCGTGAATAAATCCGCCTGCACCCTGGTCGAAACCAGCCCCGAGAGCCTGCTCGGACGCACGGTCTTCGATCTCCATTCACGCAAGGTTGCGGGGCGGATCGATGCGGCCGACCGGACGGTACTGGAGAGCGGCACGCCAAGCGTCATTCCGGAAAGGGTGAGACGCCTGAACGGTGAAGAGATACTGACGATCACGCGCAAACAGCGCGTAGGACGGCCAGGCCGTTATTTCCTGGTGACGACGATGGAGGATGTGACTGCGCTCGCCACGCTTGATGCGAACGGCATGCCCGTCATCCCTTCTTTGGAGCATGTGGCATTTGTGTCCTCAACCTATGGAAAGGATGAGGAGAAGGAAGGCCGTAACGGCTTGCTGAAAAGCAAGGCGGTGCTGGTCGTCTCCGAAAACAGCCGCTTTGCAGAGGCCGCCGGCCGCCAGCTCACGGCAGGTGGCATGGACCATGCAGCGGTGACGAGCGAGGAAGAGCAGCGCGCCTTTATCGATGTCGCCGCCTCCGCCGGGGTTGCCATCGATGTTGTTGTCATCGACGCCCAGATGAGCATCGCATGCCTCGATATTGCCGCGGCACACCATCTGCCCGTCGTCAGCATCGAGGAGGACGAGATTGACGCGTCGTTGTTGCATCATGTGGCTGTAGGGCTCCATTCGGTGCCGAAGGAGAAATCGGTAGAGGAGGACTGGGAGATCATGACGCAGGACCTGCCCAAAATCCTCAGCAACGGCGGCGTGTGCGACGTTCTTCTCGTCGAGGACAACCGGGTCAACCAGATCGTTTTTTCGCAGATACTTGAGGGTCTCGGGCTTTCCTGGCGGCTCGCCACGTCGGGCGAGGAAGCGCTGCGTCTCTTCGTGGAACAGGCTCCGTCGGTCGTACTGCTTGACACGACGCTTGCCGATATCGACGGCTTCGAGGTCGCCCGCCGCATGCGCGATCTTTCGGGTGAAAAGCGCATTCCTGTTGTCGGCGTCATTACCCACGCATTCGAAGGCGACCTCGACAAATGCCTCGCATCCGGGATGGAGGACATGCTGCTGAAACCTGTCAGCCCCGATATGGTGGAGGCTGTTTTTGTGCGGCTTTTTGGCAAGGACGTGCTGCAGCTGCAGGCGTGATAGCCCCCTCCATCGAACCGCGTGGCGTAAACATACAATTAATTGCCGCCGCCTCGGCCGTTTTGCGCTGGCAGCGGGTCTCAACGAGGGCGGTCTGCGTTTTTCGGTTCGTCGCTCTATGGCTTTTTTAATACTTGCCCTGCATTGTGATCGCGGTCGATAGAGGATTCAAGAGATGCAGGAATGAAACGGGCAGAGCCGCAAACGTTGCAGGTTAGCCAGAACGAGCTTCAGGCGATGGCCTACAGCGATCCGCTGACAGGGCTCGGCAACCGCTACCGTTTGCGGGACAAGATCCGCATGCTCGCCAGCGAACGCTCCAGCGATCCAGCACCCTTCACGGTCGGCATTGCCAATATAGACGGCTTCAAACCCATCAATGACCTTTTCGGCGTGCAGGCGGGCGATGAAATCCTCTGCCAGGTTGCTCACCGCCTCAAAGCCTGCATTCCCGATGGCGCCATCGTGACGCGCCATGACGGCGACGAATTCGCTTTCGTATTGCCGCTGGTGTTCGAACGCACCGGTGCCGAGCGTGTCGGCAACATGATCAAGGACGTGCTCTCCGCTCCCTATGATCTTGGTGATCGTAACGTCCGGCTTTCCTCCTCGTTCGGCTTTGCCATCTATCCCTTCGCCGGCGATGATTTTGAGGATCTGCTGAAAAGCGCCGAGACGGCGCTCTACCGCTCCAAGCGGCGCGGCCGCGGCCAGATCACCGTCTATTCGCGTGAGATTGCGCAGGAGATGAAGCGCGCCACGCAGCTTGAGCAGGCGCTCAGAAACGCGATCATCACCGACGCGATCGACGTGCATTTCCAGCCCATCGTCCGGCTGGAGGAGGCGAAGGTCATCGGTTTCGAGGCGCTCGCGCGCTGGAACGATCCGGATCTCGGCTTCGTATCGCCTGCGGTTTTTGTGCCGCTGGCCGAAGAACGCGGTTTCATCGATGCGCTTTCGGAGGCCCTGCTCAGAAAAGCCGCGGAAGCGGCGCTTTTCTGGCCGCGTGAGCTCTTTCTGTCCTTCAACCTGTCGTCCGCGCAACTGATGGACCCCAGCACGGCAGACAATATTCTGTCCATACTTTCGCGTGTCGGCCTCGACCCGCACCGGCTGGAGCTTGAAATCACCGAAACGGCGGTCATGACCTCCGCCGATACCGCCCAGCGGATCATCAGCGAGTTGCAGAGCGCGGGCGTTCGTATTTCTCTCGACGATTTCGGCACCGGCCAATCGAGCCTCGGCCGCCTGCGGGATTTCACATTCGACAAGGTGAAGATCGACCGCGCTTTCGTCTCGCGCATCAGCAGCGACCGCCCTTCCGAACATATCATCAAGGCCATCGTCGCCATGTGCGAAGGGCTTGATCTTGAAGTCGTGGCCGAAGGGATAGAGGAGCGGGCGGAAGAGGAAAAACTGCGCGCGCTCGGCTGCGCCATGGGACAAGGCTACTTCTACGGCCGCCCCGCCGACGCCGCGGCGACCCAGCGGTATCTACACGAGAATTACCGCGAGATATTGTCGGATATTTCCTGAGAAACGGAATGACCTTGGACGAGGTGGTGGGGACGCCCCCAACACCCCTCATTCCTGTCTTTGTCACGGGAACCCGGCCGACGCGCGTCTGCGCGGCGAAGAGAGTCCCTTCGGTCCAAGACTTGGGCTGGCTAGATTCCTGTGACAAGCACAGGAATGAGAAGGCGGTGCGTGCCTCGTCTCAGAGCCTGTAAAGCGGTTCAAACCGGCCCTTGACCTCAACCCCCAGTTCGAACGTCAACCCGTGCTGCGGATTGGCGGCTAGGGCGTCCTCGTCAAGATTTTCACGCGCCGACGTCACGAGAAGGCGCGATGCGTCCGGGCCGACGAAGGCCGGGCAGGTCGTCTGTCCCGCGGGCACCGCATATCGGGCAATATGGTTGCCGTCGGTATCATAACGATCAACCGCGCCTTCGCCCCAACGAGCGTTCCAGATATGCCCTTCGGCATCGCAGACCGAGCCGTCGATACCGCCATCGACTCCTGTCGAATCGATGAAGACTTCAGCCTTGCCGGAGGGGAGGCCGGTTTCGGGATCGAGCGGCACGCGCATCAGCTTGTTCACCTTGGTATCGACGTAATATCCGGCCGCGCCATCGGGCGAGAAGCAGATCGAATTCGGAATGCTGATATCGGCAAACAGCTTCGTCACCGTGCCTTTGTAAACATGATAGATGCTGCCCGCGCCGGTTTCCGCCTCGCGGCCCATGGTGCCGATCCAAAGCGCGCCGCAAGGGTGCATGCGCCCGTCATTGGACCGGTTGCCGGGCAGGTCCTTTTCCAGCTCCGCATGCAGAGTCAGCACACCAGTCTTCGTATCACGCAGGAAAAGCCCGTCATCGGAGGCGATCAACTGTTGGCTGTCGCTGACTTTCGCCAGAGCGCTGCCCATGAAGGGCAGGGCATGGACGGTCTTGCGGCCGGAGGCGAGGTGCAGTTCATGCAATTCCCGCTCGAGAATGTTGAACCACCAGGCCGTGCCGGTCGCAGGGTCGAAGGTCGGGCCTTCGCCGAGCAGCATCGGCGTCTCGTCAAGAACACGTCCGGTAAAGGGAAAAACAGTCGCCAAGCTCTTATCCTCCGATGGCTGCATCATAGGCCGACAGTGTGACAGTGGCGCGTTCGCGTACCTCCGCTGCGGTCATGCCGGGTTTATAGAGGCTGGTTCCGAGCCCGAACGCCATGATGCCGGCCGATGTATAGTCGGCAAAATTCTTATCCGAGACACCGCCGACCGCGGCGATGACCAGATCCTTCGGCAGGATCGTCCGGATCGCATTGATGCCGGCGGGGCCGATGATGCTGGCGGGGAAGAACTTCAGCCCGGTCGCACCGGCTTTTGCGGCCACCAGCGCTTCGGTGGGGGTGAGAACGCCCGGCATCGTCACCATGCCTTTTTCACGTGCAGCTGTAATGACCTCCGCATCGGCATTGGGGCTAACCATCAGCCTGCCGCCTGCCGCGTCCAGCGATGCGACGTCTTCCACGCTCAGCACGGTCCCGGCGCCGATCAGGCAATCGGCGGGCGCCATCTTTGCCGCGATCTCGATGGAGCGGAACGGATCGGGGGAGTTCAGCGGAATTTCGATGGCGCGGAAGCCGGTTTCGATCAGCGCGCCGACAACGCCTTCTGTCTCCTCGGGTTTCAGGCCGCGCAGGATGGCAATCAGCGGATATTTGATGGAAGGGAAGGGAATACGCATGGTCGATCTTTCTTCTTATGGCCAGATGGCTGTTGCAGCGGCCAGCAATCCGCGCCGCACGGCTTCGTCTGCGTCGATGACCGTATAGTGGATATCGAGAGCGGTGAAGGCACCTTCGTAAAGCGCGCCAAGCGCGCCGGAGCCGATCAGCACCACTGGTGTCTCCCGCCGCGCCGTCGAATGCGCGCCGGCGATCTCCAGCCCGATCATGACGCCGGAAAGCCTGGCCTTGGCATCCGTGGCGGCGAGGCCATGCAGCAATTGACCGGAGCGCAGTGTGAACAGCCGGTTGCTGGCGAGCTGCGGATTGGCGTAAATGTCGAGCACGGCCGCTCTGAAGTCCTCGTGTTGGCCGGTGAAAGGCTCCGCCTCGGCCACCGCATGGGACAGGATCGTCTGCTTGGAGATGACCTCGAACAGTTCGCCGGTCATGAAGGTGGCAAAGCCGTTGACGTCGCCATCACGAACGGTCACCCATTTGGAATGCGTGCCGGGCATACAGACAAGTTTCTCGCCGGTGTCCGAGGAGGCAAGAGCGCCGAGCAATTGCGTTTCCTCGCCACGCATCACGTCGGGCGCGTTCTTATCCCGCTGCGCCAGCCCCGGCAGAATGCGCACATCGCGCGCCTGACCCGGCACGCGAACCGCGCCATCCAGCACCGACGACAGCGATGCCGGCACGTCGATGTAACCCGCTTCGACCCAACCCTGCCGCGCGCCTGCCATACCACAGACGAGAACCGGCAAATCTTCAGGCGCGCCGATGGCGTCGAGATGCGCTTGCAGAACCTCGGCAAAACCGGTCCGCATGGCCGTGGTCATGCCTTCCGAACTTCTGCGCTCCGCCAGCACAGCACCCGAGCGGCTCATGAGCCAGAGCCGGAAACTGGTCGTACCCCAGTCAACGGCGATAAAAGCGGGTTCAGACATTATAGAAGGCCTCCGTCTACGATTATGGATTGCGCCGTGATGGCGCTTGATGCCGAGGATGCGAGAAACAGGCATGGCCCAGACAAATCGGCAGCGACGAGCGTGCGCTTCAAGCATTGCCGCGCCGTGGTCGTCGCAATGCCCTCATCCGTCAGCCACAGTTCCTTCTGCCGCTCGGTCACGATCATGCCCGGCAGCAGCGTGTTGACGCGGATATTTTCTGGCCCCAGCCGGCCGGCAAGGCTTTTTGTCAACCCGATGATACCTGCCTTCGCCGCCGCATAGGAGGGAAGTTCGCCCATGTTGAGCAGAAACGAGATGGACGAGAAATTGATGATGGAGGCGTCTTTCGCGAGCCGGAGGTAGGGAAGCGCGGCCTGAACGGTAAAAAACATCTGCTTGAGATTGACCGCCTGATTGGCATCCCAATAGGCTTCCGTCACCGTATCTATGTCATGACGGTCGTCCCAGGCGGCGTTGTTGACCAGAACCTTGATGCCGCCGATCGCCGAGGCCGCCTCAGTGACGGTCACGGCTATGGCCGCCACGTCTCGCAGGTCGGCCCTGAAGAAATGGACCGGGTGGGGCGACACCCCGGAAAGCCGCCGGACCAGCGCTTCGCTCGGCTCTTCGGCGATATCGATGAATGCTACCTTAGCGCCCTGCATGGCAAAGGCTTCCACGAGCGAAGCCCCGATGCCGGAACCGCCGCCGGTGATCAGCACGCCCGCATCCTTGAGGTCCGGAAATTGGGCTGTCGTCATCGGCATGATCTCATCCGTCAGGGGCTTGATTGTTCCATTATTTGGAACTAGATTTTAATAAATGGAATTATTCCCTTGGCGCAAGCCTCATGTCAAGGCGAATGACAATGGATGTTGCCATGCCTGATATCGAAATTCCCAATGGCAGGATGCGCAGCGCAGTTCCAGCCGCGCGGCAAAAAACCGATAGCGACACCGGTACACTTGGTAAGGCCATCTCGCTCCTGGAACTGATCGCCCTTTCTGAAAGGCAGATGCGTTTCACCGATGTGGTGGAAGCGTGCGGGCAGCCGCGAGGCACCGTCCATCGCCAGCTCGCACATCTGCTTGCCGAAGGCCTGATAGACCAGGCCCCCGACCAGACCTACGTTGTTGGCCTGAGGCTGTTGCAGTTTGCAGCCAAAGCCTGGAGTGGCAACGATCTGCGCAGCATAGCCGCCCCACACCTGGCGGCGCTGCAGGAGGCAACGCAGGAATCGGTGCATCTCGCGGTTCTGATCGGGCGCGAAGTGACCTATCTGGACAAGATTGAGGGCAAGCACAGCTTGCGCATGCATTCGCAGGTTGGAAAGACCTCGCCAGCCTATTGCACCGGCGTGGGTAAGGCTGCGCTGTCGCTGCTGCCCGCCGGCGATCTGGAAGATCTCGCGGCCGGGCTGGATTTTAAGCGCTTCACGGACAACACCATCACCACACCGCAGGCCCTGATGGAGGATGTTTCGGCCATTCGCACCCTCGGTTACGGTTTCGATCTTCAGGAGCACGAGATCGGCATTCATTGCGTTGCGGCGCCGTTACCGGCCCCGGGACGCAGTTTCCGCGCGGCGATTTCAGTGACCGGCCCCGCCTACAGGGTGGATGTGGAACAGCTCCGCGCCTGGGCGCCGCTGGTGCGTGCAACCGCCGATAAAATTTCGGCAGAACTTGTCTATCGCTTATCGCCGGTTGCGGATGATTGACGAAAAGCCGATGCCTCTTATGGGGTTGCCCGCCCGCGAAAAAGAGGAGACATGACCGGCTTACGCGAGATAACGCTAATTTTCGAATATTCTGATCTAATTTTCAACTTTTGTTTGCATGAATCGATTTGCTGAGTAACATCCTCAAAATTCCGGGCAGAGGCGGGCCTTTGCGGCGGCATTTCCTCATGCTCGAAGAACAGCTTTCATGCAGAAAACAGAAACGGCCAGCGTTCAGTCGATTGGTGTTGATTGCGTTCGCGAGATCGCCAATCTTAATACGCAGTTCGATATATTCCGCTTCCTGAAGCGGCTGACGGAGGCGTGGGAATTCAGGGCCTTCATGGTACTCGACCTCACTACAGAGGTCTCAAGCGAATTGTCGCATTATACCGTCATCACCAGCTGGCCGGCCGAACTGTTGCAACGCTATGATGAAGAAGGCGAGTTGCAGAACAGCCGCGTCATGGCGCGGCTAAGAAAATCCACTGTACCCTTTTCCGTGTCGCTGGATTTCCTGGTCGAAGGCGAGGGGCATGTCCTGAAGAAAAACGTGGTCGCGCTTTTCGAACGGTTCGAGATGATAAATTCCGTCTGGTTCCCGGTGCATGATGTCACCCTCAGGCGCGGCGCCGTATCCTTTTCCGGCAACAAGACGGCCCTGCCGGAAGCCCGACTTGCGGAGCTTTTTTACATTTCCAGCCACGTCTTTGCCCGGCTGTCCGAAATCCGCCGTCTCGATCTCCGCGTGCCGGAAACATTGAGCGAACGGGAAATCGACTGCCTGAACTGGACGGCAGCCGGAAAGACCAGTGCTGAAATCGCCGAGATCATGATGTTGTCGGAGCATACCATCAATCACTACCTGAACCGCGCAACGAAAAAACTCGATACGGTCAACCGCACCCAGGCGGTCGCCAAGGCCCTGCGCGTCGGACTGATTAAATAGCGAAACTCGCAATTTTATCATTGTGATAAAGCCCTTCCTGGGCGATCCTCTTTTCGAATCACCGGAAAGGAGAAATCGTTGCCGGAGCGGCATAGTGTAAAAGCGGGATTTTCTCCGACTGTCGATTGCGCCGTGCTGATAGTCGCTGCCGAAAAAGGCTTTGCCGCCGATGAAGGCATAGAACTGGAACTGGTCCGAAAGCAGTCCGCACGTGGTGTTCTTTCGGTGCTCGGCGAGGACGGCGTTCAGATCGCGCATTTGCCCGCTCCCGTTCCCGTGGGGTCGGCCGTTGGTCTCCATGATATGCCGGCCAATATCATCGGCGTTTTCACGCTTTCCCTCGGCGGCTCCGCGACCACCGTTTCCCCTGGGTTTTATGATGAACTTTACCGTGAGGGACTGAAGCTGCCGGACCCGGCGGCTTTCGGCCGTGCGATGGCCCGCGTCTGCGCCGCACGCCGGGCCGCGGGTGAAAATCCGCCCGTCTTCGCGGTTGAGGATATCGCCTCGACCTCCTTTTATGCCCTGCGTTATCTGCTCGGAAGCTGCGGTGTGCTGCTTGGCCGTGACATGGAAATCGTCGAAGCGCTGCCGAAGGCGATGCCCGGGCTTCTGGAAAGCGGCGACGTCGATGCGCTCTGTTCTGCTGAACCCGCGGGCAGCGCAGCGGTGCTGGGTGGCGCCGGGCGTATCGTGACGACGGGCGCGCTCATCTGGCACAATGCCCCGGAAAAAATACTTGCCGTGAAGCGAGATTGGGCTGATGCGAATGCCAGCCTGTTGGAGGGGCTGCTGCGCGCACTTTACCGCGCGGGCGAGTGGTGCGCCAACCCCGCCAATATCGAGGAACTTGCCGGTATTCTGGCCGCCCCCCATTATATGAACGTCAGTGGCGAATTCCTGCTTCCGGCCCTGACGGGCTATATTTCGACTTCGCAGAAGGACATGCAGCGTTTTCAGGAATTTTTCGTCACCAGCGCGAAAGCGGCGAATTTTCCATGGCAAAGCCAGGCTCTTTGGTTCTTCAGCCAGATGTTGCGCTGGGGGGAAATACCCGCCGGTTGCCGTTTCGATGCCGCGGTGGTGGAAGCCGCACGCAATGCGTATAGGCCGGATATTTTTCGCAAGGCGATGAAACCACTTTTCGTGCCGGTGCCAGGCGCCAATCTGAAGCTGGAAGGCACGCTGAGGGAACCTGTTCATGTCGGCGCATCGCGCACCGGCCTCGTTCTGGGACCCGACTGTTTCTTCGACGGGCGAGTCTTCGATCCGGAGACGCTCGATATGGATGACGAGATTTGAAATCGCAGCGCTAAATCGTCGCGAATGGTTCCTGTTTGCGCTTTGGCATTGGCGAACCGCTCCCGCTTGTCTATGGATGGCGCAAATTGTTTCCCGATCAGACCGGACGATGTAACGGAGTAAGACAATGGCAGAGGTCAGCAAGAACCAGGTGGAAAAGGCTCTGGACGCCGTCATCTATCCCGGCAGCGGCAGAAGCATCGTTTCCCTCGGCATGGTCTCGGAAATCTTCATCGCAGATGGAAAGGCCTATTTCTCGATCACCGTCCCGGCCGACAGGGCGGCCGAGATGGAGCCGTTGCGCCTGTCCGCCGAACAGGCGGCGAAGGGCGTTCCGGGCATCGCCGGCGCGGTCGTGGCGCTGACTGCCGATCGCAAGCCCGGCCAACAGCAGCCGGCGCCGGCGCGTCCCGCCGCGGCAGCCGGCCGGCCAACACAGCAGCCGGGCTCGTCCAAGGTGGGCGTCCCCGGCGTCCGCGCCATCATCGCCGTCGCATCGGGCAAGGGCGGGGTCGGCAAATCGACGACATCAGTCAATCTTGCGCTCGGCCTTCAGGCGCTTGGCCTGAAGGTCGGCATGCTGGATGCGGATATTTACGGGCCTTCGCTGCCGCGGCTCCTCAAGATTTCCGGTCGTCCGAAACAGCAGGAAGACCGCATCATACTTCCCATGGAGAATTATGGGCTGAAGGTCATGTCCATGGGGTTTCTGGTGGATGAGGAGGCCGCGATGATCTGGCGCGGGCCGATGGTGCAGTCCGCCCTGATGCAGATGCTGCGTGAAGTCGCCTGGGGCGAGCTTGACGTGCTGGTGCTGGATATGCCGCCCGGCACGGGTGATGCGCAGCTGACCATCGCCCAGCAGGTGCCGCTTGCCGGCGCGGTCATCGTTTCCACTCCGCAGGACCTCGCGCTGCTCGACGCGCGCAAGGGCATCACCATGTTCCGCAAGGTGGAGGTGCCATTGCTCGGCGTCATCGAGAACATGAGTTACTTCATCGCACCCGATACCGGCGCCCGCTACGATATTTTCGGCCACGGCGGCGCGAAGGCGGAAGCCGAAAGGATCGGTGTGCCGTTCCTCGGCGAGGTGCCGCTCACCATCGCCATCCGCGAAATGTCGGACGCCGGAACGCCTGTCGTCGTTGCCGACCCGGATGGTCCACAGGCTGCGATCTACCGCGAGATAGCGAAAAAAGTCTGGGAGCGTATTGGCGCCGGTGAAAGAAAAGCGGCTCCAAAGATCGTTTTCGAATAAGCTACGGACGGCCGGCAAAACCGCAAAGCGCACCTGCGCTGTGAATAGTCCTGTAAAAACAGAAGATTGATGGCCAGTAGCGGTGCGGTTTCTGGCCATGAAGTCCAGAAGTGCTTCGTCTGCAAAGCTGTCGCGAAAAAATATTGCTTGATTGCATCTCGCTTTGGGCGCATACGCCTGCGCCGTTTGGCTCTTGGTCCATCGGGCTGGCGCGATATGACGTTGCGCCTGTTTCGGTGGTCCCTGAAGTGTCGTCCAAAGGTTTGCCGACAGCAAACAGGATATGTTAAGCAGCATTGCGGCTAAGGCCTGCAATGTGGAGCGGAGAAACGGATTGATAAAAGCCTATCGCGCCAATTGCGAGGCGATCAGCCTGTCGTCAGACGACGGCTCCGTACAGATTCCTGATGACATCGTCTGGATCGATCTCGTCAACCCGGACAGGGCGGAAGAGCAGCATGTGGAAAAGCTGCTGCAGCTCGATCTGCCGACGCGTGAGGATTTGAAGGATATCGAGCCCTCCAGCCGTCTCTACATGGAAGACGGCAATGTTTTCATGACCGCATCGCTGGTGTGGAAGGCGGATTCGGACGACCCCCGCCTCACCGATGTCGCCTTCATCCTCGCCGGCACGCGCCTCGTAACGATCCGTTATGCTGAGCCGAAATCATTCCACCTTTTCATTGCCGCCATCACCCGCGCGCCGCATGAGATGCGCAGCGGCACGGCGCTGCTTTTGAAACTGCTCGAGACAATCGTCGATCGCACGGCCGAAATTCTCGAAAACTCGGTCGCTGGCATCGACAATCTCGCCGCTGATATTCTCGGCAGCCAGGCCCGTTCCAAGCGCAAGGCGCCGCGTTATCTCGAAGACCGCCTGACCAACATCGCCGCGTATCACCGGCTAATCTCGAAGGTCCGCGATAGCCTAGCATCGCTGGCGCGCCTGCAGACCTTCCTGTCCACCAGCGGCCAGGTTCGGGAAGACAAGGGCGCGAGGGAACAGGGCAAGTCGATTTCCCGTGACATACAGTCACTGACGGAGCACGCATCCTTCGTTTCCGGCAATCTTACGTTCCTGCTGGATGCCTCGCTCGGCATCATCAACATCGAGCAGAACAGCATCATCAAGATATTCTCCATCGCTTCGGTGGTTTTTCTGCCGCCCACGCTGGTGGCTTCGGTTTACGGAATGAACTTTCAGCTCATGCCGGAGTTGAACTGGACATTTGGTTATCCACTTGCGCTGATCGTCATGGTGATGTCCGCAATCATCCCGTTTCTCTTTTTTCGTTGGAAGGGCTGGCTCTGAGGAGCCAGGATCATCATGTCCCAGATCGCTGACAAGGATGTTGCCGAGAAGCCGGATGCGGATGACGCTCACAAGAACAAGGGGCTTTACGCCGCTATCCTTGGTTCGATCGGCGTCGTTTATGGCGATATCGGCACCAGCCCGCTCTACGCCTTTCGCGAAGCCCTGCGGCCCATCGCCTATGACGGGGTGACGCAGGAAGAGGTCATCGGCCTTACATCGCTGATGATCTGGTCTCTGACGATCATCGTCACCTTCAAATACATCACGCTTTTGCTGCGCGCCGACAATGACGGCGAGGGCGGCACGCTGTCGCTGCTGGCGCTGCTGATGAAGACGGCCGGCACCCATCGCAGCGTTCTTATCGTGCTTGGCCTGATTGGCGCGGCGCTGTTTCTCGGCGATGCCATGATCACCCCGGCACTTTCAGTGCTTTCGGCGGTGGAAGGCCTGAAGCTCGTCACCCCGGAGATGGACGCCTTCATCATTCCGATCTCTGTCGGCATCCTGATTGGCCTCTTCGCCATCCAGTCCCACGGCACCGGCACGGTGGCAAAATTTTTCGGACCGATCACCGCGGTCTGGTTCATCGTCATGGGCCTTGCAGGCCTCATTCATATTGCTGACGACTTCAGCATTCTCTTTGCCTTCAACCCGTGGCACGCGGTCGAGTTTCTGGCGAATGAAGGTTTTTATGGCATTGTCGTGCTCGGCGCGGTGTTCCTGACGATCACGGGCGCAGAAGCGCTTTATGCAGACCTCGGCCATTTCGGCCGCCGTCCCATCCAGTGGGCGTGGTTCTGTCTGGTATTCCCGGCGCTGACGCTGAACTATCTGGGGCAGGGCGCGCTGGTGCTGAAAGACCCGGCAGCCATGTCCAATCCCTTCTATCTGATGTTCCCGCAATGGGCGATCCTGCCCGCCGTCATTCTGGCGACCGCCGCGACAATCATTGCCAGCCAGGCCGTTATAACGGGCGCCTTCTCACTGGTTCGCCAGGCGATTCACCTCGGCTATCTGCCGCGTATGGAAATTCTCTTCACCTCGGAAACCAATACCGGGCAGATTTATCTTCCGGCGGTCAACACCATCCTGCTTTTCGGTGTCGTTGCCCTGGTCCTCACCTTCAAGAGCTCGGATGCGCTGGCCACCGCCTATGGTATTTCGGTCACCGGTGCGATGGTCGTCACCAGCCTGATGTTCTTCGAGTTCGTGCGCAAACGCTGGCAATGGTCGATCTGGCTTGCCCTTGCGGTGCTGACCCCGCTTCTGGTGCTGGAACTGATCTTCCTCGGCGCAAACCTTCTGAAAATTCATGATGGCGGTTACGTGCCGGTGCTGCTGGCGATTGCCTTCACGGTCATCATGACGACTTGGCAGCGCGGTTCGAGAATCCTGTTCGCCAAGACGCGCCGCATCGATGTGCCGCTGAAGGCCTTCATCGCCTCAGTGGAAAAGGAAAGCGCCCATGCGCCGGTGCGCGTACCGGGTACGGCGATTTTCCTCACCGGCGATCCGGAAACGGCGCCGGCGGCTTTGCTGCATAATCTGAAGCATAACCATGTCCTTCACGACAAGAACGTCATCCTGACGATCCGCACCGAGGATCAGCCGCGCGTTCATCCGGCAGATCGTTATACGTTGACGAAGATGAGCGACCGTTTTGCCGTGGTCGAGCTGCATTTCGGCTTCATGGAAACCCAGAATGTTACCCAGGCGCTGGGCTATCTGCGCCGCACGGGCTACAAGTTCGACATCATGTCGACCTCCTTCTATCTCGGCCGCCGCAAGCTGGTTCCAGATCCGAAATCGGGCATGCCGGGCTGGCAGAACCGCCTGTTCATCGCGCTCGCCGAAACCGCGGCCGATCCCTCCGACTATTTCCGCCTGCCTGCCAATCGGGTGGTGGAACTCGGTTCGCACGTCGTGGTGTGACGAAGTGGCATGCCCTTAATATAGCTGGGCGATCTCGTTCTCTCTGTCATACCGGCCTTGAGCCGGTATCCAGCCAGCCCAAGTCCTTGGGGTGAAAGGGTCTTTACGCCGCGCCGACGCGCGACGGCTGGTTCCGGCTCGAGGCCGGAATAACGGCTGAGGAGATGCCCTGCGGCGCAGTTCTGATCGGCACATGGGAACTCGACTCCGCGCCACACTCATTAGCATTCCCTCACACATTAACGTGAAGGCACCTTCCTGCGCGGCGTTAACCAACCATCAAGGTTAATAAGAGATTCTCGAACACCTGTAGAAAATTCGGTTGTCGGTGTTCGGAGTGCTGGTTTTGCGTTCGAAAAGAGTAATGCGTCGTCGGTCCCCCGTGTCCTTTCAGGGATGGGCGTCCAAGTGGACGTCACCCGTTGTCTTCGGCCTGGCCGCCTGGCTTGTCTTTCCCTCCCTCGCTGCGCGTGCCGATCTCGCCTCGCTTCTGGCGGGCCTCGACAAGGGCGGCGAACAATGGCGCATGGTGCTGACTGCCTCCCCGGCGGGCTCGACGCATAACGCCTCCCTGACATTCAACGATGCGGAAGGGGACGAGGCGCTGCATGGCGGCGGCATGACCCTGCCCAATGGCAGCAAGGTCGCGTTCGTCACCAACAAGAAGGGCGAGGCAACGACGCCGGACAGCGAGCGGGTGAACCGCGCCGGCAAGAAAGGCCGCATCGTCGCCACCGAAATCATGCAGCCGCCGAAGGCCTTCACCGCCGGTTCGGTGCTGCAGCGCACCTCGATGCTGGATATCGAGCCGCTGAAGCGCAAGGATCGCACCGCCTTCGTCAAGCCGAAGCGCGGCAAGGATATCGAACTCGCCTCTTTCTATTTCCGCCGCGAGGAAAAGAAGGCGGACAAGAGCGTCTCGCCGATGCTGGCGGAACTCGTCACCAACCGCACGCCGGACATCCTGGCGACGGCCTATGCGCCCGCCGAACCGGATTTTGCCCGCGAGTCTCCCTTCGACGCCATTCTGAAGAAGCCGGAGGCCGGCCGCTTCGTACCGCAGATCAACCCAGATGACCACGCCTGGGCCGCAACGCCGCTGCCGGCAGCCGTGTTTTCTCCGGCCGAACAGCAGTGCCTTGCATCAGGCATCTATTTTGAGGCGCGCGGTGAGTCCGTTAAAGGTCAGGCGGCGGTGGCGCAGGTCATCCTAAACCGCGTGCGCAATCCGGCCTATCCGAAAACCATCTGCGGCGTTGTCTACCAGAACAAGGACTGGCGCAATCGCTGCCAGTTCTCCTTCGCCTGCGATAATATCAAGGACCGGGTGAATTCCGAACGCCACTGGAAGATGGCGCGCGAAGTGGCCATGGCGACTACGGCCGGCAAGATCTGGCTGAAGGAAGTTGGCTCTGCCACCCACTATCACGCCGTTTACGTGCGTCCCGCCTGGGGCAAGTCGATGAAGAAGGTCGGCAGAATCGGCCTCCACGTCTTTTACCGTACCTATGGTGGCGGCTGGAGCTGATACCACCGCCAATTTGTCGCATTTTGCGTGTCAAAAATGCCGATTCCCCGGCGAAACATCGCCCCCAAACCGTGATTTCTAGTCAAGGCATTGTTTTTGCATGATTAATTTGTGCCTAAACAACCGCTCGCAGTGCCTTGACTAGAGAAGCCCCTAAAACTATGTTGCGCGCGACTTCAGAGCGGGCTGGAACAGGCTTAATCCGTCACCGTTTACAACTCCAAAGGGTTCTGGCATGGCTGGAACGGAGAAAATGGGTGGGATTTTAAGATGACTGGCAACCGTGACGATAGTCTGGACGAGCGCCGCAAACGCCTTGCTGACGAGTTGGCAAAGGTGAAGGCGGAGGATGAGGCGGAAGTGAGGGCGGAGACCAACGCTGCGGAGAGCCGGAAAGGCTTTGCGATGGCGGTTAAGCTCTCATCGGAGTTCATTTCGGCCATCGTGGTCGGCGCTATGCTGGGTTATCTTCTGGACTATTTTGCCGGCACGACGCCGTGGGGGATGATCGTTCTTCTTCTTCTCGGTTTCTGCGCAGGCGTATTGAATGTGTTGCGTTCGACGGGCGCGGTGGCCAAGCCGCCGCTGCTTGAGAAGGCGGACAGACGAGACGAGGGTGGAAAACGCGGCCTTTGAGGCTGTTTTTCCTTACAGTTGAGATGCCGCGACAGTCGGCGACAGGTAAAGAGGGCAGCCGGTGGCAAACGATCCGACCCATCAGTTCTTGGTGCAGCCGATCATTCCGATCGAAATTGGCGGCGTCGATTTTTCCTTCACCAATGCGTCGCTCTTCATGGTCGCGACCGTGGCTGCTGCTTCCGGTTTCCTTTATTTCGCAACGTCGAACCGCGGCCTGATCCCCACCCGCATGCAGTCCGTTGCCGAAATGTCCTATGAGTTCATCGCCTCCATGCTGCGCGAAGGCGCCGGCAAGAAGGGTATGGTGTTCTTCCCCTTCGTTTTCTCGCTGTTCATGTTCGTGCTGACGGCAAACCTGCTCGGCATGTTCCCGTATTTCTTCACGGTCACCAGCCAGATCATTGTCACCTTCGCGCTCGCCTGCCTCGTCATCGGCACGGTCGTGGTTTACGGTTTTTATAAGCACGGTCTGCATTTCTTCGGCATTTTCGCCCCCTCCGGCGTGCCCAAGGCGCTTCTGCCGCTTGTGGCGTCGATTGAAATGATCTCCTTCCTGTCGCGCCCGATCAGCCTTTCCGTTCGTCTTTTCGCGAACATGCTGGCCGGCCACATCACGCTCAAGGTTTTCGCAGGCTTCGTCGCCTCCATGAGCGCGCTTGGCGCGCTCGGCGTCGGCGGTGCAGTCCTGCCTCTCATCATGACGGTCGCCATGACCGCTCTCGAATTTCTCGTTGCCTTCCTGCAGGCTTACGTCTTCGCGGTACTGACTTGCATGTACCTGAACGACGCCGTGCATGGTGGTCACTGAGAAGTAAAGTCGCTGGCCCCGGCAACGGGCGTCAAAAACAGCCGCAACAACCAATATCTCAAGGAGTCTCACATGGAAGCGGAAGCAGCAAAGTACATCGGCGCAGGTCTCGCATGCCTCGGCATGGCTGGTACGTCCCTCGCACTCGGCCGTATCTTCGGTGATTACCTGTCCGGCGCACTGCGCAACCCCTCTGCTGCCGACAGCCAGTTCGGCCGTCTGGTATTCGGCTTCGCCGTTACGGAAGCTCTGGGCATCTTCTCGCTGCTCGTTGCTCTCCTTCTCCTGTTCGCTGTCTAATATCGGCATCAGGTCTGGATCACGGCCCGCAACATAGCGTGCCGTGATCCTTCGCATTTGCAGTCCCCCTGGAGGTGAGCATGTTCGTGACCGAGGCTTATGCCCAGTCAGCACCGACCGTAGGTGAAACGCATACGGAAACTCCGGCCGTTGGCCAGCCGCAACCGGAAGCCACGCACACGGAAACCGGTGTAGCGCATGGCGCCGAGCACGGTTCTTCCGGCGTTTTCCCGCCGTTCGACCAGTCTACTTATGCATCGCAGGTCCTGTGGCTGGCGATTACGTTTGGCCTTTTCTACCTGCTCATGCAGAAGGTCATCGTTCCGCGCGTCGGCGGCATTCTGGAAAACCGTCATGGACGCATCGCACAGGATCTCGACGAAGCGGCACGGCTGAAAGCTGAAGCTGACGCTGCCGTCGAAACCTATGAAAAAGAACTCGCGGCAGCCCGCGCCAAGGCAAGCTCGATCGGCGCCGCGGCCCGTGACGCCGCCAAGGCGAAGGCCGATGCCGATCGCGCGGCTATTGAAGCCGGTCTCGCCGAAAAGCTTGCCGCCGCCGAAAAGCGCATTGCCGGCATCAAGGACCAGGCTTTCGCCGATGTCGGCGCCATCGCCGAAGAAACCGCGACCGCAATCGTCGACCAGCTGGTTGGCGCAAAGGTCAAGGACACGGACGTGAAGGCAGCGATTGCCGCCGCTTCGAACGTGAAGGGAGCCTGATATGGCATTTGATGCATCATTTTTCGCTCTCGTCGGTCTCGTCCTTTTCTTCGTCCTGATCGCCTATCTCAAGGTTCCGGGCATGCTCTCCAAGTCTCTGGACGAGCGCGCGCAGAATATTCAGGACGAGCTGGCTGAAGCCAAGCGCCTGCGTGAAGAGGCCCAGCACCTGCTGGCCGAATATCAGCGCAAGCGCAAGGAAGCCGAAGCCGAAGCCGCCGGCATCGTTGCCGCCGCTGAACGCGAAGCCGCCGCATTGACGGAAGAGGCCAAGCAGAAGACGGAAGAATTCGTCGCCCGCCGCACGGCCCTCTCGGAACAGAAGATCAAGCAGGCCGAAGAAGACGCCATCGGCGCCGTCCGCGCCGCCGCCGTCGACATCGCCATTGCCGCTTCCGAGAAGCTGCTGGCCGAAAAGACGACGGCCGCCGCAAAGGCCAAGCTTTTCACCGCCACGATCGGCGAAGTGAAGTCGAAACTGAACTGAGATTTATCTCGGTATTGTTCAAAACCCCTCCGGCCCCGCCGCGAGGGGTTTTTTGTTTGAGGTGATAAAGCTGGTTACGATTGGGTGCCGCCTGCACTACGAAAATGCGGCATTCGCTAACAGGCATTTCTCTTAGGGTGGCGGTAACTGGCTGCAATGTTTTTGATGCAGATTGCTCATCGCTTTGCTCCAATACTTGGCATGGTTTGGACGCACCGAAAGCATCGGAAGGCCCTTAGCAACACTGCCCGCAAAGGGTTGACTATGACAGAGGCAACTATCATAAGCTGGACAGTTAAGGGGAGAGTTCTCGTTGAACCAGATAGCCATCTTCAGCGGTAGTGCGCATCCCGAACTTGCGAAGGAAATTTGTTCCCACCTCGGCGTGCCGTTGCATCCGGTGCGCACTAAGCGCTTCTCCAACGATTGCCTTGAGGTCCAGCTGCAGGCAAACTGCCGGGAGCAAGATGTCTTTATCGTCCAACCGCTCAGTGCGCCTGTGCAGGAAAACCTGATCGAGCTGCTCTTGATGCTCGATGCGGCGCGTGGTGCGTCGGCCTCACGCATCACCGCAGTCATTCCGCACTTTTCCTATGCTCGCTCCGATAAGAAAGATGCGCCAAGGATCTCCATCGGCGGTCGGCTGGTCGCAGATCTCCTAGTTACGGCAGGTGCCAGCCGCGTGCTCACCATGACGCTGCATTCCCCCCAGGTCCACGGCTTTTTCAGCGTGCCTGTTGATCAGCTCCACGCCTTGGGCGAGCTCGCCAATTATTTCTTCCGTTATGATCTCAGCCGGGCTGTCGTCGTTTCCCCCGACCTTGGCAATGCCAAGAACGCGGCCGCCTTTGCAAAGCGGCTGAATGTGCCTGTCGCGGCCGGCGCCAAAGAACGGGTGAGCGATACCCAAGTGCGCATCTCGGCGCTGATCGGCGATATCCGAAATCGCGACGTCATTGTGCTCGATGACGAGATCGCCAGCGGTGGCTCCATTCTTGAGCTGCTCCAACATCTGCGGGCCCACGGCGCACGCACCATCCGGATCGCCACCACGCACGGAATTCTCGCTGGCTCTGCAGTTGCCCGGCTTGCCGCGGAACCGGACGTGCTTGAGATCGTGTGCACCAACACGGTGCCCATCGCTGCCGAAAAGCGCCTTCCCAAGCTTACCGTGTTGTCTGTCGCACCGGCTCTCGCCGAAGCAATGCGCCGGATTAATTCGGGGGATTCCGTTAGCGCGCTTCTGGCCGAGGACATTGCTCCGGCCCAAGTGATCACCGCGTCTCAAAGCAAATGAAGTGAGCATTTCTTTGGACCGCCGGACTAGAGATGTCCTCAGGTGGCGCCGCCGTCACGTCCGCGCTGCGGCCAGAACTTCACCATTTGTCTCAATCCCGCTTCAGTGGCCGAAAGCTCATCCTGTGCAGCGCGCAGGGCCCGTGGCTTTCGATGGCGCGCAGGTGGGCCGGTGTGCCGTAACCGGCATGGCCTTCGAAGCCATAGGATGAATGCACCACACCCGCGCGTTCCATCATCCGGTCGCGGGTCACCTTGGCTACGATTGAGGCGGCGGCGATGGAGAGGGAGCGGGAATCGCCCTTGATGACGGCCTTGGCTTCGCAGGTGATGCCTGGCGGCCTGTCGCGGCCGTCGGCCAGTACGAGGGCGGGGGAAATTTCGAGTCCGAGGACTGCGCGGCGCATGGCGTCGAGGCTGGCGCGCAGGATATTCATCGTGTCGATCAGGCCCGGGCCGGAGGAGGCGACCGATACGATCGAGGTTTCCATGATCTGGACGAACAGGCTCTCGCGCTTTTGCTTCGTCAGTTTCTTGGAATCATCCATTCCGTCAGGAATATTGTCCGGATCGAGAATGACGGCGGCCGCAACCACAGGGCCGGCGAGCGGGCCACGCCCTGCCTCGTCCGTGCCGGCGACCGGCCAGAGGCCCTTCTTTCGCGCTTCCAGTTCGAACGAGAAATCCGGGCCGGTATCGGCAAGATCAAAAAGGGCAGGAGAATCGGGTGTGGCCGTGCGTTTCATGCGGCGAAACTGGCACACACACCCGATCTCCTGCAAGCCCCCGGAAGCGGGCGATGACAGGCAAGATGAGCCGGGGTCAAGGGGCGTGGCTCACCGTGCCCAAGGTCGTCATGACCTTTTATCCTCCAGCAGGGCGGCGGAGGAAAAACGATCGCACGCGAGGCGGCGGTTCCAGGGGCGATGTCCGGCGGGCCAGGGAAAACCAGCCGGGCATTTCGTCGAGAGCAACACGATGAGACGGTTGCTCCTGTCATTTGAATTCCGTTTATTAAAAGCTCACAGCACCTCGTATTGTCGGCGCGTTACCCCATGCTCGATGTCCTCTCGGGCTTGATCCGATCCTGCCGCGCTCGGTTCACGTTCCAGGGTCGAGCCCGAGGGTAGCGTCTGGTTCATCACGGGCATTCATTACCTTCAGTCACTTTCACCATGCGGCTCTCAAAGCAGAGACAATTGCACCCCGGCACCGCCCGGAGGCACGAACAGGTCGTCACGCAGGTTGATGCCGCGGCGGATGAGACCAAGTCTTTTGGTCGCCATCTCGAATCGCCTGCCGATCTGCCAGGCATAAGGGCCATCACCCTTCATGCGCTTGCCGAACTCCGCGTCATAATCCTTGCCGTCGCGCATGGAGCGCACCAGCGACATGACATGACGGTAACGGTCCGGATAGTTGCGCAGCAGCCAGTCACGGAACAGCGGGCTTACCTCCAGCGGCAGCCGCAAAAGCACATAGGAAGCCTCGGTCGCGCCAGCAGCCTTGCCGGCCTCAAGAATGCGCTCGATTTCATGATCGTTAAGCGCCGGGATGACGGGTGCCATCATCACCGCCACCGGAATTCCGGCATCCGTCAGCGCCTTGACGGCCTCCAGCCGCTTCTCCGGCGTGGCGGCGCGCGGCTCCATCGTGCGCGAAAGCTTGCGATCCAGCGACGTGACGGAAATGCCGACCTTGACGAGCCCCTTTTTTGCCATTGGCGCGAGAATATCAATATCCCGCTTGATCAGCGCCGATTTGGTGACGATGGCGACGGGATGATCAGCCTTGGCCAGCACTTCCAGTATCTGCCGCATGATGCGCCATTCGCGCTCAATCGGCTGGTAAGGGTCGGTATTGGTGCCGATGGCGATTACCCGCGCCTTGTAGCCGGGTTTCGCCAGTTCCCGTTCCAGAAGTTTGGCCGCATCAGGCTTGGCAAACAGCTTGGCCTCGAAATCAAGTCCGGCCGAAAGGCCCATGTAGCTGTGAGTGGGCCTGGCAAAACAGTAAATGCAGCCATGTTCGCAGCCCCTGTATGGATTGATGGAACGATCGAAGGGGATATCGGGCGATTCATTGCGGGTGATGATGCTGCGTGGCTTTTCCACCTGCACCTCGGTGCGGAATTCCGGCATCTCTTCCAGCGTCTGCCAGCCATCGTCGAAGACCTCACGCTGCAAGGCTTCGAAACGTCCATCGGGATTGAGCCCCGCACCGCGGCCGCGGCGACGGTCAATCTCGATGCGCAGGCCGGATGCATCGGCCAGCGCATTGGCAATGTCAGGCATATGGCTCGGCTGGAAGGCAGCCTGCCCCGAAAGCGAATGATTTCTCATCTGGATGCTCCCAAGACGTCGCACGCCTTTCGAGGCACGCTGAACGCCCTAAACCGTTTCCATCCGGAGAGGCCTCATCGCCCCTCGAATGATTAAATTCCTACATCACGAATGAGAACAATACAAGAACAAAATTGTAAATTTGGCTCCTTTTGTACTGCCGGGGCCAGCGCCAGGACGGGCACGCCGGCACCTGAGATCGCGGAAAGCGACATAAACCCCCGCGGATTTTACCGCGACGAGCATGGTGGCAATTTATTGTGCGATGCGTTAGAGCTATGCACATGTTGACAGTCATAATGGAATGCCGGGATCAGGAGCCGGAACTGGCGCATACGCTGTCTGCGCTTGTCACCGGTGCCGTGGAAGGGCTTGTAAGCGATGTGGTGATTCTGGATCACGGTTCGCGCGATGGATCGTCGCGTGTGGCCGATGCGGCCGGCTGCCGTTTTTATGGGCAATGGGAACTGGAGGATATCGTCAAGTCCGCGCGTGGCGGCTGGTTGCTGCTGATCGAGCCGGGCGCACGCCCGCAGGCAGGCTGGATCGATGAAATCCTGGAATATGTCGCGATCTGCGAACAGCCAGCGCGCTTTTCCCCATCACGTTATCACCGGCGGAATGTTTTCAGCCGTGTCCTGCGCCGCACCCCGCCGCTGGAGCATGGTTATCTCCTGCCGAAGAAGCACGCGATGTCGATTGCGAAATCAGGCATGAGCCTGACGCAATTTGTCGGCGCGCAGAAGCCGCGCCGGCTGAATGCGGAAATGGTGCCCGCCTGGGCATTGCGGGCTTCGGCCTGAGGCGGGAAGGGTTATTCCGCCAGCACCTTACCGGGGTTCATGATTCCGGCGGGATCGAATGCGTGTTTGATGCGCCGCATCAGCTCCATTTCGATGCCGGGCCGGATGGCGGCCAGTTCGTCGCGCTTTAACTGGCCAATGCCGTGTTCGGCGGAAATCGAACCGCCCAGCGACAGCACGATGCCGTGCACGATTTCGTTCATGTCCCGCCAGCGGGCGAGGAATTGCGCCTTGTCCGCCCCCACCGGCTGGGAAATATTGTAATGGATGTTGCCGTCGCCCAGATGGCCGAAGGCGCAGACACGGGCGCCCGGGATGGCAGCAAGAACCGCCTTTTCCGCCGTCGCCATGAACTCCGGTATTCTGGAAACCGGGACGGAGACATCGTGCTTGATGGAGCCGCCCTCCGGCTTCTGCGCATCCGACATGCTCTCGCGCATGTGCCACAGTGCCTGACGCTGGGCTTCGGAGGCGGCGATCACGGCATCCTCGACCAGCCCGGCCTCAAAACCACGCTCCAGCAGCAATTGCATCATCGTATCCGCCGTCTCGGCCGAATCGGAGGTGGAGATGTCGATGAGTGCGTACCAGTCATGGGGCTGTTCCAGGGGATCGCGCACGCCGGGAATATGTCTGGCGGTAAACTCCACGCCAATCCGTGGCATGAGCTCGAAGCCGGTCAGCGCCGTGCCGCAGAGGTTTGACGCCATCTCGAACAGCTTCAGCGCATCTTCGGTTGAGGTCAGCCCGGCGAAGGCCACCTGATGGCCGAGTGGCTTCGGGAAAAGCTTCAGCACCGCGCCGGTGATGATGCCGAGCGTGCCTTCGGAGCCGATGAAGAGATCACGCAGATCGTAACCGGTATTGTCCTTTTTCAGCCGGCGCAGCCCGTTCCAGATCTCGCCTGTCGGCAACACCACTTCGAGCCCGAGGCAGAGCTGGCGCATATTGCCATAAGCAAGCACTGCGGTACCGCCGGCATTGGTGGCGAGATTGCCGCCGATGCGGCAGGACCCCTGAGAGCCGAGCGACAGCGGAAACATGCGTTCAACCGAATCGGCGGCTTTATGGATGTCATCGAGAATGCAGCCGGCATCGGCAACGATGATATTGGCGACGGGATCGATGTCGCGAATGCGGTTCATGCGCTCCAGCGAAAGAATGATGTCAGTTCCCCCGGCGCGCGGCGTTTGCCCGCCGACAAGGCCGGTGTTGCCCGTCTGCGGCACGATTGGGGTACCCGTCTCGCTGGCGAACTTCAGGATGGCCGATACTTCCTCGACCGATCCGGGTTTGAGGAGCAACGGCGAAGCGCCACGATAAAGCCCGCGATTTTCCACCAGCCGCGGGGCCATCTCTGCCGCATCGCGCACCACATTCCTGTCTCCGACAATGGCGGCAAATCGGTCGAGGATGTCGGAGGAGGGGACGGTTGTCATCAGGCGTCTCTCTGTCATTTGAAACGGTGGGCGAATGGTCGGCGGGCCTCAGCTCCGCGGTGCGGCGGCGCGGGAAAGGCGGTCATTGATCGCCTCTCCAAGACCGTGAGTGGGAATGTTGGTGATGGCGATGCTGTCTGCGCCGCTTGCATCGGCGGCCTTGAGGTAATCGAACAGGTTGGCGGCGGCCTCGGAAAGATCGCCGGAGGGGCTGAGATCGAAAACGGCGCGGGCGGTCTCTTCACCCGAAACCGGGATACCTTCGAACCGGATCAACGCTTCGCCAGGCGAAACCGATGTGGCGTTGAGGCGCACGGTGGCGCCGGGGGCATAATGCGAAGCGAGCATGCCTGGCGCCTCGATGGCCGCCGACGCTTTTTCAGAACGTTCAAGCCGCTTGCCCGCAACACGCTCTATTTCGGCCGTGACGACGCCGCCAGGACGAAGCAGACGCACCCTTCCATCTTCCTCCACCTTGACGATGGTGGATTCGACGCCGACCGAAGCCGCCCCGCCGTCGAGAATGAGGTTGATTTTCTGACCGAGATCGGCCTCCACATGGGCGGCGCTTGTCGGGCTGATCTTGCCGGAACTATTGGCGCTGGGGGCTGCGAGCGGTTTGCCGAACCGGCGGATAAGATCGCCGGCAAAACCTTGCGGTACGCGAATGCCGACCGTATCGAGCCCGGCCGTCGCCAGCGCATGAATATCGCTTGCCGGTTTCAGCGGCAGCACCAGTGTCAGCGGGCCGGGCCAGAAGGCCTGTGCAAGATCAAGCGACATGGGATCGAAAATGGCGTAACGTTCCGCCATGGCGATATCTGCCATGTGGCAGATCAACGGGTTGAATTGCGGCCGGCCTTTGGTCTCGTAGATACGGGCAATGGCCGCAGGGTTGGTGGCATCGGCGGCAAGGCCGTAAACGGTTTCCGTCGGCAGGGCGATCGGCTGGCCGGCGGCAAGCTCCGTGACGGCTGCTTGAAGGGCGGTTTCCCGCTCGTTTTCAATATGGATATGACGCGCCATGATGCTGCCTTTCAGGGCGGTCAATAGCGTATTTCCGGGCAGAATGGAAAGCGCTAATGCACATTGTCCGAAACTGGTCGTCGGTTTCGGGACAACGACATGCCTAAGAAAGAAAGATGAAGTCCCTGGGGGCTTTGTCGCTGCTATATCGCCTTGATGATCCTGCGCATCTCCTCCGAGCGCGCGCCGAGCATGAGGACGTTTTTCAGCGCCACGCGCGGATCGTGGGTCTGGAACAGCAGGCCGCCGCGATGAACGGATGTATCGACGGCGATTTCCTGATCGGGAAGGGCGTTGATGGCGACAGCGAAATACATCCTCGAATAACGCGCATCGATATTTTCGAAGAAGTTTTCGGCACCGCTCAGTTCCGCGAAGAAATTCGCGAAATAGAAGGACCATAGCACATGACGCTCTGCATCGAAGCTGGTCGTCGCCGCCGTGACGTGGCAATAACCCAGATGCGGCCGGTCATTCAGCAGATGGTGAAAAACCATCTTCGGAAAACGGATGGACTGGTGAAAACCGTTCAGGCGGCTGTGGGTGGCATCGGCGGCAGCTTCCAGCTTTCGCCCGGTCAGCGCAGCCACTTCGTCATGGCTGTAGTAGACGCGTTCTTTCGGCAGCCACCGCTCTTCGTAACGGCTGATGCGCCCTGTCCGCAAAAAATCGGAATGCGCGGTCTTCGAGCGTATCGGTGTGACCGAATGCCTGCTCGCATCGAAATAGCGTATGCGTGTCGCCTTCTCCACCGGGAACACCCTCGTTGCTGTCGATCCGGTAAGATAATTTAGGGTGCGTTAATACTCCGTTGCGCTGCAGCCCCTGTTTTTTGATGGGTGGGCAGTGGCTGCGCCATCATGCGTCATATTGCGACGTCGTTGCAGGCGGTAAATAGTTGCCGGATTTTGCAGTGGAATGGCCTCAAGACGCCGTTCGGACATGTCGCAATTTGTCGCCAATGCGGAAGCCGATGTCGCTGTCTGTGCTGCCGCAAATGACCGCCGATGATTAGATGAGAACATGCTTCCGCAGCCCCCGCAAATGGTGTCGGGCAGGGCGGTTTGATCGAGGATTTGGCCATGGAATTGCGTGATACCGTATTGCGCCAGCTGAAAAACCGCCGCGAAGGTTTTAGCCTGGAACAGCCCTTCTACACGGACCCGGATTACTTCAAGCTGGATATGGAGACCATCTGGTATCGCGACTGGCTGTTTGTCGGCCATGATTGTGAGGTACAGAAGTCCGGCAGCTATTTCACCGTGCAGGTCGGCGCCTATTCGGTCGTCATCGTTCGTGGCCGCGACGGGCAAATCCGCGCGTTCCACAATTCCTGCCGCCATCGCGGCTCCCGCGTCTGCACCACGCAGAAGGGCCAGTCGGCGCGTCTGGTCTGTCCCTATCACCAGTGGACCTACGATCTTGACGGCAAGCTGCTTTTTGCCCGCCACATGGGCGAGGAGTTCGACAAGGGCGATTTCGGCCTGAAGCCTGTCGCCTGCGAAACCGTCGCTGGCTACGTCTTCATCTGCCTCGCCGATCAGCCGGCGGATTTTGAGCCCATGCGCGCCGAAGTGGAAAGCTACATGGCGCCGCACCGCATATGGGAAGCCAAGGTCGCGCATGAGAGCACCATCATCGAAAAGGGTAACTGGAAGCTCGTCTGGGAAAACAACCGCGAGTGCTACCATTGCGCCGCCAACCATCCGGAACTCTGCCGTACCTATCCCGAAAACCCGAGCGTGACGGGAACGGATGGAGGGGCAAGCGACCCCGAGATCGGCGGCCACTGGGCACGCTGCGAAGCAGCCGGCCTGCCCAGCCGTTTCAAGATTGACCCGAAGGGCCAGTTCCGCGTGGCGCGCATGCCGCTGATCGGCGAAGCGGAAAGCTACACAATGTCGGGAAAACGCGCCGTGCGCCGGCCGCTGTCGGACGATGTCAGCATCAGCCATATCGGCGCGCTGCTCCTGTTCCATTACCCGACGACCTGGAACCACTTCCTCGGCGACCACACCATCTCCTTCCGCGTGCTGCCGCTCAGCGCCAACGAGACGATGGTTACCACCAAATGGCTGGTGCACAAGGATGCGGTGGAGGGCGTGGATTACGATCTTGAGGATCTCACCCATGTCTGGAACGAAACCAACGATCAGGACCGCCGCATCGTCGAGGAAAATGCCTTCGGCATCCGCTCGCCCGCTTATGAGCCCGGCCCTTACTCCATGGAGGACGAGGGCGGCGTGATGCAGTTCGTCAACTGGTACGCCGATTTCATGATCGACCGGCTGTCCGGCGACAAGGCCCGGCTTTCGGCTGTAGCGTGAAGATGAACATGGTCGTGACATATAAGCATATTGACGAGATGAAGCCGTGGAGCGACAAGCTCCAGCTGCTGGAATGTATTTCGGTAACCCCCGAAACACAGGATGTGATGACGTTCCTGTTCCGCTCCGAGGATCAGAACTGGTTCCGTTATCTGCCGGGCCAGTTCGTCACGCTGGAACTGCCGGTGGGCAAGGAGCCGCTTTACCGCACCTACACATTGTCATCCAGCCCGTCGCGGCCCTATTCACTGTCGGTCACGGTCAAGGCGCAGGCCAACAGTATCGGCACGCGCTGGATGTTCGACAATCTGAAGCCCGGCATGAAGATCCGGGCGCTCGGTCCGCTCGGCGATTTTTCCTACGTCAAGCATCCCGGGGACAAGTATCTCTTCATCTCCGCGGGCTCCGGCGTCACGCCGATGATGTCGATGGTGCGCGACATGAGCGACCGCGCCCCGCAAAGCGACATTGCCTTCATCAATTGCTCGCGTACACCCGGCGATATTGTCTTCCGTCACGAGCTGGAATATCTCGCCCGCTTCATGCCGAACCTGTCGCTCGGCTTCATTGTCGAGAAATGTGGACGCACCGATCTGTGGTCCGGCCTGAAGGGCATGGTCGACAAGGCCAAGATCGCGCTGCTCGCCCATGACTTCATGGAGCGTACCGTCTTCTGCTGCGGGCCGGAGCCGTTCATGGCCGCCGTCCGCTCCATGCTTGAAGCCTCCGGCTTCGACATGGGCCGTTACCATCAGGAAAGCTTCTCGCCTGCTGCTCCCGTCGCCGTCGGCGAGAGTGTTCTCACCGATGATGGCGAAGCGTTGTCGATGGTGGGCTTTACCCTTTCCGGGAAAGAAATGCCCTGCCAGCCCGGGCAGACCGTTCTGATGACGGCGCGTGCAGCCGGTGTGCGGATCGGCGCAGCCTGTGAATCCGGCATCTGCGGGACTTGCCGGGTCTTGAAACTTTCCGGCGAGGTGGAGATGAACCACAATGGCGGCATTCTCGATGAGGAAATCGAGGAGGGCTATATTCTCGCCTGCTGCTCGCGGCCTTTGACCGATGTCAAGGTGGAGGCATGATGCCGGCAGGCGTTTGAGGCTTTCCTTCCATTACCATTGTCTGGAACCAAATTTCCGTAAATTCGTTTGCACGTCATCCAATTCTTCTCGGGCATGAAGCGGGCTGACCCTAATCTCCGAAAAGAGTGAGTGGGTGAAAAGCGTGGGTCAACGCGCTGAAGCAAACGGAGGAAGATCATGATAAATTTCCGGACAACGAGTGTCGCCACGGCCCTCGTCGTGTTCCTGACCAGCTTTACGCCGTCGCAGGCGTTCCAGGTTCCTGTGCCGATCCAGAAGCCGGCGGTTTCCACCGACAATGTCGTGCAGGTGCAATATCGCGAATGGGACCGTCGACATGATCGCCGCCACGGCGACCGCATGTATCGCCCGCGCCCGCCGCGTGACGGCTATTATAATGGCCACCGTGGTTACCGCGACCGCCGTCCGGGTTACCGTTATCATAACGGCTACTGGTTCCCGCTTGCCGCTTTCGCCACCGGCGCCATCATCGGCGGCGCGATTCAGCAACCCCGTCCGGCCTATGGCGGCAGCCATGTATCCTGGTGTCAGAATCGCTGGCGCTCGTATCGTGCCTACGACAACACCTACCAGCCCAACAGCGGTCCGCGTCGCATTTGCGTATCGCCTTACAGCCGCTAATTGCACAAGCAGAAGCCCGGTCTCTACCGGGCTTTTGTCTGGCCCTGAAACGCCGTGGTTTTGATAAACGAAGCGTGATCGTACCGTTAATCGTAGGTTCAGCCACACGTCCCTAGGCTGTAGAAGTATACGACACCGCCCGGACAAAGGCGGAATCGAACAACAGAAATTCACGTCTTACGGCCTGTCGACCGTCGTGAATGGAGGAAGTCAGATGAAAAGCTATGTGAAGAATATCCTGGCTGTCGGTCTTTCTGCAATCGTGGTTGCAGGAGCGATTGTTCCGGCCGAAGCCGCCATGCCCCTGCCTGTAGCGCCGAAGAGCGTTGAGACCTCGGGCAACGATGCCAGCAAGAATATCGTGAACGTGCAATATTGGCGTGACCGTGACGGCTGGGGCGATCGTCGCGGCTGGTATCGCGGTCACCGCGGTTACCGCGATTATCGTCCGGGTTACCGCCACCATGACGGTTACTGGTTCCCGCTCGCAGCATTTGCAACGGGCGCAATCATAGGCGGCGCTCTTTCGCAGCCTCGCGAAGTCTACCGTCCGGTGCCGGAATATCGCCCGCGCCCGGTCTATCGTGAGTATCGTCCGGTCCGCCGTGGCGGCATGAGCCAGGCGCATGTGAACTGGTGCTATGGCCGCTATCGCTCCTACGACGCCTATAGCAACACGTTCCAGCCGTATAACGGTCCGCGCCAGACCTGCTATTCGCCCTACGGCTGATAGGTTGGCCAAGACCGGGATTTACAGAGCCGTCCGGTTTCGACCGGACGGTTTTTTGCTGTCAGAGGATACGCGCGCGTTTCAACACGAACCAGGCGAGCACGACCGAGATGACGATGAAGATGCTGGCCGCCATGGTGCCACCGGTCCCGACCGTGAACGGCAGCTCATCCGTGTTCATGCCAAAAAAGCCGGTTACCAGCGACGGTGGCAGCAGGAACGCCGTCATCAGCGACAGTATATAGAGATGCCGGTTGGTTTCAGACGAGAGTTTTGAATCGATTTCTTCGTGAAGCAGCCTTGCGCGCTCCTGCAGGGCATAGACGTCATGATCGACAGCCTCGAGGCGCCCCATCAGCCGTGAGGCGACATCCTCGAAACCGTCAGGCATCTCGTCGTCATCCGCTGCCGAAGCCCGCCGCATCAGGGTGAGGACGGTGCGTAAATGCCGGTGCAGGCGCACCACCGTGCGGCGCAGCGGTGCGAGGCGTCGCCTTTCGTCGCGGGTCTCGCTGTCATAGACCAGATCCTCGATGGCGTTCAGTTCTTCCGTCGTCTCCATGACCAGATTGATCAGCGAACGCTGGAATTCGGCGACAAGGCCTTCGAAGACGTGGGAAGGTGTGAGATAGCGGTTGGAGTTCTTGTCGACCGCCGCCTTTAGCCGGTCTACCGAATGCAGCGGCTGAAGGCGGGTGGTGATGATGAAACGGTCGCTCACCGCAAAATGCAGCCAGCCGAAATCGCGCGTTTCCTTGTCGAATTCCCGTTGGAAATCGACCAGGGTGCCGTAGAGCGATTTTTCGTCGACAACAATGGACGGATGCGTTTCGTGGGTGGTGAGGCTTGCCCGTGCTGCCGGATCGAGACCCTCAACCGTCTCCAGAAAACCCGCCACGCGCTGATCGGCGAGATTGAGATGCAGCCAGAAGAACCCGTCGCGTCCCGCCATCTCGTCAAAGCCGGCATCGGGCGCCAGCCTGCGGCATGGGGCCTTCCCGGGTTGAAATTGATAGGCCCACACGAGGCCGGGAATGGTGGGCGTTATGAGGTCCATCGTGGCAGTCCTGACCGGCGGGATGGGAGGAGAGGGGTGCCCGTCGCACCGGGAGGAGGCGAAAGGAGCGCGTCAGGGCACCGTCAACATGCTGAGCAAATTCATATGACAGTTTTATAACAAGTCCGTCGAAATACCGGGAATTTTCAAATTGACGTTTACGTAAAAATCATTTAGCCCGAAGGCAGTAGCAGGATACAAGAGCTTCGGGAGGAGGCAGGATGTATAGCGCGCCGGTGGATGATATCGCCTTTACACTCAAACATGTAGCGGGTCTCGGAGACGCGCTTTCCAGGGGTGTGCTGGGAGATCTGAGTGAAGATCTCGTCGATGCCATTCTGGAGGAAGCCGGACGTTTCGCCACCGGAGAGGTCGCGCCGCTCGCCGAAATCGGGGACCGTCAGGGCGCAAAACTTGCCGATGGCAAGGTGACGACGCCCGATGGCTGGGCCGATCTTTACCGTCGCTGGGCGGCGGCGGGCTGGAACAGCCTGACTGCCCCGGAAGAATTCGGCGGCCAGAACCTGCCGCATATGCTGAATGTTGCAGCGCTCGAAATGTGGAATTCCGGCTCCATGGCCTTTGCGCTGGCGCCGACGCTGACAATGGGTGCGGTGGAAGCCATCGTCGCCCACGGCAGCAACGATCTCAAGCGAAGCTATTTGCCGAAACTCGTCTCCGGCGAATGGACCGGCACGATGAACCTGACCGAGCCGCATGCGGGTTCCGATCTTGGTGTCCTGAAGACCCGGGCGGAGCGCAATGGTGACGGCACCTACCGCATCTTCGGCCAGAAGATTTTCATCACCTGGGGTGAACACGACGCGGCTGATAATATCATCCACCTCGTTCTCGCCCGTCTTCCGGATGCGCCGGCGGGAACGCGTGGCATTTCGCTGTTCCTCGTGCCAAAATTCCTGCCCGATGAAAACGGCGCGCCGGGCAGCCGCAACGATCTTTTCTGCCACTCTCTCGAACACAAGCTCGGTATTCACGGTTCGCCGACCTGCACCATGATCTTCGGTGACGGCAAATTTGGTGACGAAAAGGGTGCGCTCGGCTGGCTGGTCGGCGAGGAGAACAAAGGCCTCGCCTGCATGTTCACCATGATGAACAACGCCCGCCTTGCCGTTGGCATGCAGGGCGTGGCGATCTGCGAGGCGGCGACCCAGAAGGCGATCGAATACGCGAGGGAACGCACGCAGGGTAAGGCGCCCGGCTGGCAGGGTTCGGGCATGAGCCCGATCATCGAACATCCTGATATCGTGAGAACCCTTCTGACAATGAAGGCGCTGACGCAAGGATCACGGGCGATTTCCTTCAGCTGCGCGCACGCCATCGACATGGCGCATGCGACTGAAGACGCCCGGCAGCGCGCTCACTGGCAGGAGCGCGCTGCCCTTCTGACACCGATCGCCAAGTCCTTTTCCACCGATGCCGGTGTCGATGTTGCATCCATGGGCATTCAGGTGCATGGCGGCATGGGCTTCATCGAGGAAACCGGCGCGGCGCGTTATCTGCGTGATGCCCGCATCGCGCCGATCTACGAGGGCACCAACGGCATTCAGGCCATCGATCTGGTCCTGCGCAAGTTGCCGCTCTCCGAGGGCGCGCAGGTGCGCGGTTTCATCGCCGAACTGCGTGAGATCGCCGCCCGCACGGCCACATCGAACCGTGACGATCTCGGAGAGACCGCCCGTTATCTCGATGCCAGCCTCACCGATCTGGAAACGGCAACCGACTGGCTGCTCTCCCGCATCAAGGCGGGCGAAACCGAGATGGCACTTGCGGGCGCCACGCCCTATCAGCGTCTCTTCGGTCTGGCCTTGACGGGCGCTTATCTCGCCAAGGGCGCATTGGTCTCTGTCGATGATGGCAGGGGCGGGCATCGTGCCGCGCTTTGCCGTTTCGCGGCGGAAAACCTGCTGGCGGAAACGGCGGCGCTGAAGGACCGCATTATGTCAGGCGCGGCGAGCCTTGCCGCCGCCCGTACTGTTTTGGCTTGAGGAGCTTCAGATGTCGGACGACCATATTCTTGTCGCGCGTGTCGGCCATGCGCCTGACGTTCTGACCATCCGCTTCAACCGACCGGAAAAGAAAAACGCCATCACCGATGCCATGTATCTGCGCATGGCCGAGGCTTTGCACGCCGCCAATACGGATCCGGACATCCGCGTCGTTGCCTTTCTCGGCACGGAAGGCTGCTTTTCCGCCGGCAACGACATGGCTGATTTTCTCGCCTTCGCCATGTCAGGTGGAAAGGGCAAGCTCGCCGCCCTCGAACTTCTGAAAGCGCTGGTCGCCTTCGAAAAACCGCTGGTATCCGGTGTCGATGGGCTCGCCATCGGCATCGGCACGACGCTGAACCTGCATTGCGACCTGACGGTCGCTTCCAGCCGCAGCCTGTTCAAGACGCCCTTCGTGGATCTCGCATTGGTGCCGGAAGCGGCCTCCAGCCTGCTCGTGCCAAGGCTCATCGGCCACCAGCGCGCCTTTGCGCTGCTCGCCATGGGTGAGGGTTTTTCCGCCGAGCAGGCATTGCAGGCCGGGCTGATCTGGAAAGTCGTTGCCCCGGAACATGTCGAAGCCGAAACGCTGGCGCTTGCCACCCGCCTTGCCGCCAAACCGCAGCAGGCGCTGAAGATCGCTCGCGATCTGGTCCGCGGCAACCCGGCCGATATTCTCACCCGCATCGAAGAGGAAGGTCGTCATTTCATCGCGCAGCTGCAAAGTGCCGAAGCGCGCGCCGCCTTCGAGGCATTCATGCGTCGTTAAGTGTGCGGGCAGGAATTCCTTGCGGTTAAGAAACCGGGCAATATGGCTTGGGTTAGATAACGCACCGTCATTGTCCGAAGGCCACCCACATGCGTCACTTCGTTTTCGCCCTGACTGTCTTCCTATCCGCCGCGACGATTGCTGAAGCGGCGGCGATAACACGCGCTCCAGCGGCTTCCACCAACGATGTCATTCTGGCGCAGTCCACGGACGACGATAGTCCGAACTTCTATTCCGGCAATAACCGCGACCGCCAGCGCCGCGCGCGTTTCGTCTGCGTCATCACCCCCCCGGACAGCGCCAACCGCCGTCGGCCCTATATCTGCCCGCTGGAGCGCGGCCGTGTGGGCGGTGCCTGCCGCTGCTCGGGCGTGGTGGGCAACGGCACGGTCGATACGACCTGGTAAGACTTCCAGGCTTCATCTCCACTCTCATTCCTGTGACAAGCACAGGAATGAGAGCTGTTGGGATTGCGGGCATATGAATCGTTGCGTTGCCTCAGCGTCGCTGAGCGGCTCTCCGCCCGGATTGCTTATTTCTCCAGCGTCGCCACGGCTTCCACATGCGGCGACCACAGGAACTGGTCAACCGGCGTGACGCGGGTGATGCGATAGCCGCCCTCGGTCAGGATGGCGAGATCGCGCGCCAGTGTCAGCGGGTTGCAGCTCACGGCCACGATCTTCTTTACCGTGCTGCGTGCCAGTTCCTTGCACTGGAATTCCGCGCCCGCGCGTGGCGGATCGAAGACGACGGCGTCGTAATTCTTGAGCTCGCTTGTCATCAGGGGGCGGCGGAAGAGATCGCGCTTCTCGACGCTGACCGGCTTCAGGCCCTGCGTGTTGCGGGCGGCGAAATCCAGCGCCTTCAGCGGCTTGTCTTCCGCCTCCACCGCATGCACCTTGCCAACGCGCGCAAGCCGCAGCGCAAATGTACCGGAGCCGCAGAAGAGATCGGCAATGCGTTTGGACTTGCCGACATGGGCAAGCACCAGCTCCGCCATGGCGTCCTCCGCCTGCTTCGTCGCCTGCGTGAAGCTGCCGGCCGGGGGCGATACCGCCACCCCGCCAAACTCGATGATCGGCTTCTGGGGTTCGATAAGTATTTCACCCGACAGTGAAACACGCGCAATGCCGCGCATGGCAAGAACCGTTTCCGTGAGCGTGCGGCGCTGCTTGTCGCTGACCGACTTGATGCCGTCGACGGAAATATCGAGGCCGGAAAGGGTCTCCAGCACCGTCATCCGGAAGGGTTCCGCATTCGCCACCATTGAAAGTCCGATGGCGCGGATGGCATCCAGTCGCGAGACGATGCCGGGCGAGGTGACGGGACATTCCTCAATGGCGACGATGTGGTGGCTGTTCGCCTGGCTGAAGCCGAGCAGCAGGCCCTTTTCCGTCTTGCGGGCGGCGAACACCGCACGGCGGCGCTCGCTGGGGCGACAGATGACGAGATTATCCACATCGGGCGTCAAGCCCTTCGATTTCAGTGCCGAGACCACCAGTTCCCGCTTGTATGCATGGTAAGGCTCGTCGGCGAGATGTTGCAGCGAACAGCCGCCGCAGGTGCCATTCTTGCCCTCCGGGCCGAAGTGGCGGCAGGCGGGTGTACGGCGTTCGGGTGAGGCTTCCGTAATTGACATGACGGTGCCGTGATCCTTCACCTTGGCGATGGCGACCGTCTCGCCGGGCAACGCGAAAGGCACATAGACCGGGCCGTCGGGACAGTGCGCAATGCCATCGCCCTGGGCGCCGAGGCTCTTGATGGTGACGGTTTGTGTGCTCATGGCTTTTCGCCTCCGAGAAGAAATTCGACATTGCCGTCACCGCCGGAAATCGGCGAGGGAATGAGGCCGAGACTTTTCCAGCCCATGTCCTCCGTCAGCCAGCGCTCCAGTTCGGCCGCCACTGCGGGCGCGGTTTCGGGTTCCTTCAGAAGCCCGGCCTTGCTGATGGCGTCACGCCCTGCCTCGAATTGCGGTTTCACCAGCAGGACAGCACGAGCACCCGGCTCAGCAAGATCGAGCGCGGGGGCGAGCGCGAGCTTCAGCGAAATGAAGGACACGTCGGAGACAATGAAGCCGATGGGCTGGTCATCGATATCGTCCGCCGTCAGGAAGCGGGCATTCAGCCCCTCCAGATTGGTGACACGCGGATCGTTCGCGATCCTTGCATGCATCTGCCCGTGGCCGACATCGATGGCGATGACGTGGCTGGCGTCCCGTTCCAGCAGCACCTCGGTAAAACCGCCTGTGGAAGCGCCGACGTCAAGACAGTGATGGCCGGAAGGATCGAGCCCGAAATGATCGAGTGCGGCCACGAGTTTCAGAGCTGCGCGGGAAACATAGGCCTGCGCTGGATCGCTGATGGCGATCTCGGCATTGCCGGCGACGGTCTGGCTCGGTTTGGTGACGGTCTTGCCGTTGACGCTCACGGTGCCGCGCGCAATCGCGTCGCGCGCACGCGAGCGACTGGCGAAGTGGCCGAGCGACACGAGAAGCTGGTCAAGCCGTTCATTTTCAGGTGTTTTGGACATGATCCCGTGTCAATGACTGCCAAACTCCGCCGATGCAAGCGATTTATCGCGATGCGGAGCCGACAGCGCCTGAGCCACGGACTTATGAGGCTTTTGCGCCGCAAAATCAGCATATCAGATTAATCCAATATAAAGGCTTGTATTGCAGGGTGTGCCAAGGCCCGTGCGGCCGGTCGGAACCCGCCATGATGGCATCTTCTCCCATTTCTGAAATTGCGGCCGTTGCAGCGCAGACGCTTGCTCCGAGGCATCGGGTCGCCGAGAGAGTTTGCGATGTCGCTGAAAAATCTCCCCATTAATCTGAAGCTCATAGCCACCTTCTGTGCCTTGATGGGCGTGTGCCTGCTCGCTTCCGCGGTCGTATTTTGGCAGACGCTGGGGAGCGAGCGTGTCACGATTGAAAACAACCGCACCAAGGATATCATCCAGGCCGTGGATGGCGCGACGGCAGCCATGCTGGAACAGGCCGTCAATCAGCGCGGCTTCCTGCTGTTCCGCAGTGACAGCACCTATAATGACGTTTTCGCCCAGCGCGATATCATGCTGAAGAAGCTTGATGCAGCGCGCGCCCTTGCTGCCGGCCAGCCGGACATCCTGAAATCCATCGACGACATGCAGAAATCCGCCACCGTGTTCTTCAAGGAACTGGCGGAACCGCAGATCGCCGCACGCAAAACGACCGAAGCGCCGATTTCCGAAATCATCGAAATCGGCCGTAATCAGGCCAAGGGCCAGCTTGACGGCTTCCGTGCCTCGGCCGCCAAGATCAAGGAACAGCTGAATGGCCTGTCCACCGTGTACGCTGCAGAACAGCAGGCTGCTGCCCGCAAGCTGGAATATGCCCTTCTCGGCGGTGGCGCCGTCGCCGGCCTTCTCGCCGTGATCCTGATCTGGGCGCTTTCGCGCTCCATCGTTACGCCCATCGTCGGCATGACAGCGGCGATGAGCCGGCTTGCCGATGGCGATCTGACGACGGAAGTTCCGGCCACGGATCGTGGCGACGAAGTCGGCAAGATGGCAAAGGCTGTAATGGTCTTCAAGGAAGCCGGGCTTGAAAAAGCCCGCCTTGCCGGTGAGACCGATCGCATGCGCTCCGCGACGGAAGCAGAACGTCGCCGCACCGAGGAAGAAAAAGCCAGGGACGAGGCCGCCAGCGCTTTTGCCAGCGCCGAGCTTGGCAAGGGCCTTGCGGCTCTCGCGGATGGCGATCTTTCCTATCGCATTGAAACGCCTTTTGCGCCTGCGATTGATCCGGTTCGTGTGAATTTCAACGGCGCCGTCGAAAAACTCCAGCAGGCATTGCGCACGGTCGGCGAGAACGCAGCCGCCATCAATGCCGGCGCTTCGGAAATGCTCTCCGCCGCCGACGACCTGTCGCGCCGCACCGAACAGCAGGCGGCCTCCATCGAAGAGACCGCTGCGGCGCTCGAAGAAGTCACCACCACCGTGCGTGATAGCGCCCGTGGTGCGGAAGATGCCGGCAATCTGGTCCAGCGCGCCCGCGCCGGTGCAGAAAAGTCGGGTGTTGTAGTCCGCAAGGCGGTTGCCGCCATGCGCGAGATCGAGAAGTCCTCGGGCGAAATCGGCAACATCATCGGCGTCATCGACGATATCGCTTTCCAGACCAACCTCCTGGCGCTGAATGCCGGTGTGGAAGCCGCCCGCGCCGGTGATGCCGGCAAGGGCTTTGCGGTGGTCGCGCAGGAAGTCCGTGAACTTGCCCAGCGTTCGGCCAATGCCGCCAAGGAAATCAAGACCTTGATCAGCGCTTCCAGCCAGCAGGTAGAAAACGGTGTCAATCTCGTCGATGAAACCGGCAAGGCGCTGGAACTCATTGTCTCGGAAGTCGAAGAGATCAACGCCCATGTCAGCGCCATCGTTGTCGCTGCCCGCGAACAGGCCACCGGCCTGCAGGAAATCAACACGGCCGTGAACACCATGGATCAGGGCACGCAGCAGAACGCCGCCATGGTGGAGCAGCAGACCGCCGCCAGCCATTCGCTGGCCCGCGAAGCGGAAGCGCTGAACAGCCTGCTTGGCCAGTTCAGGATGGGCGGCGCACGCACCGCCGTGGCGAGCGCCGGCGGATATTCCGCTCCGCGTCCGTCTTCGGCCAAGCCTGCCTTCCAGCCTGCGCCAGCCGCGCCGATCCGCAAGGCTCCGGTAAAATCGGCCTCTGCAACAGCAAGGCCTGTCGCATCGCCGGCCCGTGCACTCGGGCAGAGCCTTGCCCGCGCCTTCGGTGGTGCTGCCGAAGCACCGGCCGCGAAGGATCAGGACTGGACGGAGTTCTGAGCGGGGCTTCAGATTGAACCTACGGATCGGGGGCCGAAAGGCCCCCTTTTTGCGTCGGCATTTTCAAATGGGAGGCCGCCTAGGCGCGCTGTAGCCGGAACATCCGTGCAAAGAAAAGCTCATCCGACAGGCGGTGGAGCAGGGCGGCAATGACAGCGGTTGCGGCAATGGCGAACACGAGACGTCCGGCGAGAACCCCGTAGACATCCGCACCCAGCGACATGACCACAAGCGTGTCTTCAATCACGCTATGGGCAAAACCCATGAAGACGCAGGACAGAAAAACCTGCCGCGGTGATATCGTCCCCGATTGCGCCTCGCGGATCAGGAAACCCGCGCCGTAGGAAATGCCGAGGAACAACCCGATGGCAGTGAGATGCTCGGCCTCGCCGCGAATGCCTGCAAGACGCAGCAGGGGCGAGAGCGCTTTCATCATCAGCGCGAGCAGACCGGTCAGCCTGAGAATTTCAAGGCAAAGGGAAAGGGCAAGGAGGATGGCGAGCATCCAGGCCATGGTTTCACCGAGACCGAGGAAATAGGCGGACCATTCAGGCGTGGCGCTCATCGCAATCCAGGCCGGGCTCACCGGTCCCGACAACCAGCCGGTCGATTCCAGAAGCTGGTGCAGGAGAAAGGCATAAAGCAATCCGCCGCCGACGCGCAGCCCCGTCGTGACGATCATGCCGGGGCCCGCCTTTTCGATGATTTTCTGTTCGATGGGCAAGCCATGGGCGAACAGGATGAGCGCCGAAAAAACGGTAATATCAGCCACGGTCAGTGAAGACGCGGGAACCAGCGTGAAGATGAGCGGCACGGCACCCCACATGCCGACCAGCATCGCGGTCAGCCAGGCAAGGCCGAGTTCAGGCGGCAGGCCGATGAGGTTCATGACCGGCGCAAAAGCAGGCGCCACCGCCTCGATCGCCCCCATCCTTGATAGCAGCTCGGTCAGTATGGCGATCGGGACCGTGATCCGCACCAGCACCCAGTAAATTGCAAGCGTTTCCCGCGTTTTTTGCCAGACGGTCTGTAGAACTGACATATGAAGGCTCCCCTGAAAGTTGTTTCCATCCACTACTCCCGGCCGGTTCGCATTTGCGGTCAGAGATTGCAGTTTCATGCAATTTTATTGCAAAGATGGCGGCGGGCGATATGCTATCCGCATGGACAGGATCGACCGGAAACTTCTGAACCTTTTGCAGGACGACGCCTCGCGCACCAATGTGGATATGGCTGATGAAGTCGGGCTGTCGCCATCCAGTTGCCTGCGCCGCCTGCAGCGGCTGCGCAAGTCGGGCGTGATCGACCGCATCGTGGCGATCCTCAACCCGGCAAAGGCGGGACGCGTGCTCAAGGCTCTGGTGACGGTGGAGCTGAAACTGCACGGTGAGCAGCAGATGCGCCGCTTTCTGGATATTGCCTGCGCGGAGGAGGCGGTGTCGCAGGCCTATGCCGTTACCGGCGCAAGCGATGTCGTACTGATGTTACGCCTGCGGGATATGGAAGAATTCGACGCCCTGTGCGACCGCTTGTTCCGCGATCAGCACAATGTGGCACGCTTTTTCACCATGGTCGTCATCAAGACGGCGAAAGAAGAAACGGCCATCAAGCTTTGAAACTGATAATATGGCCTTCTGGGAAGGCATTTGATCCTCCCCTTCAACCCAAGGAAAGCGTCTGGCTTTCGGGAAGGCAGTTTACAGATGGCGCCTCGCGTTAAGTTAAGGCTCCTTGAGGGCACCTACGGAGTGGCCCGGCTTTCTGCCGATGCATCCATTCCAGCCTGGGCCGATGGCACAGGTTTTCTCAGCATCAGCCGGACTGATGATGAGCTTTCCGTCGTTTGCCGTCAGGAGCGTATCCCTCATGATGTTAAGGCCGACACCGGCTGGAACTGTCTCAAACTTCAGGGCCCGTTCGCCTTTGATGAGACCGGCATCGTGCTTTCGGTGATCGAACCGCTATCGACCAACGACATCGGGATATTCGTGGTTTCCACTTTCGATGGCGATCACCTGCTGGTCAAATCGAAAGATCTGGAGAAAACGTTTGAGCTGCTGGCAAATGCAGGGCACTCATGCATCTAAGCTCCGTGAGCGTGATCCGCCCGCATGGGATGCCAGACGGAAATATCGCGCGGCGAGTCCAGAAGCTCGGGCAGGGCATCGTGCCATGCCTGCCGATAGGGCCGGTGGATCTGAACGTCGATGACGTCCTGATGGTCACTCCAGGTCTCATGCAGCAGGAACCGGTTCTCGTTTTCGCCATCCCGGTGCAGGGTTGCGTTCACGAAGGTCTTTTCGTGCCGCATGGCGTCGAGCAGCGCATTCAGCAATTCAAGAAAACGTTCGCGCTGGGCTGGACGGACCTGAAAGCTGATAAGATAGGTGGTGTGCACGGGTCTTACTCCTTGGCACCTTGCATCAGTGCGTTGCGGGTTGCCGCGTCGGCGGGATAAAAACATTCCAGCACGAGTTCGGAGAGCGTGACGTCCGTCGCCGTCCCGAAAACCGTGGTGGTTGAAATGAAGCTCAATATGCCGCCCGAAGATGGATCGCGAAGCTGGAGCGGTATGGCCAGAGGGTCGGCCCCGGTGGAATGCGGGGCGACCTTTTGCGCGGGATAGGCCGCAAGCTCCGCATGCAGCCGAGAAAGCACTTCGTCTCCGGTTTCCTCGACCTGACGGCGCAGGCGTTCCAGCAGGTGATGGCGCCATTCGGCCAGATTGACGATGCGCGAACTCAGACCCAGCGGATGCAGGCTCAGCCTCAAGGCGTTGAGCGGCGGGTAAAGCAGCTCTTCTGAAACGCCGGCCAGAAGCGACGTGATCGCCCCATTGGCGAGAACGACATTCCAGTGCCGGTCGACGGCAAGGGCGGGGAAGGGCATGTGCCCATGCACTACCGTTTCGACGGCTTGTCGGGCGGCTGCCATATCAGGTGCATCCAGTGATCGTTCAGAATGAACGGGTGCATAACCTGCAGCCAGCATCAGCCGGTTAGCGGCGCGGGCCGGCATCGAAAGCTGCTCCGCCAGCCTCACCAGCATGTCGCGGCTGGGCGATGATCGCCCGCTTTCAACGAAGCTCAGATGGCGTGCTGATATTTCAGCCTCCACCGCCAGATCCAGCTGGCTCAATCTGCGGCGGGCTCGCCATTCCTTCAGCACCTGGCCGACATGTTCTCGATGATGTGTCATGCCCCGCAGCCTAGCAGAAGATATCGCGGATGCGATTACCTCGGAGGTAATTGTTCCGCTTTCCGACCCCCGGCATGTTTGGGCCGTCAACCACAAGGAGCGCAATCATGACGCAGCATCTCGCAATCGCCGAAACCTATCTCGCAGCCTGGAATGAGGAAGACAATGAACGCCGCAGGCACCTCATCGGTCAGGCATGGGCAGAAAATACGCGCTACGTCGATCCGCTGATGCAGGGCGAAGGCCAGCAGGGGATTGCCGCAATGATCGAGGCGGCGCGGCAGAAATTTCCGGGATATCGTTTCGTTCTTGCCGGCACCCCGGACGGACACGGCAACTTCACCCGTTTCTCCTGGCGCCTTATCTCGCCTGAAGGGGACGATGTGGCTGGTGGCACCGATGTCGTCAGCCACGATGTCGAGGGCCGGATCGAAAATGTCGTTGGTTTTCTCGACGGCGCGGCATCCTGAGGTAAAGGCGGGATAGTCCCGCCTCCTGTCCCGGCAGTTTTGTCAGCCGGCGAAACCGACTCCGGCCTGACGCTGGCCGAGCGCATTGAACACCGCGGAAATGATGCCGGCCCGGTCGAGGCCGGCATTGGCATACATGGTCTCTGGCTTGGCTTGTTCCACCCACTGGTCGGGCAGTGTGAGTGTCCGCACCTTGGGGCCGTGATCGAGCAGGCCGGCGCTTGCCATGAAATGCAGCACATGTGCGCCAAAACCGCCGACCGAGCCTTCCTCGATCGTCACCAGAATCTCATGATGGGCGGCAAGCTGTCGGATGAGATCGAGATCGAGCGGCTTGGCGAAGCGTGCATCGGCAACCGTCGTAGAAAGACCGGCGGCGTCCAGGTCTTCGGCCGCCGCCAGGCATTCCGCAAGGCGGGTTCCGAAGGAAAGCAGGGCAACCTTCGTGCCTTCCTTGATGATGCGACCCTTGCCGATCTGAAGAATCTCCCCGCGCGCGGGCATCTCGACGCCGACACCTTCTCCGCGCGGATAACGGAAGGAAATCGGGCCTTCGTCATAGGCCGCCGCCGTGCGGACCATATGTTTCAGCTCCGCCTCATCCGAGGCCGCCATAACTACCATGCCGGGGAGGGTGGCGAGGAAAGTGGTGTCGAAAGAGCCGGCATGGGTCGGCCCGTCGGCGCCGACAAAACCGGCGCGGTCGATCGGGAAACGCACGGGCAGGCTCTGTATTGCCACATCATGCACCAACTGGTCGTAACCGCGCTGCAGGAAGGTGGAATAAAGCGCGCAGAACGGCTTGTAACCGTCAGCCGCAAGCCCCGCCGCAAAGGTGACGGCATGCTGTTCGGCAATGCCGACATCGAAGGTGCGCGCCGGGAACAGCTCGGCCATCTTGTCGAGGCCGGTACCGTTGGGCATCGCGGCCGTCACACCGATGATTTTCTCATCGAGCGTGGCTTCCTGGATCAGCGCCTCGGCAAAGACGCTGGTATAGCTCGGCGCATTCGGCTTGGCTTTCGCCTGCGCGCCGGTGATGACGTCGAACTTGTTGACGCCGTGATATTTGTCGGCTGCGGCTTCCGCCGGCGCATAACCCTTGCCCTTCTGCGTCACCACATGGATGAGGACGGGGCCTTTCTGGTTGTCGCGCACATTGCGCAGCACCGGCAAAAGGTGGTCGAAGGAGTGACCGTCGATCGGGCCGATGTGATAGAAACCAAGCTCCTCGAACAGCGTGCCGCCGGTCACATAGCCGCGCGCATGCGTCACGGCGCGGGTAATGGCGCGGTCGATCGTCTTGCCGAGATACGCCGTCAGCTTCTTGCCGAAATCGCGAAAACCCATATAGGTGCGGCCGGAGGCGAGACGCGCCAGATAGGCGCTCATCGCGCCCGTCGGCGGCGCAATGGACATGTCGTTGTCGTTGAGGACGACGATCAGTCGTGCATCGAGCGCGCCGGCATTGTTCAGTGCCTCAAACGCCATGCCGGCAGACATGGAACCGTCACCGATGACAGCAATGACCTTGCGGTCGCTGCCATCAAGACCCGCCGCCACCGCCATGCCGAGACCGGCGGAAATGGAGGTGGAAGAATGGCCGGCGCCGAAATCATCATATTCGCTTTCCGCACGGCGGGTGAAACCGGAAAGGCCACCTTCCTGCCGCAGCGTGCGGATGCGATCACGCCGGCCGGTCAGGATCTTGTGCGGGTAACATTGATGGCCGACATCGAAGATCAGCCGGTCTTCGGGCGTGTTGAAGACCTTGTGGATGGCAATCGTCAGTTCCACCACGCCAAGGCCGGCACCCAGATGCCCACCGGTTTTCGACACGGCGTCAATCATCTCGTCGCGCAGTTCCCTTGCCAGTTCCGGCAAGTCGCGATCATCGATCTCCTTGAGATCGGAGGGAAAATTCACCCGGTCAAGCAATGGTGTCTGTGGCATTCCGGTCAATCGTTCGGCCTTTTCTGGTGGTCCCGCGCGGCGCGTGAGAACGTCTTTCATCGCGAAAGCCGCCGGGTGAACCATGCATGTCGTATACTTCTATAGAATTTCAACCTTCCGGCAAAGGGACAAACTCTTCTTCGTCGCCGGGAACGATGTCGAAGCGTCCCGTTCTCCACTCCTGTTTGGCCTGTTCTATGCGTTCTTTTGATGACGAAACGAAGTTCCACCAGATGTATCGGCGCTCATTCAGCGCTGCCCCGCCAAAGATCATGATGTGACAGCCATTGCTGCCGGCCTGAAGCGTGATGTCGTCACCCGGCCGGAAGACGAGCAGCTGGTCGGCGGCGAAGATATCGCCCGCCACATCCAGCGAGCCGGACAGGATATAGATCGCCCGCTCCTCATGATCGGCGGAAAAGGGAAACTTTGCCCCCGGCTCCAGCGTCAGGTCGACATAAAGCGTATCCGTGAAGGCCGCAACGGGGGAGGTGAGGCCCTCGAATTCACCGATCACTACACGACCCGACGCGCCCTTGATATCGATCAGCGGCATCTCTTCCTTTGCCGTGTGGGCAAAGGCCGGGTCGATTTCCTCCATATGGTCGGGCAGGGCAAGCCATGTCTGCAGGCCCGACATGGAAAGCGGATGGCCGCGCAGGTTTTCCGGCGTGCGTTCCGAATGCACGATGCCGCGCCCGGCCGTCATCAGGTTGATGTCGCCGGGGCGGATGACAAGCTCGGTGCCGAGACTGTCTCGATGCTTGATTTCGCCGTCGAACAGATAGGTGACGGTGGGAAGCCCGATATGCGGATGCGGCTTCACATCCAGCGCCTCACCGGCCTTCAGTATCGCCGGACCCATGCGATCGAAAAAGATGAAGGGACCGACAAGCCGCCGCTGCCGCGTCGGTAGCGCGCGCCGCACCGCAAAGCCGCCAATATCGCTGGTGCGGGGGATGATGAGGTTCTCGATGGCGTCGCAGGCAAAGGCATCGCCCGCGACGGGATCGTTACCGGGAAAGAAGGACATGGTCAGCTCCTCGTATCGTCTGGCGGGAGTTTAGCATAACCGAGGGGGAGGGGAGCATCGCGATATCGAACGCAGCGTCAACGATCCTTGTTAACACGACATTGTGAGAACACCTTACGGCCGGGGAAAGTTCTCAAACCTCTCCTCCGTCATCCTCGGGCTTGTCCCGAGGATCTAAACACGTCAAGAAATCAATGCATTGCAGATCCTCGGGGCAAGCCCGAGGATGACGTCGAGTGTTTAAATCGGGAGGTGGCTACCTTATCGAATCACGTCCGAACGCTCGCCCTAAACGCAATCACTCCCCGTCCAGCGGCTCCACACCCTGCGGCTTGCCGGCGCGATCGAGGCGAATCTTCTCGATGCGCTTTTCGGCAGCGTTCAACAGCGTCTCGCAATGCTTCTTCAGGGCTTCGCCGCGCTCATAAATGGCGATGGATTCGTCCAGCGCCACGTCGCCGCGTTCCAGACGTGCGACAATGCTTTCCAGCTCGGCGACGGCTTTTTCGAACGAATAACCGCTGACATCGGCTGTGTTGGCATTTTCCGTCATGTTCAACCCTTCATCATTCTCAAAATATGCATGGCTGCCGATTCCGCCAGCCCTTCAAGATCATAACCGCCTTCCAGCAGGCTGACGACCCGGTTCGAAGTGTATTTATCCGCCATCTCCAAGAGCCGGCCCGTCGCCCAGTCGAAATCCTCTCCCACCAGATTGATCTGCGCCAGCGGATCACGGTGATGCGCGTCGAAACCGGCGGAGATGAGAATGAGATCGGGCGAAAAATCCGCAATCGCCGGCAAAACGCGTGATTTGAATGCCTCGCGGAAATGTTCGCTGCCGGTGTTGGGAGAAAGCGGTGCGTTGACGACGTTGTTCTTCACGCCGGTTTCGTTTTTATCGCCGCTCCACGGATAAAGCGGCATCTGGTGGGTGGAACAGAACAGCACGGATGTGTCGTTCCAGAAGATGTCCTGCGTGCCGTTGCCGTGGTGCACATCCCAGTCAATGATGGCGACGCGCTCGGCACCATGCGCCTTCTGCGCGTGGCGGGCGGCGATCGCCACATTGTTGAAAAGACAGAAGCCCATGGCCTTGGCGGTCTCGGCATGGTGGCCAGGCGGGCGGGCTGCAACGAAGACATTGTCGGCAGCGCCGGCAAAAACATCGTCTACTGCCGCCATTGCAGCGCCGATGCCGGTCAGCGCCGCCTGCAGGCTTTTTTGCGAAACGTAAGTGTCGGCCTCAATGCGGTTGATCTCGCCATCCTCTTCCGGAATCTGTCGCATCACGGCAAGCAGATGCTCTTCCGGATGCGCCAGCAGCACCGCATCCTCATTGGCCTGAGGCGCTTCTTTGCGATCAAGGCGCTCGAAATTCGGATGTTCGAGCGCGATGTTCAGCGACCGCAGGCGGTCCGGCCGCTCGGGATGGCCGGAAGGCGTGATATGCTCGAGGAAGATCGGATGTTCGTATAAACGCGTCGCCATTCTTTTCCTCCCGAAGAAAGTGTTTTCAGGCGCGCTGCGGCAGCAGCGGATAACCCGCCATGACGGCGCGGCCGGCAAGGGCTGCCAGCACGGCCTTCAGCGCATCACCCGGGATGAAGGCGAGCGAACCCATGAAAGCCTTTTCAAAACCGAGACCGACGACCACCGCCAGGTAGGTGATGCCGAAAGCATAAAGCACGACCACGCCGCCGATCAGGCTGGCGAAGAAAAAGCCAACACCCTGCGCTAGAGCGGACTGGCTGCGATTGACGAGTTTTTCCGAGAGCGTGCCGGTGACGAAAACGGCTGCGATCCAGCCGATCAGGAAGCCCGTTGTCGGCGTGGTGAAGATCGAAAGACCACCACGTCCGCCCGAAAGCACCGGCAGGCCGATGGCGGCAATCAGGATCGTCAGCAGAACCGCGAGCGTGCCGCGTTTTGCGCCGAGGACGACGCCGGCGAGCATGACGCCGAGCGACTGCGCGGTAATCGGCACCGGAATGAAACCGAGCGTGATCGGCGGCAAAAGCCCGAGCGCGATGATGATGGCGGAAAACAGCGAAATCAGCACAAGGTCGTGGGTCGTCATGGCTCGGAAACTCCGGATGGTTGTCTGGCCGTCAGCTTTGGCCTCTGAAACCGCGCGCGTCAATGGCGTCGGCAATGGCATCGGCATCCTTCAACGTCATAATGACGAGCGGCACGATGATGGTCGCCATCCGCACGGGCAGGCCACGCGCCCGGTGGGCATCGCGCACCGCATGGTAACGGTTGACGATCTCAGGCACGAAGCGCACCACCAGCCCGACTGCAAGCCCGATATCGGCGGCCTTGAGCAGCCCCAGCCTTTCCAGCGGGGAGGCAGCACGTGTAATTTCGTCCATGAACTGCGAAATGCTGACGGTGATGGTGACCGCGGTGGCGAGCAACGCAAGTGCCGTCAGCCGCATAAGATTGACACTGGCATCGTGGGCCGGAAGCAGGAGATAGCTGAAGCCGGCGACGAGGAAGATCGTCAGCATCACCGGCCGCAGCCGCAGGGCGATGTCCTTGAGGGGCAGCCGCGTCGCGCTCAGAGCTAGCGCGGCCAGAACCATCGCGCATGCGAGAACCAGCAAGTCGCGGGTGAGGAACAATGCAATGCTGAAGCCCATGAGCGTCAGAAGCTTGAGGCGCGGCGAGACGCGGTAAAGCCAGCCGGTGCCCTCGACATGCAGCGATTTCATCGCGACGCCACCTCCAGATAGCGCGCCACCGCCTCTTCAGGTGCAGCATCTGCAATAAGCGCACCCTCATGGAAAACCAGTACCCGGTCGAAACCCCGAAGCAACGGCAGATCGTGGGTTATGACAATCAGCGCCTGGGACAGCGCCGCCATGGTTCTTTCCACGATTGCGCGGTTTTTGAGATCAAGCTGGTTGGTTGGCTCATCGAGAATGAGGATTTGCGGTTCGGTCACCAGAAGGGCGGCAAGCGCTGCAAGCTGTAGCTCACCGCCGGAAAGCTCATGCGCGCGCCGGTCTTCCAGCTGCGCGATGCCGAGTCCGGCGAGAACGACCTTCACCCGATTTTCAGTTTCGGCCTTGCCGAGGCCGAGCCGCTTCAGCCCGAAGGCGACATCGTCGCGCACGATCGGAAGGATGATCTGGTTTTGGGGATTCTGGAAGATGAAACCGACCATCTGCAGGATGGCCCTGGCGTCGCTCACGGTGTCGAGACCGTTCACCGAAACCTTGCCCTCGCTTGGCTTGTTCAGCCCGTTGATCAGCCGGGCAAAGGTGGTCTTACCGGAACCATTGAGACCGATTACGCCGATGCGCCGTTCCGTCAACGTCAAGGACAGCGGCTGCAGGACCTGCCGGCCCTCGAAAACGACACCGGCGGCATCGAAACGGATTTCCAAACTTACATCCTCGCGCTCTTTTCCGGTTCTATATCCCGTCATCAACAGAAGTGAAACAAGGAACAAAAAAAGAACATTGCATTCGCGAAAAAGCCGTCATACCTTCTGGGCCATGACGATCAAGGTTTCGAACGAAGCAGCAAGGCGGATTTTTCTGGCGCGGCAGGGCCTTTCCTCCCCGCCCGGCAAGGCGCTTTCCAAGGATGGGCTGCTGCAGCTCATCAACGATCTCGGCTTCGTGCAGGTGGACAGCATCGGCACGGTGGAGCGCGCCCATCACCAGATTATTTTCTCCCGCAACCAGACCTACAGGCGCAACCATCTGACCACGCTGCTGGAAAAGGACCGCGCCCTTTTCGAGCACTGGACGCATGATGCCTCCATCCTGCCGACGGAATTTTATCCCTATTGGAAACACCGCTTCCGCCGCCGCGAGCCGATCATTCAGGAACGCTGGCGCAAATGGCACGGTGAGGGTTTCGATGCCGCGTTCGGCGAAACGCTGGAGCGCATCGCCGCAACCGGGCCGGTGCTGGCACGGGAGCTTAAAGAGGAGGGACACCAGTCCGGCGGCTGGTGGAACTGGCATCCCTCCAAGACCGCACTCGAATATCTCTGGCACACCGGCAAGCTCGCAATTGCCGGCCGTGTGAACTTCCAGAAGGTCTATGATCTGGCCGAACGGGTCATTCCCGGTGAGCATCACGAGACCGAAGTGGAGCACGCCGAATTCGTCGACTGGGCCTGCCGCGAGGCGCTTAAGCGGCTGGGTTTCGCCACGCATGGCGAAATCGCCGCTTTTTTCGACCTCGTTACCCCGCAGGAGGCGAGAGACTGGGTCAAAAACCATCGCGATGAATTGTGCGAGGTATCGCTTCTCGCAAGTGACGGCGACACTGCCCGCCAGTCCCATGCCTTTGCCGATTTCACTGCCGACCTGACGGACGTACCGGAACCGTCCTCCCGCGTTCGCGTGCTGAGCCCCTTTGACCCTTTGCTGCGTGACCGAAACCGCACGGAGCGGCTATTCGGCTTTTATTATCGCATCGAGGTCTTTGTGCCAGAGCCGAAGCGGCAATATGGCTATTATGTTTTCCCGCTTCTGGAAGGCGACCGTCTGATCGGTCGCATCGACATGAAGGCGGAGCGCAAACGCAGCACTCTGGATGTACGCCGCCTGTGGCTCGAGCCCGGCGTGCGCGCTTCGGCCGGGCGGCTGGAAAAGCTCGATGCGGAATTGTCGCGTCTTGCGAAGTTCACAGGGGTCGAGAGCGTGAACTATCTGGAGGGCTGGCGGGAGGACAACTGAGTTTTTCGCACGGATGATTGCGAGAGAGGTGCCCTCGGACTCAAGGTTACCGATCCGTGATACTGCATTGTAGCGTGGCGTTGCGGCATATTTCTTCTCCCCGCCGGGGAGGAGGTGGCCCGAAGGGTCGGATGAGGGGCAACGGTAGAGATTTACGGAGAGCTAGCCCTCTTATCCCGTTGCCGTGGACTTCTCCCCGGCAGGGAGAAGAAAAATGCTTCACCCGCTCGCCTCACAATTGCGCGGCGAGACCAGGCAAAACCCAAGCTCACCCGATATCCGTCGCGGAAATCTTGATGCCGAATCCTTCGAGACCGACATAATGGCGTTCGCGCGTGGTCATCAGCTTGATCGAGCTGATGCCGAGGTCTTTGAGGATTTGCGCGCCGAGACCGATTTCCAGCCATTCGTTTTCCCGCGAGCGGGCCTGGGCGTGTGCCTCGTCCGGGTCGCGCGCCTTGCGCCGCCCCGCAACCTGACCGACGCCGACGGAGCCTTCACGGAGATAGACGATGACGCCGCGGCCTTCCTCGGCGATCTTCTGCATGTAGTGCCGCAACGGCTGGCGGTCGCCGAACACGTCGTCAGCGACGTTTTCCGGGTGCAGGCGCACTGGAATGTCGACACCGTCCCTGATGTCGCCGAAAATCACCGCCATGTGCTGCATACGGTCCCAGGGAAGGGAGTAGGTCTGCGCTCTTGCCGGGCCGAAGGGCGTTTCGATGGTGAAGGAGGATTCCATCTCCACCAGCGTTTCCTTGCGCTGGCGGTAGGCGATGAGATCGGCAACCGACACCTGCTTGAGCTGATGTTTTTCCGCAAAGGCAGTGACCTGCGGTCCGCGCGTCACGGTGCCGTCGTCATTGACGAGTTCGCAGATGACACCGATCGGCGGCAGGCCTGCCAGCTTGCAGAGGTCGACGGCGGCTTCCGTATGTCCCGAGCGCATCAGGACGCCGCCCTCACGGGCAATCAGCGGGAAAATGTGTCCAGGCCGGGTAAAATCGGCGGCTCCGACATTTGGATTGGCGAGATTGCGCACCGTCAGCGTGCGGTCATCGGCGGAAATGCCCGTTGTGGTGCCGTGCTTGAAATCGACGCTGACGGTGAAGGCCGTGGTATGGGCGCTGTCATTTTCGGCCACCATGGCATTGAGGTTCAGGCGCTTGGCTTCTTCGCGCGGCATGGGGGCGCAGACGATGCCTGACGTGTGGCGCACGATGAAAGCCATCTTTTCTGCCGTGCAGTGGACCGCTGAAATGATCAGATCGCCCTCGTTCTCACGGTCATCATCATCGGTCACGACAACGATTTCACCGGCTTCGAAAGCGCGGATGGCATCGACAACGCGTTTCTGGTCATAGGCCATTGCGGAATACCTCACTTCAACCGGCCGGTCTGGCCGCGATCCCTCAGATAATGGTCGGCGACGGTGCAGGCCACCATCGCTTCGCCGATCGGCACGGCACGAATGCCGACGCAGGGGTCGTGGCGTCCCTTGGTGCGCACGTCGACATTGTTGCCATCGGCGTCGATCGACTGGCGCTCGGTCAGGATTGACGAGGTCGGCTTGATGGCAAAGCGCGCGATGACGGGCTCGCCGGTCGCAATGCCACCCAGAATGCCGCCGGCATGATTGGAGAGGAAGATCGGTCTGCCGTCATTGCCCATGCGCATTTCATCGGCATTCTCCTCGCCGGAAAGCTCGGCGGAGGCGAAACCCTCACCGATCTCCACACCCTTGACGGCGTTGATCGACATCAGGCTGGAGGCAATATCCTGGTCAAGCTTGGCGTAGATCGGTGCGCCGATACCCGCCGGAACGCCTTCGGCGATCACTTCGACAACGGCGCCGATGGACGAACCGGCCTTGCGGATGCCGTCGAGATATTCTTCCCAGACGGGCACCATGGCGGCATCAGGGCAGAAGAACGGGTTCTGATCGACCTGATCCCAATCCCAGTTGTCGCGGTTGATCCTGTGTTTGCCGATCTGCACCAGCGCGCCGCGCACGTTGAGGCTGGGTACCACCTTTCGCGCGATTGCGCCGGCAGCGACACGCGCCGCCGTCTCGCGCGCGGAAGAGCGACCGCCGCCGCGATAATCGCGAATGCCATATTTCAGGTCATAGGTGAAATCCGCATGTCCGGGGCGGAATCGCCTGGCGATCTCGCCATAATCCTTGGAGCGCTGGTCGGTATTTTCGATCAGCATGGAAATCGGCGTGCCTGTTGTCGTCATCGTCTCGCCGTCCTCATCCAGCATGACGCCGGAAAGGACCTTGACAATATCGTCCTCGCGCCGCTGGGTGACGAAGCGGCTCTGGCCCGGCTTGCGCTTGTCCATCCAGTGCTGCACCTCGGCAAGGGTAAACCGGATGCCGGGCGGGCAACCATCCACCACGCAGCCAAGTGCCGGCCCGTGGCTTTCTCCCCAGGTGGTAACGCGGAAAAGATGACCGAAACTGTTATGCGACATAATTCTCAAACCGGAAAACGGGGCGCCTGTGGACAGCGCCGTTTAAAACAAGCGGATTTGTCTTAGTGGAAAATCCGGACAAGGCAAAAGCCTTTCTTTCATCGCAAACGCGATAAGAAGGTGACGTACCGTTCACGACTTGCGAAAGGACGAAAAACGACAGTCCCGCCATGGGCGACGGAAAGTGATTCGACCGTATCGACGGGTTTTGTGAGATGACGAAATTGTAAAAGAGCCGGGGTTTTCCACCCTAAACCCGGGTTTTCCAATATTGCCGGAAAATGCGGTGTAAAAATCACTAACGGCTTGAACAGGATTTGAAATCCGTTCATCAATTGGGCCGAAAATGTCATGGTTGCGGGCAATTTCCGCCACATTCGAAAGGCAATTCTTCATGCATGTAAGGTTTTCACGCAAATCCACGAAAGCTAGATCGATGCGTATGATGATTGCCGCCCTTCTGGCCACCGCCAACCTCCTGATGCCGATCAACGGCTTCGCCCAGAGCGTCGACGTGGAAGGCACGATCAGCAAGATCGACGCGAACGGTCTCAGTATCACGCTGAACGACGGTAAGACCTATCGTGTGCCGGAAGAATTCAATTTCGAAGGTCTGAAAGCGGGCGTGAAGGTCGTTGTCTTCTACACAGAAGTGGATGGGAAACGTGTGGTCGACGATCTGCAGGTTGTGGAGTAAGCAGCCGCCTACCAAGTCAAAACCTCCTTTGTGAAACGAGCGGGTGCCACCTGTTTCTTCTCCCCGACGGGGAGAAGTCCGCGGCAGCGGAATAAGGGGGCAAGCTCTCCGAAATCCGGCAACGTTGCCCCCTCATCCGACCCTTCGGGCCACCTTCTCCCCGGGGGAGAGAAGAAACAAGCTGCGACGTCCTGCCAATCATAGGAAAGCTGCCAGCCCCTAGGAAATCCAATCCACGCTGTTCCTGTCGATCTCGACCTTCAAAATCTGGTCCTGCGGGATTTGCGTCCGCGACGCCTCATCCTTGTCCATGCCTGAAACAAGTCTGAAAATCGAGCGGATGACGCCGCCATGGCAGACGCAGACTGTCGGCCGCTCCACGGAGGAGAGCCATGCGCCGATGCGCCAGGAGAGGATTTCATAGCTTTCGGCATCCTGGCCGGGGGGAATGAAATCCCACTTGTTGGCCTTGCGCGCCTTCACCCGGTCCGGAAATTCCTTCTTGAGCTCGGGCAACGTCTGCCCTTCCCAGTCACCGAAGGAAACTTCGATGAGGCGGTCGTCGGTGCGATAGGCCTTGGGATCGAGCCCCATCGCGCCGCGCATCAGTTCCATTGTCTCGCGCGTGCGCCCGAGCGGGCTTGCTACATAATCGAAATCCGCGGCCTGATCCCCCAGGAGGCGGGCGAGAAGCAGACCATTGCCGACCGCCTGCTGGCGGCCGAAATCATTGAGCGGAATGTCTTTCTGGCCCTGAAGCCGGCGTATCGCATTCCAGTCCGTTTGTCCGTGCCGGATCACATAGACGAGCAAGGCGATACCCCAGTTTCAAGCATTCCCGGTTGTCGTCAGTCCTTCACCACCGAAATGTCAGGCGCATCCACCGCCTTCATGCCGATGGTGTGGTAACCGGAATCGACATGGTGGATTTCGCCGGTCACGCCGGTCGAAAGGTCGGAGAGCAGGTAAAGCGCCGACTTGCCGACTTCCTCGATCGAAACGGTGCGCTTCAGCGGCGCATTATATTCGTTCCACTTGAGAATGTAACGGAAGTCGCCGATGCCGGAAGCAGCGAGCGTCTTGATAGGGCCGGCGGAAACGGCATTGACGCGGATGCCGCGATTGCCGAGGTCGACGGCGAGGTAACGCACGCTTGCCTCAAGCGCGGCCTTGGCCACGCCCATGACGTTGTAGTTCGGCATCACCTTTTCGGCGCCGTAATAGGTGAGCGTCACGATCGAACCACCGTCATTCATGACGGGCTCCGCCCGCTTGGCAACGGCGGCCAGCGAGAAGACGGAAATGTCCATGGTGCGGTTGAAATTGTCGCGGCTGGTATCGAGGTAACGGCCGGTCAGCTCATCCTTGTCGGAAAAGGCAATGGCGTGCACGACGAAGTCGATCTTGCCCCAGTGCTTTTCCAGGCTGGCAAAAACCGCATCGATCGTCTCGAGATCGGTCACATCGCAGTGACCGGCCATGAAGGCGCCGAGTTCCTGGGCCAGCGGCTCGACACGCTTCTTCAGCGCATCGCCCTGCCAGGTGAGAGCCACTTCCGCACCCGCGTCGGCGCAGGCCTTGGCAATGCCCCAAGCGATGGAACGATTATTGGCGACACCCATGATGAGGCCGCGTTTGCCAGCCATGAGGCCGGATGCCTGAGCCATTTTATGCTCCCTAGTACTTTTGATCGGTCCTGCCTATGGCATAGGCTGCAATCCTGTTCAAGATTGCCAAGGATCATCAACTGTTAGGGAACGTAACAAAGGGTGCGTTGTCCCGGTTATTCGCAAAACTTTCACAAATAAAGGCCTTCGCGCATGTGGCGCATCAGGTCGGTCACCTTCTCATCGGGCTTCTCGTGCAGGACGATGCGCAGTTCGATGACGAGATCGCCGGAGCCGCCATTGCCGTCGGCAAGGCCCTTGCCGGCAATCCTGAGCGCGCGGTCCGAGCCTGACCAGGCTGGAATGGTGATGTTTTCCTCGCCAAGCGGCGTCTTGACCTTTGCTTCGCAGCCCAGAACCGCATCGCTGAGCGAGATCGGCAACGTCGTGTGGATATCGAAGCCACGAAGGGAAAACGCATCCTCGCGCGCGGTCAGCAATGTCACGGCGAGATCGCCGCGGGCCATGTTCAGAAGCTTCAGCCCCTGTCCCTTCAGCCGCACCACATGTCCGTCGGTCATGCCGGCTTCCAGCTGGAAGCGAACCTCTCGTTCATCGGCAAGCGATACGGTAATCCACTTTTGCTCCAGCAGATCGGCGACCGTGACGATGGCCTCCGCCGTGATATCGGGCGCCTTTTCGGGAGATGGTTGCGGCGTGCGGAACCGGCGTACGAGAGCGCTGAAGAGATTGGCGGCAAGCGAGACGGGCGCCGCCCTGTCATCGCCAGCGCCGGACTGGGCGGCCTCGCCGGCGGCAGGTGTATCGCCTCTTGCGGCGCTTGCGGCAGCCTTTGCCGCTTCCGCCGCCTGCTGTACCTTGGGATCGTTCTGTGCCTCCGCGCCGAAAATCCGCTCGACGATGTCTTCGGCACTTTCCGTCCTGGCGTCGGTTTTCTGGCCGGTCTGCGTCCGGTTGCGGGCGTCCGCCCGGGCCAGTTCTTCCATCAGCTTTTCGGCCGCCCTGGCGCGTTCAGCCGCCTCGCGCGCGGCCTCCCGCTGCTGCATGATGGTCTGATCGCGCTGCTTTTTTTCTGCAGCCTTGCGGGCCTGATCGTAGAGATCGCGCTTTTTCGGGTCTTTCAGAAGGTCGTAGGCCTGTCCGATCTCGGCGAATCGCGCCGAGGCATCGGGATCGTCGCGATTGGCGTCCGGATGAACGGTTTTCGCCTTCGTGCGCCAGGCGGCCTTGATTTCCTCGTGGCGGGCGTCACGTTTTACGCCGAGGATCGAATATGGATCGCGCATGCGAAACACCAGTTACGTTGGCTCAGGCGCCTGCAGCCCGTCATGGCGCAATCCTGAAGCTAACCCCTCCGAAAAGGGGTGCCCGCGATCATTCGCCTGCACGCCCTCGGTTTAATCAACGTCGACTGTTGCAATAAGTTGCTAATCACTCCTTTACGGAGCAGGTTCGACGCACCGGGGCCGCGCCTATTCCCCATGGAAGGGTAAACAGATTATTTCTGCTCGAAGCGGGTCATCAACCATTCGCCGGTTTCCGACAGGCAGGCCTGTCCGGAATAAGCTGCCACCCCTTCGAAGGAGTGGCGCGTCGTCTTGAAATCGCGGCAGACGAAACCGCTTGATTTGTCTTCGTGAATGGCGGTCACGACGCCGGCGCTGCCGGTGGCGGCGTTCGCCCAGGGCAGCGGCTGGTCGGCAAGTTTGGCGAGATCGGCCGATGTCACCGCATTGCGAATGGTCACATCGTCGGTCTGGGCGCTGCCATTCTGCTGGTTCGGCACGGAGGCGGTGGAAAGCGAGCGGTCAACCTTGTCGCCGCCGAACAGATCGAGGCTGACGCATCCGCTCAGCACCGCAAGCATCGACACGACGGCGGAAACTTCCGCTACCGACGAAAGGAGGCTCTTTGTTCGACTGTTCGACTTTGCTATGACGGTCACCATCTTTCACCAGAGATCATCTCTGGGGTCCAAATCAGCTCGGGAGCATTTTAGTCAATATGTCGGAAACGGGGTTAACATCCAGTGACTTCACGGAAGAAAATGAACCTTTCACGCTTTTTGCCGAATGGCTGAAGGATGCGACGGCTTCCGAGATCAACGATCCGAACGCGGTGGCACTTGCCACCGTGGACGAAAATGGCCTGCCGAATGTGCGCATGGTGCTGCTGAAAGGCGTCGATGACCGCGGCTTCGTGTTCTACACGAATTTCGAAAGCCAGAAGGGCCGGGAGATCCTCGGCCAGAAAAAAGCGGCCATGTGTTTTCACTGGAAGAGCCTGCGACGTCAGGTGCGCCTGCGCGGCGAGGTGGAGATCGTGAGCGACGAGGAGGCGGATGCCTATTACGCCTCCCGGCCGCGCGGCAGCCGCATCGGCGCCTGGGCCTCCAAGCAGTCACGGCCGCTGGAAGGCCGTTTCGCGCTGGAAAAGGCGGTGGCTGAATATACCGCCAAATATGCGATCGGCGATATTCCGCGCCCGTCCCATTGGTCCGGTTTCCGCATTCGCCCCGTCAGCATCGAATTCTGGCATGACCGCAAGTTCCGCCTGCATGACCGCATCGAATTCCGCCGCGACACGCCAGACGGTGCCTGGTCCAAGGTCCGCATGTACCCCTAAGGGCGTCATGCCGCGCCATTGGCGCCTGCCTGTTTAAGCAGCAAATCAAACAGCGCCGGGCCAAGGGTGGCCCGGCAGACGCTCCATCCGCCGTCCATAAGCGCTTTCGAATCGACGCTGCCGGAGAATCGTGATTAGAGTTGGATATCACGAACAAAGGATGAACAAATGCTTCTGTCCATGATGCGCCAGTTCGAGGCTGCCTCGCAGAAATATGCCGATGAAAACGGGATCGCCCGTGATCCCGACTGGTTCATGCTGAAGCTTCAGGAGGAGGTGGGCGAGGTGACGCAGGCCTGGAACCGGCTGACGGGGCGGGGGCGCAGCAGGGGCAGAAGCGAAGAGGAGATGAAGCGTGATCTGGCTGACGAAACCGCCGATCTGCTCGGCCACGTACTGCTGCTGGCGCATCGCAACGGTCTCGATCTCGAAAATTCGATAGAACGCAAGTGGCGCTTCAAGCCGGGGGCCTGACGCTCCGCCGAGGACCATTCGATCCTGCTGCGTCGCGCCTCCGCGATCCGCTAGGAGAACGCGATGACAAAGAACAGGATCGCAAGAGCGGCAGCCACAGGAGCCATGACCAGCTGCTCCGGGCGGCTTTTCGACATTGCATTCAATCCGATGCTCACCGCCATGTAACAGGCGATGATCCAGATTCCAGGTTCAACCCAGCCAGACGGCCAGATGTCGGCCCAACCCGCCTTTTGCAGCGGGAAGGAAACGAAAAGCGCATAAATGAGCGGTGTCGCTGCGCTGGCTATCCTTTGCCGTCCCGGCAATACCGTGTGCGCGCCGCCCCAGGCAAGGCGGCCGAAAGGGGCGCCGGCGGCGAGCGCAATCTGGAACAGGGACAGAACCAGCAGTATCAGCGTGATGAGTGACACGGCGACAGGCGTCATGATTACCCCGGTTATGGATACGCCGGCAGAGTCATTTGCCCAGTAGCGGCGCCCCAGCCCGACATGCGTTTCATCATGACGTCAAATCGCGAAGCACGTATGACGCCGTCTCGCGCCCCCAGCCCGATTTTCATTCTACTCAGGCCTGCGCTTTTTGCAGAAGGTCGGCCACCATATGCAGGTCGCTGGCGACGGCCACGCATTTCTCCCGCATTTCCTCGGTCGGCGGCGCAACGTCGGGCACCATGATCGTCATCATGCCCGCCGATGTCGCCGAGCGTACACCCCAGTAGGAATCCTCCAGGGCAAGACAGTGCCCGGGATCGAGGAACAGTCGTCGCGCGGCTGTCAGATAGGGCATGGGCGCCGGTTTCGGCTCCGTATAGTCGCCGCGCGCGACAATTGTGTCGAAGCGTTTGAGAAGATCGTGGGGCCCAAGATGGCGCGTCACCGAATCGTGCCGCGACGAGGTGGCGATGGCGCGGCGGATATCGAGGCTGTCGAGAAGGTCGAGGATCTCGGTGACGCCCGGCTTCAACGCCACGCCACCAGCCATCATCACGCCAAGATGCCGGAGCCAGGCGTCTCGGAAACTGTCGATGGGAAAATCCGCGCCATAATCAGCAAAAATGGTGCCGGTGATGACGTCCCACGGGCTGCCGCAGACCTTCTGATAGGTCTCCACCCTCATGCCGTGGCCGCCTTCTTCCGAAGCCGCCAGAAATGAATCGCGATAGAGCCGCTCGCTCTCGATCAGCAATCCGTCCATGTCGAAAACCACGGCCCGCGGGAGAAAAGGCAGCATGGCTCAACCGAACCGGAAAGGGCGTTCGCCAAGGCTCTCGAACGGACGGATCAGGTAACCATCCGGATCGGCGACGATGAACTGCCGGTTGCCCACTTCGACCGTGCCGCGCCTGTACCATTTTTCTTCCAGCGGCATGACGAGGTCGATGGAGGATCGCTCCAGCCGGGAAAGAATGGGTTGCAGCGAGGGGACGGCAAGCTGCAGGTTCATGCCGCGGCCAAACGGAAATTCGAGCACGGCATTATCAGTCACGAATGTCCGCGTCGCGCCAATCTGGTCGATCATCAGCTGGGCATCCCCCAGCGCCAGATAGGTAAAGCCCTCTTCGGGGCGCTCATAGACCACATGAAAACCGATCAGGTCGCAATAAAATGCGCGGCTTTTCTGCCAGTCGCTGACGGCAAGTTCAGGAACGAGGGCATTTCGTATAATGGTCATGGTCTCCTTTGCGCATCGGCCGGATCGGGATGTGGCCTTAGGGTAGGGGCTGATCTTAACGTCTTCCCGGCGGCATGCCAGAGGAAACCGCATCATGGCAGCCATGTGTGTGGTCAGGGGCTGACGAGGCGCCGACAGGCTCAGTGTGGCTGCAACTCTTTCTTCCGTCATTCCGGCCTTGAGCCGGAATCCAGCCAGCCCAAGTCCTTGGGCTGAAAAGACTCTTCCCGCCGCGCCGACGCGCATCGGCTGGATTCCGGCTCAAGGCCGGAATGACGGGTGATGCACCGTTACATCACTTTATCCGCGCTACAGATACGCATTAACAGTCGTTACAGGCAGGGTCGGGAGATTTACGCCTTCGTGCCGCCCACGGTGATCTGGTCCATGCGCAGATGCGGCTGGCCGACGCCAACAGGCACCCATTGCCCGGCCTTGCCGCAATTGCCGATACCGGTATCGAGTTTCGAATCATTGCCGATCATCGAGACGCGCTTCATCGCATCCGGCCCGTTGCCGATCAGCATCGCGCCCTTCACCGGCGCGCCGATCTTGCCGTTTTCGATGAGATAGGCCTCGGTGCAGCCGAACACGAATTTACCCGAGGTGATATCGACCTGGCCGCCGCCGAAGGAGACGGCATAGATGCCCTTCTTGACGGAGGCGATGATCTCTTCCGGCGTCTTGTCGCCCGACAGCATGTAGGTATTGGTCATGCGCGGCATCGGAACATAGGCATAACCCTGACGGCGACCGTTGCCGGTGGGCGTCGCACCCATCAGCCGGGCGTTCTGGCGGTCCTGCATGTAGCCCACCAGCCTGCCGTTCTCGATCAGCACGTTGTAACCGGAAGGGGTGCCTTCATCGTCCACGGTTAGCGAGCCGCGGCGGCTGTCGATTGTGCCGTCGTCCACCACGGTAACGCCGGGCGCGGCGACCATTTCGCCCATCAGGCCGGCGAATGCGGACGTCTTCTTGCGGTTGAAATCGCCTTCCAGACCGTGACCCACGGCCTCATGCAGCATCACACCCGGCCAGCCGGAGCCCAGCACCACATCCATGGTGCCGGCCGGCGCATCGATGGCTGTGAGGTTGACGAGCGCCTGACGCAAAGCCTCATCGGCGCCGCGCTGCCAGTTTTCTTCTGTGATGAAATCGCCGAAACCGACCCGGCCGCCAATGCCATAGGAGCCGCTTTCCTGCCGATCGCCTTCACCCGCCACGACGGAGATGTTGATGCGGGTCATCGGCCTGACGTCACTGACGCGGTGGCCATCGGCGCGCAGAATGTCAACCACCTGCCAGCTTGCGGAAATCGTCGCCGTCACCTGCCGGACATTGGGGTTCTTGTCACGCAGATAGGCATCGATATCGGTGAGAAGCTTCACCTTCTCTTCGAAGCTCGGGCTGCCGATGGGATTCTCGTCGCCATAGAGCTTCTTGTTGGTGCGCTGCGGTGCGGCGGCATATGAGCCGGAGTAACCTCTCGTCACTGCGCTGACCGCATCCGATGCACGTTTCAGCGCGCTTTGCGAAAGCTCGCCCGCATGGGCGTAACCCACCGTCTCGCCGGCGACCGCCCGCAGGCCGAAACCCTGGTGTGTATTGAAGGAACCGCCCTTGAGCCGGCCATTATCGAAAGTCAGCGACTCGGCCTGCGCATGTTCGATGAAAAGCTCGCCATCGTCAGCGCCGGCGAGCGCCTCGCCGACGAGCTTGCGCAATTGCGTTTCGTCGCAATCGAAGAGTTTTACAAGATCGTCGGTCATAGGAGGCTCCAGTCATTATCGTTCATGACCGATTTAGGCACTGGAGCGGGCGGACGCAAGGCTGTCCGGTACGGCAGGCTTCAAGGAAGCGCGTCGTAACCTTCGGCAAACCCCGTCAGTTCGATCGGAATGCCGACGCGGTCCTGATCGACGGATTCACGCAGTGCAAAAACAGCGTTCTTGCCGGCGCGCAGAACCTTCAGCAACTCGTCGTCAATATCGACTTCCACATAGCAGCCTTCGGAGAAGCAGCGGGTGAAATAGGCGCGGCCAATATTGTTATTGTCGATATAGAGTTCCATGCCGTCCTTCAGAAGCACGCCCAGCGGTGCGAGGATGCGGAGGATGCGCGACTTGCGGTCGGCCGTCTTCAGCACCACCACTGAAAGACCGACTTCCGGGCGGTCGTCGGCAATCACGTTCTGCATCAGGGCGCATTGTTCTTCCGAAGCGCCCGCCGGCTTGTCACAGATGACAGACCATGCGCCATGCGTCGACTTCGGCGTTCCGGGCTGCGGCTGTTGCGCCAGCGCCGCGGCGGCGGGGGCGATGATGGCAAGACCGGCGGCGGCAAGAAAAGTGCGCGCGAGCGGGGAAAGACGCATGGATACCTCTGGGATTCGAATCAGTGCGGCTATTTTGACGCCATAATCCGGAAAAAAAAGCCTCGGGCTTTCAATTCCAGCCGAGTTGGGCGGAAATAGGACCTGTCGGTCCTGATGGCAGCCGGATTTGTTCGCGGCATCGGTCGTCATCCCGCGATCAAACCGGCTGGAAGACGGGGCTTGCCGCATTTTTTCGTCTCGAAATCGTCTTCGGCAGACGAGCCGACGCACAGGCTGCAGGAAAGTCGCGCGCGGATTGATCAATGGCAAAATTGGGGCGCATCCGTGGCGTGACGCATATTGCGGCAGAGGGCAAACTGTGGTTTGAAGTTATTACCATTAGCATGGATTCTGCGCCTGTGATTGATCTGGATCAGGCGCGTGAGGGAGAGGGTACCGTGAGGAATAGGATTTACGCAGCACTGGCGGGGATGACCTGTCTGCTCACGGCTGTCGGCGCCCACGCCGATCAGCCGGTGCATTGGCAAATGGGCATGCAGGAGGCCGCCACGCCGATCATGCACGAAATACGCTGGTTCGAACAATATACGCTCTGGTTCATTGTTCCGGTTACGCTTTTCGTTCTTGCGCTGCTCATCGTCGTCGTTCTGAAATTCCGCGCCTCGGCCAATCCCGTGCCTTCGAAGACCAGCCACAACACGGCAATCGAAGTTGTCTGGACGCTGGCGCCGGTTCTCATTCTCCTGTTCCTTGCTTTCCCGTCGTTCAATCTTTTGAACGCGCAGCTCACACAGCCGGAAAACCCCGACGTGACGCTGAAGGCGACCGCCACGCAGTGGCTGTGGAGTTACGAATATACGGCTGCCGAGGGCGCCGAGCCGGTCTCCTTCGACAGCTACATGCTGAAGGATCAGGATCGCGCCGCCGCCGGCAAGGAGGACAAGGCCCGCTATCCGCGTCTTCTCGCAGTAGACAATGAAATGGTTGTCCCGGTCGGCAAGACCGTTCGCCTGCTCGTCACCGCCGCGCCGACGGATGTGATCCATTCCTTCGCCATGCCGGCTTTCGGCGTCAAGATCGACGCTGTTCCGGGCCGCCTGAACGAAACCTGGTTCAAGGCGGAAAAAGAAGGCCTTTATTACGGCCAGTGTTCCGAGCTTTGCGGCAAGGATCACGCCTTCATGCCCATCGCCATTCGGGTGGTTTCCGAACAGCAGTACAACACCTGGCTCGCCGCCGCCGGTTCTGACCTGAACGGCGCGAACCGGGCGCTGATGGCCTCTGTCGATGGCGCTCCGCGCACCGTCGACGTTGCCGCCAACGAAACCAACTGATTCTGGAGTGAGGACAATGGCTGGACCTTCCGCACACGACGATCATCACTCGCATGGTCATTCCGCACATGATGGGCACGCGCATGACGACCATTCGCATGATGCACATCATTCCCATACGCCGGGCTTCTTCGCCCGCTGGTTCCTGTCCACCAACCATAAGGACATCGGCACGCTCTACCTGATCTTTGCGATCATGGCCGGCATCGTCGGCGGCGGGCTTTCCGTCGTCATGCGCATGGAACTGCAGGAACCGGGCATCCAGATTTTCCACGGTCTGGCCTCCATGGTCTACGGCTTTGAGGGCGACGCTGCCATCGACGGCGGCAAGCACATGTTCAACGTGTTCACCACCGCACACGCCCTGATCATGATCTTCTTCATGGTCATGCCGGCGCTGATCGGCGGTTTCGCCAACTGGATGATCCCGATCATGATCGGTGCGCCGGACATGGCTTTCCCGCGCCTGAACAACATCTCCTTCTGGCTGATCGTTCCGGCCTTCATCCTGCTCATTCTGTCGCTCTTCGTCGAAGGGCCGGCGGGTGCTTATGGTGTCGGCGGCGGGTGGACCATGTATCCGCCTCTGTCGACAAACGGCATGCCCGGACCGGCCGTGGATCTGGCGATCTTTGCGCTGCACGTTTCGGGCGCGTCGTCGATCCTCGGTGCGATCAACTTCATCACCACCATCCTCAACATGCGCGCCCCGGGCATGACGCTGCACAAGATGCCGCTCTTCGCCTGGTCGGTGCTCGTCACTGCGTTCCTGCTGCTGCTTTCGCTGCCGGTTCTGGCGGGCGGCATCACCATGCTTCTGACGGACCGCAATTTCGGCACGGCATTTTTCTCGCCGGAAGGCGGCGGTGACCCGATCCTCTATCAGCACCTGTTCTGGTTCTTCGGCCATCCGGAAGTGTACATCCTGATCCTGCCCGGCTTCGGCATCATCAGCCACATCGTGTCCACCTTCTCGAAGAAGCCCGTCTTCGGTTATCTCGGCATGGCTTACGCCATGGTCGCGATCGGCGCGGTCGGCTTCATCGTCTGGGCGCACCACATGTATACGGTTGGCCTGTCGCTGGAAGCACAACGCTACTTCGTCTTCGCAACCATGGTCATCGCGGTGCCGACAGGCATCAAGATTTTCTCGTGGATCGCGACGATGTGGGGCGGTTCGCTGACCTTCTCGACACCAATGGTCTGGGCAATCGGATTCATCTTCCTGTTCACGGTCGGTGGCGTCACGGGCGTCCAGCTCGCCAATGCCGGTCTCGACCGCTCGCTGCACGATACCTATTACGTGGTGGCCCATTTTCACTACGTTCTGTCGCTCGGCGCCGTCTTTGCGATCTTCGCCGGCTGGTATTACTGGTTCCCGAAGATTTCCGGCTACATGTACAGCGAGTTCATCGGAAAACTGCATTTCTGGGTCATGTTCGTCGGTGTGAACCTGATCTTCTTCCCGCAGCACTTCCTCGGCCTTGCCGGCATGCCGCGCCGTTACATCGATTATCCCGATGCCTATGCCGGCTGGAACCTGGTGTCGTCCTATGGGTCCTATATTTCGGCCGTCGGCGTGCTGATCTTCCTTTTCGGTGTCTGGGAAGCTTTCGCCAAGAAGCGGATCGCCGGCAACAATCCCTGGGGTGAAGGCGCGACGACGCTCGAATGGCAGCTGTCTTCCCCGCCGCCGTACCACCAGTGGGAACAGCTTCCGCGCATTCGCTGATGCACGGATCGGGACGCGCGGTAAGGCTCGCGGGTCCCGAGCGCTGAGAAAGAGGGCGGCACGGTCAGGCCCGTGCCGTTTTCCCGAACGGGCTGCCTTTACTGCCGCGTGACATTTTGTCCAAGCGATGCTTGCCTTCCAGCGTGATACATGCGCTGGGATATGATAAATGCCAGTTTTGGCCTTTATGAATGGCAAGCGCAGACGAATGGCGGCAGGACACGGCGTAAGGCCGGGCAGATGGCATCGGCTTAACCGGCTGCCGGTCAGGCTGTGACGTTCGGGACCCATGGATCGACGCATCGCGCATTCCGGAACTCTCACTCGTGTTTCCGGCCGATGCAGGGAATGTCGCGACAGGCGGCATTCGAAGGAAGCAGGACAGGAAATGACCGTTATCGACAATCGCGAAATGCTGGGCGCGGAAAGCTCCGAACTCTCGGAAGCCGGCGCGCGCGATTATTTCGAATTGCTGAAACCGCGCGTCATGTCGCTCGTGGTCTTCACGGCCTTTGCGGGCCTCGTGCTGGCGCCGGGTGAAATCAACCCGATACTCGGCATCATCGCTATTCTCTGCATCGCCGTCGGCGCGGGCGCGTCCGGTGCGCTCAACATGTGGTACGATGCCGATATCGATGCCGTCATGAGCCGCACCGCCAGGCGACCGATCCCGTCCGGCCGTATCACCCCGCGCGAGGCGCTGGCCTTTGGCCTGACGCTGTCGGCCTTCTCGGTAGTCATTCTCGGCCTTGCGATCAACTGGTTCTCGGCCGGTCTTCTGGCCTTCACCATCTTCTTTTACGCTGTCATTTATACGATGTGGCTGAAACGCTCGACGCCGCAGAACATCGTGATCGGCGGCGCGGCAGGCGCTTTCCCGCCCATGCTTGGCTGGGCCTGCGTCACCGGCGGCGTTTCGCTGGACAGCATCATCCTGTTCCTCATCATCTTCCTGTGGACGCCTGCGCATTTCTGGGCCCTGGCCCTGTTCAAGATGCGTGATTATGGCGCCGTTGGCATTCCGATGATGCCGAATGTTGCTGGCGAGCGCTCCACCAAGAACCAGATGATCTGTTATGCGGTGTTGACCGCAGCCGCAGCCGTCGCGCCTTATTTCACTGGTCTGGCAAGCGCCGGTTACGGTATTTTCGCGGCAGTGCTGAGCGCCATCTTCGTATACTGTTCGCTCGATGTCCGGCGCATGCCGGAGGGTGACGAAAAGATGTTGCCGGCCAAGAAGATGTTCGCTTATTCGGTGCTTTACCTTTTTGCGATTTTCTCCGGCCTTCTGGCCGATCATTTCGCGCCGGCCCTGAAGGCCGTCATGTCGGGAGTCCTGTGATGGAAACGGTGGAACTGAGCGCGGCGCAGAAAAAATCGAGACGCGGGCGCAATATTGCGCTCGGCGTCCTGCTCGCCGGTCTGGTGGTGCTATTCTACATCATCACCATCATCAAGATCGGTTCGCACTGACGGGCTGATCGAGGGGGAAGGAGGAGGATATGGCGAATATGGAAGCGCAGACAACGGGGACCGAGCGGCAACGGGTGAGCAATCGCTCCATCCTCGTGCTCTGTCTGGTGTTTTTCTGCGCCATGATCGGCATGGCCTACGCCGCCGTGCCGCTTTATACGCTGTTCTGCCGTGTCACCGGTTACAACGGCACGACCCAGCGCGTCGAGCAATATTCCGATGTGATCCTCGACAAGACCATCAATGTCACCTTTGACGCCAATACGTCGAACGGCCTCAACTGGGATTTCCAGCCGGTCGACAGGAAGGTCACGCCGAAGATCGGCGAAACGGTGCAGGTGACCTTCAAGGCGACGAACCGTTCACCGGTGGCGACCACAGGCACGGCGGTCTTCAACGTCACGCCCATGGAAGCCGGCGCGTATTTCAACAAGGTGGAGTGCTTCTGCTTCACCGAAACGACGCTGCAGCCCGGCGAAACGCTGGAAATGCCGGTGGTGTTCTTCGTCGATCCTGACATCGCCACGGCGCGTGAGACCAAGAGCATTCATACTTTAACGCTGTCCTATACGTTTTATCCGGCCAAAACCGAAAAACCGGTTGCGTCCTTGCCGGTAAAAACCGAATCTGGCGAAAGCAAATTGTGAGAGGAGATCCGGCCTTTGCCGAGGCCGGATCAGGGAAGAGACACCAGGGGATTGTCGCAATGGCAGACACGCATCAGAAGAACCACGATTACCACATTATCGATCCAAGCCCCTGGCCGCTTCTGGCCTCGATCGGCGCTTTCATCCTGACTTTCGGTGGCGTTTGTTACATGCGTTACCTGTCGGGGGGCTCCTTCAAGCTGTTCGGCGCGGAACTCGCCAATCCCTGGCTGTTCTATATCGGTCTCGTCATCGTGCTCTACACCATGTATGCGTGGTGGGCGGATACGATCAAGGAAGGCCGCGAAGGCAACCACACCCGCGTCGTTTCGCTGCATCTGCGTTACGGCATGATCATGTTCATCGCCTCAGAGGTGATGTTCTTCGTCGCATGGTTCTGGGCATATTTCGATGCCAGCCTCTTCCCCCATGAAGCTATTCAGGCGTCGCGTCTCGAATATACCGGCGGACAATGGCCGCCCAAGGGCATCGAAGTCATCGATCCATGGCATCTGCCGCTCTACAACACCGTCATCCTGCTGCTGTCGGGCACCTGTGTCACCTGGGCGCATCATGCTCTGCTGCACAATGACCGCAAGGGCCTGATATCGGGTCTGGTGCTCACCGTTGCGCTTGGCGTGCTGTTCTCCACCGTGCAGGTTTACGAATACATGCACGCCCCGTTCGACTTCAAGAATTCGATCTACGGCGCGACCTTCTTCATGGCCACCGGTTTCCACGGTTTCCACGTCTTCGTGGGCACGGTGTTCCTGCTGGTCTGCCTGTTCCGCGCCATTGCCGGCGGGTTCACGCCCACCCAGCATTTCGGTTTCGAAGCCGCTGCCTGGTACTGGCACTTCGTTGACGTCGTCTGGCTGTTCCTGTTCTTCGCCATCTATATCTGGGGTGGCTGGGGCGCGCCAATTCACGGCTGATAGGGCCAAGGGCCAAAGCAAGGCATCCGGTGGAGCGAGCGGGTGCAATCGTTTCTTCTCCCCGCCGGGGAGAAGTCCGCGCAGCGGGATGAGGGGGCTCCGGTAGAGATATCCGGAGAGCTAG
>NZ_LT009718.1:1090326-1204318 GCF_900013495.1 Agrobacterium genomosp. 2 str. CFBP 5494
CTCCGGTAGAGATATCCGGAGAGCTAGCCCCCTCATCCGACCCTTCGGGCCACCTTCTCCCCGGCGGGGAGAAGAAGACGCGACGCGATCGAGCAAGAAACAAGTGCCCGGGTTTTGAGGCAGGTTTCCAAGAGATCGACGTCACCCTCGGACTTTGGCCGACTTTGCGGGAGGTTTCACCATGTCAGAGCCATCAGGCAGCAAGTTCGCCCCGGTCGACCCGATCAAGGTGGGCTTGAAGGGCTGCTGCCCTCGCTGCGGCAACGGGCGCCTTTTCGATGGTTTTCTGACGGTAAAACCCGCCTGCAGCGCATGCGGACTGGATTACGGTTTTGCCGATGCGGGTGATGGCCCGGCGGTTTTCGTCATGCTGATCGTCGGTTTTCTGGTTGTCGGGCTGGCGCTCTGGTTCGATCAGCATTTTGCGCCGCCCGTCTGGGTGCATGTCATCTTGTGGTTGCCATTCACGGTGATTGTCTCCCTCGTGCTGCTGCGCAAGCTGAAGGGCATCATGATCGCGCTGCAATACCGCAACAATGCAAGCGAAGGCAGGCTTGACCGTGAATGACGTGTCCCACATGAAGGCGGCGGAAAGGCGGGTCTGGTTCGCTGCGCCGCTGGTTCTGCTGGCGCTTGCCATTCTTCTCGGGCTCGGCACCTGGCAGGTAAAGCGGCTTTACTGGAAAGAGGCGCTTCTCGCCGATATAGAAGAACGGCGAAACGCTGCCCCCGCCACGGTTGCCGAAATAGAGGCGATTGCCAAAAGCGGCGGCGATATCGAGTATCGCAGGGTCAGTCTGTCCGGTACCTTCGATCACGCCCGCGAGCGGCATTTCTTCGCCACCCACCAGGGCAGAACCGGCTATTACATCTATACGCCGCTGACGCTTGCCGATGGCCGCGTCCTCTTCGTCAATCGCGGTTTTGTGCCCTTCGAGATGAAGGATCCGGCCAAGCGATCCGAGGGGCAGGTGACGGGCGAGGTGACGATTACGGGGCTGGCGCGTGCGCCGCTTGTCGCCAAGCCTTCCTCGCTGCTGCCGGACAACGATATCGCCAAGAACATATTCTACTGGAAGGATCTGGCGGCCATGGCCTCCAGTGCGGATATTCCGCCGGACCGGCTGGTCAAGCTTTTCGTGGATGCCGATGCCGCCCCCAATCCCGGCGGCTGGCCGCAGGGCGGGGTGACGCTGATAGATTTGCCCAATAATCACCTGCAATATGCGATAACGTGGTATGGTCTGGCTGCAGCCCTTGTCATCGTCGCCGGTTTTGCCTATTTCCGGAACCACAAGGCGCGCGATGAATAGTGCGCCTGCCGCCCGGCAGGGCTGGCCATCGGCAGGGCACGGAGCACGCCTAAGGAGCTGGAATGAACATCGCCGTTTCCAAACCCCCTTTGACGATAAGGCTGTGCGGACCGCGTGGTTTTTGCGCGGGCGTGGACCGGGCGATCCAGATCGTCGTGCTGGCGCTGAAGGCCTATGGCGCGCCCGTTTATGTTCGCCACGAAATCGTCCATAACCGCTATGTGGTGGAAGGGCTGGAAGCCAAGGGTGCGGTCTTCGTCGAGGAACTGCATGAAATTCCGGCCGAACATCGCGAGCAGCCGGTGGTTTTCTCGGCGCATGGCGTTCCTAAATCCGTGCCTGAGGATGCGCAGGCGCGCAACCTGTTTTATCTCGATGCCACTTGCCCGTTGGTCTCCAAGGTCCACAAGCAGGCCATGCGCCACCAGCGCCTCGGCCGCCATGTGGTGCTGATCGGCCATGCCGGTCATCCAGAGGTCATCGGCACCATGGGCCAGCTTCCCGAAGGCACCGTCTCGCTCATCGAAACGGTGGAGGATGCCGACCGTTATGAGCCGCTGGACCGCGAAAATCTCGGCTTTGTCACCCAGACGACCCTGTCGGTCGATGACACGGCAGGCGTGATCGCCAGGCTGCAGGAACGCTTCCCGGCCATTCAGGCGCCTGCTGCCGACAGCATCTGTTACGCGACCACCAACCGTCAGGATGCGGTGAAACAGGCAGCGCCCGGCTGCGACCTGTTCATCGTCGTCGGCGCCCCCAATTCCTCCAATTCCAAGCGGCTGGTGGAAGTGGCCCTGCGTGCGGGTGCGAAGCGCTCTGTCCTGGTGCAGCGGGCCTCCGAAATCGACTGGAATGAAATCGGCGATATCCGCACCGTCGGTCTCTCGGCCGGTGCATCCGCTCCTGAAGTCATCGTCGATGAAATCATCGAAGCCTTCAAGGCCCGTTTCGACACCACGCTCGATCTCGCCGTGACGGTTGAGGAAACGGAACATTTCCTCGTCAATCGCGAGTTGCGCAGCATCGAGCTGACGACGGATGATATGGCTTTCGTCAACGGCAATGCCAGCAACGCGCTGTCGCCCAAGGCTGCAGCCGGCGCCTGACATGGTTTGGCGGGAAGGGTGGTATTCGCCCCGCGCCGCTCTGCCGGATTTCCACTCCATCCTTCATCAAGAGATTTAAAATTGGCAGTTTATACTGATATCACCGAAGATGATCTGAGGAATTTCCTCACGCAGTACGACGTCGGCAGCCTCACTTCCTACAAGGGCATTGCCGAAGGCGTCGAAAACTCCAATTTCCTGCTGCATACCACCAAGGACCCGCTGATCCTGACGCTTTATGAAAAGCGTGTGGAAAAATCCGATCTGCCTTTCTTCCTCGGCCTCATGCAGCATCTGGCCGCCAAAGGCCTGTCCTGCCCCTTGCCGCTGCCGCGCAAGGATGGCGAGTTGCTGGGAGAGCTGTCGGGCCGCCCCGCCGCGCTTATCTCCTTCCTTGAAGGAATGTGGCTGAGAAAGCCGGAGGCGAAACATTGCCGCGAAGTCGGCAAGGCGCTGGCCGCCATGCATCTGGCGGGCGAAGGCTTCGAGATCAAGCGGCCGAACGCGCTCTCCGTCGAGGGCTGGAAGGTGCTGTGGGAGAAATCCGAAGACCGCGCGGACGAGGTGGAGAAGGGGCTGAAGGACGAGATTCGCCCCGAGATCGATTATCTCGCGGCCCATTGGCCGAAGGACCTGCCGGCCGGTGTCATCCATGCGGACCTGTTCCAGGACAATGTGTTCTTCCTCGGCGACGAACTCTCCGGTCTGATCGACTTTTATTTCGCCTGTAACGACCTGCTCGCTTATGATGTGTCGATCTGCCTCAATGCCTGGTGCTTTGAAAAGGATGGCGCTTACAACGTCACCAAGGGCAAGGCGTTGCTGGAAGGTTACCAGTCCGTGCGGCCGCTCAGTGAAGCGGAGCTGGAAGCGCTGCCGCTTCTGGCGCGCGGTTCGGCTCTGCGCTTCTTCCTGACGCGGCTTTACGACTGGCTGACAACGCCGGAGGGCGCGCTGGTGGTGAAAAAAGACCCGCTGGAATATCTGCGCAAGCTGCGGTTCCACCGTTCCATCGCCACTGTCGCCGAATACGGGCTGGCCGGCGAATGAAGCATGTCGATATTTTCACCGATGGCGCCTGCTCCGGCAATCCGGGTCCGGGAGGCTGGGGTGCGGTGCTGCGTTACGGCGAGGTGGAGAAGGAACTCTGCGGCGGCGAGGCCGAGACCACCAACAACCGCATGGAACTGATGGCGGCGATTTCCGCGCTCAATGCGCTCAAGGCCCCCTGCGAAGTCGATCTTTACACCGACAGCGCCTATGTGAAGGACGGCATCACCAAGTGGATTTTTGGCTGGAAAAAGAAGGGCTGGAAGACAGCCGATAACAAGCCGGTCAAGAATGTCGAGCTATGGCAGGCATTGGAAGTGGCGCGCGAGCGCCACAAGGTTACCTTGCACTGGGTGAAGGGCCATGCCGGCCATCCGGAAAACGAGCGCGCCGATGAATTGGCGCGAAAAGGCATGGAGCCTTTCAAACGGCGGTAATGCAAGACTGCTGTATTTTGCGCCGGACAAAATCCGAGCCGGCACGCCCCCATCCGGGGTTGTGAAAACCGAAACCCGACCTATCTTGTCGTCAAGGGGTGCTCCGGTGGTGCCCAACGGAGGAGAAAAATCCGGATGATCCTGCATTGTGTCTTTCTACGCTTCAAGGCCGCGACGGCCGCTTCTGAAAAACATGCAATTTTCGAGGCGATCGCCGCCCTGAAAGACGTGATACCCGGCATCGTCGATGTGAAATACGGACAGAACGTTTCACCCGAAGGGCTGAATGGCGGTTTTGTCGATGGCTTCATCGTGACGCTTGAAAGCCCGGAAGCCCGGGACGAATATCTTGCCCATCCCAAGCATATGGAGGTGGGGGAGCGCCTCGTGTCACTCACCGATGGCGGTCTTGCCGGGCTTCTGGTGTTTGATATGAATGTTTGAGAAGGCGGCGCCCCGCCGCTCTCTTCCCTCATGCTCGGGCCGGCCCAAAACATCTGCAGCATTTCGTTTTTGGTGAAATGATTGGATCCTCGGGACAAGCCCGAGGATTTATGGCTCGGCCTGTGGCCAAACCTTTGGCCTTAAAGCTGCTCGATCATCGCCGCAGCGGCAGAGACCGTCGCCTGACCGGGGTTCTCTTCCACGTTGAGTGACTTCACGACGCCGTCTTCCACCAGCATCGAATAACGCTTGGAACGCACGCCGAGGCCGCCGGCGGAGAGGTCGGCATCAAGGCCGAGCGCCTTGGTGAAGGACGCATCCCAGTCGGCGAGGAAGTGGATTTTGCCCTGACCGCCCGAAGATTGCGCCCATGCGCCCATCACATGCCAGTCGTTGACGGCAACGACTGCGATATCGTCAACGCCTTTGGCCAGAATAGTGTCGCGGTTTTCCAGGTAACCCGGCAGATGGTTCAGCGAGCAGGTGGGGGTGAAAGCGCCGGGAACGGCAAAGAGAACAACCTTCTTCCCGCCGAAAAGCGCGTCCGTGGTGGTTTCCACCGGGCCATCGGCCGTCTTTTCCTTGAAGGTTGCGGAAGGCAGTTTATCGCCGATCTTGATGGTCATGTCCGTGCTCCTATGGCCGTTCGGTTCGCGCGACTATAGAGTTTGCCAGGGAAAAGTGGAACCCGGTTTTCCCTGGAAGACAAACGAAAACAAGCTGTCCGGATACTGGCAGGTTCGCAACGAATCCAACGGTATCAGGAGCACGGAAATGAAATCCGCCATGCGGTTTTCACGGTGGATTCCACCGCGGAGCCACCGTTCAGGGCTTCGGGAAATTCAGCATCGTCTCCATGGCCCGGTCGCCCGATTTGACCAGAATGGGCCAGCTGTTGCCCTGCACCTGATAGGTTTTCGGCAGGCCCTTGATGTTCATGTAGAAGGAGAGCTTGCGCTTGTCGCGTACGAGGTTCTGCGGCTCGTAATAGGCAAAACCCGAGGGGCCGGCGATGAAGATTTCGGTCTCCTTCGGCGCGTTTTCCGGAAGCTGCAGCTGCACGCCAAGCATGGTCTTGTCAGGCGTGATGTGGAAATCGATCACCTTGAAATCGTCGGATGCCGCTTCGGGCAGTGTTTCGCGCGCCTCTTCGAGAAGGCGGCGCTCCTCGCTGTCATCATCACCAGCCGTGCCCCGGTCGATGGAGAACTTCGCCTCGAAGGGGATACAGATATTCTGGCAGACGCCGATGAATGCGGTGAGGTCGATCTTCCCGCCTGCTGCCGGATCGGTAACCTTCAGCTGAAAGGGAAGGCTGACGGCGTGGTCATAACCGATATCGGTTATATCGCCGTTTTCGATCAACTTCGGAACCGGATAGGCCATGGCGGTCAGCATCGCACCGCTGGTCGGATCAGGCGTGATCTGCGGCGGTATGCCTGCTTCTCCGGGTTCGCGCCAATAGGTTATCCAGCCGTCCTTCGGCTCGATCTGCAATACGCCGCGCACCACGCCGTTTGCATCCACGGCAAGGCTCGCGACGCGCATCTGGCCGCCCTCGCTTCTGGCCCAGTCGGTGATGTCGGCCCGGGCGGCTTGCATGCCGCCGAGGAGGGCGGCAAAAGCAGCCGCGAGGTGAAGATGTGAAAATCGAAAGAATAACCTGACGCTCATGCTTCCCGTCTAACCCAACATCGACCGGCGGACCAGTTACGAATTCGTGGGGTTCATCATTTTCGGTTGATTGATCGGGCGGTATGCCGCATCCTGTCCTTTGTCGAAGTGCGAACGCCGTTTTCCGTTAAACGACGGAATTCGGCCTGCTGGAGGCGCCTGTGAGCTTTTCAACCCTGATGGACAAGCGCGAACGTGGCTTTCTCGACGGCCAGTTCCTCATTGCGATGCCGGGGCTGGACGACGGCAATTTTGCCCGTGCGGTGATCTATATCTGCGCCCACTCGGACGCCGGGGCCATGGGTTTCATCATCAACCGGCCGCAGCAGATTACCTTCACGGACATACTGCTCCACCTGAAACTGGTGGACAGCAACGACGCCATCATGCTGCCCAACCGCACCCGTGAGTTCCCGATCCAGTGCGGCGGCCCGGTGGAATCCGGCCGAGGTTTCGTTCTGCATTCGGATGACTATTTAAGCGAATCCAGCATTCCCGTCAGCGATGACATTTCGCTGACCGCAACGCTGGATATCGTCCGCGCCATTTCCAACGGCCGCGGCCCGCAAAGGGCCACCATGATGCTCGGTTATGCCGGCTGGGGGCCAGGCCAACTGGAAAACGAGATCGCCAATAATGGCTGGCTGAACTGCCCGGCTGCGGAGGAGCTGATTTTCGACCGCGGGCTGGACAATAAATACGAGCGGGCGCTCGCCCTGATGGGCGTTGATGCACGCATGCTCTCCACAGATGCAGGGCATGCCTGAGCCTCATCTTCCCGCTCGTTTTGGCTGGAACCATTCTTCTCCCTTTGGCGTTACTTACCCGGAAAGCCGCACAGACAGTACGGTTCAACTAAGGAGCAGTAATATGGGTAGCACATCTGACAAGGTCGCCGGTAAAGCTAATGAAGTTGCTGGTAAGGTGAAGAAGAACGTCGGTGAAGCGACCGGCAATAATGAGTTGCGCGCCAAGGGTGCCGCCCAGGAAACCAAGGGCAAGGTACAGTCCTCCGTCGGCAAGGCGAAGGATGCCGTAAAGGGTGCCGTCGACCGCATGTAATATCGCCGGATTGATTGCGCCTCTCTGATGATGGGGCGCGCGGAGCGCATGTGTTAAAGAGCACATGCGCTCTTGTCGTCTGAGCGCCGGAACGCTCTTCCTGTTGCGCCGTTCATGTCGATGTCCCAGATTTGCCTCCGACCAACTGATCCATCGCAAGGGTTTCATCGATGAAGCTTTTTTCCTGCGCATCCTGCGGCCAGCCGGTGCATTTCGACAATCGTTTTTGCGTTTCCTGCGGTCATCGTCTTGCCTTCGTGCCGGAGCGCCTGTCCATGGAGGCGTTGGCCCCGGCCGGTGAGCCGAACTGGCAGATCGTCGCGGAACCGCAAAAACAGGTGCGGTTTTGCGCCAATGAAGTGAACGATATCTGCAACTGGTCGGTGCCCGCGGGAAGCGAAAGCGCATTTTGCCCTGCCTGCAGCCACAATCGCCTTGTGCCCGACATTGCGACGCAACAGGGCATTGAGCAATGGCGTCGTATCAGCCAGGCGCAGCGTCATTTGTTTTATTCTATCCTGCGGCTCGGCCTCCCGCATCCCAACCGTGATGCCGATCCCGCTGGCGGCCTTGTCTTCGACTTTCTGGTGGATGAGGTGGCGCCAGATGGTTCCGTCATTCCGGCCATGACCGGTCATGACGAGGGGCTGATCGCCATTCGTGCGGCCGAGGCCGACGATGCTACGCGCGAACAGGTGCGCGCCAATATGAACGAGCCGTACCGCACAATGCTCGGCCATTTCCGCCACGAAGTCGGTCACTTCATCTGGAACAAGCTCGTACGCGATGCAAACCGACTGGAGGCCTGCCGCGCCGTCTTTGGCGATGACAGAGAAGATTATGGCGCTGCCCTGCAACGCAATTACGAGGAGGGTCCACGTCCCGACTGGCAGGACAGCTTCATCAGTTCGTATGCCTCCGTCCACCCTTGGGAGGATTTTGCCGAATGTTTCGCGCATTATCTGCATATCGTCGATACGCTTGAGACCGCGCGCGCCTTCGGCGTGGCAATCGACCCCGACGGGCATGAAGAAATGGCGGCGGAGGTGACTTTCGATCCTTACAATGCCCGCAGCGCTGCACAGCTGGTCAAGGCCTGGATTCCGCTCAGCGTTGCGATCAACTCTATCCAGCGCAGCATGGGGGAGGCGGACCTCTATCCCTTCGTCCTGACGCCGCCGGTGGTTGCGAAGATGGAGTTCATTCACGACCTGCTGCATGGGAGGGTGGCGGCGGATGCGTCAACACCGGTGCAGGCTGCCGTGGTTCAGTGAATATCGACAAGCGAGGAGTAAAAGCCGGCAAACGCGGTGTCTCCTCCTCCTGTCATGCCGTGCTTGATCCGGTATACAGCCTGCCCAAGTCCTTGGTTTGAAAGGGATTTTCCCGCCGCGCCGACGCGCGTCGGCTGACGGGGTAGATACCTCGCGTTTCAATACTTCGCTTACGAAGCCCGCTTCGTCGGCTGGAACCGCTCCCGAAGAAGCTTTAGCGCCGCATCGCCGGAAACCGGCGTGCCGAACAGGAAGCTCTGGCCGAAATGGCAGTTCATGCGGGCCAGTTCGGCCGCATCCTCAGGCGTTTCGATGCCTTCCGCCACCACCTGCATGTCGAGCGCCCGCGCCATGGCAATGACGGAGCGCAGAAGCACGTTACGCTTGTCGCTGGTATTGGCCACCAGCGCCTTGTCGAGCTTGATCGTATCGAAGGGGAAACGGGTGAGATAGGCGAGCGATGAATAGCCCGTGCCGAAATCGTCCATGGCGAGGCTAAGGCCGGTTTCCTTGAGCTTGGAAAGCACAAGCCGCGCCTGTTCCGGATTTTCCATGACGACGGATTCCGTCAGTTCCAGCTTCAGCTGCTGCGGGTTGCAGCGCGTGCGGGTGAGCATGCCGCGAACGTCGTTATAGAGTTCGTTGTTCAGCAGTTGGGCACTGGAAATATTGACGGAGATGAAGATCGGCATCTTGTCGATGGCATGTTGCCAGTCCATCAGGTCGGTCGCCGCCCGTTCCAGCGCGAACATGCCGAGCGGCTCGATCAGGCCGGAGGCTTCGGCAATCGGAATGAACTCGCTTGGCGGGATATTGCCACGCTTCGGGTGCTCCCAACGCATCAGCGCCTCGAAACCGGCAAGCTCCCCATCATCGAGCTTGACGATCGGCTGATAGGCAAGTGACAGCTCCTTGCGCTCGATAGCGCGGCGAAGGTCACTTTCCATCTGCAGCCGGTCGGTGCCCGAGGTGCGGAAGGCGGGACGGAAAGGCTCGACACGATTGCCGCCGGCGCGCTTGGCGCGATACATGGCCAATTCCGCATCGCTGAGCAGACCTGCCGCACTTTCCTGTTGGTCGATCCACGAGACGAGGCCGATAGAAGCGGTGAGAATGATTTCGCGATTGGCGAAATTGATCGGCACCATGATCGCCTTGTTCACCGCATCGGCGAAATCCGCCACACGCTGCGGATCGCGCTCCGAGGTCAGGATCAGGCCGAATTCGTCGCCGCCGAGACGAGCCAGCGTGTCCTGCGGTTTGAGCAGGCGACGCAGGCGCCGGGTGAGGGCAATCAAAATATTGTCGCCTGCAGCAATGCCGAGCGTGTCATTGACCAGCTTGTAACGGTCGATATCGATCGCCATCACGGTTGGCCGCACGCCCTCGCTGTCCGGCGAGAGGTTGAGGATCGATTGCAGGCGGTCGAGGAAGACCTGCCGGTTCGGAAGCCCGGTCAGATTGTCGTTCATCGCGTCCTGCAGCAGCCGCTCGACCGAATTTCTCTGCTCTGTAATATCGGTGATGGTGCCGACGCAGCGGATGATTTCGCCGTTGGAGCCAAGAACGGGACGCGCACGGATTTGCAGCCAGTGGAAGTGGCCATCCTCGGCGCGAATACGGAATTCGTGGTTCAGCCGGCCCTTGCGATGGTCGAGCAGCACGTCGAGCGTCGCCTTGAACCGGTCGCGGTCATCAGGGTGCAGGCGCGGCAGCCAGTTGCGCGCGGCGCCATGCATCGTGCCGGGCTCCAGCCCCAGGCGGTTGGAAATATCTGGTGTGGTGACGATGCGATCACGCGTCACGTCCCAGTCCCAGACCGTATCGCCGCTGCCCGTCAGCGCCAGCGATTGCCGCTCCAGATCGGAGAACAACCCCTGCTGATAGGCGCTGCCGGCAAAGGCGTGCTGTATGACCGTGAAACCGATCAGCAAAACGATCAGCACCAGCCCGCCGCCAAGCGCAGGCTGCACGATGTCGTTGTCCAGCTGTCCCGTCACCGTCAACCAGCTGCCGAACAGCCAGACGAGGATCAAGGCCCAGGATGGGACGAGCAGGATCGCCCGGTCGTATTTGTTGAAACCGAGATAGATGATGAGCGCGATGCCCGCCGTCGCCGTCAGCGCGAAGGAAACACGCGCTATACCGGATGCGACGGAAGGGTCGTAGATCGCCACGCCAAACAGCAGCGCCAGCCCCACCACCCAGGCAAAGGTCGCATAACCCAGATGTGCGTGCCATCGGTTCAGGTTGAGATAGGTGAAGAGAAAGACGACGAAGCTGGAGGCGAGCGCCACTTCCGCGCCCGCCCTCCATATTCGCTGATCGCTTGAGGTGACGGTGATGAGCTTTTCGAGGAACCCGAAATCAACGCATATATAGGCAAGCACGGCCCAGGCAAGGGCGGCAGACGCGGGCAGGACCGAGGTTCCCTTGACCACGAAGAGAATGGTCAGGAGCACGGCAAGCAGGCCGGCAATGCCGAGCACGATGCCGCGATAGAGCGTGAAGGCGTTGATCGTATCCTTGTAGGCTTCCGGTTCCCACAGATAAAGCTGTGGCAGCTGCGGCGTGGAAAGCTCGGCGACGAAGGTGATGACGGAGCCGGGATTGAGCGTGATGCGGAAGACGTCGGCGTCCGGGCTTGGCTGCCTGTCGAGCGCAAAGCCTTCGCTGGGCGTTATCGCCATGATGCGTTGCGAGCCGAGATCCGGCCAGAACAGCTTGGAATTGACGAGACGGAAATGCGGCGCGACGATCACGCGCTCCAGCTGCTCTTCGGAGACATTGGCAAGCGCGAACACGGCCCAGTCGCCCTGGTGATCGTCGGAACTGGCGCGCACCTCGATGCGCCGGCGGATGCCGTCAGGACCCGGCGCGGTGGAAACCTGAAAGGCTTCGCCCTGATTGGCATAGATATCCGTGGTGGCGGTAAGATCGAGCGCCGTGTCGTCGCGGGAGATCTTGACCGGCTCGAAGGCGAAGGAATGGGAGGCAAAAAGCAGGAAAAGCAGAAAAAACGGCGCAGCCAGCGCGATTGCCGCCAGACGTTTCGTGAGGCAAGGCGCAGTGTGATTGTAGGTCATGTATCGTACTTCGTTCCGCCGGAGCTTTGCTTGTCGGCAAGAAGGGAAAACATCATATGATCCCGCCATTGGCCATTGATTTTCAGATATTCCCGCAAGAGACCTTCCCGCTGGAACCCGGCATTTTCGAGGAGCCGGATGCTTTTGAAGTTTTCCGGAATACAGGCTGCCTCGATACGGTGCAACTGAAGTCCGTTGAAGATGTAGGGTATTACCAATTTTAATGCGGCAGACATATGGCCTTGGGCGGCATGCCGTTCACCGATCCAGTATCCGATCATGCAGCTCTGCGCCGCCCCGCGGCGGATATAGCCGATGGTGATGCCGCCGACCAGAAGCGTCTCTTTTTCGAACAGCAGGAAGGAAACGGCGGTGCCGGAAGAAAATTCCTGTCCGTTACGCACCACGCGCATGCGGAAGGCGCCCTCCGTCAGTTCGTCCGGCCGCCAGGTCGGTTCCCACGGCTGTAGAAACTGCCGGCTCTCGGATCGCAGCACGTGCCACTGCTTGAAATCGCTGTAGCGCGGCAGTCTGAGAAGGTGATTGGCGCTGCGCAATTCGGGTGTGTCATTATGTCGGGAAAGAAAACGCAGCATTCACGATCCCTGTCAGGCAGATATCGCCATCCGCGAATGGGATGGCGAAAAAGATGAGCGGTCTTCACCTTCAAATCCCGCTCTCATATCGGTTTATCCGTTCGCCTTTATCCTTGCGGGCTGCTGCGCGGACAGCGCGGCCGTGATGTCGGAAAGAGGCGGCAGATGTTCGAGCGGGCCAATTGCAGACAATGTCGGAACTGTATCGAAAAACAGCCGTCCTGCAAGATCGGTCAGGCGCGTGCGGGTGATGTCGCCCAGCCGCTCCATCATCTCTTCATTCGGAATGGGTCGGCCGTAAAGCATCATCTGGCGGGCGATCTGGCCGGCGCGGGCAGCCGGGCTTTCCTGGCCCATCAGCAGTTGCGCGCGGATCTGCGCACGGGCCCGGTCGATTTCCTCCTGGTGGATGGTCTGCGAGGACTTGCGCAGCTCTTCCAGAATGACGGGAACCAGTTCAGGCAGGTCGTTGCCGCCGGTGGCCGCATGCACGCCGAAGATGCCGGTATCGGAAAAACCCCAGTGGAACGCATAGACGGAATAACACAGGCCGCGATATTCACGCACTTCCTGGAACAGGCGGGAAGACATGCCGCCGCCGAGAATATTGGCGAGAATCTGCGAACAATAGAAATCGCGGGCATGATAGGCCTTGCCCTCGAAGCCGAGAAGCACCTGCGCATCCATCAGGTCGCGGGTCTCGCGGATTTCTCCGCCGGTATAGACAGCCTTTTCAAGCACAGGTGTCGCCGCGGGCAGCTGCGGCAGCGAGGCGAAACGCTCTTCAACCTGCTTGACGAAGCTCTCGTGATCGACCGCGCCGGCCGCAACGACGAAGATGCGGTCCGTCGTATAATTGCGGGCGAGATAATGCCTGATCTGGCCTGTCGTGAAGGATTGCACGGTCTCGGGCGTGCCCAGGATCGGCCGGCCGATCGTCTGGTCGCGATAGGCGACACCGGAGAAATTGTCGAAGATCACGTCGTCGGGCGTATCGGTGGCGGCACCGATCTCCTGCAGGATGACGTTCTTTTCGCGCTCCAACTCGTCTTCATCGAAGAGCGATTCCGTCAGGATGTCGGCAAGGATATCGACCGCGAGCGGAACGTGATCCTTGAGGACGCGGGCGTAGTAGGAGGTTGTTTCCGTCGACGTCGCGGCGTTGACTTCGCCGCCTACATTTTCGATCTCTTCGGCGATCTGACGGGCGGTGCGGCGCGCCGTGCCCTTGAACGCCATATGTTCGAGAAGATGGGCGATGCCATGTTCGGCAGTCGTCTCGTTGCGGGAGCCGGATTTGATCCACACCCCAAGAGCGACGCTTTCGAGATGTGGCATTCTTTCCGTGACAACGGTCAACCCGGACGAAAGCCGGGTCAAATTTACTCTCATACTCAACGTCTTTCCGCGTCTCTATTTGCCGGCGCGTGCATGTTTGCCGATGAAGCTTTCCACGGCTTTGAGCTCCGCATCCAGAATGTCGAAACGCTCCTCCCGGTTCATGATGTCAGCGAGCCATACTGGAAGCGCCGGGTCGATTGCGCAAGCGGATTTTACAGCCGCCGGGAATTTTGCCGGATGGGCGGTCGACAGAACCACCATTGGCGTTGCGGGCTTTTCGTGCTTTTCCGCCACGAAAACACCTGTTGCCGTGTGCGGGTCGATCAGGTAGCCGGTCTTTTCAAGCGTGTCGCGAATGGTCGCCGCCACCTGCTTTTCGGTGGCGCGTCCGGCGCGGAAATCCTTCTTGATGAACTTCAGCGCCTTTTCCGGAATTTCAAACGCGCCCGATTGCTTGAGGCCATCCATCGATGACTTAACGGCAGCGGAATCGCGGTCGTAGGCTTCGAACAGCAGTCGCTCGAAGTTGGACGAAATCTGGATATCCATCGAGGGCGAGGTGGTGGGCTTGACGCCGCGCATCTCGTAACGGCCGGTCTTCAGCGTGCGCGCCAGAATGTCGTTGTCATTGGTCGCGATGACCAGCTTGTCGATCGGCAGGCCCATCTTCTTGGCGACGTAACCGGCGAAAATATCGCCGAAATTGCCTGTCGGAACGGTGAAGGACACCTTCCGGTCGGGGCCGCCGAGCGACAGAGACGCGGTGAAATAATAGACCACCTGCGCCATGATGCGCGCCCAGTTGATGGAGTTGACGCCGGAAAGCTTCACGCCGTCGCGGAACTTCACGTCGTTGAACATCTCCTTCACCAGCGTCTGGCAATCGTCGAAATTGCCGTTGATCGCCAGCGCATGCACGTTGGAAGCGGTGGAGGTCGTCATCTGGCGCTGCTGCACCGGAGAGACCTTGCCGTTCGGGAAAAGGATGAAGATATCAGTACGCTCGCGTCCGGCAAAGGCGTCGATCGCCGCCCCGCCCGTATCGCCGGATGTGGCGCCGACAATGGTGGCGCGCTCGCCGCGTTCCGTCAGCGTATAGTCCATCAGACGGGCGAGGAGCTGCATCGCCACATCCTTGAAGGCGAGCGTGGTGCCGTGGAACAGCTCCAGCACGAAGGTGTTCGGACCGGTCTGTGTCAGCGGAACGACGGCCGGGTGGCGGAAGGTCGCATAGGCGTCGTCGATCATCGCCTTGAACTTGTCTGCCGGAATTTCGCCGCCGGTGAAACGGTAGAGAACCTCGAAGGCGACATCCTGGTAGGACTTGCCGCGCAGGTTGCGGATTTCCTTTTTCGACATGGACGGCCATTTGCGCGGCACGTAAAGCCCGCCATCGCGGCCAAGGCCTGCCAGAAGCGCGTCGCAAAAACCAAGCGAAGGGGCCGCACCCCTGGTCGATACATATTCCACGAGATAGTCCCTTATCCGTTGCCGATGTGATCGGCGTCTTTTCCGCAGCGTCTCACCGAAATGAGGCGATTGGCGAGGTCATGAAGCGCTTTTTTGAAAATTCAAGCAAAACCGAACATGCCAATCGATTTTTTCCGGCGTCGCTGCTATAGACCATCGCCAACCTGGGTGAAAGGTCAATAAACAGCGTCTCCGGTTCTGTTCCGGGACAATGGAGAGGGAATTAGAAGAGTGTCAGGGAATTTCTTGCGTTTGTCCGCCGCGATGTCGCTTCTCGTCGTTGTTGCAGGATGCAATTCCTCCAACCCGTCGGACTCGCTTGCCGTCAACCCGCCGGCGGCGCAGGCCGCGCCAACGGCTGCCGTGGTTCAGGCCAATTGCCCGGCCGTGACGGTTCTCGACGCCAATGCCGTTCATCGCGTCTATGCCGGCGGCGCCAAGGACGATCCGCAGAAACTCGCCTATCAGGTCTCGCTGTCCGATACGACGCGCTCCTGCACCGCCAATGAATCGACGCTCACCGTCAACGTGCTGGCCCAGGGCCGCCTCGTTCCCGGCCCGATGGCCAAGCCCGGCCGAGTCACCGTGCCGATCCGGGTGACGGTGAAGGATGGCGACGGCGAGATTTTCGGTGAAACGACCAATTTCGCCATCGATGTTCCCGCAGGCGGGGCCGGCACGCAGTTCATCTTCAACAACGACCACGTCGCCATTCCCAACGGACCGGGCGGCGCGCCGAGGTCTGTCAGCGTTTATATCGGCTTTGCAGAGCAGGGCGCGAAGGCCAAGACGAAGCGCCGGTGATTTGACGGGCAAAATGTAAAAGCCGGAGGCTGCTCGGCAGGCTTCGGTGCTGATTGCGCGCAAAGGTCCGAATTCCGTCACCCCGGACTTGATCCGGGGTCCAGCGCGATCAAGTCATTGATCGCAAAAGACTCTTCTCACGGCGCAGACACGCCGTGACTGGATGCCGGATCAAGTCCGGCATGACGGAGGAGAGGTCTACCACTTTCCATGCGTTTTAACCGGAGGGTTTTCCCACAGTCGTCGCCTTCTCCGCTGACGGGCGGCTACGGCAGTTTCGATACTCCTCCACAGCCTCAAAAAAAGCTGGCGGCAAAACGGCCCTGGCGGGACGCGCATTTGCCAGCTCTTCATCTGTCATTTCGGGAAAGTCGACAGCATCCCAATCCGCTTCGGTATAGCCTTGGCCGGGTACGAATTCCTTTTCCGTCTGGGATGCCACCACAGCTACCTCCTTAAAACGCGCCTTCCCACTCCGCCATTGCCGCAATCACGGCCGGCAGGTCCTGCATGCGGGAGATCACCGTTTCGGCGCCCGCATCTGTTAGCCGGTCGGCGTGGCTGGGATAGGTGTGGGACGCGCCGGTAAAGCCGATGACGCGCATGCCAGCGGCCCTTGCGCCATGGATGCCGTGCACGGAATCTTCGACCACGACCACGCGATCGGGGGAAACGCCAAATTGCGCTGCGCCGTGCAGGAAGATGTCGGGCTTCGGCTTCACGCGATCAGCGCCGAGATCCTTGGCGGAATAGATATGCGGCGCGAAATAGGGTTTCAGGCCTACTTTCGTGAGCATCATATCGAGGCGGTGGCTCGAAGAGTTCGAGCAGATGCAGCGGGGCGTCGTCAGGCGGGACAGGGCGAACTTCACGCCCTCGATGATCTTCACGTCGCGTTCCAGCCGCATGTCGAGCAGTTTTTCCGATTTGTCGAGCAGCGAGGCTGAGAGCGGAATGCTGGCTTCGCTTTCCACCTGCAGGAGGATGTTCTTCCAGGTCATGCCGGCGAAACGCTCCCCCATTTCCTCGACCGAGATCGGATAACCGGCTTCGGTCAGAAGGCGGGATTCCACCTGTGCCGCGATGATTTCGGAATCGACCAGAACGCCGTCGCAGTCGAAAATAATGAGGTCGAAGCCGCTCATGGGCGCTCCCTGTATCGGATTTGGCTGGAAGAAAATGATGCCGGGCTTTTAGACCATGTCCGCGCCAAGCTCAACCGGCTCGCCAGCAAAGGACAGTCCCGTCAGGCTCATAGCTTGAAGGCCGCGGGCAAGGGTGCCGCGTGTCATAACAGTCTGCTCTGGCTTGCTGCAAAAACCTCTACACACGGTCGCGCCATATGCGCTATGGGATGTTATGCCCAAGACAGCAAAAAATTCGCCTGAAGATACCATTGCCGCCCGCATCAGCCGCACGCTTGCCGACCGCATCGTTCGCGGTGAGCTGTCGCCGGGCGAGAGGCTGCGGCAGGATCACATCGCCGCCGAATTCGGCGCCTCGCATGTGCCGGTGCGCGAGGCATTCCGCCGGCTGGAAGCGCAGGGGCTTGCCGCCAGCATTCCGCGCCGGGGTGTCAGGGTCGCGGATTTCGGTCTCGATGATGTGCGCGAGGTGGCGGAAATGCGTGCTGCTCTTGAGGTTCTGGCTTTGCGCCACGCCATTCCCAACATGACGTCAGCCATTCTCGATCAGGCGGAGGCAGCCACGCTCGAAGGCGACAGCGCCGTTGATGTCGAGCATTGGGAGGAGGCCAATCGCCGCTTCCACCGCCTCATCACCGCGCCCTGCAACATGCCGCGCCTGATGGAAGCGATCGATGGCCTGCATGCGGCAAGCGCCCGTTTCCTGTTTTCCGCCTGGCGGGCCGGCTGGGAGCGCCGCACCGATACCGATCACCGGGCGATCATCGACGCGCTGCGCGGCGGCCGCGCCGAAGAGGCGGTGCGCATCCTTGACGGGCATGTGCAATGGATCGGCCGCAAGGCGATCCGCACCTCGTCCGGCTCGGTGCGCGACGCCTTCGCCATTGTCGGATAGGCCCTTGACCGTCCGCCTCCGGCCCCACCACCTTCTCTGCATGCTCACCTATGTGGGCAAGGGATACACATCCGGCTTCGTCGAAAATTACGACCGTGTCGCCGACCGCCTGAATGCCGGGGAAGAGGATATCGAGCTGGTGGATGGCCCCGACGACATCTGCGAGGGCCTGTTGTGTGAAAGCCATGCCCACTGTTTCAACGAAGGGGTTGTGAAGCGGGATGAGACGGCCCGCGTTTCGGTGTCAGTGCTTTTGGGCGAGACGCTGGCTGCCGGCAAGCGGTTGCAGGCGACGCCGGACTTCCTTGCCAAGATGCGTCTGGCATTTGCAGCGGGAGATATCAGGCAGGCCTGTCGAGGCTGCCAGTGGAACAGGCTGTGCGACCGCATTGCGGCTTCAGGCTTTGCTGGCGTGAAAATCGGCGAACAGCCGGAGCCTCAAGCAGGGCTGCGGCCGAGGCCTACTCCGGCACACGCGTCTCGGTTCTCTCGGCAGCCTTGACCGTCGCCTTGATCTCCTTCGGATCGCGGCCCGACTTCTTGTCGTAACTTACCTTCACCGAATAATCGCCGGGATGAAGCGTTTCCTGATGCTGCGTGCCATAGCGGCCGGAAATCTCCTTCTGCGTGCCCTGAAGGTCCCTGGTCGTTTCGACAATGTCGATCCGTTCCGCGCCGGGGGCGGTAATTGCGAGAACGCCCGCATCGAGATTGATGGTTATTTCCGTGCGTTTTCCGGCGGTCACGGTGAACGGCTGCTCCACTGTCACCTTGCCGAGGCGTGCGCGCATGACGAAATTACCGGCCGGCATTTCCATCATCTTGCCGGTGCCGTAAATGCCGTTGATGGTCTCCCGCGTGCCGTCAAGGGTTTCCTTGGCCGACATCGCTTCGAAGCGGATATCATCCGTTTCCACCGCCCTGCCGTCTTCCGCATACACGGCCTTGGCGATCACCACGCCGCTCGGAATGACAAGTTCGTGGCTGATCTTGTCGCCGGCCTTGATGGTGAGCTTCTCCTGCGCCCGCGCCGGGCCGACGCTGCCGGTGAGAAGCACTTCGCCCGCCGGCACGAAGACGGTATTCTGGCCATAGACGCTGTCTTTGAAATCATCCTTGGTGATTTCAGTTTTCGCCTGTGTCTCCACATCGCCGCCGGGGCTGCGTTTTGGCACGACAGTCAGTTCGGCCGCATCGAAATTTACCTTCGGCCTTGCAACGCTTCCGTCCTTCACCTCGAACGCTATTTCGCGGGTCACATTGCCCAGCGCCGCCACGCCCACATATCTGCCCGCTGGCAGCTTCGCCTCGAAGGTGGCGTCATAGGAACCGCCGGCATTCTCGTCGGTGCGCACGCCGGTGCGGTCGGCCTTGTAGAAATCCCAGCGCACCCTGTCACTGTTGCCGAGGGAGGGGCCGCCATCAAACAAAACCGCATCGGTGATGACGTTATATTGCGGGTTCGGTTGCTGGGCCTGCGAGGGCGTTGCCAGCGCGACCGCGAAAAGTGCGGCCCAAACGACATTCATGGAAAAAGACGCCATTTTCATCACGGACCCCATTGCGGACTACCCCCTGCCATAATGGCTCTTCCTGCCGCGCGAATATGCGGGCACAGGAGAACCCATTGTGCACAACGTTTTCGCCGGACTTCGGGTTCCCCGCCGGTCTCCGCAAATTGCGCCAGTGCGCCGCGGGAGCCATTTATTTCGCATTTTCCGTGACTTGTTCAGGCTTTGATAACCATCTTCGGTAACCATAAGCCTCAGTAGAGAGTAAGCGTATGGAGCGAGTACCAATGGCAGCAGTTTTTCCGCTGGCCGATTTTCGGCATGCCGGTTTTGATCGTGCAGGTGAGAGTGACGCCTGGAAAGACAGCATCATAAAGGGTGATTGCGTCGCTGCCTTGGATGCCCTCCCGAGCCAGTCGGTGGACGCGATTTTCGCCGATCCGCCGTATAACCTCCAGCTCGGCGGCACGCTGCACCGGCCCGATCAGTCGCTGGTTGACGCCGTCGACGACGAATGGGACCAGTTCGCCTCCTTCGAGGCCTATGATGCCTTCACCCGCGCCTGGCTGCTCGCCTGCCGCCGCGTGCTGAAGCCGAACGGCACCATCTGGGTCATCGGTTCCTATCACAATATCTTCCGCGTCGGCGCCACGCTCCAGAACCTCGATTTCTGGATCCTCAACGATATCGTCTGGCGCAAGACCAACCCCATGCCCAATTTCAAGGGCCGCCGGTTCCAGAACGCCCATGAAACCATGATCTGGGCGAGCCGCGATCCGAAAGCCAAGAACTACACCTTCAACTACGATGCGTTGAAGGCCTCCAATGACGACGTGCAGATGCGCTCCGACTGGCTGTTCCCTATCTGCAGCGGCCATGAGCGGCTGAAGGGTGAGGACGGCAAGAAGGTGCACCCCACCCAGAAGCCGGAAGCGCTGCTTGCCCGCATCATCATGGCTTCCACCAAACCGGGTGATGTCGTGCTCGACCCGTTCTTCGGCTCCGGCACCACGGGTGCGGTGGCAAAACGCCTCGGCCGCCACTTCGTCGGCATTGAGCGCGAGCAGGATTATATCGATGCCGCCGCCGCCCGCATCGCCGCCGTCGAACCGCTCGGCAAGGCGGAACTGACAGTCATGACCGGCAAGAAGGCCGAGCCGCGAGTCGCCTTCAACACCCTGCTGGAAAGCGGCCTCGTCCGTCCCGGCCAGGTGCTGACGGATGCAAAGCGCCGTTATAGCGCCATTATTCGTGCGGATGGTACGCTCGCATCCGCCGGAACCGCCGGCTCCATCCATCGCCTCGGCGCGACGGTGCAGGGTCTCGACGCATGCAACGGATGGACGTTCTGGCACTTCGAAGACGGCGACGACCTGAAGCCGATCGATGATCTCCGAGCCATCATCCGCAGTGAACTGGCAAAGGCCGAATAGTCCAAGCCGAAAAGGCTTGAAGGCAACGATCCACCGCCCGCCCTTGTCCAGAATACGTCTCCGTCCGGTTTAGTACCTTCAGTCCCGGATGGAGAACGACCAACGCCCGGCACATCGTGTCGGGCGTTGGTATTTTCGAATATAAAATTTTAGATAGACAAGTTTCGCGCAAGAGACGACAACTACTGTCCTAATCAAAGCAGTGGTTGTGAAAATCCGGTCTGGACAACTCACAAAAACATTGCGTCCAATGCCGCTTGCGGCAGGACTGGCGCAGGCCGGAGACCGCCATTTCCGCCTGCGCCAATTTCTTTTCCCGATCTTTTTGACAAACCTTGCCAAAATCTGCACTCTGTCTTCATAGGAGATGAAGATGGTGACCATGAATATTTCGCTGCCCGGCCAGATGAAGGAATGGGTCGAAGCGCAGTCTAAAACGGGCCGTTACTCCAATGCCAGCGACTATGTCCGAGATCTCATCCGAAAGGATCAGGAGCGGAGCGAAAAGATCGCTGCCATGCAGGGTCTGGTGGACGAAGGATTGCAGGCTCCCTCCGGTCATCGTTGTGAAGATGCCTTGTTTGCTGAGGCCGAAGCCCGCTCCATGAAACGTAAAATTGGCTGATCATGGGATTTCGCCTTTCTCTGCCTGCGGAAGAAGACGTCATCCGCATAGCGCAAGAAGGCATCGACCTATTTGGACCTCAGCAAGCGCGAAAGTACCATCGCGAACTTTTCGCAATATTCGACTTGATATCACGGAATCCGAGGATCGCACGCGAGCGTGGCGAGTTGTCGCCGTCGGTGCGCATTCATCCGTTCAGAGCACATCTGGTGGTCTATCGCGTTGAGGCGGACGACGACGTCCTCATCGTCCGCGTCCGCCATGGGCACGAGGACTGGGGCAATGAGCCTTAATCCGTGCCACGAGGTGACTTAAGGGCGGAACCTAAACCGCCACCCCAAATGCCTGCAGATCCTGCTTCAGCTTCTCCGCGCCGGTGAACTGCACCGCCTGCCAGCCGGCGGCCTTTGCGCCTTCGACATTGATCGCCGTATCATCGATGAACAGAGTTGCGGCGGGATTGAGCCCGAAATCGCGCGCATGAAGCTCATAAATCGCCACATCCGGTTTGATCAGCTTGATGTCACCGGAAACGGTGACGCCACGCGGCAGGGTGAGGAAGGGGAACATCTTCTGCGCCTCACGAAAAGTGTCGGAGGCGAAGTTGGTGAGCATCGTCACGTCGTGGCCGCTCTCGATAAGGCCTGTCATGATCGCGACGCTGTCGTCATAGGAATGCGAGACCATCTCGTGCCAGAACTTGCGGAAGGAGCGGATGTGCTCTTCCCGTTCCGGGAACTTCTCCACCAGCAAAGCTTCAGCATCCTCCCAGCGGCGGCCACGATCCTGCTCGAGGTTCCAGTCATGGGTGCAGACATTCTCGAAGAACCATTGGCGCTCATCGGCATCGGGAATGAGGCGGCTATAGGGAATATGCGGATCGTAATGGATCAGCACCTTGCCGATGTCGAATACGATATGCTCAATCTTGGTCATCGAAATTTCCTGCTTTCATCGAACGTTAGAGCGTCCGAAAGACGCTCTAAATCTTTGAGTTGCGCATCGTGCCTGTCGAAAATCAATTTCGATTTTCGGGCCGATACGCGGATGGAATAGCTTGGGCGATGACTTTTTTCATCACCGTTGGCAGCGCCTGCGCGTCAAGATTTGTAACCGGCTCCCACCATCCGTCATCCGGCCCGGTTTGGAGGCCGCCCGGAACCTGAGCGCGGTAGACGTTGAGCCTCAGCTCAAAATGGGTGAACACATGCACGATCACGCCCGTCGCCTGCCAGCGGGCGGCGAAGGGCGCGTGACTTTGGTCCGTGCCGCCATCCAGGCGGGCGGTCCAAGCCGTTGTCGGCACCTCGGTCATTCCGCCGAGAAGGCCGCTGTCGATTCGCCGCCGCAGCAGGATTTCACCTTCTGCATTGACGGCCACAAAGGCAGCCCCGAGCCGCACCGGTTTTGCTTTCTTCGCGGCTTTCACCGGAAAACGCTCCGGCTCGTCATGGGCAAGCGCAAGACAGTGGCCGTTGAAGGGACAGAGCGCGCAGGCCGGCCGTTTCGGCGTGCAGATCGTTGCGCCAAGGTCCATCATTGCCTGGGCGAAATCCCCGGGCCTGTCGGCAGGCGTCAGCTCTGCTACCTTAGCTTTCATCGCCGGCTTGGAGCCGGGCAGTGGCGCATCGATGGCGAAGAGACGTGAAATGACCCGTTCGACATTGCCGTCCATGACAGCCGCCTGCCGGTTAAAAGCGATGGCAGCGACGGCAGCCGAGGTATAATCACCGATGCCGGGCAGTTGCTTCAAACCCTCTTCCGTGTCCGGAAAGACGCCGCCATGCTCATTCGCCACGGCTTCCGCGCATTTCTTGAGATTGCGGGCGCGAGCGTAATAACCAAGGCCTGCCCAGGCCGCCATGACGTCCTCGACCGGCGCCGCAGCGAGATCCGTGACGCTCGGCCACGCGGCGAGGAACTTCAGGAAATAAGGTTTCACGGCCTGCACCGTCGTCTGCTGCAGCATCACTTCGGAAAGCCAGACATGATAGGGATCGGCGCGTTTTCCCTTCGCTGCCATGGCCGGGGAAGTGCGCCATGGCAATTCGCGATGGTGCCGGTCGTACCATGCGAGCAGCATCTGCGCATAAGACGACGAGGCGGTTTTTTGAAGCATGGTTTGCCGTTTCTGTTCGATTTGGCCTATAGTTGGGACATCCGTAGCGGGCGATCAAGAAAATGTGGATCGCCCTCTCCAAAATCGCGAGTGAAACATGCGTTATCCCCAGAGTGGTGCCGGCAAGAAGAAGGGCGTCGTGCAGATCGCCGAAGTCGCCAATGGCATCATGGACCCGGTCCTGTCGAAACGCGCCGGCATCAACACGGCGCTGCTCGGCTCCTGGGACGAGATCGCCGGGGACGATTTTGCCGATTGCACCCGCCCGGAAAAGATCACCTGGCCGCGCCGCGACGAAGGCCCGGACCGTGGCGGATATCAGCCCGGCGTGCTGACGATCGCCTGCGAAGGCGCGCGCGCGCTATTTCTCACCCACGCGCAGGGCGAACTCATTGCTCGCATCAACGGCTTTTTCGGCTTCCCGGCCGTGCGCCAGATCAGGATCGTACAGAAGCCCGTCTCGCAAACCATCACCCGCCGGCGCAAACCGCAGCCCCTGCGCGGCGATGCGGCAAAACGTCTCGATGACATGATGGACGGCATTGAAAGCGAGGCGCTGCGCAAGGCGGTGGAGAGGCTGGGCACGGCGGTGTTGCAGAAGAAGCCGGGGCGCAGGACGATTTGATGCAAGGTGCCGTCCTTGACTGGTCACAATTCTTTGACAAGAAGAGTTCAGAACCCCGCTTGTGATGAACAGGCCGTCGCTATATCGGAATCAACGGACAATAGAGTCTATTACCAACAGGTGCTTTCATGCATTTTCCCGAACTGACCATTTCCCGTCGCAGCCTCCTCGGCGGCGTTGCTCTTGCTGCCGTTGCCACGGCCCTGCCGTTTGCCTTTACGCCCGGTATCGCCGAGGCTCAGGAACTGCCTGAGTCCACCGGTGATGTGGATATGGCTGCGGTAATGAAGCCCGGCCCGCTGCCGGAAGCAGCGCTCGGCGATGCCAACGCACCCGTCAAGATCGTCGAATATATGTCGATGACCTGCCCGCACTGCGCCAACTTCCACAACAAGACCTTCGAAGAAATCAAGAAGAAGTATATCGATACCGGCAAGGTCTATTTCGTGCTCCGCGAATTCCCGTTCGATCCGCGCGCCGCTGCCGCCTTCATGCTGGCGCGCTGCGCACCGGAAGGTCAGTATTTCCCCTTCGTTTCCATGCTGTTCAAGCAGCAGCAGAGCTGGGCCGTTGCGCAGGATGCGCGCGCCGCCCTGCTGCAAATGTCGAAAATGGCCGGTTTCTCACAGGAGTCTTTCGAGGCCTGCTTGACGAACCAGAAACTTCTGGATGATGTGAACGCAACCATGCAACGCGGTGCGACGGAATTCGGCGTCAACTCCACGCCGACTTTCATCATCAACGGCAAGAAATACGCAGGAGACATGTCGGTTGAAACCATGTCGGCTGTCATCGACAAGCTGCTCTGATCACCGAAGCCTTCAGAAAACGGGCGGCGGATATTTCCGCACGCCCGTTTTTTATTGCAGTTTTTCTGTCCGGAGCGTGGCGGCATGAAGTTTAACAAGCTCCGCCTCGTCGGTTTCAAGTCCTTCGTCGAGCCCTCGGAATTCATCATCGAGCCCGGTCTGACCGGCGTCGTCGGCCCCAATGGCTGCGGCAAGTCCAACCTTGTCGAAGCACTGCGCTGGGTGATGGGCGAGAACTCCTACAAGAACATGCGCGCCTCCGGCATGGATGACGTCATCTTCTCCGGTTCCGGTAACCGCCCGGCGCGCAACACCGCCGAAGTCGGCCTTTATCTCGACAATTCCGACCGCACCGCGCCCGCCGCCTTCAACGATGCCGATGAAATTCAGGTGACGCGCCGCATCGAGCGCGAAAACGGCTCCGTCTACCGCATCAACGGCAAAGAAGCGCGTGCCAAGGATGTGCAGCTTCTCTTCGCTGATGCCTCCACCGGCGCACGCTCTCCTTCCATGGTGGGGCAGGGGCGCATCGGCGAACTCATCAACGCCAAGCCGCAGGCCCGCCGCCAGCTGCTGGAAGAGGCGGCCGGCATTTCCGGCCTGCATTCGCGCCGCCATGAGGCCGAGCTTCGCCTGCGCGCCGCCGAGACCAATCTGGAGCGGCTCGAGGATGTGACCGCCCAGCTGGAGAGCCAGATCGAAAGCCTGAAACGGCAGGCGCGCCAAGCCAACCGTTTCAAGATGCTCTCGGCCGATATCCGCGCCCGCGAGGCGACCCTGTTGCACATCCGCTGGGTGGAAGCGAAGGAAGCCGAGGGCGAGGCGGAAAGCGCGCTCAATCAGGCAACGAACATCGTCGCCGAAAAGGCGCAAGCCCAGATGGAAGCGGCAAAGCAGCAGGGCATCGCCAGCCTGAAGCTGCCGGAGCTGCGCGAGGACGAGGCGAAAGTCGCCGCTGCCCTGCAACGCCTGCAAATCGCCCGTACCCAGCTTGACGACGAGGCCAACCGCCTGCTCCGCCGTCGTGACGAGCTGGCGCGCCGTCTGTCGCAGCTTGGCGAGGATATTATCCGCGAGGAGCGGCTGGTCTCCGACAATGCCCAGATACTCGCGCGGCTCGATGAGGAAGAAGCCGAGCTCCTCGAAATCCTGTCCGATTCCGGCCGCCATGCCGACGAAATGCGCGAAGCCTTCGAAGCTGCGTCCGTCAAGCTGGCGGAAAGCGAAGCCATCTTCACCGCCATCACCGCCGAGCGCGCGCAAACCGCCGCCGCCCGGCAGCAATTGGAGCGGGCGATCCGCGATCTTTCCGACCGCAAGCTGAGGCTCGAACGGCAATCGCAGGAAGCGACGGCCGAGATCGAGGCCATCGACGAAAAACTCTCCGGCCTTCCGGACCCCGCGGAACGGCGCGAAGCGGTTGAGGCAGCCGAGATTGCCGTCGAAGATGCGCTGATCGTCGTGGAAGAGGCCGAGGCTGCCGTTGCCGAGGCGCGTTCCGCCGAAGCCATGGCGCGCGGGCCGCTGGAAACGGCGCGAAACCGCCTGAACGCGTTGGACACGGAAGCGCGTACCATCACCAAAATCCTCGCTTCAAGCGCCGCCGCGAATGGCAGCTTCACGCCGGTGGCGGAAGAAATGACGGTTGAGCGCGGTTATGAGGCGGCACTGGGCGCGGCGCTTGGCGACGATCTCGAAAGTCCGCTTGATGCTGCAGCACCTGCCTATTGGGCCGGTAATGGCGACGGTTCTGATGATCCTGCCTTACCGCAGGGTGCTAAACCGCTTCTGGATTATGCTCAGGCGCCGGATGCGCTTAGGCGTGCCCTTGCACAGATCGGCGTCGTTGCAGACGTCACGGAGGCCCGGCGGCTGTTGCCGTCGCTGAAGGCCGGCCAGCGGCTGGTGACGCGTGAAGGCGCGCTGTTCCGCTGGGACGGCCATGTCGCCAGCGCTGATGCGCCGGGCGCTGCGGCACTTCGCCTGTCGCAGAAGAACCGCCTCGCCGAAATCGAAACCGAACTGGATGAAGCCCGCTCCATTCTGGAAGAGGCCGAAGACCAGCTTGCCGCGAAAAGCGAGGAGATCAGAAGCAGCGAATTGCGGCTTTCGGACGTGCGCGACCGGAGCCGGCTTGCGACCCGTCAGCTTGCCGAGGCACGCGAGGCGCTGACGTCGGCCGAACGGGCCTCGGGCGATCTTTTGCGCCGCCGGGATATCGTCTCCGAAGCACTGAACCAGATCGGCGCGCAGATCGACGAGATCGCCGTTCAGGAAGAAAATGCCCGTATCGAGATGGAAGATGCGCCTGATCTTTCCGTGCTTGATCTGAAGCTGCGTGAAAGCCAGCTGGAAGTCGCGACCGATCGCGGCCTGCTGGCGGAAGCACGCGCCCGCCATGAAGGCGTGAGCCGCGAGGCGGAAAGCCGCCAGCGCAGAATTCAGGCAATCGGGCAGGAGCGTTCCACCTGGCAATCGCGGGCGGCAAGTGCCGCCGACCATATCGCCACGCTGCGCGAACGTGAGGAAGAGGCGCGCGAGGAAATCGCCGAGCTGGACATTGCGCCCGAGGAATTTGACGAAAAACGCCGCAACCTCCTCAACGAATTGCAGAAGACCGAAGACGCCCGCCGCGCGGCCGCCGACCGGCTGGCCGAGGCGGAAAACCTGCAACGCGCCGCCGACCGGCTGGCGGCAACGGCGCTTTCCGAACTGGCCGAAGCCCGCGAAAAGCGCGGCCGTGCCGAAGAGCGGCTGGTTTCCGCCCGCGAGAAACGGCAGGAGGCGGAACATCGCATCCGTGAGACGCTGAATACCGAGCCGCATATGGCGTTTCGCCTGACCGGCCTTGGCCCGGACCAGCCGAAACCCGATATCCGTGATGTCGAGCGCGATCTGGACCGGCTGAAGATCGAGCGCGAAAGGCTTGGCGCCGTCAATCTGCGCGCCGAGGAGGAGCAGGCCGAGCTTTCCGCCAAGCTTGAGGCGCTCATCAAGGAGCGGGACGATATCATCGACGCCGTGCGCAAGCTGCGTGCCGGTATCCAGAACCTCAACCGCGAGGGCCGCGAACGGCTGATTGCCGCCTTCGATGTGGTCAATTCGCAGTTCCAGCGGCTGTTCACCCATCTCTTCGGCGGGGGCACGGCGGAATTGCAACTGATCGAATCCGACGACCCGCTGGAAGCCGGTCTCGAAATCCTCGCCCGCCCACCGGGCAAGAAGCCGCAGACCATGACATTGCTTTCCGGCGGCGAGCAGGCGCTGACGGCCATGGCGCTGATATTCGCCGTCTTCCTCACCAATCCCGCGCCGATCTGCGTGCTGGACGAGGTGGACGCGCCGCTCGACGACCACAATGTCGAGCGCTACTGCAACCTGATGGATGAAATGGTGGCCTCCACCGAAACCCGCTTCGTCATCATCACTCACAATCCCATCACCATGGCGCGCATGAACCGCCTCTTTGGAGTCACCATGGCGGAGCAGGGCGTGTCGCAACTGGTGTCTGTTGATTTGCAGACCGCCGAACAGTTGCGCGAAGCCGTCTGAGGCGACATTTCCGGGATTCAATTTCTGGTTTTGCTCAATGTCAATTTATCTTGCCATATCACCCATTCGGGTGAGCGACATTGCGCGGCAGTTTGCTATGTCTTTCGCAAGAGCCAAAGGGTTCTCCTGAGACCCCACCATCCGGTTTCCTGTACCGGATGGAATGCCTTGCGAGGCCGCTGCCGTGGCCTCGCAAGGCTTTCTTTTTCCGGGTTCATAGGGTTGCGCGGCGGTTTGCATTGGCAATTGTGTCAGGGGAGTAAGCCTCTTTCCGTCATACCGGCCTTGAGCCGGTATCCAGCCAGCCCAAGTCCTTGGGCTGAAAGGACTCTTCCCGTCGCGCGAGAGCCGCGTCGACTGGATTCCGGCTCAAGGCCGGAATGACGGAGAGAGGCGACGCAGCCAATCACTGTAAACACTGGCATGCTGCAACTGCCCGCGCAGTGTGCGAGTTTCTCGGCCCATGATGCATGGAGGCCACCATCACTCACCCCGGCACAAGCCGCAACCTTGTGCCCCAGGGGTCGATCGCTTCCACGACATTATTCTCCATCTCCACCAGCACATAACCCGCGGCCCGTAGCCGTGTTTTCTGCGCCTCGAGATCGGTGGGGTTGCGAACGGTGATTGAAAACCAGTCAAGGCCGGTTTCCATGGCGTTGCGTTCCTTTGCGCCACGGCTGTTCCAGGTATTCACCGCCAGATGGTGGTGATAGCCACCGGAAGAGAGAAAAGACGCGTCGGCACGCGCATCCTGTGTCGGTTTGAGGCCGACGGCCTCTTCGTAGAAGGCGCGGGCAGCGGCGATGTCGCCAACTCGCAGGTGGATGTGACCAATGCGCATTCCCGCGGGGGCGACGTCATAATCACTGTTTTTGGTATCGGTCAGCTTTACGAGATCATCGACATCAAGAGGCTCGGTGCCCATTTTAACCACGTTGCCGCTCCACACCCATGTGTCCGTGGGACGATCGCTGTAGACCTCGATGCCGTTACCTTCGGGATCGTTGAGATAGATCGCCTCGCTGACATTGTGATCGGCAAAGCCCGTCAGAGGCACCTGCTTCAGCGCCGCATGCACCAGCCAGCGCGCCAGATCCTTGCGGGAGGGCATCAGATAGGCGACGTGGAACAGGCCGGCAGAGGTGGGGCTCTCGAAATCCGCTGCCGGCTTGTGATCGAGATCGAGCAGCGGCACGGTCCCGACACCCAGCGTCACGCCCCTTGCCGTGCGTTCCACTTCGTTCATACCCAGCACCGAACGGTAATAATCGATCATCGGATCGAGTTCGCGCACGCGCAGCGCCGCCTTGCCGATATGCATCGGCGTCGTCAGCGCAAAGGGCAGGGTGGGATCGACGGCGGCGGAAGCTCCGCCCTCGGCTCTAAGCGCACCGGCAAGGGCGGTGGCGGCGCAGGAAATTCCGGCAAATTTAAGCGTGTGGCGGCGGGTAAATTGCATGAATAATCTCTTTGTCGGCGATTTGAATGGCTTAGGTAACACTCCGTTTCAGCGCACTACACGAATGCGTCAATGCTGCTGTTATGTCCTGTTTAAGGCAATTCTGGCGCGCAATTCGCCGCAATTATGCTGCACTGCGATGTAAACTAAGCGTTGCGGCGTTCCCAACGTGCCGCCAATGCTGTAGATGATAGAAAAATGACAACGCTTCTGGGTGGAGAGCGTGGAATGAAAAAATGGGTTTATACCTTCGGCAACGGTGCTGCCGAAGGCCGGGCGGGTGACGTTGCGATATTGGGCGGCAAGGGCGCAAACCTTGCCGAAATGGCAAGTCTCGGCCTTCCTGTTCCCCCCGGCCTCACCATCATTACCGACGCCTGCGCGCTTTATCACAAGAACGGCCGCGATCTCCCGGATGACCTGAAGCTTCAGGTCATGGCCGGCCTGCATGGTATGGAAATCGTGACCGGCAAGACCTTCGGCGGCAGCCAGTCGCCACTGCTCATCTCCGTCCGTTCCGGCGCGCGCGCCTCCATGCCCGGCATGATGGATACGGTGTTGAACCTTGGTCTCAACGACCGCACCGTCGAGGCATTGGGCCACGATGCGGGCGACGCGCGTTTTGCCTGGGACAGCTATCGCCGCTTCATCCAGATGTATGCTGATGTCGTCATGGGTCTCGACCATGAAATGTTCGAGGAAATCCTCGAAGATGAAAAAGGCCGGCTTGGCCATGAATACGATACGGACATGTCGGCGGTCGAATGGCAGCACGTCGTTTCGCTCTACAAGAAGCTGATCGAAGATGAGCTCGGCGAAGCCTTCCCGCAGGATTGTCACGTCCAGCTTTGGGGCGCAATTGGCGCCGTGTTCGCCAGCTGGACCAACCACCGTGCCGTGACCTATCGGCACCTGCACAATATTCCCGGCGACTGGGGCACGGCCGTTAACGTTCAGGCCATGGTCTTCGGCAATCTCGGCTCGTCCTCGGCAACCGGCGTCGCCTTTACCCGCAACCCCTCGACAGGCGAGGCGGAGCTTTACGGTGAATTCCTCGTCAATGCGCAAGGCGAAGACGTGGTGGCGGGCATCCGCACGCCGCAATCCATCACCGAGGCCGCACGCTTGGCCTCCGGCTCCGACAAGCCATCCATGGAAAAGCTGATGCCGGAAGCCTTTTCCGAATTCCTAGCGATCTGCAAGCGGCTGGAAACCCACTACCGCGACATGCAGGATCTTGAATTCACCATCGAGCGCGGCAAGCTCTGGATGCTGCAGACCCGCTCCGGTAAGCGCACCACCCGCGCCGCCATGAAGATTGCGGTCGATATGGTGGAGGAAGGGCTGATTTCGCAGGACGAAGCCGTCTGCCGCATCGAGCCGTCGTCGCTCGACCAGCTGCTGCATCCCACCATCGATCCCGGCACATCCCGTCCCATCATCGGCTCCGGCCTGCCCGCTTCTCCGGGGGCGGCAACGGGTGAGATCGTCTTTACCGCGGAAGAGGCGGTCGCCGCCGAAGCCGAGGGGCGTCGCGTCATTCTGGTGCGCATCGAAACCAGCCCGGAAGATATTCACGGCATGCATGCCGCCGAAGGCATTCTGACGACGCGCGGCGGCATGACCAGCCACGCCGCCGTGGTGGCGCGCGGCATGGGCATTCCCTGTGTCACCGGCGCCGGCTCCATGCGGGTCGATATGCGCAACAGGGTGCTGATCGGCGTCGGCTGCATGCTGAAGCGGGGGGATGTCATCACCATCGACGGTTCCTCCGGCCGGGTGCTGAAAGGCGAAGTGCCGATGACGCAGCCGGAACTCTCGGGTGATTTCGGCAAGCTGATGGAGTGGGCGGACAAGCTGCGCCGGATGACCGTGCGCACCAATGCGGACACGCCCGCCGACGCCCGCGCCGCGCGCGCCTTTGGCGCTGAGGGCATTGGCCTCTGCCGTACCGAACACATGTTCTTCGAGGGCGACCGCATCCATGTCATGCGCGAGATGATCCTGGCCGAAAGCGAAAAGGGCAGGCGGGCGGCGCTCGATGAGCTTCTGCCGATGCAGCGCTCGGATTTCACCGAACTTTTCCAGATCATGCACGGCCTGCCGGTGACGATCCGCCTGCTCGACCCGCCACTGCACGAATTCCTGCCGAAGACGGATGGTGAAATCGTCGAGGTTGCCGCCGCCATGGGCATGCCACAGACGGTGTTCCGCCAGCGGCTTGATGCGCTGCACGAGTTCAACCCCATGCTCGGCCATCGTGGCTGCCGTCTCGCCATCTCCTACCCGGAAATCGCCGAAATGCAGGCCCGCGCCATTTTCGAAGCGGCCGTTGCGGCGGCGCGCATTACCGGCGCGCCCGTCGTGCCTGAGATCATGGTGCCGCTGGTCGGCCTGCGTTCGGAACTGGATTACGTGACTGCGGTCATCGATGGCGTCGCCGCGGCGGTGGCGAAAGAAACCGGCATGGAGATCGAATATCTCACGGGAACCATGATCGAGCTGCCGCGGGCGGCCCTGCGCGCCCATGTCATTGCCGAAGCGGCCGAGTTCTTCTCCTTCGGCACCAATGATTTAACGCAGACGACCTTCGGCATTTCCCGCGACGATGCGGCGCGCTTCATCAATACCTATCAGCGTAAGGGCATCATCGAACGCGACCCGTTCATTTCGCTCGATTTCGATGGCGTGGGTGAATTGATCCGCATCGCCGCCGAACGCGGCCGCCAGACGCGGCCAGAACTGAAGCTCGGTATCTGCGGCGAACATGGAGGAGACCCGGCCTCCATCCATTTCTGCGAAAATGCCGATCTTGATTACGTCTCGTGCTCACCTTTTCGCGTGCCCATCGCCCGCCTAGCCGCCGCGCAGGCGACGCTTGCCGCGCGGGCGGAAGAAGGGCAGGTGGCAAGCAATGTCGCCTTTATCCCCGTCAGGGGTTCTGTTGGACGATGATGCGCCGCTCCACCACCACGGGACGGTAGAACATGTCGCGGTTCATCTGCGCCTGCCAGGCACGGTTGTCCGCACGGCGGTCCATTTCCAGATCGAGAAGGCAACCGGCCATCGGGTCAGTGCCGGGGCGGAAACCGTAACCCCGGCATGTCGCCTCATCCCGAGCCCGGCGCTCTTCCGGTGTCAGCGTCTGGCATGCGGTGAGCGCCAGCATGGCGGCAAGCGCACCGAAGACGATGGAAAAGCGCATTTTGTTTCTCCCTGATATGACAGCCGTACGGCACTTATTGCCGAGATTGATACGCCTGTTTTAAGACGGGGAAAAGCCGCGGCGGGGTGGAAAGTTGCATCAATAGGCCGCCGCAGGCACCTCCGCTGTGCTTAATATCTGGACAGGAAGGAGGGCGGGAAAAAGCCCTGCTGAATGAGCCAGTCACTCAACAGAAGCGTGAGGATGCCGGCGAGAAGAAGACCGCCCATGAATGCTATCAGGCCGAGTGTGGCGCGTGTCCAGCGGCGGGTCTGATAGAGATAAACGGCGAGGCCCACAGGCGCGAGCAGAATAGTCGCGAATTTTACGGCAGAGCTGCGTCGGGAACCCCGCTTTTCGGCATCCGCTATCTGCCACCACGCAAACAGGGTGATGATGCCGATCATCTGCACCAGATCGTTCGCGGTAAAGGAACTGGGCGGTCCGGCGGGCCAGATGGCCGCGTCGATAAGCAGCCCGACTGAGACAAAGGCGAGCAGGCCGACATAGATCCAGTTACGTTTCACCATGCATACGTTCCGCTGAAGCTGCGTTTTGTCCGCGTCGTTATGGCTATCGATGAAGCCATCTCCGTCAACCCCTAACTTTGATGGGGCAAAGGAAGTGGCCAACGCAGGGCATCTCCTTTTTATCGGAAACGCCCCGCGACTATTGCTGTCAGGCCGTCGCCACTTCACGGTCATCGAGCGCATCAATGTCCTTGGCGTTGTTATAAACGGCCTCGTTGAGAATGCCCTCACGCTTGGCGACAATGGTCGGCACCAGCGCCTGTCCGGCGACGTTGACCGCGGTGCGGCCCATGTCCAGGATCGGGTCGATGGCGAGCAGCAGGCCCACACCTTCGAGCGGCAGTCCGAGCGTGGAGAGCGTCAGCGTGAGCATAACCACCGCGCCGGTCAGTCCGGCGGTTGCGGCGGAACCGAGCACCGAAACGAAGACGATCAGCACATATTCCTGAATGCCGAGCGGCACCTGGAAGAACTGTGCGATGAAGATCGCCGAGATTGCCGGATAGATCGCGGCGCAGCCGTCCATCTTGGTGGTGGCGCCGAGCGGCACGGAGAAGGCGGCATATTCGCGCGGCACGCCGAGGCTCTTTTCCGTCACGGTTTCGGTGACGGGCAGTGTGCCGATGGAGGAACGCGAGACAAAGGCGAGCTGGATGGCCGGCCATGCGCCCGCAAAGAAGCGCGAGGGCTTCAGGCCATGCGCGAGAAGCAGCGCCGGGTAAACGACGAAAAGCACCAGTGCGAGACCGATATAGACGGCCGCTGCATACCAGCCGAGCTGCGACAGCGTGGTCCAGCCATATTGGTCAACTGCGCGGCCAAGCAGGCCGATGGTGCCGATGGGGGTAAGGCGGATGACCCACCACAGGATTTTACGCACGATGGCGAGCAGCGACTGGTTGAAGGCGAGGAACGGCTCCGCCGCCTTGCCGGCTTTCAGCGCCGCGACACCGAAGGCAATCGACACCACCAGCAACTGCAGGACGTTGAAATTCAGCGAGGTGCTGGCCGCGCCATTGCTGATTTTGGTAGATGCTTCGAGGCCGAAGACGTTGGCCGGGACGAGACCCTTGAGGAAGTCCAGCCAAGAACCGGTGGAGGACGGTGCTGCGGCTGCCGTATTGGCGATCGCCGTGTTGACGCCCGGCTGGATGACAAGACCGAGCACGATGCCGATGACGACCGCGATCAAAGCGGTGATGGCGAACCAGAGCAGCGTCTGCCAGACGAGCTTCGCCGCATTAGAGAGGTTCTTGAGATTGGCGATGGAGGCGACGATGGCGGTAAAGATCAGCGGCGGCACGAGTGCGCGCAGCAGCTGGACGAATATGCTGCCGATGGTCTGCAGCGTCACCGAGAGCCAGTTGGGGCTACCGGCGGCGTCGGGGCCGATATTGCGGGCAACAAGGCCAAGCAGCAGGCCGATGACCATGGCTATCAGAACCTGAAAGCCAAAATTGCGATAAAAGGGTTTATGCCTCGAAGGGCGGGCAGAGGTCGTTGCCTGTGACATGACATGTCTCTTTATTGTGCAAGAAAGCGAGAATGTTGCATTTTTTACAAGCATTCTCGAGGGAGGTCGCCGAGGATACGCCGATTTCCTCAGCAATTAAGGGATGAACGTGCGTATTTGTTGCATTGTCGGGGAATTATTCCCTGGCGCTGCGGCAATGCGGAAAAATATTCCTGCTTCTTGTTGGCTTGGCCTCTCAGTCCGTCGCGCAGGGAAAGTCATGCTAATTGCGCCGACGTCATCCTCGGGCCTGTCCCGAGGTCTGCCGCCATATTGATTTTTATTGGAGGTAGTTAGATCCTCGGCACAGGGCCGAGCATGACGTTGAGCGGGTCTTCACCCTTAATCACCGACCTCAAGGAAACTGCGACCTGTCCGGAAATTTAACCCGCACAGAAGTGGATCATACCCGGCATGACGGAAGAGAGATCTTCGGGGGGGGGGCACGCTTTACCCGCAGATCGCCCCCTCCTTTGTTTTCCTCGCCGCAATTCCGGTTTATGACATCATATGCAGGTGATTCCCTGCCAGAACCCGGGTGCAACGCCTCTTAGCCAATGCGATCTAACGGATATCCGCTTCCATGACTGTGCGTTTCGTCCGGCCTTTTTCGGTTGCAGCCTATCTTTCCCGCTATCTGGGCCTGGCGGCACTGGCGCTTTTTCTCATCGCCGCCGGCATCCACCGTTTCGGGCCGCTGACGACGCCTGATCTTGTCGGGCTGCTCCTCATTGCCGCAGGCATCGCTTTTCTTGCCGTGCTTCTGGCGCTGATCGGCCTTGAGCGGCTGTGGACCAGAGGCGCACGCGGCGGCCTTTCGGCGCTGGCGGCGCTGCTTCTCTCGGCTCTGCCGCTCGGCGTTGTCGGCTACGGCGCCTTTCTTTATTGGCAGCAGCCGAAGATTTACGACATTTCCACTGACCTGAGCGATGTGCCGGAGTGGCTGGCGACACCGGCCGCCAACCAGCAATGGCTGGTGCGGCCCGCGGCCATTACCAAGGCTGATCGCGATGCGCAGATGGAGGCCTATGCCAGCCTTGCCGGGCGCCGTTATGAAGGTGCGATAGACCGCATCTACGCCGCCGCCAAAAAAATGGCCGCCTCCCAGAATATCCGCATTACCCATACGAAGGGTGTGATCGGGGCGGAGGATGCCCCTGCCGTCGGGGTGCCAGCACAGGACAGGCAGCAGCCCGCCGACGATGCGCCGGTGGAAGACCTGCCCTCCATCGTGCCCGTGCCCATGGCCCGCCCGACCGACGCGCCTTTGCCCACCTTCTTCAACGGCAGCGGCGTGGTGCTGATGCAGGGTGAAACCCGCACCCGCATCTGGGGCCTGCGCTTCGATATCCTCATTCGCCTGAAGGAAGAGGCGGAAACCACCATCGTCGACGTACGCGTCGCCTCCCGCTACGGCCCGCATGATCTTGGCATGGGTGCGGCGATTGCGGAAGCCTATCTCGATGCGCTGGATGCGGAGATGCAGGGTCTGAACGATAATTGAGGCCGGAAGGCAAAGCTACACGTCGGCTGATGCATCGTGACGTCGCCGCACATTTCTTCTCCCTGCCGGGACCCGTTGCAAAATTCATCACGGGACCCTTTCGGGAGATTTTCAGCCGTGATTTCCCGTCCCGCCTCTGTCTTTGGCGGGTTTTGGGTGGGTTGGGGATGTTTTCGGTGGTTTTCAGGCGCAGTGGGGCCTTGCAGGTGTTGTCAAAGTCACCCAGCGGCGCATGTTGAAGGCCATGGCTGCCAGTAGCACCTGCGCCCTGGCCTTGATCAGCCCACGGTAGCGGATCACGTCGAGCCCCATGCGGTTCTTGAGTGTGGCAAACGTCGTTTCGACGGCCGCCCGCCGTTTCGATATCAACAGGTTAAGCCGGGCAAGCCGCGGCGACAGAACGCGGTGATGCCGGTTCGGACGGCGCATCAGCCGCGGCTTGATGCCTTTCGCCTTCAAGGCTTTCTCCCGCGCATGGGTATGATACGCCCCATCTGCCAGAACGCAGGCCTCGTCGCCGACGATCAGCCGATCGGCGACGACCGTATCGTTCACATTGGCAGGCGTGGTGATAATCCTGCGGATCAGGCCAGACCCTTCATCGACACCGACATGCGCCTTGTAGCCATAGGCCGAGCCGTGCTTGCCCTTATGCCGGACAAAGCGGGCATCCGGATCGATTGTCCGCTCATCGCTCCCGGCAGCACCAGGATGATCCGGCTCTTCCGGTTTGCGCCCATCTGCAAATCCAGCGGCCGCATCGAAGTCACCATTGCGCCCCCTGGGTGGCCGCGACGCCGTCGTTTCGATGATCGTCGCATCCAGCATCGTGCCGCGCCGCAGGATCAGGCCCGCGGCATCGAGCTGCCGGTCGAGTTCTCCAAACAACCTCTCCAGCAGACCTTCGCCAATCAAAAGGTTACGGAAGCGGCAAAGCGTGGAATGATCCGGAACGGCCTCCTCAAGCGTCAGGCCGACGAAACGCTTGAACGACAGCCGGTCGCCAAGCGCCTCCTCGAGCTCCATGTCGGAAAGCCCATAGAGTGACTGCAACAGCAGGGCCTTGAACATCACCAGCGGTTCATAGGCCGGACGACCGGCGCTTTTCTCATCACGAAGACGCGACAGAAGCTTTTCGAACCGATACCACTTCACAACGCCCGACAAGCGCTCCAGCCGACCGGAACCCTTCGCCTGCGGCATCAGCGCCTCAACGAAACTGAACTGCCTGTTGTCTCGCACCGACATCGTAACCTCGCCCGCTATCCTCGACCGAGTGAATCACAACCACGGAATTTTGCAACGGGTCCCGCCGGGGAGAAGGTCCGCGGCAGCGGGATGAGGGGGCAACGGCGAGATTTTCGGAGAGCTTGTCCCTCATCCCATTGCCGCGGACTTCTCCCCGGCGGGGAGGAGAAACAAGTGGCACCCGCTCGCTCCCCACCGAAGGGGCGGCAATCACAAAAGCACCTTGAGAGCTGGCTAGTTAAAACCCCGTCACGCCGGGAAATATTCACCCGTGAGCGAAGGCGCGCCATCCGTCCGAACTTCGCCCTTCTCGATCAGATCCTCGATATGCGCCAGCACGGAAAGTGCCGCCGCCCCATGCAGACGCTTGTCGGTGCTGGCATAGATCACCTTCACCATATCGGCGATCAGCCTGTCGCCGTCCCTGATCCGCTTCAACACCGCCTTTTCCCGCATGCGGCGGTGGGCGCGCAAGCCCCGCATGAAGGCGGCGGGATCGGTGACCGGGCCGCCATGGCCTGGCAGGAACAACCGGTCGTCGCGGGTCAGCAACCGCTCCAGTGAAGCCATGTAGTCGCTCATCGCCCCATCAGGCGGCGCGACGATGGTGGTGGCCCAGGCCATGACGTGATCGGCCGAAAAAACGATGCCGCTGCCCTCAAGCGCAAAGGCGGCGTGGTTGGCGGTGTGGCCCGGCGTATGCAGCGCCGTCAATGTCCAGCCGTCGCCGGAAAGGCTCTGCCCGTCGCCCAGCGCAATGTCAGGCGCGAAAGCCGTATCGGAACTTTCGGCAAAGGGATTGGTCTCGCCCACATGCAGTGGCCGGGCGGCGCGGTGCGGGCCTTCCGCCACCGTCAGCGCCCCGGTCGCCTGCGCCAGCCTGCGGGCAAGCGGCGAATGATCGCGATGGGTGTGGCTGACGAAGATGTGCGTGACTTCGCGCCCTTCGAGCGCGGCCATCAGCGCCCGAAAATGCGCCTCGTCCTCCGGGCCGGGATCGATGACGGCGACGGAACGGTCGCCGACGATATAGGAATTGGTGCCATGGAAGGTGAAGGCGGAAGGATTGTTGACGGTGATGCGCTGGATGAGCGGGGCGACGGGAACCGCCTCGCCATAGGCCGGCTGGAAATCGAGATCGAATGCCGGGTCCGCCATCGAGACCTCCTGAAAAAATGCCATGCATGCTTGCGCCGCGGCCTCATCCGCGTCACGGCCAAGCCCTAACATGCGAACTTCGACACGGCACCCAAAAAGCTTGAATTTTGTGAAAAAATTGGTCGCCGGGTCATTGCCGCGCCGGGCAGGCTTTGCTAATCAGGCGCGGTTCAGGCAGCGGCGTTTCGCTCTCGCTGCCCTGTTGGGGCGTCGCCAAGCGGTAAGGCACCGGTTTTTGGTACCGGCATTCCCAGGTTCGAATCCTGGCGCCCCAGCCATCTATCCCCAAGTCAGAACAACGTTCGCAGGTTCCGGCGACCGTCGATCACGCGAACGATTTCCACGGAATATATTTCGCCGCCATCGGTATCCGGCACGGTTTCGTAGAGAATGATGTAAGGCGCTTCAACCAGCATGCGGGCGGATGGGAAAATTTCCGGGCGGCGCTCGCCGAGGTGAGGATGGTCGACCAAGCGCTCCGCTTTGGCGCGGAACGGCAAGGCGCTGTGATTTGCCGATATCGATATAGATTTTCTTCACATTGCTGCGCGCGCGGGGCGACCAGAAAAGTTTAATGGTCACGATTTTTCAACGAGGCCAGTTCTGCACGCGCTTCATTGAGCGCCTCGTCGAAATCCACTTCGGTTGAATTGCCACTGGCTTTGCCTTCGGTCCATAATGCGCGCAGCTTGGCAATGTCGTCGCGTCGCTGAACCCATTTTGCCGACCAGTCACGCATCGCTTCACGGATGACTTCGCTGCTACTGGCATAAGCCCCGCTTTCCACGGCATCACGCAAGATTTCGGCGTGCTGGGGTGTCATCGAGACGCTGATTTTTTCCACATTGGCCATCTAAGATCTCCATCGATTTGGTAGCAATTATTACCACCAAAGAGATTGGCCGACCAGATATTTCAGTATGCAGAATTGGATCGACAAAAAACGCCGCGCATCCAGAGACACGCGGCGTCCAATCCTAAATCGCACCTAAACCTTAAAGCGCGATATCCGGCACCTTCTTCACCGGCGCACCCGCAGGCGCCGAGCCAGCTGCCTTCAGCGCTTCAAGATCGATCTGCGGCGGGGTCGGCAGCTGCAGGTGTTCGGCGGTGTAGGCCCATTCCTCACGTACCTTTTCCGGGTCGTCATTGAGCTTGGTGCCGTAGCTCGGCACGATCTGGCGCAGCTTCGTCTGCCATTCCGGCGTTGCCACCTTGTCCTTGAAGACTTTTTCCAGAACGCTGAGCATGATCGGCGCTGCGGTGGAAGCGCCCGGCGAAGCGCCGAGCAGGCCGGCGATGCTGCCGTCCCCAGCGGAGACGACTTCGGTGCCGAGCCGCAGCACGCCGCCCTTTTCTTCGTCGCGCTTGATGATCTGCACGCGCTGGCCTGCCTGCCACAGGCGCCATTCCCCCTGCTTGGCATTCGGGAAATATTCCTTCAGCGCAGCAAAGCGGTCGTCATCCGACATCATCAGCTGGCCGGCGAGATATTCGACCAGCGGATATTCATCGATGCCGACGCGCACCATCGGCCAGGCATTGCTGGTCGTGACGGAGGAGACGAGATCGAAATAAGAGCCTTCCTTCAGGAACTTGGTGGAGAAGGTGGCGAAAGGTCCAAACAGGATGACGCGTTTGCCGCCCAGCACGCGGGTATCGAGGTGCGGCACCGACATGGGCGGCGAGCCCACCGAGGCCTTGCCATAGGCCTTGGCCAGATGCTGCATCGTCACATCGGGGTTCTCGTTGATGAGGAACGAGCCGCCGACAGGGAAACCGGCATAATCATCCGCTTCCGGAATGCCGGACATCTGCAGCAGATGCAGCGCGCCGCCGCCGGCGCCGATGAACACGAATTTCGCATCCACCACCTGTTCGGCATCGGTCTTGGTGTTGGTATAGGTCACGCGCCAGCTGCCATCGGCGTTGCGCTGGATGTCGGAAACCTCGCTATTGACCTGCAGGTCGAAATTCTGGTCGCTCTGCAGATGCGATACGAACTGGCGGGTGATTTCGCCAAATTCCATGTCGGTGCCGAGCGGCGACCAGGTTGCGCCGATCTTCTGGGAAGGATCGCGGCCTTCCATCATCAGCGGCACCCACTTCTTGATCTGCTCGGGATCGGTGGAGAAGTCCATGCCCGCGAAAAGCGGGCTCGCCTTCAGCGCCTGATAGCGCTTTTCCAGATAGGCGACGTTCTCGTCACCCCAGACGAAGCTCATATGCGGCGTGTGGTTGATGAAGGAGCGCGGGTTCTTCAGAACGCCGTTGCGCACCTGCCATGCCCAGAACTGCCGGGAAATCTGGAAGGATTCGTTGATGTTGATCGCCTGGCTGATCTTGATGTTGCCCTTGTCGTCTTCGGGCGTGTAGTTCAGCTCGGCAAGCGCAGAATGGCCGGTGCCGGCATTGTTCCAGCCGTTCGAGCTTTCAAGCGCCACGCCATCCAGCCGCTCCAGCATCTGCATCGACCAGGTGGGCTCCAGCTCGCGCAGCCACACACCTAGCGTCGCGCTCATGATGCCGCCACCGATGAGAAGCACGTCGACCTTCTTGGCAGTCGTATTGGCGAGAAGCGCGGAAGAGGGCAGCGCTGCCGCGGCAAGTCCGGCGAGAGCACCACCCAGAACCTGTCTGCGGTTCATCGGCAATGCGTGGGAGAGGGAAGTTTCCTCGGAGAGATCAGTGAGCTGGGATTTGTCTTGATCGATGGGAGTCACGGCCATACCTGATTCTTGTTTTGTGTTAAAAACACTCCTCCCGACCGCCCCGTTATAGCAAAGCGCAAACCGGCACAACCCGGACTCATCCACCCCAGTTCAAGCGGTTTTGTGCGGATTTTGCCGCGGCGGACGGCCGATCTCACGGTTATGCCGATTATCATTTTGATGATTGTTAAGATAAGTTGCGGCTTTCAAACGGTTGAAAGCGTTCCCTGACGGGATTTTGCCAAAAACGCAGCGCCAGCACCCTTTCCAGTGAGTTACGATCCGCAAGGTGCCGCTTCAGGCACAATTTTTTTCAGAATAATGACGGAAATCCCGAAAAAGTGAAAAGGCCCACCGGTTCGGGGCGGGCCTTCGTGCATTTTTGGCTTGTGGCTGACGATCAGTTGGCGGCGAGGAATTCCGCGCAGTAGCTCGGACCGTTGACGCCCGGGCGATCGGAGATCGTGCGCACGGCGGTGATCTTGTAATCGCTGGAGACGACCAGCTGCACCGTGCAGGAAAGAGAGGCGGTGCGGGCGGGCGAAATCTGCCGGCCTTTTTTGCCATCCTTGCCTTCTTCGAACTTCGCCGGAATCGTCGCCTTCTTGTAGCCGCCGCGCCAGTTGTAGACGGTGGAGCTGCCGCTTTCGGTGTCGCTCAGCGGCGGGCCGAATTTGGCGAAGAAAATACCTGCGGACTGGCCGACCCAACGGGTCTCAACCGGGCTCTTCTGGGTGAAGGAGGGCGTGGAGCCATCGGTGGAAGTGGTGCAGGCCGAGAGCGCAATGGCAAACGCTGCAAGCGTTACGCTGCGAAATAGCATGGTGAAATGTCCTTTGTGCCGTGTCCGGCATCCCGCCGGTCATTCCGTTCCCCTAGCAGATTTGGCGGCGGCGGGCAGGGGAGCTGTGCGGCCCGATGAAAATTTCCTGCCACAATTGCTTTTTTGTAACGTTTTGAAGCCTTCCGCCCGGTGCCGCCGGTGCCTGCCGGGGCTGTTTCAGCAGGTGGGGAAAACTTGTCATAAAAAATGCAATAAGCCGCTTGTCGAATGCCAGAGGCTGGTCTATAGAAGCGCCGCTGGTCACGGAGTGTAGCGCAGTCTGGTAGCGCACCACGTTCGGGACGTGGGGGTCGCAAGTTCGAATCTTGCCACTCCGACCAGCTAGAAGCCCTGCATAGCAGGGCTTTTCTGTTTCTGCTAATAGACGCGCGAAATCTCCACCGACAGATTCACCGATTGATTGGAAACTCCAATCCGTCGGAAGCCGTCGGTGGTCTCAGATCTCAACTGCGTTTTGATGAAGCGAACCGCCTCTAAGTTCAAAACACTGGAACGATAAACTTCGGATCGTCCGCACGCCCGAAGCAGGTAAGAGCAGCCGTAGCCCTCTTTTGAAGTCGTCACTCAGTTTTGTACCAAGAGGCGGATAACTTCACCACAGAGACGTCTCGCCGTGGCAGGAGCGTCAACCGCCGCATGCGACGGGTGCTCCCGATTCCCGGCAGTACTCGACTACCCGGGTCATCATGAAGATGATGCCTTGGCTTCCTGCAAGATTCGAGATCGACGCCATCATTCTCACCGGCTACTCTCCCGCCATGATCGATGACGAATACGACACCCTGCGCGACTGGCTCCGGATGAAATGGATCCCCGGAGATACGACAGCCGACGACATCCTTCGATACGACGACTGGCTCGCGCTGCCACCAGAAGAACGCGCCGCACGGTATCGTCATATGTCTGAGGCCGACGCCGAGTTTTGGCTCGAGGTCGAAACCGCTCGGGCTCTATACCAAGATCCCGTCGATCGTGAGAGCGGAATCACCGAAGCGAAGGTCGCGAGATATCCAGAGCGATACGGCAGATCGAAAGACTCCGCTTGACTCTCGAAGCAATGAGAACAAAATAGGAACAAATTCGTTGACGCGGATAACATTCCTACGGAGGCTTTCATGGCTCAGCAGCTCGCACTCGATATCCCGGTCGAAGAAACTGGCACCCAGTCATACGACTCTGTCGATCTCGCCGTGTCTGTACTCAACGCTTTCGACGGTGACGCACTTGCCGCCATCCGAGAATTGCTGCTCGACGCCGATTTCCTTCGGGATCAGCTCCACACGGCATCTTGCATCATGAGCCAAGGCATGGCCCGCGGCTGGAAGCCCCAGTACGAGCGCGTCCAGTGAAACACCGAAAAGGCATCGACCTCGTGCGCGAAGGAGCCGATGTCGGCTATACCGTTGGCGAAGGCAGCCGTCGTGGCGGTTCGGAGCCGCCTGATGCTCCCTATCGGATCGAAGTCTGGTCCGATCCTCCTGAAGCCGGCGGCGAGTTGCTGGAGACGATATCCCGGTCTACCACCTTCGGCGTGTCCTGTGCCGCACTGAAGGCTGCCGTTCGCGAGCGACCAGGCAAAACCCTGATCCATTTGAACCAAAGGCATCGCATGACCTGCGAGCGCGCCCCGGATCCTCCCGTCCCGGAGTATCGGCGGCCAAGCCTGAAGGTGCGGCCGCAGAAGAACGATTGGATCAGGTACCTGAATGGTATGCCTTCGTCGGCACCTGTCCGCGCTGCCGTCGGAGCGGATCGATAGAGAGGCGTGATATCAAGCGCGTGCTCGGCCCGAAGACCGTGCTGTCCGCGATCCCTTCACGGCTACGGTGCAAGGCCTGTCAGAACAAGGTTGGCAACAAAGCGACGATGCGGAAGATGCCAAGATAAACGCACTGATACCTCAGTGCGTGCGATCGTGCTCTCTTTACTATTCATGGAATTTTGGGGCTCACAGCGCCTCCGGGTCCGTGTACGCATACCTTCCCGAGTTCATCTGGAGTGCTGCGTATGTCGATGTGGAATTCTCGCAACCCCGCCGGAGCCGCCGCTGGCGAGCTGACCCTCCTGACCATGGGCATCGCCGCAACTTTCGCGGACGGTCTCGCCGCCGGAAAACAGGCGGCAGAAGAACGCAAGGAACGCCGAGCTGCGTATAAATACGGATGCGAACTCGTCGAAGCTCGCGGCCGGGCAGATGAGCTTGGCCGCGTTGCTATTCGTGCCGTCCGCCATGTTGCGAGCCTCGAAGCCGAAGTCCGCCGTCTCCGGGTCGCTCTCCAGCAGCGTCAGGCTCACATCGAACGCAACCGTGGAGCCGCCTGATGGATATCGCGACCGATCTCTCCGATGAGGCCATGGCGATCAAGTACGGCCACGTGATCAATGAGATTCCGGAGCTGTGGGAAGCTCTTCGTATTCATGAAATCAAAAACCGCCCGGAGGCTATTCCGGGCGGTTTCAACATGAAGTCAAACTCGATTTCAGTGCAGCGTGAAGGCGGCATGCTTAGGCTTCGGATTGGGAACGCCCGGGGATAGCCACAACTCCTGCTGTACCTGACGGAATCGTTCGGCGATCTGCTGCCGCTTCCATTCATCTGTATCTTCTGCGCTCGGGACCGAAAGGATCTCGGGCGCTTCTGTTTCCGGGCGCGGCTTCGGATATGCGGGTCTGACCTCCCTCGCTTCTAGGCTCCTTGCGCAAGCGGCCTCCGTCGACATTCCCAACAGATCGAGATCTTCCTTCGACAGGTTGAGAAGCCAATCTTGCCCCTCGAGATCGAGAACCGACAGATCCATCGTCGATCGTGTGTCTGCGTCCGCCTTCGCATACGCCTTTACGACTTCTGCAGGCGACATTTCCTTCAGGATCGCATCGACAGCTTCCTCCGTCCGCTTGGCCTGCTCAGCCGCTTCATCGACATCGCTCTTCTGAATATTCTGGAATCCGTCTGTGCGCGGCGGCGGCATCATCCCGAAAAATCGCAGGATCGGCCCCATCAACCATGCCAGCAGCGCGAAAGCCGCGTGGATCCATTCCAGCGGATTCAGCAGCTTCCACATCGATTTCGTCTTCTTCTGCATGTCGACACCTCCTGTTTGTCTGACCCCAGGATCCAGCCGTCGGCGGAAAGCGACAACTGGCGTTTTCGCCGGTCAAAACGCACTGACAAATCAGTGAACGGATTGGCTTGGAATCGGTTGTCGTTAACCTAAGCAATTGTTGACAATGGATTATTTTGATTTCGGCTATTGTGTTGTGTCCGCATCCGGACACACCATTAGTCATCGGCAGCGAGGTGTTGCCGCAGACAAGGAGAACGAAAATGGCGGATGTCCATCTCATCCACTACTTCACGGGAGCCCTATTTTCTTCCGGAGCGACGGTCGAAGAGGCCGTCCAGAAGATCGGCGAGGTCGCGGGATACGCGAAGACTGGATTCGTTTGGGTCGATGCCAACTATCGCCTGAGAGAACATATGGTGTTCCACGCTGTACTGAACCAGACAGGGTACGACGAGGTGGATCCTGACAACCTCATCTCACACGAGGGATCCGAGCACCTTGGCCACGTCGCGATTTACGACACTGACAACGCAGAATGGATCCACGAAGCAGAATGGATTTACGAAGCCGCCTGATGACGGGGAGCTTCGGCTCCTCTTGGCTCCGTGGCTGGGGCCGAAACCTCTCCGGAGGTCGCGGTAGCCAAACTCACGAAGATGACGACCACCACCGCAGAGGAACGCGAATTCAAACTGGGAGTGTAATCGAATGGAACTACAAATCGAAATCGAGGAGACAGCGCGTCCAAGCGTCCGCTATTTCCTGACCGACAGCGAGATCGGCTCCGTATGCCGCGCGGCCGAGGAGCTGCTCGCATCACAAGGCATCGACCGTGACGCGACGGCATCCGCTCTCGGCATCTCGCCGATAACGCTCAAGGCCTACTCGCGTGGTGTCGCAACCGTGTCGCATCGGCGTATGCCAGCCGTCATGCTGGACCGGATCCGGGAGCTGGCAGTGGATGCATACTGGAAGGCAGCAGCGTGGCCGTATCGGCAGGAACTCGGCGGCTCTCAGGCGCATCTGACTCCGGTTTATACCGCGCATGATGAGGACGGGCTGGTCAGAGACAGACATCCGCATCCCCTGCGCATGCGCGAGGTCGCTGACAAGCTAGGCGGCAGCGTGCGTGTGACATGGAGCGCGGATCCGCGTGTGACTGAGGTGCCTCCGCTAGATGCCGCCGCCGCTCTCCGGAGTCGTTGGAGACAGGGTGCCTGGCAGATCGGTACCGCTTTCGACGATCCGGAGGATGCCGCCAAGCTGCTCTGCGAACTCGCCGACTGCGACAGATATACCCTGTGGTCGTTCAGCACAGAATATCGGCCATGGCAGACGCAGGTGACGACATCGCAGGTCGAGCGGCTTGAAGCTGCCGTCGGCGACATCGAGCGCGGCGACGAGATCCAGCCGTGGGAATCGGCTACCGCGAGAGCGATGTCGGAACTGGAGGATTTCTGATGTCCAAGAGAGCAGAGAAAGCAGCGGAGAAGCAGGCTGCGTATGACGCGGTGATGGCTGCGAAGGAACGGCCGTCGACGGACAAGTCTTTACGGCGGCCGAGATGGGTCAGGTACTGGTGGGATAAGGAAAAGGACTGCCTTGTCCGTAGGACATGGATCGGCGCAGTCCCGAGACCGGGTCCGGACTGGCACCGCGAGGGATCGATCGACGAGCTCGAAGCACGAGAGAATGCAGGGCAGCGGGAGATGTTCGAATGACCGAGAAACCAAGACGGAATCATTTTGGGGCGCAAATCGCGGAAAGGATGGCAAGAGCGCAGGGACCGCTGTCCGAGGATAGGCAAGATAAGAAGGCGATCATATCAGTCGGATCAGGATGGATGTTAGATTTCCACCGAGAGTTGGAAAAGAGAGTAAGAGAAAGCGAGGCCGGGGAGTGATCCCGGCCTTTTCATTTCGATTGTACCAGGCGTCTGACAGCCGCCAATTTCGCGCGGCAGTCCTCCCCAGCCGCAGCAGCTTGACGAGATACTGCGCGACATCCCTTTCCCAGAGCCATGTCGATCCCGCCACTGGCTCTGCCGAGCATGTTAACAACGAATTCGGGATTTCGACCTTTCGCTCGACGACCTTCTCGACGACGATCTCCTTCGGCTTAGACTGGCACCCAGTCAGCACAAACCGGGCAAGCATGGCCACGAGTACTCACACCGCACGCGAACTTGGCCACGCAAACATCATGTCCGACCTCCGAAACGCTTCGCGCGCAGCTTCTCCAGTAGCGGTGCTCTGATCCCCGAAAACTCCAGAATCCGGCGGTCCAATCTTCGGTCTCAGAGCAGAAAACCCAAGACTCTCCTGAAAATTGGAGCGACAATGGGTCTCAGGTCAGAAGGCTGATCTCACGCACTGGGTGTCAATTCCAACAGCAGACCTTACAACGCTGCAAGATTCGATATCTGCTGCTTGCGAAATCGGCGTGTGCGGTGTCATCTGGACACAATATAAGGGCGCTGAGTCTTGGGGGGTACATGGTGGAGGAAGTATTGGCAGCCGAGACGAAGCAGCCTCGCTACGAACGCTATATAGAAGAGATAACCGAGGACATCACAAACACAGTCGATGAGTTCGGATGCCAACCCATCCTTTTCATCGGATCCGGTCTTGCGAAGCGCTATATGGACGCTCCTAATTGGGAGGAGCTGTTATCGCATCTCGCCGATAAATGCTCTGTGATCGATAAGGGTCTTGGTTTCTACAAGCAGTCCTTAGTGTCGCCGATCAAAATAGGCCAGGAATTCGCACGGCTCTATCACGAGTGGGCTTGGGGCGCAGGCAACAATGAGTTCCCAAAAGAGCTCTTCAATGACGACGTACACGCACAATCCTATATCAAGTTCAAGATTGCTGAGTATCTCACTAGCCTAATGCCGCAAAACACTGCTGGGCTGAAGGCGGATTACCTCGGCGAGATTGAGGTGCTTTCGAAGGTCAAGCCGCACGCGATCATCACGACGAACTATGATCAGATGATCGAGCTGATCTTCCCGGATCACGAGCCTATTATCGGACAGCAGATTCTCAAGGGACAACAGGTTTGCGTCGGAGAGATCTACAAAATTCATGGATGCGTGACGGATCACGACAGCATCGTCTTCACATCGGACGACTACGACGAGTTCATGAAGCGTAAGAAGTTCCTCAGCGCTAAACTGCTGACGTTCTTCAATGAGCATCCGCTGGTTTTTGTGGGCTACAATGCGGGTGACCCGAATATTCGTGCAATCCTGTCGGACATCGATGAAGCCCTGCCTGAAAAGGGCGGCATAATTCCGAACGTATTCATCCTTCAGTGGGACGGCTCTCTTACGGAAGATAGCTGGCCGCCGCGCGATAAAGTGATCCCAACTGAAGAAGATCGCAGCGTCCGGGTGAAGATGATCGTTGCCAACGATTTCTCTTGGGTGTTTGACGCCTTCGCGGCCAATCCCGCTCTTGCGCATGTCAACACCAAAGTCCTTCGGTCGCTGATTGCGAGATCTTACGAGCTAGTCCGCCACGACATCCCTAAGATGACCGTAGAGGCCGACTTCAAGATGCTCAATGACGCGGTGGAGAACTCTGAAACCTTTGCCAAGCTGTTCGGCATCGCGAACATCCATGACTACAGTGCTGCCGGTGCCCATCATTGCTACAGCCTGACGCAGGTCGGTAAGGCACTCGGCCACAAGGGCTGGCATTCAGCAGATCACCTCATTACCCGAGTTCTCAACGAGAAGGGTGTCAATCTTAAGAAGTCCGACAATCGGTATCATCGGGCGGACAAGGTCAACAATACCGTGTTCCATAAGTACTCGCAGGATCTCGTTGAGTTGCTCACGAAAGTTCAGAACAACGAGGAGTACGTGGTTGATCTAGGTATTCCGGAGATCAAGAAGGCGGTTTGATCAGGTCGGCGCTACGAACACCACATCCGTTCCTATCTGACAGCGACTGGTATCCCCGCCTGCTCGCGCCCAATGGCCAACACGCTTTCGTTGTTGACATCCCAGCGCGCCATGACATCGACCGTGACCGTCCTCAGCCGCCCATCGACTTCGCTGTGGATCCGGCGTTGAACGAACCCCGACAGCCCCATTATAAGCTTCTGCGACATCTTCAGCCCCTATGTCCGGTGAAATGGGGAGCACTCCAGTCCGGTCTCAGGTTAATCTGGCGCGGCAGCGATGGCGCAGGCACGTCGTCGACATCCGGCGTGTCAGGGGGTTTTCTTCGTGGAGGAGCGCGAACGCTACCGAAACCGGGACCGACGAGACATCAGCAGACGACAGCGCGCGCTTGACCGAGCCCCTATAGGACATGGTTGGTGCTTTAGATGTTGATGGTTTTGCTAGCATTCTCTCGTCTCAGAACGGTGTCTGCAGAGAGCGTTACCTAGTGTTCTGAAAGATTCGAGACGAGGACGGCATAAAAATGATAGCCCCCGAAATCCGGGGGCTTCAGGCGTCAGTCGACGATGTCATCCGTCGTGAGGCCGATGCGGCGCGGCAGCGTCAACTCGGAACCCGTCGGAGGCTGAGGAAGGCCTGCGGCTTGCGCTTCACGAACGGACCGAAGCCATTCCTGCGTGTCTGCGGCTTCGCGCATAAGTTTGGACAGCTTTCCGAAGCCGGAACTTGCTTTACGCGCCATGAGATGCTCGTGCCTCCTGGATCAGACCTTTCACAAGCTGGCGGTTGCTGAACAGGCTGCGCCATTCCGAAGAGCGGAGGAACTCGTGGACATCCCGCGGCGACAACTCGCGCTCGAACATCGTGTCGAGTTCGACGCGGAAGTCGTTGTCGCGCTGCTTCGGCATCGGGCGCGTACGATCGTAGAGATCCATCTGCCCTTTGGGCTTGCCGTCCTTGATTGCAACGCGGATGGCGAGCGTGGGGTGAGACAACCCATCATCGGCACGTTCGGAATTCTCGCGGATCTGAGACGCGAGCCAGTCCGAAAGGAAGTCGGTGCCATGCTTGAGGTCGGCGATAACAGCGGTCACCTCGGCCGCGCGCTTAAGTGCCTTGCTCATGCCGACACCGCCGAGGCCGGTGCCACGATCGAGATGGACTCGCCGTCCTTCGGTGCGATGACAGCGAGGATGAACTTTTCGAACTCTGCGTTCGATACGTGCTCGAAGCGCAACTGCTTCGTGCGGGTGTCAACGATGATGAAGTAGCGCTCTCCATCGATGGCCAGGAAGTCACACATAAACACGGTACGGAGCCTTTCTTGTTTGTGGCGTACGCACATAGAAAGCCCCGGATGGAGTGGTAACGTCAACAGATTAGAAACGCAATTTCTGATTTTTTTTCAATGAATTGAGAAGTATTGTATTCTTATTACCACTGTGAAATCAGTGAAATTTATAGGCGATGTTAGGCCGTTTTTCGTCTCGATCCTCTCGATCTTGCAGCGTTTATCTGCGCCTCATCGGTTTCCGCATCCGGATCTTCTTCGAGCGTCCGCAAGACCGCTTCTGTGTCCGTGTCGAGGGCGGGATAGATGGTGCAGCGGAGGTCTTTGCTTCTCGCCCGTGCCTGATCAATTTCGATTTCGTCGTCGATATCCTCGATGTCTTCCCTGAACGAAGAGGTCGCGCGCTTCCGGGAGGTGAACCCATCCTGAACTGCTTGACTAAAGGCGGCGATTTCCTGCTGGGGATGGATGTGGCCACGAGCCGGGTGCATCCAATCAGGGTCCTTGTAGTCGTCGGCCTCCATGCCATCCTCGGGCTTTCGCAGCCGGAGAGATACGAAGCGGTTCCAAGCAGGTTCCGCTAACTGGCTGACGATCATGTGGTACTTCAGGCTATCGAATTACCGAGTGCATTCCAGCAGGATCGCACGATACTGGCGGTCGTTGCCCTTCTCAGAATTCAAAGTGATGTGCTCGGCGGCTAGACTGAAGGTGTCCGGAGTTTCAAGTTCGTCTTCAATCAGGCTGGACGGCAGAATGGCATTGAAGCCCAGTCCTTCGAGGCAAGATGCCGAAGAAAATGGTGTGGGCTGGACGAGCACGGCGCAAACGCCAGCACAAATCCGGAACAATCTTGTTAATGTTCTATTTTTGTTCTATTGGTGAATTCGTGCCCGGATGTCAGAAAGAGTCCCAGCGAATACGAGGTGAATCATGTCCTACTTTTCAACTCTCCGCCAGAAAGCTGGCCTGACTGTTCCTGAAGCAGCCGAGCTTCTGGGCTACAACGAGCGTCAGGTCTACCGCTGGGAATCCGGAGAGAATGTGCCGCGGAAGGTCGTCATCGACAAGCTTGAGTCCCTGCGGCAGCAGCGTTGCCCGGCCACCTCAGGGGAACATTCGTTCACCTTCATCGATCTTTTCGCGGGCATTGGCGGGCTTCGACGCGGCTTTGACGCTATCGGCGGTAAGTGTGTACTGACTTGCGAATGGGACAAGCACAGCCAGCAGACCTACCGGGCAAATTACCCGGACGATGAGCATGAAATCCACGGCGATATCCGCCAGCTTCACGTCGATGAAATTCCGGATCATGACGTCCTCCTCGGAGGGTTTCCTTGCCAAAGCTTTTCGATCGCGGGCGTTTCAAAGAAGAATGCCTTGGGCCGTCCTCACGGATTTGCATGTGAGACCCAAGGCACGCTCTTCTTCGAGATCCAGAGAATCCTAGAGGCGAAGCGTCCGAAGGCCTTCCTGCTCGAGAACGTGAAGAACCTGGTCAACCACGACAAGGGAAGAACCTTTTCAGTGATTAAGGATGTGCTGGAGAACCAGCTCGGCTACACGATCAAATACAAGGTTCTCGACGCAAAATCCTGGCTGCCCCAGCATCGGGAGCGCATCTTCATCGTGGGCTTCCGACAGGATCAGGGTTTCAACTTCGACGATCTGCAGGTTCCCGATGTTTTGAAAGGACCAACGTTAAAGTCGATCCTACATCCAGAGACCGGCGAGGAAGCGCCGGAAAAACCCTATACTGATGGCAACATAGGCAGCGTCTCCGATAGATACACGCTGACAGACAAGCTCTGGGCTTACCTGCAGGCATATGCTGCAAAACATAAGGCGGCAGGAAACGGTTTCGGGTTCGGCCTCTTCACCCCAGATGGCATCGCCCGTACGCTCTCCGCGCGTTATCATAAAGACGGCTCCGAGATCCTGATCAGTCGCGGTGATGGCCGCAATCCGCGTCGCCTTACACCGCGTGAATGTGCCCGCCTGATGGGTTTTGATGGTCCAGGCGAAAGCGAGTTCCGTATACCGGTTTCGGACACGCAAGCTTATCGTCAGTTCGGGAACAGTGTTGCCGTTCCGGCGGTCAAGGCTGTGGCGGAACTCATGAAGCCCTATATTCTCGACTACCAGGAAATCGAAGAACTTATCCGCAAGAGTGCCTGATGGCGGACGTCGTTTCGCGCGAGAAACGCAGCCAGATGATGGCCGGTATCAAGGGCAAAAATACGAGGCCGGAGATCGCCATCAGGAAGGCACTCTTTGCCCTTGGATACCGATACCGTATCCACGACACGCGCCTGCCCGGAAAGCCAGACGTGGTGTTCCCTGGCCGGAAGGCGGCCCTCTTCGTAGAGGGCTGCTTCTGGCACCAGCACGACTGCCACCTGTTCAAAATGCCGTCATCCAGACAGGACTTCTGGCAGTCTAAGATCGAGGGTAACAGGCGACGTGACGTGCGCGTTCGCGACGAACTTCAGGCGCAGGGATGGCGGTATCTGACAGTATGGGAATGCGCTCTCAAGGGACGGACCCGATTGCCATTTCCCGTGGTAATCGACAGGATCCGCACGTGGCTCGAATCAACCGAGCGAACCGGAGAAATCGAGGGGATGCGGGATGACGATCGCCGACCTGAGTGATTGGATGGCCGACTTCGGGAAGCCGGGTTACCTCTGGTATGCGAAGCGGCTTTCTGGCAACGACACGTTGGCAAACAAGAGCCACCAGGCCGGGCCATACATTCCAAAGCAGGTGCTGTTCGAGGTGCTTCCGAGCATCAATCGGCCCGAAGTGGAGAGACCCGACGCTTTTTTTGAGCTGTATCTCGACTCTCATCCGGAAGTCAGGACCATCAGAGCGATCTGGTATAACGGAAAACTCCATGGCGGTACGAGAAACGAGACTCGCCTGACGGGCTTCGGCGGCGCGCAGTCGGCTCTTCTCGACCCGGATAGCACTGGCGCGCTTGCAGTCTTTGCTTTCAAGGTCGAAACCGAACGGGCGCCTGCTGAATGCCACGTCTGGGTATGTGGTGGCGAAGGCACGGAAGCGGACTTTGTCGAAGAGCGTCTGGGGCCCGTTGAACCGAAAATTCCGGTGATCTGGAGGCCCGGCGTTTCGGATCCGCAAGCAGACTTGTTCACCACAGTTTCAAGCCGCGCGTCATGCTGGCTGCAGCCAAGCGAGATTCCTGAAGGATGGTTGACCGCTTTCCCAACTGGAAGAGAAATCATCGAGAGGACAATTGGATTGAGGCCGGCAAGCGGCATGCCTGTCGATGTCCGACTGATGCTGCGCCGCGCGTGCGAGTTCGAAATGTTCAAGTCCATCGAAGAGGCGTCTTGGCTGCCAAAGATCAAGGAAGGCTTTCACTCGATCGATGGATTTCTGGGTATGGCGAACACGATCTTGCAGAGCCGTAAATCCCGAGCCGGGAAGTCATTGGAATACCATACCGCAGCTCTCCTCGAAGAAGAGGGCTTGGCACCAGGGACAGCGTTCGTGCACAACCCGCTCATAGAGATCAACAAACGCCCAGATTTTCTGTTTCCAAGTGTTGCGGCATACGAGGACAATTCCTTTCCAGCGAATCGCCTGCGTATGCTTGCCGCAAAGACAACCTGCAAGGATCGCTGGCGGCAGATCATCAATGAGGCAGATCGCATTCAGACCAAGCACCTTTTGACACTCCAAGAGGGAGTTTCAGAGCCGCAGTTCAACGAGATGGTCGAAGCCGGTATCCGGCTCGTGGTGCCGTCTGGAATACATGCTTCTTACCCTGAGGCCGTTCGACCTCATCTTATTACTCTTGAGGAATTCATTGGTGACGTTCGTACAGCATGAGGAGGGACCGTACCTGAAACAGCCCTTTCGACCGCGGCTTTGTGATTGTTGTGAACCGGTCGAAGTATGATGCGTCTCCGAGCACTTCCGGAATGCGAGGTTTCTATGAATTGGCCGCGCGACGATCGTCTCGTAGTTACCTTACGATGGGCAGATAAATCTGATACACAAGTGCCAGACGCTGACAGGGCGTCCATTTAAGGCGGTGTCTGCACCCCTTGACAACGTTTGACGGCGTAAGCGCCTCGCTAGGTCGGCTAGCTCTATGCGCTTTTCCAGTCCGGCAAGTTGTCCACGCAGCATTTCCCGTTGAAAATCGCCAACCACATCCGATTTCCGGGCCTCGCGCTGGCCCGAGCGCAGCTCGATAGTGGTTTCGGCGTCGCTGGCGATGATAGACAACCTTTCCGATAGCTCCACTGCGAGAGACGCCAATAGTCGTTTTCCATCAGCGGCTAACCGAGACTTGATTGCGATCTCATGAGACGACTTGCATCGCTCTAAGTTTGATGAACCAACAAACGCGCGGCCCTTCGAGAGAGGCTTCGGTGCGGGCCGAAATTTCCCATCCTCTCCTAGCGGTTTGAACAGCTCGGCAACCATGTTGTCGGGAAGCGGAGTCCAAGCATTGTTTTCAAACGCCGAGGCATAAAGGTAGAGTTGAGGCGGGACGGTTGAGCTTAGCCAACGGTCGTCTGCCTGCAGCCCATCAGTGAACTCACGTATGTCGGCCATCATTCGGGTCCTCTGTGCTTGCGTCGTGTCGTCAGACGCGAGCTTCTGCAGCGCACGGGGAACCAAGTCATATTCAATAGAATTTGCAGTCTCGGTAAAACCCACAGAAAGCAAGATGCTTTTTGCCTGATGTCGAGCCAGTGGATGTTCCGGGTTCACCAGTACGCTGAGTTCAGGAACCTGAGTCGATCCGTCGAAATTCTGATCACACAAACGCTTCAGTCCATCGACGATATCGTCGTGGAGGCTTTCGCCATGATCGAAGAAGCGCAGCAGTCGTCCGTGCTCTTCACCTTCGTCGGTCACGACCTTCGTTTTCGGAGGAGCAGACATGTGCTCGCGACGTGTCAGAAACACTGCGTGATCCGAATTCCAGTTGTCCGTCCCAATATCAGATAGCGGGGCCGGAAACCCAACAGCTCCTTGGGTGTACCATAAGGTCTTGAACTGGATTTTCTGGTTAACCCGGTCTTGGCGGTAAGAAACGCTGTAAATGTTTCCTTTGTCCAGAATTCTCAGGAAGGCCTCATTCGAACGCTCTGCAATTAATGTATTGGTTTGCCCCTCCCTATCAGCACACATTGTGGGTTCAATGGGCTTGATGTTGGCGAGCTGAACAGCAATCGCATTGGTGAGATCTGGTGAGGTCTGGTCGAAATCGGACAACGCCGACGGTAGACTTTGGCCATCCCATGCCAGCGAGAGCTCTGCCAGCTTCGCGATAGAATCTTCTGGAAGTTTTTCTCTGGCTGCAGCTTCGATCGCGTCGGTGATAGTTTGTGTATCTTCCTCCGACAACTGAGGTATTGGGCGGTCAAACAACCGAATGGTGTCGAAGGTTTTCGTAACCCGCTCTTCCATCGACCCTTGCATGATAAGCCGCCAAATTTTGATGCGGCCGAAGCTGTTTTCATCGGTTGCGTTCTGAAGTCCACCTTTTCGCAGTCGGTCTATACGGCCGATTAGCTGATCGATCGCCACTGGATCCCAAGGCACGCTGTAGAAGATTATGTTCCGCGCTGCATGATGCAAATTCAGTCCTGCCTGAACCCAATCGCCAAGAATGAGAACGCGGGCTTCTCCCTCGATAAAGGGAGTAACGGCAGCATGCATCTGTTGAATGTCGATTGCCGTCTCTTCGGTTGCGCCGGGCGGTCGTTTCAATGTTGCTATTGCGCCTTCATTTCGAAGCTCCTCGATGTATCTCGGAAGCGCGGTGCACAGCATGTCGATGGTCAGTCCGTCGCCTGCAACGATGATAAATTTTTCGTTGGGTCGCGAACTCCATTCGGACGATAACACGTCCAGCAAGGCCTCAAATCGGCTATCCACTGGATCATGGGTGGCAGCATCTCTGATCGTCGCCAACGTCCTCTTGTCAACTTGATTGGATAGCTGATCCAGAGCGGCGCGGACCGACCGACGTGATCGAGCCATTGCCTTGACTTGAATCCAAGGTGATGTCGCTTGATCATGGCGGTTCGGAAATTGAGCCAAGATGGAATCAGTCGCGACAATTCGCTCGACTTCCGCTTGGGCTGGCTCGAACAACACTGTTCGGATTTCGCGAGCCGGCAGATACTTTGCCCACGCCTTCCTAGACTGCCGCGATATCCTACGGGTGATGGCCGAGCATTGAAAAGCTAGTCGACCAGCAGATTTTTTCTCATTTCCTGAAAGTTCATCAAGTCTCCTCACCGCCACAGCTTCTCGAGCAGCGAGAAGATCAAATATCGGGGTATTATGCTGGTCGGCTATCCCTTTCAGTTCAGGCTCAATCATCTCGAAAATCAGATCTCGCCATCGGGCATCCCCTAGGCGGGGCGTTGCAGACAAGACCAAAACTTGCCGAAAACGTCCAACGGTCGTCGTACGGAGGCCGCTGCAGTACTGAGCGATACGATCAACCACCTCAAGTGGCATGGATTGAGGCTCATCGACCACGATCAGATGTCGTTCATCCGGGGCAAGGATTTCGGAATTATCCTGAATATCACGCGGCCTTACAAGGAGGATCGAGGGCGTCTCACCTCGCTCGACTTCCTCACTTCCCACAACCGCAGCTTTGACATGTCCACGTGTCCAAGCCTCTCTTTGCCACTGCCCCAAGAGCCGTTCAGGCGCGACTACGACGGTTTTATGCGATGGGTTCTGCATTCGCAGCGCATTGATGACCATCAGTGCCTGGATGGTTTTTCCCAAGCCAACTTCATCAGCCACAAGATGTCTGATTCTGGTATCTGAAAGGATGCGTCGAACGGTGGTGATCTGGTGAGGATAGGGATCTGCCGCGACGCCCAGCGCACCATTTACCCCCCAAGTATAGGCTTCTGCACGACGACGGAGCGCTTGCACTCCCGACATGAATAGAAAATATGGATCAATTGATGGCATTTATAGCTCTAACTAATTGATTTTTCGGCGTGAATTCTAAGTGCTGCGTAGCGGATGGCACGCGAGGTCTGGCGATCAGATAGAAGCTTGACCAACGCCTCTTCGGCGCCAGGCGTTTTCAGAACATCTCTGGGAGACATCCAAAGTTGCAATCCAATCCGTATCTCCCTGCTGCCGATCCACTGTTTTCCCGGTGATCGGAGCGCATCCATGTGGCATGCTACAAGCTTTTCGACGACGTCATCCAAACCACCGTTCTGATAGCGAAGACTGCTGAGCGCCTTCCACCGGGAAGACGGCAGTATTAGCGGTTGAAAGGCCGGCCGCTTGGCCGCCGCCACGGCATCCCGAACGGCCTTCTGCCATGTTTGGTCGCTATTGAAGATATCCAGTTCCTCAAATGCCGCCGCCCCCGCACTTTCTCGATCCCGGCTAAGCTTCGCATAGGCATCGTTGATGGCGTAGTCCAGTTCTTCAAAGTCTGCTGTGTCGGCTAGCAAAGCGCTTAAATCCGAAACCACGCTGGCAAAGCTGTGTGTTAATTCGATATGCAGCTTCGCGCTCTCAACTTTGTCCAATTGAGGGAATCGCTTGCCGGTGGCGATTTGTCTGCTCATGCATATGCGGGAAAGCTCAGAGTGAGAGTTGCGGTGTAAACCTTCACCACTATTTTCGATCCTCCGCCACTCGCCACCACAAAATGACTCAACTAGCGCTTTCTCGATTTCTCCGGAGATAACCCTGGCCTGATGCGATGCAATTAGGTTGCTCGGCTCAGCGGTACGCCAGGCCAGGTAGGACGAGAGGAGAGTTTTGAACCCGGGACTTCCATCAAGGCCCTGAACCGCGCGAGCCGAACCCACAGGATCTGCCGCATGATGGTTGCCCATTCGTACGACAGACGGTGCTACTACAACAGCCGAGGATATGGCCTCCCAGGAAGAGGTTTCGGGTATCCAAAGCGCGGTAATGTCGTGGTCAGTCTTGGCTGACGTGTTGTCAATAAGTAGCAGCGGAGTTGAAATATCCGCGCCCCTGATCCCGGCGACCGGGTTTCCGTGCTCATCCTGCCAGTTATGTTTATCAGGCAGATACGTTAATCGACGAAACTCTCGCGCGAGGCGCCAAGTGTAATTCCCAAGTCCCTTGAGTTGGATTTGGATATCGATGGGCCCCATGTTGGCGCTGCCAAGCGCCAAACGTTTCAACTCACTGATCAATGTGGAACTGGCGTCCAACCGCCCGGGCACGTCGATTTGAAAGGGAAACGGTACGTCAACGGTTTGCCCGTCGCGGGTGATCCAAGCAAGTCCCTCTACGCTATGCAGTGCGAACTCTGAACGCAGAACTATGGATAATGTGTCTGAGGCGAGGTCATCGATTGTTGCAGAGGGAGGTTCAACATAAATCCTGAACGACGTGTCTCTGTTTTGCGGGACAATAGAAATATTAATATCTTGAAGATCATCGCCCGCTTCCAAGCTCAGTTTGTGCGAGCCTGCGGGGAGATCAAGTCTAAACACCTCACCCTTTTCGAAGCGGCCGCTTGATACCGAAACACCCTCAGAGTTTATAACCTCCGCAGACATTGACTGAGTATTCACGCGACAGTATAACGGTACTCCCTCCACATGAGTCATTATGTTTGACAAATTTGAGATTGTTGCACCGCTGCTGAACGTTATGGGTGCAGTGTCTTCCGGCGAAATTCCCAAATCCCGCAAGAGCCTATTGGAGGCCTTGTTCAGCGGATCTACCAGGTATGCCGAACAACCTTCCCAACATGGCAGTTGCACATATTCGAGTGGTTGATCTGTCGGATTCCAGCTCAGATAAACTATCTTGCTTCCGGACGATAGGGTTTGCCCGGCCATCACCGCCGGGAACAAGCCGTCAGAACCATTCCAAGAAAAAATGGAAGGTGGCGTCGGCTGTAGCGCCCTCAGGAGATCAGGCGCGTCATTTAGCCTCTCGCCGTAACTCCACACTGACAACGGGTCCGCGGACAACGGTTTCATCGGCTGCCCGAGATGGATCACGCCCCCGGCAAGAAAATTCTTTATGGGCTGCGACTGAGCAGCACCTTCTGCTCCGATCTCCCAGCTTGCCATGGCTCCTGACACGAGGTGCTGGAGGTCAGCTTCGGAGAGTACAGGACCATTTAAATACAAACCCGTAACTCGCCCGTGAGCGATAACGATACCGTATCTGCTGGCTTCAACAGACGGACTTGAAGAACGTCGTTCCTTGCTGACCAGCCGCTTGGCGTGCCTCAACGCAATAGCTGCATCAGGGTCCTTCCGAAGATCGCCCCCGATACGAGCAACTATGCCTGGCTCGAACCAGCCTTCGCCTTCGTCAGGTGCCAAAAGTGCCTTCGACAGTTCGACGGCCAATCGAGTGTCTTCCAGCCAGTCCCGAAGGCGGCGAGACCATAAGCCGTCAGCTATCGAAACGAGCTTAGAGATTAACAACTCATCTTCTCGCAGGGGTGTCCCAGATGCCAATACTTTGGCGAGTGCGATCAGGAGCGGCTTATGAATTTCTAGCGGCGCAAGGGCATTTCGTATCGGCCACGCAATATGATTGTAAGCTATAGCCCAGTCGCTTCGATTCGGAGCGGCAAATCCGTATTGCTGGGCAAGGCGTGAAAACAGTTCGCTGATGTCGGTGCGATCCGAGTGAGCCAAGGAGACGCCAAGTGTTTCATCGACTTTTGGCCAGAAGTCAGTGCCTGTGCCTTGGTATCGATAGCCCACCTCCGTAATAGCGAGCGCTAAAGACAGATGGTTCCCGATCCAGGCTGCCGACCCCGGTCGCAGAAGTCTAAGTTTACGGCCCACGAGGGCCTGCAACTCCAGAACTTCCTGCGCTTCGAGACCGTGCTCAATTATGAATACAGGGTCTGTTCCACGCGCGGACTTTAGACGGCGGTACTGATCACGAAGCTTCGCATCAAATTCAGCTAGTTCTTGAGAATACGGTGTTTGCAAGACGTGTATCTGCCATGGAGGTCAATTTAGAGTCGATCAGCGCACTGTATCTGTCAACGTTTTTATGTGAGGTTTCAACCACTAGGTTTTTGATTCGTGTAACACTCCTTCGCTGACTCTAACCGACATCCTGGTTGTTTGCCTGTGCGTACTATTGGACCGATTAACCCTGCAGCCACGTTTCAGTCTCCCGCCGTAATCTGGGGTGACGGCGGCATCATTGCTGCCGGAGTGGCTGACTGGCTCCGTCGTCAGGCTGCCGCCCGACATGGGATACCTAGAGCAAACGCCGTCTCAAATATTGTGGAGGTTCTTGGGTGGCTCGGCGCACATCTAGATCACGCACGTGCAGAGGTTGGAAAGATTCTCGATGTTCTTCTCGATGCCGGCGATCTGGGGCAAGGAGAAGCTTTCGGGCAACCTTGTTTGGTGGCTGTAGAGCGGCGACTCGTCTCGCTCCCCGCTGGCGGCGGAGTCATATTGGGAGGAGTTGATGTACTTGCGGTCGGCGCGAGGGAAGAGGCGGCGCTTTTCCGGAGGGTCAAAGACATTGACTTGCTGTCTACGAAAGATTTGGGAAGCCTGCTTCAGCAGCCAGAGTTTGAACTTCATGGAGTCGCATACCCGGAGTTAGCTCTTCTTGAAAACGCAAACCCGGCACTTGAAAGCTGGATAGCATTCGCAAAATCGTTTCATGCCATTCCGTCTTCAGGCAAAGCCGATTTTTGGACCCTGCCTAGGCAGGTTCGGAAAGCTATTGCGTTGTGTGGTTCTGTCGATTTTGGCACCGGAAACTGGGAGCTGGACCAAGCGACGTGCGAATATCTCAATGCGTGGCTGGGCGTCGAAGAAGAGCACGGGATCATGGATGGTGGCATTCTTGATCGCGAACAGGCGATGGTCGTTAAGTCAAATGCCGATGCGCGCCTAATAGTCGAGGCTGCTCCCGGGTCGGGAAAGACATTTGTTGCAATATCCAGGATTGCTGAACTTATCGATCTTGGTGTGGCGCCGACGCGGATCTGGTTGCTCTCGTTCACTCGTGTTGCTGTCGAAGAGATGCGGGTTCGTGCGTCTCAGGCAATAGCTGGCGCGTCTTCCATTAATGTAGCCACTTTCGATTCCTTCGCCTCTCAGGTCGTTCGCGGCTTCGGGTCGACGCGTGCGGCCTCTAGTCGGAGTTACGAAGAAACGATAGCTGAGGCGTCACGGATTATTGGCGAACCGGATAGCGCAGTTAGAGATTTTCTGGCTTCGATCGAGCACGTCGTGATCGATGAGGCACAAGACGTGGTTGGATCGCGGCGCGAGCTCGTTTCAAAATTTCTCAAGGGTCTCTCGAGTCGATGCGGCGTGACGATTTTAGGGGATCGCAATCAGTCGATCTATGGTTGGCAGGAAGGAGCGGTTCAGAGCAATAAGCGGACATTACTTGCCAGCCATGATGATAGCTATCGACTGAGTTATCTGCAGGGCGATCATAGGGCCGAGCAACCCTCTTTAGCTGCGATGTTTGCAGATGCGCGTTGTGTCATGAAGGACGACGAACTGTCGCCGGAACAGCGTTACGATGCGATAAGAGCTTTGCTTGAAAATGGTGCAGAACAGCGTCTGGCGAGCCTTGATGCGGTGGGTTCGAGCAGCCGTTCGCTTGTGCTCTTTCGTGGGCGGCGCCCATTGATTTCATGCGCACAGGCATTGGCGAGAAACGGCAAGCGCTCAAGAATGAAGCTGTCCAATAGATCCAGCGTCACCGCACCGTGGATTGGGGCTATCCTGTCAGGTCTACAACCTGCGAGCAGACTTGGTAAAACTGATATCGGCGTTCTGCTCGAAGATGTAAAAGGAAGACATCCGCTACCCGATGTGGAGAGTGCGTGGGACGACCTGAGGGTACTATCCGGAACGGCCACAGGAAGTGTCCTCATAGGTGATGTGTGCGAAGCGCTTGATCGAGGTCTTCCCCTCAAATTCCTGTCCGATCACATCGGAACAGGCGGTCCACTTTTAAGCACGATACATGGAGCCAAAGGGAAGGAGGCCGATACTGTCTATCTCATGCTGCCCGGGCGGCCGGCTGCTGGTGACTCTGACGTCGATTGGGATGAAGAAGCGCGCATTCTTTATGTAGGCGCCACAAGGGCCAAGCGTCGTTTGATTATAGGATCGTCGCGCAGCGGGAAACTTTTGCCTGCTGCGGATGGAAGGCTTTGGAGAGGCGCACGCAACGATTTCAGCGTCGAGATCGGACTGCCGGGTGACGCCCTTGCGCTAGGTCGGAACACCGACACTGTACTTGCGCGCTCAGCGGCGCGCATGTTGCTTAATGCCAGCGATTCAGTAACCCCCTGCCTTGCCAAACGTGCCGCTGCCGATCTTCCCTTCGAGATATATTTCAGTGAGCACGACAGTGATCTGCCTCTAGGCCTTCTGTCAGATATGGCGGTTGGTCAGATTGCCGACATCGCTCAGCGTACCCCTTCCGAATTACCGCACACCTTGAGCGGCTTCTATATCGCAGGGGGAACTACGGTCGTGATCAGGGACCCAAGTGTGCCAGGCGAAGCGGTGTTGGGCGCAGGTATAGCACCTGTAATCACCGGATTCGCTCAAGTTAAGACGGAGTGACTTCCATGCGAAATGATAGCGCCAGAAAGATCATAGTCGATCGACTGCAGGCCGACCTCGTTGGGCCGCTTGAAGCGGAAGAAGTTATCAGTGATCTTCCCTCCGATCGATATCTCACGGGAATTCTGTTTCCACCCAAGACCGCAATTGGAGCTGATCAGGCCGACGAGGCGGAAGTAGCCGATGATGATCCTGATGGCGCAAGCGGGATAGAAAGCAGTTCTCTTGCCTCTACATTTCGTCCCAGCGCCGCAGGGCTTTCATTCACTGTTCGGACTGGCGGTGACGGAATTGCGGCCGCTAGGTTCGATGTAGCGGCTGGCCGATATGTCCAAATCGGTGCTGAACCGACTTCGCTTGCTGTCGCCCAAAGCAGGAGTTGGCAGAGGGTTCCCCTAAGGGCCACTTTTGAAGAACTTCTTGATCCGCAAGATCTGCCACATGAGGTCGATCTGGGAAAATATGGGATACCCGGTCTTCGTCTCCACCTGCGTATCAAACGATGGCAGGATTTCCTGCTGGTGACAGCGGCCCTAGTTAATTCCCATGGTTTGGAGGAGCATACATCGCGGGATGAGCTCGAGGAGCATACCTTCTTTCAGGTTTCACTTTCAGTGTCACCGATCCTCGGTGGTAAATTGGTCCCGAAACCGATCACGCGAGCGCCGGCTACGGACGACGTCGAAGCCGCGATCTCTTCTCTGATTTACCGTGATGCCGAAGAATATGCTGTCGGACATACATGTTCGGCGGACTGGGTAATGGATGGGACTACCGTCTCCGCCGTCAGGACACAATGGCTTCCAGGTGTAGTAGTCAAAAAGTCTGTCGAAACCGGAGATGTGATATTCGATGCTCTTCGTCAGAACGCTGACCAGCTTCCACTGAATACCAGATGGCTCTCGGAAGCGGATCAGTCCTCATTGATTGCGGGGTTGAAGCGAGTTTCAGCGCTCTACGGCAAATGGATTGAAGCCCAGGAGAATGACCTGGAAAAACTAGAGGATTCGTTTGTCGCTATCGGCCGGGATAATCTGCAGACATGTACCCGTGCCTTGGACCGCATCGAGGCTGGAATAAGCCTTATTGAAGCCGACCCTGACGTGCGCACCGCATTTCAGTTGGCAAATCGTGCCATCTGGCTTCAAAGCCGTTGGAAGTCCGAAAAACAAAATGGAGCCACTGACCTATCGTGGCGACCCTTTCAGTTGGCATTCGTGTTGTTGTGTTTAGGCCCGACAGCAAACGCGGATGATGAGCATAGGGACACCATGGACCTGCTCTGGTTCCCGACAGGTGGCGGCAAGACGGAAGCCTACCTGCTGCTCACGGCGTTCGTCGTGTTTCTAAGGCGACTCCGGGCGAACGGTGACCCAAGCGGCGCGGGCGTCACTGCGTTCATGCGATATACATTGAGGCTCTTGACGATTCAGCAGTTTCAGCGCGCGGCAGCGCTTGTAGTCGCATGCGATTTAATTCGCCGCGGTGCTGTTGATGTCGGGATAGCAAAACGCCCGGGTCATTTCGACACCGACCCTCCGATTTCCATTGGACTGTGGGTAGGCGATGGCTCCACGCCGAACAAAGTGCCTAAAGCCATAGAGGCACTTGAAAACAATTCGCCATCAACCCCGAAGCAGCTCTCCCGCTGCCCGGTCTGTGACAGCGAGCTTTCCTGGGGGTGGCCCGAGGACAGAGGGCGGATCCTCGTCCATTGCCGTGAGGAAAATTGCTGCGTCGGCAAGCTCAAGGATCCCCTGCCAATCTGGACCGTTGATGAGGATATCTATCGGGAAAAGCCGACCCTGGTAATCGGTACTGCTGACAAATACGTGCAATTGCCACGTAACAAAGACACCGGACTGCTTTTCGGTATCGGTAGCAACGTGGGTCCGCCTGATCTGATCATTCAGGATGAACTGCACCTTATCTCCGGACCTCTCGGAACAATGGCCGGACTGTACGAAATCGCCATTGACGAGCTGAGTTCTCGAGGAGCGAAGCGGCCAAAAATCATCGGATCGACGGCGACAATACGCAGAGCCGAATCTCAGATCCGCGCGCTCTTTAACCGGGCAGCATTCCAGTTTCCTCCTCCGGGCTTGGACCATGCTAACTCGGGCTTTGCTACACTCGACAAGACTGACCCGGGACGCCTTTGTGTTGGTGTAACAACGACAGGGCGGTCTGCAAAATTTACATTGCAAGCAGTGGCCGCGTCGATTCTGCAGTCGGCGACTTCAAACGAAATTCCCGACGGCGCGCGGGATGAGTACGCGACACTGGTCACTTACTTCAACAGCTTGCGTGAGCTAGGCGGTGCGTTGGTGTTGATGAGGGACGACGTAGATCGTTCGATCTCCGAATATGCGGCGAGACGTGAAGGGGAAGAGGCCCGCCAACTTAGGCCGCCGGTCGAACTGACGAGCCGCGTGACGTCCTCTGAGATACCGGGCTTGCTTGGACGACTTGACTTGGATTTTCGAGATGATGACAGCGTAGACGCCGTATTGGCTACAAACATGATCTCGGTAGGCGTCGATGTTTCCCGATTAGGCGCGATGATCGTGAACGGACAACCTAAAGGCATCGCCGAATATATCCAGGCATCAAGCCGCGTCGGTCGTAGCAAAGTCCCGGGGCTCGTCGTCACCGTTTACAACGCGAACAAAGCTCGCGATCGCAGCCGATATGAGACATTCGCTGGCTGGCACCAGAGCCTATACCGGGATGTCGAAGCAACAAGTGTTACACCGTTTGCCCCGCGTGCGCGCGATCGTGCAATCCATGCCGTTTTAGTCGCTATCGTTCGCCACACTATTCATGGGATGTCGGCCGAGCCTATTGTTGCTGCTGATCACGAGACTGAGATTCGAGCTGTTATTGATCGGATTGTGCAGCGAGCTCGGGATGTCGATGAGGAAGAAGCCCACGCGGTCGGCCAGGCACTGCATGAATTCTTGGAGAGATGGATCGCGAGAGGCCGGATCAAATACTACTGGAACGATCAGAGTGACGAAGGTTTGCTCATTTCGGCAGAGAAAGCAGCCGAGCGGGCGCTTGAGCGCCGCTCTGCCAGATGGGCGACACCTAGTCCGAACTCGCTGAGATCGGTTGAGCCTTCCAGCGCATTCGTTCTTACCAAAGAACACTTACCCCGCAGGGATCAGTGATGAAAGAGATCGGTAAACTTCGCAGGAGCCAAGTCATATCAACATATGGTCCGGGCGCCATCATCGATTTCAGGAGCCCTGCGGGAGCGCCAATTTCCGCGGTCTCCGGGGGGCTTGAGGCATGGGATCAAGATGCTACCCGCAAAAACCTTCTAAACGATCAGGTCATTTACGAACCTCGCCTTCAGAAAAAACTTGATGTCGATGGCTTCCGAACCCCACCTGTTGGCGAAGAAAATACGGGTCGGCGTGATGCTCGTGGAAAGCCTGTTATGCAGGACCGGCAAATACCTGCAACTCGTTTTCCGAACTGGCATTTCTGCCCGTCATGCGACTTGCTCCAGCACACAGACTTCTGGAGGGAGGAACCTGGAAAGCCGGAACTCTTTTGCGGAGATTGCTCTGGAAAGCCGGGGCTGCCGAAACGCCAATATGTTGTCCCGGTCCGCTTTGTGGTCGCCTGCGAGAACGGCCACCTGGGAGAATTCCCTTGGCAGCGGTGGTGCGAGCACAGAGCGGAGTGTGATTACAAGAAGCCCCTGAAGCTTAAAGCGGAAGGGGCTGGCCTTGCGGGTTTAATGGTCTTCTGTACCGGCTGCGGCGGCAAAAAGTCAATGCGCTCTGCGTTCTCGTTGAATGCATTGGAAAGGATCGGGTGTGGCTGCTCCGGCCGCCGGCCATGGCTCCAGACAGCGAAGGAAGTTTGCGACAAGCCTCCCGCCGTCATTCAGCGCGGCGCTTCAAACGCCTATTTCCCGGTAATCGAGTCATCAATCGACATCCCTCCGTGGGGAGATGATTTTCAGGAGGCTCTTGGTAGTTACTGGAAGAGGATCACGAAGATTATCGGGCGCGACCGTGCGTCGATAAGAAGACTCGTTGAAGAAGAAATTATGGATGACTGGGGCGGTCCGGTGATGAGCGTGGACGATATGGTCGCTCGCATCGAATTACGTCTAAGCCTTATCGATAATCTCAACACCGATAATCTTCGTATCGAAGAGCACGCGCATCTCACATCAGGCAATCCCGTCGAAAAACTACGCGAACGGGTAAATTTCGAGATCAGGGCTGAGCGGGTTCCGGATCGCTGGCGCGGTCAGCTCCAGCATCTCGTGCGGGTTGAACGCCTGAGAGAAGTGCGGGCGTTGCGAGGTTTCACGCGCTTGACGCCTATGACAGGGGAGCCGCGGGATCGCAAAATGGCGTTGCTTTCTGCCGAGCGCAAAAGGTGGTTACCTGCAATCGAAGTTTTCGGAGAGGGAATATTCGTCGCCCTGGATCCGGTAAAGCTGGCAGAGTGGGAGAGCACCGAACCAGTTGAGTCAAGAACGGCGAGGTTGAGAGATGCCGCCGAGCGCGAGTGGCGCACTCGCAATGGCAATGATATGCCATTTCCTTTGGATCTCTCCCCGCGCTTTTTGCTGATCCACACTTTGTCGCATGCGTTTATCCGGCGGCTATCGCTGGATTGTGGTTATTCGAGTTCTTCACTGCGAGAGCGCCTGTATGTCGCAACCGGAGATCAGCCGATGGCAGGTTTTCTGGTCTACACATCTGCTCCGGATGCTGATGGAACACTCGGCGGTCTATCAAGAGAGGGGCGTGCTGAGAGGATCGAAATAACACTCTTGCAGGCGATCAGAGATCTTGAGTGGTGTTCTTCAGACCCGCTCTGCTCGGCTGAGATCAACTCTTTCGCTGACAGCCTTAATCTGGCGGCCTGCCATAGCTGTGCGTTTTTGCCTGAGACGTCCTGCGAACACTTCAACAGATATCTCGACCGCGGCATCGTTGGCGGGCTTCCTGGCGCCTCGGATCTGGGCTTCTTCTGCGCGGAAGTAGAGGATGATCGATAATGGCAAGAATGTATCCCCGCACGGTGCCTGAGGTGATTCTCAAGGACAAGAACAGAAGCGCCGAAATCCGAATCTATGATCTATTACGAGAACAGCTTCCTGATACGTTTGCTTGCTATTATTCGCGCCCGTGGCATCGATTTACCCCGCATGGTGCAGAGCAAGATGGCGAGGCCGACTTTGTAATTGTCAATCCCGATCTCGGAATGCTGATAATCGAAGTGAAGGGAGGGCGAGTGTCCTGCCGGGCTGAGGATGGGCAATGGGTCTCGGTCGATCGCTACGACATTGCCTACGAAATTAAGAATCCAATCGAACAGGCGAAGCGAAGCAAATATCGTTTCCGAGACCTGCTAAAGAACTCACGTGACTGGCAGGAAAGACGGTTTCCGGCCTTCCACGCAGCCATATTGCCCGACTCCGTTCGTCCCCAAAATCCGCTAGGCGCGGATGCTCCTCTGGAGCTATTTGCGTTCGGGAATGATCTTCCTCATTTGGGGACTTGGGTAACTTCCAGAATGCAAAGTTCGGACATGGGCTCGCTGGGATCTGACGGAGCGGAGGCTCTCCACCGCATACTTGCAAGCAAGTTTGAATTGCGCCCCCATCTGGCGCGAGCGATTTCAGACGACATTCGGCATATCGAAAGGCTCACCGCCGAGCAGTCCTGGATCCTCGATTCTCTCGAAGACAACCCACAGATGACGGTGTCAGGGCCAGCGGGTACTGGGAAAACCGTGCTGGCCCTCGAAAAGGCAATGCGCAGCGCCTCTGCCGGGCGCCGAGTTCTATTCACATGTTACAATTCTGCTCTGGCTGCGCATCTTCGACACCGATGCGGCAAGATCGAAAACCTTACGATCAGCAGCTTCCATTCGCTTTGTGGCTCGTTTGCGGAAGCGGCAGGGCGAGTTCTGCCTACTGCGACGGGAAGTGTCTTTTACGATCGCATCTTGCCTGAAGCGCTGGTTGCTGCCGTCGAGGCGAAACCCGACCTTGGCTTCGAAACCATCGTGATTGATGAAGGTCAGGATTTTCGCGATGACTGGATGGTTGCGCTGCGACTATGCCTTCGCGATCACGACAATGATGAATTCTACGTATTTTACGATGACAATCAGCGGATTTTTTCAGCTGACCGCTTATTTTTATCCTCATTGCCGCAATCGACTTATCGTCTCAACCGCAATCTGCGGAATACGAAATCCATCCACCGCGTGCTCACGCCATGGTATGATCAAAGGAAAATTACAGCGGTCGGTCCGGAAGGGACGCCCGTCGAATGGATTGAAACCAGGGATCGCCAGCAATCTTATGCTCAAGCGGGGAGTATCGTTGCGAACCTTATCAAAACCAACCAACTGGCAGCGAGCGAGATTGCGGTGTTGACGGGAGGCCGCCTTGAGGACTGCGCACTGTTCAAGGCAAGTGGGGTTGGCGCCACGAGATATCGTGGTGCGGAAGAACGCGGGCTCGCTGAATACGTGACAGGTGATACGGTGAGGCGCTTCAAGGGCCTAGAGGCGAAATGCGTGATATTGATCGATACCGACCTCTTGCATGAGGCCGAACTGGCTTACGTAGGTCTCAGCAGGGCAGTGGCATTGCTGTACGTCATCGGGCGCAAAGAGGATTTGAGGCGTCTGCGCAACGACTGACGAGAAGCGGCCGGCACCAGATGAACTGCACGCCACATAGGCAAAGCACAGAAGCCGAGCCAAGACAGGATGTCGCTGGCCCACAAATCGCATAAGCCTCATTCCCCAGTGAATGGCATCGATAGCGATCGGCGGGGGTACGTCTCTCGGCTCGCCAGGAACGCGGGCGGCTTAGAGAGCGAACGATCCCGACCATCCGCTGACATCGCATCCACCGTCCGTTCCACTCGGCTCGACCTGAAAATGAAATTCGGTGAAAAGCCCCTCCCTTAGCAAACTGATTATGGTGCCAATTTCGGAAAAGGTAACTTTCAAGGTTAGAGATAGCAGCCTTGGATCATGATCCCGTGAGAGAAGCCCGGCAGAAGATTGCTGTCTCTCATTCGAGACTGCGCCGATCCAGACTACCGAGCGATATTTCTCTTGCGAGGAAGGCGGGGTCAGCCGAGCTGGTACCACCATGTAGCAGATGCCAGCTATGCTAGCCCTCTCAGAGCGAACATCGGTGCCAATCGTTCCGGATGCTTTACCATAAAATTCCCCATGCCACGTGCCCGGGGTCAGAACCGCGGGTGATAGCGGATTGATCTTGCTCATAGTTCACTTTGGAGTGAAATCGGGCTCAACGCAAACGCAGTCGCCTTTGTCATCCGTTCGATCTCTCGTAAGTCAGTCGTCGTCTTTGAGGGATTCGAGGTGCTCGAGATATTCGGTGTCTTGCATGGGGTCGTCGTAGTCCTCTGGTCGCCAGTTCTCGTCAGTATCGAGCGCAGGTGGCGACAGGTGGTAGTCATCTGGATACGGATCGAAATCCTGTGCGGCCTTGTCCGCGAGATAAGCCTCCTCGACGGTTTTCGGCGGCACGCGCGGAGTCAGCAGCCGCTTCTTTGTCGCTCGGGTCGGCACAGGACTGTGCAATAGATCCTCGATAGTCCATTTCGCCAGCCACTTGGCGGGGTAGCGTGGAAACAACGATGGTCGTTTCGGCTCTCTCTTGCGCTTGGCTTCGCCCTTTGCAATGGCCACCTCGACCTCGGATTTCTCGCGAGGCCTCTCGGCGTACATCCGAAGAGCGACCCGCATGTCGGATTTTGCGGTCGTGTCAAAGGGTTCCTGAACATTGGGATCTCGCTGATCCTTGGGGAGCCTCTGGTTCTCCTTCCACGCCTTGTAGATGTCATCGAACACCCTCTCAAGTTCGGCGGCTTCGATGTAAGCATCTGAGTAGGTCCTGCCTCCCAGAAGTATGCGGCCCCTATTGACGCGACCACAGATGTTATCGATGGTTCGTTCGTTGAGGTCCTTGCGGGTTTCTCTGAGACACGCGCCGAAATCCCTATTGACCTTCGAGACCTTTCCTTCGTGCCGTTCGCGGATGGCTTTTGCGATGTGATACGCGAAAGCGGGCGGCATTGCATTCGCAACCATCTGGTCGATATCACCGACAGCTAGCTTTCCGCTGGAGATCGGCCACTTAAAATTCCTCGGAAAACCCTGCAATCGAGCCATCTGCTGCTGCGTCAGGACGTGGGCATCCGTCGCTCGGATTGCGTCCTTTGGATTTTCACGCGTCTTGTGAATTCCGTAGGGCTTTTGCCGGAAGGACTTGTTGATGCCGTTGGTTGGCTCGTCGATGCTGAACACGCCCGCACCGCTGGAAAATGCTCGAGTGTAGTAATAGCCAATTTCTAGCAGTCGAGCGTCATCCGGGTCTCGCGGGTCAAGAATGCTCCTGACTGTCCGCTGTTCTTTAGAGGCTAGTTTCCGGATAGGATCTTCGAGAAATTGGTACGCCTCACCCCGTCTGCCGATCGTTATCAATCGCCAGCGCTCCTGAGGAACTCCGTATCGCGACGCATCCAAGAAGAGTTCCGTGAGTCCGTATCCGGAATCCAGCCATATCCTGCGGGCATCATAATACTCACGGCTTTCTGCGGCCTCCGTCACGTTCTCGTAGACAAACCACTCGGGCCGCGCGGTGGCGATCAGCAGAGCGTACGATCGTGTATAAGCTGCGTTCTGTCCCGGTCGACGTTTGCCGCCCTTAGAGAAGTCCTGGCACGGAGGCCCACCGATCACAATGTCCACCTTGTTCCGATCAAGCTGCGTGCCGAATTCGGTCAGATCTGAAGCGTCCGCCCAGTTGTATTCCAGCCCGTTTGCGGCGCGAACGTAACCGACCCGATCCCACGCATCGACACCGCCTGATACCTGGATGCCTGCGGCTTCGAACCCGATGCCCATGCCGCCGACGCCGGAATAAATCTCGAATGCTTTCATGTGACATCCCACCCACCGATATCTCAGTGTATATTGTGGAACCGTTTCGAGCCCGTAAACGCCGTCGGCAGCCTACGATCCGTTGAGCTTCTTGAGAGCGCACGTGATCTCGGCGCTGTATAGTGTCCGAATTTTAGCGTCCTTCTCGGCCATCATGCTCTCCTGTGTTTAGATGATGGTCGCCCCGACGCAGCGAAAGATCCAATGACCGGCAGCCGTGGCGATGCTGAATCGGGAATCCGCAATTTGACCCGATTTAGAGGAAAGCCCCTTGAGCGATACGCGATGCCTGACGGCGGTATCGGGCGGCCATCGACAGAACCTCGGCGTACGTCGATGGATTGCGCACGACGACAACCAGGCTGAGCGCGGCTAGGGCGTGGCCCTTCGTGGAGTCGGCTTTGGAGAAACCACGGCCGTTCCTGTTCTTCGCATGGTCCGCGTCCTCGGCTGCGACAGCACCAAGCACGAGCAGGGCTTCCCGGGCTTTTGGGTAACGTGGATCATCCCCGCGCGGTGGAGGGTCGAACTTCCCCATCAGACACCTCCGCGATCACTACGCTCACTACGAGGAACTCGAGAAAGTCGATCATTAAAAACGGAGTAACGGGGGGAAGTCGGTAGTTTCGAAGGTCGGGTAGTGACCGCACTCAGGACATCGAGATCCGCACGAAACTGGAGGCGACCACGGGTCTTCCGATCGGCTTCGCCAAGATCGTATCCACGATCTACCAGTATCTGCTTCGCGAGATCGACAAGAGCATTGAAGGCGGCATCCCCATTCGGCTTCCCTCCCGAACGAGCAAAGGAGACCGCCACCGCCGCGGCAACTGCCACGTCCACGTCAGAGGCCTCAGGAGTTCCCCGAGCCTTCAGTTTCTCGCGATACCGCACCTGCTCGTTCGCGTGCACCTCACCCACATGCGTCCTGGCTCTCGGCATAGTCGTCTCCTGTCCTCACTAAGAGAGCATCGTGCCCTCACTACGAGATATCAGGATTGCCGTCGGCGGCGCAGAGCACAACAGGGTATTGGTCAAGCGTCTGGTAGAAACCTTCTTAACTTAACACCATGGCGGACAATAATGTTGACAGTAATTCATGGCGATCAGACCCGCCGAAACCGTCCACTTATTTGTCTCTGATGGTGTTAAGTTAAAAAGGTTAGACGTAGTACGACAGATACGGTTGATTCGTTCTCCGCCGACAAGCACCATAACCCTACAGGATGCCGGAACATCCTCTCAGGTAGGTGCATATGATCGATACTCCCACAACGACAAGTGACTGGCTTGTTGCCTTCTGTCATCGCTACGACAAGACCCGGAAGTCGCGGGAAACCGTGGCGAACCGAAAGCCTCGCAGAACTAAATTCAATACAATGAACCGTTACCATGTTCGTGCTGTGGATGAAAAACGCATGCGGATGGAGCGTGTCAACAACGGTTATGTCTTTCCGTTCGCCCGTGAAATCGCTGGGCGTGTTCGGCAGCCATTCATTGAGCAAGGGCTGAGGACTTTCGGAAACCCCATTTTAAAATTGTTCGTCTCCCGGATTCCGCGCGGAGGGAAGGCTCGGGCATCCGACAACAAAGCCGATCTGTATGTTCCGTACTGGTCCAAACTCCTGACACTCGATTGCCCATACATCGAAGGCACAAAGCAGTTCTTGTCGTTCATCCGCCTGGATTGCGATGCGGTGTTCTCCTCAGCAGAAGCTTGTGTTCAGGTTTTGCAGGGGCGTGTCGATGCAGGTTCAATTCCCCACCTCCCACACATCATCGTTGGTGACGAGCTGCCGAACGGGAACTTTGCCAATCCCCACTTCCTGTTCATGCTGGAGGTAGGAGTATGGAACAACGAGAAGGACGCCCGCTGCCGTCAAACCCCCATACGTCTGTTTGAGGCTGTGTCGCGCGGGTTGACATCCGCACTGCTCGACATCGGTGTGGATCCCGGCGCTCCACAAGGCACGCTTCGTTGCAAGAATCCGATCTCGCCGATCTGGCGGACGATCACACCCAACGCTGAACACTTCATGTCTCTGAAAGAGTACGCGGCTGCCCTGAAAGACATGAAGTCGACCCGACCCGACCTGATCCGTCGCGCTGCCGAACTTCAAAGCGGTATGGGGAAGCTGAAGTCGAACGAGCTCTTCAACAAGCTGTTGGATTTCGGGATCAAGCAGCTCGCCAACTGGCATTTTTCCCGCGATGAAAGAATTCGCCTTCCAGTCGATGAACTCGGCAATGCGATCTACGACTCGATGGCAGCCTACGTGTCGTCCTCCGGATTGTCGGAAGAGCGTGCGGCTTATGTCATCGAAAAGGTCGCCACGCATCTAGCTGTCAGCTTCGATCCCAAGAAGCTCGACAAGCCGAGAGCACGCAAGCGTCTGGCCCACATCGTCGAGGACATGCCGACCGTGGAAGACAGGCAGCGTGCGGGTGCGGTCTACGCTCATAGAGCGCGGAATAAGAAGTCTCTCGACACTCTGAAGTCGGCGGTTGTGGGGCTTAGGGATGCAGGCAAGCTTTCCGGAATGTCGAAAGAAGCGATCTCGATCAGATCCGGAGTCAGCCGTGCATTCGTCTACAAGCACCTAGACGCAGTTCTGCAGGAGATCGCCGCATGATTTCGCTGTCGGCTATTGTGCAACTCCGCCGCCCGTCTGACACTGGTAACAGGATCGGGTTTTACCTGAGCTCGATCTCATTGAGGGAGAGCTTCCGGCAGCTCTCCCTTTTCCGTTTCTAAGGATGATCCCATGACCGAGTACCTCCGCTATAGAGACTTCATCGCTAACCTCGAAATCGATGCCGAGGGCGATGACACGACACGGATCGTCGACAGCCGCCACGTCGCCGATGTCTGCGACACCTGGCTCTGCCTGCGATCCGGCAAGGACGGCGGTGTGGCCTTCCTGCGTACTAGAAAGGGATACCCGTCCCCGACGAATGTGGGTGTCTCCCTCAAAATCGATCCTACGGTTTCGATGACCGCGCTTGCCGCAGCCCTCGCTACCCCGGAGATGATGTCGGCCGCGCGCTCGATCCTGACGCCGGGATCCACTGATCCAGTCGCCGCCGTGACGTTCGCCGAAGGCCTCAGGGATCTGCGGACGAATCCTTACCCGGAGGCGGCCGAGGCTCCACGCGCACCGCTGCTCCCAGTTCAGAAGCCGCCGTCGCTCGATGCTGTCCTGTGGGATCGGATACCGAATAGCCAGCGCCGCGAATACATCAAAGCGATGGCCCATGGCCTCGTCCGCCGTGTCCATCCTGACGACACAGTAGCTGATCTTCTCGCAGCCGCCTGACCCCACTGATTTATCAGTGAGTCCGATCGCTCAATCTTAACCCTGCCGGCGCCTTTCCAGTCGGCAGGGGCTCACAACTCATCCGGGTCCTGATATGCAGGATTCGAACCAAGGAACTCTCGATGACTGGACTGAAGATACGTCGAATAGCCGCCTGACCCCGCCGCGGGATGCCGCATTCGCATGTCTATGTTCAGGAGTCCTCCATGTCTTTCACCCGGAAATTCTATTCCGCCGACCTCCATCTCGGCCACCACGGCATCCTCCGCCACTGCGCTGCCACGCGCCCCTTCGACACCGTCGAGGAGATGGATGCCGCCATCGTTCGCCGGATCAACGACCGCGTTGCACCTTCCGACATCCTCTACATCGTCGGCGACTTCGCGATCAGCGGCGATGCCGAATACGTCCACCACCTGTTCCACGAAATTCGTGGCCGCAAGATCCTCGTGATCGGCAACCACGATCTGGATAACAAAGGCCGCTTGAATAAGGCGGTCCGCGATCTGCCATGGGATCAGCCGCCGATCCACGCACTGGAGACGACGGACGAAGGCTGCCACATCTACCTCCACCATTACGGCTGCCGCGTTTGGCCCCGGCATCTGCGCGGCGGCTATCACCTCTTCGGCCACTCCCACGGCGATCTGCCGCCGCACGGCCTCAGCCGGGATGTCGGAATCGACTGCGCAGACACGAAGTTCGCCCCGATGACCTTCCGTGAAATCAAGGAGTCCTTGCATGTCTGATCGCCTTCCCATCGGATGGTTCAGCCTCATCCACGACCTCCGCTTCGCGCTTATGCGCCAATACCCGACCACCGCCGTCCGCTCCATGTCCGCCGACCGCGGCTGGCTCACGGTCGACATCGACGAAACCATGCTCGGCCCCGCCGAACGCTACGCACTCGGCCGCCTCGTTCAGGGCTACGTCACGCAGTCGCTCCACACGTGCGCAGTCTGCGGGTCTGGACACGCCCGAGATCGTGGCCATGGCCGTGTCGTGACCTGTGATGAGTGCAACGAGGAGACCTGAGATGCTTCCTGATATCCCCCGCATCAAAAAAGACGATCTCGTCGAGGAATTCCCCGGTGTTTTCGATGCCGCCCGCTATATCGATGTCGGCATCGGTTGGCTGCCGCTTGTGCGCGATTTCGTGACTGAGGCGCTGCCGCACGATCCGTCTCTGGCCGTTCTCGAGATGAAGGAAAAATGGGGCGGCCTCAGAATTTGGTGCGACACCCCGGTACTGGAAGCGCGGCTCGCGAAGGGTAAGGCAGAAATCAAATCCGGACGGACATGCGAAATCTGTGGGGCCGAAGGCGATATCCGTCGGCCGCCGCCGGGCCGATGGTCGTGGTGGCGATGCCTTTGTTACGAGCATGCGTCTCCGGATCAGAGGTCGTGGGGTGCCCGCCGAGAAGGACCGATTTACGGCACGATGCAGGTCGCCGGAAAGTGGTACCGATATGACGAAGCGACGGATTCGATGGTTGAAACAGAAACGCCCTCGAGGTTCCGACATGATGACGTTTGACGAGCTCTGCGCAAAGCATCCCCGGCTCTTGCGACCGAAGTTTCACTTCATGTGCCACGAAGGCTGGATCGGTATCCTCGACGCGTATTTCGAGGTCGTCGATCGCGAAATGCCCGAAGGCGCAGTCTACCAGATCGGTCAGATCAAAGAAAAACTGGGCACGCTGCGCATTTACGACAGCTCCTACGGCGAGACTTGGGCATCCGTTAAGGCCGTCACGGAAGCGCATCGCCTCGCAGAAGCCCGCAGCTATCACACATGCGAATATTGCGGTCTCCCGGGAGTTTGGAGCAGCCGCCGCGGTTACCTGACGACTGTCTGTGCCGACCACGCTGTCGTTGACGGGTACCGTGCGGAGCCGGTTGAAAGCGAGTCTTACACGTATCGCGACGATGCCGGTGTCTGGCATCGCTACGATCCCGATGACGATGCCTTCGTGACCTCGGAACCGCCGGAGTGGGCACGATGACTGCACCCCGACGCCGCTTCGGTCTGCCGCCGCTGACGATCCACGTCGAATCCATGGACATCGAAGAACTCGTCAATGAATCCTTGCATCGGCAGCGAGATATGGCGGAGATCCTCGACCTCTACGATTTCGGTTGCGATGAGACCATCAGCCGTATCGGGTGGCACATGTCGCAGAGGACCGGTTCCGATTTCAGGATCGGTCGCCGGATCCTGCAGCTCATGTCTAAGGACAGCTATCTGATGCCGCCGCCCGAATTCCGGCTGTCGCGGCAGACGGAGCCGACGGAAGAGGACATGTTTCGAGCGCCTATCGTGACTCCGTACAGGGTCGAACTCTGGCAGAGCGGATCCACACCCGCCGAATGGCGAGTGCACGGCAGCGTGTATCACAGAGACTGGGAGCCGCGGATTTGGAGCAGGCTGCTGTTTCTCAACCGACAGTGGGGGATGGCGCTGACGGATGACGGATGGGTCCGTCTTGGAAGGAGAATCTGATGACGGCTGAGCGAAAGAAAGAACTCGCTGCTCTGTGCGCGGTGGAGATCCGGAAGACATCGGCGATCACAAAATCGCATCTGTCGGATTACGGCTATCACCTCGTCGAAGGCGTGGTCGATGCTGAGATGACGGCGATGATGAAGCGACTCACAGACAAATCAGTGGGTTCTGACGATGTGCCGATCTTGCGTGAGCTGGTGATTTCTGACCTGTGGCCGCGGCTTCGGAAGTCGCATGTAGAGCACCGCGATTATGTTTTCGAAGCGGTCAAGTCGATGAATAGGGGCACGATTGCCCAGGATGCCGCGTTCGCATTCGACATCGGGTGGCGACAGCTTCTTCAGTCAGCAGCCGAACGCCTCGAGACGTATCCGTCGGCATGGAAGGCGACGATCACGGGAGGCAAGGAAAAGTTCGGTTGCCTCGTCCTCCATATCGCCTGCGATGCCGAACAACCCGGCTGCCGATCCGAGCTCGAACGCCTTCGCGAGGAGGTGCGACTGCGCAGTCTTGCCACGTGCGATATCTGCGGTCAGAACGGACGGCTGCGACTCTCGTCGATCGCGAAGACTGTTTGCGATAAGCACGCCGCCGTCCTCGGCGATCTCCGTGAAGACGATGGAGTTCATGCGGATCCGTGGCACTGGCGCGCAGAGCAGCCGATTGAGGACCACATCGCTGATGTCATTGGGACGGCGCGCGCGATCATGGCCGATGCCGAGAATCCTTGGGTCGGCGCGGTCGATGTCAGTCTTCTGGCGGGAATGGATCCGCCGCTGGATTGGGACACGTCGCATGCCGCCGTCGATGTTGCCTCTGATGGGTCGGTCGAAGTGAAGCATCGTCATGACGGTCTCATGCCGCAGACGGCGGTCTCCCGCCAGATCGAACGCGACATCGAGAAGAATTTCGGTCGCAAGGCTGATCTCCTTCTCGAATTCATCGGGAAGATCGAGCTCGCAGTCGTTGCCGCGATGTCCGTTGCAGACGATGACGTCAACTTTTGGCTCCGCACGGAGGTTGGGCGATGGGAGAGCGTGCAGCCGCTTTCGGACGACGATCTCGAGTTCCTGCTGCGATACCTGCGTAACCTCGTCATCGACGAGCGCGGGCGGCGAGATCGGCACAGGGACGGGGCGGAATCTCTTCAGGTGTTCCTCGCCGACCATCCCGACCTCGCCTCGGAAGTCGCGGCGCTCGTCGGTCGGGGGCGCGAGTTGCTCGATGCGTATGCCGGTGATCTTGCGGATTCCGCTCGGGGCTGCGTGGTCAAGGAGGAATTCGTGGACGGATATGTCCGTGAGGAAATCGCGCTGTGGCCGGATGTCGGCGAGTTGTCGAAGAGCAACCGCGACTGGCTGCGGCAGTGGCTCCGGAGGATGATCGATGCTGGATTCAAGCGAGTCAAAGGCAATTGATGTCGTTTATTCTAAGCATGGGAGCCTTCAATGGCGGAAATCGACGACAAGTGTGGCTGTTGCGGTCGTCCGGGGCACGTGATCGGTGACGGCGACGAGGCACGGATCCGGTGCGTCCGGCATGAGAATGTCGTCAATGCCGAGGAGTGGAAACAAAGGCAGGATGCGATCCCGGTGATGTTCGAGACCGAGGCCGAGGCGTTGACGCATTTTCTCGCGGACTACGGTGACGGTCTGGATTTCATGCAGGAGATGGCGTGTGAAGATGCCGAGCATGATCCTGATGGTGAGGACCCGAATACCCGTCATTAACCTTTTCCGCGCTTACCGACAGAAAACCCCCGGACATGTTCTGCCATCTCGCGTATCAATTTGTGCGAAGAATTCAGTCGAATTCTTGTAACGAAAGCACTGGGATGCACGGCGATGCCGAAAAATCCCACGGAGATGTCAGTGAGTTTTATAGCTGCCGATCAGAGCGCCATTCTCGACCAGGTTTGGGACGAATCCGCGTACATCGCGGACTTGAACCATGACGTCGAATCCACGATGCGGGAGTTCGAAGAACTCGTCGATCTGCAGTGCCGAGAAGACGAAGAGGCCTGGACAGCGCTCGAAGATCTCCGCCGTGTGCTTGGCTTCGAACAGGACGAGCCTTCTGTCTCGGGTGAGCCGGCAGCGTGGGAACCGAACCCTGACGAACCCCTGACTATCTCCCAAGCCCTCTGCCTTCCGGAGCTTGGTGGCCGGCTGTTTGCCGACCGTACCGGAGTACCGTCGAAGAACGTGCGGCCCTACGCGATCCGCAATGCGATCGCCGAAGGTCGTCTGCAGCTTCACCCGACTTCTCAGCGGGGTTCTCACAAAATTTCCAGAAACAACATCAAGGAATGGATCGAATCGAAATGGCAAGACGTCGCGAACCGCCCCGCCTCCAACTCGAAGCCGAGCGACAGAACAAAAACGGCAGCGTCGAAGCGGCAAAATGGGTCGTCAAATATTACGACGAGGGAAAGGGAAAAACAGTTAAGTTCAGCACAGGCTTCGGTCCTGCTGAAGCTGCAGAGGCTCAAAAATACTTCTCGAAATGGCTAGCAGAGAAGATGTCGGACCAGCCGATTCAAAAGAACCGGACTTCCGACGAGCTGCCGATCGCAGACGTGCTCTCTCACTATATCGATGAGCGTATTCCCCCGAAGCCCGGATCCGACTACAGGCCGTTCGCGCGACCGGAAGAGGTCATGGCTTACATGGAGGATCTGATCACATGGTGGGGCGACAAGACCGTCGATCAGATCGACAAGGACACATGCCGTGACTACGTCGCGACCTGCAAGAGCACGACTGCGGGCCGCAATCGGCTCGAGTATCTCCGGAGCGCCCTCAATCTGGCGAATAAGGACGGCATCCTTCGTACCGTGGTGACCGTTCATCTTCCAGCCAAGCCGGAACCGCGCTCGGAGCACCTGGAACGCGACGAGGTCGCCAAGCTGCTGTGGCATGCGTACAGGAAGCGCAGGAAGTACACTCACAACTCCAAGAAATCCGCCAAGACGGGTCTGGCTGGAACGACGGTTCTGACCGATTTTTTTCCGTGGAGGCACGTGGCTCGATACATCCTCGTCGCTCTCTACACAGGTACGCGCAAGGATCGCATCGTCGAAGCTAGCTTCGTCCGTCAGCCGGGCAAGCCTTGGATCGACCTTCAACGCGGCGAGTATCACCGTGCAGCACCGGGCGAAATTGTAGCCAAAAACAAGCAGGCCCCGACAATCAGGATCCCTCGGCGGCTCCTGTCGCACATGCGACGGTGGTACAGGCTTGGAGCGCGGCACCCAGTTGAGTACAACGGCGAGAAGGCTGTCGATACTCGGGCGTTCGCGACAGTCGCCGACGCCGTCTTTGGTGCGGATCGCAAAGTGGTGGGCCACACGCTTCGACATACTGCGGCTACCTGGCTGATGCGCCAGTCGGACCTCTCAATTCATGACATCTCGGGGTATTTGGGAATGTCGCTCGAGGTTCTCGAGAAGGTATACGGGCATCACCGGACGCACCATCAGAAAGGCATCGATTCGGCGATCTCGAAGGGCCGCATTGGCAAAGACAAGTACGACGTCGACGGCTATGACGGCTGGAGCTATGGCAAGAATGCACCGACAGATACCGACAGAATGAGCCGAAATCAGCCGGAACGAGACGAGACGCCGATGTCGAAAAGATCAGGAAAATCAAGGAAAGTGGACACTCTGGAAGCGGCGGAGTAAGTTCCGTATCGTGTTCGGGACGTGGGGGTCGGAGGTTCGAATCCTCTCACTCCGACCAGCTAGAAGCCCGATAAATCAGCGGCTTGCAAAAAATCCCGATACTTGCTGAAAACCTCCATATCAAATCGTCATACATGAACCGGGCCGGTCGAATCAGAGCCGGTTTGAACGCATTCGTCGCCCATGCCTCGGAGCCCAGTTGGATAGGCTGTCGCAACTTCCTGCGCTTCCACTTTTCCGTATGCGCGAATAAAAGAGGCCCGTCGCTCCGCCAAGCGCCAGGCCCCAATGTCGCGGCCTGTTTCAGGGGACGCGCGACACGGACCGTCTTAGAAGTGTCAATTCAGGTCCACAATCCAAGAAGTTACCCGTGACAGTCGCGAGCCCTGAGTTTCAGGGCCATCGCCGTGATCAACTTATCGCGATCAAAAAAGAGGCCCGCTGCATTTTCAAGCAACGAGCCTCTGTTCGGCCGCTTGGCGGAGCGACCGAGGGCAAATTCGCCTTTTGCCCATGAACGCTGAATGAACGAGCGCCCTTCTGCGCCGCCGAGAAACAACCCGTAAAAATCCGCAAAGCAGATGGATCGGAAAGCTTCCTCAGCCGTTATCCAAACATACAACAATGGAGGATAACATGCTGAAGGGTATTGCACTGTGGGCTATGGGCGTTCCGATCTTCGTGATCATTCTGCTTTATATGTTCGTGTTTTAAGTCGCATCTGACGACTGGACCCAAACAAAAAGGCGACCACACCGTGGTCGCCTTTTGTCGTTCATGCCGGCATTCTCAGTCGAGATCGCTGATGAGCCGTGAGGCTGTTGCCGCATCCGTGCGCCGGATGTCGATCTCGTCGCGGTGCTTAACAAGAAGCTCGCTCGCCAGCAGCTTTTCCGCGAGATCGGCAGGCAGCGAGAGAATGACCCGGTCGCCTTTTTCTTCCGTCGCGCCGACGCTGCGCTTGGCCGATATCATGCCGCCCGCCACCGTGTTGTTGGTGTCGGGGTCGATCAGGATGAAGGAACCCGTCGAGCGGTTCTGCTCATAGGGATCGAAGATCGCCGTCTCATCGAAGGAAAGCCTGACCTTGCCGATGGCGTTCATCGGCAGCGACGTCTCATGCGCCTGCCATTCGCCTTCCTTGAGGTTCAGCTGGCTGACGGGCTGCACACTGACACGCTGTCGGCGGCTGCCGCTTTTCAGCCAGTAGCGCTTGCCGGCCTCGATGCCTCCGGGCTGCAAAGCCACGATCTGCGCGTCGAAGGCAAGGCCCGTCTGAGGCTGCGCCTCGATGGAGACGATCATGTCGCCGCGCGAGACGTCCACCTGACGATCGAGCACCAGCGTGACGGCATCACCCGCCACGGCGGCATTGCGCACCAGATCGAAAGTGACGATCTGCTTGACGTTGGCGACCATGCCGGAAGGCAGGATAACGACGCTGTCGCCCGGCTTCACCGAACCGCCGGCGACCGTGCCCTGATAACCGCGGAAGCTTTCGCCGGGACGCGAGACGCGTTGTACGGGAAAGCGGAAGCCGCCCGATTGCGCGGAGCGAACGGTCGCCAGTTCCAGCGTTTCCACCAGCGTCGGGCCTTCATACCAGGGCATGGAAGCCTTGCCTGACAGAACGACGTTTTCACCTTTCAGCGCCGACATCGGAATGGCGGTTATCTGCTTGATGCCGAGATCGGATGCGAAATCGCGGAACTCGTGGGCGATCAGTTCGAAACCGGCCTTGTCGTAATGCGTCAGGTCGATCTTGTTGACGGCCAGCACGAATTGCCGGATGCCCATCAGCGCCGCGATGGTAGCATGACGGCGCGTCTGTTCCAGAATACCGGTGCGGGCATCGACGAGCAGCACGGCGAGATCGGCGGTGGAAGCGCCGGTCGCCATGTTGCGGGTATATTGCTCATGGCCGGGCGTGTCGGCCACGATGAAGGCGCGCCTGTCAGTGGCGAAGTAACGATAGGCGACATCGATGGTGATGCCCTGCTCGCGCTCCGCCTGAAGACCGTCGAGCAGCAGCGCGAAATCGGGCAGGCCGAGATCGTTCTGCTTGCCGCTGTCGCGGTGCAGGGTCGCGGCCTGGTCTTCCTTGACGGCCTTGGTGTCCCAGAGGAGACGGCCGATCAGGGTCGACTTGCCGTCATCCACGCTGCCGCATGTGATGAGACGAAGCGGGCGGGTGTCGCGCGCTGCTTTCGAATGTTCAGCAAAGGGCAAAATGGTGGCCGTGGAAACGTTGGTGGTGGCAGAAGCGGTCATCAGAAATAGCCCTCGCGCTTCTTCTTCTCCATGGAGCCGGACTGGTCGCGGTCAATCGCGCGGCCCTGACGTTCAGAAACGGTGGCGATTTCAAGCTCTGCAATCACATCCTGAAGCGTCGCCGCCTCGGAACGGATCGCACCGGTGAGCGGGAAGCAGCCGAGCGTGCGGAAGCGGATCGAGCCACGCTTGACCTCTTCGCCGGGTAAAAGCTCCAGGCGCTCGTCTTCAGCGAGGATCATCATGCCGTCGCGCTCGATATAGGGGCGCTCGGCGGCATAATAGAGCGGCACCAGCGGGATGTTTTCCGCCTCGATGTAACGCCAGATGTCGACTTCGGTCCAGTTGGAGAGCGGGAAAGCGCGAACGCTCTCACCCTTGCGCACCATGCCGTTATAGATGTTCCATAGCTCAGGGCGCTGGTTGCGCGGGTCCCATTTGTGGTCGGGCGTGCGGAAAGAGTAGATGCGTTCCTTGGCGCGGCTCGCCTCTTCGTCGCGGCGCGCACCACCGAAGGCTGCGTCGAACTGGCCGGCATCCAGTGCCTGACGCAGGGCTTCCGTCTTCATGATGTCGGTGTAAAGCGCCGATCCGTGGGTGAAGGGCGTGATGTTTTCCGCTGCGCCGCGCGGATTGGTGTGGGAGATCAGTTCGAGATCATATTCCTTGACGATATTGTCGCGGAATTCGATCATCTCCTTGAACTTCCAGCCGGTATTGACGTGCAGCAGGGGGAACGGAATGCGACCGGGGAAGAAGGCCTTGCGCGCCAGATGCAGCAGCACGGACGAGTCCTTGCCGATGGAATAGAGCATCACGGGCTTGTCGAATTCGGCTGCGACTTCGCGAAAGATATGAATAGCTTCGTTTTCAAGCGCCTTCAGATGGGGATCGAGCGGCGGCTTGGATGCGACAGTATTCTTGCTGTCCGTCTCGTGGACTGCGTTGGACATTGTGAACTCCGGGAATGTACTGAATGATTATCGTTGCGGGATGGCGGAAACGGCGGAGGTCTGCTCCGCACCGGCGACGTGAAGACCGCATTCGCGCTTCTCGTCGTTTTCCCACCACCATCGTCCGGCGCGCTCAGGCTCACCGGGCTTGATGGCGCGCGTACACGGCTCGCAGCCGATGGACGGGTAACCGCGCTGATGCAACGGATTGATGGGGATGTTCTCCTGGGCGACATGCGCCTTGATGAGGTCGATATCCCAGTCAGCCAAAGGGTTGATCTTGATGAGATTGCGATCGGCATCGAATTCGGCAAACGGCGTCGTGGCGCGATTGCCCGACTGGCCGCGACGGAGGCCGGTGATCCAGAAGGCGGCACCATCAAGCGCCTTGCCGAGCGGGATCAGTTTTCTGACATGACAGCAGGCATGACGCGCCTCAACGCTTTCGTAAAAGCCGTTGAGACCGTATTTTGCGGCGTAGGCGTCTATATCGTCCTGTTCGGGACGGAAACGACGGATTTCGACGCCGAAACGCTCCTCGGTTTCATCGATGAGATCGACGGTTTCCTTGAAAAGACGGCCAGTTTCCAGCGTGACAACGTCAATCGGCAGGCGATGGGTGCCGATCGCGGCGGTGATGACCTGATCCTCGATGCCGAGGCTGGTGGTGAAGACCGCGCGCCCGCCGAGGCCGGCGATAAATGAAAGCCGACCCGCCAGATCGAGCCCGACAAGCGTGGCATCAAGGGAAGCGGCATCGGCAGAGGCATTTGCTGAATTGATGGTCATTGTCACGTCCGGGATTTCCATGGCCGATTATTGTTGAAATCGGCGCTTTGGACGAGAAATGACAGTCTTTGTGCGCTGCACTTCAGAGCAAAAATGCCTCTCGCGCGCGTGCTATGAGCAAAAGATGCCCGTTCACCTTGTTCGCAGCCTGGATTTGAATTGTGACAACTTCTGCGCTAAGCCGTGATTGCCGGGTATCCGGGCTTGTGATCTACTGGTTCTACAATGATTTCGCAGAAGGCAAAATATGCGCTGAGGGCGCTTCTCTCGCTGGCCAAGGCCGACGGCGGCTGTCCTGTGCAGATTTCCGACATTGCCCGCGAACAGGCCATTCCGAAAAAGTTTCTGGAGCAGATCCTTCTCGAAATGAAGAAGGAACGCCTTGTCGAAAGCCGGCGCGGCAAGCAGGGTGGTTATCTTCTGGCTCGCCCGGCGGATGATATTACTTTCGGCGAGGTGCTGCGGCTCATTGATGGCCCCCTTGCTCCTCTGCCTTGCCTCTCCCAGACCGCCTATCGCCGCTGCGAGGATTGCGACGGCGAGAAGCAGTGCGAGATCCGCCACGTCTTCGCCCGTGTGGCCGATGCGACGCGCAACATCCTGTTCAACACCACCATTGCGGATGCGGTGGCCGGTATCGAAGTGCCCGAGCTTTTGACGGCCTGAAGAAAAATTCGTCTAAAACACCTCAATATTTTTCGCCATCGCGGCAAAAAACCGGCAAAAATGTGAAACGCTTTTGCATTCAGCAAAGTTTTACACGACGCTTGTTGCGCCTTTCGCTTATGCTGCGCTGTATTTGTTGCCCGGAGAAACGCTCAAGGGAAACACTTTTTCGATCGTATTCGGCCTCATTGACCAACTCTACTCAACCGGTAGAGTTAAGCCATCGCAATCAGGAGGGAATACCGATGTCCAAGCTTCTGTCCGGTTTGAGCGTTGTCGCGCTCAGCCTCTCACTGGCACTTGGCGCAGCTGGCTCGGCCGCGGCGCAGACCAAGCTGCTGAACGTGTCCTATGATCCGACCCGTGAACTCTACAAGGATTTCAACGAAGCCTTCGCCAAGAAGTGGAAGGCCGACACCGGCGAGGACGTCACCATCCAGCAGTCGCATGGCGGCTCCGGCAAGCAGGCCCGTTCGGTCATCGACGGTCTGGAAGCCGACGTCGTGACGTTGGCGCTGCAGAGTGACATCGACGCCATCGTGCAGAATTCCGGCAAGATCAACAAGGACTGGCGCGGCCGCCTGCCGCATAATTCCTCCCCTTACACCTCCACCATCGTTTTCCTCGTTCGCAAGGGTAACCCGAAAGGCATCCATAACTGGGGCGATCTGGTGAAGGGCGACGTGCAGATCGTGACGCCGAACCCGAAGACCTCGGGCGGTGCGCGCTGGAACTATCTCGCGGCCTGGGCCTGGGCGAATGAAGAATTCAAGGGCGACAAGGACAAGATCAAGGCCTATGTCGGCGAGCTCTACAAGCGCGCTCCGGTTCTCGACACCGGCGCCCGTGGTTCCACGGTAACCTTCGCACAGCGCCAGATCGGCGACGTGCTGCTCGCCTGGGAAAACGAAGCCTATCTGGCCGGCCAGGAATTCGGCGCTGACGCTTTCGATATCGTCGTTCCGCCGATCTCGATCCTTGCCGAGCCGCCGGTCGCCGTGGTTGACGCCAATGTCGACGCCAAGGGCACCCGCAAGGCGGCCGAAGCCTATCTGCAATATCTCTATTCCGACGAGGGCCAGAATATTGCGGCCAAGCACTTCTATCGTCCGTCCAACCCGGCCGTTGTCTCCAAGGACCTGCTGAAGCAGCTGCCTGACATCAAGCTCGTCACCATTGACGACCCGATCTTCGGCGGTTGGGCAAAGGCGCAGCCGGAACATTTTGGTGACGGCGGCATCTTCGACCAGATTTACAAGCCCGCGAAGTAAGCGGATGATGGGGTGAACGTAGTCACCCCGTCCCACGGGACAAGACAAATCAGAACCTGATCGACCGGACGCCGTGCCGGTCGATACTTTATAATAAGCGCCGGGGGAATACCGGCTCCCAGAGAGCACCTCCAGGACGGGCAGACCTCGGTTGACTGTCCCGGAAATGTTCAAAAACTAAGATTATCCGGAGCCTTGATGAGCAATAATATTTCCGGAAGCAGGTGGAGGTGGCGGCAGTCGAGCGTCATACCGGGCTTCGGCCTGACGTTTGGTTACACCGTCACCTATCTGTTTCTCATCATTCTTATTCCGCTTGGCGGCCTTATCTGGTCCACGGCGAAACTCGGTTTTGCAGATTTCATTGCGATTGCCACGGATAGCCGTACGCTGAATGCGTTGCGCGTCAGTTTTGGCACGGCATTCCTCGCCGCATTGGTCAATGTGGTCTTCGGCGTCATCGTCGCCTGGGTTCTCACACGTTACCGCTTTCCCGGTCGCCGCTTCGTGGATGCCATCGTGGACCTTCCCTTTGCGCTTCCAACGGCGGTCGCGGGCATTGCGTTGACGGCGCTTTACGCCAATCGCGGCTGGGTCGGTTCGCTGTTTGAGCCCTATGGCATCAAGATTGCGTTCACGCCGACCGGTATCGTCATCGCGCTGATCTTCATCGGTCTGCCCTTCGTCGTCCGCACCGTGCAGCCGGTGATGGAGGAGATCGACCGGCAGGTGGAGGAGGTGGCGGCAACGCTCGGCGCGAACCGTTTCCAGACCATCACCCGCATTCTGTTGCCGAGCCTCACCCCCGCCATTCTCACAGGTTTTGCGCTCGCTTTTGCGCGCGGTGTTGGCGAATACGGCTCCGTCATCTTCATTGCCGGCAATATTCCCTACGTCTCGGAAATCGCGCCGCTCCTCATCGTTATCAGGCTGGAGGAGTTCAATTATGCGGCTGCGACCGGCATTGCCACCATCATGCTGATCATTTCCTTTGCCATGCTGTTCCTCATCAATCTCATTCAGGCCTGGAGCCGCAAGAGGTACGGTTATGTCTGAGACTGTTTCCCGCACCACGCCGCGTCCGTTCCGCGATCCCGCCAGCGAAAGCCTGCCAGCGCGGCTGGCACTGATCGCCATCGCCTTCGTCTTCCTCGCCGCATTTCTCGTCCTGCCCCTGGTTTCGGTCTTCTTCGAAGCCTTCCGCAAGGGCACGGAAAGCTTCTGGGAGGCGATTTTCGAGCCGGATGCGCTTTCCGCCATTCGCCTGACGCTGCTCGTCGCCGCTATTTCGGTGCCGCTCAACCTCATTTTTGGAGTAGCGGCCGCCTGGGCCATCGCGAAATTCGAGTTCAAGGGCAAGGCATTCCTGATCACGCTGATCGACCTGCCATTCTCGATCTCTCCGGTCATATCAGGTCTGGTCTACGTCATCCTGTTTTCCTCGCACAGCGTGCTCGGCCCATGGCTGAAGAGTTACGGCATCGAGATCCTCTTTGCGGTGCCGGGCATCGTGCTCGCCACCATCTTCGTCACCTTTCCCTTTGTCGCGCGCGAGTTGATCCCGCTGATGCAGGATCAGGGCAATGGTGACGAGGAGGCGGCGATTTCGCTTGGCGCATCCGGCTGGCAGACCTTCTGGTACGTCACGCTGCCGAACATCAAATGGGGCCTGCTTTATGGCGTGCTACTCTGCAACGCCCGCGCCATGGGCGAGTTCGGCGCCGTCTCGGTGGTGTCAGGCCATATTCGCGGCGAGACCAACACCATGCCGCTGCATGTCGAGATACTCTATAATGAGTACAATATCGGCGCATCCTTCGCCGTTGCGACGCTGCTTGCCGGTCTGGCTCTGGTGACCCTCGTTCTCAAAACCATTCTCGAAATACGCTTTGGCGCGGGCAACGCAGCCGGCAAGCATTGAAAGGCATCTTCATGGAAGTGAAAGTTTCCGGCATCACCAAGCAGTTTGATCGCTTTCCGGCGCTGAACGACGTATCGCTCAACATTCGCTCGGGCGAGCTGATCGCGCTGCTTGGTCCTTCCGGTTCCGGCAAGACGACGCTGCTGCGTCTGATTGCCGGTCTCGAGCAGCCGACGACGGGCCAGATTTTCTTCGGCGACGAAGACGCCTCGCACCGCACCGTGCAGGAGCGCAATGTCGGTTTCGTTTTCCAGCATTACGCGCTGTTTCGCCACATGACGGTGGCAGACAACATTGCTTTCGGCTTGAAGGTGCGACCCTCCGCCAAGCGTCCGCCAAAAGCGGAAATCCGCAAGCGCGTGTCCGAGCTTCTCGACATGGTGCACCTTTCCGGGCTTGAAAAACGCTACCCCTCGCAGCTCTCGGGTGGCCAGCGCCAGCGGGTGGCGCTCGCCCGCGCCGTCGCCATCGAACCGAAGGTGCTGCTTCTCGATGAACCCTTCGGTGCGCTGGATGCCAAGGTGCGCAAGGAGTTGCGCCGCTGGCTGCGTGAATTCCACGACCGCACCGGCCACACCACCGTCTTCGTCACCCACGATCAGGAAGAGGCGCTGGAACTGGCGGACCGCGTCGTCGTCATGAGCCAGGGCAAGATCGAGCAGGTCGGCACCGCCGATGACGTCTACGACACGCCGAACTCGCCCTTCGTCTTCTCTTTCATCGGCGAATCCTCCAGCCTGCCGGTCACCATCCGTGATGGCCATGTGCTGTTCCAGGGCGAAAGCATCGGCGTAAACGAAAGCGGCGCAGGCGAGGGCGAATTGTTCTTCCGGCCGGAAGACGTGGTGCTGACGGATGAAAAGGACGCGCTTTACGGCAAGGTCACCACCTGTCGCCGCCTGGCCGGCACCCGCATCGCCGAAATCGACATCGCCAATAACGGCCATGAACCCTACCACCTCGAAATCGAAGTGCCGCTCAACGCCGCCGTGGCGGTGGGTGCCGAACTGCGATTCCGCCCGACGCGGTGGAAGGTGTTCGGGAAGAAATAAGGAAGAGGTGACCGCATTTGACGGTCGATGATTTGTCGCTTTCTAACGCGCGCCACGTTTACTCCGATTCCACCTTACACCACGGTTGAAATCATCGACGGTTCTGGGTGTCGTTACCCCCCTCTGTCCTGCCGGACATCTCCCCCTCAAGGGGGGAGATCGGCAGGAGGCTTTCTTGCCACTTCATTTCCAACCGTCGAGATGCGCGGGATAGTCGAAGCAATAAGCAAAAACGGAAAAGGGCCGCCTGAGCGACCCTTCCATGAGTTTGGTCCTGTTTACAGACCCGGGACTGTTTCTCAACGTTCCGAAGGCAGAAGAGGTTTACAACGAGGGCTGCCCCGTCGAAAACACACCCTTTCCATTGCCTGCACCAGAGACCGAAATCTCACTAGACATTGGATCACCTCCTTCCGATACGTTGAACATAACTAGAAGGTAGTACGATTCGTGAGTAATGCAAGAGGGCTAACTGAGAACTTACTCTGCAGCACCTAGTCGACCCGCATCACGATCTTGCCGATATGGCTGCTGCTTTCCATCAGCCGGTGCGCTTCCGCAACCTCATCCAGTGTGAAGACGCGGTTGATGACCGGTGCGACCTGGCCGCTTTCGATCAGCGGCCAGACCTGATCCACGAGATCGTCACGGATGGCGCGTTTCTCGTCCGCCGTGCGCGGGCGCATGGTGGAGCCGGTGACGGTCAGGCGCTTGACCATGATCGGCGTGAGGTTGACCTTGTCGGCCACGGCGCCCCCCAGGAAGGCGATGATGGACAGGCAACCATCCTTGGCCAGCGCCGCAAGGTTCTTTTCGAAATAAGCAGCACCGATCATGTCGAGAACGACATCGACGCCCTTGCCGCCGGTTTCGGATTTCACGACTTCGGCGAAATCCTCGTCGCGGTAATTGATCGCCCGTTTGGCGCCGAGCTTCACACAGGCCTCGCATTTTTCCGCAGAGCCCGCCGTGGCATAAACTTCCGCGCCGAATGCTTTGGCAAGCTGGATCGCCGTCGTGCCGATGCCGCTGGTGCCGCCGTGGATGAGCACGGTTTCACCTTCGGTCAGGCCCGCCATCTGGAAGAGATTGGCCCAGACGGTGAAGAAGGTTTCCGGCAAGGCTGCGGCTTTGACGGCGTCGTAACCTTTGGGAAAGGGCAGGGCCTGCCCAGCGGGAACGGCGCAATATTGTGCATAACCCCCGCCATTGGCGAGCGCGCAGACCCTGTCGCCAAGATTGAATTCATCGACGCCTTCGCCAAGCGCAACAACCTCTCCGGCGATCTCAAGGCCGAGGATCGGACTTGCATCCTTCGGTGGCGGATAGGTGCCCTGGCGCTGCGCGACATCCGGCCGGTTGACGCCTGCTGCCTCGACCTTCACCAGAACCTCGCCTTTCGCGGGCTTCGGCAAAGGCGCTTGCGAAAGACGCATCACTTCCGGACCGCCATGGGAGGGAAGGTCGATGAAACGCATTTTTTCGGGCAGGGTTTTGGGGTCGGGCATGGTCAGGGGCAACTCCTCACTATCGGCGTCGCCTGAAGATGTAGGTCAGAAGCGCCGCTTAGGGAAGAAGGCCGTTTGTCACCGGTGTCAATTTGTCTCGCCGAAGACCCGGATGACGAGGCCGCTGTCATTTTCCTTCGCAGCCGCCTTAACGCCCGCGATCTCGCTGCCGATGCGCTCGGGATTGGCGATGATCAATCCTTTGGGCAAGCTCAGAACGCCAATGGAACAGCGCAGAAGCGCGAAGTCCCGCTCATTGCCGTGCCGGTCCTGGCCCTTCATGCAGCCCGCCTCGCGATCCTCGGCCGAATACAGTTCCGCGACATCGTCGTGGAAATCGCTGAGCAGCCGCTCGAGTATTTCCGTCAGGTCCTCCACCGCCCAGTCGCGCACGCCGATGAAGAAGTCATCACCGCCAATATGTCCGAGGAAGCAGTCGCCGGCAAAGAAGTAACGGCGCATCAGGGCCGAAAACAGGGTGATGGCGTGGTCGCCGGCGTTGAAGCCGTATTTGTCATTGAAGGGTTTGAAATTGTCGAAGTCGCAGTAGCAGAAGAAACGTGTCTCGTCGCCGTCGCTGCAGCGGTCGGCGATGAAGCCGCCAATCGCGCGGTTGCCCGGCAGTGCCGTCAGCGGGTTCTGGTCCTGTGCCATCTTCAGCTGTTTTTCATTGATGACCTTGATCAGCGAAGCAGCCGAAACGATACCGGCATAACGCATGTTTTCGGTGAGGATAATGCAGGCGCTGCCGCCCATGCTGGCAAACATGTTCATCAACTGGTCGGCATCGGCATCGAGACCGACGATCGGCGCGGCGTCGACGAAATGGGAGATGGTGCGCTCATAGATCTTGTTCTTGAGCAGGTCACGGCCAAAGGGTCGGTAGATATATTCCTTGAGATGATATTCGTTGATGACGCCGCGCGGTTCGCCGTTGGCATTGAGAACCGGAAAAAACGCCTGCTGCGGGTTTCTCCGGAAGAGCTCGAAGACGCTGTCGACGCTGTCATGTTCGAAGACGGTGGGAAGTCGTTCGATTTCACGGCGGATCAGGATTTCATCCAGAGTCTGGCTGTTGCGCCGCGCCACGCCGATGCGGTTGATGTGGGGAAAGCTCTCCGGCAACTCGCTGGTGAAGACCGTTGGCCTGGCGATCAGCCAGCCCTGCACTAGGTCGACGCCGAATTCGCGACACGTCAGGAACTCCGCTTCTGTTTCAATGCCCTCGGCAATGACCCGCACCCCCAGAACATGGGCAATATTGACGATGCTGCGGACAAGATGCTGCTTGCGCGGCAGATGATCGACGCCGGTGATGAAGTGACGGTCGATCTTCAGATAGTCCAGCGGAAAATCGCACAGAAGCTTCATCTCCCCGTGTCCCGCGCCAAAATCGTCGATCGCCAGCTTGAAGCCCTCTTTCCGCATGCGGGCAATCAGCGTCGTGAATTGGGGGACGCTTGTATTGTCGAAGCGTTCGGAAAGCTCGAAGCAGATGGAGGAGGGGGGAATACCCGCGCGCGCCAGATGGCCCACAAGCTTGTCGAGAATGGCGTCGCCCTGCGCGATCAGCCGCACATCGAGGTTGAGAAACAGGGTGGCGGAGGAGAAGTCAGGCAGGGTGGAGAATTTCGCCAGCGCGCGGCTCGCCAGCATCTGCTCGAAAGCCTTGAGTTCGCCGCCCTGCGCCGCCTGGTCGAGAAGCGCCAGCGGATCGGAAAAACCGAGCCGGTCGTGGCCGCGCATCAGTGATTCATAACCGAAAATAGTGCCCGTCGTCGCCTCGACGATCGGCTGAAACGCGGTTTCCAGCACGAGCTTCGCCATGGGAAACATGTGCCCGGAGGCAAATCGCCTTACGGCATCGTTTTCCAGCGTAACGGCCTGCATTTCTGTTCTCCGCTATTACGGCTTTCCTTCCGTGGCTGAGGTAAGGAGAGCCTTTCTCTTTTGCGGCGAACAATCGCAGATTACAGGTCAACAAAAGCTTTCACGTCTGTGAAGCTTTGATGAACGTTTTGTTGCAACCCCCTTGATATATGGGGTAGTAGCCGGGCCTCACGCCTGGCGGACATGTCCTGAGTGCGCGGCGTAGAGATCGGCCACGTTCACCCGCTCCCGGTCGGCTTCCACGGGTTCCCTGGACTTCGCGCCCATACCGTGTGCGCCAGACGCCGCCCATAATCGCAGCGCTTCCCTGACGACCTCGCTACCGGATGCATAAGCCCCGCAATTGACGGCTTCGCGCATTCTCGCTGCCTGTTCCGGGGAAATCGATACTGTCACCATTGGCATGATATCACTCCCTTCTTTAAACACTGCGAACGGTCATTCGATGCCCGGATGGGTATCGGCTGCCGTCGTGGTCTAGGGCGGGCGTTTTTATTGTCTTTCGTCTGGTGCCGCTTCCAGCGAAATTTGTATCAGCTGGGATATTAGCACGGAACGTGTTCCATTCCCAATTCGCAGTATATCACGGTTTAGTTTTTCCCCCGTGACCGCGCCGGGAGCATGAAGATGATCCCCACGCGCCGGCCATTGCCGAAACCAGGGTCGGTCCGATGAGAAAGAATTGATTTACAGCAAAATAGCGACACGGAATGGCGCATTTTTTATTGATTGATCAGTCAATCAAGAATATTTTGCCGCCCTCAAGGAGATCGTCATGCCCAAGGTCGGAATGGAGCCTCTGCGCCGAAAAGCGCTCGTGGATGCGGCGCTGCGCACCATAGGCCACCATGGCTCGTTGAATGTGACAATGTCTGACATCGCCCGGGAAGCGGGGGTGTCGGCGGCGCTTGCGCATCATTATTTCGGCAGCAAGCAGCAGCTCCTGCTGGAGACCATTCGCAGCCTGCTGCGTGATCTCAGGCGTGATGCGGTGGCGGCGCTGACCCGTGCTTCCGGCCCGCGCGAAAGGCTGAGCGCCATCGTCCATGTCTCCTTCCAGAGCGACCAGTTCACGCCCGAAACGGTGGCGGCATGGCTTGCCTTTTACGTTGAGGCGCAGCGCTCGGAAGAAACCCGCCGGCTGCTGGTGATTTATTCCCGCCGCCTGCGCTCCAACCTCATGGCAAGCCTCAACCGGCTCTGCCCGCCCGATGATGCCGCACGCATTGCAGAAGGGGCCGCAGCCCTCATCGACGGGCTTTATATCAGGCACAGCCTGCGTTCCGCCCCGCTCGGCCTCGCCTCTGCACCGGCGCTGGTCGAGGATTATTTCGACATGCAGCTCAGATCTTTTCCCGATGGACAGCGCGCCAAGCCGTCCATCCGCATTCTCTAGGAGACTTCGACATGACCATCGCCACGCCACTCAGGGCGCAGCCGAAAGCCTCGCATTTCATCGACGGCGATTATGTCGAGGATAATACAGGCACGCCATTCGAGAGCATCTACCCCGCAACCGGCGAGATCATCGCCCGGCTTCACGCCGCAACGCCGGCGATTGTCGAGCGTGCCATCGCCTCGGCCAAGCGCGCCCAGAAGGAATGGGCGGCAATGAGCCCCATGGCGCGTGGCCGCATCCTCAAACGCGCCGCCGATATCATGCGCGAACGCAATGAGGCGCTTTCGACGCTGGAAACGCTGGATACCGGCAAGCCCATTCAGGAAACCATCGTCGCCGATCCGACCTCGGGTGCGGATGCCTTCGAATTTTTCGGCGGTATCGCCCCTTCCGCATTGAATGGCGATTACATCCCGCTCGGCGGCGATTTCGCCTATACGAAACGTGTGCCGCTCGGCGTCTGCGTCGGCATTGGCGCGTGGAACTATCCGCAGCAGATCGCCTGCTGGAAGGCCGCGCCTGCGCTCGTCGCCGGCAATGCCATGGTCTTCAAGCCTTCGGAAAACACCCCGCTCGGCGCGCTGAAGATTGCTGAAATCCTTATCGAAGCGGGTCTTCCCAAAGGCTTGTTCAATGTCATTCAGGGGGATCGTGATACGGGGCCGCTGCTCGTCAATCACCCGGATGTGGCGAAGGTCTCGCTCACCGGCTCGGTGCCGACCGGCCGCAAGGTGGCCGCCGCTGCCGCCGGGCATCTGAAGCATGTCACGATGGAACTCGGCGGCAAGTCGCCGCTGATCGTCTTCGATGATGCCGATATCGAAAGCGCCGTCGGCGGTGCGATGCTCGGCAATTTCTACTCCTCCGGGCAGGTGTGCTCCAACGGAACGCGTGTCTTCGTGCAGAAAAAGGCGAAGGCCCGCTTCCTCGAAAACCTGAAAAGCCGCACGGAAGCAATGATCCTTGGCGATCCCCTTGACTACGCCACCCATCTCGGCCCGCTGGTCTCCAAGGCCCAGCAGGAGAAGGTTCTCGGTTTAATCGAAAAGGGCAAGGCGGAAGGTGCGACGCTCATCACCGGCGGCGGCATCCCCAACAATGTCGCGGGTGAGGGCGCCTACGTTCAGCCCACGGTGTTCGCTGACGTGACCGACGACATGACGATCGCCCGCGAGGAAATCTTCGGGCCCGTCATGTGTGTGCTGGATTTTGATGACGAGGAAGAGGTTCTCGCCCGCGCCAACGCCACCGAATTCGGGCTGGCCGGCGGCGTCTTCACCGCCGATCTCGCCCGCGCCCACCGCGTGGTGGATCAGCTGGAGGCGGGCACGCTGTGGATCAATACGTACAATCTCTGCCCGGTGGAAATCCCCTTCGGCGGCTCCAAGCAATCCGGCTTCGGCCGCGAGAATTCGGCGGCGGCGCTGGAGCATTATAGCGAGTTGAAGACGGTTTATGTGAGCACGGGGAAGGTGGACGCGCCTTATTAAACGGTGGTGGTTGGGGCTTCACCCCCCTCTGTCCTGCCGGACATCTCCCCCACAAGGGGGGAGATCGACGTGAGGCGAGGTCCCGCCCACCTCCAAGTTTGCGAATGGAGCGGTGGTAGCGCCGCTGGCCGATCTCCCCCCTTGAGGGGGAGATGCCCGGCAGGGCAGAGGGGGGTAACCCACCCTCTGACAGTCAATTGATCGGAACAACCGCTCATCGGAGAGAGCAACAATGCAAGCAGATTACGTCATCGTCGGCTCCGGCTCCGCAGGGTCCGCCATCGCCTACCGCCTGTCGGAAGATGGTCGCTATTCCGTCATCGTCATCGAGGCCGGCGGTTCCGATTTCGGCCCCTTCATCCAGATGCCGGCGGCTCTCGCCTGGCCGATGAGCATGAAGCGCTACAATTGGGGTTATCTCTCCGAACCCGAGCCCAATCTCAACAATCGCCGCATCACCGCCCCGCGTGGCAAGGTCATCGGCGGTTCGTCCTCCATCAACGGCCTCGTTTACGTCCGCGGCCATGCCGAGGATTTCAATCGCTGGGAAGAGCTTGGCGCGCAGGGTTGGGCCTATGCGGATGTGCTGCCTTATTTCAAGCGCATGGAACATAGCCATGGCGGCGAGGAAGGCTGGCGTGGCACGGATGGGCCGCTGCATGTGCAGCGCGGGCCGGTCAATAACCCCCTGTTTCACGCCTTCATTCAGGCCGGCGCCCAAGCGGGGTTTGAACTGACGGATGACTATAACGGCTCCAAACAGGAAGGTTTCGGCCTGATGGAGCAGACCATTCACAATGGCCGTCGCTGGTCCGCCGCCAATGCCTATCTCAAACCGGCGCTGAAGCGCGGCAATGTCACGCTGGTCAACGGTTTTGCCCGCAAGGTGGTCATCGAGAACGGCCGCGCCGTTGGTGTCGAAATCGAGCGCAAGGGTGTGGTGGAGACGATCAAGGCCGGTCGCGAGGTCATCGTCTCGGCCTCCTCCTTCAATTCGCCGAAGCTGCTGATGCTCTCGGGCATCGGCCCCGCCGCCCATCTGAAAGACATGGGCATCGAGGTGAAGGCGGATCGCCCCGGCGTCGGCGCCAATCTCCAGGACCATATGGAGTTTTATTTCCAGCAGGTCTCCACCAAGCCGGTCTCGCTTTATTCGTGGCTTCCGTGGTTCTGGCAGGGTGTGGCCGGTGCGCAATGGCTGCTGTCGAAAGGCGGCCTCGGTGCTTCCAACCAGTTCGAGGCCTGCGCCTTCCTGCGCTCCGCCCCCGGGCTCAAGCAACCTGACATCCAGTATCATTTCTTGCCCGTCGCCATCTCCTATGACGGCAAGGCGGCGGCGAAAAGCCATGGTTTTCAGGCGCATGTCGGCTACAACCTGTCGAAATCGCGCGGCAACGTCACCTTGCGCTCCGCGGATCCCTCAGATGAGCCGGTCATTCGTTTCAACTATATGAGCCACCCCGAGGATTGGGAGAAATTCCGCCACTGCGTGCGCCTCACGCGCGAAATTTTTGGCCAGAAAGCATTCGACGAATTCCGTGGCCCGGAAATCCAGCCCGGTGAAAATATCGAGACCGATGAGCAGATCGATGCCTTCCTGCGCGAGCATCTGGAAAGCGCTTACCATCCCTGCGGCACCTGCCGCATGGGCGACAGAAACGACCCGATGGCGGTTGTCGATCCCGAATGCCGCGTGATCGGTGTCGAGGGCCTGCGCGTAGCAGACAGCTCGATCTTCCCGCACGTGACCTATGGTAATCTCAACGGCCCCTCCATCATGACGGGCGAAAAGGCCGCGGACCACATTCTCGGCAAAACCCCACTGCCGCGCTCCAATCAGGAGCCGTGGTTGAACCCACGCGCGGCTGTCAGCGACCGGTGAGGTCAATGATAATCATCCTCGCGCTGGTGGCGAACGGCGGCAATGGTTACTGTTTCCGGGCCGTCGATGCGGAACAGCACGATATAGCCGGATGACCCGAACGGCACGAGGAGTTCACGTATCAGCCCGTTTTCAGAAGACGCCTTACGGCAACTGAAGGGAAAATCGCTGAGAATCTCTAATCCTGCTCTTATGGCGTGAATGGCCTTCTCGGCCACATTGATGTCGTATGCGATCAGAAAATCATAGATGCGATCGAAATCCGCCAGTGCTTCTTCGGTATAACGAAGCTGATATGTCATTTCCGTTTAGCGGCTTTTGCAGCATCGAGTTTTCTTTGCATCATCGAAAGAACATCGTCGGTGCTATAATAGACGCCAGTGCGCTCCGCTTCCTCAAGCGACGCCAGCCCGCGCGCGATGAACTCCGCCTGCGATTTGCGGATTTGCACCTGCCTGCGGACCGAATCCTCGACAAATGACGATAGCGTTTCGCCGTCCTTCAGCACGCTTTCTGCCGCCTCGCGGAAATCCGCGGTCACACGCAGCGAAGGCAAAGTTGCGGTTTTCATCTTGTCTCTCCGTGCGTTGCATTTGCGATGCAGATGATGTCGCGACGCTCGGTAAAAGTCAAATCCAAAACTTGCAAAGCTCGGTCGGCAGGCAGATAAAAGGTCTTTCCGCCTGCCTCTGCCGAAATCACTCATCTGGATCCCCATGCCCGTCGATTATAAGAAGCTGAAAATGCTCCGCCGTTCCCGTGTTGTCTGGGGTTCATGGCGGATTTGGAAGCCAAGGGCGGTTTTCTGGATTGGCGCTATTGCAGTTGGCCTTATCAGCGTCGGTTTCGCTTGGGCAGCGGATCGCGCCCAGCACCTCTTCTTCGCGGCCACGTCCTCAGGCGAATGGGCGTTTCTGCTGCCGCTCATCATCACGCCGCTCGGCTTTACGCTCTGCGCCTGGCTCGCGATCACGGTTTTCCCCAATGCCGGCGGTAGCGGCATTCCGCAGGCCATCGCCGCCCGGCACCTGCGGGATGATGCGGATCGTTCGCGGCTTCTGTCGCTGAAGCTTGCTTTTGGCAAGGTGGTGCTCACCGTCGCCGGTCTGCTCTCCGGCGCGTCGATTGGCCGTGAGGGGCCGACGGTTCAGGTGGGGGCCTCGATCATGCTGCAGGCCGCTCGCTGGGGCGGCATGGCGCAGGCCAAGGGTCTCATCCTAGCCGGTTCGGCCGCGGGCATTGCGGCGGCCTTCAACACGCCGCTCGCAGGCATTGTCTTTGCCATCGAGGAGATGAGTAAGACTTATGAATCCCGCGCCAACGGCCTTGTGCTGACGGCCGTCATCCTGTCGGGCCTTGCATCGCTGGCTCTGGTCGGCAGCTATACCTATTTCGGCACCAGCTCCGTCATGGCGAAAACGACGATGGACTGGCTGCTGGTGCTTGTCTGCGGTGTCGGCGGTGGTGCATTTGGCGCTCTTTTCAGCGCTGGTGCGTTGCGCCTCTCTGCACGTATCCGCCGTTTCGCCCAGACCATGCCCCTGAAGCGAATGCTGGCGGTTGCCGCCGCCTGCGGCCTTGCTTCCGCCATCCTCGGCATCGCAACAAGCGGCGCGACCTTCGGAACCGGTTACGAGCAGGCCCGTGCGGCGATAGAGGGGCAAGCCGCACCGTCGTTCTTCTTCATCGAAAAACTGGCGGCGACTTTCCTTGCCATGATGTCGGGCATCCCCGGCGGCATTTTCGCGCCGTCTCTGTCGGTCGGTGCGGGTTTCGGCAGCACCATGGCGAGCTTGCTCGGCACCAGCATCGGCCTTGGCGCCATCGTCGGCATGGCGGGTTATTTTGCCGGCGTTGTGCAGGCGCCGATGACGGCCTTTGTCATCATCCTCGAAATGACCGGTAATCATGAAGGCGTCATACCCATCATGGCCGCATCGATGCTGGGATATCTGACGTCTCGGCTTTTCTCTCGCGAACCGCTTTATCACGGCCTGTCACGGGTCTTCATCGCCCAGAGCATCCGCGCCAGACGCGCCGCTCAGGCCACTGAAACGTGATGGCTCAAGCCCTGACGCCCGCCACGCCGAAATAACCAAGCCCGGGTATCTTCACGCCCGGCCGGGCGAAATCGATGCCCGCGACAAGACCGAGGAAATTGATCTCGAAGCCGCTGCGCGCACCCGCCGAAATGCCGAACAGGCCGCCGAGCGAAACGCTTGCATCCTTCCAGTCGTCGGCGATGTGGTAAAATGCACCGTCCGGCAGATAGTCGCGGCCGACCGCATCCGGCGGCAGCACGACGCCGAGCTCGGGCACGCTGCGCAGCACATGGGCAACAAAGGTGTTGGAGTTGGGGCCGGGATAGATGCGATAGCCGCCCGGCTTGCCATAGGGATAGTCGGCAATCGCCTTTTCGATCTTGGGGATCAGCTTTTCCGCCTCTACGCCGTGAATGGCCACCACCTGGCGCGGCATGTTGGAATACCAATAGGCGTCCGCCGCATATCCATTATGGCGGATCGGCGTGCCCCAGCCCACCTTGTCATAACGGTCATAGCTCGTAGCGCCCGGCTTTTTCAGCACGACCCAGGCGTGGCTGGCAACCGAGCCCTTGAAGCCGCCGGTCATGGCGGAAAAGACGTAGACGGCGGCTTGCCCGTCGCTCGAAGCCGCCGGCAGCATGCCTGACGATGACCATCTGGCGGCATTCCAGCCGCGCGGATGGTCCTTCATGGCCCACAGTCCGGCCGATGCCAGTGCCGGCAGCAGATAGATGATGGCAATCGCCAGCAGCAGACGTTTTGCAAATTTCACCGGCAGCCCCGTGCATCGAAAAATCAATTGCGGTATCAACAACATAAAATCAGAATTTTTTGAGGCTGAGAGAATGAACAATTCCGTTACCGTCGAAGTCGTCAGGGGCAATCTCGTGGAAAGCCGCCACAGGGGCCTTGCGGTAGTGGTGGATGGCGATGGCGCCGTGCTGTTTTCCACGGGAGATCTGGAACGTGGCATCTTCCCGCGTTCGGCCTGCAAGGCCATGCAGGCCCTGCCGCTGGTGGAAAGCGGTGCCGCGGACGCCTATCAATTCGGCAGCCGCGAGCTGGCGCTTGCCTGTTCGTCCCATTCCGGCGAGGACGCACATGCGGAACTTGCCGCTTCTATGCTCGCCAAGGCGGGCAGGGATGTGGATACGCTGGAATGCGGCGCGCACTGGTCCTCCGACCAGAAAACCATCATCCATCAGGCCCGCACGCTGGAAAAGCCGACGGCGCTTCACAATAATTGCTCCGGTAAACATTCAGGCTTCATCTGCGCCTGCTGTCATACCGGAACGGACCCCAAGGGCTATGTCGGTTATGACCACCCGCTGCAGCAGGAAATCCGCGCGACGATGGAGAGCCTGACGGGTGCTGCGCTGGGTCACGACAATTGCGGCGTGGACGGCTGCTCCATCCCGACCTATGCGGTGCCGCTCAAAGGGCTGGCACATGGTTTCGCAAAGATGGCGACGGGCAGGGGGCTGGAAGCCGGCCGGGCGAGCGCCTCGCGCCGGCTCATGGAGGCCTGCATGGCAGAACCCTTCTATGTGGCAGGCACCGGCCGCGCCTGCACGAAGCTGATGCAGATCGCGCCGGGCAAGATTTTCGCCAAGACCGGCGCGGAAGGCGTCTTCGTCGCCGCCATGCCGGAAAAGGGCATCGCCATGGCGGTGAAATGCGAAGACGGCACGACGCGTGCGGCGGAAGCCATGGTTTCGGCATTGCTCGCCCGCTATTTCGATGAAGGCAGCGCCGAACAACAGGCGCTGAGCGGCATGGCGAACCGGCAGATGCGGAACTGGAACGGCATCCATGTCGGCGATATCAGGGTCGTCGGTCTCTAAATAACCTTTGACGCGGCCGTTTGCCGGCACGATGATGTCGCGCCCCGCACATGACGGCCACCCCATGGCCCTCGCGGGGCGGTGTCCGCATGAGGAAGAAGCGGGCGCTTCATTGCTTTGGAGGTCGCATATCCATGTTCACATTGTTTTTCTCCCCCGGTTCCTGCTCCCGCGCCAGCCATATCGTGCTTGAGGAATCCGGCCTGCCTTACAAGGCCCACCGCGTCAATTTCGCGGAAGGCGAGCAACGCTCCGAGGCATTTTTAAAGATCAATCCCAAGGGCCGCGTGCCGGCACTGGCGACGGAAAGCGGCGTGCTGACGGAGACGCCGGCCATCCTCGCCTTCATCGCCCAGATGGCGCCCGAGAAGAAACTCGCGCCGCTCGACGATCCCTTCGAATTCGCGTTGATGCAGTCCTTCAACGCCTTCATTTCTTCGACGGTGCATGTCGCCCATGCCCACGGCCGGCGCGGCAGTCGCTGGGCGAGCAAGGAGAGCTCGCTTGAGGATATGAAGGCGAAAGTGCCGCAGACCATGGGTGAATGCTTCGAACTGATCGAGCACGGCATGCTGCGTGGCCCATGGGTTCTCGGCACTGCCTATTCCGTGGCCGATCCCTATCTTTTCGTCATGTCCGGATGGCTGGAAAGCGACGGCGTGGATATTGCCCGTTTCCCCAAGGTGCACGACCACTTCCGCCGCATGAACGACCGGCCGGCGGTGCAGCGGGCGCTCGCGGGGGAGAGGGGCTGAAAGGCTCAGTATTTCCGTCATTCCGGCCCTGAGCCGGCATCCAGCCGACGCGCGTCTGCGCGGCGAGAAGGGTTCTTTCAGCCCAAGGACTTGGGCTGGCTGGATGCCGGATCAGGTCCGGCATCACGGAGGGGTAAGGGGCTTAATCGCTCAAGCCGCCTCGGCCGCGCGCGTATCCCACATCGTCTTGAACGCCGTGCGGGCCTGGCAACGATCCAGCCAGGCCTTCAGAGCTGGATGGGCGTCGAACAGCGGCTTGTGGCCCTGTGCGTAACGAACGATTTCCGCCGCGTTGAGATCGGCGACGGTAAAGCGGTCGCCCACCAGATAATCATGACTGGACAGATGCTGCTCCAGCACCCGGAAGGGGCGCTTCAGCAGGCGGCTGGCAACATCGATCACGGCCTTGCCGCTATCACTTTCCGACAGGCCTTCGGCGATGGCGGAGGAAATCTTCAGCGAATTCGTCTCCACTTCGGTCGCGGCAAAGAAGGACCATTGCAGCATCGCCGCATCTTCCTTCAGATCGATCGGCGCAAGCGGTCCGCCATATTTGCGGGCGAGGTAGAGATTGATGGCCATGGATTCGTAAAGCACCATGCCGTCATCCTCGATGCAGGGAATGGTGCCCATCGGGTTGACGGCCAGGAAGTCCGGAGACAGCGTGTTGAGCGGCGCATCCGCAGCCAGCGGATCGGCAAGACGGCGGGCCTGTATCACAGGCACATGCTTGAATTCTATGCCGAGTTCGCCCGCCAGCCATAATGTGCGTGTGGCGCGGGAACGGTAGACACCGTAAATCGTCAACATCGAAATTACCCCTTCAACCTGTCAGATGGCGGCAAGTTACGGTCTAGCCCTCCTAAAGTGAAGCTGTGGATCGCAGCGCCAACTATGATTTTTTCTGATCCGGGAGGAGGTCTGTATCGGGCGAGAGCCGGCATTCGAAACGGTCGATGAACCGCTCGAACAGGCGTGCGAATGTCTCCACATCCTCCGCGGGCCATCCATCCATCACGTCCTCGATGACGCTCATCTTGGTCCGACGCATTTCCTGCAAGAGACTGGTGCCGAGCGGGGTGATCTCTACGATGCTGCGGCGGCCGTCTTCCTGGGAAACGCCGCGTTTCAGCAGGCCGCGTCCCACCATATCCGCCACCACACGGCTGCCGCGTGAGGGATCGATGCGCATACCCTCGGCAATCGCGCCCACGGTCACATCGCCCTCCGCCCGGCGCAGAATGTCGAGCACGTCGATATGGGAAAGTTCGAGACCTGGAGCGAGCCTGGCAAGCGCCATGCGGCCGATGATGCGGCGGCCGATCATGATGCGCATGCGCGTCATCGTATTGCCGATCCGCTTGATGTCCTCGGGCAGATCCTCGTTCCAGTTTTCCTCAGTCGCCACGCTTCATCGTCCCTTTCGATGCTGTTTTCCGATCACGTTTAGCGGCAATAGCACAGATGTCAAAAACTTGCCATTGACATATATATGCTGATAGCACACAAATTGTCACAGCAAATCTGCCTGAAGCCAACGAGATTTTTCATGGATATGTCCACCGCCCCCGTGGCGCCGCTTGTGTCGGATCATCGCCGCAGGCTCATCGTCTTTCTGTTTCTGATGCTGGCCATGTTCATGGCGACCCTCGATAACCAGATCGTATCGACGGCACTGCCCACCATCGTCGGTGAATTCGGCGCGCTGGAGCGTTTCGGCTGGATCGGCTCTGCCTATCTGCTGGCGACCAGCGCAGTCATGCCTGTCTATGGCAAGCTCGGCGATCTGTTCGGCCGGAAATATGTGATGATCGCGGCGGTCGTCATCTTCACGCTTGGTTCGCTCGCCTGCGGGCTGGCATGGTCGATGGATAGTCTGATTGCTGCCCGCGTGTTGCAGGGCCTTGGCGGCGGCGGCATCATGGTATCGATCTTTTCCGTCAATGCGGATCTGTTCGAACCGCGTGAACGCGCCCGTTACCAGAGCTATTCCAGCCTCACCATCATGGCATCGGGCAGTGTCGGCCCGATCCTCGGCGGCACGATGAGTGATCTCTTTGGCTGGCGGTCGATTTTCCTGATCAATCTGCCGCTCGGCATCATCGTTATTGCCGGTCTGGCGCTGATGCTGCCTTACCGACGCCCGGCGCGCCAGCCGAAGATCGATTATCTCGGTGCGGTCCTCTTGGCGGCCACCATTGCCAGCGTGGTCTTCTGGGCGGACAGCAGCGAATTGTTCGGCTCGCTCATCGCAGCCCCCAGCCTCGGCATCATCGCCTTCGCCGTCATCGCCGCTTTCCTCTGGGTGCAGGTGGAGCGCCGCGCGCCGGAACCGGTGGTGCCGCTGCGTCTCTTCAAAGACAGCACCTTTCCGCTTTTGATGATCGTTTCGCTGACCAGCGGCGGCATCGGCATCGGCATGGTCAATTATTATGCCCTGTTCCTGCAGACGACCACCGGCCTTTCCCCCTCCCATGCCGGCCTGTTCTTCATTGCGGTCACCGGCGGCATCGTCATGGGTTCGCTTTCGGCCGGACGGCTGATTTCGATTACCGGCGTCTACAAGCCCTTCTCGGTTGCGGGCCTGACAATCAACGTCATCGCCATGCTGCTCTTCACGCAGATGCATGCGGGAACGCCGCTTTGGCTGATCGCGGTGCTGATGCTGGCGCAGGGTTTCGCAGTCGGCCTCGGCCAGCAGGCTCCGATCATCGGCGTGCAGAATTCAGCACCCAAGGCTGATATCGGTGCGGCGAGCGGCGCGGTAACGCTGACCCGCATGGGTGGTGCTGCCATCGCCATCTCGGTCTATGGCGCCATCGTATCCACAAGCCTCAAGGGTGTGGCGGTGGATATTCCCGGTGTCGGCAAAATCGAGGAATTGACGCCAAAAATCCTCTCGGAACTGCCCGCAGCCTCCCAGGCCGCCGTCGCCTCGCTCTACTCGGATGCGTTCACGCCGCTCTTCTTCGCGGCCGCCGCAACCGCCGCCATCGGCCTTGCCGCGGCGCTGATGCTGAAACCGGTGCGACTGCCGGCGGCGGTTGAGGCGAAGCCGGCGGAAGTGGCGGGGGAGTAGGGCGCGAAGGTCGGTGTGTGAACGCCGCCTTACGCGGCGTTCGATGACTTTTCGACGGCCAGTCGGAAGCCTAGCGAATGCAGGACTTTCTGCACGGTCTCGTAGCGGAGCTTCGAACCGGGCTTAAGTGCCTTATAGAGACTTTCCCGGCCGAGACCTGCGGCATCCGCGACATGCGACATTCCGCGAGCTCTGGCGACCGCGCCAAGGGCGGCGATGAAGACGTCGGGGTTCTCGTCTTCCATCGCCACTGCCAGGTATTCGAGCATGGCTTCATCGCTATCCAGGTAGTCCGACACATCGAATTTGCTAAACTGCGTCACGGTCATTCCTTCCTATTGTTTGCGCCATCTCGACTGCCCGCTTTATGTCCCGCTTCTGCGAGGATTTGTCTCCGCCGACCAGAAGGAAATACACCCTCTTGCCAATGCGTGTGAAATAGACCCGATAACCCGGACCACAGTGGATGCGCATTTCTGAAACACCCCCACCGACCGGCTCGCAATCGCCGAAATTCCCGTGCTCGGCCGCGGTAAGGCGATGAAGAATTCGCGCCTTTCCGGTGCGATCTTTCAAAGCCTTCAGCCATTCGTCGAACTCTGCCGATTTCTCGAAATCGTTCGTCATAGAATGTATCCGATCGGATACGTTTCTGCAAACTCGAATCTCATGATTGTCCTCTAAGTCGGTCTTGCGCTGATGTTGTGTGCAAACCGCGGCGACAACTCGATACAGTCCCGGCTCAAAGCCGAAATGACAGGGAGGCGACCGCAAAACAAAAACGCGCCCATTGGAAATTTAACGCGCGTTCCGCGTTATGCTCGCAGCACTTTAGATTCGCGCGGGCGGCCCTATCTCAATGAACATGAAGCCGGAACAGCTTTTGAATTCAACGCCCAAGGGCCTTTATTGCCCGACGGGTGATTTTTATATCGATCCCGTGCGGCCCGTGGCGCGGGCGCTCATCACCCATGGTCATTCCGATCACGCCCGCGCTGGCCATGGCGCTGTGCTGGCCACGCGCCAGACGCTGGATATCATGCGCATCCGTTATGGTGAGGATTTCTGCGGCAGCGAGCAGGCGGTCGCATTCGGCGAGAGGGTGGAGGTAAACGGCGTCACCGTCGGTTTCCATCCGGCAGGCCATGTTCTGGGTTCGGCGCAGATTTCCGTGGGAATGAACGGTATGCGCATCGTCGCATCCGGCGACTACAAGCGTGGCATCGACCCCACCTGCGCCCCCTTCGAGACGGTGCCCTGCGATGTCTTCATCACCGAAGCCACCTTCGGCCTGCCAGTATTTCACCATCCGCTGCCGCGTGTGGAAACGGCCAAGCTGCTCACCTCCATCAAACAGTTTCCCGAGCGGACGCACCTTGTCGGCGCCTATTCGCTGGGCAAGGCGCAGCGCGTCATCAGGCTCCTGCGCGATAATGGTTATGCCGAGCCGATCTATATCCACGGTGCGCTGGCGCGGCTCTGCGATTATTACGTCTCGCAGGGTATCGATCTCGGGGATCTCAGGCCCGCAACACTGGAAAAAAGCGATCCTTCCGCCTTCAAGGGCGCGATTGTCGTCGGACCGCCCTCGGCGTTTCAGGAGCGCTGGGCGCGCCGCTTCAACGAACCACTGATTGCCTTCGCGTCCGGCTGGATGATGGTGCGGCAGAGGGCAAAGCAGGGCGGTGTGGAATTGCCGCTGGTGATCTCGGACCATTGCGACTGGCCGGAACTGCTGGAGACGATCAAGGAAATTTCCCCGCAGGCCGTCTGGGTCACGCATGGCCGGGAGGAGGCGCTGGTGCGCTGGTGCGAATTGCAGGGCATCGCCGCCAAGCCACTGCATCTCGTTGGTTACGAGGACGAGGGGGATTGAGATGAAAGCCTTCGCCACTCTTCTTGACCGCCTGGTTCTCACCCCGTCGCGCAATGGCAAGCTGAAGCTGCTGACCGATTATTTCCGCGATACGCCCGATCCCGACCGGGGTTACGGGCTGGCGGCCATTGCCGGCACGCTGGACCTCAAGAGCGTCAAACCGGCCCTGCTGCGCGAGCTGGTGCTGGAACGCATGGACGAGGTGTTGTTCCGCTATTCCTATGATTATGTGGGCGATCTCGCCGAAACCATTTCGCTGGTCTGGGGCAATATCGGCGGTGCTGACGATTCAGAGGCACAGGATCCGCGTCTTGGTGAAGTGGTGACACTGATGAATTCGCTTGGCCGTACCGAGGTGCGCGGTGCGGTGCGTGATCTCTTGGATCGGCTCGATACGTCCTCTCGTTTCGCTTTCCTCAAACTTGCCACCGGCAGCCTGCGCATCGGCGTTTCGGCCCGGCTGGCGCGTCAGGCGCTGGCGGATTTTGCGGGGAAAGACATCATCGAGATCGAAACCCTTTGGCACGGACTGGCGCCGCCCTATACGCCGCTTTTCGCGTGGCTCGAGGGTAAGGCGGACCGCCCGGTGCTGGCAACGCCCGCCATCTTCCATTCGGTGATGCTGGCGACGCCGGTGGCGGATGGCGACCTCGATGGGCTGGACCCCGCCGACTACGCGGCGGAATGGAAATGGGACGGTATTCGCGTGCAACTGTCCCGCGCCGGTGGGACACGGAAACTCTACTCCCGTTCAGGCGACGATATTTCAGGCGCCTTCCCTGACGTTCTTGACGCGATCGATTTCGAAGGTGTGATGGATGGTGAGCTGCTGATTGGCGGCACGGCACGGTCCAACAATCTCACCCGAACCTTTTCCGACCTGCAGCAGCGACTGAACCGCAAGACGGTGACGGCGAAGATGCTGGACGACTATCCCGCCTTCATCCGCGCCTATGACCTGCTGTTCGACGGCGAGAGCGATATCCGCGCGCAGACCTATCTGCAGCGTCGCGGCCGGCTGTCTGACATTATCGAACATGCACCGCATGACCGCTTCGACCTCTCGCCGCTGATCGGCTTTTCCAGCTGGCAGGAGCTCGATACGCTACGCGCCGCACCGCCCGATCCGGTCATCGAGGGCGTCATGATCAAGCGCCGCGACAGCACCTATCAGGCCGGGCGCGCCAAAGGCCCCTGGTTCAAGTGGAAACGCGATCCTTACAATATTGACGCCGTCATGATGTATGCCCAGCGTGGCCACGGCAAAAGATCGAGCTATTACTCCGATTTCACCTTCGGTGTCTGGGCGGAGGGGGAGGACGGCGAACAGCTCGTGCCTGTCGGAAAGGCTTATTTCGGTTTCACCGATGCGGAACTGGAGGTGCTGGACAAGTTCGTGCGCGACAATACCGTCGAGCGTTTCGGCCCGGTGCGGGCGGTGCGCGCCACGCCGGATTTCGGTTTCGTGCTTGAAGTTGCCTTCGAAGGCATCAACCGCTCTACCCGCCATAAATCCGGAGTCGCCATGCGGTTCCCCCGCATTGCCCGGCTGCGCGCCGACAAGTTGCCGGCCGAAGCCGACAGGCTTTCAACACTGGTGGCGATGATCGACGGTGCGGAAGGCTAGGGTGGCACGATCGCCTGTTTATTTCCCTGGGCGTCACAGTCGGGGCGAGGCGACGTCCAGAAATTGCCATGATGGCTGCGAATACATTGTTGTCATTCGCGAATCCGTGATTGGACAGCCTCCCGCCGCAGTGCTGAACTGCTAATGCAACCATCCTCGTCAGGTGACCATATGGCAGACAAACGCTTTCTTTCCTCACCCTTCGGACAGGAAGAGAGCGGCACGATCTCGCCGGGCATGACGCGGCGCGGATTGCTCGCTGGCGCAATGGGGCTGTCAGCAGCGGTTATCCTGCCGCCCGCCGTGAAAGCGGGCATTCCGACACCTGAAGTCTTGCCGCTGGAACGGCAGGATTATGCGGAGGCTCGCCGACGTTTCCACACCCACCTGCTGCGCAAGATGGCGGCGCCGGAGAAATCCTCGGCGCTTGGCACACCGCCCGGGGCGGAGCGTGTCACCTATCGTGGCGGGCCGGATGGCTCGATTGAACTTGTCGCCTGGCTCTCCCACTACCAGCCGTCAAAAACACTGAAACCGGCCGTCCTCTTCCTGCATGGCGGCAACGCCACCGGGGATGGCCATTGGGCGCTGATGAAGCCATATTGGGAAGCGGGCTTCGTTGTGCTGCTACCGTCCTTTCGTGGCGAAAACGGCCAGAACGGCAATTATTCAGGCTTCTACGACGAAACCTCGGATGCGCTGGCGGCGGCCACCTATCTTGAAAATCTTCCCGGCATTGACAGAGCTCGCTTCTTCATCGCCGGCCATTCCAACGGCGGCACGCTGACGCTTCTGGCAGCCATGAGCCGTAAATTCCGTGCTGCGGCCCCCATATCCGCTGGCGTCAATTCATGGCGCTATTTCAACCGCTATAGCGAGGAGATCTGTTTCGACGAAACCGACGAACGCGAATTCATCATGCGCTCCTCCGTCTGTTTCGGCCCCAGCCTCAAATGTCCGGCACTGCTGTTGCGCGGCACGGAGGAACGACCTTTCGACGCCGATCACCAGCTTTTTGTGGACCGCGCCCTGACCTCGGGTTTCAGGGTCGACAAGAAGCTGTTGCCCGGCACCCATAACGGCGTGGTGCCGCATGCGGTGGAGGAAAGCATCCGGCTTTTCAACGCCTTCGTCTGAAATGCGAACTGTGCCGCTGTCTAGGAACGTCTGGGGTTGAGGAGCACGTCCGGCCAGACCGCTTCGCACGTTTACCGGAGATGCCCTAGTTCTTGACGATGGACGTCTTGGCTTGCTCCGCCCACCATGCGCCGTCTTTTTTGTCGGCATATTGGGCGCGCTTGTTGGTGAACTGACCCTGCGTGCACATTTCGCGGTAGTTGCGGACCGGAAGCCCCAGTTCCTTGACGACGGCATGCACCACCGTCGGGCCGGTCATGTCATAGACGCTGGCGAGCGTTCCGTCTTCGATATTCCGGGAAATACGGTCGGCCATCAGCCTGAGCGCCGGGTGGCCGGGCCTGGAGGCCATGAAGTAATTCGTGATCTCGCCGCTTTTCATGGCGATGAAAACGGCCTCTTCCTGCGGGTCGATCACATCTTCGGGGCGGGCCGCAAAATTGGAATCGATATCGAGATAGATGCCGCCTTCCTGCAGCAGCACCAGAATACGCCAGAAATCCGCCTTGGCGGCGCCCACCTGCAGGCGACGGAAGGCGTCGGCGTAACGTCCGGGAAAATGCCGGTCGATATAGGCCTGGCACGCCTCGTCATCATGGTAACGATATTCGAATTCCGGCGTCAGCCAGCGGTTGAACAGGAAATTCGCATAGATCGGCGTCGTGACCCGATTGGAGTAATTCGTCTGCCAGATAATGCGAGGGATGGCTTTTTCCGATTTCGGGCTGCGTCTGGCAGGCTGATACTGCGGGAGCGTCTTTCTCCTGCCGGGCCGGATGAACAAATCGATGGAAAAAATGACCTTGGCGATGTTCCCACCGATCTTGATCGCGCGGTACGCGATGCGGTTATAGCCATGCTTTGCCAAGTTCAGCGCTCCTGCGCGTGGAATCGATTGTCACGCACGTGGAAACGGCGGTACGCGGTATTTATTGGACGCAATTAGTTTGTCAATATGCCGTAAATGAGACGGTCGGGCCTCGATGGACGAGACCCGGCCGTCTTGCACGCAAATGGAATGTCAGCCCTTGTTGCGGTTGAAATATCCAAGCAGCCGCATGGCATTGGCGGTCACCAGAACCGTGGCGCCCGTATCGGCAAAGACTGCGAGCCACAGGCCTGAAAGGCCGGTAACTGTTGTGACCAGGAACACCGCCTTCAGGCCGAGCGCAATCGTCACGTTCTGGCGGATATTGCTCATGGTGGCGCGCGAGAGGCCGATGAGGCGGGCGGCGTCGCCGACATTGTTGCGCATCAGCGCCGCATCCGCCGCTTCCATCGCCACGTCCGTGCCCGAGCCGATGGCAACACCGACGCTGGCCGCCGCAAGGGCCGGCGCATCGTTAATGCCGTCACCCACCATGACAACGGTCTTCTTTTCGGCAAGCTTGCGGATTTCCTCAACCTTGTTCTGCGGCAGGAGTTCACCACGCGCCTCAAGGCCAAGCTTGTTGCCGATGGCACGCGCGGTGCGGGCATTGTCACCCGACAGCATCAGCGAGGAAATGCCCATGTCCTTCAGCGCCTTGACGCCTTCGGCCGCGTCCTTGCGCGGCTCGTCGCGCATGGCGAAGAGGCCGCTTGCCGCGCCGCCGGCCATGACGACAGCGACCGTCTTGCCCTCGCTTTCCAGCGCGGAAATGCGATCGGCAAGATCCTTCGAGAGCGTTCCGACTTCAGTCGCAAAGCGCGGTGCGCCGATAAACAGGTCCTTGCCGCCGACATTGCCCTGCATGCCGCGACCGGAAATCGCCTTGATGTTGGAGCCGGGCAGCGGCTTGACGCCGGCCTTTTCGGCATGATTGACGATCGCGCGGGCGAGCGGATGGCTCGACACGTTCTCGATGGTCGCGGCCTGCGCAATCAGCCCGGCCTCGTTGCCATCAACAGTGATCACATCCGTCACGACAGGCTCACCAAGCGTCAGCGTGCCGGTCTTGTCGAAGGCGACGGTTTCGGTGCGCGCCAGCATTTCGATGACCGCGCCGCCCTTCACCAGCATACCGTGGCGTGCCGCAGCCGAAAGGCTGGAGGCGATGGCGGCGGGAACCGAGATGACCAGCGCGCAGGGGCAACCGATCAGGAGCAGCGCGAGACCACGGTAAATCCAGGTATCCCAGTCACCGAGACCGGCGAGCGGCGGCACGATGATGGTCAGCACCGAGATCGCGACGATCAGCGGCATGTAATAACGCGAGAAGCTCTGGATGAAGCGCTCGGTCGGGGCGCGGGCATCCTGTGCTTCCTCGACCAGCGTGATGATGCGGGCAATGGTATTGTCTTCCGGCGCACGGTCGACGCGGATGCGCAGCGAACCGTCATGGTTGATCGAGCCGGCAAAGACGCGGTCGCCCTTGTCCTTGGCGACGGGAATGCTCTCACCCGTCATCGGCGATTCGTCGACGCTGGACTGGCCGTCCATCACAACGCCATCGGCGGCGATGCGGTCACCGGGGCGCGCCACGACCACCTGGCCGATGCGCACCTGATCGGCGGAGACCTGCCGAAGCGCGCCGTTTTCCTCCACCATCGCCGTTTTCGGCAAGAGCGAACCGAGCGCCTTGATGCCAGAGCGGGCGCGGGCAGCGGCAAAGCCTTCCAGCAATTCGCCGACGGAGAACAGCAGCACGACG